>NZ_JBBEUC010000001.1:0-1633589 GCF_037402555.1 Pedobacter sp. GR22-6
AATTCAATAAACCTAAAGCAAGGCTCAAAACGTTTATAACAATTCAATAAACCTAAAGCAAGGCTCAAAACGTTTATAATAATTCAATAAACCTAAAGCCCGGCCCTACATCCCGGTTCCCGGGAGCTAAAGCTAAGGCCGGAATGACTTCTGCTTTATTCATGTGTAATGGTTCTTTTTTAGCAATGATCGGATCGGGGCTCGCTTTTAGCCTAACTGAAATAGCCCTGATAATAATTTTATTTAATGTGGTAATATGGCGCTTTCACCGCTTTATAGCCATGTTTGGATGGCTTTTCATGGAATTAAGTACGCTGTATATCGTGACTATGCGATATTTTTTGGTTATATTTGTGTTGAATTTTAAAATATAAAACGAATGAGTTTTTTCGCAGAGAAAAGAAGGGAAGTGATGCTGCATATCGAGAATTATATGCTTGATATGATGGATACTTACCTTAAGCCAATTGATACCAATTGGCAGCCATCTGATTTTTTGCCTGATTCAACCAGCGATACTTTTTTCCAGGATATAAAGAACTTACGAGAAAATGCGAATGATCTTTCCTATGATCTGGTTGCCGTTTTGATTGGAGATACCATTACAGAAGAGGCCTTGCCTACTTATGAATCCTGGTTGACGATGGTAGATGGGATTACAAAAAATGAACAGGGCGGCTGGATGAAATGGGTGCGTCACTGGACAGCGGAAGAAAACAGGCACGGTGATCTATTGAACAAATACCTTTATCTTTCAGGTAGGGTAGACATGCGTCAGATGGAGATTTCTACTCAATACCTGATCGCAGATGGCTTTGATATAGGTACGGGTCATGATCCCTATAGAAATTTTATATATACCAGCTTTCAGGAATTGGCTACCAATATTTCACATAGAAGGGTGGCTTCTTTAGCTAAGAAGGACGGTGATACGCTGCTATCTAAAATGTGTGGAGTAATTGCTTCTGATGAAGCGCGCCACGCTAAAGCTTACAAAGACTTCATGACTAAGATCTTTGAAGTAGACCCAAGTGAAGCGATGATCGCTTTTGAAGATATGATGCGCCAGAAGATTGTGATGCCAGCTCATTTCCTTCGTGAAATGGGAATGAAAATCGGACAAACTTTTGGACATTTCACTGATGCTGCTCAGCGTTTGGGCGTATATACCGCGGTTGACTATGTGGAAATTATGCAGCAGTTGATCGACGAGTGGAAATTGGAAGGAATGCGGGATCTAAACGAGGCCGGCGAGAAAGCCCGTGATTACATCATGGCTTTGCCTGCAAGGCTCCTGCGTGTAGCAGATCGCATGAAGAATCCTACAATGGAATATAAGTTTAGTTGGATCCATGCCTAGCAGCAAATTATAAAACCAAACTGAAAGCGGCCTGAATATAGAATATTCAGGCCGCTTTCAGTTTAACTATATGTGACTTCTGGTTGGTGTCCTCAGAACGGGAGCTACATATTTCTTCGATATTGACCACCTACTTCGTAGAGCGCCTTAGATATTTGCCCCAGGGAGCAGATCTTACAAACTTCCATCAGTTCTGAAAAGATATTTTCTCCCGCTACAGCAACTTTCTGCAGCCTTCTTAATGACTCAGCTGTCTCCAGGGAGTTTCTATCTTGAAATGCTTTAAGTGTGTTGATCTGATATTGCTTTTCTTCTTCTGTTGCCCGGATGACTTCCGCAGGAACAATAGTTGGAGAGCCATTTTTATTTAAAAAAGTATTTACACCGACAATGGGATATTCACCAGTGTGTTTCAATGTTTCATAATATAGACTTTCTTCCTGAATTTTTCCTCGTTGATACATGGTTTCCATGGCTCCTAATACACCTCCTCTGTCGTTAATCCGCTTAAACTCCAGTAACACGGCTTCTTCAACGAGGTCGGTAAGGTCTTCTATAATGAAGGCGCCTTGTAATGGATTTTCATTTTTAGCGAGGCCAAGTTCGCGGTTGATGATGAGCTGTATGGCCATTGCCCTGCGTACGGATTCCTCAGTTGGGGTGGTAATGGCCTCGTCGTAGGCATTTGTATGCAGTGAATTACAATTGTCGTAGATGGCATACAATGCTTGCAACGTCGTACGGATATCATTGAAGTCAATTTCCTGGGCGTGGAGCGAGCGGCCGGAAGTCTGGATGTGGTACTTCAGTTTTTGCGACCTGTCATTACCCTGGTATTTATTTTTAATGGCCTTCGCCCAGATGCGTCTGGCTACCCTACCTATGACTGAATATTCCGGGTCAATTCCGTTGGAAAAAAAGAAGGATAGGTTGGGGGCGAAATCGTCGATATTCATTCCTCTGCTGAGGTAATATTCTACGAAAGTAAAGCCATTGCTAAGGGTGAATGCGAGTTGAGATATTGGGTTTGCGCCAGCTTCAGCAATGTGATAGCCCGAAATGGAAACAGAATAGAAGTTTTTTACATTTTGAGTAATGAAATAGTTCTGGATGTCGCCCATCATTCTGAGTGCAAATTCTGTAGAAAAGATACAAGTGTTTTGCGCCTGGTCTTCCTTGAGTATGTCGGCCTGAACAGTCCCCCTGACGGTACTGATTGCCCGTGCTTTGATTTTTTGGTAGATTTCAGGGGATAAAACCTGATCTCCGGTAACCCCCAGCAGCATCAGGCCTAGTCCATTATTGCCTTCAGGAAGTTTTCCCTTGTATTGAGGTCGTGATGTTCCCCTGGATTGAAAAATGGCGTTGATCTTCTCGTTTACTTCTTCTTCCAGTCCGTTTTCTACAATGTATTTTTCACATTGCTGATCTATTGCAGCATTCATGAAGAAGCCCAATAACATAGGGGCGGGGCCATTTATCGTCATGGATACGGAAGTTGAGGCCGCGCAAAGATCGAAGCCTGAATAGAGTTTTTTGGCGTCGTCCAGCGTAGCGATGCTCACACCGGAATTGCCGATTTTTCCATAAATATCTGGCCGGATATGGGGATCTTCACCATAGAGGGTTACAGAATCGAAGGCTGTAGACAGCCGATGGGCAGGCTGGCCCAGAGATACATAATGAAATCTTTTGTTGGTACGTTCTGGTCCGCCTTCGCCTGCAAACATTCTGGTAGGATCTTCGCCATCTCGTTTTAAAGGAAAAACACCGGCTGCATATGGGAATTCCCCAGGTACATTTTCTGTGAGCAACCAGCGGAGGATATCACCCCAATCTTCGTAGCGGGGCAGCGAAACTTTAGGTATTTTTAATTTAGAGAGTGATTCATAGAACAAGGGTTGTTTAATTTCTTTGTCCCGGACTTTATAGATGAAGAACTCTTCTTTGTAATTTAGTTTGGTTTGGGGCCATTGACGGAGCAGTTTTCTGCATGATCCATCCAGTTGTTCTTCCAGGTGCTGATAAGCATCCTGCAGACCATTGACCAATTCGGCGCTAAAGGAAAGACTGTCACCTTGCTTTTCTTCCTTGCCCAGAGCGATGACTCCCTGCAATTGATACAGCTTTGTGGCGATGCTGCATTGTTTGGACACCCAATTGTCGTAAGCTTCACTGGATTCTGCAATTTCCGCAAGATAGCGGGTGCGGTCTGGTGGAATGATGTAAACCTTTTCCGATTCACCTCCGATGAGTTCCATCTTTGCCTGAAAATCTGTTCCGGTCTTTTCCCGGATCGTATTCATCAGCGCAGTAAAGAGACCGTTCATGCCCGGATCATTGAACTGGGATGCCATTGTACCGAATACAGGAATACTGTCGTCAGGCGTATCAAATAGGTTGTGATTGCGTTTGTATTGTTTGCGCACGTCCCGTAAGGCATCGAGTGCTCCGCGCTTGTCGAATTTATTGATGGCTACCAGGTCTGCGAAGTCGAGCATGTCTATTTTCTCCAACTGAGTGGCAGCGCCAAATTCCGGGGTCATCACATACAATGACACATCGCAATGCTCGGTAATTTCAGTATCTGATTGTCCAATACCTGACGTTTCTACAATAACCAGGTCATAGCCAGCTGCTTTGCAGATGTCGATGCTTTCCTGTACATTCCTGGAGAGTGCAAGATTGGCCTGTCTGGTCGCTAGTGAACGCATGTAAATCCGCGGATTGTTGATGGCATTCATCCGGATTCTGTCGCCCAGCAATGCCCCTCCGGTCTTTCTTTTGGAGGGGTCGACAGAAATGATGGCGAGTGTTTTGTCTTTCACTTCGATCAGGAATCGCCTGACAAGCTCATCTACCAATGAGGATTTTCCTGATCCCCCTGTTCCAGTGATTCCCAGTACAGGAATATTCTGATTTGCACTTAATGCTTTGAGTTGATTGACAAAAGACTGTGCACCTTCCGGGTCGTTTTCGGCAACGGTTATCGCAGATGCGATACTCTTGATGTCTTTTTGAGGAATTGTCTTCAATTCTTCATTCAGTGACTGGGTAGTTACAAAATCCGTTTGCTCCAGCATGTTATTGATCATACCCTGAAGACCCATTTTACGGCCATCATCGGGAGAATAGATTCGTGTAATCCCATATTCCTGCAGTTCGGCGATTTCTGAGGGAAGGATCACTCCACCTCCTCCGCCAAAGATTTTGATATGACCTGCGCCCCGCTCTTTGAGCAGGTCGTACATATACTTGAAATACTCAATGTGTCCGCCCTGATAGGAAGTCATGGCAATGCCCTGTACATCTTCCTGTATGGCACAATTGACCACTTCATCAACAGAGCGGTTGTGCCCCAGATGGATGACTTCAGCACCTGAGGACTGTAATATCCGACGCATAATGTTGATGGTCGCATCATGTCCATCGAATAATGCCGCCGCAGTTACGAAACGGATTTTATGTTTGGGTTTATAGCTTTCTATTTGTTCCATAGCAAGTATTATATTCGGTGACCAAAGGTAATGAAAAAGCCGCCCTAAGTGTTAGAGCGGCTTTAGCTTATTTCTTTCTAAAATGCTATTGATGTGTCAATTCGGTAATGGGTTCGCCCACGCAGCCACTAGGCATTTGGATGTGGAGCATTGCTGCTACAGTGGCGGCTATATCCGTCATGTAGTGGGTTTTGTTGGTTTTTCCGGCTTTTACATTCCAGCCCATGAATACGCAGGGGATATGATAGTCGTACGGATAGCCGCTTCCGTGAGTAGTCCCTGTTTTGGAGCCTGCAATATAGCCAGGTCTCAATAAAACGTAAATATCTCCACTTCTGCGTGCATTGTAGCCATTAATGAGTGCCATCTTTAATGAAGGCACCAATGTGCTCTCAGCAACCCTGCTCAGGTCTATCGCATCTGCAACTTCAGCTTGTTTTCTGAATTCAGCAATGGTTAGTCTTTTGATCTCATTGTAATCGGCCTTGGCAGCTTCAATCGCCTCATGATCGAAAACGATCTGACTGTTGGTAGAGGTGACGATGGTTTTTTTGATATTGAATTTTGCTTCGAATAATTTGTTGAGCGTTTTCAGTACCTCTCCGTCGCTGTAAGTACCTCCGGGGATCCGTTTTTCTGCCGCCATTCCGGGAGCATGTGCTGCACCATGATCTGCGGAGATGAAGAACAGGTAATTGCCTTTGCCGTATTTGTTGTCCAGGAAGTTGAAGAATTCTTCCATATCATGATCCAGTCTCAGATAGGTATCCTCTGCTTCGATGGAATTTGGTCCATATTGATGGCCAACATAATCTGTAGCAGAGCAGCTGACTGCCAGAAAATCTGTTGTGCCGCTTTCTCCTAATTTCTCTGAATTGATGGCCAGTTTCGCCAGTTCCAAAGTCATGGTATTTCCGTAAGGCATGCTTTTGATCATGTCATAGTTTTTACCAGCATATAATTTAAAGGGATGTGGAAATACAGGAGCCTGCTCACCTCTTGATTTTCCTTCATAGGATTTATCATCCTCGGTACTCTGGGTGTAAGTCTCGATAGGATAGAGGGTATTCCAGTTTTTCTCAAGGTAGGTGTTGACCATCTTTTTCTTATTGTAATCCTGCAACCAGGCTGGCAACTGCTGCATATAATAGGTACTGCTGATCCAATCACCCGTTTGCCCGTCGAACCAATAAGCTGCATTGGCAGTATGGCCTGCAGGAAGTATAGAACCACGGTCTTTTAGTGAAATGCCGATCACTTTGCTTTTGAAATTTGTAGCTAATCTGAGCTCGTCTGTAATGGTAGTAGACAACATGTTTTTTGGTGACATTAGTCCTGCCCTGGTATCGCTGCCCACCGTTTTTACGGTAGTATCTTCTGCACAATAAATGTTGCGTTTCAGTTGAGGGTCGTACCAGTCATTTCCGATGATGCCATTGATCGCCGGAACTGATCCGGTGTAAATGCTGGCGTGTCCGCATGCGGTATATGTTGGTGTATAGGAGATAAAAGTGTTTTCTGCGGAGAAGCCTTCATTCACCAGGCGTTTGAAACCGCCTTTGGAATACCTGCTATAGTAACGGTAAAGAAAATCCCACCTCATTTGATCGACCACCATTCCGACCACCAATTTGGGTCTTTTTAGCTCAGTGGAATTGTCCTTTCCCGCACTGGCTTTTGCAAGCTTTTGCTGAGCGAAGGATGAACTGCTCAAAAGCGCAAATGCAGTAAATAGTAAATAGATTTTTTTCATCTGTTTGTGTTGTATTAAGATTTTAAAGGTAGCGATTCAAAGCTAAGTAAGAATTACTACTATGTAAAGATTTTATAGCGCTTCTGCCACGACAAAGGTGCTTCCTCCAATGAAGATCAGGTCCGCTGTTGATGCATTTGCTTTCGCAGCTGCAATTGCTGTTGTGACTGTTGGAAAAGTCTGCCCTTTCAGTTGATATTGTGCTGCCGTTGCCGCCAATTCTTCTGCACTTAGCGCACGTTCCAGGTCGGGCTGGCAAAAATAATATTGGGCTTCTTTAGGCAGGATCTGGAGCACCCCGCTAATGTCTTTATCTTTTACCATGCCGATCACTATGTGGAGCTGCTGATATGAGGTGGATCTGATGTTCTGCACAACTTCCGCAATTCCTGCAATGTTATGTCCGGTATCGCAAATGACCAGGGGTTGTGTCCCTAATTTCTGCCACCTACCTTGCAGACCGGTTAGCCTGCTGACATCCTGAAGCCCTGATCGGATGGCTTCGTCCGGGATCTGATATCCTCTTTTGCGGAGTATGCTTACAGATTCAATCACAGTGAGGATATTTTTCAATTGGTAACTGCCTTTGAGATCCAGCTTTAAATTTTCAATGAACGAACCTGAATCATCAGTTACGGAGACTTCGAGGTAATCGGCTGTACGTGCTGAGCTTGAAATGCTCAGGGATTGATCTGCGAATATTAGTTCGCTTTCTGTAGATGTTGCTTTTTCTATAAAAACCTGGTTGGTTTCTGCCTGAGATTCACCGATGACAATAGGTATTCCTGTTTTGATGATCCCAGCCTTCTCAGTGGCAATTTCTTTGAGGGTATTGCCTAGAATATTGGTGTGGTCGAGGCTGATATTGGTGACTACTGATAGCTCTGGGGTGATGATATTGGTAGAATCGAGTCGGCCGCCAAGGCCAACTTCTATAACCGCTATATCTACTTTTTCCCGGGCAAAATAGCTGAAGGCCATGGCAACTGTAACTTCAAAGAAAGAAGGACTGATGGATTCGATGAGGTCTTTTTGTGTGGCTACGAAGTCTGTTACAAAATCTTCCGACACCATTTGTCCATTGATCCTAATGCGTTCGCGAAAGTCTTTTAGGTGAGGAGAGGTATAAAGGCCTGTTTTGTAACCAGCCTGCTGAAGGATCGCAGCCAGCATGTGGGAGGTGGAACCTTTGCCGTTCGTGCCTCCCACATGTATGCTTTTGAACTGATCCTGTGGATTACCCAGGTTTTCGCACATGGCGATGGTATTGTGCAGGTCTTTTTTAAAGGCCGATGCACCTACCCGGGTAAACATGGGTAGTTTCCCATATAAATATTCAAGAGTCTCTGTATAATTCATTACCGTGTCTTAACGGTACAAAAGTATCAAAGCTTAGGCGTTATTTAACTTTAAAATTGAAAACTACTACACCGATCTGAACATCAGGTGCTGCATCGGATGCACTTAGTCTTGCGCCCATTACAGCGTCCTTACACTTTTGCCAAAGTTCGCGGTCATTCAGCGTAGTTCCTTTTACACCAGGTGTAGCTTCAATGACTACGCCACCTTTATTAATACGGATACGTACGGCTATTTTGCCGGTTTTTTGTCCATCATCCTGAGGAGTTACGAGGTTCGTAAATTTACGGAGTGGGATAGGGGTTTCTCCAAATCCTGAGCCACCTTCGCCATAGTTAGGCGCCAGGGGATCACCATCTTTATCTCCCTGGTTTCCCGGGGTACTGCCGGTACCATCACCTCCACCTGTACCTTTATTGGCCTTGCCTTTATATAAGGCATTCTGGTTGATCGCAGGTTTGGCTGGCTTTTCCTCGGTTTTAGCTGCAGGGGTAGCATTAGTGGTGGTTTTTTTGGTATTCACCGCTACTGCATCCTCAGAATTTTGGGTCTGTATGTCTTTTTCACTGCTCTGCGTGGAAGGAGTTTGAGGCGTGGGCTGTGTGGGAACTACTTTATCCGGTGGACGGTTATTTGCGTTCGGATCAGCTGAAGGCTCCTCTATGCTGGTATAGTCGGTACCCATACCTTCTACAGAGGTGCCATAATTGACCACAATTCCACCCATGCCCACTTCTTCGGGTTCAAAATTGCCTATGGCAATAAAGAAACTCAAGGCAAGTAGCGCAGCCATGATCCCGGTGGATATAGCCAATGCTTTTGGGTAATTATTTTCTTCGTTTGGGTAGGTCATTATTTCTTAGGTTCTACAGCCAGCACGACTTTTAATTTCAGTTTATTGGCCACGTCAAACACCAACATGGTATTTTCTATCGAAACACCTCTTGCCACATACAATACGATAGTGAGGTCCGGGGCGGATTTCTGATAGGTTTCAATAGCCGATTGAAGGTTCTCCAATGTAGTTGGCTGTTTATCTACAAAGTAATTTAGCTTGTCGTCTATAGATACAGTAACGGTTTTTTGGGCATTAGATTGTTGACCTGATTCTGATCTGGGTAGTAAGAGCTTTACTACCTGTGGATTAACCACAGCAGAAGCCAGCAGAAAGAACAGCATCAGGAAGAACATGATGTCATTCAAAGCAGAAGTATGGACCTCTACCGTTCCTTTATTTCTTTTGCGTAAATTCATTATTTTCCTGGCTCTTCTAATAGATCAATAAACTCGATCGCATCTGTTTCCATTCTCAAAATTATCCTTTCGATCATGGCATTTAGAATGTGGTACAATACATAGGCAATAATACCTACGATCAGTCCGGTTGCGGAGGTGATCATTTTGGTGTACAGACCGCCGGATATCGTTCCAATTTCGATAGCTCCCTTGATAGATACGTCGTGGAAAATGGTGATTACACCGATGATCGTTCCGACGAAACCCAACATGGGTGCAATACCCGCAACGATGCCCAGAATGCCAATATTTTTTTCAAGTTTAGAGACTTCCAGTTTACCATTGTTTTCAATTGCTGCCTCGATATCTTTGATCGGGCGTCCAATTCTTTTCAATCCTTTTTCCAGCATTCTGGCTAGTGGAGAATTGTTGTTGCGGCAAAGTGCAATTGCATTTTCCAAACGTCCGTCATGGATGTATTGTTTGATCTGCAGCATCAGGTTGGATTCTGTTTTAGAAGCTTTCCTAATAGTCAGGTAGCGCTCTACGAAAATGACCAGCGCCATGAAGGCCAGCAATGCTAAAGGGATCATTACCCATCCGCCTTTGAACAAAAGGTCTATAAAATGAAGTTCTGGGGCCGGTGCGGCGACAGGAGTTAAGTTATTTGCGGTGTCTAGCAATTGTGTAGCCGTATCAGTGGCACCTTGTAATAATGCAATCATGTTATTTATGGTTTGTATTTGTGTGTTTAACTCGGAAAATATAGATATCTGGTATTTTGGTGCTTTCTTTCAATGAAACCAGCGCTTTTTTAGCGGCTTCTTCATCGGTAAAAGTACCCAGGGTTATTTTGAATTTCCTGCCTGGCAGATCAGCTATTTTAGCTTTTATCCCTCTTCTTTTCATCTGAGCCAGGAAATTATCAGCTTCCGTTTTGTTAGCAAGGGAAGCAGCCAGAATTTCATATCGTAAAGGAAGGTCTTTGTTTGGCTTTGCAACTTCTGTTTCTGTGACCACTGTCGCAGATGAAGCTGCCGGTGTTGGTTGAATCTGAACAGTATCTTTATTCAAGGTGTCTTCCAGTAACAGTGCTTCAGCATTTTTGATGCTGTCTGCCAATGCAATAGAATCAGCTTTTAGCTCTGTGCTATTTACTGTGGTACTGTCATTCGGTACGCTGGCAATCTGAGGGACAGGCTTAGATTCAAAAAGTTCAGGCTTGGTAAAATATAGGGCAGCAACTACAGCGGCCAGCACTGCAATAGCAATCAGTAACTTGAGGTAAAGTGGGAAAGGCTTCCGTTCGGTGTTTTCCACTGTGGAGGTTTCGCCTGGTGTATTGCTGTTGTAGAAAGTCCATACGCTACCGGTTTCCTGATTTTCTGGATTTACAGGGATATATTCGTCTGGTCTCTTCACAAGGGAAGGTTTTTCTTCTGACGGAGCTGCTTGTTCTGGTACAGGCTGTAATTGCAGCTCTTGTATTTCTGAACTTTCATTTTCCAACTCATCTTCTTCTTCCTCTTCGAGATTTTCTACGGTTTCAACATATACCGGCGGTTCTGGAACTGGTTGATAGGCATGGTGGTCAACTTCAGCAATTTCCTCGTATACGGGATCTTCTTCCTCTTCAGGCAGAGAAGGAACTTCTTCCTCCATAGCTTCTTCTTCCTGCTCAGGTTCTGTGTATGTTGCCTCACCATCACCAAGATCTGCATTGTGATCTTCCAGATCGAGTTGCGCTTCACCGGGTTCAACAGCATCGGAGTAAGTCTCCGCTGGCGCTATTTCATTCTCTTCAGTTATGGATTCTAATAATGGGTCAGTCGGCGCAGTTTGCTCATCTTTCACATTAGGTAAGCCATAAAAATCAAAACCTACTGCGGCATTGATATCAGGATCAAAAGATAATCCATCGTCCGTCTTTCTGAGGACACCCAGTTTTCCCAAATTTGCTGTCCCTTTGGTATCCAGTTCTGCCAACAGGCCTTCAGCAAATTGTCCCAAAAAGTAACTGGAAGAATCTGCAGAAATGTTTTTTTTCTGCGAAATGAAATCGATCAAGGCAGTATGTTCCCTTACCTCTGTTGTAAAATCGAGGCTAAAGCTAGGTGGCACAAAGGAATGTGTTCCCGCATCGTATCTCCCCGGGGATTTCTTTTTAAAGAAAGTTCCCAGTCCGGGAATCCCTACTTCTTTACGGGTTTTTACTACTTCAGCAAGGTATGACAAGATCTCCATTCTGGTAAAAATAAATTTTAATTCCGTATCAACCAATTATTAATTTATAATGGGGCTAAAACGAATAGCTGATGCCACCGAAAATATTTGTACCTATGGTTTCATAGTGCAGGTACCTGCTGTATGAAGTGTTTAAAAGGTTGTTGGCCCTCAGGAATGCTGAAAACTGATTATTGATCTGGTAACTGGCCCCTGCTCCAAGGTCTACGAATCCCTTAACGGTTACCACACGTTCGTTGGCTGGATCAGGAATCAGGTAGGGGTTGGCTGGTGCATTCAGGTACACTTTGGCTTTACTATCGTCTTGTATGGCTACGGAAGCATTCAGGGTTACCTTTTTATTGATTACATAGCTCAGATCGGAACTTAAGCGCATCTGTGGTTTAAACCAGCTCTGCGTTTCAGCAGCAGGTTTGTAATCTTCGAAATTAACTTTTCCTGTCCATTTTAGCTCATCGCTCAATTGCACAGAAATTTCGCCTTCCAGACCGATCAGTTTCATCGTTCCGAAATCATAGATCACATCGAACTTATTCACGTTGCCAAAGCTGTTGACAAACAAAGGCATATCTTCGATCCTTTTGTGGTAAAGTTTTGCCTTATATCCAAAACCAGGACCGCCGGTGCCTTTGATACCTCCGCTGATGCTCAGCTTTTCGATGGTATTTCTAATGCCAATATTGCTGTTCAGCCATGGGTTGTCATCGGTAAATTGTTTCAGCGAATTTCTGTTCACATCTCCTTTCAGCTCTCCAAAGATTTGCAAATAGTCGGGGATCAAGGTAAAGTCTGCAGTCACAGCAGGGAAAATCCTGCTTGATGAGACATCACCAAACTCCTGTACAAAATTGATTCCTGCAGTGATCTTTACCCCACTCGCCTGTAGGCGAATGTAAGGATTCAGTTTCAGGAGGTTGTTGCCTATACTGGTCAGCGAATCTTTTGTACTCCCTACTTCGGCAGAAGCGGCCAGTCCGAGATTGAACTTACTGATCCTTTTGTTCAGATAACCATTCAATACCAATGAATTTTCTTTGGCATTGAATTTATCACCCCATACGTAACCATTTACCTTAGCTGCATAGCTTAAAGCATCCGGATCATCCGTAAATTTGTTTACAATTTCACCTTCTCCTTCGAAAAAGCTAAAGGCCTGTTTTTGAGGGTTTGGATTGAAAGTAGGGTTCTCCTTGTCTATCCCATAAAAATACAGCCCATTTCTTTGGAAATTGATGCGTCCGCTCAGGGTATTGAGTTCGCCTATACTCCGCCCAAATACACTCAGTTTCTGCTGATCTGATTGTTGTTTATTCAGTTTACCGGATTGTGAAAAGTGCTGGAAATAAGCACCAGCCTGCAAAGCAGGATCTTTGCCGATATTCACGTAAGCTTCTCCAAGGATTGATTTAGCCGATCCGAAGCCACCTTTAAGGTAATTATTGATCAGCTCAACTTCCCGTTCTGCTGCCACTTCTTGCGCCTGCAGTTTATTGATGTCTGAGTTCAGTTCCAGCTTCCGGTCGGTCAGGCTATAGTTGAACTTGGCCTTATAGGTTTTTACATCATTGAGGTCCGGACTCCTGCGCAGTTTCACTGCTTCGGCCAAAACTGGCTTGTAAGGTCTTACGACTTCAATTTCTTCTGTTACTGCTTTATCTTCTGTCTTCTTTTCTGTAGTCTTAGGATCCTGTGCTTTCAAACTTAACACACCGGCCGTTACAAAGAAAAGGGTACTATATATGAATTTAGTCAATCTCATGTTGCTTGATCTTATTTAATTTTTTCCAGTTTAGCTTTAGCAGTTGGCACAATATCGTCCTTGCCTTCATAGTTGTCTATCAAGCTCAATAAGGTGCTTTTTGCCTGTAAATTGTCTTTTAATGCCACGTAGTTGTCTGCCAGTAGAATAAAGGCTTTAGCTACCCAGTAATCATAGGACGGCATGTTGTTGATCAGGTCAAAACAAGTTTTTGTAGAGGTTTTGTATTCCTTTTGTTCGTATTGTATCAAAGCAATATTATATTTCGCTTCTGCAGCAGCAACTGTTTTGGTTTTGCTCACTACCGTATTGAAGGCCTTGATCGCTTCGGCGTTATTTGCCCTGATCATATAAGCTTTCCCGGCATACAGGTCAGAACTGTTTTTTTCCTCTTCCGAAGATTTTTCAGATTCTTTGATCAGCTTCACATAACGGAGCATATCGTCCGGGGCCAATAGCGCATCATAAGCCCTAAGCAGGTTGTTCAGTGCATAAGTGTAGTGCACTTTGTAGTCTGCCGTGGTCTCCAGTCTTTTCAGGTAAACGATGGCTTCATTGTATTTCTTCTGATCCAAGAACAGTTTTGAAATGCTCACCAATGAGCGTTCAGTATAATCGCTGGTCCAGTCATTCAGGATATATTCATAGTCAGCAACCGCTTCCAGCGGACGGCCCAGTTTAACCAGTGACTCCGCCCTGATGAATTTTGCTTCTTTATCGTGTATCGCCTTAGGAAATTTGTCAAAATATGCATTGATGGATTCAAAAGCGCCTTGTGCATCACCCTTCAGATAACGGTTATTGGCAGCCTGAAACATGATGTTGTCCTGTTCGGCTGCAGAATAATTGCCCAATGGAGTGGTGCCTGCGTAAGCCATAAAGCCTTGTGAATCACCGCGGTCCAGGTAGATATTCTTAATGGATTCCAGTGCCTGTTTCGCCTCTTCTGTACTGGCATACTCGCTGATCACTTTTTTAAAGGATACCAGCGCCTCATCATCTTTATCCTGATTGTACTGTACCAGACCAATAGTGACCAATGCACGTGGTACGTAACTGCTGTTTGGATATTTGCTCAACAGTGAGATCAAGTCAGTTTTAGACTTTTCGAAATCGCCTTTATTGAAGTAGGTATATGCGGTTTCAAAACCGGCATCATCTGCGTAGTTGGAATTTGGATATTGCTTCAGCAGATCCTGCATGGTAGCAATTTTTGCGTCATTTTGGTTCTCCAGTCCCTGGATCATTCCCCGCTGAAATAAGGCGTAATCTTCACCTGTAGCCCTGCTTGCGATGATCTTATTGTAATTGACCAGGGCATTGCCATAGCTCTTGTTTACAAAATAGGAGTCGGCCAACCGTATAATCGCATCGTTTACCGTTTTTTGGTCTTTATCGTTGCCGGCCAGAAAACGTTCGAAGTAAGTTGCTGCTTTCCCATAACGTTCATCTTCAAAGGCAGAGTAGGCCAGGGCGTAGTTGGCAAAGTTGTATACACCTGTTTTTTTTGCTCCCGGCATGTCCAGGAACTTTTCGAAATGACTAACTGCTTCGCCAAATTTCCTGAGCTCGTAAGAGGCTTCCGCTTTCCAATAGGTATTTAAGGCCAGGATTTCCTCATCTTCCGGGAATTTTTCTGAGCGTAAAAACATAGAAAGTGCATTGGGGAAGGCACGTTCGTTGTAAAACTCGAGTCCACGGAAATAAGTTACTTTCTGATAGGCTTCTTTGGCTTCCGGAGATTTATTTTGAATGGGCTCCAGGATATCAATCGCTGCCTGGTAGTTTTTGCTGGTGAGCAGGATTTCTCCTAACAGGGTCTTTGCATCATTGATTTTTCTCGAAGCCGGAAACTGCTTCAGGAAGTTTTGTGTTGCTTCCAGAGCTTGTTGGTTAAATTCCAGTTCATAGCTCAGTCGCGCATAATTGATCCATGCCTCTTCCTGAATAACTTTATCAAAATTAAGTCTCGATGCCCTGAAAAATGCACTTCTGGCTTTTTCTTTATTTTTCAGTTGAAGGAAAGAACGGCCGAGGGTGTACATCCCGCTTTGCAGATAGACATCATCTGCACTCAGTTTTTCTAAAACGCTGACCGATTCGCTATATTTTTTCAATTCAAACAAAGAATATCCATATTGATAAGTGAAAAGGTTATTCTTGTTGTCTGATTTATCGGCAGCATAGAAATCCCTGAAATACTTCTCCGCATTTACATAATCCGATTTCGCAAAATATGATGCAGCAATCAAACTGAGCATTTCGGCTTCGTATTGCTGTTTGGAATTTTTTAATACCGGAATTGCATAACTCAACACATCATCATAACGCTCGTCAAGGTAATACATTGAGGTGATGTAGTACGGATAACTTGCCTCATAGGTGGGAGAGCCTTTCAACTTTTCAAAATTGCTCAACGCAGTTTTGTATTCCTTATTGAGGTAATTGATGTAGGCAAAATAATAGGTAGCACTTTCCTGGAAGGGACCATTGTCTTTTTTGACAGCCTCAAATAAAGGTTCTGCTTTTTCAATGTCGTTTTTCACGAAATAGGCATAACCCTGCTTGAACTGGTATTCTAGTCGCTGCTTGCCAGAAAGCGAAGATGGATCGGTCTTTTCGAACCATTCCAGTGCTTTGTCGTAGTTTTTCTGAGCGAAATACGATTTGCCCACATGAAAGTAGGCCAGCTTTGTATTTGAATTGAGGGGATATTCCTTGATGAAATTTTGAAAAAGACTTTCTGCATCGCTATTGCCGAGTTCCAGTGCACAAACCGCCGCATAGAATTTGGCATTTTCTTTCAATAGCGAAAGCTCTGCATTACTTTCCTGTTGTGTTCCTGGTTTCTGTCTAAGCTGTTCTACCAATCTGAACTGTTGAGCAGCAGCAACAAATTTCTCGTGCTGCAACAATTCCAATCCGGTCTGATAGTTCTTATTGAGGTTTACCAGTGTACTCGTCTGCGCATAGCCTGTGGCAAAGCCACCCGCCAGCAACAGCGGCATTAAAAAGTATTTTTTCTTCATTAGTATATCTTTTCAATATGGATGAAATCAAGATTTCATCGGGTTTCAAATATGGTTGGTACTAATATAAAAATAGTATTGCATCTTATTAACACAAGAAATTAACATGTGTTGATAACAAGGTTTTAACGAAAAGAAAAAGGAATTGGTATATTTTACCTAAAGCAACTAATCCCGTTGTGATGCCAGTAAGTAAAGTACCGCCATTCTTACGGCTACACCATTTTCTACTTGCTCCAGAATGATCGACTGTTTACTGTCTGCTACATCACTGGTGATCTCCACTCCCCTGTTGATTGGGCCAGGGTGCATCACGATAATTTCTTTATTCAGGTTGTCCAGGATTTCCTTATTCAGCCCATACATCATCGCATATTCCCGTTGTGAAGGAAAATATTTGATGTCCTGTCTTTCCAACTGAATACGGAGCATATTGGCTACGTCGCACCAGTTCAGTGCTTTGATCAGGTCGTGTTCCACTTTTACACCAAGACTGTGAATGTGCTTAGGAATCAATGTAGTAGGGCCACATACCATCACTTCAGCGCCTAGCTTTTGCAAGCAAAGGATATTGGATATGGCTACCCTGGAATGTAAAATGTCGCCTACAATAACTACTTTTTTACCTGCTACATCTCCCAGTTTCTGGCGGATGGAAAAAGCATCTAACAATGCTTGTGTAGGATGTTCATGTGCTCCGTCGCCAGCATTCACGATCTGCGCTTTAATGTGTCGGCTCAGAAACTGTCCGGCTCCGGCATAGGGATGCCGCATCACCACCATATCCACTTTCATGGCCAGGATGTTATTTACAGTATCAATCAGTGTTTCCCCTTTACTTACAGAGGAAGAAGAAGCAGCAAAATTGACCACATCTGCAGAAAGCCTTTTTTCTGCCAGTTCAAATGAAAGCTTGGTACGGGTAGAGTTTTCGAAAAATATGTTGGCAATGGTAATATCCCTCAAAGAAGGAACCTTTTTGATCGGTCTGTTGATGACATCTTTAAAATTATCTGCAGTTTCAAAAATCAATTCAATATCATTCCGGTTAATATCTTTAATACCTAAAAGATGTCGGGTTGATAGTTTTTCTACTGCCATATTATTTATTGCTTTCTGATAATAAGATTACTTTGTCTTCTCCTTCGGTTTCCTTCCAGCTTACTTTTACCTGTTGTGAGTTCAGGCTGTCTACCTGATGCCCGATATAATCCGGTTCAATGGGTAGTTGTCTGGAAAAACGCCTGTCAATCAATACCATGAGTTCCACTTTAGCAGGTCTGCCATAAGCAAGTAAGGCGTCCATCGCTGCCCGGATGGTTCGGCCTGTCCAAAGCACATCATCAATTAAAATCACTTTTTTCCCTTCAATAATGAAATCTATGGTGTTGCTGCTCGCAGAAACAATACTGTCTTTTCTTCTAAAATCATCTCTGAAAAAGGTGATGTCCAGGTTGCCTTTTTTAATGGCAGTTTTTTTCAGTATAAGGGAAAGTTCTTGTTGTACTCTATCGGCAAAATAACTGCCTCTCGGCTGTATGCCAATTAAAACAGTATTCGAAAAATCGGTGTGATTCTCAATTAATTGATGACAAAGTCTTTTAATTGTGATCTGGAATTTTTGACCGTCTAGCAGGGTTCTCTTTTGCATTGACTTAATAATTGCACAAATATAGCCAAAAAGTTGTAACGCCAAACCGAGGAATTGCCTTTTTGTAAGTTTTTCTAGAGATAGTTTTTGGGATAATTGACTTTCAGTCGGTTGTACCGTTGCAATTGAGTTCTTAGTCTTTGTTGAAAATCTGTAAAGTCTTTCTTTCCTTTTGGACTCCACAGTACTTCACTCAGGGCATCAAGCCTGGGGAATAACATGTATTCCGCCTTGGCTGGATTGGCGATGTATTCCGTCCATAAATTGCCCTGCGCACCCCAGATGTATTTGCTTTCCTGGGTTGTGAGGGTTGTTGGTATGGGTTCGTAGTCGTATACATTTTTTAATGGAACATATCTCGTTGCAGTCAGAGAATCCTCTTTCATAAATTGTGCATGATTGAAATACATAAAGGTCTCCGGAGTCATGATTACTTTGTGTTTTTTCTTTGCAGCGGCTATTCCTCCTTTTTCACCACGCCAGCTCATCACAATAGCGTTCGGCGCCAATCCACCATCCAATATCTCGTCCCAACCTATAATGGTTTTTCCTTTGCCATTCACAAATTTTTCTATCCTTCTGATGAGGTAACTTTGCAGACCATTTTCATCTTTTAATCCTTTTTCTTTAATGATCTTTTGGGAAAGGGCAGATTCCTTCCACCAGATTTTGGAACATTCATCTCCCCCGATATGGATATAGGGCGAGGGAAACAAATCCATAACTTCTGTTAGTACTTCTTCCAAAAAACGAAAGGTTTGCTCTGTGGGCTGAAGCACATTATTGAACTTATTGAAAATGCCCCAGGTCTGCGCTACCTCATACTTCTTCCTGGGAGTAGTGCCCAGCTCGGGATAGGCAGCCAATACGGCCATGCTGTGCCCGGGCATCTCTATCTCGGGGATGATGGTAATGTATCGCTTTGCAGCATAGTCGATGACCTCTTTAACTTCTTCTTGTGTGTAGTAGCCCCCATAACGCAGGCCATCATTTCCTGTTCCAGGATATAGCCCAATAATAGTTCCGTTTCGCCATGCGCCAATATCGGTCAGTTTGGGATGTTTTTTAATTTCTATCCTCCAACCATGATCATCCGTCAAATGCCAGTGGAAATAATTTAGCTTGTGCATTGCAAGGTAGTCTATGTACTTCTTGACAAAGGCTATATCAAAGAAATGACGGCTTACATCTAAGTGCATTCCCCTATATGCAAACCGTGGATAATCGGTTACTTTTAAAGCGGGTATATCCAGTTTCCGTTCTTCAGCGGGTTTTATCGGAAGGAGTTGTAACAGCGTTTGCATGCCATAGAAAATACCTTCATTGGATGAGGCACTGATCTCTATTTGCTTGCTGCCGGAATTGAGTTGATATTCTTCGGTATGCGGTCTTGCTTCTTTAGTTTTGATGAATCGGATGGAATTCGATTTTTTCTCATTACTGAGGTAGGGGAGTGTATGCAGGACCACGTCATAATATTTCAAGATATATTCCGCTACAAAATCTGCTGTAGGCTTTAGGGCAGGATCATTGATGAGTATCGTCGTATTGTCTCCCAGTACGAACTTGCGTTCTGCAAGGTTTAGTTCCAGATCAACCGGTTTAGGAATGATGGCAGGAATTTGCGCAGTGGCGGTTAAAAAGAAGAGAAGGATGGATATGGTCGACAGGAAAGATTTCATGGTGTTGGAGATGTACTTCTATATAACAAAAAAAGGCATCCCGTGTAAGGGATGCCTTTAATATATGAGTTTTAAAGATTACAGACTATTTTTTAGCCTTGTTTTCTTCACCTTCCATTTGTTGTTTCAATTGTGCAAGCACACCTAAATCACCTAATGTAGATTTTTCAACTGAATCTTTAACTTTTTTCACTGCACTGCTTGAAGCTTTAGCTTCTTTTTTCTTAGCATTACGCTCTTCGTTAGCAGCTTCAGCTTTAGCCTCTTCCCAGATACGGGCATGAGAAACAACGATACGTTTAGCATCTTTGTTAAACTCAATGATTTTAAAGTCATTGGTTTCTTCAGCTTTGATGGTTCCGCCATCTTCTTTAGCCATGTGTTTAGTTGGTACGAAACCTTCTACACCATAAGGTAAAGCAATAACAGCACCTTTATCAGTTACTTTAACAACAGTTCCCTGGTGGATTGAATCTACCGTGAAGATAGTTTCGAAAGTATCCCAAGGGTTTTCTTCCAATTGTTTGTGACCTAAGCTCAATTTGCGGCTTTCAACATCTAATTCAAGAACAACTACGTCTAATGTATCACCAACTTTAGTGAATTCGTTAGGGTGGTTAACTTTTTTAGACCATGAAAGATCAGAGATGTGGATCAATCCGTCGATACCTTCTTCGATCTCAACAAATACACCGAAGTTAGTCATGTTTTTAACTACTGCAGTATGTTTGCTTCCGATAGGATATCTTTCAGCAACATTTTGCCAAGGATCTTGAGTCAATTGTTTAATACCTAAGCTCATTTTGCGCTCGTCTCTGTCTAAAGTTAAAACTTCAGCTTCGATTTCATCGCTAACTTTCAGGAATTCTTGTGGGCTGCGTAGGTTTTGTGACCAGCTCATTTCTGAAACGTGGATCAGACCTTCAACACCAGGAATGATTTCTAAGAAAGCACCGTAATCAGCTACAGTAACAATTTTACCTTTTACTTTAGAACCAACAGCTAAGTTAGCATCCAGAGATTCCCAAGGGTGAGGAGTCAATTGTTTCAAGCCTAATGCAATACGTTTTTTCTCGTCGTCGAAGTCAAGAACAACCACATTGATTTTCTCATCTAAGCTCAATACTTCTTTTGGATGCTCTATGCGGCCCCAAGAAATATCAGTGATGTGCAACAGTCCGTCAACGCCACCCAAGTCGATGAATACACCGAAGTCAGTGATGTTTTTAACAGTACCTTCCAACACCTGACCTTTTTCAAGTTTAGATACGATCTCAACTTTTTGGCTTTCCAAGTCGTCTTCGATCAAGATTTTATGAGATACCACTACGTTTTTAAATTCGTGGTTAATCTTAACAACTTTGAATTCCATTGTTTTACCCACGTATACATCGTAATCGCGGATAGGTTTAATGTCAATTTGAGAACCAGGTAAGAAAGCTTCAACACCCATGATGTCAACGATAAGACCACCTTTAGTACGGCTTTTAACAAATCCGTTGATGATTCTGTCATTGTCAAGGGCCTCATTGATGGTTTCCCATGATCTCTGAGTTTTAGCTCTTTTACGAGATAAGATTAATTGGCCGTTCGCGTCTTCCGGAGCTTCCACGAAAACGTCAACTTTGTCGCCAACTTTCAAATCAGGTGTATCACGGAATTCAGAAGTAGATACCAAACCGTCAGATTTAAATCCTACGTTCAATACTACGTCTTTGTTGTTGATAGAAACAACAGTACCGCTGATGATCTCACCTTGAGTGATTTGATTGAAAGTATCGGTATACATGTCTTCAAACTTTTTACGGTCTGCGTCACTGTAGTTACCGAAAGCTTTGTCATCTGCATCCCAGTCAAAATCCTGATCTGGAGTAGCCAATGATGACTTGATCTGTTCGATAGACACTGAATCAGCTTCTGACTCAATCGTCTCTTTTTCTGCCAGGCGAGCATCTGCGCCTTGCAATTCGGCTGTTTTAGCCTCTAGTTCTTTTTCTGCTACTTGTTTTTTAGCCATTAAAATTAAATCTCCTTTTTCCCGTTAGGGACGGCAAAGATAGAAAATCTTTTTTTTGAAGCAAAGAAATTTTTGATAAATGTTGTTGATTTTGAACCAATTGTATATATAATATACGGTCCTGGTTTTTTTATCTTTTTTCTCCGGGCCGGATTTAGTGCAATGGATTGCGTAAAATGAACATGTTTTTGGATCGAATTGCTATATTGCATCATTAACAGGGTTTTTAATGAAGAAAAAGGTTTCTATAAAGGATATTGCCAAACAATTGGGCATTTCCATCAGTACGGTTTCATTTGTGGTGAATGGTAAAGCTAAAGAAAAAAGAATCAGTGAAGAGCTGACAAAAAAGGTGTTGCAACTGGTAGATGAATTGGATTATAAACCTGATGCACTGGCAAGAAGTTTCCGCACTGGGAAAACAAACATCATCGGTTTTCTTGTAGACGACATTTCTGAACCTTTTTTCTCCGGCATAGCACGTTTTATCGATGAAAAAGCAGCTAAAAAAGGATATAAAATTATTTACAGCAGTACGAGAAACAATAGGAAAAAAGCGGTAGAACTGCTGCAGATCTTCCAGGACAGGCATGTGGACGGTTATATCATCGCATTGCCAGAGGGTACGGAAGATGAAGTTCAGGCGCTTACCGGCAGCGGTAAGCCGGTGATCTTATTCGATCGCTATTTCCCGGGTCTGAAGACAGATTATGTAATCATTAATAACAGGGAGAGTACATTTAATGCTGCTGCCCATCTCGCAGATAATGGCTATAAAAACATCGGCTTTGTAACCATTGATACGGTGGAACAACAAATGCTGGACCGGCTAAAGGGCTATGAAGATGGAGTCAAGGCACGTGGACTTCGGGCAAATGTCATTAAAATCCCTTATTCTAATGCCTCCAATTCCAGGGATCAGATCATAGAATACCTAAAAGGACATCCTCAGTTGGATGCCGTTATTTTTGCTGCCAACTACCTGTCCATGGATGGTTTGAGGGCCATTCAACGCCTGGGTTTACAAATCCCCGGAGATTTAGCCGTCGTGTCGTTTGATGATTTTGAATTGTTGGAATTTGCAGCAACCACCATATCTGCTATTGCGCAGCCTCTTGAGAAAATCGCCGAGGAGATCATGTCTATCCTGCTCCGCCGACTGGAAGCCCCGGATAATGAGAGCGGATTTCATCAGGTGGTGCTCCCAACAGAGTTTAACATTCGGAAATCATCATTGGGAAAAGTGTAATAATCTCCATCATATTTGGTCAGATAAGCCTTATCCTGTCTTTTAGCAAAATAAAATTTTTTGAAAAACCCGTTGGAAAGCTAATTCCGTCTAATTTATTTTTTTTCCCGTTTGCCTGATTACTTTTTGAAATTTTGTGGCGATTAAATCAAAATATAATGAACGGATATTGTGAGAATTTAAATTTTTCAAAATTATGAGGCCAATTAGAATTGGCCCTGCCATTACTAATCGTAATGAGGATTCAGTAAATATTTATCTAAATGAAATTAGCAAGTATGATCGTTTAACACCGGCTGAAGAAGTAGCGCTTGCCATTCGTATTCGGGAGGGTGATACTGCCGCTTTCAACAAGCTGGTAACTGCTAACCTGCTTTTCGCGGTCTCTGTAGCCAAGAAACACCTGTGTCAGCAATCGACACTCGCCGATCTCATCAATGTAGCCAACATGGGACTGATTTATGCAGCAACGCGTTTTGATGAAACGCGGGGATTTAAATTTATATCTTACGCTGTCTGGTGGATAAGACATTTCTTAAATCACGACTTAGAAGAAAATCTTCGACCCATCCGCTTGCCGGGGAGTCAGCTGGAAATTATATCGAAAGTAAAAAAGGCCAGGGCCGTGTTAGAACAAAAGTTTGAGCGAGAACCAACAGATGAAGAAATCGCGGAATTTGCAGATCTGGCAATGCCTAAAGTTCGGGATTCCGATCATTTCGGCCATCAAGTCTATTCCCTGGATTCCCCAGATACCCCAGATGGAACCAGTTGCCTGCTGGATGGTCTTGTGGATGCAAATGCATTGTCGGCAGACTACCTTGCTTGTGATGATAGTTTTACTAGTGATGTGGTTATGTGTATGGAAGCCTT
Source organism: Pedobacter sp. GR22-6 (assembly GCF_037402555.1). Taxonomy (NCBI): domain Bacteria; kingdom Pseudomonadati; phylum Bacteroidota; class Sphingobacteriia; order Sphingobacteriales; family Sphingobacteriaceae; genus Pedobacter; species Pedobacter sp. GR22-6. The sequence continues at coordinate 23,710 of NZ_JBBEUC010000001.1, forward strand.
ATTGGAACCGCGGATACAGCTGATCCTAAAGCATTTTTTTGGACTCGATGGTTACGAGCAAAAGACAATTGAAGACATTGCTCCTTTGTTGAGATTAGGTGAAGAGCGTACACGTCAGCTGAAATATAAGGGCATTCGTCTTTTACGTGAGTATTTTAAGGATAGGAGAGGTTATAGAAATTAAACAAAAAAACCGCCTGCTAGCACACAGACGGTTCGGCAAACCTAATGAACCTATTATTTGCCTGATTTCTTTTTTTCAGCTGGTTTTGGCGTAGAAGTCGCCGGCTCTGCTTTTTTTACTTCAGCTTTGGCATGTTTCGATTTATGCACAGCTGGTTTTTGAGTAGTAGCTGGAGTTTGTGCGAATGCGCCAAAAGTTGCTGCAACTAATGTCAACGCTAAAATTGTTCTTTTCATGTTCTTATCTTATTTAGTGTTTTTTGTTAGGTCAAAGTTGCACACCAAACATGAAGATTTCATGAAGAAAACCGGAGACTAACAGAAGTGCCTTTTCCTTTTTCGGAAGCTATTTTTAATGCGATCCCATGGAAGTCTGCAATGCTACTGGCTATAGCCAGTCCCAGTCCATGGCTATCCTGTCGCTCAGAGTGAAGTTTCTCAAAACGGATAAAGGCACTTTTCAATTCTTCTGGAGCCATGCCCGCACCTGTATCTGAGATGACCAGTTCAAAAGTTGTTCCTTGCAAGCTGCCAAATATTTTCACAGAACCGGATCTTACATTGTACTTGATGGCATTGCTGACCAGGTTAGTGATGAGTATATGCAGTAAAGAGCGGTTCCCGATAAAGCGATAATCCTCCGGCAAGACAACTTCTAAATCCAGATCCATCAGCAGTAGCCGGTGTTCCAGTTCTTCATATACCTCGTTCACCGTTTCCCGGATGGAGATCTGGTCTTGCTTGTGATACTGGTTGTGCTCTATTTTGGAGATCAGCAGCAGACTGTTGATGATGGATTTCAGCCGGCTCAACGTCTTCAGATTGGCAAAAACTTTGTTTTCTCCCTCCGTACTCAATTTTTCCTCGTTCAGCAAGTTTTCCATTCGTGTACTCAAAACGGAAATAGGGGTAAGCAGTTCGTGTGATACATTGGCGATGAACTCTTTTTCAGTTCGAAACAGCCCCGCAATTTTGTTCATCAGCGCGCTAATGCTCTGATCCAGAATTTCGAAGTCCCGCGTACTGGTTTTTACCGGTTCATAGTTGAAATTGATAGGGTCGTTGACCTTGTTTAGCTTCTGGTCTATAATGCGATAAAATGGCGCTAGCAGGAAGCGGGTAAATGCCATATCTGCAACAAGGCTAAGGACCACCGCTGCTATTAAAATAAAAAAAGTAAAAACGGATATAGTATGTTCCAACTGGGATACTGCAGACATGGTTTCCCCTAGCTCAAGACGGTACCTTCGGTATCTGTAAACAAAATCTGCAGTGAGGATCTGATACGCTTCTTCCGCGCCTTCAATGCTGCGGATTTCTTGTTTAAAATGTTCCTTAAGCGGCGTGTTGTCGTTGTCGACTTCTTTGAGGATGATGTATTCTTCTTTTAACAGGTTATAATCTGTGAATGTCCCCTGATGGGTCAGCAGGTCATTGATTTCGTTGCCGGTCAGGTGGTCTATCAACTTCGTTTTTTTCTGAAGCAAGCGCTGTTGCATGTGCTTTACAGAAATGTGGTTGATAGAAATGAGGATCAAAAAGCCCAGGAGGGTAATGATCGCAACCTTTGTCAATGTATTGTATAAAGCAAGTTTAAACTGAAGTTTCATAATATCCTTTGCTTTATAAAGCTAACGATCAAAAATTGATTCTGTAACCTATACTTCTTACGGTTTCAAACCAGTCAATTTTAGCATAAACCGATAGTTTCTTGCGTAGGTTCTTCACATGTACATCTACGAAATTGGAATCGGAATTGATCTCCAGGATATCTCCCCAGACGTGTTCCGTCAGGTTAATCCTGGAGATCACTCTGTTCTTGTTGAGTACAAGGTAATTAAAGATTTCAAATTCCTTGTTGGTCAGGTTAATGCGTTCGCCGTTGAAGCAGAGCATATGGTTCTTGATGTCCAGTATAAATTTGTGCACATTCACTTCATTGCGCTCTAATTTATGCTTACGCCTGATGATCGCATGCATCCGGGCCAGCAATTCCGTGAGGGAGAAGGGTTTGGCAAGGTAATCATCAGCACCGGCTTCAAGCCCCTTGATGCGGTCATCTACATCCCCACGGGCCGTGAGGATGATGACCGCATCTTCTCTTCCTGGTATTTCTTTGAGCTGATGGAGCAAGTCAAAGCCATCACCCCCGGGCAGCCCCAGATCTAGCAATATAAAATCGTAGGCATTGACAAATATTTTCTCGGAGGCCGAGGCCTTCTTCCAGGCATGTTCTATGGTGTAGCCTTCTCTGCCGAGAAACTTTGCCATTTCCAATGCCAGTGTTTTTTCATCTTCAACAATGAGGATGTTCATTTTATTTCCATCCCCCGCCCAATGCCCTGTACAGGTTCACTACAGCCTGCAATTTTTGCAAGCGGTCATTGATGCTGTTTAACTGAGCTGTCAGCAAGCTTTGCTCAGAAGTCAATACGTCAGTATAGTTTGTAGCTGAACTGTAACGCAGCAATTCTTTCGTGAAATCCACGGCTTTGGTCAGCGAGGCGATCTGTTTTGCTCTCGTAGTTTCTTTTTCTGTAGCGGTTTGGTAAGCAAACAGTGCATTGGAAACCTCTTGTCCGCCAGTTAGTAATGTCTGCTGAAAACTGTAGAACGCCTGCTGTTGCTGTGCTTCAGCTGTTCTCAATCTCGCCTTATTGACTCCCCGGTTGAAAATTGGCTGTGTCAGTCCGCCAATCAGGTTATAAAATATGGAATTGTTGAAGAAGTCCTGAAGATTAAGCGTAGATAGACCCCCATTGGCCGTCAGCGTCAGTGCCGGATAGAAAGAGGCTTTCGCTACGTTTTTGTTCTCAAATGCTGCTCTGAATGCAAATTCTGCAGCTTGTACATCAGGTCTGTTCTGCAACAGCTGGGCCGAAAGACCGGTCTGCAGCTGATCATAAGCTACTTGTTGATCAATGCTTGATCTCTCAATACTGCCGGGACCTTTACCCAATAATATACTCAATGCATTTTCTGTTTCCCTGATGGTTCTTTTCAGGTCAGGGATTGTTACTTGGGCAGCATATAAGTTCGCCTCACTTTGTACTACAGCCGCACCGTTGACCACGGCTCCTTCCTTCAGAGATTTCATGGTTTCCACATCACTTTGCCTGATCTTGATGGTTTGCTCCGTGATGGCTAGTTGCTTGTCCAGTGCCAGCAAGTTGTAATAGCTGTTGGCAATGTTGGCAATCAGCTGGGTCTGCACTGCTCTCTTAGCGGCATCTGTCTGCAACAATGAGGCATAAGCAGAGCGCTTGGCGCTACTTAGCCTTCCCCAAATGTCAGCCTCCCAGCTACTGCTCAGCTGAGCCCTGTAGGTCTGGGTTTCGGTATTGATATTGATGCCTGCAGGAAAGTTCAGGGCTGCCCTCGATTGTTTGGCGTCCGTAACTGAAAGATCGGCTGCCAGACTTGGTAGCATAGCCCCCTTACTTTGTAGCAGTGTGGCTTGTGCTATTTTAATGCGTTCGATGGCCTGCTTCAGGTCCAGGTTTTCATTCAGCCCCTGCTGAATGAGATTTTGTAAGGTCGCATCGGTAAACAGGTTTTTCCAGGGCAGATCGGCAATGGTGGTACTGTCACTTGTCGTATTGTCACGGTAAAGACCATTGCTGTTGACTGCCGGACGCTCATATTTTTTAGTGACGCAGGCAGTCAGGCTTAATGCCGTAAGACCGATGATGAGGTATGATTTATTAAATCTGGAATTCATGTGTTCTTTTAATTAATGTTCGCGGGTGTCTACTTCAGGGAAATCGATGGCTTGCTGCTTGATGTCCACAGTTTCATCAAAAGGAGATTTGCTGCTGATTCTTTCCTGCAAACTTTGGAAAATGATGAAGAGGGTAGGGATCACGAAAATACCAAAAATGGTACCGATCAGCATTCCCCCGACGGCGCCGGTTCCAATAGATTTGTTACCGGCAGCCCCCACACCTGTAGAAAGCATCAATGGCAACAAGCCCAAAATGAAGGCAAACGAGGTCATCAGGATCGGGCGCAGACGAGCTGTAGCACCACTGATGGCAGCTGCTACAATGCTCATGCCTTTTCTTCTCCGCTCCACTGCATACTCTACAATCAGGATGGCATTCTTAGCGAGCAAGCCCACCAGCATGATCAGCGTGATCTGTGTATAGATGTTGTTATCTACCGCAAAAATCTTATCGAAAATGAATACCCCAGCCAAACCGATCGGCAGTGAGATCAACACTGCCAAAGGCAGGATATAACTTTCGTATTGCGCTGCCAGCAGGAAGTAAACAAAGACTACACAAAGTAAAAAGATAAATATCGTCTGACTTCCGCTGGACATCTCCTCCCTGGACAAACCTGAAAACTCGTAACCATAGCCTACCGGCAAATGGATGGCGGCTTCTTCCTGGACGGCTTTTAGGGCATCACCGGAACTGTATCCGGCATTCGGACTACCTGTTACTGAGATGGAAGTATATAGGTTAAAACGGGAAATTGCCTGTGGACCATATACCCTTTTTAACGTGATAAAACCGCTGATCGGCGCCATGGTTCCGTTGGCATTACGTACGTAAATGCTGTTGAGGCTTTGTTCATTGGCCCTGTACTGTGCGTCAGCCTGGTACATCACGCGGTATTGTTTACCAAATTTATTAAAGTTGGATGCATAAACACCTCCATAATAACCTTGCAGTACACCAAGTACATCACTTACGGAAAGACCCGCCTGTTTCACTTTGGCTACATTCACATCTACCTGAAATTGAGGGAAATTGGGGTTAAAGGAGGTCGAAGCATACTGTATCTCAGGACGCTTGCTCAACGCAGCCAGGAACTCATTGCCTATCGTGTTGAACTTATTGATGTCGCCACCGGTTTTGTCCTGCAGCTGGAATTCGAAACCACCACTGGTACCGAAACCTTGTATGGTCGGAGGAGCAAAGAAGATGATTTTTGCACCCTTAATGCTTGCAGTTTTGGCAAATAATTCGCCAATGATTGCTTTTACATCGCGCTTCCTTTCATTCCATGGAATTAGCCTGGAGATGACCATACCGTATGAACTTCCGGAACCACTGATCATACTTCGGCCTACTACTCTCAGTGAACTCTTGATTTCGGGGATAGAATGCACGATTTCGTCGATCTGAATGATCACCTCATTCGTGCGTTCCTGTGAAGTACCCGGGGGCAGGGAGATGTCTGACATGATTGTACCTAAATCCTCATTCGGTACAAAACCTTTAGGGGTGGTATTCATGGTCCAGATCAATATTCCTGTAAAGGTCAGGATACCAGCAATAGCGACCCATTGTTTCCTCGCCAGGAAGCTCACCGAACGTTTGTAACGGTTGGTCATCAGGTCGAAGGATGTATTGAAGGCAGTATAGAAGCGCTGCATGAAGTTTTTCTTGTGTCCATGGTCATCTGCATGAGGCTTCAGCAACAAGGCACATAACGCGGGGCTTAGTGTCAGCGCGTTGATGGCAGAAAGGATGATCGCGATCGCCAGCGTCAAACCAAATTGCTTATAGAATACACCGGAAGATCCCTGAATAAAACTCACGGGTATAAACACAGCTGCCATGACCAGGGTGATCGAAATGATCGCACCGGTAATGTCTTCCATCGCATCTATAGTGGCCTTTTTGGCCGATTTATAGCCATGGTCCAGTTTGGCGTGGACCGCCTCTACCACCACAATGGCATCATCCACTACGATACCGATCGCGAGCACGAGTGCAAAAAGCGTGAGTAAGTTGATCGTAAAACCAAATAAACTCAGGAAGAAGAAAGTACCTAAAATCGCCACCGGTACACTGATCGCAGGGATCAGGGTAGAGCGGAAGTCCTGCAGGAAGATGAACACCACGAGAAATACCAGGATAAAGGCTTCTATGAGCGTGTGAATCACCTTTTCAATAGAAGCATCCAGGAAGTCATTCACATTCACCAATGCGGTAAAGTGCATGCCTTTAGGGAAATTGGCAGAAGCCAGCTCCAATGCATTTAACGAGCCTTCAATAACCTCTTTGGCATTGGATCCTGCCGTCTGGTTGATGGCAATACCCAATGCCGCCTTACCATTGAAACGAACAGAACTGGCATAACTTTGCGCACCCAACTCAATCCGGGCTACATCTTTCAATCGCAGTACCTGTCCGTTTTCAGCTGTTCTGATGATGATATTGCTAAACTCTGTTTCGTTTTTCAAACGGCCGGAATATTTCAGCGTATATTGGAAAGACTGTTGCCCCTGCTCACCAAACTGACCCGGAGCAGCTTCGATATTTTGTTCAGCCAGGGCGACACTTACATCATTTGGAACCATACCGTATGCCGCCATCACATCTGGTTTTAGCCAGATGCGCATGGTATAATCCATTAGACCGAATGCACTTGCATCACCTACACCATTGATCCTTTTGATCTGGGGGATCAGGTTGATGTTGGCATAGTTTTGCAAAAAGCTCTGATCATAGGACGCACTGTCACTATAGATCGCAAAGATCAGCACATTACTGGCCTGTCTTTTCGCCGTGATTACACCTGAGCGCGTCACCTCTGCGGGCAAGAGACTAGAAGCCCTGGCCACACGGTTCTGAACATTTACCGCTGCCAGATCGGCATTAGTGCCCAATTTAAAGTTAATGGTGATGGTGGCAGTACCGTCATTGCTGGCGCTGGAGGTCATATAAGTCATGTCCTCTACACCATTGATCTGCTCTTCGAGCGGGATAACCACACTGTTCATTACCACGTCGGCGTTGGCTCCCTGATAAGAAGCGGAAACCTGTACCGTAGGTGGTGCTATTTCAGGGTATTGAGATACCGGGAGTGTCACCAGACCCAATACCCCAAGGATCACGATGATGATGGATATGACCGTCGATAGGACCGGTCGTTCTATAAATTTCTTAAACATAATTATTTACTTTGAAGTTCGGCATATACAGAATCGGCAGGTTTTTCCTCAGGTTTGATCTGGGCACCGTCTTTCAGGCTCTGGAAGCCCTCCAATACGATCTTATCACCGGCTTTCAGCCCTTTGGTCACCACATAGAAATTCCCTTTGGTCAATTCCATGATCTCGATTTCGGTATTTTTTACCGTTCCTTTTGCATCTACTACATATACAAACTTCTTACCCTGCAGGTCTATGGTCGATTTCTGCGGAATCAGCACTGCATTTTCCACTGGTTGTGGTACACGTACCGAAGCACTGGCACCGCTCCTCAACAGGAGTGATGGATTCTTGAAAGTAGCCCTCATGCTTGCAGAACCGGTGTTGGTGTTGATCAATCCGTTGATCGACTCAATCTTACCATTTTCAGCGTAGGCAGTTCCGTCCGACAACACCAGGGATACAGCAGGGATATTTTTCAACTGTGCAGCTAGATTAGCGCCTTTATAGTTTCTGGAAAAGTCCAGCAACTGCTTTTCATTCATGGAAAAATAAGCATATACACGAGATATATTGGATACGGTAGTCAGAGGTTGCACACTGGTCGCGCTGACCAGACTTCCGGTCTTGTACGGGATACTTCCGATCACACCGTCAACAGGGCTTTCAATCCTGGTGTAACTTAGGTTTACCCTGGCATTAGCCAGTTCAGCCCTGGCTTGTGCAAGCGCTGCTTTTCTACTTTGAAGCGTCAGCTGTGCAGCGTCAAGGTCATACTTACTGATGATGTCTTTTTCTACAAGCGGCTTGGTCTTATTGACCTGTAGCTGCGCGCCATTCACATCTGCTTCAGCACTGCTGATCGCAGCGTTTGCTGTCCGTACCAATTGTTCGTATTGAGGTGCATTGATGGAAAACAACAATTGGCCTTTCTTGACAGTAGCACCTTCGTCTACATAGATCCTTTCGATGAAGCCATCTACTTTTGGTCTGATGTCTACATTCTGGATACCTTCAAGCGTAGCGGGGTAGTCGATTTCAAGATCAGTAGATTGTGCAGTGACAGCCACTACAGGATAGGCCTGGGGCTGGTCGGCGGCGCCTGCGCCAGCCTTTTTCTGATCGTTATTTCCGCAGGAGCTGATGATCAGCAGGGCGGGGATAAGTAAGTAGAGCGATTGGACTTTAGTTTTCATATTTAAGGATATTGTGCGTTTTTTAAGGGAATATGGTTTCAAAAATAATTTGTTTGCGTTCCTGCATAAGGGCTTGATATTCCTCATTGCTCATGTTAAAAAGGATACTGTTTAGCGGCGCGGTTACCAGGGGATAGGCCATCATGGAGAACAGGTTGATAATGTAATGTCTCGGGTTCATGGCTTTCAGGCTCCCGTTATCCATTTCTGTTTGTATCTCTTGTAATATTCTGTTGACTTTTTCTATACGCGCACGTTTGAATTCCATGACATCGTTACGGTTCATCTGTGTAATGATGAATACTTCGCGATAAGGGTATTTCATGGCTTCTTCTATAAAGACATCGATCAGGTTTCTGATTTTTTCCTTGAAGGGCATCTTAGAATCGAAAACTTCATCCAGTAAGGTCATGAGTTCCCGTTGCGCTTCATGAAACACCTGATCAAACAGGGCATCCCTGGAGCGAAAATAATAGTTGACCAGTGTCCGGTTCACACCGGCAGCGTCTGCAATCTCCTGAGTAGTAGCGTGTAGTTTTCCTTCAGCAAAGAACATATGCTTAGCGGTATTCTTTATCAATTGTTCGGTTCCGGTATCTCTTACGGTCATTACTTCTGGTTTGACAAAAATGTTAAACAAAAGTATGGAACACAAGATATACTTAAACCACCGAATTGTAATGTTTGGCAGACAATGGGATTTGTAACTAAAGATTTGCAAAAAACCTGAGCGGCATCATTGTTTTTTCAGAAGAAAAGAGATACCTGCATTCAGCAATTTGGCTGCAGGACTACAAGGGCATGTGTGCGTGCACCTGTGCCATGGCAAAGTCCAGTTGTTCTGTTTCTGTAAGCTCGGTATTGTCCAGGATCACCGCATCTTCAGCCCGGGTAAGCGGACTTTCTACGCGTGTGGTATCCGCATAATCCCGATGGGCCAGGTTTTCGAACACATCCTCCAGGGAAGTTTCAGTATCGCCTTTACTTTGTAATTCTTTATACCGTCGCTCTGCACGGATCTTCGGATCGGCGGTCATGAAGAATTTCACCTGTGCATCCGGGAATACTGTAGTGCCGATGTCCCGTCCATCCATGACAATGTTTTTGGACTTGCCCATGCGCTGCTGTTGCTTTACCATTTCCTTACGCACGATCTTATTGGCCGATACTTCACTGACGTTCTCCGATACGGGCATTTGCCTGATTTCTTCAGATACCTCTTCGCCATTTAAGGTGATGTGCGACTGGTAGTCACGGGCGTGGAAATTGAGCTCGATATGTTGTAGCGCATCTTTTACCGCTTCATCGCTGCCAATATCGGTATGATTCCGTATGAAATAAAGCGTTACCGCCCTGTACATGGCGCCGCTATCAATATAAATGAAACCTAGTTTTTTAGCCAGTGCTTTTGCAAGTGTGCTTTTGCCGCAAGAAGAATAGCCATCTATGGCCACTACCAGGTTTTTTCTCATACCTTACAAAGTTAGTATTTTAAAGAATTGTTTGAAATGAATATCGCTAACTTTGTAGCATGTTACCTAATAAAGAAGAACTACTGAAGGTGGTCACGTTTAAGACTTCCAGAAGCGGCGGAAAAGGCGGGCAAAATGTAAATAAGGTATCCAGTAAAGTGGAACTGCTGCTCCATATTGAAAACACTCCTTTTTTTACAGATGAGCAGCGTGCCTTGTTAAAGGAACGTATGGCACATAGACTGGATCAGGAGGGTTACTTGCATGTCGTGTCGCAGGAAGACAGGAGCCAGCTCATGAATAAGGAGCGGACTTTATTAAAATTGATGGCTTTACTCAAATCGGCTTTACACGTGCAAAAAGTCCGAAAGCCTTCAAAGACCCCTAAGTCTGTCATCCGCAAAAGGATGGAAGACAAGCGTGCAGTTTCTGCAAGAAAAACCTCAAGAAAACGCCCTCAGCTCGATTAGGGATTGCTACCGGTTTTAGTTGAACCGGTAGAACATGCTGATGCTGCCATACTGGTGGGCCTTCGCACTGCTTTTAAGCTCCCTGGTCTTGAAGATCATCCCAAAGTCGAATGTAAAACGCTGTGAACTATAATTGAAACCAACCTGTTGCGCAAAGACCAATGGTTTTACGTCAAAGGTCACCGGACTATTGTCATTAAACATACTGCCCTGAATGGTCGCATCGTAGGCAACAAAATTCAATTGTGGCTTGGCATAGAAAAAAACTTCGCGTTTCTGCAAGGCTTTTGTCTTGGCATTATGGCCAATCACTGAATTGGTATAAGCAGAGTTGAAAAGTTGATTTAAGCCGCCAGCCCGGAACAAAATTCCGGCGCCTGCCCCGCTGAAAGTCGTCCCCACATTCGCATATCCTTCTACGGAAAACTCCGTGGAATTGTTAGATGCGCGTTGCAGCAGCTTGGTATATTGGGCAGAAAGGTTTACGGACAGCTCATTTTTAATCTGATATTCCCAACCTGCAAGTTCATAAAAACCTACTGTATTGTGCAATAGCTCCTGCCCATCTTCAGCAAGGGAATTAGGACCTGTGGTTCCGAGTTCCGCACTGACTTTTAGTATGCTTTCGTTGCTCTTGAACCAGGTCATGGCTCCGCCTGCATAAAGATAGCCGGCAAAGGGACGGTCCTGGCGATCCGGATCCGGGGCATATCCTGAAATAGGGTTGTACATCTTTTGTCCGGCGGAGAGCTCATAGGTTTTTTTCTCTAAGCCATCTTTCAGTTTAGACTGGTCCAAAGCCCTGCGGAAATGAATGAACAGTCCATTGGTATAATAGCGGTCCGAACCCTGCGCCAGGTAAGAATCATTGTCGCTGCGGAATCCGAATTCATTTTTATAAGTCTGTGAAAAGAGGCTGGTGCTGCTCAAAAGGAGAGCGGCTGCGCTGAGTAAAAGTTTGTTGGTCATTGTTGGTATAAAAAAACTCCGGATAAAATTTCCGGAGTTCAAGTTAGTATTTTTAAAATTAGAATTTACAAAATTGTTAGTGGGCGATGGTCTTTGGCTTTGCACTCAAATCCTGAGGATTGTTTACCTGCTCTTTTGTAAGAGCCAGCTCGATCACTTCCTTCATTTCACTTACGTAATGGAAATTGAGGTCCTTGATATAGCTTTCCTTGATCTCCAGAATGTCCTTGCGATTAGACTTGCAAAGGATAACATCTTTGATATTTGCCCTTTTTGCCGCCAGGATTTTCTCCTTGATCCCACCAACCGGCAATACTTTTCCACGTAAGGTAATCTCTCCGGTCATGGCCAGATTAGATTTTACTTTACGCTGTGTAAAGGCAGAAGTAAGTGCTGTCAACATGGTGATGCCTGCAGATGGTCCATCTTTAGGCGTGGCTCCGGCAGGTACGTGGACGTGCACATCCCAATAATCAAATAAGACATTGTCAATGCCAAACAGGTCTGCATGTGCCCTTAGGTAGGCCAAAGCAATGATGGCCGATTCTTTCATTACCTCACCCAAATTTCCGGTCAGGGTCAGTTTTCCTTTGCCCGGACTCAGACTCGCCTCTATGAAGAGGATATCTCCTCCTACGGATGTCCATGCCAGTCCCGTAACTACACCAGCGACTTCATTTCCCTCATAAAGGTCTTTGTCGAAGATCGGCGCACCCAGGATCTGTTCCACATCGTTAGCAGAAAGGTTTGGCTCGTAGCTTTCTTCCATTGCAATCTTGGTGGCTACGCCACGGACCAAAGAGCCAATCTTCTTTTCAAGTCCACGTACACCGGACTCCCTGGTATAGTCTTCGATCACTTTTTCAATCAGCGAACTTTTCAGGACAATATCTTTATTGTTGATGCCGTGCTGATCTTTTTGTTTAGGCAACAGGTATTTTTTGGCGATTTCTATCTTTTCTTCAATGGTATAGCCATTCACCTCGATGATCTCCATACGGTCCAGTAATGCGGGCTGTATCGAACCCAGAGAATTGGCTGTAGCAATGAAAAGTACATTGGATAGGTCGTAGTCTGCTTCCACATAATGGTCATTGAAAGCACTATTTTGCTCAGGATCCAGTACTTCCAGTAAAGCTGAAGATGGGTCACCCCTAAAATCGGTGCCTACTTTATCGATTTCATCCAATACAAATACGGGATTGGCTGCACCTGCCTTTTTGATCGATTGAATGATCCTGCCCGGCATGGCGCCGATATAAGTCTTACGGTGACCACGGATTTCTGCCTCATCCCTGATTCCTCCAAGGGCCATACGTACATATTTGCGGTTCAAAGCCTTGGCTATAGATTTTCCCAATGAGGTTTTACCTACTCCCGGAGGGCCTACCAGGCATATGATCGGCGCCTTCATATCGCGTTTTAGTTTGAGTACGGCCAGGTATTCTATGATTCTTCTCTTTACTTTTTCCAGGCCAAAATGGTCCTTGTCAAGAATACGCTGCGCGCGTTTCAGGTCAAAGTTGTCTTTGGTAAAGTCGTTCCAGGGTAAGTCCAGCAAAAGCTCCAGGTAATTGATCTGCACCGAATAATCCGGGGCAGCAGGGTTCATCCGGCCCAATTTTTCGAGTTCCTTAGCGAAATGTTCCTGTACGGGTTTGCTCCATTTTTTCTTTCTGGCACGGGTTTCCAATGCCTCATATTCCATGTCAGAAGAATTACCGCCCAGTTCTTCCTGGATGGTTTTCAACTGTTGGTTCAGAAAATAATCCCTTTGTTGTTTATCAAGGTCTGTACGTACCTTGGATTGGATCTGGTTCTTTAGCTCCAACATCTGTAGTTCCAGAGTCAGCAATTCCATCACCATATCTGCACGACTGCGCAGACTGGTCATTTCCAGCATCTTTTGTTTATCAGCCACATCTGCATTCATGTTGGAAGAGATGAAGTTGATCAGGAAAGAGGTGCTTTCTATATTTTTCAGGGCTATCCCTGCCTCACTTGGGATATTCGGCGAAAGCTGGATGATCTGCGAAGACATTTCCTTAATAGAAGCCACAAGTGCTTTGAATTCCTTGTCACTTTTGTGTTTATCTTCGGTGAATTTAGTGATGCTGACCTTAATGTAAGGTTCAGACTGCACCTCTTCGATCAGGCGGAAACGTTGTTTACCCTGGATAATGACGGTAGTGTTGCCATCTGGCATCTGCAGCATCTTGATGATCTGTGCTACTGTTCCTACTTCATTGAGCTGATCGAAAGAGGGATCCTCTATAGAAACATCTTTCTGAGAAACCACACCAATGATGCGGTTACCCTTATAAGCTTCCTTGATGAGCTTAATGGATTTATCCCTGCCAACTGTGATCGGGATCACAACGCCGGGAAAAAGTACTGTATTTCTTAGTGGGAGTATGGGTAAGATTTCTGGTGTTTCCTCATTGTTCATTTCATCTTCATCCTGCTGGGACATCAGTGGAAAGAACTCAGTATCTTCATTTATGATCGGTAAAGCATTGCTGAAATCAAACTGATCTTGTTTACTCATTTAATATAAGTCTTATAAAATAAAAACGACAATATGACAGCATGTCGTCCGTGATTTAATTAATATGTTACATTACGCTATTTTCAACTCCTATGCCAAAAGGCGAATGTACTACATTGTCGGTTAAAAAGTCAGGTAGAAATAAAAAATGCATGCTGCATCATATTTTTTGTTATTCAGCGTTAAAAGTAACGTATTCATTCGTGGTATGATAGTTGCCAATTTCAAAGCCTTTGCCTATACCTGAAAAATAATGATACATTTGCTTAGGGATTAGGTAAAACTAAATATATTTATTTTTTTTAATTAAAATTTTGATGAACTACTTCAAGCAAACAATTTTAATATTATTGGTAATTTCTGCCAATCGTGGCATGGCTCAGAATTATGATAAGCTGGGGATGCAGGCTTGGATGAAGGGCGACTATAAAGGCGCGGTTGCACAGCTGGAAAAAGCGGACAATAAAGATCCCAATAATCCCTCTGTGCTGAAAATGCTGGGCTACTCTTATTTCCAGTGTGGCGATTTTGAGAATGCAATTGCGACCTACAGCAGGTTCATCAGCCTCAAACCTTCAGACTATTCTGCGTATTACTACCGTGGAAAAGCAAGGTTAAATGTAGCCAATGATCCCAAAGAATCCCTAAACCAAATGCGCGAAGGCTTCTATTTATCTTCAATTAAAGATTTTACAAAGGCAATCGAGATCAATGGTGAGGAAGACGCGCAATTGCTCCAAAACCGTGGTCTGGCTTATAAAGATTATGCGATCTACAAATCTTATTCAGTAAAAAAATCTGCAGAGAAAACCGCTTGTGTCGCTATATTCAATAGTGCTACTGCCGACTTTAAAAAGATTTTACTCGTGCAGCCACAGCGTAAAGACATTCTTGGCCTGATCGATTATGTGAAAGCACAAGTAGTAAGTTTGAAATAATTCCAACTGAAAAGTATAAAAAAAGCTCCTTGTCTTCAACTGGCAAGGAGCTTTTTTGTGGGTTCGGCCAACTAAAACCGGCCCTTGATCTCGTAATGCTTCTCTTTTAACAATTTGATGTGCTGTACTTTTTTAACGCGATAGAGACTGTCCGGATAGTAAAAAAGACTATCCTGCGATGTATAAAGTGAATTGCTGTTTTTTATGATGATCAACAAAGACTTTAAATGTTTCTGATCAAAAGTGATCTTTATTTCTTTGACAGGTATCTTATCGTCATCAGATACATAGGTTTCACTTTCCTGCTGCTTGTTTACACTAAAAAGGCCTTTCCAGGACGCACGGTTGATGTCCGCATCTGAAAATATACTGAGCTCTTTGCGCCAGTCGGCAATCTTCAGTTGCTTACGCTCCAATGAGTCATTGACTTCCACACTTTTGTGGATGCTGGGTTTGATTTTACTGAGCCTGCTCACCTCTCCCTCAAAGTAGCCTTTGATGTCGAAATAAGTCAATTCCCGCTGTTGCACTACCTCGGTATCATTGATGCAACCAAGACTCAGCAGCAGCAGGAATCCACAAACTGTTTGTCTTCTCATTTATACCAGTTCGTTGCCAGTCATGATCTCCGGTTTGGCAATGTTCATGATTTTCAGAATCGTCGGTGCTACATCACCCAATTTACCATTGGCTATCGTCTTGTAATCACTATCGATCAGGATACAAGGTACGAGGTTGGTCGTGTGTGCCGTATTTACAGACCCGTCGTTATTGATCATGTACTCCGAGTTGCCATGGTCTGCCAGAATAATAAAGGAATAACCATTAGCTGTACCGGTCTTTACAACCTGCTCTGCACAACTGTCGGCAGTTTCCACTGCTTTGATCACGGCTTCAAATACTCCGGTATGGCCTACCATATCCGGGTTTGCAAAATTGAGGCATACAAAGTCCGGCCAGCCACTTTCCAATTCTTTACAAATGGCCTCTGTGATTCCTGCAGCACTCATTTCCGGTTGCAGGTCATAGGTAGCTACTTTTGGCGATGGGACCAATATTCTTTTCTCATTGTGAAATTCCTGTTCGCGTCCACCCGAGAAGAAGAAGGTCACGTGCGGATATTTTTCAGTCTCTGCGATCCTGATCTGATTTTTTCCGGCTGCTTCCAGTACTTCGCCCAGGGTTTGGGACAGGTCGTCCTTCGTAAAGATCACATTTACATTCTGGAAACTTTCATCATAGGTCGTCATGGTCACATAATACAATGGCATTTTGTGCATGTCGAACTCCGGATAGTCCTCCTGACTGAGTACAGAAGTGATCTCACGGCCGCGGTCTGTCCTGTAATTGAAGCAGATCACCACGTCGTCTGCCTGTATGGTAGCTACCGGACTGCCATCAGCATTTGTCATCACCAATGGTCTGATGAATTCGTCGGTAATCCCGTCGCGGTAAGATTTTTCTATGGCTGCAATCGGATCGGTGATTGCTTCGCCTGTTCCTTTAGTCATCAGGTCATAGGCAAGTTTCACACGCTCCCATCTCCTGTCCCTGTCCATTGCATAATAGCGACCGATCAGGCTGGCCAATTTGCCAGTAGAAGTCTGCAGGTGCTGATCCAGGTCCCTGATGAAATTCAGTCCTGAATTGGGATCGGTATCCCTGCCATCCAGAAATGCATGAACAAATACATCTTTCAGCCCCTGCTCACCGGCAGCATCACAAAGGGCTTTCAGGTGATTGATGTGGGCATGTACACCACCATCGGATACAAGACCGATAAAGTGAACCGGTTTGTTATGTTCTTTGGCGTACTTAAAAGCAGCCAATAAAGTTTCATTGGTATGTAGTGTATGGTCTGTAATGGCTTTATTGATGCGTCCCAGTTCCTGGTAAACCACGCGGCCTGCACCCAGATTCATATGTCCTACTTCAGAATTACCCATTTGTCCCTCAGGAAGGCCTACAGCCTCGCCGGAAGCTTCCAGCTTGGAGTTAGGGTATTGCTGAAGCATTGAGTCAAAAGAGGGAGTGTTTGCCATGTACGCAGCATCGGAGCTGTCTTGTTTTCCATAACCCCATCCATCCAGGATAAGCAGTACTACTTTCTTATTATTCATTCGTGGTTTACTTTATTAATTTTATTCGCTGAAACATAGCAAATATAAGCCTAATCGTGCTTTTTTTTGAAGCTATTTGCAATTTGTGATGGATTAATGGCATAATTTATGTTCGAAATTGACATTAGCTATTTTAGAGATGATGAAGCCCTTACTTTCGTTGGTTGTATTTTTTATGTATTTTCCCTCTTTTGGTGCTATTCAGGCTGATATCATCGATATCTTATCCAATCATTTTAAAGCCGGTAACTCTAAAGAGATTGCCGTAAACTTTTCATCGTCTGTAGATCTGATCATCATTGATGAAGAAGACGTGTATTCTAAAGCCCAGGCAGAACAAATCTTAAGAAATTTTTTTTCTAAATATCCCCCCACTAAATCTACGGTAATTCACCGGCTCAACACCAGTGCAAATTACAGATATGGCGCGCTTTCGCTCCTTACCAAAAATGGAACTTTCCGCGTGTCCATCACAATGAAAAAGTCCGGGACTGCTTTTTTTATCACAGAATTGCGAATTGAGACGGATAAATAGCGGTAAAATGCTATTTTTGGGTTTAAATTTAAGTTTTGGATAAGCAACTGACAGATCAATTCATAAAAAATGCAATAGCTGAAGACAAGGGCGACGGAGACCATACCTCGCTCTCTACGATACCTGCCAATGCACAGGGCAGAGCAAAATTGCTGATCAAAGAATCAGGAGTCATCGCAGGTGTAGAACTTGCCCTGGAAATTTTCAAACAGGTCGACCCTGCTTTAAAAACAGAAGTATTTATCAATGACGGTGCCGAAGTGAAATATGGCGATGTTGCACTCACCGTTTCCGGCAGTGCGCAGTCTATACTGCTTGCAGAAAGGCTGGTACTCAACTGCATGCAGCGCATGAGCGGCATTGCAACCAAAACCAATCATATCGTTCAGTTGTTAGCCCCATATTCAACAAAGATATTGGATACCCGTAAAACTACCCCTGGTCTCAGGTATCTCGAAAAATGGGCAGTACGCATCGGTGGAGGGGTCAATCACCGGATTGGTTTATACGATATGATATTGATCAAAGACAATCATGTAGATTACGCCGGTGGAATTTCCAAGGCTATCCTTGCTGCCAACCAATACCTGGAAAATACCGGAAAAGCCCTTGAGATTGAAATTGAGGTGCGTAACCTGGAGGAATTGGAACAGGTTCTGGAGATCGGAAAGGTCAACCGCATTATGCTGGATAATTTCAGTTTTGATGACCTGAAGACGGCCGTTCAACGGATCGATGGAAAATATACTACAGAGGCATCGGGCGGCATTGTAGAAGAAAATGTCACTGAATACGCTGCCTGCGGCGTAGATTACATTTCTATGGGCGCGCTTACGCATTCTGTAAAAAGTATGGATATTAGTTTAAAAGCCTTTTAGGATATGATTTCTATCTATTCTATATCGGCGGTTGTTTTAGCCTATCTCTTTGGTTCTATCCCAACAGCAGTTTGGCTTGGTCAGGCTTTTTATGGTGTAGATGTACGGGAATATGGTAGTGGCAATGCCGGGGCAACGAATACTTTCCGGGTATTGGGCAAGAAAGCCGGTATCGCCGTAATGATCATTGATATAGCCAAAGGCTATACTGCCACCAAACTTGCCTACTTTATAGGGCTGTCTGTTACGGGGCCACAGCATTCCACGCAATTTATTAATTATGAACTGGCATTGGGCGTGACCGCAGTGATGGGACATTTGTTCCCTATTTTTGCAGGTTTCAGAGGGGGTAAAGGAGTGGCTACGCTTTTTGGAATGATTTTGGCAGTTAACTTTCCGGCAGCGATGCTTTGTGTTCTGGTTTTTGTTGTCGTATTGTTGGCTACCAAGTATGTTTCATTGAGTTCGATATGTGCAGGTTTTACTTTTCCACTGAGCATCGTGTTCGTATTTCAGTCTTCAGTCAAATCTGAGGTCTTATATGGAATGTGTGTATGTGTGCTGATCCTGGTTACCCATCAAAAGAATCTTGAACGACTCCTCAAAAACAAGGAATCCAAAGTTTACCTGTTTAAGAAAAAAAACTAATTAAACTTACTTATGAAAAGAATATTAATTGTAGGCGTAACCGCGATAGGGTTAGCCTTCTCATCATGTTCCACTGTGCCTTTAACGGGTAGGAGCCGACTCAATCTGGTGAGTGACGAACAGGTATTGCCGATGGCTTTCCAAGCTTACAGTGAATTTCTAACTGAAAATAAAGGCGCCGTGCTGTCGGCCAGTAATGCCGAAGCTTCCCGGGTTAAAATGGTAGGCAATAAGATTATTGCAGCGGTGAAAAGTTACATGAACAACAACGGACATGCAGACCTCATCAAAAACTACAGCTGGGAAGTGAATGTGGTACAGAGCAAAGAATTGAATGCCTGGTGTATGCCAGGTGGTAAAATTGTGGTTTATACCGGGATATTGCCAGTAACTAAAGATGATGCAGGTCTGGCTACTGTAATGGGTCATGAAATTGCTCATGCCATTGCCGGACACTCTGCTGAACAAATGTCTACCCAAATGGTAGCTCAGGGTTTAGGGACTTTGGGAAATGTAGCTACAGCAAATAATGCAAAAAGACAGTCTATCTTCAATACCTTATATGGTGTGGGAACACCATTGGCAACCCTTAGCTTCAGTCGTAACCACGAGCTGGAGGCAGATCGCTTGGGACTGATCTTCATGGCAATGGCAGGATATAACCCTCAAAATGCTACTGCATTCTGGCAAAGGATGTCGCAGGTTTCTTCAGGCAGTCAGAAACCACCTGAATTCCTAAGCACTCACCCAAGTGATGCTACCCGTATAGCGAGGATACAGAATGCATTGCCTGAGGCACAGAAATACTATAAGCCTTAATTGGATTGAATGAACAGAAAAGCTGCCCTTGGGCGGCTTTTTTATTGCCCTAAAGTTTTTAACATGGCGGCAGCTTTGAGCAGGCATTCATCATATTCCTTTTCGGCATCTGCAGCATAGGTAATTGCACCGCCCACCTGAAAGGACAAGTACCTGGAAGTGGCATTGTACAGCATACTCCTGATGATGACGTTGAAGTCGAAATCCCCATCAGGACTGATATAACCAAATGAACCTGAGTAAGCCCCACGCCTGGTAGATTCATAAGTTTCGATCAGTTGCATGGCCCTCAACTTAGGTGCACCTGTCATGGAACCCATGGGGAAAGTGTTTTTTAAAGCATCGACAATGTGAATTCCGGTTGCAAGCTCTGCACTAATGGTCGAGATCATTTGGTAGACCTGTTTAAAACCATAGATTCCGAATAGTTCTTCCACTTTAACACTGCCCTTTAGTGCATTTTTTGTCAGGTCATTCCGGACCAGATCTACGATCATCACATTTTCCGCCTGTTCTTTAGCATCTTGCTGCAGGTTTTTTCTGATTTCCGCATCTTCTTCCGGATCAGCGCTCCGCTTTGCAGTTCCCTTAATGGGCTGCGAAATGAGCCGATTGCCGCGTTTACAAATGAAACGCTCCGGGCTAGCAGATAGTATATACTTATCGTGGAGCTTGAAAAATCCGGAAAAAGGGGTAGGGGAAAGGCTGTTGAGTTGGGAGTAAACCGCTAGTGGATCAATGTCTGCATGTTCTGCGAAAAATTCCTGACAGAAATTGACCTCGTAGATGTCGCCACGCAGGATATGTGTCTGCAACTGCTTTACAGTCTCTATGTAACTGGCTTTTGGAATCCTGCTGCACACTTTAAGTGGAGGTATCGCCATGTCTTCCGGGCCGGGTGTACTTTGTCCGATCTGCTGTAAAATTTCCTGCTCATCACCGATGAGTACTTCCACCGTTGTCCCTTTTATTTGGAGCAGGTAACGGGGAATAAAGAAGAATAAATCAGGGAAACCCAGGTTATCGGGATGATGCGAATTCAGGTTTTCAGTTTCATTCTTCAGGTCATAGCCCAGTAATCCAAACATCCATTCCGGCCGTGTATCGTAGAATGATTTAAGGGCTTCGAAAGCTGCACCGGCTGGCTCGCTGATGCTTTGGTCAATTCCCACTGCCAGCAGGAAGTCGAAACGGCCATATGGATCTGCATAATCATTGGAATCCAGACAGCAGCAGGCATCAAATTTGGCTGCCCATTGCAAAGCCTGTTTTTTAAATTGGTGTAGATCCTGAACCTTCATTTCTTGCGCAAATGTATAGAATCTACAGCAGATTTGTGCAAATGAAAAAGGCAGCCATTGGCTGCCTTTTCTAAGTATTCGTATGCCTTATCCTAAGGTCAGTGTCTGTGTCCGGTCAGGACCTACAGACAGGTATTTTACAGGAACTTCCAGTTCTTTTTCCAGGAAGGCAATGTAGGCCGACAGTTTTGCCGGGATTTCGTCATTCTTCGTGATTTTGGTCACGTCAGTTTCCCATCCTTCAATTGCTTTCAATACCGGTTTTGGTTCCACGGTAATGATGTCATAAGGCATATAGTCAATGGTTTCGCCATTGTGCTCATAATGTGTACAGGCATAAATGGTATCGAATCCATCCAATACGTCTGCTTTCATCATGATCAGCTCCGTAACGCCATTCAGCATGATCGCATATTTCAGCGCAGGAAGATCGATCCATCCGCAACGGCGGGCACGACCAGTTGTTGCACCAAATTCATGACCTACTTTGCGTAACGTTTCACCCACTTCATTGTCCAGTTCAGTAGGGAATGGTCCGCCTCCTACGCGTGTGCAATAGGCTTTGAAGATACCATAAACATGGCCTACCTTATTGGGCGCAATACCTAAACCGGTACAGGCACCTGCAGTAGTGGTGTTCGAAGAAGTAACGAAAGGATAAGAACCGAAGTCAACATCCAGCAAAGTACCCTGTGCACCTTCCGCCAATACTTTTTTTCCAGCTTTCAGAAAACCGTTCACATAGTGTTCGCTATCTACATGAGGGATATTTTTGATGAATTCAATCGCTTCAAAGAAAGCTGCTTCTTTTTCAGTAAGGTCGTATTGAAAATCATAATGCGCAAGCATTTCTTTGTGCTTCTCCACCAGTCTGTCGTAACGTTCCCTGAAATCAGGAAGGGTGGTATCACCTACACGCAGTCCATTGCGACCGGTTTTATCCATATAAGTCGGGCCGATTCCTTTCAGGGTAGAACCTATTTTGTTCTTGCCCATCTTCTGCTCGTTGGCAGCATCCAGTAGCTGGTGCGTAGGAAGGATCAGGTGTGCTTTGCGGGCAATTACCAATTTGCCTTTAGCTACAGGATCATGTCCTGCAGTTTTCAGGTTGTCCAGTTCCCTTTTTAAAATGATGGGGTCTATCACCACACCATTTCCGATTAAGTTCATTGTTTTTTCGTTGAAAATACCTGATGGTATGGTATTTAAAACAAACTTTTTGCCATCAAACTCTAAAGTATGCCCGGCATTCGGACCGCCTTGAAAACGAGCTATCAAATCATATTGCGGACTTAGTACATCAACAATTTTTCCCTTGCCTTCATCGCCCCATTGCAGGCCCAGAAGCACGTCTACTTGCGTCATTCTTTAAATTTAAAAATAGAAATATTTATAATTGGATATGTTTAACTTGCATGTTTTATGTCGGCATTCTGACTGTTCATGGCTGCTTTTGCAGCGCAATCGAAGCAAACGCCGTACAGGTTTAAAGAGTGGTGTTTGATCTGAAATTTCAGGAGATCACCAATCATGCTCTGGATCTGATGGATACGCGGATCGCAGAATTCCACCACTTTACCGCAATCAATGCAGATGACATGGTCATGCTGATGATAGCCGTATGACTTCTCAAACTGCGCCATATTTTTACCAAACTGATGTTTGGTCACCAAATCACAAGAGACCAGCAATTCCAGTGTATTGTACACTGTAGCCCTGCTTACGCGGTATTTCTGGTTTTTCATATGGATGTAGAGGGTCTCTACATCAAAGTGATCGTCTCTCGAGTAGATTTCTTCTAAGATGGCAAAACGCTCAGGCGTTTTTCTCAGACTTTTATTTTCGAGGTAGGCTTCGAAGATTTTTCTTACCAGCTCGCTGTTATGGTTTGTAGACATAGTTTTTAAACTCCTTTCAAAGGTATCAATTTTTATATAAAACGCTAATCATTTCAAAGTATTTTTAGGCATCAAACCTCGTGACACCTGTCACGCCTTTTACCTGCAACAGATTTTTAATCAGGTTGTCCAGGTGATCTTTGTCGTTCACAAAGATCATGATCGAGCCATCAAAAATCCCATTATCTGTATCTACAGTAATGGAACGCATGTTTACTTTGAAATCATTAGAAATGACTTTGGTGATGTTGTTGATCAGCCCTACATCGTCGATGCCAATGATGTGCAGACCGGTCAAAAATGTAAGTTCCTGCTGTTTGTTCCATTTGGCTTTCACCACGCGGTAACCATAATTGGCCATCAGTTGTGCCGCATTCGGACAACTCGTCCTGTGGATCTTGATGCCCTCATTCACAGTTACAAAACCGAAAACGTCATCCCCAGGGATCGGATTGCAGCAGGCTGCCAGGGTATAATCTATTTTTTGCAGATCTTCCCCGATCAGCAAAGTATCGGATTCAGGTCCCTTAACTTTACTCAAAAGTGCTTCTATCTGCTGATGCTCACTTCTTTCATTGCCTTTGTTGTTCTCAATCTCTTTCTCACTGGCCTGGTACTCCTTCAAATCTTTCAGTTCGATCTTGCCCTGGGCTACGGAAATGAACAGCTCCTGTGAAGAGGGGAGTTTGAAGAAATAGGCAATCTTGTTCAGGTTGTCGGTATTGTAAGTGATCTTCAGCGACTTCATTTTCCGCTCCAGCGTTTCTTTGCCGGTCTCCGCAATCTTTCTTTTCTCTTCTTTCAGGGAAGATTTGATCTTGGATTTGGCCTTAGCCGTCACTACAATGTTCAGCCAGTCTTCTTTAGGGGCTTGTTTGCCGGAGGTGATAATCTCCACCTGGTCCCCATTCTGCAGTTTGTAAGAAAGTGGTACCAGTTTATGGTTCACTTTGGCACCAATACATTTGGCCCCTACATCGGTATGGATCTCGAAGGCAAAATCGAGTGCAGTAGCGCCCAGCGGCAATTGGATCAATGCACCTTTTGGGGTGAAAATGAAAATCTCATCAGAGAACAGGTTCATTTTGAAATCGTCCAGAAAGTCCAGCGCATTGGCTTCAGGGTTGCTCAGCATTTCCCTCACTTTCATGATCCATTGGTCCAGTCCATTGTCGTTGCTCGATTCTTTGTACTTCCAGTGTGCCGCAAATCCTTTCTCTGCAATCTCATTCATGCGCTGTGTGCGGATCTGAATTTCTACCCACTGTCCTTTCGGACCCATTACGGTGGTGTGCAGCGACTCATATCCATTTCCCTTAGGAGAAGAAACCCAGTCCCTCAAGCGGTCCGGATTGGGCCGGTATAAGTCGGTTACTATAGAATAAGCTTTCCAGCAATCGGCTTTTTCATGCTCCGGCGGACTATCCAGTATAATCCTGATCGCAAAGAGGTCATACACTTCCTCAAAAGGGATGTTCTTGCTCTTCATCTTGTTCCAGATCGAATGTATGGATTTTGGCCGGCCATAAATGTCCGCAGACAGTCCTTGCTCTGCCAGGATTTCGTCAATCGGTTCTACAAAACGCTTGATGAACAGCGTGCGTTCCGCTTTTTTCTCATTCAGCTGGGTAGCAATGTATTTGTAGGTATCGGGCTCCAGGTATTTCATGGAAAGATCTTCCAGCTCCGATTTAATCGCATATAGCCCCAGCCGGTGTGCCAACGGTGCATAAAGGTAGATCGTTTCCGATGCGATCTTCAATTGCTTCTGCCTTGGCATGAAATCCATGGTGCGCATATTGTGCAGGCGGTCAGCCAGCTTAATCAGGATTACCCGTACATCATCTGCCAGTGTCAGGAGCATTTTCCGGAAATTCTCTGCCTGCAGCGAACTGTTGTAGTCAAAGACCCCGGAGATTTTGGTCAGCCCATCAATGATCTTGGCGGTTTTCTTGCCAAATTCCCTTTCTATATCCTCAAGTGTAATGTCAGTATCTTCCACCACATCATGCAATAACGCGCATACGATGGATGTTGTACCCAGTCCAATCTCCTCCGCTGCGATCTGTGCTACAGCTATGGGATGGTAGATATAGGGTTCGCCCGATTTGCGCCGCATGTTTTTATGGCTTTCCAGGGCCATGTCAAATGCCTTTCTGATCTCTTTCTTATCACCCCGTTGCATGGTCGGCTTACATGCACGCAATAACGCACGGTACCTTTTTAAGATTTCTTGTTTCTCTGCTTCTAAGTCAATTACTAGCGCGTTCTTCATTAATATGCCTCTCGTTTATCCTTCAAAATAATTAGCATCAATATAAGCTTTTTTATAAATAACCGTTTTCAATTTGAATATTAATTGCAGGCCGGAATGATTTTACCGGCTGTGGTTCCGGTATTGTATTTTTTACGTAAATTATACTGTCCTTCGGGCGTAAAATATTATATTAGAGTTCAAATTAGGAAACAGCGATTAAAATTAGCTTTATCTTTACAGGGCTATAAATTTATGAAATTTCAAAGGTTATTTCTTCTGCTAATTGTCATTATTCACAGCACCTTACTGAAGGCGCAGATTGGTCCTGCACCAATGAAAGAGAATAATGTCCGCATGCCTAAATTGGGTAAGAATGACACGATCCGTGTTGCAGCTACCAATTTAGACGGCGAGATGGTCGCATGGATCCCTTTGAGACAGGTCGACATCTATGCCATGCGGATCTTCAAGTCGCAGGCCGACCGTGTAGCCTTCGATAGGTTGCGTTACAATGTCCTGAAAGTAATGCCTTATGCACTCTTCGCAAAAAGAAGGTATGAGCAGCTGGAGAAAGACCTGGCGCTGACTACAGAAAAAAAAGAACAGAAAAAGCTCGTAAAGCAATGTGATAAAGAGATCAAGGACATGTTCAACCGGGAGATCAAAGAACTGACGATCACCCAGGGGCAGATTCTGACCAAACTCGTGGACCGGGAGCTCGGCCGCACGACCTACGACATCGTCAAGCAAACCAAAGGCGGTTTTACCGCATTCCTCTACCAGTCCGTAGCCCGTGTAGTAGGACACAATTTAAAAAGCACTTACAGCCCCCAGGAAGATCGGGATATCGAATCCATCATCATCTCTTCCGGATATTATCAATAAGGGCATTCGCATAACATACATTAGATGAAATTAGACATATTAGTATTGGCCGTACATCCCGATGATGCAGAATTGGGTTGTTCAGGTACCATTGCCCGGCACATTGCGCAGGGAAAAAAAGCAGGTATAGTAGATTTTACCAGAGGTGAACTGGGCACACGCGGAAGCGCCGAAATCCGTGATGCGGAAGCTGCCAAAGCGGCGGAGATCCTCGGACTTCATGCCCGTGAAAACCTGAGGTTCCGGGATGGATTTTTCAGCAATGACGAAGCCCATCAACTGGAAGTGATCAAAGTGATCCGTAAATACCGACCCGACATCATCATCACCAATGCCTTGGACGACAGGCATCCGGACCACAAACGGGCCGGCGACCTGAGTAATGATGCCTGCTTTTTGTCGGGCCTGCCCAGGATCGTTACGGAACTGGATGGGATACAACAGGAACATTGGCGACCATCTCTGGTCTTGCAGTTTATTCAAGACCGTTACATTCAACCCGATATTATCGTAGACATTACAGATTATATGGAGCTGAAACTGGATTCCATTAAGGCTTACGGCACCCAGTTTTTCAATCCCGAAGTAGAAGAAACACCTACCTACATTTCATCGCCTGAGTTTTTCGAAAGTGTGATCGGCAGGGCCAGGGAATTTGGTAAATCCATCGGTGCTGCCTACGGGGAAGGTTTTACCTCACGCAAACTCCTGGGTGTCGATGACCTTTTCCAATTGAGATAACCAAAGGGCTACCATCATCCAACAAAAGCGGCCATATTTTGTTCTATGATACAAACGAACAGGATATGGCCAATATTTTTTCTTCTATCAGGAACGCTTACACCCTTTTTAAGAGTGTAGATTTCAAACAGCTGGAAGCACTTTCCAAAAAAGTAGACCTGACCAAAATGGTGGAGTCGGTAAGCCGGCTGGACGAAACCCAGCTGCAGGGCATGATGAAAATGATGTCCGGCTCTGGCAAAGCAAAAGAACTCCCCCCGATTGAAGGCGATTTTTACCATTTGGGAGATGAAGCCCTTAAAGATGAAGACCGCGCCCTGCAGCTAAAAGTACGGGCATTCCTCGAAAAAGAAGTCAAACCCATTGTCAATCAATATTGGCTCAAAGCGGAGTTTCCCCACGAGCTGATCCCACGGATCGCCGAACTGAATATTTGTGGACTTACTTATGAAGGCTACGGCTGTCCCAATAAATCCAATCTGATGGAAGGCATACTGGCTATGGAAATGGCCAGGGTAGATACCTCGATGTCTACCTTTTTCGGTGTGCAGAGCGGGCTTGCCATGGGCTCCATCTATCTGTTAGGCTCAGAAGCCCAGAAGCAGGAATGGCTGCCATCCATGCAGCAGTTCAAGACCATAGGAGCCTTTGGTCTTACAGAGCCTGAAGTTGGTTCCGGCGCTGCGGGTGGACTTACTACTACCGCCAAACGTCAGGGCAACAAATGGATCCTGAACGGGCAAAAGAAATGGATCGGTAACGCGACGTTTTCCGATATTACGGTCATTTGGGCCAGGGACCTGGACGATAATCAGGTAAAAGGTTTCCTGGTCAGAAAAGGGACCAAAGGTTTCTCTGTGGAAAAAATGCAGGATAAAATGGCGCTTCGGATTGTCCAGAATGGCTTGATCACATTGACCAATTGCGAGGTGGAGGAGTCTGACCGCCTTCAAAATGCCAATTCCTTTAAAGACACTGCAAAAGTACTGAAGATGACCAGGGCAGGAGTGGCCTGGCAAGCCGTCGGCTGTGCACGTGGTGCCTATGAGAGTGCTTTGCAGTACACACGCACAAGGAAACAATTCGGCAAACCCATCGCCTCCTACCAGCTCATCCAGAACCATCTGGTAGAAATGCTGTCCAACCTCACTGCTATGCAGACCCTTTGCTTCCGTTTGTCTCAGTTGCAGGACCAGGGTTTACTCACCGACGAACATGCCTCATTGGCGAAGGTGTTCTGTTCCATGCGGACAAGGGACGTGGTCAGCCGCGCCCGGGAAGTGATGGGCGGAAATGGGATCCTGTTGGAATATGATGTCGCACGTTTTGTCGCAGATGCAGAGGCGATCTATTCCTATGAAGGAACCAAGGAAATCAATACCCTGATTGTAGGTCGTGCCATTACCGGATTTTCTGCTTTTGTATAGGATTTTACCCGGCTTAAAGGCCAGGTAAAATGCTTTCCATCACGGCAATGCCTTCATCGATGTGTTTTTTCTCCATGCAAAGCGCCGGACGGAAACGGATGGTCTGATTTCCGCAACCCAGGAACATGACGTTTTGCTCCATACCTTTACTGATAAAGGCATCGCGCATGCCCTTCTCCGGAAAATCAAAGGCGGAGAGTAAGCCCTTGCCCCGTACATTGCTCATCTTATCGAACCTGCCAGCGAGTGCATGCAACTGATCCTGTAGGTATTGTCCCACCGTTGCCGCATTCTCACAGAGTTGGTCTTCAGCTACAATCTGCAGGATCTGTGAAGAGCGTACCATGTCTACCAGATTGCCTCCCCAGGTAGAATTGATCCGGGAAGGAACTTTAAAGACATTTGTCGCTACCTGATCTACTTTATCGCCGACCAGAATGCCGCAGACCTGCATTTTTTTTCCAAATGCAATGATATCCGGACGGGCCTTTTCGCTATAATGCTGATGGCACCAAAACTTGCCTGTCAGCCCCACACCCGTCTGTACTTCATCATAGATCAGGAAAGCCTCATTTTCATCTGCCAGTTCTTTCAATTGGATCAGGAACTCCTCGCGCAGGTGATTGTCGCCCCCTTCCGATTGGATGGGCTCCACAATGATGGCACAGATGTCGTCTTTATAGCTCGCAAATGCCTCTTTGATCTGACTAATGGACAGCGCTTCCGTTTCTTCTGCCTTCCGCAGGTTCTCCCCCTCCAGAGGAAACCTGACCGAAGGCGTACTTACCCTGGGCCAGTCGAATTTTGCGTACCATTTGGTCTTGTCGGGCAGGGTATTGGTCAGGCTCATGGTGTAGCCTGTGCGTCCATGAAATGCTTTTTCAAAGTGCAATACCTTAAAGCCTTTTTCTTCTGCATAACCTTTGGCAAAGTTCTTTTGTACCTTCCAGTCCATTGCTACTTTAATCGCATTTTCAACCGCAAGTCCACCGCCCGCTATGAAAAAGGCATGGGGCAGGTATGAGGGGATCCCGTGTTTGGAAAAGGTATCTACAAACTGTGCATACTGTTGGGTATACACATCTGAATTGGAAGGATTGGCCAGTGCCGCCTGTAGTAAATTCTTTTTAAATGCTTCGTCGTTGATCATCTTGGGGTGGTTATATCCCAGGGGAACAGAAGCGAAGCAAGTGAAAAAATCCAGCAGCGAGCGCTTGTATTTTGAATCATATATGTAAACCCCCTGACTTTGCCCCATGTCGTAGGTGAGGTCAAGGCCATCCGCTAAAATGTGCTTGCTTAAGGTTTCATTCACTTGGTCCGGAGCAACAGTTAGTTCATACATAAAATCAGTTTTGGTATAAACCAAATGTAATGAAAACAGGCGCACTAACAAATTTGGACGTGATTTTATAGCCTGCATGTCATGTTCATGAATAAATATCCCGATTGCCATCAGAATTTCTAATTTAGCCTTTCATGGACATTTTAGATGTATTGATAATAGGCGCAGGTCCTATCGGGCTCAGCTGCGGTATTGAAGCGCAGCAGGCAGGCCTGTCTTACGTGATCGTAGAGAAGGGTTGTTTGGTCAACTCGCTGTACAACTATCCGGATAACATGACCTTTTTCTCCACCTCTGAAAAGCTGGAGATTGGTGCTGTGCCCTTCGTGTCGAATAATCCCAAACCTACCCGTGCAGAAGCATTGGAATATTACAGGCGTGTGGCGCTTAAATTTGAGCTGAATACCCGCTTATTTGAAACCGTAGTTAGCGTAGAGCACGAAGAATGTTTCCAGGTGAAGACTTCTAAAGCGTTATATAAGGCAAAAAACGTGGTCATTTCTACAGGCTTTTACGATCTGCCCAATACGCTGGACATCCCTGGGGAGAACCTGCCTAAGGTCATGCACTACTATAAAGACCCGCATTATTATGCCATGCAGAAAGTCATTGTGGTAGGGGCCAGCAACTCATCCGTAGACGCTGCTTTGGAAACTTACAGGAAGGGGGCGGAAGTGACTATGGTGGTGAGGGCAGAGGACATCAGCACCCGTGTGAAGTACTGGGTGCGTCCGGATATCATCAACCGTATCAGTGAGGGGAGTATTCAAGCGCATTTCAATTCCTCGCTGGTGGCCGTTCGGGAGGGGGAGGCAGATATCATGACTCCGGAAGGTCTGATTACCATACCCAATGATTTTGTATTGGCGCTGACAGGCTACCAGCCAGATTTTAAACTGCTGCAGCGTTTTGGTGTCAGGTTATCTGAGGATGACAAGCTGTTTCCTGAACACAATCCTGAAACGATGGAGACCAATCAAAAAGGACTTTATCTTGCAGGTGTTGTCTGTGGAGGCATGGACACGCATTTATGGTTTATCGAAAACTCAAGAGACCATGCAGGAAAGATCATCCGGCACATCCAATCACTTTGAAATCCTCGGACGTTTTTTCTTGATGACAGTTTCTCCGCTCGGAGCCGTAGTTACTTTGACTTCAATGCTTGAGTTGCTGCTCGGTTTGGCCGCAGGCTTTTCAGATTTGTCCTTTTTATCTGCAATTCTTACGGTAATCTTCCTGTTGTGCAGTTCGGAACCATTTAAAGCGGTGATCGCATTGGCGGCCTCCTCCTTGTTGTTCATTTCTATGAAACCGAAGTTTAGCTTTTTACCTGTTCTTTCATCAGAAGCGATGTAAACAGAATGAACGGCACCGTATTCACTGAAAAGTTTCAGTAATGTCGTGTCGTAGGTCTTGTAGGAAAACCCTAATACAAATATTTTTACCATATATCGGCAACAAAAGTACAAATAGTTGAATTAATTTTTAGGGTAGTTAATCAGGAATTTTTATCTGTGCCGGTGGCAGGTTGACTTTCATCATCTCACGCCAGCTGGAACCTATTGCCCTGTTGGGGGTACTTCCAGTAGGAGGGAGCACAAATTCTCCCGGAATATATATGGCATCTACAATCGCGGCAGGATTCATGTCTTTATGATTTAAAGGTTTTTTAGTACCCTGCGCCAGGTTGAAGTATTTGATGGCAATCCCCACTACACATAGGCAGCCATGCGCTACCTGGAAGCTGATTTGTTGTTCAGGCACATGAGTTTCTTCCGGGGCGATGGACTCCGAGTGAATTTTTTTAGTATTTCTTTTACTGCTGTGAAGCGCGTATTCACCCATTCGCACTACGATTTCGAAGGCGTTAGCCTCTTTTGGCATTTTGAGTTGGTCAGGAACCTCAAAAGCGGGTATGGTTAGCGTGAGTATATTGCCCTCCAGTGTGAGCTGCGGTTTTACCCAAAGGTAAGTAGACAGGGGCGATTTACTGTTAAGCTCAAATCCGGCGAGGTTCTCAAAACTGTTTTGCTTAAAGGTGTAAGTTTCCGTATTTTTATCGAAGCAATGCGATAGGATGGCCTGGTTGCTTTTGGTGAGCCGATTGATCATCTCTCCTTGGTAGAAAGCATCGGTGAGGCCATGCAGATCGGCTCGGATGGCTGCGGACAGTGAACTTGCATTGCCCATTACAGACGCCGTTTTCTTGGAGCCCTCCGTCTGGGGCACATGTTTTTGTTTGGTCTGGACGATTGTGGTTTTGCCATCAGCTGATTTTTTGAAGACCAAATCGCCTACCAGGCCTGTGATCTGTTTTCCGTCGAATTTTCCCATTTGCCTAATCTTTAGTATTGCTCGCCTTTTGGATGCGTTCTGGAAGAATGCTTAATGAGCCCGCTCTTAACCTGTGGTTAATTTGGCCTTACCCCAGCTTTTTCCCAGAAAAACGTGGGGTCAAGGTGGGGTGACTGTGGGCTAAACCTGGGGTCACTAAGTATTATTTAAGGACTCATCCCGACTGCTTGTTATTTTTTATTAAGTAATTAGTTAATTAATTAACTGCAATATGGAAAAGTTTCAGCGAAAATGCAAGTGAGATTTTATAAATTGTATGCGAATCTTTGTGCAAATGCATAGGCTTAATGTTCACAAGAACTAGAACGTATAACGCAATTACCCGAATCTGATTTTGCGTTTTAAACACTTATCAATATATTTAGCTTTCACATTAATTCAATTTAATGGAGCAAGATGACCAAATACTTCTGGATGAACTGAAAAGCGGAAGCCATTCCGCTTATGAACGTGTATTCAAGAAGTATTATAAAATGCTGGTCGCTAAAGCCTATTTCGTCCTAGAGGATGAGATGGAAGCAGAGGATCTGGTGCAGAACCTCTTCGTCACCATGTGGCAAAAATCACACTTCATTTCCATAAAAACATCACTGAAGTCCTATCTGTATGCTGCGGTGCACAATCAGTGCATGATGGTCATACGGGATAGGAAAGTCGCGGATAAGCGAATGAACAATTATAAGGAGGTTCTGGCTGGAGATGATTATGAAGATGGAGGGGAGGTGCAGCAAGAAGCCTACCATGGTCGGCTCGACCTGGCTTTTCAGGAACTTCCACTACAGCGTCAACGGGCCTTTAAGCTGGTATACCTGGAAGATAAAAAATATAAGGAAGCCGCAGAGGAAATGGGCCTTTCGGTGAATTCGATAAAAACCCATTTGAAACTTGCCGTGAAGGCCTTAAAAGATAAACTCATAAAATTTAAATGATTCATTCACCCGATCAAAGGAAAAATGACTCTTAGCATTGAAGATGATAGAAAACAAGGAATATATAGAAGCACTGTTGTTTGAGAAAATAACGGGTACGATTAGTGAGGAAGAGAACCTTGTTGTCGAAAATGCCATCTTGCAGGACGCGGAGACGCGGGCGTTATGGGAGAAGCTGCAGTCCAAGATGAACCAGACTGCGGCCCGAGATTTTATTTCAGGACTGGATCCCGACCTTGCCTGGGTGCATACGGCTGAAATGATCCAGGAAAAGCCAAAGCCTTATGTAAGGCGTTTGAGCTGGCAAATTGCAGGTATCGCCGCGGTGCTAGCTTTAGTCCTGCCTTTAGGCTGGCATTTTTTGAACCATCGGTCTACTGAGCTGAAGGAAAAACAAATGTATACAGCAAAAGAAATTTATCTGAAAACGGATGATGGGGAATTGATCCCAATGGGAAAACCGCAACAGATCAGTATCGGATCAGCCAAAATAAATGCCACAGCTGAAGCCTTGAATTCGCAGGCGGCATCCGGGGCGTCCGACAGCTGGGCGACCGTAGTGGTGCCCAGTACCAAAGATTACAAAATCACTTTAGCTGATGGAACGGCTGTCTGGATGAATTCGGCCTCGAGCCTGAGGTTTCCTTTGAGCTTTGGAAAGGGTTCAAGGGAGGTTTTCCTCAAAGGGGAAGCTTATTTCGATGTGACCAGGAATCCAGCTCAGCAGTTTATAGTGCATACGGATTATGCAGACATCAAGGTACATGGAACCAGCTTCAACGTACATGCCTATGAGGAAGGCACTTTCTCTACGGCATTGGTGGAGGGTTCCGTATCGGCTATGAGACAGGGCCAGGAGCTTCGGCTAAGTCCTGGCCAGAAAACCTTTTTGCTGAATGACAATTTGGGTAAGGGGACATTTGACCCCCTGGAGGAGCTGGCCTGGATGAAAGGGGTGTACACTTTTCACAACCGCTCTTTGGCGGAAATAGCTCCTGTGATCAGCCGCTGGTTTGACGTGAAAGTAGCTTGGGCGCAGGAAAATGTAGCCAATCAGACCTTTACCGGTGAAATCGACAGACAGCTTCCCTTAGCTGTCGTGCTATCGAATCTGCAACTTGCTTCGGGCATCCGGGCCGACATTAAAAATGGGGTGCTGACATTTAAATAATTTTTTTTTCAAAAAGCCTTCACCCATTTCCGGCTCAGTTGCATCTCCTAAGCAAACCATTTATAAACTTTTGAATGTATGCTTAAAAAACTTACCAGAATTGGCCGGATTTTACTTCCTGTCATTTTTATGTTGCATGTATTGTCGCCCATCTACGCGAAAACGCAACCGATCATCAGGCTCAATGTAAAAGGCAAGAACATCAGCCTTGCCACATTGTTTAAAGCCATCAAAAGCCAGACCGGGCTTACCGTGTTCTACAGCAATAAACTATTGGACGATGCGGAAAAAATATCGATCAATGTGGAGCAGGCTGAACTTGCGGAAGTACTCAGGCTGGCACTCAAGGGAAGAAAGCTGGACTGGCTCATCAAGGAAAAATACATCATCCTTCAAAAAGAAAATCCACTTTCGGCACCTGGAGAAGCGAAATCAACAGAGCAGGAGCGAATACTGTTCCAGCAGATCAAGGGAGTGGTGACGGATGCAGAGGGCAAAGCGATTCCCGGGGTGGGTGTCAAGATCAAAGGAACCTCCAGAGGCGCTGTGACCGATAAGGATGGCCGATACGTGATTGAGGCGGAAGCCGGTGATGTCCTGGTATTTTCCTATGTAGGCTTTGTTACCCAGGAAATCTCGGCGGGTTCCCAGAGTACGATCAATGTCAAACTGGAAATCGAGGACGCGAGCCTGACGGAAGTTGTAGTTGTGGGTTATGGTACACAGAAAAAAGTGAACCTTACCGGTGCTGTGAGCCAGGTATCAGGAAAAGACCTCGCCGCGCGGCCGATGGGCCAGACTTCTGCGGCCCTGCAGGGTATGGCACCCGGAGTTACAGTCAGGCAAAGTTCCGGACGTCCGGGTGGAGATGGCGGAAGTATCCGTATCCGGGGAATTGGAACCATGGGAACGGCAGATCCCCTGGTGATGATCGACGGGATCGAAGGCTCGATCAATAACATAGATCCGAATCTCATTGAGTCGATCTCTATCCTTAAAGATGCGGCTTCTTCTTCCATCTACGGATCCAGGGCTGCCAATGGTGTGATCCTGGTTACGACAAAGCGGGCCACTGCCGATCAGATCAATATTTCCTACAACAATTATATCGGCTGGCAAGATCCGACCAATATGCCCAAACTGGTCAATTCGCTGGATTATATGCTACTGCTTAATGAAGCCTATACGAACACAGGACGGACACCACTATATTCTGCAGCGCTGATTGAAGAATTTCGTCAGCAAGGAGGCAGGAATTCAGATCAATATCCGAATACCGACTGGCAGAAAGAAACCCTGACTGGTTCCGGACTGCAGCAAAGTCATTTCCTGACCATTGAGGGCGGAACACAGAAAGTTAAAATGCTGGGTTCCTTCGGACTCTTCGATCAAAAAGGCCTGATCCAGAATTCCGGATTCAAGCGTTATACCATCCGAAACAATGCGGATATCAAATTTTCTGAAAAATTGAAAGCCAGGATAGATCTTCAGTTCGTCAATGCAATCACTACTGATCCCGCAGCGAGTGCCATTGAGATCTTTCAGTGGATGAACGGTATTCCCGCCAATCAGATCGGTGTGAACGAAAGCGGTCAATGGGGTGTGGGCTGGAATGGTGTGAATCCGATTTCTGCGAGTAAAGATGGGGGAACTAACCGACTCAGGGGTCCTTTTGGAAGTTTAAACGCGACGCTGAACTACAAGCCGGTGGAATGGCTGGAAGCGGAAGTTGCCTACTCACCTAAATACGCAATATCCTCGAGAAAAAATTTCAGAAAAGCCATACAGTCTTATTTGCCTAACGGAAGCACCAGCTTTCTGACACCGGCATTGACCACGCTGACGGAAGAACGGAGCGAATCCTTTTTTAACAATACACGCGCAACGTTAACTGCCAGTAAAAATTTCGATGAACATAGTTTAAAGCTCTTGGTCGGTGCATCCAGGGAAGACTATTACAATGAATGGATTAAAGCAATCCGTGATACGTATATCCTGCCTCAGTACCCGGTTTTAGATGGTGGTTCGGCAGCGAACCAGCAGGCTAATGGAGGTGCAGAGGAATGGGCTTTGCAATCTTTGTTCAGCAGACTCAATTATACATGGAAAGGGAAGTACCTGTTGGAGCTGAATGCCCGCTACGATGGTTCTTCGCGTTTCTCTGAAGGAAATAAGTATGGCTTTTTTCCCTCTGCTTCCGCAGGATGGCGGATTTCGGAAGAGAGTTTTATGTCAGGCCTGAAAGGAACCATCAATGATGCAAAAATACGGGTGTCATGGGGTAGACTGGGCAATCAATTGATCGGTACCTATCCTTCCGTTACGGCAATGGTACTGGAATCGACCGCCATGGGTAAGCAGATCGTAAATACAGCGACGCTGAGCGCATTGGCGAACAAGAACATTTCCTGGGAGGCCACAGAAGAAAAAAATATTGGTATAGATTTGACCTTGTTCAAAAACTTCAGTGTAACGGCAGATTATTACCGCCGCCGTACGAGTGACATCCTCTTGTTATTAGATGTACCCTTCATTATTGGTTTAGAAAAGCCATATCAGAATGCAGGTGTTGTAGACAATAATGGATGGGAATTGGGCCTCGCTTATAAAGGCAATGTAAAGGACTTCAACTACAACATTAGCCTCAACCTGTCCGATGTGAAGAATAAGGTTGTCGACATGAAAGGAATTAACCAGACAGGTTTTACCGTAAACCGCGAAGGTCATCCAATTTCTTCCATTTTTGGATACGAAGCTCAGGGATATTTTGCCTCCGATGCAGAGGTAGCAGCCCATGCCACACAATTTGGTGCGGTGAAAGCAGGGGACATCAGATACAAAGATCAAAATGGCGATGGCCTGATCAACGAAAGTGACAAGATCATCATTGGCAGTACCATACCGAGGTTTACTTTCGCCTCAAACCTGTCTGCGGCCTACAAGGGCTTTGACCTTTCCGTTCTTTTGCAGGGCGTAGGTAAAGCCAATGGATATCTCAATGGCCCCGGCATTTTGCCATTCAACGTAGGTGGTGCGCTGGGGGGGACGATCCGTGAAGAAAATAAAGACCGCTGGTCGCCGGAAAATCCAAATGCAAAATATCCGAGGCTGGCTTTTGGAGAATCGAATAATGAACAGACTTCCAGCTTTTGGCTGCGGGATGCGTCTTATCTGAGGGTCAAAAACGTACAGCTGGGTTACGCATTGCCTGCAGCGCTCGCGGCAAAAATGAATATTAAGAGATTGCGGGTATTCGCCAATGGGTCTAATTTGGCCTCATTCGATCGCTTCCTGGCTGGTTACGATGTGGAGGCCCCTGTTGGTGCGGGTAATATCTACCCTCAAGTCAAATTGTACAGTTTCGGTGTGGAAGTAGGATTTTAAAGAAAAACAGATGAAAACAAATATATACCTCATTATACTCGCGGCCTTTGTGGTCATACTGGGCGCATCATGTAAAAAAGGATACCTGGATAAAAGCCCTTTGTCTGGTCCTTCAGATGAAACATTTTTTACCAATCAGGATGAACTGGTCCTTGCAGTCAATGGCCTGTACAAATATGCAGGCTATGCACCATTGGATAACATGCCGCTTAATCTATCGATCGACAATGGAACAGATATCGGTTGGGACCGAAATAACAGTGCGCTGCAAAGCATCGGCAAAGGCAATCACGATAGCAACAATACCTATGCAAGGGACATCTGGCGGGAAGCCTACAAGGTAATCGCCAAGTGTAATTTTGTGCTCGATAACCTTTATAAGGTTCAGGACAAGGCCACACCTGCCATATTTAACCGTTCTAAAGCAGAAGCGAGGTTCATCCGTGCCTATACCTACAATTACCTGACGGATTACTTCGGGGATGTACCATTGGTCACGAACATGCTGAAGCTGGAAGATGCACAGCTTCCGAAGACGGCGAAGGCAACTGTGGTCGACTTTGTATTGAAGGAATTGACAGAATGTGCCCCGGACCTTCCTTTAAATTATACCGGCGCAGATGTGGGCAGGGCCAGTCGTGGTGCAGCCCTGGCCATTAAAGCCCGTACAGCATTGAACAATGAGCTTTGGGCAGATGCCGCGGAGGCAGCCAAAGCCGTTATGGACTTAAAGGTCTATAGCCTGCACAATAATTTCGGGGCATTGTTCAGTTATGCCGGTCAAAACTCAAGTGAGATCATCTGGGCCTTCCAATACCTCCGGGCTTCTAAGACCAAGACCCATTCTACAGCGAACAACTTGCTGTCCAGGAACGGACAGGGCTTTTCGAATAAGGTGCCTTCACAGTCCCTGGTAGATGTTTATCCCTGTACGGACGGTTTAAACATCGACGAGTCGCCCTTGTTTGATCCTCAGAATCCTTACAAAAACAGGGATCCAAGATTGGGCTTTACCATCGCGTTACCAGGCTCTACTTTTTTCAATTACCAGTTTGAAACCCACCGCGATAGCCTGAAGTGCTGGAATTACAACACCACGCCTGCTACCCGCGTTGATAACCAGGATGCGATCAATGCATTTGCTACGTTTACCGGATACTGCTGGAGAAAATATGTGGATCTCGAGGATAAGATCGATCGGACCAATTCTGAACTCAATGTCATTCAGATCAGGTATGCTGAGGTGCTATTGATCTATGCTGAAGCGAAAAATGAATTGAATCAGCTGGACCAATCGGCATACGATGCCATTAACCTGGTCAGGCAGCGGCCGAGTGTAGCCATGCCGGCGATCTTGTCAGGAAAAACTAACGTAGAATTCCGCAGTCTCGTTCGCAAGGAACGGCTGTATGAACTGGCTATGGAAGGTTTCAGGCAATCGGACCTGCGCAGGTGGAAGATTGCTGAAAAGGCCATGACCGGAAATTTCTACGGCAGGGTACAACGGGGCCTGGTAGCTGCTGCCCCACAAATTGATGATAATGGCTTGACCGATTATTCGGCTGTTCCAAACCGGGCAGATCTACGCGTGATCGAAGTCCGGGCTTTCAATAAAAACCGCGACTACCTCTGGCCTATTCCAAATCTGGAGACCGTAACCAATAAATTGTTGATCCAAAATCCCAACTACTAATGAAATACCTATTTAAAGTAATCCTGTTGCTGCTTGCAGCAACGGGATTTCATACCGGTCGAAGCTACGGGCAACAACAACCGGCACGCAGCAGTTACGATATTTGTATTTATGGCGGAACTTCCGCTGGGGTAATTGCGGCCTACACTGCAGCAAAGCTGGGAAAGCAGGTTTTGCTGATTGAGCCTGGGAAAAATCTGGGCGGTATGAGTTCCGGTGGCCTGGGCCTTACCGATATCGGAAACAAATATGCCATCAGTGGGCTAGCCCTGGATTTCTACCGCAGGATTGGTCAGCATTACGGGAAATTTGAGCAATGGGTATTTGAGCCCCATGTGGCCGAAAACATTTTTCAGGATTACATCAGGCGTGCAAAGGTGGAAGTGCTGTATGAAAACAGGATAAGCAGTGTAAAAAAGCAGGGCAAGCTCATCAGTGAATTGGTATTGGAGCGTAGTGCTGGCGCAGGCAGCAACATCAGCGTGGCGGCTAAGATGTTTATCGATTGTTCCTATGAGGGAGATCTGATGGCCAGGGCAGGTGTTTCCTATGCCGTAGGCAGGGAGGCCAATAGCGATTATAAAGAGACTTTCAATGGCGTACAGTTGATGAACGGACATCAGTTGCCGGATGGGATAGATCCTTATCGTACAGCCGGAGATCCCGGAAGCGGATTACTTTGGGGGATCAGCAATGGGGAGTTGGCTCCAAACGGTACGGGCGACCGTAAGGTGCAGGCCTATAATTTCAGGATTTGCCTGAGCAGTGACCCGAACAACCAGGTAACAATTACACAGCCTGCGAATTATCAGCCAGAGCGCTACGAACTCTTGCTCCGCCAGATGGCAAAGCGGGACTGGAAGTCTTTGCAGGATGTATTCATCTGGAGTGGAATGCCCAATGGTAAAACGGATATCAACAACAGGAATGGCTTTTCTACAGATATGATTGGCATGAACTGGGAGTATCCCGATGCAGATTATTCCAAAAGGGCAGAGATCTGGAATGCACATACGGATTACACGAAAGGCTTGCTGTATTTTGTAGGCAATGACAAAAGGGTCCCCGAGCATATCCGGGCTGAAATGAAAAAATGGGGCTATCCAAAAGACGAATACATTGGGAATAACCATTGGTCGCATCAGCTCTACATCAGGGAAGCCAGGCGCATGGTCGGTGCTTTGGTGATGACCCAGCACCATTGTCAGGGCCGGGAACAGGTTACAGATGGGGTGGGCATGGCAGCCTATACCATGGATTCGCACAATTGCGACCGCCTGATTGTCAAGGGGCATGTAAAGAATGAAGGCAATGTAGAAGAGGGCGGCTTTGGGCCTTATCCAATTTCCTACAGGGCGATCATCCCTAAAGCATCGGAAGTAGAAAACCTGAGCGTGCCGGTATGTCTTTCGGCAACACATATCGCCTATGGCTCCATACGCATGGAACCCGTATTTATGGTCCTGGCACAATCGGCGGCTACGGCAGCCGTTCAGGCCATCGACAAGCGCCAATCTTTACAGCGCATCGATGTCAAACAATTGCAGGCGACTTTGAAGCGCAATCCCCTGGTCGATGGAACTCAGCCGGAGATCCTGCTGGACAATAGTGATCTGCGGAGCGTTCAGAAAACCGGGACCTGGCGTTTGGAGGCTCATGGTGGTTATGGACCGGATTTTTATGTGGCTTCGCCCGATGGCGGTCCGAGCAGCCTAAAGTATCAGCCCCTATTGACGACAAGTGGAAAATATGATTTGTATACATACTACCCAAAACAAAAGAACAGGGCCTCTGCTACCAGCATCAAGGTAAATGATGGCAAGCAATTGCACGAATTGTCCATTAAGGATGCCGAGGTTACGGTGCTTGGCCAAACCTCAGGTGAATGGGTGCATCTGGGACGCTATACCTTTGCAGCAGGAAAACAAAGCTATGTGGAAATCTCCAATCAGGCTGCCGATGCAGAGGTGATTGCCGACGCAGTATTGCTGGTTCCTGCAAAGGAATGACGATCTTAAACTAAAATCACCTCAGGATCCTGAGGTGCCAGTCCCTCGATGAGCTCGTGGATGCTGTTGAGCGTAACCGTAGCGATCTGCGCCAGTGCATCTTCCGTGAAAAAAGCCTGATGCCCGGTTACGAGCACGTTCGGGAAGCTCATCAGGCGCTGGATTTTATCGTCTTCAATGATGCTGCCGGATAGGTCTTTGAAGAACAGTTTTTCCTCCTGTTCGTACACATCTATGCCCAGATAAGCTACATGAGCGCTTTTGAGGGCTGTGATCACCTCATCGGTATTGATGAGTGCACCCCGGCTGGTGTTGATGATGGTCACGCCAGGTTTCATTGCAGCCAATGTTTCCCGGTTGATGAGGTATTTGTTTTCCGGTGTCAGCGGGCAATGCAGGGAAATCACATCAGATTGTGGAAGAAGTTCTTCGAGCGGCAGGTACTGCACACCGGAAGCTTTTAAACTTTCGTCTTCAAAGGGGTCAAATGCCAGGACCTTGCAGCCGAAGCCCAGCACGATCTTACAAAAAGCCCGCCCGATCTTGCCCGTGCCGATGACGCCGATTGTGCGGCCATGGAGGTTGAAGCCCAGCAATCCGTTGAGGGAGAAGTTTTGCTCCCTGACGCGGTTATAGGCTTTATGCGTTTTTCTGTTCAGGGTCAGCAGCATGGCCACTGCATGTTCCGCTACGGCTTCCGGTGAATAGGCAGGAACGCGGCATACGCGGATGCCGTGTTTCTTCGCCGCTTCCAAATCGACATTGTTGAACCCGGCACAGCGCAGGGCAATGACTTTGACTTGCTTAGCAGCCATGGTCCCGATCACTTCGGCGGTCAGGCGGTCATTGACGAACACACATACGACCTCCGTACCTTCATCAATAGCATTGACAATATGAGGGCCTAAATGGGTTTCCCAAAATTGCAGTTCAAAGCCATAGGGAGTATTGTGACGGTTGAAGAAATCTTTGTCGTAAGGTTTTGCGGAAAAGAAAGCGATTTTCATAGTGGAAATGATTGTTTTGTAAAATAAATCTATTAGGCCAACAAAATATACATTTTTCTTAGCTTTGATGGCATATGTTTCAGAATCCTTTTTCATTTGAAGGCAGAATCCGGAGGCTTGAATATGGCCTCAGCATCCTGCTCTATTTTCTTTATATTATTGCTGCGGTGGTCATCTTAGCTGCGTTGGGTTTTATTGATGCCACAGAAAGTAAAAAGAACACACTTTCCATTTACCTGGCCTGCTCGCCCGCCATCTATTTTATGATTGCACAGAGTGCTAAACGCTGTCACGACAGGGGCAACAGTGGCTGGTGGCAACTTATTCCGCTGTATGGATTTTTACTGTTGTTTCTGGATAGTGAGGTAGGGGACAATGAGTACGGACCAAATCCCAAGGGTCTGTATTATGATGTTGATGATGAGCGTCATAGCAGTAGCTCAGCCGACGATTTCGACGATAAATAAGCGCCTTCATAGCCTTAATTCCGGTTTTTGCTGCCTTTCTGACCGATTGTCAAAATATTTAAACAAAAAAATGCCAAATGATGTTGCTGTTTATATGAGCGACAAGGTGCCCTACTTAAATCACGACGAACTTCTTGAAGTATTGCAATATACGAAGACAGCTACCGCAATTCATGTAGGAGAAGATGCGGTGATTCAAATGGCTAATGATGCGATGCTGCACATCTGGGGCAAAGACCGCAGTGTGGTCGGCAAATCCCTGGAAGAAGCGCTACCTGAATTGAAAGGTCAACCCTTTGCACAGATGTTCAGGAAGGTCTGGCTGGAAGGAATTACCATCTCAGGAACTGATACGGCCGCCGACCTGGAAATTGATGGTGTGGTGAGTACCTTCTATTTTGATTTTGAATACCGGGCAATTAAAAATGAAAATGGGAGGGTGCTGTGCGTATTGCATTCGGCAACGGACGTGACGGAAAGGGTCATGAACAATGAAATCAGGGAACAGGCCGCACGGATCAATGCCTCC
Source organism: Pedobacter sp. GR22-6 (assembly GCF_037402555.1). NCBI lineage: Bacteria > Pseudomonadati > Bacteroidota > Sphingobacteriia > Sphingobacteriales > Sphingobacteriaceae > Pedobacter > Pedobacter sp. GR22-6. The sequence goes on from NZ_JBBEUC010000001.1 coordinate 66,773, forward strand.
TTAGCTAGAGAACAAGCCCTGAATGAAGAACTTGCTGCTGCGAATGAAGAGCTCAATGCAATCAATGAAGAGCTGTCCAGCAATCAGGAGCAGTTACATCACCTTAACCAGGAGCTGGAGAAAAAGGTAGAGGAGCGTGTAAAAGCCCTCAAAGAAAACGAAAAACGCTATCGTGAACTCTCTGAACAACTGGCTGCAATGAATGAAGAAATGTTGAGCGCTAATGAAGAGCTGATGGCGGCCAATGAGGAAATTGCCGAAGGTCGGGAGCACCTGCAGCATGCTTTTGATGAGATGGAGGATAAAGAAATTGCACTGAGACTGGCAGTAGAGGCTGCCAATTTTGGTACCTGGCATCTCCATTCCGGTACAGGGGAGTTCATCACCTCAGCCCGGTTGCGTGAATTGTTTGGCTATCCCGAAGACCATGAGGTAAGTATAGCAGAATGCCTGGCGCAGGTTCGGGAAGACTATCGGGATTATGTGTCCGGTAAATTGGAAAGCGCCATCTCGGGTAATGGGGATTATGATGTTTCCTATCCTGTGCTGGGGCTGAAAGACCAGGTTCGCTGGCTCAGGGCCATTGGGAATTTAAAATTGGACAAATCGGGTGAATTTTCTGCTTTTACAGGAGTGGTCATGGACATCTCTGCAATAAAAAAGGAAGAGCAAAGGAAAAATGATTTCATCGCTATCGTGAGTCATGAACTGAAAACGCCCCTGACTTCTTTAAATGCTCACATTCAATTGCTCCAGCGGAAAAACCGGGGTGTCGGAGACAGTTTTACAGATGGATCCCTGGACATGGCGGGTAAGCAGGTCAAAAAAATGACAGCCATGATCAATGGTTTTCTTGACGTATCGCGTTTGGAGTCAGGTACAATCCTGCTGAAACAAACCGACTTTATGCTCAATGACCTCATCGAAAATGCGGTGGCTGAAGTGTCTATGATGCATACCAGTCACACCATTCAGTACCAAAACAAGATCCAGGTGCCGGTGAGGGCCGATTATGAAAAAATGGGGAATGTAATTTCCAACCTGCTCAGTAACGCGATCAAATATGCGCCGATGAACCCAAATATCGAAGTCAGTTGCGAAATCCTGAATGATGTAGCGAGGGTAAGTGTGAAGGATGAGGGTATTGGTGTGGGCAGTAAAGATATCCGCAGGCTCTTTGAGCGCTTCTATAGGGTAGAGACTGGGAGTCATATCTCCGGTTTTGGGATCGGCCTTTATCTCAGTGCGGAAATCATCGAAAAGCACCATGGTAGGATTTGGGCAGAAAGTGAACAAGGCAAGGGTGCAACTTTTTTCTTTGAACTTCCTTTAAATCGGTGACAATAAAGCGAATTTTTTATAAATTGATCTAATATCTGAATATTCTAATATGCTTCTTGCACAAAACATCCGTATCAGCAGAATTCTTAGGAACACCTGGCAGGTAGACCTGATTATGATCGCTTCCTGCACCGCTGCTTATCTCGTGAGGGAATACCTGATTGCCAATCACTATAGCATTCCTGCCATTATCCCCACATTACTGGGTACAGCGATTGCATTTTTCATCGGTTTCAACAACAACCAGGCGTATGACCGATGGTGGGAAGCCCGTAAAATCTGGGGTGCACTGGTCAATGATTCCCGCTCCTTTGCACGCAGTCTTTTGAACTACGTGGACGGTGACCTGGACATTGCTCAGCGGATGATCTACAGACATATTGCTTTTCTTTATGCCTTGAAAACCAATCTTAGGGGAGGCATCAATGATTGCAACGTCCGCTATTTAAGCGAAGCTGATCAGCAGGCCATAAAGGGAAACAGCAATCTCCATCATGCGATTCTCAATTTGCAGTCGGCAGACCTCCAGCTGCTCTCCAAAAAGGGCCAGATTGACGGGTTTAGGTTTATAGAGATCAATGGGATGCTCGTCCGTTTTTCTGACAGCATGGGCATGTCTGAGCGCATCAAAAATACCGTGTTCCCGACCACCTATTCTTACATGACCAAGGTATTCATCTGGCTTTTTGTGGTCACCTTTACCCTGGTGATCAGCGAAGGTGCAGGTGTATATTCTATTTTTCTGGGCTGGCTGATCGGGTTTGTATTCGTTTCTACGCAGATCAATGGGATGAGCCTGGTGGATCCTTTCATGAACAACTCAGCAAGTGTACCGCTCAACCAGATTACGCGTACCATTGAGATCAACTTACTGCAGATGATGGGTGCTACCGAGGTTCCGGAGCCGGTTAAACCGATCAATGGGGAATATGTGCTTTAAAATTTTTCTTTCATGCCCAGAAGGCCCAAAAGACCGCCGGTATGCAGGGCTACGATCTTTGCCTCTTTTTTAAAGGTGCCGGATTGCAGCAGATCCTCTAATGCGAAGAACATCTTACCGGTGTAAACCGGATCAAGAAGGATGCCTTCTTCAGCAACAAAGTTCTTGATGTAGCGGATCAGTTCCGGACTGGTCTTGGCATAACCACCGAAATGGTAATCTGTATGGAGTTGCAATTGTTCCAGCCCGCCTGTGTAATTCTTGATTTCTTCGGCAATGAATGCGCCTCCTTTAAGCACAGGCACCACATGGAGCTGCGTTTTTAGTCCGCGCTCATGTATTCCTTTCAAGAGTCCTGCTGCTGTAGTACCCGTTCCCGCAGCGCAAAAAATATGGTCGATATCTGCAGGTAGCTCATCCATGATTTCCGAGCAGCCCCTGGTACCGGCAAGCGAAGCGCCACCTTCGGACACAAAAAAAGCATTATGCTGGTTGCCATAATGCTCCTCAAATAACAATTGCTTGTTTTTGTAGCTCGCTCTGTCTGTAAAGTTCAGGCTCATGCCGTACATCCTGCACAACATCAGCATTTCATTGTCAACCGCTTCTCCTCTTACAAAGGCCGAACTTTGGAGTCCCGACCTTGCACAGGCCGCTGCTGTGGCGACCAGGTGATTGGAGTAAGCTCCTCCAAATGTCACGAGGTGATTTTTCCCGTTTTCCCTGGCCTCCTCCAGAATGTACTTTAGCTTGCGCCATTTATTTCCGGAGATGTAGGGGTCAATCAGATCGTCCCTTTTTACCAGTATCTGCTTTCTGATGGGGCTTGTCAGCTGCTGCAGCGGACTGAATATTGCTGTGAACATACGGGCAAATATACAGTCTTATTGCTTTGGCCTACAATAAACCCGGGCATTCAACCGTTAAGGTTTAAAATAGATCTTTCTGATCAGGTAGGGGAAAAAGTTGAGAATGATCTTAACGTTAGTTGTAAAATTTTTCATATAGGTCGGTTTTAACTGTAGTGCACAGACCATCCTCAAAGAATAGGCCAATTTCTTTTTTAATATGTTGCTGTGAAAAGATTAGTTTTGCAGAATGAAAGCCATTTGCTGTTCAGAACGCAATAAACCGTTCCTGTAACATTTTTGAATGGTTTATTTAACCCGAGGAAAACATAATCTTAATGGAAAACATCAGCCGCGAGCAAGAGATAGAAGATCAGGACCTGTATGAGCATCTGAACATTGTTGTAGATAAAGGACAGTCTTTACTGCGCATTGACAAGTTTTTGATGCACAGGGTGGAGAATGCTTCGCGCAGCAGAATTCAGAATGCCATTGATGCGGGCAACGTATTGGTCAATAAAAAGACCATCAAGTCCAGTTACAAGGTAAAACCTGCAGATGAGATCTCTATCGTATTCCCGCATCCGCCAAGGGATACTGAAGTTTATCCGGAAGACATTCCCCTGGATATTGTCTATGAAGATGATGATCTGCTTGTTGTTAATAAGGCTGCAGGTATGGTGGTGCACCCCGGTTTCAACAATTATACAGGAACCCTGGTCAACGCCCTGGCCTTTCACTTTGAACAATTGCCCCAACTGCCGGGAAATGAAGGAAGACCTGGCCTGGTGCACCGCATAGACAAAGACACCTCAGGCTTGCTGCTGATCAGTAAGAACGAGATCACCATGACCAAATTGGCGAAACAATTTTTCGACCACAGCATCACCCGTAAGTACATTGCCCTGGCCTGGGGCGATATCGCTGAAAACGGAACGGTTACAGGTTACATCGGACGCAGTCTGAAAAATCGGATTGTGATGGATATGTATGACGATCCTGAGAAGGGGAAGTGGTCAGTGACCCATTATACGGTTCTGGAACGCCTGGGTTATGTCACCCTGATCAGTTGCCAGTTGGAAACCGGCCGTACCCATCAGATCAGGGCACACATGCAGCATATCGGGCATCCGCTGTTCAGTGATGCCAATTATGGTGGCGACAAGATTGTGAAGGGAACAACCTTCAATAAATACAAACAGTTTGTACAAAATGCCTTCGATATCCTGCCACGCCAGGCCCTGCATGCACAAACTTTGGGATTTATTCACCCAACTACTAAAAAATACATGGAATTTGAAGCACCTTTGCCAGCTGATTTCGATACGGCCCTGAACAAATGGAGGAACTATATCGTACAGCCATCATAAATGCAGGAATATATTTTACATAACGACGAGTTCATTGCCGCGGATCAAGCCATTCTGACGGCCAACAACAGGGGTTTCCGCTATGGAGACGGCCTTTTTGAATCCATGCGCATGAGCAATGGCAAGTTGCGCTTTGCGGAGCAGCACGCTGATCGACTGAGGGCCGGGATGAAAGCTTTAAAAATGGAGGGAGGCAGCCTGCTGGATGAGTATTTCCTGAAGCAGAAAACTGCTGAGCTCTGTAAAAAGAACAGGCTGAAAGAGAATGCAAGGTTCAGGCTATCGGTCTATCGCGCAGGAGAGGGGCTGTATACACCAAATAACAACAAAACAGGCTACGTACTTGAAGCTACGGCATTGCCGGACAGTAACTATGAGCTGAACAAAAAAGGGCTTATCGTAGATGTGTATGATGAACTGACCAAATCGGTGGACCAGCTTTCTAACTACAAGACCTGCAATTCACTGGTCTACGTGATGGCCGGTTTGTACAGAAAACAATACAACCTGGACGAGGCGTTTATCCTCAACCACAAAGGCTTCCTCTGCGAAAGCATCAGTTCCAATGTTTTCGTGGTCTACAACAAGCAGATCTATACCCCGGCTTTGTCGGAAGGCTGTATTGCAGGGGTAATGCGTGGAGTGGTCATGAACATCGCCAGGAGCAATGACATTCCCGTCATCGAAGCACAGATCAATCCGGAAGTATTAAAGGAAGCCGAAGAAGTATTCATCACCAATGCTGTTGGCGGCATCCGCTGGGTAATGGGCTACGGAAGGAAACGCTATTTCAATGAAGTCACTAAATTATTGAGCGGTAAGCTGAATTTGTTATAAGCGCATTCCCCTGAGGAATTCTTCTACATTCATCCGTTTCTTACCTTCATATTGCAGGTCGGTCAGTTTAATGAATCCATCTTTAGTGGCAAATTTCAGGTAGGTTTTGCCGTCTGAAAGAAATGCTCCTGCTGAAATGCCCGGTTCCTTATCTTCGAGTTCTGCTTTGAAGACCTTAAGGGTCTTGTCGTTGAGATGGGTGAAGGCCGTTGGGTATGGACTTAGCCCTCTGATCAGGTTATAGATGATTGCCGAAGACTGGTTCCAGTTGATCTGACAATTCTCCTTGAATATTTTTGGTGCATGCTTCAACTCTTCGTGCTGCGGTTGCGGCTGTTCGGTATACTCGCCGCTTTCAATCGCTTTTACTGTTTTCACCAGCAATTCCGCACCTACCTGCATCAAATGATCGTGCAGTTCCCCCGCAGTTTCATCCGGGGCAATCGGCACACTGGCCGAAAAGATCGTATCGCCCGTATCGATTTCATGTTTCAGGAAAAAGGTGGTTACTCCGCTTTCTTTTTCTCCGTTGATGATGGCATGGTTGATCGGTGCCGCACCCCGATATTGCGGGAGCAGGGAGCCATGGAGGTTGATGGTGCCCTTGGCCGGCATGTTCCATACGATCTCAGGCAGCATCCTAAAGGCCACCACGACCTGGAGGTCGGCTTTTAATGCGCTCAGTTCTTCAATAAAAACAGGGTCTTTTAGTTTCAGGGGCTGCAGTACAGGAATACCTTTGGAGACCGCGTACTGTTTTACCGCGCTTTCCTGAAGTTTTTGTCCGCGTCCGGCAGGTTTATCTGCGGCAGTTACTACACCTACGATATTGAATCCAGCCTCAACAAGGGCGTTAAGGGAAGCTACAGCAAAATCGGGCGTGCCCATGAAAACTATTTTCATATGTCGTTGTTTGTTTTTTTAATTGTTATGAAGCGATCACGATCTGATCATTGCTGCTGTCATTGAAGATCATGATGGTTTCATATGTCGTTGTTTGTGATTAACGGTAATGGAAGCTCCTGCAAAATAAAAAAAAATTAAAGCAATTTCAGCATAAACATATGGTTCAGACCTTAGAAGAGATCAAATCCAGTGGCTTATCTTACGTAACGGATAGCCAGCCAGGGATATACAGAAAGGGGGTGCCCGGAAAGTTTTATTATGTAGACAAAGAAGGGAAACGCGTTAGCGATGAAGCCCAGCTGGCCAGGATCAAAGCCCTGGTGCTGCCACCTGCATGGAAGGAGGTCTGGATTGCCTCAAAGAAAAATGCCTACCTGCAGGCGACAGGAATTGATGCAGCTGGCCGGAAGCAATACCGATATCATCCGGAATGGACTTCAAGGCGTTCCGACGCTAAATATTTCCGTTTGCTGGAATTTGGAAAAGTATTGCCTCAGGCCCGCAGGCAGATTGCAAAGGACCTGAGGAGGAGAGATTTTGATGAGCAGAAAGTATTGGCAATCTGTATGCAGGTGATGATTAAAACGCTGATCCGTGTTGGTAATGATGCCTACCGCCAGCTGCATGGCAGTTATGGGCTTACAACATTGAATAATAAACATGTCAAGATCGCGGGAAATACCCTGAAACTCACGTTCAAAGGAAAGAAAGGCGTACAGCAGAATGTGAGCCTCAATGACAAGACCCTTGCGAAACTGGTCAAGAAATGTAAGGAAATCCCGGGTCAGGACCTGTTTCAATATTACACAGAAGGGAAGGAGCATAAAGCCATTGATTCCGGTAAGATCAACAACTACATCCGGGAGATCACCGGGGGAGATTTTACCGCCAAAGATTTCCGGACCTGGGGTGGAACCCTCGAAGCGCTGAGACAGCTTGCGATATGTTGCGCCCAGCCTGAGGGCGAAGCACGGCCTAAAAAGAAGGTAATTGTAGAGGTCCTGGATTGCGTGGCGGGAAAATTAGGAAACACGCGTGCGGTCTGTAAGAGTTCTTATGTATACCCGCTCCTGCTGGAGGCTTTTGAAAATGATCAGCTCAGCAAGTACCTGAAGAAGGTAAATACTAAACCTTCATTGAGTGTCACTGCGATGGAAAACGATGAGAAAGTGCTCATGCAATTCCTAAAGGCGGGGCAGAAAGCTGTTTTAAAGTCCAAAACAAAAAAAGCCGCCTAATCTTTAGGGGCTTTTTTTACCGGATGTACGGGTTGCTCACTTTGTTCCCGCTGCTTTGCAGGGTTTTTGAAGTGTGCTTCCTCTTGCTGGTAATCTTTATCTTCTGTTTTCTTTACTGCTTTATCCCCGGCAGGTACTTTACCTTTAGGCTGTTCTTCCCGGTAATTGCTGCTCGGGTTATCGTTTTTCTTTTTTGTTTCGCTGTTCATGAGGTCCTTATTTATTAAGGATACAACAAGTACTTCTTGCGCATTGTTTTGTATTGGCTCAAGCCAGGCTCCCAGCTGGCCCTGATCTCCTGCTCGGACTTGCCGGCAATGACCTGTTTTCTAAAATCAGCAACGCCGATCAGCCGCTCTATGACGCCCATCTGGTTGCTGAGTTTGCTGTTGAAGAAATCTGCTTTGTTGGGCGAATTTTTATACAGTTCGATCAGCCAGCTGATGTTCATTTGTTTGGTTTTTCTGAAAACGGAGGTGTCGAACTTTCTCAGATCGATGCCATAACAAAGCTGGTTCATAAAAATGGGCGTTTCTGCCATGCCTTTGATGCTCAGAGGAGTAAAGGAGAAAGTGTATTTCCCTTTTAATGCAGGTGCTCCGATGATGGTGAAGGGGTATTGTGTCCCCCTGCCATAGTTCAGGTAAGTGCCCTCGAAAAGGCAGGTGCTTGGATAAAGCAGTATAGACTGTGCCGTATTGAGGTTAGGTGAGGGTTTTACCGGAAGTTCGTATGGGGTATCGTGGGTGTAGTTGGCTACTTTGATGATCTTGAGCTTACAGGTTAGTTTATTGTCCAGCCAGTTTTCCCCGTTCAGCATTTGCGCGTACTCGGCTACGGTGAGGCCATGTACAACTGGAATAGGTTTCAGGCCAATGCCCGACTTGAACTGCGGATCCAGAATCGGCCCGTCTATATAGAAACCATTGGGATTCGGGCGGTCCAGGATCAATACTTCTTTTTTATGCTCCGCACAGGCCTCCATGACATGCTGGAGGGTGTTGATATAGGTATAAAAACGTACACCCACGTCCTGAATGTCGAAGATCATCAGGTCGACATCTGCCAGGTCTGCTGCCGTAGGTTTGGAATGTTTGCCATAAAGTGAGATGGCTTTGATACCGGTCTTGGTATCGATGTCATCCGCCACATGGACGCCATTACTGGCATTGCCCCTGAAACCATGTTCCGGACCAAAGATCTTTACAATCTTTACACCCAGGCTCAATAGACTGTCTACCGTAGTTTGATTGCCGATCATAGAGGTTGGGTTCACGACCATACCCACCCTCTTGCCCTTGAGGTAGGGAACATACAGTTCCGTCTGCTCTGCTCCGGTACGAAGTTTTTCTTTGTCCTTTTTTTCGAAATCTTCCGCCTTTACCTGGTAGGGATTAGGTACACCCGTGTTGAGCGCAATCTTGCCTGGGGCACCACAGGCCTGGATGGAAATACTGAGTAATCCGATGGTGATGAAGTGTAAAACTGATGAAGTCATAAGGTAAAAGTAACAAAAAATACGCCGAAAACCGGCCTTTACTGCTTAGTGTATATTTTACGTAAAATGTGTTCCCGGACATTTGTAAACCATATTTAATTGGGAATATCGATTTGCCTTTCTGGTATCGAAAGAAAAAATACGGTGTTTTTCTTTAAAACAGGAAAATTACCCGAAATCTACTCGGTTCATAAATCAAAAGATTAAACCACAGAACTTTACTTCATCAAATAAACCATGTGTTTCTAAAGGAAATACAGAAGCTGAATGGCTTCATTGACCAAATGAAAAGAAAGTAAAATGAAAAAACACAACTTCGGAGCGGGACCCTGCATCCTGCCACAAAGCGTAATGGAACAAGCTGCTAATGCGGTGCTCAACTGGAATCAGAACGGGCTCAGTATCCTGGAAGTTTCTCACCGTACTCCTGAATTTGAATCTGTCATTTTAAAGACCCAGCTCCTGGTCCGCGAACTTCTTCGTGTGCCAGATGATTACGCGATCCTTTTCCTGCAGGGGGGCGCCAGCACACAGTTCTCCATGGTTGCCCAGAGCTTTTTAAATAAAAAAGGCGCTTATCTGGATACCGGATATTTTGCACAAAAAGCCATCAAGGAAGCCCGCTATTATGGGGAAACCGAAATTGTTGCCAGTTCCGAAGATAAAAATTACACCTATATACCCTGCACTACCGACCTGCAATGCGATGCCGATTACCTGCATTGCACTTCCAACAATACCATAGAAGGCACCGAGATGTTCAGCTTTCCGCAAAGCGGTGTTCCGCTGATCTGCGACATGTCTTCTGATATTTTTTCGCGCAGCATCAATGTGCGTGATTTTGACCTGATCTATGCAGGCGCACAAAAGAATATGGGACCTGCCGGTATGACACTGGTGATTGTGAAAAATGCCTTGCTGAAAAGCATCAGCAAACCACTACCCTCGATGTCGGATTACCGCATCTTCCGCGATAACCAGAGCTTGTACAATACCCCACCGGTATTTTCAATTTATGTATCGATGCTGAACCTGTTATGGCTGAAAGACAATGGTGGCGTAGAAGGCATAGAGCAGCTCAACATCAGAAAAGCGGCCCTGCTTTATGCAGAGATCGACCGTAACCCGCTGTTCAGAGGGACGGCAAGTATGGCTTCCCGCTCTAGGATGAACGTGACCTTCCAGGCAGTGGAACCCGAATATGAGAAAGAGTTCTTGGATTTCGCTGCTCAAAAAGGAATCGTAGGGATAAAAGGCTACCGGACCGTCGGTGGTTTCCGTGCTTCACTATATAATGCCCTGCCCCTGGAAAGTGTGGCAGTGCTGGTAGATGCCATGAAAGAATTTGAATGCGTTAAGCAGGAGAAAGGAGTTGCATATGCGTGACATCAAGATCACAGTTTCGGTTACCAACCGTAACGAGGATTCCCTGCGTCGTTACCTGCATGATATCGGTAAAATTGACCTGCTAGATGCTTCAGAAGAGGTTTTGCTCGCCAGGAAGATCAAGGCCGGTGACCGCTCTGCAGAGGAGCGACTGATCAAGGCCAATCTGCGCTTCGTCGTATCCTGTGCCAAAAAATACCAAAGCACCAACCTGAGTTTACAGGACCTCATCTCTGAAGGCAACTTTGGTCTGATTAAAGCAGCGAGGTTGTTTGATGAAACACGGGGTTTTAAATTCATCTCCTACGCCGTATGGTGGATCAGACAGGCGATGATTACGGCCATCAATGAGTATACCCGCATTGTCCGTTTGCCCATGAACCAACAGCTTGGTATCGCTCAGATCAATAACATCGCACAAAAACTGGAACAGGAACTGGAGCGAGATCCCAGTCTGGATGAACTTGCGGAAGCTATGGATAAAACACCGGCGCAGGTTGCAGATTTTATTTATGTGAACAGCAGGATCAAATACCTCGATGACCAACTTCCGGGAGGGGATAGCGACAACCATACTTTGATGGAGCACATTCCCAGTCAGGATATAGATCATGTAGGTCAGTGGATGCACCGGGAAATGCTTTCTTACCAAATAGACAATCTGCTGCTGAAAGTGAGCAGCCGTGAACAACAGATCCTCAAACTGGCCTTTGGCCTCAAGGGACATACCCGTATGGAAAATGAAGATATTGCAGCAGAGATGGACCTGAGTAAAGAACGGGTAAGGCAGATCATTAAAAATGCGATTGACAAGCTTGGAAAGGATCCTCAGATTAAGAAACTCAAACAATATGTTCATTGAGTATACAGACATCTATGCAATATTGCTGCTCGTCATAGTTTGCTGCTTCATTTTAATCAACCGGCGTAATGCGCGTAAACACAGGACAGAGCAGCCCGATGACGACGTCAACTGGCTATAAATTGAAGGCTGTTTCGTATTTGGATTCACAGATCACAAAGAGACTTTGTACAGAGCCGATATGCGGCACCACGGATAATTTCTCAAGGATGAAGGCATTGTATTCCACCATGTCTTTAATGACTACCTTGAGAATGAAATCGCGGTCGCCGCTTACGTGGTAGCATTCCATTACTTCTTCCAGCGCCCCGGCAGATTCCTGAAATTCCAGAAGGGCTTGCTGACTGTAATTGCTGAGCTTGATCATGGTGAATACAGCCAGTCCCTTATTGACCAGGCTGCGGTCCAGTAAGGTCACAAAGCGTTTGATGATGCCCAGGTTTAGCAACTTTCTTACCCTCACCTGTATTGCCGATAGTGATTTGTTCGTTTTCCAGGCGATTTCCTTATGGGTCAGCCTTGCGTCCTTCTGGATTAGGTTTAGGATGCTAACGTCCGTCGGGTCAAGTCCGTTCAGGTTCATACGTTTATCAGTTAGTTGAGCCAAACTTAAGTAAAAAGGACTGACTGAACCAAACCTCCCGTCAAATAAAAATTTAAAACCTGTTTATGGAATTAATTTGCGATTTTTACGGCACAAAACCCTAGAATTTTTGAATACAGAATATTTCATCGCCAGCCGTATTGCCGTCAAATCGGAACGTACTTTCTCTAAACTGATCGTTCGTATCGCCATTGCGGGAGTGATGCTCAGTCTGGCAGTCATGATGCTTTCTGTAGCCATTATTAAAGGTTTTAAGACCGAGATACAGGACAAGGTCAGGGGTTATATCGGTGATGTCCGGATCTTTAAATTCGATCTGAACAATTCTTTCGAGCTCTCCCCCTTTGTACCGGAAGCTAAAACCCTGCAGGACCTTAAAAAAAATCCGGATGTGGCGTATTTTCAGCCTTACGCAACTAAGCCAGCCATCATTTCGGCCAATGATGAGGTGGAAGGAATCAATTTCAAAGGTATAGACCGGAGTTTCAACTGGGATTATCTCAGGAAGCACCTCGTTAGCGGCAGGGTTATAGATTTTCGGGACAGTACCAGTGCCAGCAAGGAAATCATGATCTCACAGTTTACTGCCAGCAGGCTGAAATTGAAGACCGGCGACGATTTCATCATGCATTTCGTGCAGAACCCGCCACGTCCGCGCAAATTTAAGATCGTGGGAATCTATAGTGTAGGGGTGGAAGAGATCGACAAGAATTTTGTGGTTGGTGATCTGAATGTGATCCGCAGACTCAACAGATGGAAATCCAATGAAATTGGTGGCATTGAGATCAGGATCAAGGATTTCAATAAATTGCAGCAGGTTTCTAAGGGAATCTACGAGGGGCTGGAAATGAAACTGAAATCTGAATCTGTACAGGAATATTTCCCTGCCATCTTTACCTGGCTCTCGCTGCTGGACGTAAATACCCGGGTACTCCTGATCCTGATGATGGTGGTGGGGGTCATCAATATGATTACGGCACTGCTGATTATGATCCTGGAGCGTACAAATATGATCGGGATGCTCAAAGCCTTTGGAATGACGGACTTTAGTGTGATGAAGATTTTTCTCTACAATGCGCTGTATCTTGTGGGTATTGGCTTGCTTTTAGGAAATATCCTTGGACTTGGCCTGGCTGCCTTACAGCATTTTACCCATATCTTTAAACTCGATCAGACTTCTTATTATTTAGCCTATGTGCCTGTAGAAGTACATTTTATGGATGTATTGCTCTTGAACCTGGCTACTGTATTCATTTGCCTTGTGGTATTGATACTGCCTTCTCTGTTGGTCAGCAAGATCAGCCCGCTTAAAGCAATCCGCTTCAAGTAAGGCTCAATCTGGATATTCGGTTTTCGTCTCTAGTCTAAAAAGACTTGGCTGGCTGCTTTTTAAGAATAATTCTAAACAATATCTTTTGTCTATTTGGATTTGATCTAAATAAGTCTATATTTGCAGCATAAAAAAGCCACACGGTTTCGGACCCGTGTGGCAGACCGGGAAAACCCGGGTTACCTTTAATCGTAGTTAAAAGTCATGCAATTTAGAAAATTTTTGCTAATGGGTGCGCTATGCACGCTGGCAATTTTTACAAAAGCTCAGGAAAAGACGGCCAGCCTCATTGGCCAGGTCAAATCAAGGGGAGGAGAAGCAGTTTCCGCTGCCACCATCAGACTCCAAAATGCCACAAATGGAGCCGTAACCGATCAAAATGGCAATTTTAAAATTCAAAACTTAAAGCCTGGAAGCTACACGGTACATGTCAATGTCATCGGTTTTACTGCCCAAAAAAAATCCGTTACGTTAGCTGCAGGGCAACGGCTAAGCATTAATTTCGTCATCGAGGAAAGCACTGAGCAGATGGAAACGGTAAATGTGCTTGGAAGGACAAAGGCACAGGAAGTGAACCGTCAGGCTTTTAACGTAACTGCTGTGGATGCGACGAAACTCTACAATACCACGCTGGATATTTCAGGTGCTTTGGACCGAGTTGCGGGTGTTAGGGTGAGGGAATCCGGGGGTGTTGGTTCCAACTTTAATGTTTCTTTAAATGGATTTTCCGGGCGCCACATCCGCTATTTTATTGACGGTATCCCTATGGATAATTTCGGTTCTTCTTTTCAGATCAATAACATCCCGATCAATGTGGCGGAGCGTGTCGAAGTCTACAAGGGCGTAGTACCCATGTGGCTGGGTTCTGATGCTTTGGGTGGGGCAGTGAACATTGTGACAGGAAACAGGCACCGGAATTATGTGGATGCCTCTTATTCTTATGGTTCCTTCAATACGCACCGAACAGTGCTGAACACTGCTGCGACTTCGAAAACTGGACTTACCCTGCAGATTAGTGCCTTTCAGAACTATTCTGACAACAACTATAAAACAAATCTAAGGACGCTCCTGCAGAACAATATGGAGCCAGATAAGCGGGCGGCTTCGGTGAAAAGGTTTCATGACGTTTATCACAATGAGACTTTAATTGCCAATGCGGGCGTAGTAGGTAAATCATGGGCAGATAATTTATTGCTGGGCATTACTTTAGGTCAGAATTACAAAGAAATGCAGACGGCAGCAAGGCCTGAAGCTGTTTATGGGCAACTGCACAGACGCGGAAATATTGTGATGCCCTCATTGAAGTATAAAAAGGCCGATTTACTTCCCGGACTTGATGTGACCATCAATGCCAACTACAACCTGGGGTATGAAACCACTATAGATACGGCCAGGGCAGATTACGACTGGGATGGAATCCGTGATCCTAAAGTTTCTATGGGTGAGCGTGATGGCGGTGGACATATAGAGTATCGAAACAACAATGGACTGGCCACAGCTATGGTCAGCTACAAGCTCAGTGAACACCAGGCTGTAGCAGTCAATAACGTGTTCTCTACCTTTAACAGAAAGCAGGATAACTTGTTATTTCCGGACTTGAATGCACAGAATGTTCCCAAAAGGATGGATAAAAATGTGCTCGGATTTGGTTATTCTTATGATATAGCGAATAAATGGAGCTTGAACCTTTTCGGTAAATACATTCTTTTAAAGAGTGTGGTGAATAGCACCAATAATAAAAATACAGACCATAAACTGGGATATGGTACGGCCCTGGCTTATTACATCAACCCTGATTTGCAGATCCGCGGTTCCTATGAGCTGACCAACCGGATGCCGGAAGCAAACGAAATTTTTGGTAATCTCGAAAACGAAGAGGGTAATCCATTGCTTAGGCCGGAAAAGAGTGATAACCTCAACCTGGGACTGATATATGGATTCAAAGTAAATGAAGTTAATCGCTTTTCCATAACGGCTAATGCCATCTACAGGCACTCAAAGGACTTTATCTGGAGCAGGATCGTAGGAGGTACCGGACCCAGGAGGGACTATACCACTTCTGATAACCGGGACGGTGTACGTACCACAGGTTTTGATGGCGAAATCAGGTATTCTTATAAAAATTGGTTGAGTGCAGGAGCTACAGTTACCTATCAGAAATTGCTAAACCTGCAAAAGCACGACTTCAACCCGAACACAGGAGCTTACTATCCTGAGGAAAGCCTTGTTTATCTGGATCAGATGCCGAATATTCCGTACCTCTTTGGCAATGCCGATGTATCCGCATCATTTCGAAATATGTTTGCAAAGGGAAATAACCTGACTGTTGGTTACAATTTGCTCTATGTAAACCGCTTCTGGCTGGATTGGCCAAGTTTCGGTAATCCTACTTCAGAGGATAAGCTTTCTACTCCCGTACAGCTTACCCACGACCTGAACTTTGTGTATAGCATGAAAAATGGCCGATATAACGTCTCTTTGGAAGTAAGAAATATCGCGGACAAAGCAGTGTTTGACAATTTTGCACTGCAGAAGCCGGGCCGCGGATTCTATCTGAATTTCAGGTATTTCATTAATAAATCGTAAAAATCTATATCAATAATCATTATATAAAATCAATATGAAAACAACAATTACCAAAACGCTCCTCGCTCTGGCATTTGTGGGGGTTTTAAGTTCTTGCGAAAAGAAAGAAGATAGGGAAGTGATCCCGGAAAATCCAGGGAATTACGTCATTGCGGTGACCCCGACAGCGATTGCTGGTAAGGCCGATTACCTTTTAACAGCAAGTAGCCTGGAAAGCGGAGCGGTATCCATCGTCGGTAACGGTGTGGAACAGGATGGTACTTACAGGTACTATGTAACTGCCAACAATAAATTCTTCAGCATGCTATACGGTCAGGGTAGTCCTGGTGCGGTAACCGTATATGGGGTAACTGAAGGTAAATTGAAAAAACTGAATGACTTTACCTCGGCAACTGTACACGCTTTTGCTCCGGTCAATGACGATATCTTAACGATTAGGGTGCCGCGCAGAATTGCAGCAGCAGGTACACCAACAGTTTATGAGTGGTATCGAGTAAGTACAACTACCAATCAGGAAGTTGCTAAAGGTACTGCCGATGCCATCATCCCAAGTGGTAATGGTGAAATCGCGCACCTGAGCTGGATCAAGCAAGTGGGCAACAAGGTGTTTGCACCTTATTTTAGCATTTACAACAGCTTCTTTACTAAGTTTCCGGATCAGGCGGGAATTGCGGTATTTTCTTATCCGGATATGACCTATGAGAAAACCATCAGAGACACCAGGACAAGCTTTATCGGAAGGTATTTTACCGATGGTTTAGGTTTGGTAGAAAATGGCGACTGCTACGCATTCTCATCATCTGTAGCAGCAGATGATGATCCGGCTACAACGGCAGTAGATGCTAAAATGACCTCTACTAAACCCTCAGCGATCACCCGCATTAAATCTGGTACCACAGAGTTCGATCTGGGCTATTTCTTCAACTTTGAAGAGGTTTCAAAAGGCTATGTGATCACCAATTGGTTATATATCGGTCAAAATAAGTTTATTGCAAACATCGAGCCTGTAGCTACTAAAGGGCAGTATGTGGTGGGCAAGCGTTTAGCTATTGTTGATGTGGTTAATAAAACGGTAACGGGTGTCACAGGGTTCCCTGAAGTTGCTCAGATTTCAAGTGTAACTACAACAAATTATAGTCCTAAAGACGGAAAAACCGGTTATATCGGGGTAAACCTGGTGAGTGGCGCTACCTATATTTATAAAGTTGACGCTGCAACTGCAACCGCCACACAAGGTATAAAAGTTGAAGGCGGTACGATAACTGCTATTCAGCACCTGGACTAAATCCGGTTCCATTTGTTAACAGGAAGGGCTGCAGAATATTTCTGCAGCCCTTCCTGTTTATGCTTACTTTGCTTTCTTTACGTAAGTGTCCAGCCAGCTATTCATCTCCCAAAGCATGTGCAGGAGATTTTCCTTGCCTGCATAGCTGTGCGACTCATAAGGCAGGAATACAAACCTGGTGGTTCCGCCAAAGCCCTTAATCGCGGCAAATAACCTTTCACTGTTGATCGGGAAGGTTCCAGGGTTATTGTCTGAATCTCCGTGGATCAGGAGTAACGGGGTCTTGATCTTATTCGCATAGCTGAATGGACTCATCTGGTAATATAGTTCCGGTGCATCCCAATAGGTACGTTCTTCATTCTGAAAGCCAAAAGGTGTGAGGGTACGGTTATAGGCACCGCTGCGTGCGATCCCTGCTTTAAAAAGCCCGGTATGCGCCAGTAAGTTAGCCGTCATGAAAGCACCATAACTATGTCCGCCTACAGCCATACGGTTTTTGTCGCCCACGCCCATTTCCGACAATTTATTGATGGCAGCTTCGGCATTGAGTTGCAATTGCGCTACGAATGTATCGTTTGGTTTTTTACCTTCCTGAGCTACAATGGGCATTTCTGCATTGTCGAGTACAGCATAACCCTGGGTCACCCAATAAATGGGCGATGCCCAGCTGATGGTGGTAAAACGATCTTTGGAGCCCCTGATCTGTGCAGCGTCTGCTGCTGAATTGAACTCCCTGGGATAGGCCCAGATCAATGTAGGTAAGGGACCGTCTTTGCTTTTGTCGTAGCCTTTAGGAAGGTAAAGATCTCCGGTCAGGTCTACACCATCAGCACGTTTATACGAGATCTTTTCTTTTACTACGCCCATTAAAGAAGGGTAGGGATTACTGAAAGTAGTGATCTGTTGGTCGGCTATTCGGAGCATCAGGTTTTTAATGAAGTAATTTGGTACTTCCGTTTGCGATTCCCTGCGGGTCAGCAAAACAAGTTTGTTGGCATCCAGCACATCGGCTACCTGCTCATATACCCCTTCTGCACTGCGCCAGATGATCTCGTTTTTCTTTGTATTCAGGTCGAACTTTGCCAGAAAGGGCAAGTCGCCTTTTGCCGATGAGCCTACCGTATTGTTCATCAGCAATTTACTGCCATTGTCCAGCAATAGGATCACCTGTCTGCCGTATTTGTTTTTAGTCGTCACTGGTGTTCCAGGATCATTGTAAGCATCGGTTTGGTTGCGCTCAATCAGCGTTTCCATGGCGCCTGTAGCAGGATTGTACCTGCTTATTTTTACCGTTTGTTTACTGCGGAGTCCTTCCTGCACCAAAGCCAGGCTGGCATCGCCCCAGGAGATTCCCCGGAACCGGGTCTGGGTTTTGAACAGCTCCCTGGGCTCAGCAGTAAAGGGAGCCGATAAGGCATACACCGCATCATGAAAGTCCATCGTTTTCTTGATCAGCCCGCTGTCCAAAGGTTTGGCCCAGGTCAGGGTTGCTGGTTCATCGTCGCGCCAGTCAAATGCCCTGGCTACATTCTGCGTATTGTCGTAGCCCGAAGGTGTGCCTTCTGCAGAGGGCAACTGAGCGATTTCTTTAACCAGCTTGCCGTTCAGGTCGGTAACCGAAACCGTATTCGGAAAACCTCCCGCTGCCACCAGGTAAGAAAACGGCTTTCTAATGCTGCGGATGAGCAGGTAATTTTTATCGGGCGAAGCGGTCACGCTGTTGTAAATGGCTGGTTTGCCGATCGGACTTTCTATACCATTCACGTTTTTTACCAATTGTGAGGTAGCGTAAAATTCGAACAGTTGTTCGTCGTAAGGCGATTTGATCAAGTCTTGGTAGGTCACACTAGGTGCTGCCTTTCCTAAATTTTGCTGTACCGTGGGGCCTTTAGGCATCAAAGGTTTTACCGGTGCCGCAGTGGCAGGTTTGGTAGCTACCCGATAGATCAGTGTATTGGAACCCAACCAACTGATGCCACTTCCCAGCACCACGTTTAATGACTGCTTATTGAGCTTTATGGCTTTCTGTGTGGCGATATTGATCTGGTAGAGGTCTACGCCTTTCTGTGTGGTTTGGGTAAATACAATCTTTTGCTCATCCGGACTCCAACTGATATTGCCCGCAAATAAAGGTGTTGGCAGGCCCGTTGGAATAATGGTCTTTCCGCTCTTGATATTTTTTAGTGTCAGGCTGTTGATGAAAACCTGACGACTGGGTGAATAGTTGTTTGGATTGATGCGTAGCCCGGCGATCCGGTACTCAGGCAATGCAAGTTCAGCCACAGAG
Organism: Pedobacter sp. GR22-6; assembly: GCF_037402555.1. Taxonomy (NCBI): domain Bacteria; kingdom Pseudomonadati; phylum Bacteroidota; class Sphingobacteriia; order Sphingobacteriales; family Sphingobacteriaceae; genus Pedobacter; species Pedobacter sp. GR22-6. The sequence goes on from NZ_JBBEUC010000001.1 coordinate 86,091, forward strand.
GCGTAGGAATTGCGGCCGCTGAGGAGCATCCATTCTGCCTTTGCATCGATGCTGACCGATGGCGTAGGCTTGGCCAGCAACAGGTCGGCCATGGCCTGTGGGGGCAATTGGTAGTCTACTGCATCTTGTGCCAGGCTACTTAATGTTCCGGTAAGCAGGAACAGGTTCAATACAAATTTCTTCATCCAGTTAGAATTTATTTAGTGGCTATGCTGATCTCTCCGCCGTTGGTAAACAGGTCATGTGGTACAAAGTATCCTTTATTCGTCTTTCCGTTCACCTTGATGCCTGTGATGGCCCTGCCCTGACCAGGTTTTTTAATTGTTAGTACCTTACCCGTACTGGTTTTCCATTTTACTTCGTCAAATAATGGAGCGGTCACCAGGTATTCGGGATCGGTCGCCGAGAAGGTGTATAAGCCAAGGGCACTGAAAACATACCATGCCGACATTTCGCCGGCATCATCCATTCCAGACAGCGTGATGCCATCTTTCATTCCGTAGAGGTTGTTCAGGATATTGTCCAGCACTTTTTGCGTTTTCTCCGGCTTGCCGATCAGCGTGTAGGCAAAAGGGGCTTCATGATCCGGCTGGTTGCCATGGCAGTATTGACCGATCATGGTCTCCACGTTACGAGCAATGTACCTTGGGTTCCAGGGAAGGGTAAACAAAGAGTCTAGTTTCGCTTCAAATTTATCGGCACCACCATACAATTTAATGAGACCCGGCATGTCATGCGGTGCAAAGAAAGATACCTGCCATGCATTGGCTTCACGGTACATGTACTCATAATACGGGTATTGCGGATTGAAATTCTTTACCCAGTCCCCATTTTCCAATCGGCCTCTCATGAACCTGGTCGAAGGATCAAACATGTTCTTGTAATTGCCGGACCTGGCCATGAGCTTGCGGTAATTCGCCGTGTCGCCTAATTTTTTTGCGATCTGCGCTACCGAATAATCGTCGTATGAATATTCCAGTGTTTTGGAAACACCAGCACGGGCCTTAGTCTCCACATGTGGTCTTTCTACATCCGGGTCCGAGATATAGCCTTTAGCCATATATTCTTCGAGGTATGGACGTGCACGTCCGGGTACATTGGCATTTTTCAACAAAAGTTCATAAGTGCCTTTTACGTCGAAACCGTCAATTCCCCTGAGGTAAGCGCCTGCAATAGAAGAAGCACCATGATCACCATGAAAGAAAGTTGGGATAGCGCCGGTTTTGTCGCCCACGTCCTTCATGGATTTTATGACATCCAGTGCCACTTTCGGACTCATGAGTCCCAGCAGCACGTCCTTGTTCCGGTAAGTATCCCATAGGGAAGGTTCTGTGTAATAATTGAAATCTGCTTTTACCGTGTTTCTTTTTGCATCCTTGTATTCTCCGTTTACATCACTGCGCAGTGCAGGCCAAAGCAGGGAGCGGTACAGGCAGGAGTAGAGCATCACTTTTTGTTTTTCAGTTCCCCCTTTTAGCTGTATGTTGGAGAGGATGTTTTCCCAGGTCTGGTTTGCCGCCTTACGGATGTCTGCAAAGGATTTTGTACCCAACTCTTTTTCGAGGTTTTCTTTTGCATTTTCTGCGCTGACAAAGGAAAGGCCTATTCTCAGTTCCACAGGGGCTGTACTGCCATCTTTCAGGTGTACAATGGCATAACCATCTTTCTGGCCGGGATTCTTCTGCTCCAGACTGTCGATGGTGGTGTTTAACGAAACATAGAAATATACATTCTCGCCTCCCTGGAAGCCTTTTAATGCAGTTTTACCCACTTGTTCAATGTTCCATCTGTTTACACCACTTAAGGCTTTAGACAGGTCGAACAGGATCTGACGCCCCTTGTTGTTTTTATATTCGTATTTGTGAAAACCGGTCCTCAATGTAGAGGTCAGGCTCACATTGACCTGGTAATCGTCCAAAAAAACCTGATAAAACCCCGGTGCCGCGCTTTCATTCTTATGCGAAAAATGGGAACCGAATTTGCTGCCCGGATTGGACATCGGCAGGATCGGCACATTGCCCAGGTTCCAGTGGCCTTTATTGGTATGGCTGAATCCTACAATTTCTGAATCCTCATATTCATATCCTGCACCGGCAGGCTGATACTTGGTCATGGGGCTCAACTGTACCATCGCATTTGGAAGCGAACTGCCGGGAAAGGTAAGGCCCGACCATGCGCGCCAGTCTTTTGGCAGTTCATAGCCAAGTATCTTTGGGTCGGTGAGGCCCGAAGTCCCGATAAATGTGTTTACATAACGTGCATTGCCTTTGGCCTCCTGTGCCTGGCCGTGTTGGGACATGGCCGCTAAAGCCACCAGCAGCGTCGAGCTCAGAATGGTTTTGATTTTGGTTGTCATTGGATTTAAGTAATTTGTGTGATAGCCAAATATATAAATTTCAAGGCTAAATAAATACCGGCTATCACATTACTTAAAACGTTTTATTCGGCCGTACAGAGCAGAAAGTTCGACTGACCCAGCCTTTGGCAGCCCCGGCTTGCAGGGACAGCAACATCGCCCACCGGCAGGTATTTTATGGCTCCCGCTTTTTGAGGAACATAGATGACCACTTCCGTACGTGTATAGGAATGGGGCAGGTACTTAATGTAATAGCCGTCCGGATGTAAGCCCCATACCCCAGCAGGGAAATTCGGATCTGCCGGCGCAATTCCTCCAAGCATGGCCAGGCTTTCTATCTGGTCATAAGAGGCATTGGCCTGGTACATCAGGCCGCGGATTTTATTTTCTATTTCTATAATGGTTTTAGCGGGTTCGGGCAGGTTAGCTGTCAATTTGCTCATGGCCTCGCCTGATAAGTAATCGACCATCGTACTTCCGAGGGAAGAGAGGTCGTTTTTATTGAGCAGGGTAGCTGCAGTCAGTTGCAGGTCCGGCGACAATTTGCTGAAATTCGTCTTGGCTACAATTGCCCAGAGGAGGAGCTGCACCTTGCGCTGTTCAATTTCCGGGTGCTGTTCCCAGTTGGCAATGAGTGTTCTGGCAATCTTTTCTTTTGGTCCTGCTAAAGGGGCATAAAGATAGCCGTTACCTTTATCGGGACCAGAAGTTCCGGCCTGCAGACAAAAACTTTTGAAGGTCCCTGTATAAAAACCCGGCTTCAGGCTAAAGCCTTCTGTGCTGGAGTAAAGCGATTTCAGGTCACAGAGTTTTTTCTTGATAGAGTCGGCACCAAATTCGGGAGGCAGGATCTCGCTTTTGTTACAATCGTCGAAATTCGTCGTGATCGGCTGGTTTTGCAATAGTTTCAATTGCTTGTTGTTGAGCAGCGAAGCGGCGCCGGTATTCAGGGCATCTTTGAGTTTTCCGAATTGAGCTTGGGCCGTACTGAAGCACAGCAGGCATAGTAATGCCGGGAGAAGAGTGTTTCTTTTCATTGTTTTTCTTAGGAATGGTAGAACCCAAATTTAAAAGTTTTTTGCGCTTTTCTAAACAAAATGTATCTGAAAGGGATTAGGCTTACATGAGGATTTCAAAAATATGGTTCGTGTTGGTACTGCTCGCGCTGCAGGCCTGTAAGAAAAGTCGGTCGGAAATAGGTAAGGAACTGTTTCAGGAGACCCGCAATAGTGTTTTTAAGAAAGTGGAAAATGAGGCTTTCGCCGGGGTGTTCAAACAGGTGCTGGCAGATCAGCGGAGTAATTTGAGAAACCCTAAACTCATTACATCCTTCTATGAGCAGAACGGATATGAACCGGTACTGCTGCTTAAACATCTGCCGAAGGAGGAAATGAAAACTTTTGCTCAATACCTCAGTCAGTCTGCTGCACATGGCCTTGATCCTAAATTCTTCCAGGCAGCTGAAATCAGCCAATTGCTGGGGCAGATCTACGATAAGAAGGCGATAAAAACAGTAGAGGAAGCGTATCAGGCAATGGCTTTATTGGAACTGAAAAGTGCCAATTCACTCATTAATTACAGCAATGCGCTGCAGTTTGGACTAATCAGTCCGAGAAAGATCTATGCACAATACTATACGGAAACTAAAAGGCCCGACAGTAACACCATGAATGCTGTTTTGGCCGTTGGGGATCTTAAAACATATTTGGATAGCATACAGCCTAAAGGTGCTTCCTACCTGGCACTGCAAAAAGCATTGGCCGAAGGCTTGACTGCGCCTGGAATGACGAAAGAACAGACTGCAAGGGTATTGCAGGTGAATCTCGAACGCCTGCGCTGGAAAAACCGTAAGGATGCAGATAAAGTCGTGCTGGTCAATATCCCTGATTTTAGTCTGGACGTACTGGAAAAAGGTAAATCTACCTTGCACATGAAAGTTTGTGTGGGCGAGGGCAGGGAAGTGAACGTAAATGAACTCAAAGAGTACGATGAGAACGATCTGAAGAAAGACCGCCCTTTTTCCAGGGAAACACCGCAACTGGGCAGTATGATCCACAGTGTACAGGTAAATCCGGTATGGAATATCCCGGAAAGCATTGCGAAAAAGGAAATTTCTAAATATGCGGCGGCGGACCGCTATTACCTGGCCAACAACAACATTGATGTGTATCAGAATGGCAAAATTGTTGAGGATCCGGAACTGATCGACTGGTCTGCAGCAGATGCAGGTAGCTATAGCTTCAAGCAAAGGCCTGGCGATGATAACTCCCTGGGAAAGATCAAATTCCTCTTCAACAATCAAAGCTCAGTCTACCTCCACGACACACCTGCTAAAGCCGCTTTCAACCAGTCAATGCGTGCTGTAAGCCATGGCTGTGTGCGTGTGGAGCAGCCCCTGGAACTGGCACGTGCACTTTTTGGTGAGGGCGACAAATTCGAGATCATCAAAAAACAAATGGCCCTTACCGATAATCAACAGGCCAAAGACCTCGCACTGCCCAAACAGGTGCCTGTGTACCTGACTTATTTTACGACCTGGGCCGATGCTAATGGAACGCTACAGTTTAGGAAAGACATTTACGGACAGGATGTCGTCTTATATTCTTATTTACAAAAAATGGGGGCTTAAGGCCCCCATCTGTATCTTTTAATCGACATGTGTATTAGATACTCAAAGCTGTATCTAAAGTCTGATCTTCTACCTGCTGATGTTGCTGATTGGCCATCATGGCTGCAGTATGTTCATCCAGGTATTTCGAAGTGTATTTTTGTTCACTCGAATTGATAAACAGGACCGTTTTACCTTCAATCGTATTGATCACTTTATTGGCCAGTTCAGGAGCCACTGCAGGACAACCCTGACTGCGTCCCAATCTGCCAAGGGCATTGATTGTACCCTGACTGACATAATCGGCACCATGCACCACGATAGAACGCATGCGTGCATTGTTATTGAAACCTTCATCCATGCCATCCAGTCGCAAAGAACGGCCATGCTGCCCATTATAGACTTCGGCAGTTACGTAAAAACCAATACTGCTTTGAAAAGAATTGTTGGAGTTGGAGAACTTGACTGCCTTATCGGCACCGGTATTTTGACCATGTGCTACCCAGGTATTGAGTAAAAGCTCTTTCTTGTCCAGGTCTACAATCCACATGCGTTTTTTTGTACTGCTCAAATCAAAATCCGCAATGGTCAGGATCGATTTCTCCGAAGAGATTTTTCCAGAGTTCCTGAGGTTGTAAAAGCCAGTCACAGCCTTCTCAAAAACAACCATGTTCAAGCCGGTAGCTGCAAGGTTTGCACTGTCATAAATTCCTTTCAGGTAATTGCTGAACAAGGAATCTGTAGACGCACTTAACGCGGGTTGTCCGCTTTTTTGTGTAGAAGAGGTCCAGCTGATAATGGTGGTTGCAAGGCTTAGTGTTGCTGCGAGTGTAATTCCTAAAATGTATTTTCTCATAGAGGGTGATTTTTACGCTATGTATTTAATTACGCTAATGTTTAGGTATTAGTATATCCAGATGAAAATATTGTTTAAGTTTTTGTGATTTCCCTTATACAAGTATACGTAATATAATTTGATTAAGTAGTTAGATTTTAATCTATTACGTTGAGATGACTCTTTTGTAACAGGTATGTTGCGTTTTAAAGCACCCCACTCGCGCCTATTTTGGACTGCTTAAGTTGAGTCTTACGGTCAGTCCGGCAGTATTGATCTTCAGATTGTTTTTCCCCAAATCGCGGAGGGAAGGCCTGAAAAACGGCTCGAAAATAATGTGGTTGCTTTTCCCGATCGGCCTGCTAATGCCCACTGCCAGGATAGCACTGTGCGCAAAATCAAAGCCCTGAAACCTGAGTTCTTCAGACTTGGTATTGGTTAAGGGACGCCCGTCTCCATTAATCGGTACATAGGTGTAGGTGGCCTGATATTTCTGATTGAGATAGGTACTGGAGTTAATACCTCCTGAAAAATAGTAGTTCTTCTTCCTGCCAGGATAAAATTTCAAGGCAATGGGAACATCTATACTGAGCAAACTGGCGCTGATTTCAGGGATTTTGGCCTGACCATAGCCGTTCTCCCCTGGCAGGAGAATCTGTTCTTTGACTGCACTGGGTTTGGTATTGGAGTAGGAAATGCTCGTTTCGGCGATCCCTGCACCTATGCTGATCGCAAATTGCGGATTGAGCCTCAGGTTGGCATTGATGCCACCACCCATATTTACTTTTACCGGGTTATTTGCATAATAATTAAACAGTGTTGCCGTAAAAATGTCGAAACTCGTATGCAGTCCTTCCTTTTTATTTGTTGAGGATTCAGCTTTCAAAGCTAGTTTGCTCTCCTGTTCCAGAAAATCCTGTAGAGAGGTCTTCTTTTTCAGGCTATCGGTTTTTTGTTGCCTGAAGTCTGTATGAATGGCGATGGTGGTCAGGTTGTCTGATGGGGATTTCACTGGCACAACAATACTATCTACACGTGCTGCGGTATTGATTCCCGGGTTTGCACCGGAAGTTCTCTTCTTAGTTACACCCGCTGCTTCCCTGGCTGCTGCAAGTACGTTTGCTTCCGGCAGTCTACCCTGCGTTGGCATTTTGTTTTGCAAAGGTACATGGGGCCTGACCACTACCTTATGTGCAGGTTTTTGATTGGTTTCACCGTGCTGGAATAAGAGCAGGGCCAGCATCAGCAGACTTGCAGCAATACCAGAAAACCATAGGTATGCAATTTTGCGATCCTGCTTTTCCGGAAATTTCTTCCGCAGTTCCTGCCAGCCCTGGTCTGCACCGTCATGGTCCAGTTCTTCGAAAACGGAACGAATATGAGCGCTGAGTTGATCTTCTGACCGATTCATATCTTTTCAATTTCTTGGTTTACTAATAGCTGAAGGGCCGCTTTGGCCCGGCTCAGGTAAGTCCTGGACGAACTTTCCGGAATACCCAACATTTCCGCGATCTCTTTGTGGGCATATCCGTCGATCTCATACAGGTTAAAAATGACATGTTGCATTTCCGGCAGCCCTTTCATCATGTTCAGGATATCTGCAGCAGAGAGTTTCTCCAATGCCGAAGGATAAATGTATTGCTGGCGGCCTTCCGGAATTTCCTCATATTGAGCGTATTTTAAATTTTTTCTTTTATGGTCCAGTGCACAATTCACCAGGATCTTCCTGAACCAGGGTTTGAATTCCGCAGTTTCATTAAATAAATGCATGGACCTGAAAACTTTTATAAAAGCATCATTTACCACTTCAAGCGCATCTTCCCTGTTGACAAAATAGCGCATACCTATCCCCATTGCATAAGCATAAAATCGCTTATACAACAATTCCTGGTATTTGAGCCTGCCTTGTTTGCAATGAGCAATCAGTTCGGCGTCAGTGGCATCAGGCGTTAGGGGCATGTATTTGCTGGTCCGGTTTTAACATCTTTTTAACCATTACGCATTGTAAAAGGATTTCGCTACAAGGCACATGAAATATAATTTCAGTAACTTTGTCACATTATCCATTAATAGAAGAAAAGTGTCGTTAGATAAATTGAAACTCAGCAAGTCATTGGTGTCTGCAATGAATGATGCCGGATACATCTCCGCAAAGGAGATCCAGGCCAAATGTATGTCAAGGATTATAGGTGGACAAGACATCATTGCGGTGGGGCCGGAAGGTTCCGGAAAAACCACTACCTATGTACTTGGGGTTTTAATGAAACTGAAATACAGTACAGATGAGGCGCCAAAGGTGCTGATCCTGGTGCCCGATGCCGAACGTGTGGAAGCTGTGATCGAAGAATTCAGGTTGCTGAGCAAAAATAGGAACCTGCGGATCATCGGCCTTTATGGAACCGGGGGAATGGATGAAGTGATCCAGGAGCTACTTGACGGTATTGATATCGTAGTAGCCACACCTCCGCGTGCCCGTGCAGTTTACCTGAAGCTCGGCCTTAACCTGAACCGGTTGCAGATCCTGATCGTGGACGATGCAGAAGTGATCGTGAAGCAGGGTATGCAATTGCCGGTATGCGAACTGGCCCGGAGCGCCGGTAAGGTGCAGCACCTGATCTTTACCTCTGTGGTCCACGACAAACTGAACCATATGATCGATCAGTTCATGAACTTTCCCACTACCCTGGAAGTAGAAGAACTGGGTGAAGAACAGGCCATCACGCATGAACTTCTGCTCTATCAGGTGCCAAATTTCAAAACCAAGACCAACCTCCTGAACCTCCTGATGAGGGATGATGAGGTTTTCGATAAAGTGGTGGTCTTTGTAAATACACGCCTGACAGCGCAAAAACTTGCTAAAAGTCTGTTTTCTGCTAAGCCTGCTGAAGTGTTGGTGCTGAATCCGCTGTTTTTTGATGAAGAGGGATTCGATCATATCGATGATTTTAAAGCAAGTCCTGAGTCCAGGATCCTGATTGTGGCCAACGAAGGCAATGAGCAGATCGACCTCTCGGAGATTCCTTTTATTTTCCATTTTGAAGTACCTGAGAAAAAAGAACTGTTCCTGAGCAGGGTGGTCAAATCAGGCGAAGAAGAAGTAGTAGCCATTACTTTTGCTACGGATATGGAGCTGGTAGAATTGCGCAAGATAGAGCAGTCACTTGGGTTCAAAATCCCGGTGATGGAGTTGCCGGAAGATTTAGTGGTCGATAAAATTGCCAAAGCAGCCAAAATCAAGACTGTTAAAGAAAGCAACGACCTTCCTCAGGGTGGTGGTGCTTATCATGATAAAAAGGAAAGCAATGCAAAGAACTACAACTATGGCATTGGTCAAAAGGCAAAAATGACGATGAAGAAAAAGCACGGCTAGACGCCTGCTTTTAGAGGCGCTTGGCTTCGTTCCAGTACACATCCATTTCTGCCAGGCTCATGTCCTGTAAAGCTTTCCCTTTTTCTTTGGCCTTGCTTTCCAGGTATTGAAAACGCTTAATGAATTTTTTATTGGTCTTTTCAAGGGCATTTTCCGGATTGATGTTGATAAAGCGGGCATAGTTGATCAGCGAAAAGAGCAGATCACCAAATTCACCTTCCGCTTTTTCGATATCTATGTCTGTTGTCTCGGCTGCATTAAATTCGTCTTTAAACTCCTGTAGCTCTTCCTCTACTTTTTCCCACACCTGTTCTTTTTTTTCCCAGTCGAAGCCCACTCCACGTGCTTTTTCCTGAATGCGGCTGGCTTTGACCAGGGATGGCAGGCCTGCAGGTACACCTGCCAGCACCGATTTATTCCCTTCCTTCAGTTTCAATTGCTCCCAGTTGCGCTTCACATCCTGTTCATCATGAACCACCACATCCCCATAGATGTGCGGGTGCCTGCTGATCAGCTTGTCGCATACACTGTTCAGTACATCTACAATGTTGAACAGGTCTGTTTCTGAGGCAATCCGTGCATAGAACACCAGGTGCATCATGACATCCCCAAGTTCCTTTTTGATCTCTTCCATATCACCTTCCATTATCGCATCTGAAAGTTCATAGGTCTCTTCAATAGTCAGGTGGCGCAGGCTTTCCATGGTTTGCTTTTTATCCCATGGGCATTGGGTGCGGAGGGTGTCCAGTACGGTAAGGAGTCTGAGAAAGGCGGTGGCGGGATTGATGGCAGTTTCTGGGGCGGTATTATTGGGCATACTGTGCTGGTTATTAATGTATTTGGTTGTCGTCTATGAAAAGCTAAATATAAGGATCATTGGTCGTTTCAGGAAACTATTCCTGCTCTTCGAGCTTGATGTTTTTTGTAATGCGGTAGATCTTCCGCTTCTTCTTTGGTTTTTCTTCACCACCCAGGAGAATACCCCAGGGCTTGAGTGCATCCACCCGGTCAAAAATGATCTTGAGCATGGCCAGATAAGGAATGCAGAGGAACATGCCGGAGATGCCCCAGATCATTTCACCGATCACAATACCAATGAAGGCAAATAATGCATTGATCTTGACTTTTGAACCCACTACCAGTGGCAGAAGTACATTGCCGTCTACGGCATGGATGGCCACAAAAGCGATGACCACCAGCAGCATTTTCGCTGCACCGGCCGTGGCAAAAGTGATGATCACACTGATCAGCAAAGCAGTAAAGATGCCGATATAGGGAATGATGTTGAAGATACCGGCGATCAGACCGAGTAATACGGCGTATTTTACATTAAGGATCCAGAGGACCAGCATCATCAGCAGGGTGACGATCACCATTTGGATAAATAGCCCGGTGATGTATTTTTTGATGATGTACTGAATCTGTTTCACAATATCTGTCACCTTATCTGCATGCTTTTCCTCGAAAACTGCAGTTAGAAAAGTAAAGAGTACCTGCCTGTAATTGAGGATGAAAAAAGTAAAGAGCAAGAGAAAAGAAAGAAATAGCATGGTAGAGGATACCGTGAGCAATGTGGCTCCCAGTACCGTAGCACTGGTGGCCAATGCTGCCTGTGCGCTGTCCCTCAGGTAGTCGATCTGTTTATGGGCATTGACATGGAAGGTGCCTGAGATCCAGTTTTGTACATCATGGAAAGAAGTCTCGGCTTGCTTTTTAAGTAAAGGCCAGTCTTCCCAAAGGTCGCCCAGCTGATTGGCCAGGAAATAGATGATCAGCGTGATGAAGGCGATCATCAGCACCACCGAAATGATGGCTGCAATGCTCCTTTTGAAACGCCATTTGCGTTCCATGTAATTGGCCAGGGGCAACAATAATAAAGCCAGCAGAAAGGAAGTAAGCAAAGGTGCGAGTATGGTCTGCCCCAGGATGGCGAGGTAACCGATACAGATGATCGAAAACAGCACCATCGCGAGTTTGGTGTAAAAGGGTAGGGAAAGGTTTCTCATGGGCAGGGCCAGTTTATTTAGCTTGAAGATAGCGTTTAAACAAATGCCCTGCCAATAATTATTTATTTCCAGTTGCTGGCCTCGTCCAGAATGGCAATGTCTTCCGTATTGAGCTTTATACTGGCGGCTTTAATGAGGTCGTCGAGTTGGTCCAGGCTGGTTACGCTTGCAATCGGTGCCGTCACAGAAGGTCTTGCGATGAGCCAGGCCAGGGCAATACTTGCCGGGTTTGCATTGTACTGCTCTGCTACCTCATCCAGGGCTTTCAGGATCCTGAAACCGCGGTCGTTGAAGAAGGCTTTCATGCCGCCTCCACGTTTACTCTTGCCCAGGTCAGCTTCAGAACGGTATTTGCCTGTCAGGAAGCCACTGGCCAGTGCGTAATAATTGAGTACACCTAGCTGATGGTCTAGCACGATCGGCTCATATTCTTTCTCGTATTGTTCACGCTTGTAGAGGTTGTATTCGGGCTGGAAGGTTCTGTACTTTGCCAGTCCGTTTTTTTCTGCCAGTTCCAGCGACTCCAGGAGCCTTTCTCCGCTGAAGTTAGAGGCCCCGATCCAGCGTACTTTTCCCGCTTTGATCAGTTTGTCGTAGGTTTCCAGGGTATCTGTTATCGGTGTGCTCAGGTCATCGAAATGAGATTGGTAGAGGTCGATATAATCTGTCTTTAAGCGCCTCAGGGAATCTTCTACACATTGCGTAATGTATTGCGGTGCCAGTGATTTTCTATCGGTTTTTACTACAGAGCCGACTTTCGTAGAGATGATGACCTGATCACGTACTCCCCGGTCCTGCATCCAGTTGCCGATGATCGTCTCAGATTCGCCGCCTTTATTTTCGGCTACCCAGTGTGAATACGAGTCTGCCGTATCGATGAAATTGAAGCCTGCTTCCAGGAAGCCGTCGAGTATTTTGAAAGATTGCTGCTGATCTATGGTCCAGCCAAATACATTCCCCCCGAAGGTAATGGGATAGACCTGTAAGTCCGTCTGGCCTAATTTGCGTTTTTCCATGTGTTTCTTTTTAGGTGTTAACAAAACTAAGAGAAGAAGGTTGTTTTTGCTGGAAAAAGTAATGCTTCAACGCTTTTATGACAATCCCCTACAAATGGCTTTTGAAAAATTGCGCTAGATCAGTTCAAAGCTTGCTTCAGGGCATTATTTGAGAGGTCAGATTACGATAGATTTGTCTTAAATTAAATACATTATTATGAATATCCCCGCAGGCCTGAAGATCAAGCCATGGTTGATCGGTGTAGGTATAGGTTGCAAGTTTTAGATTTGGGACTTCGTCGCTCTCAGCATTTCTCGCTTCCCGGGTGCTCCGGGAAGCTTTTCTATCGTAAAGCCTACTGCCTTCAGCGCACGCTTCAGCTTACCTGTTATGGCATAGGTTACGAAAATACCACCGGGTTTAAGAAAGGTACAAGCATGGGCGATGATTTCGTCGCTCCACATTTCTGGTTGGTGCTGTACCGAGAAAGCATCATAATACAGCAGATCAAAAAGCTGGGCTGTTTCATAACGCTGCAGGTAAGTGTGGACTATGCGGAGTTTTTGTTCCGGAAGGACAGCCGTCACCTGCTGCATGGCTTTCCCATAATTATTGAGCATTCCCTTCCAGATGGCTCCGGATACATACTGTTCATAACCTGTCGATTCCAGTTCCTCACTTCTCAGTGGAAAAGCTTCCAATGATGTATATTCGATGGATACCCCGCTCAAGTCCGCATAGGCTGCAGTCATCAGAAAATTGAGACCAGTGCCGAAGCCGACTTCGAGAATGCTGATCTGCTGCTGTCCGGGAAAGCTGCTGATCGCATGCTCCAGTCCGGCCGCAATGAAAACGTGCTTGCTTTCCTGTACCGCCCCATGTTTGGAATGGTAGTGCTCACCTATATTTTCATTGTACAGCGTATTGGAACCGTCGGCGGTCAGGGTAATCTTGTTCATCACTGCAAAACTAGCTAAAAAGCGGTAATTAAACTACGTGATTTGCTTTGGGATGTTTTAAAATAATTCCTATTTTACGCTCGTAAAGTCTTGATCTTTACGGGCAAACAATAATAGAACAATTGTGCCTTGCCCAATACAGGAAAAATAGGGCCTGGAGGTACATGAGGCGTTAAAATGAGGGTAGCTAGAAATTTATCGGAATTATCAGATAATGAGTTGATCTCCTTGCTGAAGCAGGAAGACCAGCAGGCTTTTGTGGCGCTGTATGACCGGTACTGGGCAGAGTTGTACGCCTGTGCCTTTCACCTCTTTCCACATCGTGAAACCTGCGAAGACCTGATCCATGATGTATTTCTGTATTTATGGAATTCCCGTGAAAAGTTGGAAATCCGCTCCCTGCGGGATTACCTTTATATCGCCATCAAACACAAAGCCCTGAATAAGATCCGTTCTCAAAAAAAACAGATAGAAATTTCAGGAGAGGATGCCGTGACACTGACCGCAAAAGAGGAGACCGATGACCAGTTGATGGTCAAGGAACTGAATCTTTTGTTTGAGCAGGGTATGCACAGCCTGCCCGAAAAATGCAGGGAGATCCTGACCCTGAGCAGGAAAGAGCACCTTTCCAATAAGGAAATTGCTTCAAGGCTCAATCTGAGTCCTAAAACGGTAGAAAATCAGATCAATATCGGACTCAAAAAGATCCGATTAATGATGAGCGATTTTCTGCTTTTTTATTTTATTTACTTTTTCTTTGGGTGATACCTCAGTTTGATGTGTCTTTAGTAAAAAGCACAGCATAATGGTATCCTATTTTAAAAACCTGATCCGCAAAAAGCAGCACAACGAGGCTGATACAGCACGTATTGAAAATGCGATAGCGGATTTTAAGCAGAATCCACACGAATGGGACGAAGCACGAATGGGTGTGCAGTCTGAGCTGCGGGATCAGATTCTGAGCCGGGTGATGGCTTCCATGCCTGCTGCAGGGAGAAATAGGTACCAAAGGCGAAACTGGGGCATTGCAGCTTCCGTCGCCCTGGTGCTGGGAACTGGTTGGTTAGGTTTTCATTACCGGGAAAATATCCTGGATGTGATAGATCCTGCGACTTTAGTGGTGATGAAGACCAATGGTCATGAAATCAAGAAACTAAGATTGAGTGATGGTTCAGTTGTCTGGCTCAACGGAGGGAGTAGGCTAAGTTACCCCGACCGCTTTAGCCACGACAAAAGAGAAGTGGTACTGTTGGAGGGAGAGGCTTATTTTGACATCCATCATGACGATAAAAAACCATTCCAGGTAAAGGCAGGGAAGACCCTGACCAATGTATTGGGAACGGCTTTCAACATCAGGTCCTATTCCTGGCTGGAAAAGATCAGTGTGACCGTTACCAGGGGTAAGGTCGCGGTAAATAACAGTATGTTGTTGCCCAATGAACAATTGGCTTATGACAAAGCTACAGGAAAATCGAAAATCAAAAAGCTGTCGGCAGAAGAAGTAACGTTATGGATGCAGGGCAGACTGTCCTTCAACGACGAATCATTCAAAGCAGTAGCCACAATATTAGAGAACAAGTACCAGGTTAGCATCCGGTTTCAGGAGCAAAAAATGGAAGATTACCGTTTCAGCGCCAGATTTGAACCTTCGGATAGCCTGAATGATATACTTGATGCACTGACCATGACCAGGGGGCTTTCTTATAAAGTCAAAGGTGCAGTAATCACAATAACCAATTAAAAAAGAACCAGACCAAACTAAACTCAAAAGCCTATGACCAATTAGTACTCCTTGAAAAAAAGAAACCGAAATATGAAATATTCCGGTTTCAGATGCCTCAGTATGTAATGCCAATCACTGACTGATGGCCATCACGTGTCTTTTAAATCTAAACATTCATCAAAAAACCACAACCAAAGGTATGAAAAAATATGCCCGCATTTTACTGCTGGTCAGAATTTGGCGCGGTCTGCGCCCAATGAATACCGCCTGCCTTGCGACCACCACACTGCTAGTTTGTACCATGCAGTTCGCAACAGCGCAGTCGCTTAACCAAACGAAGATCGATGTCGACTTCAAAAACATTCCCATGAAGCAGGCCCTGGACCTGATCCAAAAGAAGAGCAACCTCAATTTTGTGTTCAGTGAAGAAATGGTCGCAGAATATAAGGTGACGCTATCTGGAAAAGCGATGACGGTAAAGCAAGTGTTGGATAAGCTATTGAGCAAAACCAGCCTGGATTACACGAGTCGCGACAATAAAGTCATCATCAGAAAAAAAGCAGCACAAGTAGAAATGAAAACTGCGGCTCCCCGGTCAGTTCCTATGACAGGGATGGGGGTAGCTGTATCCTCTGGTCGTCTCAAAGGATTAGTATTGGATGCAGAAGACAGACCGCTATCTGGCGTCAACGTAAGGGTAAAAAACCAATCTGCGCTAACAGTTCAAACCAATGAAAAGGGGGAGTTTACGATAATGCCCCCTGAAGGATCAGAATACTTAGTGTTCAGCTCCATCGGCTTTGTTACCAAGGAAGTGAAAATTGGCTCCACAGTAGATTTCAATGTCACCTTAGTTATGGAAAACAAGGATCTGGAGTCAGTAGTGGTAACAGGTGTTTTTACCCGTAAAGCAGAAAGCTTTACCGGAGCGGCCTCTACTTTTACACAAGAGCAATTGAGGTCGGTAGGTAACCAAAACATCTTTCAAAGTCTGAAGATGCTGGATCCGAGTTTTATACAGGTAGAAAACCTGCAAATGGGATCTAACCCAAACGCACTGCCTGATTTACAGATCAGGGGTGCAAATAGTCTGCCGGATGTAAGAGGTGAATATTCAGGAAGTCCGAATATGCCCTTGTTTATCCTGGATGGTTTTGAGTCGAGCTTGCAAAAGATCTATGACCTGGACATCAATCGTGTAGCATCGGTAACCATTCTAAAAGATGCTGCGGCAAAGGCTATTTATGGTTCGCGTGCAGCCAATGGTGTAGTGGTAGTAGAAACCAAAAGACCGGAGATGGGAAAGTTGAGGTTGAGTTACACGGGGGATTTCAACGTGACTACGCCAGATTTGAGCAGCTATAGTCTTGCGAATGCCGCGGAGAAATTGCAGGTGGAGTTGGATGCGGGTCGTTTCTCTAACCCTTCACAGGTTACCGAGCAACGACTAAGAGAACAGTACAATAGCATCTACTCAGACGTTTACCGTGGGGTGAATACTGACTGGCTGGCACAGCCTGTTCGTAATGCCATTGGTCAGAAACATACTCTTTCACTGGAAGGTGGTGATCAATATCTGCGCTATGGAGCTGATTTTACCTATAATGATATCGCAGGGGTAATGAAAGAATCTGGTCGTAGGAACTTATCTGGAAACGTATTCCTTTCCTATCGACTCAATAATTTTTTGTTTAGAAACACCTTGATGGTGACTGGTAATAATGGCTACGATTCTCCATACGGACCTTATTCAGCATACTCAAGACTGAACCCTTATTGGACACCCTATGAGGCAAATGGCCAATTGAAAAAAGTATTGGGGCAATTTACTCCTTCAAGTGGAGCGACGATTAATACCTTCAATCCTCTTTACGATGCAAGCTTGGGCACAAAAAACTTTTCAAAATACACCGACATCACCAATAACTTCATTACAGAATGGTCGTTAGACAAATCTTTGAAAGTGATTGGAAGATTAGGGTACACGCAAAAGATAGATAGTCGTGAAGATTTTTATCCGGCGAATCATACAAGATTTATTGAATACGCGGAAGCAGACTTTTTCAGGCGGGGACAATACAGCATTACTGACGGCAAGGATGGAATGATTAAAACCGACCTTACATTGAATTATAATAAGCTGATCAATAAACACCTGTTCTTCTTTAATGCTGGGGTAAATTTGTTAGAAACCAAGCGTGATGCTCATGGAATGACGGCAGAGGGTTTTCTGAATGATAGGGTAGATAATATCAATTTTGCCCTTCAGTATCTGCAAAATGGTCGGCCAAGTGGTTCTGATGCGCTGAAAAGAGAAACGGGTATTTTAGGGGCTTTAAATTACTCTTATGACGAAAGATACCTTGCTGACCTCACGTTTCGCAGGCAAGGTTCCAGTGTCTTTGGGGCCAATAACCGCTGGGGAAACTTCTGGTCTATGGGTATCGGCTGGAATATCCATAGAGAAGCATTCATGTCTCAACAAGAATGGCTCGAGCAACTGAAGCTGAGGGCATCCACTGGTTATACTGGTAATCAGGAATTTAATCCTTACCAAGCTATGGCAACCTATAATTACTACACAGACTCTTATTACGATAATGTGGTAGGTGCGAAGTTGATGGGGTTAGCCAATGAAGACTTAAAATGGCAGCAGACCATGGACTACAATTTTGGGGTAGATGCTAGTGTCTTTAATCGGGTAAATTTGAGATTCGATTATTACATTTCCAGAACCAGTAATTTGCTGACAGATCTGGGACTTCCGGGCTCAGTTGGTTTTAGTACCGTTAAAGAAAACCTAGGCGAGTTGCAGAATACAGGTGTGGATGCAGTAATGAGTGTTCGCGCCCTTAATGATCAGAGCACAGGGAGTTTTCTGAATATATTTCTGAACGTGGGGATGAACAAAAACAAGCTCCTAAAGATCTCCGAGGGACTGAGCAATTTAAATAGCGAATTGGAGACCGAACGTGGTACTTCTACTAAACCATTTACCAGATATCAGGAAGGTCAATCTATTACAACACTCTGGGCAGTAGAATCTTTAGGGATAGATCCTATCAATGGTGCCGAAATTTTCCGTAAACGTAATGGAGAAACTACCTACGTATGGGATGCCAATGATCAGGTTCCCTTCGGAGATACCAATCCAAAATTACGCGGTAGTTTTGGATTCAATGCTCAGTATAAGGGATGGGGGTTGAACTGCGGTTTCACTTATCGTATTGGAGGACAGTCTTACAATCAGACATTGGTAGATCGGGTTGAGAATGTTGACATTCGGTACAATGTCGATAGAAGGGTTTTTACGGATACCTGGAAGCAGCCTGGTGATCAGGTATTCTTTAAACGGATCACTGAACGGGCTAACCGCACTAATCCTAGTTCGAGATTTGTTCAGAATTTCCATGAACTTCAGCTAGGTTCTTTGAATGCTTCCTACGATTTCCGCAATACAGCAGTACTGAAGCAGTTGGGGATGCAGAGGTTGAGGGTAACATTGTTTACCAATGAAATAGCAAGGGTTTCTTCGGTGAGAGCAGAGAGGGGACTAGATTTTCCATTTGCACGGACTTACTCCTGTTCTTTACAGGCAACATTTTAATGGTTAGGCGTCACAACTTACGAAAATGAAAATGAACAATTTATATATAAAAGCAATACTACTTATTCTGCCATTATATTTGCTGTCTTGTAACAAATGGCTGGATGTAGAACCTAAATCACAGGTTAGGGACAATGACCTTTTTTCTACTGAAACAGGTTTTAAAGAAGCTCTTGCAGGCGTGTACGCTTCGCTAACTTACGAGCCGCTCTACGGCCGGGAAATGACTTTCGGATTAGTTGGCGTGTTGGGGTATGAATGGGATTATCAGTCGGATGCATATGATTCCGACAAGTTTTTTGAGTACAAAAGTCTTCAGTCGCTCAACAGGACTGAGGCATTGTGGAATGGCATGTACACTTCTATTGCTAACAACAACAAGCTATTGGAGGAGATTGATGCAAAGAAAAGTATATTTCAGCAAGGTAACTATGAGGTCATTAAGGGGGAGTCATTAGCACTCCGTGCTTTTTTGCACTTTGATCTCTTAAGAGTTTTTGGGGCTAGTTTTGAGGAAAATCCAAATAAAATAGCTATTCCTTATTTCAAAAAAACGGGTAAAGAAATCGCAGCTCAATTGACAGTTAGCCAAGTATTAGATCTTGCAATCTCAGATTTGAATGAAGCGGCAGAACTGTTGAAACAAGACCCAATATTAACCGGACGGGTGATCACTAGTCTCGATGATCAGGGTTATCTGATGAACAGGCAGCTGCACCTTAATTACTATGCTGTAAAGGCATTACTGGCAAGGATATATCTGTATAAGAAGGATACTGAGAAGGCTTACGAAAATGCAAAGATTATCATCGATGCCAACAAATTCCCTTGGATTTTACAAGCCAACATTGCATCGGATCTGGTTTATTCAACGGAGCATCTATTTGCATTAAATGTGACTCGGTTAGAGACCATTTATCAGAATAGTTTTACGGCAACGGGAGGGAATAGATTTTCAATGCTGGGCTCTACCTATAGTGAATACTACACTTCCACCGATTACAGGTACTTACGCTGGTTTACGGTTACCGTAGACGGAAACTACTATTTGAATAAATATAATCAAACGAATATTTTGGCAGCTTCGCGGAATCGAATACCCATGCTGAAGTTGTCTGAAATGTATTTTATAGCAGCTGAAGCATTAAAGAACACAAACATTGGTCAGGCTGCAAATATGATTAACGTTTTGCGTGAACACAGGGGCCTGACTACAACGACGATCGACGCCAGTAACATCGATGCTGTAATTCAGCAAGAATTTAGAAAGGAATTTATAGGGGAGGGACAGTTGTTTTTCTACTACAAGCGGAAAAATTTGTCTCGCATCCCGAGAGCTACAAGCTTTGATATCATTTCATTAAAGGGTTATAAATTGCCAATTCCGGTAAGTGAATTTAATAACGCACCAGGAAGAGTAGATAATAGATAGGAGGACACATGAAATTTAATATAATCTATGCGGTTGGATTATTGCTTTTGATCAGCAGCTGCAAAAAAGAAGAAGAACTGAGGTACGACAATGAACATAGTGCAATGAATGTTTGGTTGGGAACTGATCTGCAGTTGCGGGATAGTTTGGTGTATAATTATGCTTACAAGTCACTAAATAACTTTGATACCATTAAATTCAGTGCAAGACTTACTGGATTATTGAGCGATCAAGACAGAGAATTTCAGTTGAAGGCCATCAGTGGGGATCTCGATAGGGTAAAGGAAGGGCAGCACTATGTATTTCCAAAATATATCCTGAAAGCCAATACCTATGGAGGGATTTTTACAATCTTAATAAAGAGGTCAGGGGATTTTAAAAGTAAAGAAGCCAAGGTTGTTTTCGGAATTTCGGAAAATGAGCATTTCAAAAAGGGTGCGGTAGAACAGTCTGTAATGAAAGTGCTTTTAAAGGAAGAGTTTTCTAAACCTGCGAATTGGGATCTAGACCCTTTTCCATATACCAGACTCTCAAGTTTTTTTGGCGGTTACAGTAATGTGAAGTTTCAATTTATTACTACAGTCATAGGAAGGACACCCACCTTTAGGGTGAGGACCAACGGGACTGCGGTGCCACCAGATGAGGTGTCGCATACTCAAGCTTTATATTGGCAGTCGCGCTGTAAGCTTGAACTTTCTAAATACAACTCAGAGCATATTGGCGAGCCCCTGAAAGATGGTGATGAAGTTATTGTTTTCCCTTAATGATAAAATAATGAACAGCAATAAAATTTTAAATTTCTTGGTGCTATTGGCAGGAATCGCAATAATGGCATCTTGTAGCAAGGATAAGGGTAACTATGATTATAAGGCAGTTGATGCTGTCGTTATAAATCTTGAAAATGTTCCGTCGACATACTCGGTAGTTAGATTTGAGGGCATCAATATCGCTCCAAAAATAACTTACAAAGGTGAGGCTGTGGATCTGGTAAACCCGCAGTTTCCTGAGTTGAAATTTACTTGGGAAATCTATCCGACGGGTCGAGAAGTGGTAGAGCGCCATCTTCTTTCAGAGTCGCCAATTCTAAACGTTAATCTCAATCAGCGTGAACTGCCTTGGGAAATATTGTATACCATTACTAATACGAATACCGGAATCAAAACCTTCGCAAAATTTGCTTTAAATATAACCTCTATTTTGGCGGAAGGTTGGATGGTATTGTATGAACGTAACGGCAATACTGATGTCGGCCTAATCACCAATAATGAGATAGCAAGAAGTCAGGTAGCAGAAAAGTTATTTCTAGATATCTACAGTGCATCAAATGGTGGGCCTATGAAAGGCACTCCAAGTTCAATCGCCTACTCTTACGCTAACTTGGCGGCGAGAAAGATTTATGTGCAAAGCAATCAGGAGATGTCCATGGTGAATCTAAGTACCTTTGCAAAGGTATTTGATTTCAATCAAGGGTTATTCTGGGTTAAACCTGGTACAATATCTCCATTAATATTTAGGTCTACAGAGGCTAGAAAAGAATGGGTAATTAATAACAATCGTGTTCATATGATCGATTATACCACTATTGCACAAGGCGATAGGGCTTTTAGTGATCCTCTGGGAGGTACTTATGGCACATTAGCTCCTTGGATGGCAGTGTCTCCAGCACCTTTGGATGGTGTTTTTTATGACCAGACCAACAAAAAGTTTTTGAAGATTATAGTTCGCGGATCAGAAGTTACTCCATTTACTACTAATCAAACTACTGCCGTATTTGATGTTAATAATGTGGGTATGGAACTTCTGATGGGTGATATAGGCTGGAATAACTGGGATTATACCGTAATGAAGGACAACGCTGGCAAACATTGGTTGTTGAGTGCTAATTTTAAAGCGGGTGATGTAGTTGATTTGACTACTGGCAGAGGAGTTCCTATCGGTAGAGGCAAATATGATATGAGCACTTGTCCCGAAATTGCGAATGTCAATTCGGTGACTGCTGGTACTCTGGGTGAGATTTTCTACTACAGTGCCAATAACCACCTCTATCAATTTAAGTATATACAGGGAACAACAGCGCAATTGTGGACAGCGCCGGGAGGGGAAGTCGTGACAAATATCTCGCTGCAGAAGTATTACAACACCAATAGAGCAGCTGCAGCTGTTTACGACCCAAAAAACTATTGTAAAATCTTATACATCGCCACTTACAATGAGACGACCAAAATCGGAACCGTTTATCAGATGGGCGTAAATGAAACCAGCGGAGCTATACTAGCAGGGACTGAAAAAAAATATACAGGTTTTGGCAAAATCAAGGCCATGTCCTGGAAAATGAATTAATTAAACAAAATGAAACAGAAAATCACATTAACCATGGTATTGCTTGGGGGCTTCATTGCCGCGCAGGCACAGAACTTTACCATCAAAGGAAATTTAAAAGGGCAGGGGAATGAAAAAATCATTCTGAGAGGAGTAGACGGCCCGATAACTGTGGAGGCCAAAGGCGATGCTTTCGAGCTTAGTGGCACTGCTGGCGACGAACCTTTCGTCACCTCCCTCAATACTGGTGTAGACCGCAACCTTTACCTCGGTGGGGGTAAAACCGGCATGTACCAGCCAGCGCTTCCATTAGATATTGTGCTGAGCAAAGGTGTAAACCTGACCATCAGCGGAACAGCCATGACGCTCAACCTGGCTTCCGTAACCGGCGATCCGCTAAACGATAGCTTTACCGCTTTCCGTAAGGCACAAGAGCCATTGATGAAGCAGATGAGTGACCTGCAAAAACAAATGGTAGAGAGCAGGGTGATGGGGATCAAAGATGCAATGAATGAGATTGGCCCTAAAATGCTGGAAAACAGAAAAGCACTCGCGGAATCCAGAAAGAAGTTCATTAAAGAGCATCCTGAAGCTTTCGCTAGTTTATATTACCTGTCTACTGCCTCCAGGGAATATTCTGCGGCTGAACTGGAAACTGCCTACAATGGCCTGGCTTCCACCTACAAAAATACCCGTTATGCAAAAGGTATCGTTGAAAAGATCGCTTCCCTGAAAACCATTCAGGCTGGCGGACCAGCTCCGGATTTTACAAAGCTTGACATCAATGGTAAGCCTGTAAGTCTGTCGCAATTTAAAGGCAAATATGTGCTGCTGGACTTCTGGGGAAGCTGGTGCGGACCTTGCCGTGCTGCCAATCCACATTTAAAAGAGTTGTACAGTCAGTATTCGGCTAAAGGATTTGAGATTCTGGGTATATCCAGCGAGAAAGTAAGCGGACAAGCGCAGGCTGAGAAAGTGTGGAAAGAGGCGGTAGAGAAGGATGGACTGACCTGGACCAACGTGATCAACAATGAAGTGGCCATGAAACAAGATGTAGTGCAACTGTATAGCATCGAAGGTTATCCTACACAGATTTTGCTCGATAAAGAAGGCAAGATCGTAGCCCGTTGGTTAGGGGCCGGAGGTAAGGAACTTGATGAAAAGCTGAAATCCATTTTTAAAAACTAAGCACTAAGGATGAACACAAATACATCAATGAAAGGCCTGTTAGCAGGCCTGTTCATTTGTTTACTCAGCAACTGGAGCCCTGCAGAAGCACAACAGAAAAAAGGAATCCAAATTACGGGAAAAGTAGCTTTTCAGAACCCTGAGATTTTCAAGAAATACAACATGGTATGGCTGTATAAAGGATTGGGCAAAGACCGTAAAGCTGTAGATTCCGTAAGATTAAACGCTGACGGTAGTTTCAGTATGACTACGAAATCGCCGGTATCGGGCATTTATTCACTGGATATCATAAAATGGCAAAGCGTTTCCTTTTGGTCTGATCATGATGTCAATATATCTGCCAGAGGCTACGACACCTCCGGTGTGAAAGTCAAAAATTCCGGTTATGTGTCTGTCAGCAGTAAATCTGCAGGAACACAATTGATTGGACTTGCCGACTATAACCGGTACATCGCAGATCAGGAGTATGAGGTCCTTGCTGCGGAGAGCATAGCTGCCCAACAGTACGCACGTAAGGATACTACCTGGGCCAGCTTTTTGAGATCGAAAGGTTTAATCAGGCGCAAGGCTGATTTCGAATTGCAAAAATTAAAACAGTTGATCAATACCAATGCGGCTAATCCTGCAGTGGTATACCTCCTGGCACAACTTCCGGTAGATAAAGAAAGTGCCTTCTTTTCTGCTGAACTGGAGAAATTGATCACCAGGTTTCCCAACCTGGAGGAAGCCAAACAACTTAAAAAGGAATTCCTATCTCAACTGGCACTCCGCAATTCGTTAAAAAAAGGAAGTATAATTCCCCAAATTGTTTACAGTACTCCGGAGGGAACAAAGATCGATATCACCTCTTACAAAGGCAAGTATGTGCTTATCGATTTTTGGGCAAGTTGGTGCGGGCCTTGTAGAAAAGCGATACCAGAGATTAAAGAACTGTATGCTGCTTACAAAAACAAGGGCTTTGATGTGCTGAGTGTGTCTGTAGATACCGACAATGCTGCATGGCGTAAAGCGATGGATGAAGAGCAAATGCCATGGGCGCAGGTCATCAGCCCTGATAAAAACAAAACCTTGGCAGACTTTATGATTACTGGTATTCCGACTTTGTATCTGATTGATAGAGAGGGAAAGATTATAGATAAATATACCGGCTTTAGTCCCAAAACTAAATCACAGCTTGAGGCCATATTCAAAGAAAAAATATAACACGCTCCATGGTTTCGTCTGATTCGTTCGGGCGAAACCTATTTGTAGTGTTTTAAACGTTACTGGTTTGCTCTATATGTTTAATTATTTTTTGCCAATTAAATTACTGACGAACAAGACCCTTTAGATATTCGAATAGTTTTAATTTGAAGAATATAATTGAAGTTCAAAAAATGGTTGGTGACTGACTCTTTAGTGTCAATATTTTTTAAAAATATTTTGTTAGAATTCCATTTTGTTTTTTTATTTTTAAAAAAATCTTAGCTCCCGGATTATAATGATTACACTCTCGTCTATTTTCGATAAACCTAAAAATGACCTTTTTAACGTTTGTAAATATTTATTTACTGAACTAAAGTTAAAATTCACTGAAACTGCTCTTAAAGAACAACTGGTGGAGCATGTCGAATATCCATCCCTCCTATCTTTGAAAGACACACTTTTTGAGTATGGTATTGAGTCAGCTGCAATCAGAAAAGGCAAATACAACTACGATGAGTTTGAAACCCCATTCATATGCTCAATTCAAAAAGAAGGTTGGCCAAGACCACTTCATACGGTTGTTAATTTAGCTAGTTCTGATAAGATAGAGTTTCTGGATCCCATAACTAACGAATTCTCGATCACTTCATTTGCAGAATTTGAGAAAATGGACAAAGATATAGTATTGCTGATCGATTCATCAAATGCCAAGGACGAGATTGATGTCCTGAAAAATCGAAAGGCCGAGACTCATAAAAAAATATCAAAAGGAATTCTGTTTTTTATCGCTCTCGCTACTATTATGATGTCCATTGTAGCGATAACTCTTCAGCCGTCTAGCAGCACATCTTTGTACGGTGTGGCATTCATTCTAACTTCGTTTTCCGGCGTGATAGTTAGCTCGATGTTGTTATGGTACGAAATTGATTCTCATAATCCTTTCCTCAAGGAAGTTTGTGGTGGAAATAAATCCAAATTGAGTTGTAGTGCGGTTCTCGCTTCGCCGGCATCCTCTTTTTTGGGTGTCAGTTGGTCTATATGGGGATTTGCCTTTTTCGCGACATTTTTTATAACTCAGGTTTTGTTCCCTGCAAGTTTTATTTACGTGTCGTTTTGGTCTTTGGCTTCTATCTCAATCAGTCCATATATTTTGTTCTCCATATTTTATCAAAAAAAACTTGTAAAGCAATGGTGTGTGTTGTGTATCGTGATTCAAGTCATTTTGGGGATAGATGCTTCTATATCAGTTATATTTCTTTATAGTCATTCATATGCAATCTCGGACATCTCAGTATACAGTGTTGTTATAATATCATTTGTAGGCTTATCTATACTTTTCGTAGTTCAAAGAGCTCTTCCATTAGCTAAGGCAGCAAACGACAGTAAAGTATATCTGAGGAAATGGCAAAATCTCAAATATAAGCCAGAAGTGTTTTTGGCTCAGTTAAATAACAGTGAGAAAATTAGGGTTTCAACGGATGGAATAGGTGTAATAATCGGTAATAGAAATGGTCGAAATGAAATTGTCAAGGTTTGCAATCCTTACTGTAGCCCCTGCTCTAAGGTTCATCCGGAATTAGAGGGACTTGTAACTAGTAATCCCGACCTACGTGTAAGAATTATCTTTACTGCTTCTGGTGAAGAAGATGATATAAGAACAGCTCCAGTAGCGCATCTGCTAGCGATTCAGCAAGTTTTTGGAAGTGTGATATTTAAACAGGCTTTAGATGACTGGTATCGATCATCCAAAAAGGATTATAAAACCTTTGCTGAGAAATACCCAATAAATGATGAACTAAAACATCAATTAGCAAAGATACAGGACATGAATAATTGGTGTAATCAAATGAAGATAAGAGCAACGCCAACGATATATGTTGATGGTAATGAACTGCCTGACAATTACAGTGTGTCCGAACTAAAACATTTTTTTGGCTAAATAATTCAATGTAAATTTTATTAAAGTTGCGCTCCCTTCGTTAAGAAAACTCCAACGCCATTCGGAGAAGTGAATGGCATATATTTTAATCTAAATAAAAAAAAATGAAAAAAATTTCTTTTAAGGATTTGCCAAATTCAGGCGCTGTAATTCTCTCTCGTGCTGAACTTAAACAAGTTTACGGAGGTGACGTGGATTGTGCAGCAGGGTTCGTTAAGGTTCCGCTTATTGATGATGGACCTGGACAATATGGTTGCTTGCCACAAGAAGCAATATATGGTACTCCAGGTGGTGATAATGGCGATCCTTGTCCTGCCTATTGTGCTCCTGTTGGTGGAGTTATCCACTGCATTGGAGGTGGTATAGCTACCGGCGGAAATTGCAATACACTTCCCCCGAGTCAGAGCAGCGGTCGACATAATGCCTGTATAAATTTGGTCAACGGTAGCTTTTGGTGTTAATGTGATACTCTGTTTTTACCTAGTGTGACACGATGAAATTTATGAGTTTTTGATTGTCACATTAGGTATTTTGTTTATTTAAAGCTTTAATATGGGTGATAAAGATGAAACTATTATTAGTGTTTTTTTTTGTTGGATTTAATATTTGTGCGAATGCATGTATTCGAATGCATCAGGAAGTTGCAATTATATCGATTTATAAAGAAGTAGGGCCGCTTTTTGTCAAGGATAGGTCTATTATAAAGAGGCCTGCAAATTATGAATTGACAAAAATAGATAATCAAAATTATAAATTGGTTTACCGAGGTAAAAAGCCAAAAATTCTATACTTAAATGAGAACCCAATATATATTACACCGGGCGATAAGGTACAATTAAATTTCGCACGAATTTCCGAGCCGGGAATGGAAAGAGATACAATCACTGCAAGTGGAGATAATTTAATGAATTATACGTATGCTCCGGTTATGCTACTGGATTCAAAAGAGCGTAGATCTTCTATAAATACTAACTACCCAAATTTTACAAGTCCTAAATACTTTAAAGGAAGCATTTCGTTTTATGATGATCTTAATAGATATGATGAGTTATCTTGGAAATATGTAGATTCTGTTCTAGTTGCTCGTAATTACAATAGGAATATTATTAGGCAAATGGAACTAGACTTGTTTACATGGAATATGTTCACGAAGGTTGAGTATGAAGATCGGTTACAGGCGCAAAATAAAATACAAGCAAATGATTTTGCAAGAAAGATTGAACACGACTTTAAATCGAGAAATTTCTTATTTGTAGATACAATTTATTCTCCAAATATTGAAGGGGCAATATCGATGTTTTTCGTACACTTAGAGAAAACCAAGTTTGCAGGCGTTAAAGACGACATGCAACTTTCTAAGCTATTTTTTTATATTAAGAGTTATCCGAACAACTTTGTCAGAGAGTATTTACTTTGTTTTTTGATGCAAGCCTATTCTTCCAGATTAAAAGAAGATTTTTTGTTGCAAATCCAATCAGAAGTGGAAAAAATCACTAATCCATTTATTCTCGATGCATTAAAAAACAAAACAAACAAGAATGACCTTCTCCTTGATATTAAAAACCTAATGATGCATTAGCCTATTTGCTCGGCATCAAGTTTAACTAAAATAAATTTATATTTTTTTCTATCACCTCAAAAAAAGCATATTTATTATTCATCTATATGACGCGCAATTTTCCTCACTATACACAAATTGATCATATGGATTGTGGTGCCACCTGTCTTCGTATGATTATAAAGTACTATGGTCGATTGGTTTCCATCCATAAAATCCGTAAACTATGTCAGACAACAAAAAGTGGAGTAAATTTATTGGGTATTTCTGAGGCAGCAGAAAAAATTGGATTTAGAACTTATGGAGTTAGGCTTACTCTAGAAATTCTGAATACTATTGAACTGCCATGTATTCTACATTGGAAACAAAATCATTTTGTCGTATTGTATAAGATTAGTAAAGGTCGATACTATGTCTCTGACCCATCTTCTGGGTTGGTGTCTTATAAATTGGAAGAGTTTTCGGGAAATTGGTTTTCTTCGAAAGATTGTCGTGCTGGACTCTCTTTGTTATTGAGCCCCGGTCCGGATTTCTATTATCCAATCGAAGAAACTGAACCTGGTTTAAGATGGGGAAAGATATTCTCTTATTTTTACAAATATAAGCGGCTTTTCGTCCAGCTGATACTAGGTATGTTATTAGGTACAGTGCTTCAGTTAGTTACGCCTTTTTTGACTCAGTCAGTAGTAGATATTGGCATTAATACAAAAAATATTGGTTTTATTAACCTTATTCTCATTGCTCAGTTGATGCTATTTGTAGGTGGAACGTCAGTATCATTTGTTAGATCTTGGATAATGCTGAATATAAGTACCAGAGTAAATATATCAATTCTAACCGATTTGATCATCAAGATGATGAAGCTACCCATGGAATTTTTTGACCTCAAAACACATGGTGACCTCATGCAACGAATGACAGATCAGCAACGAATAGAGGCTTTTCTCACAAGTAATACGCTAAATACAGCATTCTCCTTAATTAATTTGATTGTTTTCGGTTCCCTATTGGTCATTTATAATTATATTATATT
Source organism: Pedobacter sp. GR22-6 (assembly GCF_037402555.1). NCBI lineage: Bacteria > Pseudomonadati > Bacteroidota > Sphingobacteriia > Sphingobacteriales > Sphingobacteriaceae > Pedobacter > Pedobacter sp. GR22-6. The sequence goes on from NZ_JBBEUC010000001.1 coordinate 115,205, forward strand.
TCTTATATTCTTTGGGTCTACTGTTCTTTATACTATTTGGATTTGGGCCTTTATGAAGTCCCGGAAAAATTTAGATCATAAGCGGTTTCAGATATCTTCAGAGAATCAAACCTATATGGTTGAAATGATTCAAAGTATTAAGGATATTAAGCTCAATAATGCCCAGAAGCAGAAAAGATGGAAATGGGAGGCTCTTCAAACAAGATTATTTAAATTCAAAGTTAAGAGTTTAGCGCTAACACAGTATCAATCTGCAGGTTCTATGGCAATTAACCAAGTTCAGAGTATTTTGATTACTTATGTTTCTGCGAGATCTGTAATAGATAACGAGATAACTTTAGGCGGTATGATCGCGATACAATATATCGTAGGTATGGTGAGTAATCCGGTTGAAACGTTACTGATGTTTATGCAATCCTATCAGGATGCCAAAATCAGCTTAGAGCGTTTGAATGAGATTTATGAAGCTAAGGAGGAAGAAGATGTAAGGAATCAATACACTAATGTATTACCTATAGACAGGACCATTGAGATCAGAAATCTTACGTTTCGCTACTTTGGCGCTGGTAACGAACCTATTTTTAATAAGCTAAATTTAACATTTCCCGAGGGAAGAACAACTGCTATAGTGGGAATGAGTGGTAGTGGTAAGACAACCATGCTGAAACTCTTACTTCGTTTCTACGACTATGAAGATGGCGAGATTCTAGTCGGAGGTAGGAAGCTTGAACAGTATTCCTTCTCTATGTGGAGAGAGAATTGCAGTTCAGTATTGCAGGATACCTATATTTATGCCGATACTATTGAAAAAAACATAGCAATTAACGAAGAGTTTACAGACGAAGTAAAACTTCAAACTGCAATTGAAGTTGCTAATTTGAGAGATTTTATTGATGAGCAGCCCTTCGGACTAGCAACAAAAGTAGGTACAGCAGGGAGGGGTGTCAGTCAGGGACAGCGACAACGCCTTATGATTGCGCGTGCTGTTTATAAAGAGCCTGCCTTCATTCTTCTAGATGAAGCCACAGCGTCATTAGATGCAAATAATGAAAAGATCATTATTGAGAACCTAGCTCGGTTTTTCCAAAATAAAACTGTAATTGTTGTCGCCCATAGACTAAGTACAGTCAAGCATGCAGATAATATAGTCGTATTGGACAAAGGAGTAGTAGTAGAACAGGGTACTCACGATGAATTGACCAAAAACAGAGGTCATTATTTTGAATTGGTTCGAAACCAATTGGAATTAGGTAATTAAAGGCATGGCGAAGATTGATAATATAGAAGAAGAAATACATTCAGAGGAGTTACAAGATGTAATTTCCAAACCGCCGTCATGGTTATTAGAAAGGGGGATATCTATCGTGTTTCTAGTCATCATCATTATAATTGGATTGTCAGTTTTCATACGATATCCCGAAATTGTGCAAGCAAATATGAAACTCACTACAGAAAATGGCCCTAAAGTTATTGTTAGCCGCACTGCAGGATATCTTGTCAAACTATTGGTCAAAGAAGGTTCTTGGGTTAATCCTGGAGATGATCTCGCCTATATTGAAAGTACTGCTGATCATAGACAAGTTTTAGCACTGCTAATGAAATTAAAGACAATTCGTGCTAGAAATAGTATTTTTCTTGACATTGAGGATGTGGTTCCTCCTCAAAGTGTGAATCTGGGAGAAATACAGAGTGATTATGAGAGTTTTTATATTTCATATTTAAATTCTAAAGCTACAGAAAAGGAAGGTGTATATAGTAAAAGGAGGGCTGTTCTGGTAGAAGAGCTTGCAAATACGGATGCTCAAGCCATATATATTAATGAAACGTTTAATTTACAGAAAAAGGAACTTGCCTTAGCTGAGGAAGAGTATGAAAAATATAAAATATTAGCTGATAAAAAGGTGCTAAGTCAGATGGAGCTACAGGTTAAAGAAGCATCCTTACTAGCCAAGCGTCAAACCATTCCACAAATGGAAATTAGTTTAATAGCGAATAGAAGTAGCGTGTTGTTGAAGACAAAAGAACTATCGGAGGTCGAAAATCAAATGCTTGAAGAATCAAAAAAATTCTTGCAAGCGCTGAACAGCTTTATCAGCATTGCGGAAAGCTGGAAAAAAACATACGTTGTATCTAGTGGGTCTAGAGGGAAGCTGATTTATGGGGCATTTCTGCAGGAAGGTCAATTAATACAAAATGGGCAAGAGCTGTTCTATAGTTACGGTTTGGATGAAGAATTTTACGGTGAAATGTTAATACATCAGCAAAGCTCTTCTAAAGTCCATTTAGGCCAGCGAGTATTAATCAAGGTTCAAAGTTATCCATATCAGGAATATGGTTATTTAGATGGTAAAGTTAGTTATATCTCTGACATTGCTTTGCAGGATTCAGTTTTTTATTCAAAGGTGAAAATTATAAGGTGTGCGCAGGATTCAATAATTAAGCTTAAACCAGGTATTCATGCGGAAGCTGAAATTATAACTGAAGACAAGTCTATTTTTTATCGAATATTAAAAAATCTGACGAAATCTTTGAAGCTATAAAGACCGAGTCGTGCTGGGCATTATGAGTATAATCGGTTGAAGTGTACAATATTACACCAAGAAAGAGTTCCTCTCTCAGTTGGCACTCCGTAACTCGTTGAAAAATGGGAGTAAAATTCCCCAAATTGTGTATGATGATCCACAGGGAAATAAAGTGGACATCAAATCCTATGCTGGGAAATATGTTTTAGTAGATTTTTGGGCAAGCTGGTGCGGGCCTTGTAGAAAAGCGATACCAGAGATCAAAGAATTGTATAGTGCATACAAGGATAAGGGTTTTGAAGTGCTGAGCGTATCAGTAGATACCGATAAAGCCGCCTGGAGGAAAGCCATGGAGGAAGAACAAATGCCCTGGACTCAGGTACTCAGCCCCGATAAAAACAAAACCTTGGCAGACTTTATGATTATAGGAATTCCAACCTTGTATCTGATTGACAGAGAGGGAAAGATTGTGGAGAAATACACTGGTTTTAGCCCTAAAACGAAATCACAGTTAGAGGCTATATTTAAAGATAAGATATAATACGCTCCCGGGTTTCGTCTGATTAATTTCGGGCGAAACCTTTTTTTAATACGCTCCCCCGCGCTTGATGAAAAGTTCTTCATCTTTCCTGAACCGCCACACTTGCCTTTCCTGCATACGCTCAATGACCAGGCAATAGGCCTCCGCTTCTTCGGAAATTTCTAACACATTACCCAGGTTCACAAGGATATCTCCTGCAACTAACGTTGAAATGGAAATCGATTTTAAGCATTCGGCTGGTTCTGGCACTGAATTCATAGGATTAGCAGGATGATTTTATAACAGATTTGGTCAAATATAAATCGTCAAAGTTTAAAAAGTGGTGACATATGCAAGATATTTACTAATTTTAAAATTAATGAACGCTACATCAAGAAAAAGAGTTTCCGGAGAAATCCGGGATAAGGAAAGGACTATACTTAAATTAATTCATGCAGTAGGGGAGATCATCAAAACGGAGGGATACACCGCACTTGGCGTCAATCGCATCGCCAAAAAAGCTGAAGTGGATAAAAAGTTAATTTATCGTTATTTCAATAGCGTCAACAACCTCATTGAAACTTATATCAAAACTAAAGATTACTGGATCGGTCTCTCTGCAAATATGGACGAGATTGTGGCTGGGGCACAGATAGAAAAAGGTAAACCCCTCATTAAAGCCGTACTGCGCGCGCATTTCAATTACTTCCTGACCGACCTGGAAATGCAGCGAATCATCATCTGGGAATTGAGTGAAAAGAATAAATTTTTAAAACAGATTTCGGCGAAACGAGAGGAGTTTGGAAATGAAGTGTTTAAACTCATCGAGCCTTATTTCGAAGACACTAAAGTCGACATCCGCGCTACCCTGGCGCTCCAGGTTTCGGGAATCATTTTTATCATTCTTCAGGCCAAGGCCAATGGGAGTCCTTTCTGCGGAATAGATATCAATAACCCCGGAGATTTGAACAGGCTGCTTGATGCATTAGATGGTATAGTGGATTTAGCTTATCAACAGATCGGACAATAAGTTAAAGATTGAGGGTGCCAAATAGGCTGACGACACCCTCTTTCTTATTTTGAGCGTACTAATCAATTCCTTATACTGGTGTTATCCAATCCAGTAGTTCTGCAAAAGCAGGTAGAGTAAAAACTTTCCTAAAAATAAGACGTAAAATATTGCCAAGTGGTGACATATTATTTTTTTAACATATTTTTAGGTTTATCACCTTTTTTATTTGTTAAACCAATAATATAACTTGGCAATGCCCAGTTTTCTGAGTATGTTGTTGGTGAAAGAAAAAACACGTATCGTTTTCATGACTGTTAGTTAGTATGTATTTAACATATTTTAACATTATTTATTGTGTCATGTGGTAATTTATGTTTATGAAGCCTTTCGGAATTTTTGTCGCTGGCCCAGGTACAGTCCCGAGATCACGAAAAGCGTACCGACTACTGTATACACGGTAATGGCTTCGTCCAATAACCACCAGGCATAAAAGAAACCAAACACGGGACATAGGAACAGCCAAAGTGAGGCTTTGATCGTATCGATCTTCAGCAGGTAAAACCAGCAGATCAGTCCAATTACCGAAACCGCCAGACTGAGCCAAAGTGTAGCATAGATGAGCCTGTCGTCAACCTGGACTGCTGCAAAGTCACTCATCACTAAAGTCACAGGTACGAGGAAGATGCCGCCAAGGCTCACTTGCCAGCCATTGATCAGGATGTTGGGCATTTTCCATTTTACCTGCGCATAATACACACTGGCGAAAGAAACCGTGACCATACTCAGCATGAGGATGCAGAGTCCCAGCACCGAACTGCTGCTGCCTTTGATTAGTGGATAACTGGCAATGCCGATGCCGGTCATGCCGATCAGTATGCTCCAAATCTCAGCTGTTGAAGCTTTGCGGCCCATCAGCCAGGAGGAAAGCAAAACAATCAGCAAAGGATTGGTAGAGGTCGATAGGCTGCCAATGCCCGCAGCGGTATACTTCATCGCATAGACGTATAAGCCGAGGTAAGCCGTGGTGTTTAAAAATCCAAAAATGCTCAGCTTTTTCCACTCTTCCCTGCTGGGCCAGCCATATTTCTGTTTGCTCAATCCATAGCCATAGATCAACAGCACAATGCCTGCGATAAAGAAGCGCAGGTTCGCCAATATCAGCGGTGGTGCAGACAGAATGCCAAATTTGGTGGCTACAGAGGCTGAGGCCCATAGCATGGCAAAGACCAGGCCGGCAAGGATCGTTTTCATTGCCCCAAAGGTAAGGCAGAAAGCGTGTGTTTTTGCTACATTTTATCTAAGTTTGCCGCACAACTAAATGATCATGAAGAAACTGATTTTATGTATCGCTTTGTCGGCCTTTGTCGTCATCGGCAGGGCGCAGCAAAAGCAACTGAGCATGCAGGATGCGATGAGCAATGCCCGCACATCACTGGCGCCGGAAAACCTTTCCCAGCTCCAGTTTATCTACGGAACCGAAAACTATGTATATGCCAAGCGCGTGGGAAATGTTCCTGTGTGGTTCAGTGGCAATTTGAAAAGCAAAGAAGAAAGCTCATTTTTATCCCTGGAGCAACTCAACGAAAAGTTGAAAGCCGCTGGTCTGGATGCAGCTAAAATGATGCCCATGGTACAGTTCAACCAGGGCAAGGACTGGATCATATACCTTAACGGAAGCAAATATGCACTGGATCCGGTAAAAAATACCTCGCAACTCCTGATGGATCAGCAACTGGCTGCCAAAGAGAACGTGGAATCCGGCAACGCAGGCTTCACAGCCTACCTGGAAAATTTCAACCTGTTCGTAGCCAAAGGCGCTGATGTTACCCAGGTAACCAGCGATGGCAGCAAAGACATTGTTTACGCCTCTTCGGTACACCGCGATGAGTTTGGCATTTCTAAAGGTACTTTCTGGAGCAATTCGGGTACTCAGCTGGCCTTCTACCGCATGGACCAGAGCATGGTGACGGACTATCCGATCATCGACTGGACCAGCAGACCGGCAAAGAACGTCAACATTAAATATCCGATGGCCGGTGACAAAAGCCACCAGGTGACCATCGGTGTGCTCAATACCGCTACTAAAAAGACGGTATACCTGAAAACCGGAGAACCGGTAGAGCAATACCTGACGAACATCGCCTGGAGCCCTGACGATAAATACATCTATGTAGCCATGCTGAACCGCGAACAAAACCACATGAAACTGAACCAGTTTGATGCGGCCAGCGGCGAGTTTGTGAAGACACTCTTTGAAGAAAAGGACGAGAAATATACAGAACCCCTGGTACCCATGCTGTTTTTAAAGAACGATCCTTCTAAATTCATCTGGCAGAGCAACCGCGACGGCTGGAACCATCTGTACCTGTATGGTGTAAACGGGAAGCTCATCAAACAACTGACCAAAGGTGCCTGGGAAGTCTTGGAAGTAAAGGGTTTTGATGCCAAAGGCGAACAGCTGTTTTACGTGTCGACAGAGGAATCGCCCATCACCAGGAACCTGTATGCACTGAACCCGAAATCGGGCAAAAGCCGCAGGATTACCCAGGGTTTTGCAGTGCACAATGCACAGGTCAGCAGCTCCGGACTTTCGGTGATCGACAATTTTAGTAGTCCTGAACAGCCAAGGCTGATCCAGCTGTTCTCTACCGCTGCACCTGCAGCCGCTAAAGTGCTGCTGAAAGCGGCAAACCCGCTTTCGGCCTATGCCACAGAGAACTCCAGCATATTGAAGATCAAAAGTAAGTCTGGTGACGATTTGTATGCCAGTCTGTATAAACCTGTAGGCTACGAAGCTGGTAAAAAATATCCTGTGGTCGTGTACTGGTATGGCGGTCCGCATGCCCAGCTGATCACCAACAGCTGGAATGCCGGAGCAGGCGATTACTGGTTCAGGTACATGGCGGAGCGTGGTTATGTAGTGCTTACCGTAGATGTAAGGGGTAGCGACAATAGGGGCAAGGCCTTTGAGCAATCGATGTTCAGACGGGCCGGCGAGGTACAAATGGAAGACATGATGAGCGCAGTGGATTATTTGAAAAGTCAGCCTTATGTAGATGCAGAAAATATGGGCCTTTTTGGCTGGAGCTTCGGTGGTTTTGCCACTACAGATTTTATGCTGACGCATCCTGGTGTATTTAAAGCTGCAGTAGCGGGTGGACCGGTGATCAACTGGGCTTTTTACGAAGTGATGTATACCGAGCGTTATATGGACACCCCACAGGAAAATCCTGAAGGCTATGCGGCTACTTACCTGAGCGATAGGGTAGATCAACTGAAAGGAAAGCTATTGCTGATCCATGGTCAGCAAGACCCTGTAGTGGTACAGCAGCATTCTGTAGATTTTGTGAAACATGCCGTCGATAAAGGTGTACAGGTCGATTACATGATCTACCCTGGACATGAGCACAATGTGACCGGCAAGGACCGGGTGCATTTGTACCAGAAGGTGACGGATTACTTTATGCAGAATTTGAAGTAATTGCGTCCATTTATTCTTATTTTTACAGCAAAATCTGATATTTTATTCAAATAATGAGCATTTCCACTAAATACGATCCGGCAGCAACCGAAGACAAATGGTACAGCTACTGGATGTCCAAAAACTTTTTCCACTCTGAACCCGACGAGCGTGAGCCCTATACCATTGTGATCCCCCCACCAAATGTGACCGGGGTGCTGCACATGGGCCACATGCTAAACAACACGATTCAGGATGTGCTGATCCGCAGGGCGCGCATGCAGGGCAAAAATGCCTGCTGGGTACCCGGTACAGACCATGCATCCATTGCGACAGAGGCTAAAGTGGTGGCAATGCTGGCCGAGCGCGGCATCAGCAAAAAAGACCTGAGCAGGGAAGAATTCCTGAAATATGCCTGGGAATGGAAAGAAAAGTACGGAGGCATCATCCTGGAACAGTTGAAAAAACTGGGCGCATCCTGTGATTGGGAGCGTACGCGTTTCACCATGGAAGATGACCTTTCAGATGCCGTGATCGACAGTTTCATCCACCTGTATAAAAAAGGCAGGATCTACCGTGGTGTAAGGATGGTCAACTGGGATCCGGCAGGAAAGACCGCTGTATCAGATGAAGAGGTCATCCGTAAGGAAGTCAACCAGAAATTATACTACATCAAATACACCGTTGCAGGAAGTGGTGACTTCCTGACCATAGCGACTACGCGTCCGGAGACGATCATGGCCGATGCCGCCATCTGCGTAAACCCGAATGATGAGCGTTATACCCACCTGAAAGGTAAAACTGTATTTGTGCCTTTGATCAACAGGGAGATTCCGGTGATCGAAGATGATTACGTAACCATGGACTTCGGTACAGGCTGTTTGAAAGTAACACCTGCGCATGACCTGAACGATTATGAGCTGGGTCAGCGGCACAAACTGCCCATCATCGATATCCTGAATGACGACGGTACTTTGAACGAACTGGCCGTCGTGCTGGTTGGTGAAGACCGTTTTGTTGCCCGCAAGAAGATTGCGGTATTGCTGGATGAAGCCGGACACCTGGAGAAAGTAGAAGATTACAAATCTCAGGTAGGTTTTTCTGAGCGTACCAATGCGGCTATAGAGCCCAAGCTTTCTATGCAATGGTTCTGCAAAATGGACGAGATGGCTAAGCCTGCACTGGAAGATGTACTGAACGGCGACGTGAAACTGATCCCGGAGAAATTTTTGAACACCTACCGCCACTGGATGGAAAATGTGCGCGACTGGAACATCAGCAGGCAACTGTGGTGGGGTCAGCAAATCCCGGCATGGTTCGACGATAAAGGCAATTGGGTAGTTGCCAAAACCAAGGAAGAAGCTTTGGACGAGTTCCTGAAACAAAAAGACATCGACGGCGTATTTACAGCCGAGGAAGCCGCAGGTTTCAAACACCAGTTGGCACCATTCGTCAACCAGGACCCTGATGTGATGGATACCTGGTTCTCTTCATGGTTGTGGCCGATCTCGGTGTTCGATGGATTTAAGGATCCCGATAATAAGGATATCAACTATTACTATCCGACGAATGACCTGGTCACTGCGCCGGAGATCATGTTCTTCTGGGTAGCCAGGATGATCATGGCAGGCCACGAATTCAGGGGCCAAAAGCCTTTTACCAACGTATACCTGACCGGAATTGTAAGGGATAAAATGGGCCGTAAAATGTCTAAATCCCTTGGCAATTCGCCTGACCCGATCGGATTGATCGAGAAATATGGCGCGGATGGTGTACGTGTAGGTATGCTGCTGTGCTCGCCAGCCGGCAACGACCTGATGTTTGACGAAAGCTATTGTGAACAAGGCCGTAATTTCGCCAATAAGATCTGGAATGCCTTCCGTCTGGTAAAAGGATGGGAAGTCAGCGAAGAACTGGAGAATCCAAATCAGCAGGCGATCCTGTGGTTTGAGAACCGCTTTAATGATGCATTGGCTGAGATTGAAGACAACTTCCGGCAGTACCGTTTGTCAGAAGCCCTGATGACTTGTTATAAATTGGTCTGGGACGATTTCTGCGCCTGGTACCTGGAAATGGTGAAGCCTGAATACCAACACCCGGTCGATGCAGAGACTTTGAAAGTGACGCTCGGCTATTTCGAGAAAATATTGACACTGTTGCATCCTTTTATGCCATTCCTGACAGAAGAGTTGTGGCATGATGAATTATTTGGCCATACTGAGGAAATGGATTGCTGTATTGTAGCGGCCTATCCGGTAGTGGCTCCGGCAGATGCCGTTTTACTGAAAGAAGTAGAGGTCATCAAAGGATTGGTTGCTGAGATCAGGAATGTGAGAAATACGAAGCAGATCTCACCGAAAGAAGCTTTGCCCCTGGCCATTAAGGTCAACTCTGGCCTGGACTACGAGAAATGGCTGAACATTGTGTTTAAACTGGCCAATATCAAGGAAGCAGAATTGGTCAATGATAAGATCGCAGGCGCTGCGGCCTTTATGGTTGGCCACGACGAGTTTTTCATCCAATTGAACGAAAGCATCGATGTAGATGCAGAGCGCGCACGTTTAAATGCCGATCTGGTTTACCTGCAGGGCTTCCTGAAATCGGTAGACGCGAAACTCAGCAATGAGCGTTTTGTACAGAATGCCAAGCCGGAGATCATTCAGAACGAAAGAAATAAGAAAGCAGATGCCGAGTCTAAGATCAGCATTATACAAGAAAGCCTTGCAGCTTTAGGAGCATAAGGTTTTTTTATAATTTTATAGCGAGGCCATATCAATCGATATGGCCTTTTTTTAATTTCAATTTATCCATTAACGTCCATTCGGGAGCCCTGTGTCTGCCTCCCACTACCAGTGGTGCCGGTTCTACAAAATCACCGGGAGTAACAATGGTTCCCACAATAGCAGCAGGATTCAAATCCTTATGATTCAGCGGAGTCTTGTATTGATTGGAGACTTTGTGATACTGAATGCCCAGACCTACTACACACAGACACCCGTTCTGCACCTCAAAACTAATTTGCTGTTCAGGAACATGTGTCTGTCCGTCCGCTATCTCCAGGTTGAAATAATTATCTCTCCACTTTTTACTTTCATGCAATGCGTATTGCCCTATCTGTACGCCCATAGCAAATCCAGTGGCTTCTTTAGGTATTTTTATCTGAGCCGGGATTTCAAATGCGGGGATCGTCAGTGTGAGGGTACTGCCCTGGAGGGCAATGGTAGGCTGAACCCATAAGTATGCAGCCAGGGGCGATTTGGTGTTGAACTCAAAACCTTCCAGGTTATGGAAGCTATCTTGCTGGAAGCTGTAAGTTTCTGTATCTTTGTTAAAGCAATGTCCAAGAATGGTTTGATTGGCTTTGTTCAACTGGTTGATCATTGTTCCCTGATAATTTTTGACGAACAATCTGCCTAAGTTGCGCCTGATCGCTGCCGATAATGTGCTGGCATTTCCCATTACGGAAGCTGCCTTTTTTGTTTCTGCAGTTTGCTTGACCACTACTGGTTTCATTTGGATGATGGAACCTTTGCCCCCTGCGGCTTTTTTAATTACGTGATTACCGAGCACTCCGGTAATTTGTTTTCCGTCGAATTTTCCCATTTGTTTTCTATTTGGTTACTATATGTCTTCTAACATCATTAAGGATGAGTTTTGGCTGAATCCACAATCTATCCATTTTGTAATCATATTGAGTCCACCTTTTTTCTAGAAAAACGTGGACTCAAGGTGGACTCAACGTGGACTCACTGTGCAGACAGCCAAAGCGCATCCTTAATAAGACCTTAACTCTGCTAATCTGATTTTTAAGTGATTTGCGAATTAATTAAGACAAAAGTAATTAGAATTTGTAAAAAGTGCAACTGTCATCCAGAAGCTGCGTTTTGATGCTCTTAATTTTGTAGTTTTTATGGGATTTGCAAGTACGATCGAGGTGGCTGCATTAACAAACAGGATGGAAGCTTTTCATACAATTTATAAAATAATTCACAAACGAACTATTGCGGTGTAATTCCTGTAATAGTGATTGAATTTAATTTTTGACAGATTTTTATAGTTGTTTTTGGTGTTCCGAACTGTGTTTTTTGAAATAAAGTTTGGTTTTCCTTTTCTGTCTTAACTGATTCATTGTCGTATTATTTCCTACTGATGTTTGGTTGCTTTGCTGGAAAAACGGTAGATTGGAAGATAATCCGCAAATAGCAAAGAAAGCTGCTTTATTCCAAGCATTAGCTAATAAATTAACGGATGGTGGAAATTTGATATTTGGAGCATGTAGCGTTGGAGCGGGGCAAGCTGGAATTGATTTTGGTTCCAATATGAATAAGTTAGTAGGAGGAAGAATTAATCTATTTTTTGCAAAGCAGACAGTGCAACCGCGTTACTATGCTGATCCATCTAGTGGTCAGCGAGGCCCTTGGTTCTCAAGAATGTTCACCGAAAAGTTTTTGCACATTTTGCCAAATGGTAGTCAAATTCAGGATCGAACTATAACATTGAATGCTGTAGTTGGAAGTCCACCAGTTACGCTGAACAAGGTTAAATAAATGAAAGTTATTTAATAAAGATCAGAGAAATATAAAGATGTTTTCACTGATCTTTATTAATTCAGATGTAAAATTAACAGTTATGATAAAACTAGTGTTTTTGGGACTTTTTCTTTTTTTTGGAATTCTTCAAAAAGGAATTTGTCAGATAAATACGATGTTTACTTTTGATGTTTCAGATCCAATCTTTATTGATAGTAATGTTTTTCTGTCGGATTTTAAAAGTAAAAGCGGATTAGGAGGTGTTTACCTAAAACTTAAGAATGTAGTTACTAGCGATAGATATAGCTATGATCACGATGTTGAAGATTTAGGTAAATCTGAATATATTTATGAATTTTATGTTTCTAAGAGTGGAAAAATTATACCACAGTTATATTCGGAAGGCGGCAGCTATGATAAAAAAATCACCTATTTTATAAAACGATATTTTAACAAATATACCTGGAAGGTATCTGATCTATCAAATAGTTCTCGCCTACTGCGTTCGGGCAGATTCACTTTAAAGATATGCATCTTGCCGCATGAGAATGCAGTAAATACCGTTCAGTTCCTCAAAATGGTAATCACTACCTAGCGTGCCATAATTTACACCGATTTTCTTAAAATAATTGCTCATCAACTCGTACTTTTGTGTGCATTCCGATCCGATGTCGAACTTATCGTTTTGTGAATTGCTACGGAGGCAGCTAAAGCAAATCTCTAAATAATCAAATACCTGTTCATTCTTGTCCAAAAAGATTAAAGCGTTTCGAGGTTCATAGCAGCTCATTGTCTCGATGATGTGACTACGTTTCTTATATTTATAGTCGATATTATAAAGCAGTGCTGTGAGATGGTCTATTTGATCCATTGTCAACTTCTTCTTTTCAATGAGGGTTGTTGTATCTAAAATTCCTTTTTTTATTTGTAGGCCTCTTTTATTATATTCGTTCTGAAGGTTTGTAGTATCTGTCTTTTGTCCTGCATTACTTTTAAAAGAAACAGCGAACACTTGTAATGCCTTAGAAAAAGGATACTTTACCAGTCTCTGGCTAGGGCTATAAGTGTTGTATAGCATACAATCGCTGTCGGTATCAGTACGAACCGTTTTCGACTTGTTGGGGATTGCATCTTTTGCTTTTGGGTTCCTCGTCTGGCCAAGAAGATTAATATTGCAAAGTAGGGTCAATACCAATATAACGCAAGCTTTATTCATACAGCAATATCGGCAATTGTGTTTAATTAATACTTTTTTATAATCATTCCTTAATCGGTTCCTATGTAAACAAAATTCATACTTTGTTCGCCATTCGGCCCATTTGAATAAGTAAGGTCATATGCAGGGGCAAGGTTCCATTCTCCACTTTGATTCATCAAAAAACTGAAACATTATACTCAAAATAGATGATGCCATTTCGGATGGCTAAACGGCCGATTGAGTAGATTTTATCTCCAAAATCCAAACCAACGCTAAATTGTGTAATGGGCACTGTCATTTTCTATTTCCTCTTTTACGGGAACCGTTATTGTCTTCAAGTACTTCATCTATCGATTTAAAGCTCGGCTTTGAGGGTTTTAGTATGGTGATGATTTCTTCAAGTCCGCCGGTGACCATTAAAAGTTTCAAGAAAGAGCTGAGGGAGATCACTCCTTTTTGTTCGAATTTCCTTAAAGTAGCCAATGGAACGCCTGAACGTTCAGAAAGGCCCTCCTGGGTCAACTCCATGGATAGTCTCCTATCCCGAACGCTCTCTGCAATTTTCTTTTGTGCTTTTGGTGTCGATATAAGTGATATCATGATAGTATTTAAATGTATTTTTTTATAATTACTAACATTATGGTATTACAAATATACTAAAACAAGTATAAAAGGTCTTTCTACAAATAGGCTGATTAGACAGGCTTGCTGAATACTAAAATAGACACATCAACAAATACTAAATTAAATACAACATTATTTGCGAAGTTTGTCACATCAATAATTACTAAAACTATCACAACTTTATTTACTAATTATAGAACGAAGTAGAAATGGCACGGCATTAACTATGTGACCGATGCATACCATTCTTTATCAATTGAACGGTATAGGGTTACGCCGGAGCTAATTGAGCGGGCGAGCTCCGGGAATTGGAATACAGAGCAGAATGAAGAAGATCGAAAGCAAAAAGACGCTATGGCTGCGCGAGGATATTTCCAAGCTTTTCAGGTTGTCACAACATGTACCCTTAGGTGTAGATGCAATGCGCGATTGTATGCCGGTATTGTTTGAACTGCTGGAATCGGAAACAGAACCATCGGTACGTGCGGTCATGGGACATTTCATCTTTGTGTTTATACATCCTTATATGGACGGCAACGGTCGAATCGGGAGATTTTTAATGAATACAATGCTGGCTTCTGGAGGATATCCTTGGACGGTTGTTCCTGTTGAAAAACGAGAGGCATATATGGAAGCGCTAGAGCAGGCAAGCACAGAACATGACATCAACCGGTTCTCACAATTCATTGCGCATCTGGTAAGCGAGGCGATGCAAGGAAAACCAATGGCAAAGCTACCTGAATAGCTGTATGGATCCGGAACAGCATGCCATGGCCAAAGTTTGGGGGAGTGATCGGTGATGCTTCATGGATCCATGGGCTCTAAGGGGACTGTTTCTCATTGCTTCGCTGCTTGTTGGAGGCGCTGGAAATGTTGCAGGTATTCCTCGCACATCTTCTTCCAGTTGAACTTTGATGCAGTAAAGGCTGCTATTTCGCCTGGTTTTAATGCAAATGATTCTGGTTGCGCACTCAACAGGTTGAGCTGATGGACCCAGGAACTGACATGTCCGGGGGGTAGGAGATAGCCGTTCTTACCATGGATGATGGCATCGGTAATGCCGCCGCTGGCGGAGGCAAATACTTTGGTGCCGCACATGGCAGCCTCCAGACAGACCAGACCAAAGCCTTCCATATCGCCCTCGACCTCTATATTGGGCATGATGAAGGCATCAGCAATGCTGAGAATGTCAGTGATTTCATGGAGCGGAAGTTTTCCCAGCCTGTGCACTGCTTTGTTTGAGGGGCTTTTACGCAGTAGTTTTTCGATGTTGCTTTCGTCGCTCGGATAACCCAGGAAGAGTTCTGCTTTGTGTTTCAAGAAGGGGGGAATGAATTTTAACAGTTTCGCTTCTTTACTTTTTGGGTCCTGAACTGGCCCGATCAGCAGCAGTATAAAGTCGGGATGCAGCTGGGGCATCACGTTCTTAATGAACCAGGAGAAGCCTTTACGCTTCACGGGTCTGCCCATAGCCAGTAGAATTTTTCTCCTCTGTACGGATACTCCATATTTGTCGGTCAGCATTTGCATGACCGCTGCGGGAGCCGCCGTATAGGCGATCCGGGGATCTACCCCATTGTTTAACACGACGATCTTTTCATCGGCAATTTTGCGGTCGCGGCAAGCCTGGGCTGTCGCCCTGCTCACTGCAAAGAGTAGGTCGAATCGATTGAACAAAGGGAAAATGAGCCGCTGATAGGGGAGCGCGGGAAATACCACATCCAGGCCATGAAGTGTGGCTGTACGCTTGATTTGCGAATAGCCTTTATGCATTAGTGAAGCTGCGGCAATGAGTCCGTCGTTAAAATGGATGACCTGGATGCCAGGATTTTCTTTTAGTGTTTGCAGGATGCGCTTGTTGAGGCTGAGAAAGAAACTGATCCGGCTGCCTTTTCCTTCGTAGAGGATGGTGTGGACTTTAGCAAGTGGCTTCATGCCATTGATCAGTTCGAAACTTTGCTTTTCCATGCCCCCGGTTGCGGGAGGATATTTATGACTGACGAACAATATTTCCATCATGACTTGGGTTGAGGTATTTGGATTTCCGGAACAGGATAAAGTAGATGAGGATCCCGAAGGCGATCCAGACCAGTTGCCTGGCCCTCCGCAGGATAGAAGCCGTGATCCAGATCTGGGCGGATGGGATGCCTATGGCCAGCAACATGAACTTGTTGCCATATTCTTCTACACCGATCTGTGCGGGGATGAATGCCCCGGCTGATTTGAACAACACCACGCCGAGATCCACGACCAATGCTTCAGTCATGCTCACTTTCAGGCCCAGGAATTTCAGGATGAAATAGAATTCGAGTCCGCCAAATACCCAATGCAGGATGGCAAAGAGTGCTGAAAAAACGAGCATCTTTTTGTTTTCCCGGAGCTGCAAGGGCAATTCCTTGAAGCTTTCCCTGCATTTCAAGCGGAGTGTTTTCCATTTGCTAAGCAGGAGTGGATACAGTGCAGCTTGTCGCAGCTGCATCCCTGCTTGCTGTAAATGGGGATGCTGGATCAACAGCGCGATCAGGCTGCTGATAAAGAGCAGAACCTGGCTCAGGATGAGGATCATTCGGGAGAAGAAAACGGACCATAATGCTGTCTTTTTGGGGATGTGCTGATCTTCCAGCAGGAACGCTTTCAGTGCGTCGCCGCCGATGATGCTGGTAGGGTTGAACATCCCTACGGTTTCGCCTAAATGCCGGATCAGGAATAGCCGGCCAGTAGAGATGCTACGGAAATGTTTCCCCAAAGTGAACTGCCAGCTTATGGTCGCCATCAGGTAAGCGACAAAAGTGATCAGCAGGAGGATGAGGAATTTGTACCTGATCTTTTCGATCAATACCAGCACCATGCCCATATCGGTAGCCTGTATAAAAAAGAACAGCGATACCAGAAGGCAGAGCGTGAGCAGGATGATCAGGACTTTCTTCATTTTTTATACAGGCTCTGACAGGATTTTGCCGGAGAGCCGGGCCACATCGTCGAAGTAAGTTGTAGCCAGCTGTTCCCAACTCATCTCCCTGCTAAATTCCAGTCCCTTATCGATAAATTGAGTCCGTAGTTCTTCGTTGTTCAGCACTTCCATGATTCTTGTGAGATAGTCGGTTTCATCGAAGGGCTGACATTTAAAGCCATTGATGCCCTGGCTGATGAAATCTGCAGAGCCGCCACCATCGGCGATGATGCAGGGCAGACCTGAAGACATGGCTTCCAGTACTACATTGCCGTAGGTTTCTGATACGGAGGTGAATAAAAATAGGTTGGAACTGGCATAAAGGATCGCCAGGGTCTCGTGATCTACCATACCTGTGAACACTGCATTTTTCATCTTTGTCTTACAGGCTTTGAGGGCGATGCCATCTCCTGCAATGATGAAGTTGACTTTTAGATCGGATGCCTCCACCTTATCGTAAATCCTGAATAAGGTTTCCAGGTTCTTTTCCCAAACGAGTCGACTGGCGAAGATGATGCTCGGATACCGGTTGCCGGTGAGTTTGTACAACAGGTTGGCATCTGCTTTTTCAGGTGAAAAAAGTGTGGTGTCGATTCCGCGTTTCCAGATCTTCATTCTTTCTCTTTCCACTCCGATCCCTTCAAGTTGTTCGCGGATGCTTTCTGCCGGAACATAAATCTGCTGGCAGTTGTTATAGAACGCCTTTTGACTGCCGGCGATGGCCTGTTTCACTTTGCCTACGAGAAAGGGAGCGTATTTGAAGTAATAGTCGATGTAAGAGATGAAATGGGTATGGTAGATGGAGATGACGGGGATTTCCCTTTTATTGGCATATTTGATGGCATAGGCCCCCAAAAGAGAGGGCGTAGCGATGTGGATGAGGTCGGGGCCGAAATCCTTCAGCTTCTTTTTGAGCTCCTTTTTGGCGAGGGAAGGGAGTGCCATGGTGTAATTGGTGTTGATGGGCAGGTGGATGGTAGGGACTTTGAAACATTCAGCGTCGGCAATTTCATCTGGACCTGCACCGTAAATGAACAGGAACCTGAAGCGTTTTCTATCGATCCGCTCGATCAGCTGGAACATGGTACGGGAGGCCCCGTCAAAATCCTTAAATAATATTTCGGCAAAGAAAGCAACCTTAATTTTCTTCATGTCTGGGCGATGCAGATTGACTGCATGTCCAAATCTAAATTACGCCGGGGAGATCTGAACGCCCGAAGCCATCATTTAATGATATGATAATGGTATTTTTATTTGAACACCTCAAATGCATCTTTTACATCAGTCCAGAACTCATCCAGGGCGATGATCCTAGGTTTGAAGAAGGAGATGAGTGCCGGCCAGTCTTCCTGTTTAAAGATACTTACATGCTGCAGCGTGATTCCGATCCTGGTAATGGTTTTGCCATATTCGTCCTGCGTGTGGAGCTGCCAGTCCCATTCTTCTTCCAGCTGATTTTCCAGGAGCCTTCTGAATTCCCTGAACTGCTCGTAGAGGAGTTCCTGCATTCCGGGATCGGCATGTGTCAGCTCTATTGCGATGTAAGCCGATTTGCCATCTGCCTGCATTTTGAAGAATAGGTTTTTGAGTCCGGTTTTATAATTGATCCAGTTGACCCTTAATCCCTCTGCGGAAAGTTGTGGTGCGATGTACTGCCCGAATGTGGTCCAGAAAGCCTGTTTGAGTTGTGATGCCTGATCTTTTGAATACAAATTTCGAATATTTAGCGGGTTAAATTTAGCAACTCCAGCTCAAAAAGCTAAATGCAAGGCTCTTTTAGTTTTTAAAGCAGCCGGAATAGTTTTATGTTTGCAATTGTTAATGCTCATTCTACTAGTAAGATACCTATGCGCTCCATCCAAAAAATCTTTTTTATTCTACTCCTTTGTTCAGGCTGCGATCTGTCGGCACAGGAGGTATTTACCTTTCAAAAGGCATCTGCTAAGGGATTGCATTATCAACAGCTCGACAGCATTTATGGTCATGCTGCAGGTTTGGATACGGCTGCGCTCAGGAGGCATGTGGAAGAAAATGAGAACCATCATGCGCTTACTTTAAAAAAGCTCGGACATTTTTTGAAAAAACAGAATTACCAATGCGAACCACCGCTTCGTTTGTATACCAAAATCTATTGGAATGAAGGAGGGAAGCTGGTTTATTTTCTGTATCATTTTTTGACCGCTCAGGGCACCTTGAAACGGAATTTCGACCAGCGCCATCAGCGTCAATTTGAAGATCTGGTCCGTATCTTTTCGGCAGGGTACGATGCAGACGGAGGCTTCAACCGAAAAATTGCCAGTGCGATGACTGCTGTCTACGATGAATAGTGGGTTACAGCAATGGGTATTCCGGTAAGTGCTCGATGAACAGGAATTTCTCCAGTTGATGGTCAATTTGCGCATAACAGTGCTGCAGTCCGTTGGTCACGACCAGCCATTTGGCTTTGTGTACCGAATTGTAGCGTGCAGCCTGGTCAAATGTGGCCTGACTGATTTTTACCGAGGGTGCTTTACATTCTACCACCATGATCCTTTCTCCGGAAGTGCTGAAAATGACCAGGTCTGTCCGTTTCTGTAATTTATTGAGGCTCAGTCCGCCCTCGATCTGGATCAGGGAGCGGGGGAATTTCTTTTGCAGGATGAGGTATTGGATGAAATGCTGACGCACCCATTCTTCCGGCGTGAGCAGGAGGTGTTTCTTGCGGATCTCGTCGAAGATGAAATGGTTATTTTCCTTTAAAGTGATCTTGAAAGGGTACTGTGGTAAGTTTAAGGGTGTTGGTTTAAATGACATTTTGTGTAAAAATAGGCAAAAATTTTCTCTAAGTTTGGCTAATCATATATGAGTGCTTCAGACATCATCAAGGACATAAAAGCCAGAAAGTTCAAACCCCTTTACCTGTTACACGGTGAGGAACCTTACTATATCGACCAGATTGTGCATTACATGGAAGCTAATGTGCTGAACGATATGGAAAAGGGCTTCAACCAAACGGTATTGTACGGTAAGGACACGGATATGGCTACGGTCATGAATGCCGCCAAACGCTATCCGATGATGTCGGATTATCAGTTGATCATTGTCAAGGAAGCGCAGGACCTGAAATGGGCCAAGGAAACTGAGGGCAGCAGCAAGCAGGCTGAGTTTGTGCTGAACTATTTCGAGAAGCCGATGCCCAGCACCATTTTGGTACTGGCCTACAAATATGCGAATTTCGATAAGCGGAAGAAGATCTATAAGGCGATAGACAAGGGCGGAGTGGTTTTCCAGTCGGACCTGGTACGCGATTACAAACTGGCTGCCTGGATTGAAGAACTGGTAAAGGAGAAAGGCTATAAAATCGCACCGCAGGCTTCGGCCCTGATGGCGGAATACCTGGGGACAGACCTTTCCAAGATTGCCAATGAGGTAGAGAAGCTGATGCTCAACATCTCCAAAGAAACGACCATTGATACCGACCTGGTGCAAAAGAATATCGGGATCAGTAAAGAATACAATGTTTTTGAGCTCCAGAAAGCCCTTTCTACGAGGAATGTACTGAAGTGCAACCAGATCGTGAACTACTTTGCGGACAATCCCAAAGCCAATCCCATGATGATGGTAATGGCCAATCTGAATGCCTATTTCTCGAAGATCCTGAAATACCATTACCTGCCCAATAAGGGGGATGCAGCCAAAGAATTGGGGGTAAATCCTTATTTCGTAAAGGATTATGAAACAGCAGCAAGAAGCTATAATCTGAATAAGACCTTCGAGATCATCAGCCTGCTGCGGGAGTACGACCTGAAGAGTAAGGGGGTGGACAGTACCGGCAATACGACAGATGGTGAGCTGCTGAAAGAGCTGCTTTTTAAAATGATCCACTAGTGTAACTGTAAAGTTATCATTCCCACCTTTTTATTTGCTGTCCAGTAAATATCTTTGCTGCCTAAACTATTATTCTGTAATGAAGAAAACCATACTTTTTGCGATGCTTGGAATCGCGGCAGCTTCTTATGCCGATGCGCAGACCAGGCCAACAAATCCCGGAAGAACAGCCCCTGCTAAAGCCGACACCACTAAAAAAGGCCCAGCAGTACCAATGGCGGCTCCGGCTAAACCAGGTCCAAAACCTTATAAAGAGGTGATCACGGCCAAAGCGAAAACTGATAAAGGACTTTTCTGGGTACATAACATCGAAGACCGCTATTTCTTCGAAATCCCGGATTCTTTGCTGAACAGGGAAATCTTATTGGTCAACAGGATCAGTAAAGCTGCTGCAGGCAACCGTGCCCAGATGATGGGTTATGGAGGTGACCATATTGGAGACAATGTGATCTCTTTTGAAAAAGGGCCAAGCAATAAATTATACCTGAAGAGCATCTCTTTTGATGAGCGTTCGCAGGACACTACCGCTCAGGGACTGTTCAAGACCCTGATGAATTCGAACATCCAGCCTTTGGTCGCTTCATTTGACATCAAAGCATTTGCTAAAGATTCGATTTCAGGAAGAGGTGGAGTTGTGATTGATGTCACAGATTACATGAATGGCGACAATGACATCTTTTTCTTCTCCTCAGGAGCAAAAAGAAGCCTTTCACTAGGTGGACTGATGACTGACCGCAGTTACATCAAGGAAATCAAATCTTTCCCGATGAACATCGAAATCCGTACCCTGAAAACATACACTAAAACTCCTGCTTCTCCAATGGGAGGCATGATGGGGGGCGGTGCTCCGGGTGCATCTACACCTGCAACCTATGAACTGAACAGTTCTATGGTGCTGCTGCCATCTAACCAGATGAAGCCACGTAATTTTGATCCGCGTGTAGGTTACTTTGCAACCGGCTATGTAGACTTTGATGCCAATCCACAAGGGATTAAAAATCAGTCTATCATCACCCGCTGGAGACTGGAACCAAAACCTCAGGATGTAGAGAAATACAAAAGAGGTGAACTGGTAGAGCCTGCGAAACCAATTGTATTTTATATCGACCCGGCTACGCCTAAAAAATGGGTACCTTACCTGATCGCCGGTGTAAATGACTGGCAGGCGGCTTTTGAGAAAGCAGGTTTTAAAAATGCAATCTATGCACTGGAAGCACCGAAGGATCCAAGCTGGAGCATTGATGATGCAAGACACAGTGTGATTGTTTATAAACCGTCTGATATTCCAAATGCAAGTGGTCCGCATGTACACGATCCGCGTACAGGTGAGATCCTGGAGACGCACGTAAACTGGTACCATAACATCATGTTGTTGTTGAGAAACTGGTACTTCATCCAGGCTTCGGCAATTGATCCTGCTGCCCGCAAAACTAAGTTTGATGATAAATTAATGGGCGAACTGATCCGTTTTGTGTCTTCTCACGAGGTTGGTCACACACTTGGTCTGCGCCATAACTTTGGTTCTTCGGCTACAGTGCCTGTAGAGAAACTGAGGGACAAAAAATGGGTGGAAGCCAATGGACATACACCTTCGATCATGGACTATGCAAGGTTCAACTATGTGGCTCAACCTGAAGACAACATTACCGAAAAAGGGATATTCCCACGTATCGGTGATTACGATAAATGGGCCATTGAATGGGGTTACAAATGGTTGCCGCAGTATAAAACAGCTGCAGCTGAAGATGAATACTCGAACAAGACCATCATCAAAAGGCTTTCTGCCAACAACCGTCTGACTTTCGGGACAGAAACGGATCCGAATGATCCACGTAACCAAAGTGAAGATTTAGGCGATAATGCAATGAAAGCGAGTGAATATGGTATCAAGAACCTGAAGCGCATCATCGCTAAAATGCCGGAATGGACTAAAACGGACAATGAAGGTTACGACGATCTATCTACGCTGTATGGAGAACTGGTAGGCCAGTTTGGCAGGTACATAGGCCACGTCGCAAAAAATGTAGGTGGAATCTATACTTCACCAAAAACTGTGGAAGAAAAAGGTACCGTTTATTCCCGTACACCATATGCGATCCAAAAAGAGGCCATGGATTTCTTTAACAGGAATGTGTTTACTACACCGACATGGTTGGTAGATCAGAATATCCTGAACAACATTGGTCAAAATCCAACTGACATTGTAAATCGCCTGCAGATCGCTGCGCTGGCGAGATTAACTACCACCAGTACAATGACCAAACTGATCAACGCTGAGGTCACTGATGGAAAAGACGCCTACAAGATCACAGATCTGTTTTCAGACCTGAACGCAGGGATCTTGACTGAGCTAAAATCTAATGCAGAGATTGACATTTACCGTCGTAACCTGCAGAAGACTTACATCGATGTGCTGATCTCGATCGTGAAGCCAGCCGCACCAGCAGCTGCTCAGGGTGGTATGATGGGCAGATCGGCAGGATTACCTGCTAGTCAGACTGACGTTTCCTCTTTTGTAAGGGCGCAGTTGCGTGAGATTTCTGCTATGGTAAAATCGGCTACACCTTCCGCTACAGGTATGAGTAAATATCACCTGGAAGATTTGTCGGACCGTATCGATTCGGCTTTGAAAGCTAAAGAATAACCATTAATTGAATGGCAAAAAAAGAGTGCTTCTGGATCGGAAGCACTCTTTTTTTGTTTTAGATATACCTGTTGATCAGGTTTTCCAGGTATTCCTGTCTGCCGCTGCGGATTTCAGGTTCGCCGTGTTCGGCGGCATAGTCCCTCAGCTCTTCAAGCGTTAGTTTCCCCTGCTCAAATTCTGCCCCTTTTCCAGTATCGAAAGAAGCGTAACGTGCTGCTCTGATCTTTTTATAGTCGGATTTTTGGAGGATGTTGTCTGCGGTGATCAGGGCCCGGGCAAAGATGTCCATGCCGCCTGCATGTGCATAGAACAAATCTGCGGGATCGGTAGAATTGCGACGGATCTTTGCATCAAAATTGACGCCGCCACCTTGCAGTCCGCCGCCTTCCAGGATGATCATCATGGTTTCGGTGAGTTCATTGATGTCATTTGGAAACTGGTCGGTATCCCATCCGTTTTGGTAATCGCCGCGGTTGGCATCGATAGAGCCCAGCAAGCCATTGTCGACAGCCACCTGGAGTTCGTGCTGGAAGGTATGACCGGCGAGGGTGGCGTGGTTGACCTCCAGATTCAGTTTGAAATCATCCAGCAGGTCGTATTGCTGCAGAAAACCCTTGACGGTAGCTGCATCGTAATCGTACTGATGTTTAGAAGGCTCGCAGGGTTTGGGTTCTATAAAGAATGTGCCTTTGAAACCTTGTTTGCGCGCATAATCTTTGGCGGTATGTAAGAATTTGGCCATGTGCTCCTGTTCCCGCTTCATGTTGGTGTTGAGCAAACTCATGTAACCTTCACGTCCGCCCCAGAATACATAATTTTCGCCACCCAGGGCAATGGTAGCATCCAGGGCGGCCTTTACCTGTGCCGCTCCGTGTGCCAGGACATGGAAATCGGGATTGGTGGCCGCACCGTTCATGTAGCGCTGGTGACTGAACAGGTTGGCTGTTCCCCAGAGTAATCTGACCCCGCTATCTGCTTGCTTTTGTTTGGCATAGTCGACCAGTTTTTGCAGGCGCTGTTCATTTTCTGCGATGTTGTCCGTGTAGTCTACTACATCCACATCGTGGAAGCAATAATAAGGAATTTGCATTTTGGTGATGAATTCAAAGGCTGCGTCCATTTTGTCCTTTGCCCGTTCAACGGCATCTTTTTTTTCATCCCAGGGAAAGATGTGGGTAGCGCCACCGAAAGGGTCGCTGCCATTTCCATTGAAAGAGTGCCAGTAGGCACAGGCAAATTTGAAATGTTCGGCCATTGTTTTGCCTGCGACGATTCTATTGGCGTCATACCATCTGAAGGCTAAGGGATTGTCACTTTCCAGTCCCTCATACTGCAGCTGGCTGATGTCTTTGAAAAAGGCTTTTGTTCCTGTTATTACTTTAGTCATGTTTTTATGGATTAGCTAATGCTTGAGTTAACAATTGTTTCCAGTTGCCATAGATCGGTTCATAGGCAGCGGAGTTTATAGGTTCGAGGTATTTGATCTGTTTTTGATTGATGAACGCTTCGGAGGGATCCCCGAAGATTCCTGAGCCAATTCCAGCACCGAGGGCTGCGCCGACACTGCCATCATTGTCGTACAATTCTACGGGTATGCCCGTTACGTCGACGAAAGTCTGAGCAAACAAGTCGCTTAAGAATAAATTGGCCCTGCCGGCCCTGATCACTTTAGGTTGCATGCCATTCTCACGCATGATGTCGAGCCCATAGCGGAATGCGAAAGCGATGCCCTCCTGTACAGCGCGGAAAATATCTGCTTTGGTGTGGACATTGAGGTCGATCCCCTGCAGGCGGGCGCCGGTATAGGTGTTGTTGAGCATACGTTCGGCCCCGTTTCCAAAAGGGAGGCTGAGCAAGCCACGGCTGCCGATGGGAGCTTGGGCGGCAAGTGCATTGAGCTCCCCGTAGGAAAGTTCGGCAGCAAAATTGTGTTTGGCCCAACGGTACATGCTTCCCGTCCCGTTGATGCAAAGTAAAACCCCGGTATGTTTGTTTTCGGGCGTATAGGTGACATGGGCGAAAGTATTGACCCTCGACTGTTGGTCATAAGTGAGGGCGTCGCTTATGCCGTAGATGACACCCGAGGTACCCGCTGTGGCGGCTACTTCTCCGGGCTGGAGTACGTTTAGCGACAAGGCGTTGTTGGGCTGGTCGCCAGATTTATAGGCTACGGGAATTCCGGCTTTCAATCCGAGAAGAGCAGCAACATCAGCCTTGAGCTGGCCGTGTTCAGAAAAGAGCGGCTTGATTTCGGGAATCAAGTCCGATGACAAGGCATAGTACTCCATGAGTTCTTTGGATAATTCGTCTTTCTGGAAATCCCAGAACACGCCTTCCGACAAGGCCTGAATGCTTGTGGAAATATTTCCTGTCAGCTTCATGGCAATGAAATCACCAGGTAACATCACTTTATAGATTTTGGCATAAAGTTCAGGTTCGTTGTTTTTGACCCATGCCAGTTTGGATGCGGTGAAGTTTCCGGGAGAGTTGAGCAAGTGCTGAAGGGAGTGTTCGTGACCCAGGGCGTCGAAGGCTGCATCGCCCAATGCCACTGCACGGCTGTCGCACCAAATGATGCTGTTGCGCAGCACCTGTTGGTCTTTGTCGACAACAACGAGGCCATGCATTTGATAGGCGATCCCGATAGCAGAAACCTCTTCCAGGTTGAGGCTGTGCTGCAGGCGGAGTATGGCTTGTTGTGCATCGCTCCACCAAGCGGATGGATCTTGTTCTGCCCAGCCTGCTTGCGGGGCGATGATCGCAGATTCGTTATCGGGATATTGTGCGCTAGCCAAAATGCTGCCTGATGAGGCATCAACTACTGATGCCTTGATGGATGAAGTACCGATATCGATGCCGAGTAAGTGCATGGGAGCTATAGTTTAATATAATGGTGATTGATTACAGCAAATTACATAATTATTTCAAGATTGCGCAATCGATTGCTTTAATTATATTTAATCATATTTGTTTGTTTATGAAGCCCCAGAAAAAGACCACGATATACGATATTGCAAAGAAATTGAACCTCAATGCTTCTTCTGTATCCAGAGCTTTGAGCAACGATAAGAGTGTGAGCGAAAGCACGAGGCAGTTGATTCTCAAAACTGCTGAGGAGCTCAACTATAAGCCCAACAATCTGGCTGCCAATCTCAGGAAAGGGCATAATCAGACCATTGGGGTAGTGGTTCCGAGAATCAATCAGAATTTTTTTTCCAACATCATAGCCGGGATTGAAGCGGTAACCTATGAAAAAGGCTTTAACCTGGTAATCTGCCAGTCTAATGAGTCCTTCGCGAGAGAAGTGGACTGCATAAATTCCCTGGTGCGGCAACAGGTAAGTTGTATCATGATCTCCGTCAGTGCCGATTTTCAGGAAGGAGCACATTTGAAAAATGCGATGGGGCAGGGCATTCCCCTGATCCAGTTTGATCGGGTAGATGAAATGCTGGATACTTTCAAAGTGATCAATGACAATGAGCGGGCTTCCTTTGAAGTGGTTTCCCATTTGATTGCCCAGGGATATCAACGCATTGCGCTTTTGGAGGGACCGCAGAACCTGGAGATTTTTCGACAGCGGAAAAGAGGTTACCTGAAAGCTATGGAGCGCCATCAGCGTGCGGTGCTGCCGGAATTGATTAAAGAGAATGCCTGGACGAAGGAATTGGGTGCTGTGGCGACTAAAGAATTACTGAATTTGTCTGAGCGCCCGGATGCGATATTTGCTTCGACATCTGACTTTTCTGCACTGGGCGTGCTGGATGTGGCCAGTCAAATGGGATTGGATGTACCTTCGGAATTGGGCATTTGCGGATATTCGAACGAAGATTTTACGGAAATTACAAGCCCTTCTATCACTACGGTGGATCAGCATAGTGTGAAAATGGGAGAGACCATAGCTAAGCTTTATTTTGAGGAGATCTTGTCAGGAAAAGCTGATGTGCAGCCTAGAACCATCAGTGTTCGTCCGGAACTGATCATCAGAAATTCTACGCTCAGGAATTGATTTTGCAAAGGGATTAGCATCTTCAGGAAGTTCTTAAAGCTAAGCTATTACTATCCATTATTGTCGAAATGCCCGGTCTAATTTTCAAGTGATCGTTAATGGACCTATTAAATATATCAAAGGTTAGTTGGAGATTGTTATTTTTGCATCAAGTATCAAGACAAATCTTTCATAAAACACGATATACGCGCTTTAAAGCATGAAAAAACACAAACATTGGCTGGTAAAATCAGAGCCTTTTAAATATAGCTGGGAAAAATTTAACGAAGACGGAAAGACTTTCTGGGATGGCGTGCGCAATTACCAGGCGCGGAATAACCTGAGAGAAATGCAGGAAGGAGATTTGGTGTTGTTTTACCATAGTAACGAAGGCAAGCATGTGGTGGGCGTAGCGAAAGTAGTAAAAGAAGCCTATCAGGATCCGACTACGGATGATACGAATTGGGTAGTGGTAGACCTGGTGCCGGTAGAGCCCCTGAAAAACCCGGTGACACTGGAGCAGATCAAGGCAGAAGAAAGCCTGAGAGACATTTCTCTGGTCAGGCAAGGCCGTTTATCGGTCATGCCCCTGAAAGCGGAAGAGTTTGATAAAATTCTGGAAATGGGCAGCTAAAGATGAAAACTATAGGGTTAACGCTACTCTGCCTTTTCATGATGGTATCATTGAAAGCACAGAAAGGAGACTATGAGGTAAAAGTAGTTTCTGTGCATATGCAAAATGTAAAAGGCATGTTGCAGAAAGTGAATAAAGATGGCCTGGCTATTTTAGATTACCGCGGTAATTATTTCATTTTTAAAGCAGAAGATATTGTAAAAATAAAGGTGAAAAAGCGCGGTCTTTCTCTTGGGAGATCCGCAGGTACAGGTGCATTGGCAGGGGCATTGACAGCTGCTGCGATCTTGTCAATTGAAAATGAAAATATCAGTAATGATAGTTATAGGATCGCGGCATGGGCTACCGTTATCGGAGTTACTGCAGGAACCATAACGGGCTTAATTGCGGAAGCGGTCAATGTCAAACATAATCTTTACATCAACAAATCACCAAAGTTATTTGAACGCAATTACAGAAAGCTGGAGCCCTACATTAAAGTGATTCAACTGGAACACTTTTAATCAATCTTCCTTTATCTTGAAAAACAAGGCTTTGAGTTCTTTGGCATCGTCGGGATGCATTTTTCCGGCAAGAACTAAACGCAATTGTCTCCTCCGTAAAGCGCCATCGTACAATTCAATTTCTTCCGGGCTTTCCGGGCTCAACTCGGCCACAGGTACCGTTTTACCGTCCTGATCTAATGCCACGAAAGTGTAATAGGCTTCATTGGATTTGACCCTGCTTCCTGAGGGAATGTTTTCCGCCCAGACATCCAGTCTGACCTCGACTGATGTATGGAAAGCACGGGTAACTTTTGCCTCTATGGTGATGACATCTCCTAGCTTAATGGGCTGTTTGAATGAAACATTATCGACAGAGGCGGTCACTACTATGCGGTTGCAATGCTTTTGCGCAGATATGGCTGCCGCAATATCCATCCAATGGAGTAATCTTCCACCCATTAAATTGTTAAGGGTATTTGTGTCATTCGGCAATACCAACTCATTCATGATGGTAAAGGATTCCTTTGGGCTTTTTACTTTAGTGCTCATTGTTCACGAAAGTACATAAAATAGGAGATAGAATGGTAATTTAAGCTAGCGTTTCAGCGTATTGAGCTGACTATAGCCAATGAGTTCCTCCCATCTGGATCCTGGTTTTCTATAGTATACAAAAATCTGGTAGAGGTTGGCTGTCTCAAAAAAGGACCCCTCGAAGACGGTTCCATCAACTTTGCCTGTGCTTTTGTCGAGCGACACGTATTTGTAATCATAAAGCCCCTGTTTCAGTTTGAGGTTTACATAGAAGCGTTTTCGTGATGCATCGTAGTTCAATTTATTTTGCTGATTGAGGAGGTAATTGTTGAACCGGCCTACGACATACACTTCAGATTCCGGAGATGGGGGCTGGGCATTTAGTGTAAACATCACATTGGCGTAATCACTTTCTGTAGCATCATCCCGGCCCTCCTGGTTGCGGATAAAGAAATTGCCGTTTTCATCCACAAGATTGCTGTATTTGGCCTTATTGGTGTTTACATCCTGGAACAGGATCACGTTATTGACACTATCTTTGATGATGTTCTGCACGTTTTCACCTTTATAACGCAGACTTCGAATGTCAAATTTCCGGAACTCATTGCCTGCCGGAAAGTCGTTACTCTTCATTTCATTGTAAACCAGGCTGCCCGGCTTGATGAAGTTTGGCCGGGTATTGAGTACTGCTGTAGCAGGGTCCCCATTTTGCATCAACAGTACTTTCAGATCCGTATAAGGATTGGGAATGGAGATCTGATGATTGATGGTAAAGTTGATTTTTTGATTGCTGAACCGGCTGGCAACCTGTGGGCTGGCCAGTACTTCTGCTGCTATTCCAGCGAGGTTTTCCACCACGTAGAACCGTTGTGAAATGACCGGTTTTTGTTGGTTTCCGTCCTCATATACCTTCAGCAGGTAATTGCCGGAGATCTTCGGTCTGATCTGGTTGTTAGGGAGCGTTAGTTGGTAATGTGTATATTTTTGGATGGTACCGAAGGAGTATTTATAATCCATGATGCGATCTTCCGGCAGGCTTTCCAGGTAATCCAATTGCGATAGTCGGGAAGATTTCCAGTCGGAAGTGCAGTGTTCAATGGTGTACCAATAGATTTTGCTTCCGCCGTTTAAGTCATCGAAGGAAAACAACAGCTGATCATTTGATTTTAGGGTAATGACCGGCATGGACTGTTCTTTTTGGGAACTGTAGCACTGTACTGTTTTGATCTGGGGCTGGTAGACCTTGTTGTCATATACAAATTGCTGCTGCGTTTGGGCAGCAGCAATTTGTAGTTGGATCAATGCGATCAGAAACAGTGCGGTTTTTTTGATCATTAGCTTTCAAGTTCCATGATCTCTGAGGCCAGTTTTTCCCAGATGTTCTGGGCTGCGTCGAGTTCATTTTTAGCGGTCAGGTATTTCTTGTTCGTTTCAGCGAGTTTAGCGCTGTCCGAATATATTTTTTCGTCCGCAATTTCAGCTTCGATCGTTTTTACATTGCCTTCCAGGCTGGCGATATCAGATTCAATCTTTTTCAACTGATCGTTTAGCTTTTTCAATACCTGTTGTGTATTGGGAGCCTGTGCGACTTTCTCTTCTACTTTTTTGACTTCTTTGTCGGGCCTCACCGGAACATTAGTTGGTTTTGCGGGAGGTCTTTTTGCGTTCCATTCCTCGTATTCGGCATACGTTCCCGGGTATTCTTTAATGTCTTGATCTTCTATGAACCAAATCTTATTGGCCACGTTATCCAGAAAATACCTGTCGTGGGATACGGCGATAAAGGTACCTTCATATTGAGTTAAAGCCTGGATCAGGATATTTACAGACTGGATGTCCAGGTGGTTGGTAGGCTCATCGAGAATCAGGAAATTAGAGTCGGTGGTCAGGGATTTGGCTAGTGCCACCCTTGATTTTTCTCCTCCGGATAGTACGCGGATTTTCTTGAATACATCATCACCTGTAAACAGGAAGCATCCCAGGATGCCCCTCAGTTCTGTGTCAGTATGTTTGGGTGCGAAAGCCTGCAGCTCTTCAAGAATGGTATTGTCGAGGTGGAGGGATTCTAACTGGTGCTGTGCAAAGAATGTAGTGGTTACGTTGTGACCTGTTTCACATTTACCCTCAAAACCTTCAGCTCCGGCGATAATCCTGAGTAAGGTCGATTTACCTTTACCATTGGCACCAATCAGAGCGATTTTATCGCCTTTTTCAATCACGCCATCTGCATTGTGCAATATGTCTATGTTTGGATAACTTTTGTAAGCTTCTTCGATCCGTATCACGTGTCTGCCGGAAGGCTTGGAGAATTTGAACTGGAAGTTTACGGTTGGATTGTCGTCATCTACATCTTCCACACGTTCCATTTTGTCCAGGGCCTTCATTCTCGACTGCGCCATTTTTGCTTTCGAAGCTTTGGCCCTGAAACGTTCGATCAAACGCTCTTCCTGTTTGATCTTGGCCTGCTGGTTTTTAAACTCACCCTTTTGGATCTCACCTCTTAGTGCTTTTTCCTCCAGGTAGAAGGAATAGTTGCCGGCATATGAAGTCAGTTTACCTTTTCTTGATTCTACGGTTTTGTTGACCACCTTGTCCAGGAAGTACCGGTCATGGGATACAATCACAATGGCACCTTCAAAACTCATCAGGTAGGTTTCCAGCCATTTAATGGAGGGTAAGTCCATGTGGTTGGTCGGCTCATCCAGCAAGAGGATATCCGGGGTCTGCAGCAGGATTTTAGCAAGCATCACACGCATGCGCCAACCTCCGGAGAAAGTATTCAATGGCCTCAGTTGATCTTCTGTACTGAAGCCCAATCCGGCAAGGATTTCATTTGCCCTGTATTCAATGTTGTAACCGTCTAATGCTTCAAACTCTTGCTGTTTGTCGCTCAGTTTGTATAAAACCTCTTCCGAGTAATCTGTTTCGATCTTTTTTAATAGGGCCTCAATTTCGTCATGCAATTGGTTTTGGCGTTCAAAAGCCTCCATAGCTACATGTAAGATGCTGTGGTGGGAATCATAGGACAATAAGTCCTGGTTCAGGTAGCCGATCTTCAAGTCTTTCGACATCGAAATTGTACCAGAGGAAGGGGCATATTCCCCGACAATTATTTTTAATAATGTAGATTTTCCTGTTCCATTGGCACCAATAAGGCCCACTCTGTCACCCGGTTTGATGTGCCAATTTGCCTCATCATACAGCGCTCTGGAACCTATTAAGAAAGTTAAGTCGTTTATCGAAATCATGTGGCCGCAAAAATACAAACAAATTCCTATCTTCGTCTCATGTACCGTCTGATTAAACCCATATTTTTCCAATTTGACCCAGAAAAAGTACACTATTTTGTAGTGAAACGGTTGAAATGGTTTCATGATCATTTTCCACTGGGACAAACCCTGTTGCGCAGCAGCTTTGATGTGAACATCAAAGGACTGGAACGCGAAGTTTTCGGCATCAAATTTAGAAATCCGGTAGGTCTAGCCGCGGGATTCGATAAGAACGGGGAGTATATTGAGGCTTTGAGCGACCTTGGTTTTGGTTTTATTGAAGTTGGCACAGTAACACCCCTGCCGCAGCCAGGCAATGATAAGCCACGCATGTTCCGACTGGAGGAAGACGCGGCGCTGATCAATAGAATGGGTTTCAATAATAAAGGAGTAGACACTCTTGCAGAGCGACTGCGCTTGTTGAAGGCTAAGAATACTGATATTGTGGTTGGTGGAAATATTGGTAAGAATAAAAACACCCCAAATGAAGAGGCTGTAGATGATTACATCAAATGCTTTGACAGGCTATTTGATGTGGTGGATTATTTTGTGGTGAATGTAAGTTCTCCAAATACGCCCGGACTGAGAGAATTGCAGGAAAAAGAGCCCCTGATGCAATTGTTGAATACCTTGCAGCAGCGCAATTCAAAAAATAATTTGTCAAGGCCGATCCTGCTGAAGATTGCTCCGGATCTGAGTGATGAGCAGCTAGATGACATTATAGAAATTGTATTACAGACTGGGATTGCCGGAGTGATTGCTACCAATACAACTATTGACAGAAGTAGCCTGGTAAGCCAGGATTCGGTAAAAACAGAAATGGGTGGGCTTAGCGGTAAGCCGCTTACTCAGCGGTCTACCGAGGTAATCCGGTATCTTTCGGAAAAGTCAGGTAAAGCGTTTCCTATCATTGGGGTGGGCGGGATTCATACGCCGAAAGATGCACAGGATAAACTGGATGCTGGCGCTTCGCTGATCCAGTTGTATACTGGCTTTATTTATGAGGGCCCCGGACTTATTAAGCGCATTTGTAGGGCATTGGTTAAAAAGCAGCATTAATATGCTGCTGCTTTAAATTTATTGTATACGAAAAAAGTCCCTGTATTACAGGGACTTTTTAAGTTCTTTAGCAACTCTAAACTTATGCCTGAGCAGTAAGTTGAGCTAGAATGGCGTTGTTTTTAGCCAATTGATCTTTAGTAGATTGTTTTGAGCGGCTTCCCAATTCAATGTTGGTAGCTAACTTCAAGTTTTTCACATCTAATTTTGCGAAAGTCTTGTTCCTTCTGTCTTTTCTTTTTAATCTGGTAACTGCCATGTCTTTTTAATTTAATGTATTAAATCCTGAGGTCGAGAGCGGATTCGAACCGCTGTAGGAGGTTTTGCAGACCTCTGCCTAGCCACTCGGCCACTCGACCCTGTTAAAATTTCAGGTTGCAAAAATAGCAATTAATCTTTAGGATGCAATTTATTTCTGCAAATTTCTATTAATATCTGCACATAATATTGCGGCGGAGATGGCAACATTCAAAGACTCAGCGCCTCCGACCTTTGGAATGGTGACTGGATCTGTAATTAATTTTAGCAGCTCTTCGCTAATTCCCTGGCCTTCGTTTCCTAAAATTACCAATCCCTCCTCAGCCCAATTGGTTTCATAAAGACTTTTTCCGTTGAGCACTGCACCGAATACGGGGAGTTGGGCGCTGGGCAGGAATGCTTCCAGATCTGTATAATGGACATTTACCCTGCTCAATGAACCCATTGTGGCCTGTACTGTCTTTGGGTTATAAGCTTCAACGGTATGCTGTGAGCAGATGAGCTGTTTGAAACCAAACCAGTCGGCGGTGCGGATGATGGTCCCCAGATTTCCGGGATCCTGCACTCCATCGAGTACCAATGAAAATTTCCCTTTGAGCTTTTTAAGATCCAGGACCGGATTTTCAGGGATATGTACAAGTGCTAAAATTCCCTGCGGACTCTGTAAGGTACTAATCTTGTCCAGATCAGCGTTGTTTACTTCAAATAACTTTATATTTGCGGCTAAAGTTGGAAGTAATGACTGATATTGAGGCAGGTAAAAGATGCTGTGGATCTGATAAGGAGAATCGATAAATTCCACAATAGACTTGATGCCTTCAATAATGAACATCCCATTTTCTTTACGGTACTTTTTTTGATGTAACGATTTTATAAAACTGATCTGAGATTTTGAAAGCATACTATAATTATAAAAGCAGTGTCCAATTCTGTGCAATATTACTATTTATTATTGTGTTTGTTGCCGGATGTTCATCAACAAAATACATCGCCGACTACCAGGCAATTGTGAAACATGTAGACATTGATAGTGTCGATAAAAAATTTGATGAAGAGGCGCTGAACTACATTCAGAAGGACATCAGACCAACCTCTACAATCGGGATCAATGTATTAATTTACAATATATTCAATACTAAAGATGGTAAATATAAGACCAGTAACATCAGGCCTTTGGGGACCCCGCCGCCTATACTGGACAGTACGCTTGTGGAAATTTCACGAAATCAGATTGAGAAGTTTCTAAACAGTAAAGGGTATTTTAAAGCAAAAGTGAGTGCCGATATAAAAGTGAAAAATAAAAGGGCACATGTTCATTTTAATGTCAATCAAGGTCCTTCTTTTTCTGTAAATAAGGTGAAATATCAGATTGCTGATACACTTGTGAAAAAGCTGTATTTGTCTGTGAAACCTACCTTTACCCATTTGAGGGAAGGGATGCGTTACGACGATGATTCGCTCGCTTATGAACGTGACCAGATTTACCAGTTGATGAAAGGGCATGGCTACTTTGATTTTGCCAGGCCTTATGTGAAGTATGATGTGGATTCCAATCTTAATGCGAGTAAGGCCAATGTGACCCTTTATATCGACAATCCCGCAGACAAGGCCGGTCATCAACAATTCACGATAGGAGAGACTAACGTGATCATTGCTCCGGATGCGGATGGTTTTCCAGATACCTATGCAGACGGTTTTTCGGATACCCTGAAACTAAATCCAAAAGTGTTCCGGGGTTTGCGTTATACAGACCTTTCCGGGAAGTTCAGGAGGAACCCCATTGTCAGGTACAATTTTCTTCGTGAACCTGAAACCTATAGTGTGGCCAACGAAAACCTGACTTACGATAGGATGTACGAACTTAATGTTTTTAAAAACGTAAAAATCGACTACAATAGACCGAAAGACAGTTCTAATCAGGTTTTGCCTGTTATTCAGCTGATTCCTCAGAAAATCATGAGCAACCGGATAGAAGGAGAGGTGCCTTTTAATGCAGGTACGGTAGGTTTTACATTGAGTAATACCTATACGAATAACAACTTGTTCAGGGGTGCTGAACGTTTCGAGTTTCAGGTTAAGGGAGGGCTGCAGTCGAGGATAGGGCAGGGTGGTTCTGTGTTTAAAGATATTTATCAGCGGGATTTTTCAGTAAGTGCCAATCTGACCGTTCCGCGGTTGATGGTGCCTTTGATCACGGCGCAGCCCAGTAGGCGGGGTGGTATGCCGCGAACAATATTTTCAGGAAGTTATGTTTACGCCTTGCAGAAAGATGTATTTTCACGCCATGTTTACCTGACTTCTGTGACTTATGAATTTGTAGAGTCCAAATCTAAATTTCACTCGCTCACGCCGCTAAACTTTGAATACCGTTTTGGAAATCTTTTGCTGGATACTACCAGTTCCCAAAATCAGGACATCATCCGGGCCAACATTTACAGCATCCTGTTGCTGGACAGGAGGAACATTACCCTTGGCTCCAAATACACCTATTCCTTAAATGCAGATAAATTGCTTACGAACCAGACTTTTGTCTATTTCAGGGGGAATATCGATATCGCGGGAAATAGCTTGTACCTGGCCAGTAAGATTTCAGGGAATAAGCACAATCCTGCCGTAGGTGACTATTCGGAAATTCTGGGCCTTCCTTTCAATCAGTATGTGCGGCCGGAAATAGATGTCAGGTGGTATAAGAGCCTGGGTGGGGAGAAGCAGCTGGTTAGTAGATTGAATGCAGGGATTGGCTATGCTTATGGAAATTCGATTGCAATGCCCTTTGAGAAATTATTCTTTGCAGGTGGATCTCAAGGAATCCGCGCCTGGCAGGCACGGACATTGGGGCCTGGAAACTACAATCGTGGAGATGAGCTGACGAATGAAGAAACGAGGAAAGCACTTTATGGACTGGATCAATTGGGTGAAATGCACCTTGAGGCCAACCTGGAATACAGGTATAAACTGTTGAATAAATTCTTTGGCGCCAAACTGAAAGGCGCTTTTTTCCTGGATGCAGGTAACGTTTGGAACGTTTCCTCCAGCAGTCAGATTAAGTCGACCTATTTCGATTTCAGCAAGCTGGGGAGCCAGATTGCACTGGGCACCGGTATGGGTTTCCGTTATGATGTTGAATATTTTGTGTTCAGATTTGATATCGGTCTTAAGCTTAAAGATCCGCAGTTTTCCGGCTCAGACCAGTGGGTGATCAGTAAGTTTTTTAGCGGTTCTAAAACATTCAAGGATGATTATTACCTGAGGAACAGCCCGGACCGTTATCGTTTTGTTCAATACAATTTTGGGATTGGCATGCCCTTCTAAAACATTGCCTTCAGTCCATCCAGGATCGTTTCAAAAAAAGTAGACAGGTTTAAGCCATTGCTATGGTTGAAATAAATCCATACCAGCATGATGATGACGGCAGCAATGATGAATTTGCGGAATGTAAAAGCAAGCAGAATGATGATGGCTGGAAATAAGATGAGCCACATGCTGCTAAAACTGTAAGGATTTAAGGATTTGTCGTTTTTATAGACATAGACCAGTTTGCTGTGGGTGCCCTTGTCGTTTTCATGCTTGATGTAGACAAATGCGGAGCGTTCCAGCTTCAGGGGAAGTATGGCGACACCACCATTAAAGTTGAGGGGTTGGGTAAAGCCGCTCACGGTAAATGTATATAATCCGTTGATCTGTTCGAGGGGATTTTCCAGTGAATCTGTCGCAATGATCGCGAGCTTGCTGTTTTTGAGCAGGCTTTCTTTGACGATAAAATTATTGATGTCTGCATTGGCAGATTGTGCAAAAGATAAGGTATAGCTTGTGCAAAGTAAAATCAGCAGGTATATCGTTCTCATTCTATAGATCGTTTGTTGTAAATCAGATAGCCCAAATGTAATAAAACGCCGTTTCTTTTTATGGGGTCATCGTAGATATTATAACTCAGGCTGATTGGACCTACAGGCGTATGGTATACCAGTCCTGCCGTTGCGGCGTATTGCCATTTGCTGAGGGGTTTCATAGAACTGATCCCCCGGAATCCATCCTTTTGAAACTTTTGATATGGCAGGAATACGTAAGCCTCTGCCCGGAGGTTCAGGTTTTTTCGAAGTACATAGATGTTTTTGATGCCTCCGGCAAGATAGCTGATGGCACGGAAATTCTCCAGGAAGATGGAGCGGCTGTCTTGCAAGGGGTAGAATGCAGGAGCAGTCAGCAGTGTAGAGTGGTAATTTGAAAATAGGGGCATATTGGAATATACGCCTTCAGCCAAATAGCCGGCGGTGTATCTGCCAGAGCTGAAGAAGTAATTTTCGTCGCTCAGTTTGATGTTTAGCCAATGCCTGTCTTTCCTGATTACCGGTGGAGTGGTAAGCGTTGCGTTTGCTGTGATGTTACCCGGTGAATAGTTCTCTCTGCCTGTAAAATAATTTAGGCTAAATAGAAAATGCCTGCCTTTGGAAGCATACTGTTTGCGGTCGAATGTATATTGTTCGAAAGCCAGGGTAGACCTGGAGCCGTTGAATACCGTTTTATCTAAAATATCACCTATGGAAAACTGATCATTCGGACTATATCGGTCGCTATTGTTGATGAAGGCGGTATTCAGGGTCACGCGGGTGTTCCGGTTGAGCGGGAATCCGATCTTGAGGTCAATTTTTCTGTCCGCCTGCTGAATGTAGGTGGGGTGTGGATTCTCAATGAATATTGAACTCGTATTGTAGTAGTCAAAGTTATTATAGGTCATTTCAGCGGCTAGAAACAACGGTAACCTGGAGGGATAATCAATGCGTCCGCTCAACTGAACCGACTCATAGAAACGGCCGGAATAGACATTTGTGCCAAAAGTATAGGATTTTCGGTCGAGGTAATTGTATTGGACTCCCAGGAAGACATTGCTGATCGGCCTGCTTGATATGTTGCCTCCAAAGTCGATTTTAAAGCTCTTCTGCGGGCGTGCCACAATCTCAAAATTGTAACTGTCGCTTACCGGGTTATAGGATATTTTCGGGTACACGGTTTCAAATGTTTCATCCGCCACGAGCTTATAATAGCCGGTCTTGATGTCCTCCAGGTTGAAGGTTTCCTGATCTCTTTTAAATACACGTTCAATGTATTTTTTTTGCTGGGTGTTTACACCTGAGACGGTTACACTGCTAAATATGAGGTTTGGTTTTTTATTGTTGAATTCGTTTCTTCTTTTTGCCAGCTCCATTTTAGTGACCCGTTTGGTGATCCTTGCTTTGATCTGGTCCATTTCTGCAATGGTTGCATCATATCCTTTTTGAATGAGTGCGGCTACCGGGCTGAAATTTGCAACGCTGTAGTTGCCGAGTTCCGGCTGGATATAAACCCCATTTTTTCCAATCAGCGTGGAATCGGATTTGGACAGGAACATGAAGACCATGACCCTGTTCATGAGCCGGTCGTCATTACTTTTCGGATATTCATTATAGGTTTTCGAAGATACATTTGATCCAATGATGATATCTGGATTGAAATTGCTTTTCATGACATCGGCGGGAAAATTATTATACAAACCGCCGTCAAATACATATTTTCCATCCAGTCTGATGGGTCTATAGATCAGCGGTACCGTCATGGTGGCCCTTACTGCCTCCGCAAGGCTACCTTTGCTAACGGTGATGCTCTTTTGGGACAGGACGTCGGATACCATACAGCGGTAAGGAACAAAGAGGTTATCAAAATTATCTTTAGAAAGTGCAGAAGCCTGGGAGAAGAGTTCCATCAGTGCAAAATTCAGGGGGATGTCATTCACAAGATTGGACCTGAAGTTGAGCCGCAAGTTGGTATCTATGGCCAGTTTTGCCGTCAGTATAGCTGCATTGGTGCTTTTCTTCTGGAAAAAGAAACTGAAGTCACTGTTATACCGGCCGCTTACCCAATCCTGAAAATCGCTGCTGAGTGCTACTTTTTCAATCTGGGTCGGCGAATATCCGGCGGCATACATTGCACCTACAATGCCGCCCATAGAAGTGCCGGTGATGTAGTCAATGGGAATGTTGTTTTCTTCCAGTGCTTTCAGGATACCAATATGAGCGAGCCCTTTTGCTCCCCCTCCGCTCAATACCAGTCCTACCTTCTGCGCATGAGCAGTACGGGTAGAAAGGCCTATGGCAAATATCAGTAGCAGATAAACTCGGATCACATCCTAAAAATAGGGAAATTAGTTCAAAACGAAGATATTATAGGTCAATACTGTGGCAAAACTCAGCCATAGGATATATGGAATGAACAGTAGTCCGGCGGGCTTATCGATTTTATAAAATACCCAGGCGTTAAAGACCACGACCATCAGCAGGACAACTATTTCAAAGAGGGCTACGCCGATTTGACGGCTGTAAAAGAAGATAAAAGACCAAAGCAAATTCAGGATCAGCTGAATCAGGTAGACTGCAACGGTGCGGGGGAAATGCTGAATCTGATCTTTTTTTTGCCAGATGCGGTAAGCTGCTATAGCAATCAGGATGAAAATGCTGGTCCATACCGGCGGGAAAATCCAGTCCGGAGGGTTGAAAGAAGGTTTGTTGATGGTAACGTACCATGTTTTTACGGATGAAAGGGTAAACCAACTGCCAAGGTACCCCACAAAAAGTGTAATGGCCAGGTTGAGGATGAAGGCTACAGGATTGAATTTAGTGCTGTTCATATTGTTGCTGATGGTATGCTGAAACCGAGGCGTAAAAGTAGCCTTATAAAACGGAAAAACTTTTTTAAATTGCCCTTCCTTAACAAGAAATCCAAATCATACGCCATACCACCACTATCTCTTATGTTTCAGGAAAATATACTTTTCGTCCTCGTACTGCTGTTCGCCATGTTTATGCTCATTATGCTGGCGCAAAAGCTCAAAATATCCTATCCGATCTTCCTGGTACTTGCCGGATTGGCCATAAGCTTCATTCCCGGGATGCCCAAGATAGAGCTGGAGCCAGAACTGATCTTCCTGATCTTTTTACCGCCCTTACTTTATGAGGCGGCCTGGTATACCTCATGGAATGATTTCTGGAAGTGGAGGAGGCCTATCGGGATGCTTGCCTTTGGACTGGTGTTTTTTACCTCTGTCATCATCGCATATGTTTCTTCATCGATGATACCTGGTTTTACGCTGGCGCTGGGTTTTTTACTTGGGGGTATTATTTCTCCGCCCGATGCAGTCGCGGCTACCTCTGTGCTGAAAAACATTAAAATACCTGCGAGGTTCACAAAAGTGCTGGAAGGTGAAAGCCTGATCAATGATGCCTCCAGTTTAATTGTATTCCGCTTTGCTTTAGCGGCAGTTTTGTCCGGGCAGTTTTCCTTTGGCGAAGCTGTAGGCCAGTTTTTTAGTGCGGCAGTTATGGGGGTGCTCATTGGTCTGGCCATTGCCCACGTGATGTATGTCATTCACCGTTTTCTGCCCACCACCCCGAGTATAGATGCGACGCTTACCCTGATGTCTCCCTATTTTATGTACATCGCCGCGGAGCATTTTCATTTTTCAGGTGTCATGGCGGTGGTGAGTGGAGGACTGTTCCTGTCTTACCGCTCACATGAAATCTTTTCGCACAGCAATTCCAGAATACAGACCGTTGGGGTTTGGGCCACCCTGGGATTTGCCCTAAATGGACTGGTTTTCATTCTGATCGGGCTGGAACTCCCTGTAGTGATTGAAGATCTGGGACATTATTCTATAGCCGATGCTGTACGATATGGATTGGTGATCAGTCTGATTACGATCCTGGTGAGGCTGATCTATGTATTTCCAATCGCCTATGTACCGGTATGGCTGGGCAATAAGAAACGCATGGATACCGAAAACCCACTTTGGAAGGGGCCTTTGATTGTTGGCTGGGCAGGCATGAGGGGAGTGGTATCTCTGGCTTCGGCTTTATCTATACCCTTATTGATGAAGGACGGATCTGCTTTTCCACACAGGAACCTGATCCTGTTCATTACATTCATCGTGATATTGGTCACACTGGTCTTTCAGGGACTTACACTGCCCCTGATTATCAAGTGGATCAAGATCAAGGACATTCCTGATTTCCCACCCGAAGGAGAACAAGAGGCGGCGATTAAGTCGAGATTGATGGGCGTTGCGCTCCAAAGGATCAATGAACGCTATGCCAGGGAATCAGCAGAAAACGAACTGGTAGGTTTCCTGAAGCAGCAATTGGAGAATGATATTGCCATCATGA
Organism: Pedobacter sp. GR22-6; assembly: GCF_037402555.1. NCBI lineage: Bacteria > Pseudomonadati > Bacteroidota > Sphingobacteriia > Sphingobacteriales > Sphingobacteriaceae > Pedobacter > Pedobacter sp. GR22-6. The sequence goes on from NZ_JBBEUC010000001.1 coordinate 156,944, forward strand.
GGCAAAGACTCGATTCACTGGAATGTGTGGATATGGAGAGAGAGGAACTCGAAGTTTACAATAGCGTATTGTTGGATCTGTACGAAGTTCAGCGCCGGGAATTATTTCTGATCCGTAAAGAAAAGCAATTCAGCGATGAGGAAATCCGGCGACAGGAATATCAGCTCGATTTCGATGAAGCCAAGATCATTGCGCCTTCGCACGGATAGAAATATATTCCTATCTTCGGGCCATAAAATCAAATACAAACCAATCAATTATGAGACATTTAGTTGCAGCTTTATTCGTCATCATAGGGAGTACTGCGTTTGCGCAGGATACAGGGCTGTCTAAGCCATCCTCTTCCTATTCCTTTTTTTTAACTTCAAAAGCCAAGCATGGTGCAGCACACCAGTGGAAGATCCAGCAGGCTGGAAAAATTTCGGCAGATGGCGCAGCAATTTCCAGCAGTTCTTTTGCTACTACATCATGGGTCAACGGCGTTGTTCCCGGCACTGTATTGACCAGTCTGGTAGAAAATAAAACCTATCCGGATCCCTACTACGGAGATGTAAACCGGCGGACCAACAATATCATTCCCGATATGGCCGATGCAGGACGTGAGTTTTACCATTACTGGTACAGGACGAATTTTAGCGTTCCTGCCAGCTTTAAAGGTAAACGGACCTGGCTGAAATTACACGGGATCAATTACAAAAGTGAAATCTGGTTCAATGGGAAAAAATTAGGCAGGCTGGAAGGTATGTTTAATACCCGTTCTTTTGACATCACAGATCTGCTCGCAAAGCAGGGACAGAACGTTCTTGCAATCGACATTACACCCGTAGATGTTCCAGGTACCAGTAATACCAAAGGCAATAATGCTACCGGTGCCATTGGTGAAAACAGGAACGGTGGAAACGGGGAAATCGGTAAGAATGTAACCATGCTCATGAGCGTAGGCTGGGACTTTACGCAGCCGGATGGTGTGCGTGACCGAAACACGGGGATTTGGAGAGATATCGAGGTTTATGCGACCGGAGATGTGGTATTGGAGCATCCCTTTACCTATTCTAAACTGCCTCTTCCGGATACAAGTTCTGCCAAACAACAGGTTTCGGTAGAGGTCTACAATGCCAGTTCCAAGGCACAATCGGGACTGGTCAAGGGCTTGATCAAAGAATCTGGCATTACGTTCCAAAAAAATGTGAGCCTTCAGCCCAAAGAGCGGAAAGTTGTGGTTTTTACACCAGAAGCCTATGCCCAGTTGAATTTGAAAAAACCTAAATTATGGTGGCCTTTGAATAAAGGAAACCAATATTTATACACCTTGCAATTGAGTTTCGTAAAAGGAAACGTGGTAAGCCATAGCAAATCTCTGCGTTTCGGTGTGCGTGAGATTACTTCCGATCAGGATACACCTGATAAATCCCGCCGCTTTTTAGTGAACGGTTATCCGGTATTTATCAGGGGAACCAATTGGATTCCGGAAGCCATGTTAAGAAACGACAGAAGCCGTACAGAAGCCGAATTGCGGTATACCAGGCAGTCGGGGCTAAATTTGCTGCGGCTATGGGGTGGTGGTATAGCAGAGTCCGATTACTTCTTTGACAGGTGTGACGAACTGGGATTTTTGGTCTGGAATGAATATTGGCTTACCGGGGATACCCGTTTTCCCAGCGATGAAGCACTTTACCTGGAGAATGTAGCAAGTACGGTGAAACGCATCAGGAACCATGCTTCTTTAGCCTATCATGTTTCTTCCAATGAATCTACAGAAGTAAAAGGTGCTGCGGCGCTGATTAGGGAACTGGATCCAAGCAGAGGTTACCAGATGCAGTCGGAATGTTGTGGCGTACACGACGGAAGTCCGTATAAATATGAAAATCCGATGCAGTATTTTGAAAATACAGCATCAAAAAGAGGGAGTAGGGTCGATGGTTTCAATCCGGAATACGGCACACCTTGTCTTCCTACTGTAGAGTCATTACGGGAGATGATGCCCGCTAAAGACCTATGGCCAATGAATAGATCGGTGTGGGATTATATGGACGGGGGAGGTTTTCACCAGGTAACGACCAAATATACTGATGCGGTCAACCAGTTTGGCACATCTGGTTCGATAGCGGAATTTGCAAAAAAGGCACAATTCGTAGGTGCGCTCAACTTCAGGGCGATCTGGGAGGTATGGAACTATAATAAATTTGGATTTGGAGACCGCTGGGCTTCAGGATTTTTATTCTGGTACCACAACAGTCCGGTGAAGCAGACTGGTAGCAGAATGTACGACTGGAGTCTGGAACCCACAGCTGCTTTGTATTATTCACAGGATGGCCTTGAGCCGCTGCATGCTCAGTTTGATTATTTAAAGAATACGGTTTCGGTCTATAATGACCTTCGTAAATCATTCAAGGCTTACCATGTCTACGCAGAGATTTATGATATCCATTCCAAAAAAATAGCGGTAAAGGACGTTGTGGTCGACATACCGGCTGATGGGCTGGTTAAAGATGCCCTTAAATTGGAATTTCCGGAAAACATTTCACAGGTTCATTTCATTAAGCTGATCTTAAAAGATCAAAGCGGTAAGCAAGTATCGGATTCTTTTTACTGGAGGTCTAAAGACAAATATGAGGGGGCATGGACCTTGACAGGTCCGGCAGTTTCTGGCTTCCAACAGTTGAATGAGCTGAAGAAGGTTGCCTTAAATGTGGATTATACCCAGCAAAAAGGATCTAAGTTATTGGTGAAGGTGCATAACCCTTCTGATGCCATTGCTTTTTTTACCCAAATCAAATTGCAGGACGAAGCAGGTAAAAGCTTGAGGCCGGCATTTTATTCGGATAACTTTTTTAGCCTTTTACCGGGAGAGCATAAGACAATCAGTATAGACTACAGCGGTGTAGCTCCAGGATCCAAACGAATGATTGTAGTAGATGCTTTTAACTCCGGACAGGAAAAAATACTGAAATTACCCTAGTATGGTAATTTATTTGTAGCGTTTGGTCCAGTTGATACGTATTGTTTCTAAAACAGATCGATTATGAAAAAGACATTACTATTGTTGCTATTTGCCGCTTTAATGGGCTCATGTAAAGAGGAAAACCAGGACTGTGAAAATAAGATTTGCACAGAAGTTTTTACCTCGGTAACCATTCAGTTTGTGGACAATAAGGGTGAAGCGGCAGAGTTGAAAAGTTACAGTGTGGTCAATGAAAGGACCGGGGAGGTTTTGAAGTCTTCCTTAAGTGCCACTGTAAACCTGATTAAGGGAACTTATATCGTGGCAGACGATGGTCATTTGCTGAACCTGTCCAATGATGGCGATCAACTAAAAGTGACCGGAACCTCAATGGAAACCAACCAGACTAAATCTGCTTCGGTAAAAATCAGGGGTGGAAAGTGTGCCTGTCACATAGAAAAGGTATCCGGTGCGAGCCAGATCCAATTTGATTGATCACAGGTTTATTACAGGCTCAGCAGGATAGTGCATGATGCCGGTTTAAAATATATTGCGGATACTAGTAGAATCCGAATATATTTAAAACATGATACAAATATCTAAAAAACGATTTGCTAAAAGGTTAGTGCAATTGACAGTGTGTTTGCTGTCAATTGCATTTTCTACATCGCTTTCAGCTCAGAAGCTGAGTCTTTACGATCTGAAAGTTGAATATCAGGACAACCCGCTCAGTGTGGAAACGCAAAGCCCAAGGTTCAGCTGGAAACTCAATACTTCGACCAAAAACACACTGCAGCAATCTTATGAAATCAGGGTTGGACTAGATGCAAAGGCGCTGGCATCAGGTAAAAAAATACTTTGGAAGGATTCAAAAAATACTGATCAGTCTGTGCATATCAATTATACCGGTCCGGTACTGGAGTCGAGAACCCGGTATTTCTGGCAGCTGAGGATAAAGGACAATCATGGTAATACAGCTGGCTGGACAGCGGTTAAATTCTGGCAGATGGGCATAAAGGCAGAGGATTGGACAGCACAATGGATTTCGGTACCTGGGAAAGATACCTCCGATCGAAGCCCTATATTTAGAAAAGAATTTACGGTGGCCAAAAAGGTACAGCAGGCCCTGGTTTATGTTACCGCTAAAGGATTGTATGAAGCTGCGATTAACGGGCAACGCGTTAGCGACAGTTATTTTGCACCTGGCTGGACGAGTTATAAAAAACGATTGCAGTTTCAGACTTATGACGTGACTGCGGCCATCAAAAAGGGCAGCAATGCAATTGGTGTAAGCCTTGGCGATGGCTGGTATACCGGCCATATCGGATTTGGACACCAGCATAATTTTTATGGCGATACCCGAGCCCTATTGCTGCAAATTGAACTGACTTTTACAGATGGTACAAAACAAGTTATTCAGACTGACGAGAGCTGGAAGACCAGTTATGGACCAATTCTTTCCTCAGATATTTATAATGGAGAAATTTACGATTCGAGATTAGAACGTACCGGGTGGAATAATACTGGTTACCAGGAAGATACCTCATGGCTTCCGGTTAAAGTACTTCCCGATGGGAAATCAGAGCTGGTGAGCATGACTGGCCCGCCGGTGACCATGCATGAACGTTTAAAAGTGATCAAGCTGATCAAAACCCCTAAAGGAGAAACAGTAGTCGATTTTGGTCAGAACCTGGTGGGCTGGGTAAGGATGAAAATAAAAGGACCTGCGGGAACGAAGATCACGATGAGCCATGCCGAAGTACTGGATAAAGCAGGTAATTTCTACACGACAAACCTGAGGAGCGCCAGGGCACAGAATATTTACATCCTGAATGGTACCGATCAGGTTTTTGAACCACATTTTAGCTTTCAAGGTTTCAGATATGTGAAATTGGAGGGATATCCAGGGCAGGTAGATACTGCCGGACTCACAGCGATCGTATTGCATTCAGATATGAAGCAGACCGGTACATTTACAACATCCAACCCTCTGATCAATCAGTTACAGCACAATATTCAGTGGGGACAAAAGGGTAATTTCCTGGATGTACCCACAGACTGTCCCCAGCGGGATGAGCGCCTGGGCTGGACAGGTGATGCTCAGGCATTTTACCGTACCGCTGCTTACAATATGGATGTGGCAGGTTTCTTTACCAAATGGCTCAAGGACGTCAAAGCCGAACAGTTTCAGAATGGCAGCATCCCTCACGTCATTCCGAATGTAATCGGCAGTGGGGAAGCAGGGTCCAGTGGCTGGTCAGACGTTTCCACTATTGTTCCCTGGGATATGTATGTCGCTTATGGGGACCAGCGGATACTGGAAGAACAATACAACAGTATGAAGGCCTGGGTGAACTACATCAAAGGCACCAGCAGGAACGGGTTATGGAACAGCGGGAGGCATTTTGGTGACTGGCTATTCTATGGACCCGATGATGATACAGATGGAAGGGCTGCAGTAACTGACAAATTCCTGATTGCCCAGACCTTTTATGCCCATTCTACGCAGTTGCTGATCAATGCAGCGAAGGTTTTAGGAAAGCAGGAGGACGTAGCTGAATACACTAAATTACTGGGGGACATCAAATCTGCTTTTGTAAAAGAATACCTGACTGGAAATGGCCGATTGGTTTCCGGTACCCAGACTGCTTATGTATTGGCATTACAATTCGATATGCTACCGGAAGAACTAAGGGCACAGGCTGCACAACGTCTGGTAGATAATGTGAGAAGTTATGGCAATCACCTCACTACCGGCTTTCTGGGAACGCCTTACCTTTGTCATGTATTGAGTCGCTTTGGACATACCAATGTCGCCTATGATCTGTTGTTGCAGGAAAGTTACCCATCCTGGCTGTATCCCGTAAAAATGGGGGCTACAACCATTTGGGAGCGTTGGGATGGCATCAAACCAGACGGCAGTTTTCAGACCGAATCGATGAATTCTTTCAACCACTATGCATACGGTGCTATAGGCGATTGGATGTACCGTACGATGACCGGGATCCAATCCGATGAGTCGGCCGTTGGTTATAAGAAAATCATCATAAAACCACAGCCCGGAGGAAAGATCAGCCATGCAGCGGCAGAATTGATGACGAGCTATGGTCTTGTGAAGTCGTCCTGGAAAATTGAAAATGGATTGTTTAAACTGGATGTGGTCATTCCGGCAAATACCCAGGCTACCGTCATTCTTCCAGATGGAAAAACGGAGCAGTCAGGTTCAGGAACATACCATTTTGAAAGCAAAATATAACACACACAAACACGAACATACTAATGAATTTTAACTTATTACGAAGGACTTCTTTAGGCCTGCTGCTGGGGATATTATGCGGAAGCATAGGAGCTTCTGCTGCGGAACCTACCAAGCCGGTATCACTTCAATGTGAACATTTGGTCAACCCGATAGGTTTGGATAACCCCTCGCCGAGACTATCCTGGAAGATGATGGATAGCCGCAAAGCCGCGAGACAGACCGCATACAGACTGATTGTAGGCAAGGATTCCATTGCTGTCACTAAAAGAAAAGGTGAAGCCTGGGATAGCGGAAAGCTCCTTTCAGGTTCCAGTTTGGTCAACTATCAGGGAAAGCCACTTGAAGCCTTTAGCAAATACTATTGGCTGTTGGAAGTATGGGATAAGGATGGAAAGCCAATGCCCACTGCTGTTGCCAGTTTTGAAACCGGAATGATGAAGATGGACAATTGGAAGGGAAGCTGGATCAGTGATGGGAAGAGCATCGATGACAGGTCGGCCCCTTATTTCCGTAAGCGCTTTTCTGCTGCAAAGAAAATAAAATCTGCCCGGGCTTATGTGGCGGTAGCAGGTCTGTATGAGCTTTACCTCAATGGAAAAAAGGTTGGAGACCATCGTTTGGACCCAATGTATACGCGTTTTGACAGGCGCACGCTGTACGTGACCTATGATGTGACAGGTTACCTGCAAAATGGGCAAAATGCTGTAGGTATATTGTTGGGAAACGGCTGGTATAACCACCAGTCGATCGCAGTCTGGAACTTTGACAGGGCACCCTGGAGGGCCAGGCCAACTTTCTGTATGGACCTGCGCATCAGTTATACAGATGGCAGCACTGAGTTGGTCAGGTCCGGAACCGACTGGAAAACCTCAGCTAGTCCGCTGACCCTGAACAGCATTTATACTGGTGAACACTATGACGCAAGGCTTGCCCAGAAGGGTTGGGATACTCCCGGTTTTGATGATGGCAACTGGCAGTCCTCCGTGTCCAGAACAGCACCATCCAATAATATCGTAAGCCAACTGATGCACCCGATCCGGAATGTTCAAACCCTTGCCGTAAAATCAGTAAAGAAGATCAATGATACAACTTATCTGTTTGATCTGGGGCAGAATATCGCCGGTGTTACCAGGATAAGGCTAAAAGGAGAACGGGGAACTGTGCTCCGCATTAAACATGGAGAACGCTTATATGACAATGGCCGGCTGGACCTTTCCAATATTGATGTGTACTACCGTCCTAAAGATAAGAGCGATCCCTTTGGTACGGATATTTTTACCCTGAACGGGGAGGGAGTGGAAGAATTCATGCCTAAGTTCAATTACAAAGGTTTTCAGTATGTAGAAGTGAGCAGTAGCAAGCCAGTCGAGCTGAACAAAGAGAGTATTACCGGTTACTTTATGCATAGTGACGTTCCTGCCGTAGGTAAGCTCAATTCCTCCAATGAGCTGATCAACCGCTTATGGTGGGCAACTAATAACTCCTATCTTTCTAACCTGTATGGCTACCCTACGGATTGTCCTCAACGTGAAAAGAACGGCTGGACAGGGGATGGTCATTTCGCAATTGAAACCGGACTGTACAATTACGACGGAATTACGGTATACGAAAAATGGCTGGCAGACCACCGGGACGAGCAGCGCCCTAATGGTGTTTTACCAGATATTATTCCGACTGGAGGATGGGGTTACGGTACTGCAAATGGAACCGACTGGACGAGCACCATTGCCATTATTCCATGGGAAATTTACCAGTTTTACGGAGATAGCAAGCTGTTATTTGACAGTTATGGCAGTATCAAGAAATATGTGGACTATGTGAACAGCATCAGCAAAGGTTATCTGACGACTTTCGGAAGGGGGGATTGGGTACCTGTGAAGTCCCAGTCTTCGCTGGAATATACCTCTTCCGTTTACTTTTATGTAGATGCAGTGATTTTAACCAAAGCTGCAAAGCTCTTTGGGAAACCAGAGGATGAGGCCTACTATCGGGATCTCGCAGAGAAGATCAAAAAAGCGATTAATGACAAATACCTGAATAGAGAGACTGGCATTTATGGTTCTGGTGTACAGACCGAACTGAGCGTCGCACTGCAATGGGGTATTGCACCTGAAGAGTTGAAAGCAAAGATCGCGGATAACCTGGCTAAGCGTGTTGCTGCCGATGGCATGCACCTTGACGTAGGCGTTCTTGGGGCGAAAGCGATTCTAAATGCGCTTAGTGACAATGGTCAGGCCGAAACGGCCTATAGGCTCGCCGCTCAGGATACTTATCCTTCCTGGGGATGGTGGATTGTAAACGGTGCAACCACACTCTATGAAAACTGGAACATTAAGGCAGAAAGGGATATTTCTCTGAACCATATGATGTTTGGTGAAATCGGAGGCTGGTTCTTCAAAGGGTTGGGCGGTATTAAACCTGATGAGCAACAGCCCGGTTTTAAGAACGTGATCCTGAAACCCAATTTTGTGAGTGGACTGAACCATTTTGAAGCCAGTCACGATGGACCCTATGGCGTTATTTCTTCTGCCTGGAAACGGTCGGGAAATACGGTAATCTACGAGGTCGTGGTTCCTGCGAATTCTACAGCTACAGTGATATTGCCATTGCCAGAAGGTAAAAAAGCTTATCAGTACGGGAAATCGATCGGTATCAAAACGGAAATAAAAGCGGGGAAATATCAGTTTGAAATTAAATGATTCCTAAATTTTGTACCTTCATCATCACAAAACGATGAAGGTACCTGATTTTTTTGATTTTATACACGTAGACGAGTATTCGGCAACGCCCAAATACTTGCAGCTTTCCAATGCGATCATCCAGGCAGTAGAGCAGGGGACACTAAAGAAGGAAAGCCTTCTGCCCTCGATCAACGAACTGAGTTATAAGCTCGACATTTCAAGGGATACCGCGGAGAAAGGATACAAATACCTGAAGAACATCGGGGTGATCAATTCTGTGCCTGGTAAAGGGTATTATATATCGAACATTGATTTCAAAAGGAAGCTAAAGATATTCCTGCTTTTTAATAAGTTAAGTGCCCACAAGAAAATCGTCTATGATGCTTTTATCGCTGCCTTAGGTGACGATGTGTCTGTGGACTTCTATATTTACAATAATGATTTTACTTTATTCAAGCGTTTCCTGACCAACAGAAAGGAAGATTATTCTCATTATGTAATCATTCCTCATTTTATAGAGGGAGAGGAACAAGCAAGGGATATTATCAATGCTTTGCCAAAAGAAAAGCTCATTCTATTAGACAAGAAAATTCCAGGCATTGATGGAATGTATGCCGCGGCCTATGAGAATTTTGAACAGAATATCTATGATGCTCTGGAGCAGGCAAGGACTCATCTGAGTAAGTACCACACCTTAAAGATCATTTTTCCGAAGCTCAGTTATTTTCCCAAGGAGATATTGGATGGCTTTCACCGCTTTTGCCAGCAGTATGCTTTTACGCCTAAAATCGTGAGCAATATCTTAGATGAACCCATCAACCAGGGGGAAGTGTTCATCAATTTGATGGAAGACGATTTGGTCATCCTCTTAGAAAGACTGATTGGTATGGAATATAAGATTGGCAAAGATGTAGGAGTGATTTCATACAATGAAACCCCATTGAAGAAGATCATTCTTAACGGCATTACTACCATATCTACAGACTTCAGGTTTATGGGGACTGTCGCGGCTCAGTTAATTCTGGAGCATTCGACCAAACATGTTGAGGTACCTTTCTATTACACCAAACGCGCATCTATCTAAATAAATTTGAAATTTATGGCCTCTATCATGATAGTACATGACAGTTGGGCATAAGTTCTTGTATAAATTAGGAGAATTATAAACCAAATATAATAACTCACATTTATGCAGGCCATTTTCGGGATCATTTTTCATTTTATAGGAGGGTTTGCCTCCGGTAGTTTTTATATACCCTATAAAAAGGTAAGAGGCTGGTCCTGGGAAAGCTATTGGATTGTAGGCGGGATTTTCTCCTGGCTAATTGTTCCGCCCCTGGCTGCTTATCTGACGATCCCAAACTTTACTGCGATCATCACAGCTGCCGAGGGAAATACCATAGGTCTGGCTTATTTCTTTGGCGTATTGTGGGGAGTAGGTGGACTGACTTACGGACTCGGGGTCCGTTACCTTGGCGTTTCCCTGGGAAGCAGTATCATATTGGGGCTCTGCATGGTTCTGGGATCCATATTGCCTTCTATTTATTTCGATATTTTTCCGCAAGCCGGAAAGGATACTTTTACCATGTTTCTGCAGACAGATTGGGGACGCATGGTGATGTTAGGCCTGTTTGTCTGTGTGCTGGGCATCATTATCTGTGGTAAAGCGGGCATGATGAAAGAAAAGGAAATCAAGGCTGACATTACAGATCCGCACGGGCTGACGGTAAAGACAGAATATAAATTTGGCCTGGGCCTGTTTGTGGGAATTGTTTCGGGTGTACTGAGTGCCTGTTTCAATTTCGGTATAGAAGCAGGTAAACCTATGGCGGATGCAGCAAATGCCATATGGAAGGCCGCAAATCCCGGGGAGAGCGGGAACTTTTTGTTTTCAAATAACGTGACGTATATCATTGTACTGTGGGGTGGGCTGACCACCAACTTTATCTGGTGTATGATTCTGAATGCGAGAAACAAAACGTTCGGTGATTACACCAATGCTGCTACACCATTGTTGAAAAACTACGCGTTTTCTGCACTGGCGGGTACTACCTGGTTCCTTCAGTTCTTTTTCTATGGAATGGGCGAAAGTAAAATGGGAAATGGTGCCAGTTCCTGGATTCTGCATATGGCTTTCATCATCTTAATCGCAAACGTTTGGGGTCTTATACTAAAGGAATGGAAAGGGGTGTCTAAAAAGACCCTGGTCACGGTATTGGTGGGAATCCTGACCATTATCTTGTCTGTCCTTATTGTTGGTTACGGGAACTCAATTAAAGCTTAAATCTTAAAAAAATAAATAAAATACTATAATGTCAATCGAAACGAAAAGTTATAATCACGTCAGCTATTTGTGGAATGAAGAGGAAGCCGCGAAATTGGCCGGGGACGAAGTTGCGTTACTCATTTACCGTTCTAATTTGCTGGGCGCAGATTTGCGCTTAACCAACTATGGCGGTGGAAATACCTCTTGTAAATTGATGGAAAAAGATCCCCTGACCGGACTGGAAACTGAAGTCATGTGGGTTAAGGGTTCAGGTGGTGATTTAGGTACATTGAAGAAAAGTGGTCTGGCCGCACTTTATGTGGATCGCCTGCGCAGTCTTAAGAACATCTACCGTGGTGTAGCACATGAGGACGAGATGGTAGAATTGTTCAATCATTGCATCTTTGATCTGAGCTCTAAAGCACCCTCTATTGATACGCCTTTACATGGCTTCCTGCCATTTAAACATATCGATCACTTGCATCCCGATGCGGCTATTGCCATAGCTGCGGCGAAAGATGGAAAAAAAATCACCCAGGAACTTTTTGGCGGTACGATCGGTTGGGTAGAATGGAAAAAGCCCGGATTTGAACTTGGCTTACAATTGAAGCAATGTCTGGATGAAAATCCAGGTATCCGTGGCATTATGCTGGGCTCCCATGGTTTGTTTACCTGGGGAGATACCGCTTATGAAAGTTACCTGAATACTTTGGATGTCATTGAAATCTGTTCGGAATACCTCGCCCAGAACTATGGTAAAAAAGGTCCTGTTTTTGGTGGACAGAAGATAGAAAGTGCCGATGCAGCAACACGCAAAAAACAAGCCGCTACCTTAGCGCCGGTGTTGCGTGGACTGTGTTCTTCAAAGCAACACATGATCGGACATTTTACAGATGATGCACGTGTTCTGGAGTTCACGAACTCAAATGACCTTTTCCGTCTTGCACCAATGGGTACAAGTTGCCCTGACCATTTCCTGAGGACCAAAATCAGTCCACTGGTTTTGGATCTCGAAACTGATGCCGACTTATCGGATACCAAAGCCATTAAGTCTGCCTTGCTTCCAGCATTTGAAGCTTACAGGGAAATGTACACCGCTTATTATGAAAACTGTAAGCATCCGAACAGTCCGACGATCAGGGATAACAACCCTGTAGTGATCTTATATCCGGGAATAGGGATGTTTACCTTTTCCAAAGACAAACAGACTGCAAGGGTTGCTGCAGAATTTTACATCAATGCCATCAACGTCATGAAAGGCGCTGAAGCCATCTCTGAATATACATCTTTACCGCATCAGGAGGCTTTCAATATTGAATACTGGTTGTTGGAGGAGGCTAAATTACAGCGCATGCCTAAGCCAAAACCACTGACCGGGAAAATTGCACTGATCACAGGAAGTGCGGGTGGCATAGGTAAGGCCATAGCGAAAAAATTCATTGCAGAAGGTGCAGTGGTTGTCTTAAATGATATGAATGCTGAACGTTTAACGGAAGCAGGAGCTGAGTTTGAGCAACAATTCGGGAAGGATGCTTATAGTACAGCAGTATTGAACGTCACGAGTCAGGAAGAGATAGATCATGCATTTGATGCTGCAGCACTTGCCTTTGGAGGGATTGATATTGTGGTCAACAATGCAGGTCTTTCCATTTCCAAAACCATTGCTGACCATACTGAGAAGGATTGGGATCTTTTATATGATGTGTTGGTAAAAGGGCAGTTCTTTGTAACCCAAGCCGCAACAGCAGTGATGCGGAAGCAGGATATCGGTGGAGATATACTCAATATTGTGAGTAAGAATGCATTGGTCAGTGGTCCGAATAACGCAGGTTATGGTAGTGCCAAGTCAGCACAGTTGCATTTGAGCAGATTGAATGCAGCAGAATTGGGTACTGACAGTATCCGCGTCAACGTGGTCAATCCAGATGCGGTGATCAGCGACAGTAATATCTGGGCTGGTGGCTGGGCAGAAGGTCGTGCTAAAGCATATGGGATTACAGTAGAAGAGTTGCCCGCTTATTATGCAAAGCGTACCTTGCTAAATGAAATCATCCTGCCTGAAGATATCGCCAATGCCTGCTTTGCATTCGCCGGGGGGCTTTTGAATAAGTCGACAGGTAATGTATTGAATGTGGACGGAGGCGTAGCAACAGCTTTTGTCCGTTAACCAAAATATAAACAACATGAAGTTAGAGAATTATCATATAGAATCGCACAATACGGATCTTTTACCAAAACACCAGCGCAAGCTCGCTGTTACGAAGGATGAAGTTTCCAATGCTGAAGAAATCATACAGAAACTGATTGATTTCCAGATCGGCATACCAAGCTGGGCTCTCGGAACGGGGGGAACCCGCTTTGGACGTTTTTCTTCAGGAGGCGAGCCGCGCAATATTGAAGAAAAGATAGAAGACATTGGTTTGTTGCACAAACTAAATGCCGCGAGTGGAACAATCTCTCTGCATATTCCATGGGATACGGCCGAAAATGTTCCGGCGATCAAGGCATTGGTAGCCCAGCATGGGCTGGGTTTTGATGCGATGAATTCCAATACCTTTCAGGATCAGCAAAACCAGGAGTACAGTTATAAGTTTGGCTCCCTGCAACATGTAAACAAAGCCGTTCGTAAACAAGCGATTGAGCACAATATTGAGGTCATTCGTCAAGGCGTGGAGCTGGGTTCCAAAGCCTTAACGGTTTGGCTGGCAGACGGATCCTGCTTTCCTGGGCAATTGAATTTCAGAACTGCATTTCAGAATACTTTGGAAAGTCTGCAGGAGATCTATGCTTCACTTCCGGCCGACTGGAAGGTCTTTGTAGAGTACAAGGCTTTCGAACCGAATTTCTATTCCACCACTGTAGGAGACTGGGGACAGTCACTATTGTATGCCAATAAGTTAGGCCCAAAAGCTTTTACGCTGGTTGATCTTGGTCACCATTTACCTAACGCCAACATCGAGCAAATCGTCGCGCTGCTGCTGATGGAAGGAAAGCTCGGTGGCTTTCATTTCAATGATTCCAAATACGGGGATGATGATTTGACTGCAGGTAGCATGAAGCCTTACCAACTGTTCCTGATTTTTAATGAACTGGTGGAAGGTATGGATGCAAGGGGCATGAACCACAGAGAGGATCTGGGTTGGATGATCGACGCTTCCCATAATGTGAAAGACCCACTTGAAGACCTATTGCAGTCTGTGGAGGCAATTATGTTGGCTTATGCACAGGCTTTATCTGTAGACCGGGAGTCTTTGAAGCAGGCCCAGGCCAATAATGATGTGGTGCGTGCCCAGGAAATCCTTCAACAGGCATTCCGTACAGATCTTCGCGCCCTGGTAGCAGAAGCACGTTTGCGTGCAGGTGCTGCCTTAGCACCATTGCAACTGTTCAGAACACTGAACGTAAGAAAGGAATTGATCAGCAGTCGTGGCTTAAAAACTGTAGCAACAGGTTTGTAATAAAGTGGAGATGATGAAAGCAATTCCGGTTATCGCGATTTTTGACGTAGGTAAAACCAACAAGAAACTATTTCTGTTCGATGAAAATTACAGGATCGTATTTGAAAGGTCTGCACGATTTACGGAGACAGAAGATGAGGATGGTGATCCATGCGAGAATTTAGAGAGCTTGAGGCTTTCTGTCTTTGATTCATTGAGAGAAGTTTTTAAGAATCCTCAGTTTGAGATCAAGGCCATCAATTTCGCGACTTACGGAGCTAGCTTTGTTTACATTGATAAGGAGGGAAAACCTTTGACTCCCCTATACAATTATCTGAAAGCGTACCCGGATGCGCTAAAGGAACAATTTTATAAACAATATGGTGGAGAATATACCTTAAGTAAAGAAACAGCTTCACCCGTTTTGGGAAGCCTGAATTCCGGGATGCAGATTTACCGGTTGAAGTATGAAAAACCGGGGCTCTTTGCTGACATACAATACGCTTTACACCTGCCTCAATACCTGAGTTACCTGATTTCAGGGGAGGCTTATTCCGACATTACCAGTATTGGATGTCATACTCATTTATGGGATTTTAACCGGCATGACTACCACCATTGGGTCAGAGCGGAGGGGATTGACAAAAAATTGGCTCCTGTCATTGGCTCAGATCAGGTCGTGCCGGCTGCATTTCCAGGTAATAATTATGCGGTCGGTGCCGGACTCCACGATAGTTCTGCAGCACTGATCCCTTACCTGGTTAGTTTCCATGAACCCTTTGTCTTGTTGTCGACCGGAACTTGGAGCATTAGTTTAAATCCATTTAATGCTGAGGCACTGACTGAAGAGGAACTGAAACAGGATTGCTTATGTTATCTGGAATATCAGGGAAGACCAGTAAAGGCATCCCGGCTTTTTTCGGGATATGAACATGAGCAGGAAGTGAAGCGGATTGCAACGCATTTCAATACAGATGCCTTCAATTACCGCAATATCGCTTATGATCCCTCCGTTATAGCCGCACTTTCAAAAAAGGAAAAGGCAGACAGCTTTTCTGAACGGGATCTGAATGAATATGCAGATGATGTTGCAGCTTATCACCAGTTGATACAAGATCTTGTCGCACAGCAATTGGTAGCCACCAACCTGGTATTGAAAGGAACTGCCGTAAAAAGGATATTTGTAGACGGAGGATTCAGTAAGAATATCATTTTCATGAATCTGCTGGCAGCAGCATTTCCTGGCTTGGAGGTTTTTGCAGCCCATATGGCACAGGCAACGGCTGTAGGAGCAGCATTAGCGATCCACAGTGCCTGGAATACCAAGACACTCCCAAATGACATTATCGCCCTGAAATACTATTCCACACTTCATCCCCAGCATTCCTGATGTTTACTTGTACACGACTTTGATAAAAGTACCAGCATTTTCTGCACTTAACTTTGCTTCTTCTAAACCGGAGGGAGGAATGTAAGAAAGGGTATAGTCAACAGTGGCCCCTTTGCCGGGTTCGCCAGCTATATTGTTATATTTTCCTGTGATGTGAATTTTGGGAGATGCAGAGCTGATATCTTCAATGGTATAAGTCAGGACTGCGCGTCCCGTAGCAGACATGAGTTTATCTTTGGTAAATGAATTGGAGAAGACCACTTGATTTTCTGAGGTAAAATCGAGCCTGCCGAACCAAATGACATTGTCGCTGTTGTACCATGAATGTTCCCAACTGGTGCCGGTCAGACTGAAACCAGCTGTTTGATCTTCTTTTTTACAGGAGAGTAACAGGCCTGTCAATAGAAATAGCGTTAAAAATTTCTTCATATATTTATTTTTTAATCGTCACGTGACAGGGTAGATTTTTTATGAAAATCCAATACCGTCACGTGAACTGGAATAAATATAAAAGATAAGTTGTCAATTCAAATGTAGTGTTATTGAAATGAACAAACTGAATGAAGCCAATTTATTTTCCGCTATAGGTTAATTTTAAATCTGGTGATTTTGCATAATCCTGCCAGAGCTGGTCAACAGTTTTTCCGCTGAGGGCGGCCCATGATTTCTCAGTATAAGTATGGGCACGCAGCTGCTGATCCAATTCAGAGATCATCCCTTTTTTTACATGTTGTTCGATCCATTCGAAAAAACGGGCAGTGATGCGATAGCTATCTGTATAATTTTGTCTGGTATTAAATTCAGGAAGGCTCCATTTTGAACCAATATTATCCACTCCATATTTATAGCGCACATAATCTGCAATACCCTCTGTAAGCCATACAGGGCCTGCACTATAGCCGTATCCCTGAGCGATGTGCATAGTTTCATGTGTCACCACATCGATATCTGTGGGGTTGGATTTCATGTATTTGGAACTGAAGAGGATCCTGTTGCCACTCGCCTCTGCTACACCGCCGTAAGCTGTATCTACCACGAAAAGTACATCTTTCGTAGATTTCTTATTGAATGTTTTTACCAGGACGGGGTATACTTTAAAATAGGTATCAATCAGGTTTTGCTTTACTTTCTGATCCAGGTTGGGATCTTTGCTAATGAAAACGAGGCTGTATCCTTTTTTGTTGATGGTATCTACAGAGACCCAGCTTCTGGAAAACTGATACATCAGCTCCTTTTCCAGTTTCTTTCCATTTTTTTGCAGCCAGCTTCGATTGATGATGATCGCTCCAGCCTTTGCACTAATGGTTCCTTCAAACTGATCAGAAAGTTCTAATGTTGCCTCTCTTTTCGTCCTGTATCCGTCTGCCTGCGCAAATTTTGGATAGATGGTCTGGAAGGCTTTGTTGAGTGCCTGCGTAGTAATTGTATCCAGGGGGGTACTGGAATGATTGATGATTTCAACCTGGTAACCCCGGGAACGACGATTTTGGCCCTGGCCATTGGATCTTGGTGTAACCGCATTTTGAGCAAAAGCAGTTGCAGACAATATCAGCAGTAATGCAAATGGTGTGATTTTTTTTAACATGGGTTTGTTGCTTGATATAGTTTATTGTGTGTTTAATTGCAATGCGTAGAGAAAAACGTTTTAGTTGGTAACAGAGGGCTAATTTAACTGATCGCGGAAGATGTTTTTGTAAAATTGAAGATACAGGGCTAAGGAAAAATAAAGGCCTTACTGATGGTAAGGCCTTTTGTGTCCCCGACGAGATTCGAACTCATATCGTTGGTACCGGAAACCAAAATTCTATCCATTGAACTACGGAGACAAGTAATCTTGGGACTGCAAAAATAGGAAACTAATCCGTATAATAAAACATCAAATAACTAAAGCCTGAAATCCTGTTAAAAAAACATAAAAAACGTTCTATATGGCCGCATTTAAAAATAAAAAAGGCATTTTTGCAGCAATAAGGCAATAAGGTCATGTAAACAAAACGCGGTGCATATGGAAGAAATGGTTGTGGAAGAAATCGAAAAGCTTTTGGAGCTGGAGGACGATGCTCAGTTGAAGGTTTTTCTGGACGATCTGAACATCTCAGATGTAGAACATCTTATAGATGAACTCCCGCAACATGCCGTTAAGTTCATAGACACGCTTTCAGTCAACCGAGCTGTCAACGTCTTTCGAATCCTGGACTTTCCCACGCAGGAGCGGATCATTAAAAAGCTTCCCGGAACCAAACTGGCCCAATTGATCAATTTATTGCCGCCGGACGACAGAACTTCTTTATTTAGTGAGCTGAAAGGGGATGCTGTAGCCAAACTGATCATTTTACTGCCCGCAAAGGACAGGGTAGAGGCATTGTCGCTGCTCGGTTACGAAGAGGATAGCGTAGGACGCTTGATGACCCCGGATTATGTCGCAGTAAAGAAAGACTGGACTGTCAGCAGGGTGCTTGCACACATCAGGAGGTATGGTAAAAATTCTGAAACCATCGATGTGATCTATGTGATCGATAAAGAAGGAGTGCTGCTTGATGATATGAGGATCAGGGAAATCTTACTGGCTGATCCGGAAGCCAAAATAGGAGAACTCACGGATCACAGGCTCATTGCATTAAAAGTAACCGACCCTCAGGAGGAAGCCATCAATGTGTTCCGGATGAACAACCGGGTGGCTTTACCCGTGGTGGATGACAGTAATGTATTGCTGGGCATTGTTACGGTAGATGACATCCTTTGGATTGCCAATGAAGAATATACAGAAGATATTCACAAGATAGGGGGTACACAGGCGCTCGATGAGCCTTACCTGGATGTACCGGTTTTTGAACTATACAAAAAAAGGGTCGTATGGTTGATCGTGCTGTTTTTCGGTGAACTGCTCACTATTTTTGCCATGTCTAATTTTGAAGACCAGATCAAGAAAGTAGTGATGCTGGCGACATTTGTCCCGCTGATCATTTCGAGTGGCGGTAATAGTGGCTCTCAGGCGGCTACACTAATTATTCAGGCGATGGCTCTGGGCGAGATCACCATTCGCGACTGGTGGAGGGTAATGCGAAGAGAGATTTTCTCCGGTATCTTTCTGGGTACTACTTTATGTTTGCTGAGCTTCTCGGTGATCATTTGCTGGCAACTGATTTCCGGCTCGCTGGATGAGCCTGTACTTATTGGCCTGGTTGTGGGGTGTTCATTGATTGGGGTAGTGCTCTGGGGCACATTGATGGGCTCTATGTTGCCATTGCTGCTTAAAAAATTAGGGGCTGATCCAGCGGTGTCTTCCACACCTTTTGTAGCTACGCTTGTAGATGTTACCGGCCTGATTATCTATTTTTCTATGGCCATGCTGTTTCTTAAAGGGGTACTGCTGTAACGGTTTACCTGGAAGCAGTTTTTCCGAGGAACTTTTGAATCACTAACACATTAAGCTGGGCATAGGCCAATGCTGCTATGCTGCTGTAGAGTTTCATGTATATACTAGGATTTGCATAGCTGTAATATCTTTTCTTTGCAGGTGTAAGCAACTCAAAGGAATATAGTACGCCATCCATCACCTGGGTACCCCTGCCCTGGATAAGCAGTGCTGTTGTATCGATCTCGTAGTTGACCATTTGACTTTGCAACTCTTTCATATCTGGCAATGTCAAAACCTTATTTCGTACGAGCATTGACCAGAGTTGATGGACTTTAGACTGGTCTACCGTTCGCTCCTTAAACTTTTTAGGGTCGCCATAACACTCGTTTAGATCAAAATACCTTGCCGTCCAGGTATTGTTGCTCAATCTTAAGATAAATACATTGTTGAAGTTCATACTCGAATACCTGCTCCAGAGGCGAAATTCAAAATCATAATTCTTATCCAGAAGAAACAGAGAGTCGATCACACGATTGTCTACCTCACTAAAGCTGGCTGTTTTTCCGGCTTCAAATTCGATCGTCTTTAAGCTTCGCGGATTAACTTTGAAGTCAAATGGGTCACGAATGGGCCTGGCTACGCTCGGTGTTATAACCCCCTGTGCCTTCATTTGAACGGTACAGATTGCCATGATGAACAACAAACTGTACCGAAGCTTAAGACTTGAAGGTCTGGAACTAAACGTTAAAACGGAAGTGCATGATGTCGCCATCTTCTACAATATAGGTTTTTCCTTCTACGCCAAGTTTACCGGCATCTTTACATGCGGCTTCAGATCCAAGGGTTACAAAGTCAGTATATTTAATCACTTCTGCACGGATAAAACCTTTTTCAAAGTCGGTATGGATTACGCCTGCTGCCTGAGGAGCAGTAAAGCCTTTGGTGATGGTCCAGGCACGTACTTCCTGTACACCTGCAGTGAAATAAGTATAGAGATCCAGTAAGCGGTAGGCAGCGCGGATCAACTTATTGACACCGGATTCTGTTAGGCCCAGATCAGCAAGAAATTCCTGACGGTCTTCGTAGCTGTCCATTTCCGCAATTTCTGATTCTATTTTAGCGGAGATGACCAATACTTCTGCATTCTCATCTTTTACGGCCTCTTTTACGCGTTCTACGTAGGCGTTTCCAGTGACGACAGAATTTTCATCTACATTACAAACATACATCACTGGTTTTTGAGTGAGTAAGCCAAGATCCTGAATGTACTCAAAATCATCAGCTTCTACTGCTGCCGAACGGACTGATTTTCCAGACTCAATATGCGTTTTGATGATGCTCAGGATATCAAATGTCCTTTTTGCATCCTTATCTGTCTTCGCCATCTTCTCAACTTTCTGGATGCGTTTGGTAACAGTATCCAGATCCTTCAGTTGCAATTCAGTATCGATAATTTCTTTGTCGCGTATGGGATCTACAGAACCGTCTACGTGGATCACATTGCCATCATCAAAACAGCGCAATACGTGAATGATCGCATTGGTGGCACGGATGTTTCCCAAAAACTGATTTCCAAGGCCTTCTCCTTTAGAAGCTCCTTTTACAAGGCCAGCAATATCTACAATCTCGATGGTGTTTGGCACTACACGGTTTGGTTTAACCAGCTCTTCCAATTTCGTCAACCTGTCGTCAGGAACAGTGATTACCCCTATATTGGGCTCGATGGTACAAAAAGGAAAATTTGCAGCCTGAGCCTTTGCGTTTGATAAACAGTTAAATAAGGTAGATTTTCCAACATTTGGTAAACCTACTATACCACATTGTAATGCCATGTATGATTTTTTTCTTGATTTGGCGCAAAGGTATCAATTTTTTAAAAATATTCTTTATGTTTAGCAAGGCGAACAAGCCTAAAAAACTAGCGCAACTAAATATGGAGCATTTACAGGAAGAGGACCAGGAAAATTTACAGCAGGAACAAATTACATTAGTAGTCACAGAAGACATGCGCAGTTACCTTTATGAGACTGCTAAATGGGCCAGGTTTTTGGCAATTATTGGTTTTCTGATGACTGGTGTGCTGATCATGATTGCCTTTAGTGCCTCCGCTTTCGAAACCGCGCTGAACCAAACTCCAGGCGGGCAACAAATGGCGCAGTTGGGAAGTACGATGTTGATGGTCATGATGTTGCTCTGTGCACTGATCTATTTTTATCCGAGCCTGATGCTCTTTAAATACGCTACTGCAACAAAAAATGCAGTACTTTATGGCGATCAGGAAAGCCTGGTTACCGCAACTGCCAAAATGAAGTCTTTCTTCAAGTTTTGGGCCATACTTACCATAGTAATGATTGCATTTTATGGACTCTCCATCGTTGTGGCCATCTATGCGACAGTAAGCACAGGAATTTAAACCAAAACCGGAGGAACAAGTTCCACTTGGCTGCGGCCGTTTACAGATTCGATGGCATACTTGAAATTTTTGATCTCCTTCTTTAGCAAACTTTCAAAATATGGGTTCAGCAGCCTGGCTAGTCCCAGACCAAGGCCTCCTATAGGGGGATGGTAGGAAAGCACCATTTTCATCACAGTGGCTTGTCCGTCTTCTGTTTCTTCAAACTGAATTCTGCCCACATGCTGGAAAATGGAACCCTGTGCGGCTCTCCAGCCGATGAGTTGACCCGGTTCATCCTTTACGATCTCTGCGTCCCAGTCCACTGAAAATAAATTGCCCATCACTGCGGCCTTCCAATGGGAAAGTTGATCGTCTTTAATTTTTATATCTAATAGATGCTTTATCCTTCCCGGGAGATCTTTGAGGTTTCTCCAATAGGCATATACCTCCGCCGCTGGCCTTGCGATTTCAAATGAGCCCCTGATGTTGACTGCGCGGGGCTTGCTGGCGTCGATGCCCAGTTGTTCGTAAATCAGGCATCGTCCAGTAAACGCCCTGTAAGCCATATAAGCTCCGCATAAGAACTGACCTTTGAAGGGCTTTTTAATCCCGCGCGTCATCAATACCCCGCTGAGGAACATAGATACCATGCGTTCGGACAGGCCAATGTTTTCGTAATGATATTTTTCTATTGAGAATCTGCCCGATTTCAATTCCATATGGCTTTCAGGTGTTTGCATAAGCTAAATTTTGTTTAGCAATAACATTCTGCAGGCCGATAAGTTTTAAATGCCTTCAATGATCCGATCCGGTTTTACCTGGGAAGCCTTCTTTTGATAAGACCAGTAAAAGACGATGGGATACACAAAAAGATTAAACAGGGTATTGGTGATCAAACCACCGATGACTACAATAGCCAGGGGCTTAGAAGCTTCTGAACCGATGCCCGTCGACAGTGCAGCCGGCATTAGACCTATTGCAGCCATCATAGCAGTCATGATTACAGGCCGCATCCTGCTGGCCACTCCATCTTTCAGCGCATCTGCAAAGCTCCAGTCAGCGCGCTGCTTCAGTTCTGCCATATTGCTTTTAAATCTTGAGATCAGGATGACCCCGTTTTGTACGCAGATTCCGAACAGCGCAATGAAGCCAATGCCAGCGGAAATATTAAAATTGACACCAGTAATCAACAGCGCCAGTATGCCGCCGATCATTGCAAAAGGAACATTATTGAGCACCAGCAGGGAATCTTTGATATTGCCAAACAATACGAACAGGATGAAGAAAATCAGGAGCAGACTCACTGGTACAGCCTGTGATAACCTGCTGGTTGCCCGCTGCTGGTTCTCAAAATCGCCTGCCCATTCCATTTGATAGGCTTTTGGTAACTTGATCTCTGCCTTCACTTTAGACTGGGCTTCGGCAATCACACTGCCCATATCCCTTCCCCGGATGGAAAATTTGATGGCACCATATCGCTTGTGTTTATCGCGGTAGATCATACTTGGCCCTGTGATCTTTTTAATGGAGGCGATCTCTGAAAGTGGCACCTTTGATCCTGATAAGGTCGGGATGCGTAGTTTGGCTATGTCTGTCTCATCTTTTCTAAAATCTTCCGGATAGCGGATGATGAGGTCAAATTTCCTTTCGCCTTCATATATTTCCGTTGCTGCTTTTCCACCTATGGCCATTTCTATGACGGCATTCGCGTCTGCAGTACTCACACCGTAGAGCGCCATTTTCTTTTGATCCAGGTTGATCTGTAATTCGGGTTGGCCCAGGTTCCTGAGGATACCCAGATCCTCAATTCCCTCTACCGTTTTCAGTATCTTCTCAATTTTTTCTTCCTCCTGTTCTATGAACTGGAAATCGTCGCCAAATAGCTTTACGACGATGGAGCCTTTTACTCCGGAAACTGCTTCTTCCACATTATCAGAGATCGGTTGGGAAAAATTGAGGCTGATGCCGGGAAAGCGCTTTAATTTTTCCTGCATCCTTTCGATCAACTGCTCCTTGCTTTGTTTCCGTTTCCATTCTTTTTTTGGGTAAATGTCTACATGGAATTCCATGTTGTAGAAACCTGTGGCATCGGTACCATCATTGGGTCTGCCGGTCTGCGACATCACTTGCTTAACCTCCTCGAAACTCAAAAAGATCTTTCTCATCTCGTTGGACAGTTTTTTTGTCTCATCCAGGGAAATACTCAGAGGACCGGTAGCGCGAACATAGATAGAACCCTCATCCAGTGTAGGCAGGAATTCCGTACCGAGAAATCTGAAGCTGAACAGGCCCAATACCAGCATGACCATGGAAAAGCCAAAGGCCAGTTTTCTGAACTTAAAGCAACGTTCATAAAACATCATAACATATTTACTGATGAAATCCAGGAACAGGTTATGCTTCTCACGTACATTTTTCCGGAGCAGTACACTGGCCAGTGCCGGTACCAGGGTAAATGTAAGCAGCAGGGCGCCGAGAAGGGCAAAACTCAGTGTCCATGCCAGTGGGGAAAACATTTTACCTTCCACTTTTTCAAAGGTAAAAATAGGCAGTAATCCGGTAATGATGATGAGCTTGGCAAAGAAGATGCCCTTTCCATTTTCCAGGCAGGCCTTTTTGATCAGGCCCAGCTTGCTAATCCTGTTGAACTTCTCCATCCCTTCTTGTTTCGCTCTGTGGTCCAGCGCCACAAAAATGCCTTCGACCATTACCACTGCACCATCAATGATGATTCCAAAATCAATTGCGCCCATCGACAGTAAGTTGGCCGACATACCTTTCAATTTGAGGCAAATAAAAGCGAACAGCAGCGCCAGTGGGATAATGATGGAAACGATAAGGGTCGTACGCCAGTCGGCCATAAACAGAAAGACGATCAGTGTTACGAAAATGATCCCTTCCAGCATATTGCCCATTACGGTGTGGGTGGCGTAATTGACGAGGTCCTCGCGATCATAGAAGGAATGGATTTTTACATCATCGGGAAGCACATTGGCATTGACTTCTGCGATCTTATCTTTCAGACGGGATATCACCTCACTGGGATTCTCGCCTTTGCGCATCACTACAATACCTTCTACGACATCGGGATCCAGATCCCGGCCTACCTGTCCGAGACGTGGCAGGGCCGATTCTGATATTTCTGCGATGGTCTTTACGTAAATCGGAGTACCGTTGAAATTATCGACTACCACATTTCGGATTTCGTCAATATTGTTCAAGATTCCGATTCCGCGTACTACATAGGCTTGTCCGCTTTGAACAATCACATCACCACCTACATTGATATTGCTTTTAGATACCGCTTCAAAGAGCTCTGTTGCTGTTACACCATATTGTATAGATTTTTGAGGGTCTACCGTAATCTGGTAGGTTTTTACCTCTCCACCAAAGCTCACCACATCGGCGATGCCGGGAACAGAGAGCAGCTCGCGCTGGATCACCCAGTCCTGCAGTGTCTTTAGTTCCTTCACAGTTTTTATATCGCTACTCAATGTGTACCTGAAAATCTCTCCGGTAGGACCGTAAGGAGGCTGGATCTCCGGTTGAAGTCCATCTGGCAGGTCTGCTTCTTCAATGTGGTTGTTGACCTGCACCCTTGCAAAAGCATAGTCGACGTCATCTTCAAATGTGATTTTCACAATGGACAAGCCAAATAGGGAAGAGGAACGGATGCTTGTTCTTTTTTCCGTGGGGTTCATCGCAATCTCCAGCGGCCTGCTCACAAACTTCTCTACTTCTTCGGCGCTGCGGCCCGGCCATTGAGTAATTATTGTAATGTTGGTGTTGGTCACATCAGGAAAGGCCTCTATGGTGGTTTTCTTGAAGCTAAGGTATCCGGAAAGGATCATTATAAAGGTGGCAAAGAATATGAAGTATTTGTTCTTCAGGGAAAAGCCAATGATGTTCTTAATGAATTTATTCATTGTAAAGTCTTAAGGAAATGAAATCAGGTTAGTTTTTCAAGCTCTCATATAAGAAAACTTGTTTGGAGGCAATGATGCGCTCACCTGCCTGAAGCCCTTTGCTGATGTATACTTTGTCGGCCACCTTGCGCCAGATCTCTACCGGTTTGATACTGATTTTGTTATTTGCATTCAGCACCAGTACATAGTGCTTATTGTCATCAAAAATGATCCCTCTGGAATTGACTACAGGTAGATCTGTGCCCGATTTGGCGGCTACTTTTGCGGTAGCCATCATACCAGGTTTCAACAGCTGACCGGGGTTTTGTATGTTGACCCTTGCGTTCATCACCTTACTTTCATCGTCTAGCTGGTTGTATACTTTTTCGATGCTGCCCTGGAAAGTTTTGTTGGGATAGGAGAGCACGGAAAGGTCTACAATGTCTCCAGGACTGATGCCTGATATGTCAGATTCATAGATATTGATGAGCGCCCAGACATTGGACAGGTCAGCTATGGTAAACAGGCTGTTGTCATTATCGGGCCTTAACTGCATGCTGCTCGTGACATTCTTTTCGATGATCACACCGTTTAATGGAGATTTAATGGTGTAGAGGCCATTGTTATTTCCACCATTCAATTTTAGGGTAGCCTTAGCACGTTTGTTTTCTGCCTGCTTGATCAGAAAGTCGTTTTCAGCATCTTTCAGTTCTCTGGCAGAATAAAGACCACTTTTATATAAATCCCTGGCCTGGATCAGGTTGCGCTCTGCATTGTTGAGTTCTGCTGCTGAGCTGATCACCTCTTTATCGTAACCGGCCATCTCTGCGCTGATCACACTAGCGAGTACCTGTCCCTTGCTTACTTTATCGCCGGAACGCACCGCTACATGCTGCACCGTGCCGCTGACCATGGGAAAGATTTCTGCTTTACGTTCTTCGTCTGCAGTGATTTTGGCAGAGAAGGTCAGGCTTGTGGTTTTATTTGCCGGGGCTACTGTATCTACCAGTAATTTACTAATCAGCGAATCCGTAATTTCGAAATGATCAGAAACAGGTTCAGTTTTGGAATTGCTGCAACTGGCTAAAAATGATAAGCTGGCAGCCAGGGCAAATCTGCCGGTGTATTTGATGAAGATATGCATTTTCTGTTATTTAAAAATGGTAGAACCGGTTACGTAGTTGATTTCTTCTTTAGCATTCATACGTTCATATTTCAGGTTATTTAGCTGGAGCATGTTTTCCCGATAAGAGTCGTAGAAGTCCAGAAATTCCAGGAGACTAATGTTCCTGCTGCTAAAATTTCGGGTCACCTCGCCGATGAGCTTGGTGAAATCAACTCCAAATTGCTGATCCATCCCCTCGTACAGCTGCTCTGTACGTTGTGCAGCCGAATAGCTCTTGAAAACTTCCTGCTCTACGGTCATTTGCTGTTGCTTCAGCGCATTTCTTCCCGCATCAATTGCAATTTTCGCCTTTTTGATCTCGCCTTGATTCCTGTTGAACAATGGCAAGGGCATTTTAATGCCTAATCCGCTATAATGTATCGGATAGTTAGCCTGCTGGTCGTAGGTAAGTGACAACTCAATGTCCGGTACGGCCATCGCTTTTTGTAACTGCAAGTTTTTTTCTGCGTAGCTGATGGTTGCGTTGGCCGCTTTTAAATCCGCACGCTGTGTTCTTGCTGTTTCTAACAGCTCTTGATAAGGAGGGATTTCAATTTTAGTATTTACCGACAGGTCGTTCGGTAGGATGAAAGCGATAGGTATTACAGTGTTGATGCCTGTCAGTGTCTTCAGCTCACTCTCCAGTCCGGCAATTTCATTGGAAAGGCTCAGGTATTCTGAACGGAGCGCATAGACCTGAGATTTTATTCTGAGGATATCTTTTAATGCGATATTGCCCATTTTGAGCTGTTGCTCAGAACTAACGAGCAGCTGCTCTAAGGCATTCAGTTGTTGTCGGTATACTTTGGCAGATTCCTGTGCGTAATGCCCTTTGTAAAATGCCGTACGTAAATCAAAACGTAAGGTGCGCATGAGGTCGAAATAGGCATATTCCTGTAATTGCACTCCCGTTCCAGCCAATTGTATGTTCTTATTTCTTTTGCCAGCCAGTTTAAGGAGCCAGGAAATTTCTGCGGTAAACTGGCCATTGGGCATACGGTTCTGGAAAAACTTCTTTGTTTCGGGATTGTACAATAAACTTTCGTAGCCAATCTCTGGATTGTCGAATAGTTTGGCGGTGATTACCTCGGCCCTGGCCTGTTCAGTCTCATAGTGCTGAGCGATGAGCTGGTAGTTTTTTTCCAGGAACATTTTCTCCGCGGCACGGAGATCCAGCTTCAGAGTATCCTGTGCTACACCGAAGGAAATAAAACCACATAGGCACAGGCCAAGTAGGGTAAGTTGTTTTTTCATCTCCGGCAAAGCTATTTGAGCCGGATTAAAGTCGAATTAAACCGAAATTAAAAGGGGATTAAAATGCTAAAGGTGCTGCCTTTGCCCAGCTCCGAACTGACTTCCAGCTGGCCTTTGAAAAGCTGAATGATTTTAGAAGACATGTACAGGCCCATACCATTTCCGCGCTGTGCTTCCAGTTCTGCTCCGCTGAAGAAAGGTTTGAAGATGTCTTTGCGTATTTCCGGTCGAATACCTGGCCCCTGGTCTGTGATCGTCAGTAGCAGTTGCTTGCCCCTGGCTGATAACAGACAAGATACATCTTGGTTGTCAGAGAACTTAAAAGCGTTACTGACGATGTTGTTGATGGCTATCATCAGTAGTGTGGGATTTGCCTGGATCTCAAATCCTCTGCCGGCCATTTGATCAACTTTCAAATGCAGTTTTCCTTTATTAATTTTTGCCGTCCATTCTTTTTGCAGCTCATTGAGCAGGGCTTCCAGATCTACGGTTTGTATTTGCGATGAGCCGAATTCGAGGTCAGATTGCGCCAGCTCTACGAGGCCAGATATGATGTTGTTCATCTTTTCTGCTTCTTCCAGTACCTCCTCCAGTGCTTTTTTATAGTCAGACTTTTCCCGTTCCCTGGATAGACTGATTTCTGCACCGATCATCATCCGCGTCACTGGTGTCCTGAGTTCATGCGACGCATTGGAAATGAAGGTTTTTTGCAATACAAAAGCATTTTCGAGGTGAGCCATCAGGTTATTGAAGTTTTTGGCCAGCAGCATGATCTCATCTTTACTCTCGCGTTCAGCTACTCTGAAATCGAGGTTGTTGGATTTGATCTGCTTCACATCATCGATAAAATAATCAAGCGGACGCAGGATTTTTCTGGCGATCCATCTTGCAGAGAGCAGGAGTATGATAAAAATCATCACGAAGGTAATCACCATGATGTTGCGTAATTTCTCCAAGCGGTAAAAGGTACTCTGGTCTACGGCTGAAGCCAGAATGACAAAATCACCCTGGTTGTCCTTATAAAAAATGCCTACTACCTGCCTATTCCCGTCTTTAAACTGCAAGCGGCCTTCTTTCCGTACCTTGTTGATGGTTTGATTGGTCCAGTACTGTTGGTCGTCACCTATAAACGAAGCATTATTTTTCGAATTGTAAATGCGGATGACTTCGCCATTGAGTTTTACAAGGTATTGGTTGCGGACTTTCTCCAGGGCCTCCTGTGATATTTCGTCGGCTTCCAGATACAGTTTGGCTGTCACCATAGTCCGGTCGGTGAGCCTGGCGAAGAAATCGGATTCCATAAATTTCAGGAATATAAAATAAACTGCACAGAGGACCGAGAGTAGCATTAAAGTGCTGGTGAGTGTGAAATAAAGTGCCAGGCGGTCTTTGATTTTCATACTGCACTATTTTAGGATGTAACCCATATTGATCTTAGTGTGAATTACTTTACGGCCAAAACCCTTTTCTATTTTGTTGCGGAGAAAGTTGACATACACATCAATCACGTTAGTACCGGTTTCAAAATTGATGTCCCAAGCCTGTTCGGCAATGTATTGCCTGGACAATAGCCTGTTTGGATTTCTTAGGAACAGTTCCAGAAGTGTAAATTCCTTGGCTGTAAGCGAGATGCTTTTGCCATCGCGGAAAACCTCTTTGCTCAGCGTATCCAGGCTGATGTCTTCAAATATAAGCAGGTGACCTGCCCCTGGTAGTGGTATAGGTGTGTTTCTTCTTAAGAGCGCTTCGATCCTGACCAATAATTCTTTGAAGTGAAAGGGCTTCACCAGGTAGTCGTCGGCACCAGATTTGAACCCAAGCACTTTATCGTCAATAGCTCCCAAAGCAGTAAGCAATAAGATCGGGACTTGTCGTCCCTCAGCCCTTAGTTTACGGCATAGCTCTACGCCATCCATTCCGGGCATCATCACATCCAAAATGAGCAGTTCATACTCGTTGGTCAGGAATTCGCTCAATGCAGCATTGCCATCCGGTTTGGAAGTCACATGGTACTGGTGTTCTTCCAAACCGGTTTTTATCAGCTCGGCAATTTTGATATCATCTTCTGCTAGTCCTATCCTAATCATAGGATGCAAATATAGCAGATAATTATTTTAAGGAAATTAGTCCCTGTTCCAGAATGCAGGAGGCTCGATTCCAAGTGCACGGAGATATACAGTACCTTGTGCGCGGTGGTGAATCTCATTGTCGATCAAATACAAAATGGTTGAATAGACCTGGCCTTCATAAGCGCCAAAAGCCATCACTGTTTCCTGCATATATTCTTCCGGAATTTGGGGCAGATAAGTGCTGATCTGCTCAGTTCCCTGATCAAACAAAGCCAGTAAATCCGATTTTGTTGGAGCCACTTCTTTAGCTACATGGCTAAAATTGCTGCCATCGGGCCATTCCTGCGTTGCCAGTCCTTTCACGCCCGGCCCGGAAATGTCGATCAGCTCTTTTACCATATCAGCAAATGAACGCATTCCGCCGATATTGAATTCATAGAGCTCCTTTTCGGGAAAGGCTTCTATCACACGGCGGGTCAGGCGGCGGTGTCCCAGCCATGCGTTGAGGATGTCTGAAGTAGTAGAGAATGCGGTAGTTACAGCTGAAGTAGTCATGATGTGATGCTTTTAAGGTTATCAATTATTTTCTATTACAAAGAAAACAACCGCTACTGACAACCCTATGGCAGTCTATTTTTATAAAGTAACTTTTTATTGCACTGGCTTCGGCAAATTGTTCCATTTATTGATCAGGGCGATCATTTTTTCCCTAACCTCCGGTTTTCCCCCCGTAAATTCCAGTTCGCTGGAAATATTGATGTATCCTGGATTGTGGTCTTTAGGTCTGTAAACGATCAGGTTGCTCACGCCGTCTGCTGAAAACAGGAGTTTCGCAGGTTCTTCTACGCCAAGGTAATTTGGTGTGTTGATTTTGAAATGCCTGACTTCAGGTTCTACGAAATAATCGTCCATGACTTGATCGAAGCTAATGAGGCTGTCTCTTTTGCTCGAATATAAAACCACAGTGGTATCGATACCCCTTGTGCTTTTTTTCAACATGGTCTTGATCGAATCGATGTGTCTTACATTGAAGAACTGAATGGACTGTGGGGCAATTTCAGTTTTATTTAAGAAGTAATGCGTCTTCGTCGGGGCATCGCTTTTTGCATTTTGAGCATTCAATGGGCCAAACGTAAAGGCCGAAATGAAAAGCAGTAACATCACTAATGAGAGGAAGTAGGTTCTTTTTGACATATCTGCAAATCTAAGGCTAGGTTTTATAAAAACAAAATAGGTGCTGAGGCTGACTAGATTTTTGTTATCTTAGTATCAAATCATTAAGGTATGGGTGCAATTTTAGAAATATTATTTGGCTTGGCGACTACCAATTGGAAAGGCTTGAACTTAAAGTTGAAGAAAGCGGGTTTTGACCGACCCGCGTATATTTTATGTACTGCGGCGTGGCTTTGCCTCGTTTTTGTGATGTCAATTCTCTGACTGCAGGTTGCAGAGAAGCTCCGGCTCATGTTAATTTAATTTTAATTCCATTTTAATTTTAGTTCTTTATCTTTAGCAGAAAAATGCTAAGATCTACATGAACACGGGTAAGAATTTGTGGGCAAACCAATGGAGTAATTCATTTTTCAGAAAAAGCATTTTTCTATCCGGGAGCATTCTCATCTTAATTGTTATTGGTTTCCCTGTATTCTTCTCCTTTGTACAACAACGTCAGGGCAAGTTGCTCATGGATCCGGTTTTGCGTATGGTGCCTGCAAGAGATGTTTCCATTTGGATATTTGTTGTGCTATACGCTACCATTGCGCTTGCCATTACCAGGATGGTAAGGTCCCCGGAGATATTTGTGAGGCTCAGCTGGGCCTATATTTTTTTATGCATGACCCGTTTGCTCACGATCAGTATTGTCTCACTAGATCCTCCTGAAGGGCTGATTGACCTGGTAGATCCTTTCACAATCATCTTTTATCATGCGGAAAACATTACAAAGGACCTGTTCTTTTCTGGTCATGTTTCAACTTTGTTTTTAATTGGCTTATGTCTGCCAGGCAAGAAAGACAAGATGATTGCTTTTTCGGCTTCCGCTATGATGGCCATACTTGTTTTGGTGCAACACATCCATTATAGCCTCGATGTGATTGCAGCCCCCGTTTTCAGTATTTTATTTTGGTACATGGGGGTGAAGGTGTGTTCCATTGTATGCAAACTGCATAAATGCCCTTCTGAGCACTAGAGGCAGATTATTTTTTGTATTTTATTGTTTACAATCTGATATGTGGGAAACTATTTGTGTAGTATTGGTTACACACAAATAGAAACCGATATGAAAAAAATGCTCATTATCGCCATGGCTTGCTATGGCCTAAGCGCCCGCGCCCAGGTGGACGGATCCCGAAATTTTATTTACCTCTATTCCGACTCAGTTATCTATGCTGAGCAGGTTCGACTGCGCCCGGACATCATGGGGGGATGGCAGTTAAGGGCCGATTCAAGAGTTGTTCCTCTAAGGGGCGTGAAATTCTTCAACAACCGAAATGGTTTTTTTGCGAATACCAGAAAGACGAGTATACTTGGAGAAACCAGTTTTTCAGAACGCATTGTCGAAGGAAAAATCAACCTTTTTCAAGAAGTGGTATACGATGATAGCTGGTATGACCGGAGGTACGCATATCCAGGTAAGTTTGATCAGTCTATTAACGTAAGTATGTACTATAATAAAGGCTATTCCGACCTTAAGAGAGTGAATTACAGAAACCTAAGTGCAGATATGGCAGATCATGCGGCCAGTATGGACTTTCTCAAAGCCTACAGAAGAAGCCTGAATACCAGGAACCTGTTGTATACTGCGGGGGGTGCCTCTCTGGTTGCGAGTTTGGTTTCGTTTGTCATTACCGGAACAAAAGGAGGCGAGTCTTCAGAAGAGTTCTTTAACAGACCACCGGGATCCATAAACCATAAAAGCCCAAATTTTGTACCCAGTTTAGCATTATTGGGGATAGGGGGCGGATTCAGCATCGCTGGTTTTTTCGTCCACCGCAAAGCTTCGCTGAATCTGGAAAATGCGGTAGATACCTATAATCGCTAATCCCCCAGGAGAAAGAATCCTGTAAGCAAAGATGTGCTTACAGGTATTCAAAATCATCCGTCTTTGGAAAGCTTTCCAGACCATTAAAAATCACTTCAGGCACGGGTCTGGCCAGTTTTCTTTTGACCGTGTCTATCCAGCTTCCCTCGACTTTCAGCACGGCATGGAGCTGATGATCTTCTGAAAGAAATTCGTGTTGAATCACCCAAAATGATCCATCCCTTTTCATTTTTAATAGTTTGGTCAGGATATGTATCTTAGAATTGAGGTGGATTTCTCTCTTAAATTCACATTGTTCTTTGAATAAGACCGGGCCAACATGCTGGTCTTTCATCATGGAGATGCTGATGCCATATTGATGAAGGATTTCTATCCTTTCTTGTGCTGCAAGGTCATAATAAGCGCTATGTCTCAAATGGTAGTTTGCATCCAGATCAGACCATCTTAAGCTGAGGTTCTTCATTTTATCAGGAATTGGTTCTGCTTTAAATATAAGTGTGTGGACTATAGGATTTGTAGCTCAGAGGTCAATCTTTTTAATTAATTGAAAACAATAGGTTTACCTAAAGTTTTGACTTATCTTTGCGCAAATTTTATGAAAAAGATAGTAGATTATAGGAAGTTATTGGGTGTACAGAAGGATGCCGAATTGAAAGAGTTAAAGACCATTTACAGGAATTTGATGAAAGAATTTCATCCTGATAAATTTCAGGATAGCGAGGAGGCTAAACTGGAGGCGGAGATCAAAAGCAAGGAGATCATCGAAGCTTATCATTTTTTGGTGAGTATTGCTCCGGAAACACTGGCGCTTTCTAAAGAAGAATATGACCAGACCACTGCAAGCTGCGGAATCGCAGATTACGAATGGAAAGGGCTTGTGCTGACCGTGAAATTTCTAGATGGCAGCGCTTACGAGTATTTTGGTGTACCAAAAGCAGTGTACGTGAAATTGGTGAATGCAGATTCTCCGGGCCGTTTCGCACGTCGTCACATCTTCAACGAATTTCCTTACAGAAATATAGCTAAGCTGGCAACAGCCTAAGCAAAATCTCATATAAATGCAAAGCCCTCTGGTGTCTTCATCAGGGGGCTTTGCATGGGTAATCTATTGCTCATCTAAACCACTGGTTTATCGTTTGTTGCATTTGTTGGAGCTGAAGTACTTTCTTCCGCACCTTTCAGGTACGTCGGGAGGTTGAGTCCGGCCATATTGAACAGGTCATTCAACGGAGGGACAGTCTTCATCATTCCCGATACAAAATTCGCTGTTGATGAATTGCCATTTTCAGCACCACCATTACCGGAATCCCAAACGGTGATCTTGTCGATCTTGATGTTTTTCACTGCTTCTACCTGCGTTCTTACCAACTCCGGTAGTTTCTCAATCAGCAGCAGCTGGAAAGCTTTGGTAGGGTCGCCACCTGCGGCAGCAACTACTTCGCGGTAACCTTCAGCTTGTTTAGTCAGTATCTCAAATAAACCTTTCGCTTCCGCTTCCATTTTTGCAAAAATAGCGTCGGCTTCACCTTTTGCATTTTCCCTGATGGTCTCTGCATCGGCCTGCGCCTGGATGATTGCCCGTTGCTTGGCAATTTCTGCGGGTATCACGATGTTGGCGATCTGGGTAGAACGCTCGCGCTCAGAACGGGCAAGCTCTGCCTTTTGTTCAGCCATATAAGCTGACTGTAAGGCCTGTGCCTGTTGCACTTTCTCTGCAGATACTGCGATCTTCATCGATTCTGCTTCTTTTTCACGACGAAGTGCATCGGAGTTGGCAATATCTATTCTTGCTTCGTTTTCTCCTTTTACGGCGATGGCATTGGCTTCGGACATTTTGATCCTGGAATCCCTATCTGCCTCTGCCTTACCGATCTTCTCGTCTTTGGAAGCATTTGCAATGCTGATCTCACGGTCCTTTTGGGTGATGGCAATCTTGACATCACGTTCACGCAGCGTTTCCGCAATCTGTACATCTTTTTCCCTGTCCGCAATGGCCTTTCCGGTTTCGCCGATCTTGGTTTGTTCCGCGACGCTGATTAAGGCCTCATTGATGGCTTTTGCCGCAGCTTCCTTGCCCAGTGCTTCAATGTAGCCGGATTCGTCCTTTATATCGGTTACGTTGACGTTGATCAGTTTTAAGCCGATTTTTTTCAGTTCGGTATCTACGTTCTTGGAGATGTTGTCCAGGAATTTGTCCCGGTCCGAGTTGATCTCTTCAATGGTCATGGTGGCGATCACCAGGCGCAACTGTCCAAACAGGATATCTTTAGCCAGTTCCTGGATATCACCAGGTGCCAGCCCGAGCAAACGTTCAGCAGCATTGTTCATACTGTCGCTTTCGGTAGAGATGGCAATGGTAAATCTGCAGGGCACATCCACACGGATATTTTGACGGCTCAGTGCATTCACCAGGTTAGCCTCAATTGAGATGGGTTTGAGGTCCAGGTAAGCATAATCCTGAATGACAGGCCAGATAAATGCGCCGCCGCCATGGATACATTTGGCAGAAGTTCCGCCTGTTTTTCCATAGATGACCAATATTTTATCTGAAGGACACCTTTTATAGCGGGCAATTAGCGCCGAAAAGGTAACAAAAATAACAATGACTAAGACCAGAATAATGGTCAGTGGGGACTGTAAAGCGTTTTCCATACTAGATTCTTTCTACTTGTACTAAATTTTGATTAACTATATTGACGATGAGGACACTTGCTCCGCTTTCTATTGAGTCACCGTTTGTGACGGCATCGAGTTCCCTGAAGGCACCGTTGATGCTGATCTGGACTTTTCCATTGCCCGTTCTGCTGGCTGGAATGCGCAGATAAACTGTGGCGGTTTTTTTAAGAGTGCTTTCTATTTTAAATGTATTGTCTTCGGCCAGTTTCTGGAGCTGTTTGATGATCATGAAGAACAATGTGATGAATGCCATTCCTACGCCCAGCGAAAGCGCAACTAATATGGTTCTGTTGGGAATGGTATTGTATAATGAAATTCCTGTCCAGCTGAGTCCCAGTAGAAAATTAATCAGGTTCCGGAAAGTGAACAGTTGAAAAGGCTCATCGCCATGTTCCAGATCGCCGTCAAAATCGGCATCAAGTCCGTCCGCCGCATCTGAACCTAAAAAGGTCATTATGGTCTGAATAGCAAAGATGGCGCTTACGGGAATGGCGATATACCAAAAGGTGCGTAAGAGCGGTTCGAGGGTGTTAAAATAATCCATTACCGTAAAAATAACATTTTTTTTGAATTTAGGAAATCTGATGTTGTAGGTATCTGGTCGTTGCGAAACTCAAAACCATAGATTGCCAGGCTTGTTTATAGTGTGTAAACCTTAAAACATCAAACTATGGAAACCCACGATAAAGACAAGGCTACAGCGCCTGAAAACAATCAATTGAATGATGATGCCCATTTTGAAAATGCAGATGTTGATCCTGGATTTTTGGGGCATCAGGACGAGCATAAGCCTTTAAAAGGCAGAGAAGACAAACGTGAACATAACATTGATGCGAATTTGAGCATCAAAGAAATGCGGGAAGCGAAAGAAAAAGAAACGAAGGAAAGCGACTCATCTGCAGATCAGCAGAACGATGCACTGAATTATGGAAACGATCGGGAAAACGGGAGTTACAATCCCAAGAATATTTAATAAAAATGTATTGTGATTTCAAAAGCGAAAGTCAAGGATAGAACTTAACTTTCGCTTTTTTAGCTCTTAGTTTAACTTTTGCTTACCGCTAATGTTCATGAGCGTTTGCAAAAGGACAGACGTCCCGACAAAGAATAGTCCTGCATAAAAAGACAAATTGACTTGTTTCCCTTCGGAGAAGAACAGAAATGCCATGATGATCGCATAGATCGGTTCCAGATTGAAGCTCAGGTTAACGGTGAACGCAGGAATCCGTTTCAATGATTCTGCAAACATGATGTACAATGCTACGGTACAAAATAACGATAGTAGTAATAAGTACCCTATATCTTCTAAACCCGGAAGCAGTGTTGAGACCGGAAAAAAGTGAAGGTAGAAGGGCATCAGTATTCCAAGGCCTACAGTGCCACCAAGCATTTGGTAATAGTTGATCAGCTTGCTGTCGTAGTTTTTCATGTACCTGTGCCTAGGATGCTTTTAGGTCATCTTCAAGTTTACAACGTGGCACGTTCGAGCTTGGATCGTCTTTGAATGATACGGCAACGATCCAGGCTAAAACGCGGGTGGAAGCGAATGCGTTTCAATTATAGGCGCATCCTTAACACATCTTCAAATGTAATCAGTCACTAATGGAAGAATTGTATTCGCGTAACATAAATTTATATGACAAATTCGTCTAGTTCTATAACATTTTGCCTCGACTTTGGTTTCCACCTGACGTAGTTGTATGCTTGCTTCCTAGTTTTAAAAGTCGTAAGTTACGGCTTCTAACACAACCGAATATGAAACTAATAAACTTTACCCTTCTGTTTTTTTTAGCCGAAATCACCATTTGTAGCGCCCAAATTAAGGTAGATACACGCCAGTTCAATCCAAAAAATGAAGCCGAACTACAGGTTAAAGGCAACCTTTTGGAGTTTAAATGGCCAACCGCCGCCGGACAAAAAGGAACTGTTGTCCTGGATCTTTCTGCTTCAAAACCCCTCTTTCAAAAAATTGCTTTGAATAAAGGTGCCAGTCAGAAACTAATCTCTGAAAATTTAGATCCTACTTTTATTTTGAGTATTGGTAAAAGAGATCTGTTGTCTCAAAATGGCTGGAATATTTTTTTTGATAAAGTTCCGCTAAAACCTTTTAAGAGCTTTCCAGTGCAGTTTAAGAAGAAGACCGCTGCTGTGAGGACTGAAGGTAGCCATACCATAATCCGAATTGGTGAAATGCAGTGTGAACGCTTCGAAGGTGTATTGGAAATCACCTTCTACAATGGGAGTCCATTGTTCAATGTGGCAGCTGTAATGAGTACAGATGTAGATGCAACTGCGGTGGTTTACGATGCAGGTTTGCTGAATAAGGCAGATAGCTGGAAGCAAATTTCCTGGACCAATACAGGTGACACCTTGGTACATGCAACAGTGGATAAATCTAATGCTGCAAAAGACCTGGCGGTGAAATACCGAAGCATTACGGCCAGCAGTGCGCAGGGTACTTTAGCCTTGTTCCCCGCGCCACATCAATATTTTTATCCCCTGGATGAAGCTTTCAACTTAAAGTTTACCTGGTACGGCAATAACTATCGGGATATGGCTCCCGGTTATGGAATGGGAATCCGCCAGGAACTAAAAGGAGACAACCGTTTCGTGCCTTGGTTCAATGCCCCGCCAAACAGCAAACAACGCATGAATTTCTTCTGCTTGTTGACCGATCAGGATGCTGCAGATGCTTTTACAGCGGTAAAGCGGTTTACTAATAACGATAAATATGTAAAGCTGCCTGGATTTAAAACCATGTCTAGTCACTTTCATAATGAATTCATTATGAATGTAGTACTTGCAGGAAAGCCTATCCCCGAAAAGCCAGAGTTTGTAGAGGTTTTTAAACGTCTGGGAGTAGATATGGTGCATTTGGGTGAGTTTCATTATACCGCAAACCCAAAAGGACCGGACGAGAAACGTCTCAAAGAGTTGAAAGCGCTCTTTGAACAATGTGAGCGCTTGTCTGACCGGGATTTTCTCCTGATGCCAGGTGAGGAACCCAATGAATTCTTTGGTGGTCATTGGCTCCAAATCTTCCCTAAGCCGGTTTATTGGGTGATGTCGAGAGATAAAGGTGTGCCTTATGTGGAAGACCGACCTGGGTTTGGTAAGGTGTACCATGTGGGAGATAAAAAGGACATGCTGAAATTGCTGGAAGACGAGCAAGGGCTGGCCTGGACGGCACATGCGCGTACTAAAGGTTCCGTGAACGCGCCCGATGTATACGCACAGGAAGACTTTTTCTTGTCTGACCGCTTTATGGGGGCTGCCTGGAAGGCCATGCCTGCAGACCTGTCGCAACCTCGTCTGGGCGGACGTGTACTGGGACTGCTGGACGATATGAATAATTGGGGTCTGAAAAAGACAGTGATTGCAGAGGCAGATCTGTTTACGATTACCCATCAGAATGAGATGTATGCGCACAACAATGTCAACTACCTGATGCTTGATAAGATACCAGACTATAAAGAAGGCTGGAAGCCGGTAGTAGAGGCGATGCAGAAAGGAAAATTCTTCTCCAGTACCGGAGAGGTGCTGATGCCTGAGCTGAAGGTGAATGGTAAGCATTCGGGAGAAACCTTAAGCCTGGCTGCAGACGGTACTGCTGATGTGGCAGTAAAGCTGCGCTGGACTTTTCCTATGAACTTTATAGAGGTGGTGTCTGGTGACGGACTGCGCGTATACCAGGAAAAAATAGATCTGACTAAGACTAAAGCATTTGGTGATCAGCTTTTCCAGTTCAAGGCCAATCTGAAAGGTCGTAAATGGTTAAGGGTTGCGGCTTGGGATATTGCAGCAAATGGTGCATTCAGCCAAACATTTTACATCCAGCCTTAGTAACCCCTGATGGGAATTTGTTTTCCTTAAGTCAGAAAACAGCGGTATATTTTTATTCAAAAGATATACCGCTTATTTTTGATAACAGTGTTAACCAAATTGACAGGTCATGGGGATTGCAGAACGTAAAATCAGACAAAAAGAAGAATTCAGGGCGAGTATATTAGAAGCTGCCTGGTTGCAGGTTTTGAGTGATGGATGGCAGTCTTTGTCAATACGGAAAATAGCCGATGCCATTGAGTACAGCATTCCTGTGATCTATAATCATTTTGAAAACAAAGAAGCAATATTACTTGAATTTACAAAAGAAGGTTTTGAAAAGCTGGCCGATACACTTGCAGAAGTGAAGGGAAGGCATTTGGAGCCTGCAGCACAGCTGGAGGCCATGGCGCATGCTTACTGGGACTTTGCATTTGAACATAAAGAATATTATCAGCTGATGTTTGGGCTGGGGATTCCAGCCTGTGACAGGGTAAACCAGATCGCCGAAATGAAGCAGATGGCTACGGTGATGATTTCCACGATCAAAGAAGCGATTGCCATGAGCAGCAGGAAAGACACAGATTTTTTTCTAAAATACCATACTTACCTTTCGATACTGCATGGCCTGGTATCTATACAAATGATCCAGAAGGAGGGGAAACCTGACGAGAGTAAAAAAATGATCCTTCAGGATGCGATTTCGGGATTTATCAGTTCCCTCGTTACAGTTTAGCTATAAAATTATATATTTACAGGTAAAGATTAACTCATAATTATAAACTGACAAAGAATTCTAAAAAATGAAGAAGTTATTCAATACCAATTTTAATAACAACAGCGTTCATTTCATGCTCCTCCTCTTACGGGTGGCTTTTGCTGTATTTATGATTACTCACGGTTACGGAAAACTGGTGATGATCACTTCAGGAGGGCCAATCCAGTTTGGAGACCCAATTGGTATTGGTACTGCTGTTTCTTTATACCTGACCGTGTTTGCGGAGTTTTTCTGTTCCATATTGCTCCTGTTGGGCTTGGCCACCCGTTTCGCCTTGATTCCTTTAATCATCACCATGATCGTAGCGGTATTTATAGTTCATGCAGCAGATGATTTTGGTACGAAAGAAATGGGACTTCATTACCTGATTGTATACCTGTTCCTGTTGGTGGCAGGTCCCGGGAGATATAGTGTAGATAGCCTGATCGGAAAATCGGGACGCAGACGCTAATTTCGTTTGCTTATATCTATTGTTGACCAATATCCGTTATAGCGTTATGAAAAGAATTTTAATGGCATGCTTAGTACTGGTAGTGGTATCGGGTTGCGGAATAAATAA
Organism: Pedobacter sp. GR22-6; assembly: GCF_037402555.1. Classification (NCBI taxonomy): domain Bacteria; kingdom Pseudomonadati; phylum Bacteroidota; class Sphingobacteriia; order Sphingobacteriales; family Sphingobacteriaceae; genus Pedobacter; species Pedobacter sp. GR22-6. The sequence continues at coordinate 197,939 of NZ_JBBEUC010000001.1, forward strand.
ACAGGCACAGCAGATCAAGGCCTTGGAAAAATGTACCTACAGGATTACTTCTGCGGACCAGGTGACTATTGGCGGTGCCGATGTAAAAAAAATGATCAATGATGGTGACATCAATATGGCCAGCTTACCGGGCCTTGCACTGGGTTTACTTAGAAAAGATGTTCCGTTGAGGGCACGTCTGAACCTGGAGGTGAAAAATCCGAGTGCTAATGATGCGGCGATCAATGAATTTGAATATAAAATATTGATCAATAACCAGGAACTGGCCAATGGTTTTGTCAATCAGGAGGTCAACGTTGGCGCAGGACAGGCTACGGTAGTGCTAGTCAATATGGAAGTGAATGTGTATCCTTTTGTTTCCAATAGTAAAGTAATGGGAGAGATCAGTGATTTCATCAAGAGCGGAAAAGGCGGTCCGGAGAAAAAAGGAATGTTGACGCTGAAGATCAGGCCTAGCATCAAGGTAGGTAACTCCCTGGTCAAATATCCGGGATTCATTACTATAGACAAAGAAGTAAGCAGTAAAATTCTCCTATAAAAAGTGTAGTATTTTTGCAGTAATGTTACGGTTTTAGTTGGGATTAAAAAGTACAGATTGCGGATTTTTGGTTAATTTCGGAGACTAAGATCTGTATATGAAATTTCGTTTTTACCTGCTGCTCATTACCGCGGTTTCCCCTTTATTTACACGTGCCCAAATGCAGCGACAATTGAATGCCGCTGAAATCAAACAAGGCCTGGAGGCTTTGAAGGTGAACGGTAGTGTGTTGTATATAGCTGCTCATCCGGATGACGAAAATACACGCTTGCTCGCCTATCTGGCAAAGGAGAAAAAACTGAGGACAGGGTATCTCTCCCTGACCAGGGGAGATGGGGGACAAAACCTGGTCGGGAACGAACAGGCAGAGTTATTGGGGCTGATCCGTACGCAGGAACTGCTTGCAGCCAGGAGGACAGACGGTGCCGAACAGTTTTTTACCCGGGCGAATGACTTTGGTTTTTCGAAAAATCCGGAGGAGAGCTTTAAGATCTGGGACAAACAAAAAGTCCTTGCCGATGTCGTTTGGGTGATCCGTAAATTTCAACCGGATGTGATCATTACCCGTTTCCCTGAAGATTCCAGAGCCGGGCATGGACATCATTCCGGATCGGCGATCCTGGCACGTGAGGCCTTCGTGGCAGCAGCAGACCCCAAGCAGTTTACCGAACAGCTGGCTTTTGTAAAGCCATGGCAGTCAAAACGAATTTTATGGAATACTTTTAATTTTGGTGGGAATAATACCACTGCTGAGGATCAGCTAAAGCTGGATGTAGGCGTATACAATGCACTATTAGGAGAGAGTTATGGCGAGATTGCTGCAGAAAGCCGTTCGAATCACCGGAGCCAGGGCTTCGGCACAGCAAGACAAAGAGGAGCATCCACTGAATACTTTGTACCTGTCGCAGGCGAAAAAGCTGCTCAAGATATATTTGAAGGAGTCGACTTGAGCTGGGGCCGCGTAAAAGGCGGGGCTGCCATTGCGCAAATGATCAATCAAGTCAATACGGAATACCAGGTATCTGCCCCTGCGAAAATTGTTCCGCAGTTGGTCGCCACATTAAACGCAGTGGAAACGCTACCGGAGAGCTACTGGAAAACCGAAAAGATAAAGTCATTAAAAGATTTGATCGTAAATGCTGCTGGTCTTTGGTTTGAAAGTACTGCACCTCAGTCGCAATATGCTTTAAACCAATTTGTTCCCTTGACTTCTCAGGTGGTGATGCGTCCCGGTGCTGATGTCAGCCTCACTCAGATCTGGCCAACGGCTGTACCCCTTGTAAAAGGGATTACAGAGACCAATAAATTGTTGAGTTTTGAGGGTAGCATGGTTGCACATCAGCTGTCCCAACCGTATTGGCTGAGGGAAAAGCATCCGATAGGGATGTATCAGGTACCGGATCAGGCATTGATTGGATTTCCTGAAGATCCGGGAGTATTGCGCACAAAATTTACCTTTACGATTGCAGGGAAGTCCATCACTTTTGAACGACCGGTGGTTTACAAGTCGACCGATCAGGTAAGAGGTGAGTTGTACCGTCCACTCGTCATTGCCCCACCTGTGACTGCAACTATGGCTGAAAAAGCTTTTGTTTTCAATGGCAATGAACCGAAGCAGGTTGTTTTGCAGTTGAAGAGTTTTCAGGAGAATGCTTCCGGAACTTTAGTCCCGGTTTTGCCTGCGGGCTGGAAAGTCTCTCCAGAGAAACTGGATTTTAAACAGCTTAAGAAAGGCGAAGAGCAGACAGTAGTACTCAAGATTACTCCCGGAGGAAATGCCAACAGCGGAACGTTGTCTCTGAGCTTGACTATTGATGGACAAACTTACCATCATGGATTGCGTATACTGGACTACGAACACATCCCTGTACAGACACTATTCCCTTTTGCTGAAGCAAGTGTAAACAGGATCGACCTGAAGCTTGCAGGAAAAAGGATCGGCTACATTGCAGGAGCCGGAGATTTGATTCCCGAATCCTTAAAACAGATTGGGTATGAAGTGAGCAATCTTAGCGAGGGTCAGGTGATCAACGGAGACCTTTCTTCCTTTGATGCGATAGTGACCGGGGTAAGGCTTTATAATGTGAACGACAATGCAAAAGCAATGCAACCGAAGCTGATGAAATATGTGGAAGAGGGTGGTGTGCTATTGGTGCAATATAACGTGAACAGCCCGCTCCGCCTGGAAAATCTGGGGCCATATCCTTTCCGACTATCCAGGGACAGAGTGACGGAAGAAGACGCTAAAGTAAGTTTGCTGTCGCCGCAAGATGCTTCACTGAATTACCCGAATAAGATCACTGCCGGAGATTTTGATGGCTGGATACAGGAGCGTGGTTTGTATTTCGTTACTGACGCAGATTCGAGGTATACCCCCTTGCTGAGTATGAATGATACGGGGGAACCTGCAAAGAATGGGGCTTTGCTTGTCACAGATTATGGCAAAGGCCGTTATGTATATACCGGGATTTCCTTCTTCAGGCAATTGCCAGCGGGGGTGCCGGGTGCCTATAGGTTATTTGTCAACCTCCTTTCCGGCAAAAAGAAATAATATTTATTTAGGCAGGTATGGCGCATAACAAGAATTTAGAGGAAAAAACAGAACCGCAGGAGCTTCCGCCTTTTGTAAAATCCTGGCAGCAGTTTTACCGTTTGCTGATTTGCTGGCTTGTCTTTCTGATCCTGATTTTTTACGCCTTTACTAAATATTTCGAATGAGCATTTTAGACTGGTCTGTCCTGATCATCACCCTTGTGGTTATTGTTGTATATGGCATCTACAAAAGTAGAGGGGCGCAGAATATTCATGGCTATTTGCTGGGTAACCAATCTTTGCCCTGGTATCACGTATGTCTTTCCGTGATGGCTACGCAGGCGAGTGCGATCACCTTCCTCTCGGCACCGGGGCTGGCATATTCTTCGGGGATGAGTTTTGTTCAGTTCTATTTCGGTTTGCCGCTGGCTATGATTGTACTTTGCATCACTTTTGTGCCCATATTTCACCGATTGAAGGTTTACACGGCTTATGAGTATCTGGAGCAACGCTTCGATTTGAAAACCAGGGCACTTACCGCATTTTTGTTTCTGGTGCAGCGAGGACTGTCTACGGGAATCACGATCTATGCACCTTCCATTATTCTCTCTACGATACTTGATATCAATACCACGTATACCACACTTTTCATTGGTAGTCTGGTGATCTTTTATACAGTATATGGGGGAACTAAGGCAGTTTCCTATACTCAGATGCTGCAGATGAGCATTATCTTTTGCGGACTTTTTGCTGCGGGGATTATGGTGGTACAGCTACTTCCTGCCGATGTGGGATTTGGAAGGGCGATCAGCATAGCAGGGAAAATGGGCCGTACCAATGCAATCGATTTTAAGTTTGACCTCAACAATCAATATACTGTCTGGACCGGTTTGATAGGCGGTTTCTTTTTACAATTGTCTTATTTTGGTACAGATCAGAGCCAGGTTGGCCGGTATTTGTCGGGTGCTTCCGTGAGCCAAAGCCGCCTTGGACTGCTGATGAACGGATTAGTTAAAATTCCAATGCAGTTTCTGATCCTGCTGATCGGTGTATTGGTATTCACTTTTTATCAATACAATCGTCCGCCGGTATTCTTCAATAGTTTTGAGTTGAACAAGCTGGAAAAGAGTAAGTACGGCCCGCAATTGAATCAAATCAAAAATGACTACGACAGGGCTTTTGATGCAAAGCAAGCTGTGGTTAGGCAAATGAATCAGGCGCTGGATCTGGGAGATGAGTCTGCTATTGGTCTGCAGCGCAAAGCTTTGCAAGCTGCAGATGAAAAGGAAAAAGCAATCCGTACGCAAGTCACGGAGCTAATGCTGAAGAACGATAACCAAGCCAATGTAAAGGATAATAATTATATCTTTTTGAGTTTTGTAACGCAGTACCTGCCAAAGGGATTGATAGGTTTGTTGATTGCTATCATTTTCCTGGCATCTATGGGCTCTACTGCAAGTGCGCTAAATTCCCTGGCTTCCACGACGGTGATTGATATCTATAAACGCTTGATCAAAAAAGATGGTTCCGATCGTCAATACCTGCAGGCATCCAGGTTGGCAACTGTATTTTGGGGTGTGGTTTGTATTGTTATGGCCCTGTATGCCAGTAAGATCGGAAACCTATTGGAGGCGGTGAACATTTTGGGTTCCTACATTTACGGAACGATACTCGGCGTATTCCTGGTAGCGTTTTATGTGCCATATGTGAAGGGCAGAGCCGTATTTGTTGCTGGAGTGTTTGCTCAATTGCTGGTTATTGTAATCGGGCAGCTGGACTTGGTAGCCTATTTATGGCTGAATGTGATCGGCTGTGTATTGGTGCTCGTATTTTCGGTGACGCTGCAAGGACTTTCCAAAACACTGAGCGCTGAAACATAAAAAAGCGGATGTTTTTCTGAAAAAAACATCCGCTCACTTCTAATCTTTATTCCTACTTCTTCGCTTCTGCAATTAAAGCAGTAGTCAACCTGATGTATTCGGCATTTTTAATTTCGGTGGCAATTTTCAGTCCTTCTTCAGCAGTTTGCAGGGCGGCTTTTTTATCACCTGACTTCAATTGAACGCGACCTTTCCAAAGTTTCACCCAAGGTTGAGTCGTATTGTTTGCATCTGCTGCGTTCATCCACTCCAGTGCTTTGTTCAGGTCTTTGCCATTCTCAAAATAATATTGAGCAGCCTGGAAATAAGGTTTTTTTTCACCTTTCATTGCTTCTTCAATTCCTGCCATTACTTTCGCATCTACGTCAGTAGCAAGATCAATGCTTACGGATGTATTTTCCCATAGCAACTGCAATTTAGCTGAAGTCGGGTACACATTAGCAAATTGGATTGTAAAAGTTTCTATTTTTTCCTTGAGCGCAACTGGTTTTACTTTGATACGCAGGACATCTTCAGCCTCTTTGTATTCATAAGCTCCCCATTGTTTCGCACCCTTATTCAGGATAATGGTCCATTCGCTTTTTCCTGGTATGGTGAATAATCCGTAATCTCCAGCCGGGACTTCTGTACCGCCAAATTTTACAGGCTCAGAGAAAGTGATGATGGTAGCGGAGTTGGCACCGGTGCGCCATACTGTACCATAAGGTTCCAAACCGCCAAAAATGCTGCGTCCTTTGGTATTTGGGCGGGAATAGGTCAGTGTAATTTTGCCTAAACCAAAGTTTTGGCTAATCGTTTGGCCGCTACTTGCCTGAGGCATTTTTAGGCCTTGGGCCTGCAGCGTAGTGTTTAGTGATACTGCCAGGGCAAGTACCAACAATGTTTTTAATGTCGTTTTCATCAGACTAAAGTTTTGTTGCTGCTAAATTACAGTTCTTGAGCATTTAATGCTTGAAAAAATCCTTATGTATCTGAAACTTGACTGAGGAATGAAAATCATTCCCTAAATTAGCCTCCATGGCTAAAATGTATTGTTTCTCTCTTTTTCTAGCGGCATGTTTATGTTCTTTTTGTCCGGCATTGGCGATGAAAGATCCGGGAATTGAAGCGGGAGTTTCAAAAAAACTTGCCGATTACCGCAAAGGTGTCATCAGCAATGTCAATTATGGATTGTCCTTCGACATTCCTGCAGAGAGAAATGCAGGAATTGCAGCATCCGAAAAATTGAGTTTCAATCTGAAATCCAATCTTTATTCTCTGCAATTGGATTTTAAAGCTGCTCCGGAGAAACTAAAAAGCATAAAAGTAAACGGAGCATCAATAGCCATAAAATACCTTTCCGAGCACATTGTAATTGCGGTGAAGTATTTAAAAATAGGTAGTAACCATATCGAGATCAAATTTGAAGCAGGGGAGGGGGCGCTGAACCGTAATGCAGATTATTTGTATACGCTATTTGTACCAGACCGGGCGCGTACCGTATTTCCCTGTTTCGATCAGCCTGATTTGAAGGCAAGATACGATCTGAGCCTAAGTCTTGCAGCGGATTGGAGTGCCATGACAAATGGTGGACTGAAGCAGGAATCTATAAATGGTACAAGAAAAACACTTCAGTTTAAGACATCTGAGCGTATCAGTACTTACTTGTTTGCATTTGCTGCAGGGAAATTTAGCCTTGAGCAAGATAAGGTAGGTCAGATGACCACGGATTTTCTGTACCGGGAAACGGATAGCGCAAAGTTGAAAAATAGCATGAAAGAGATATTTGCTATTCATGATCAATCTCTTAGGTATTTTGAAGACTGGACGGCCATTCGGTATCCCTTTCAAAAATTTGGTTTTGTGGCGATTCCTGATTTCCAATTTGGGGGGATGGAGCATCCCGGAGCTATTCAATATAAAGCTGCATCCCTGTTTCTTGACGGGGGCGCAACGAAAGATCAATTAAACGCACGTAGTAATCTTATCGCCCATGAAACTGCACACATGTGGTTCGGCGATTTGGTGACGATGAACTGGTTCACTGATGTCTGGATGAAAGAGGTTTTTGCCAACTTTATGGCCGATAAGAGCACAGAGGGAAATACTGGTGCAGATGTGTTTGATCTTAAATTTTTGATTGATCATTTCCCTGCAGCCTATGGTATAGATCGTACCACCGGCTCAAACCCGATCAGGCAACCACTGGACAATCTCAAAGATGCCGGAACTTTGTACGGAAATATCATCTACCATAAAGCACCAATTATGATGAGGCAGCTGGAGCGTCTGATGGGTAAAGAGAAATTTCAGCAGGGCGTGAGGGAATATCTGAAGAAGTTTTCAAACGGGAATGCTTCATGGCCGGATTTAATCGGCATACTGGACCAGTACGCAGATGCAGATCTCCAGAGCTGGAACAAAGTCTGGGTTGATGAAACGGGAAGGCCAATCATAGATTATAAACTGGAGCAGCAAGATGGAAAAATCACGAAGTTCAACATTTTTCAACGTCCAGAGTATGGCAAGGCAAGGATTTGGCCCCAGTTATTTGAACTTTTACTGGTTTATCCTGATCGTACAAGGGAGCTTACAGTTAACCTGAACAGTGCAGATGTAGATCTTACCGCTGCCAAGGATATGGATGTGCCGTTATTTGTATTGTTCAACTCGTCCGGCCAGGGATATGGGCTATGGCCAGTAGATGCCAAGATGTATCCACAATTGTATCAGTTGCAAAAGCCACTTAACCGGGCGTCTGCTTATGTCTCACTTTATGAAAATATGCTCAATGGCAGGTTTATAAAGCCAAAAGAATTATTGAGCCTACTGATTGAAGGTCTGTCCAGAGAACAGGAAGAATTAAATGTGAAACTGATCTGTGGATACCTAAACAATATCTACTGGAATTTTATGACCCAAAAAGACCGTGAAGCCATTTCAGTTACTTTAGAAAATTCTATTTGGGCTGCACTTCAGACCCAGACGAAAGTCAATAACAAACGGATTCTCTTTAAAACTTACCAGGATGTATTTCTTTCGGCTGCGGCTAAATCAAGATTGTATGCGATATGGGAACAAAGTAAGCCAGCTCCTGAAGGTTTGAAAATGAATGAAGACGATTATACTGCTCTGGCATTCAGTCTCGCTTTAAGGGATACGGAAAACACAGGCGTTCTTGCGAAGCAATTGACGAGAATCAGTAACCCGGACCGCATAAAAAGATTTCAATTTATCATGCCTGCTGTATCCGCTGATGTAGAAGAAAGAAACCAGTTTTTCGAAAGTTTGGCTTTAAAGTCAAACAGAGAAAAAGAAGCTAATGTAGCTACAGCATTAGCTTATCTCCACCATCCACTTAGGCAGGTAACTTCTGAAAAGTACCTGCGAAAGAGTCTGGAGTTGCTGAGCGAAATTCAGGTGACTGGTGATATCTTCTTTCCTTATAACTGGCTACAGTCAACTTTTGGTAGTTACCAGAGTACAACTGCTGCACAGACTGTTGGCGAATTTTTACAGCAACATCCAGATTACAATCCAAAATTAAAAGCAAAAATCCTTCAGGCAGCGGATAATCTGTTCAGAGCAGAACAGTTATTGAAACCCTGATCACTGTGAAAGTTCCCGATAACTGATTTTGTAGACTTCGTTGATATTGTTTCTCGTGATGGTAACCTCTGAAGGATAGTTTTGCTCGTTATACCGATAACTATAAGTGATGTGTTCTGATTTAAGTCCTTTGGCCTCTGCGCTTACGGGGTTGTTCTTTGTGGGATAAAAGAAATCGTAACCTAGTTCTCTGAACAGGATCCAAAAGAAAGCGACATCTTTAAAAATCCCGTGTTTGACGTCGTAATGATAGCTAAAACCCATGCCCGAATTCTGATTGAATTCTGTATTAATGTCTGATAAGTTGCCTTCAGCATCATAGCTGAAAGTGTTCTGTTCGGAAAGGACATGATCCGGTCCATAATAATGTACTTCGGCTATTCGGTTTTGTGAATCGTAGCTATAAGTATAATTTCCGGTGGAGATGTTTACTTTTAACTCTTCTTTCCATGAATTCACGTTGATGATCTTCCTGTTATTTGCCTGAAAATCCAGGAAACCGATCGGTTTTTCCTGATCATAATACCTTATTTTGAATGGCATTTCATTTTTATAGCTGATCTCTACTTTCTTTTTGCCTGAGTTTTCCAAGCTTGTCAGTAATGCCGTCTGATCCTGGTATCCAAGAATGACAGTCAAATTTTTTGATTCGAATTTTACTGGTAGAAATACTTTTCGATTATGTGTTTCTACTTTCGGCTCTTCCGGTAGCGGCTGGTTTAGTTTTTTCTTTTTGCATTGAACATTACTTAGGAGAAACATCAACAGAAGGGCTGAGCGGCTTGATTGATATAGATTCATGTTTTTCAATTTGACAGGTGAATAAATTACGGGTCAAATTTATTTTTTATTTCTATAAAAGCAAATTTTTATTTCTAATATGTTATTTTTAATTTCTTTGTTTGATAATTAATAATTTTGTGAGCTAATAATGAAATTTGATTTTTTTTACGGAAAGCTGTTTAAAAAATGAATTAAAAAGGAGTTTGATGTCCAATAATGCCGTATTTTTATGGCATTATTTAATGGTTCCAACACGTTTATCCTATGGACGATTTTCTAGCTGCACGTCTGCAAATGGCCTTTTCCCTGGGCTTTCACATCATATTTGCCTGTATTGGAATGGTAATGCCCTTTTTCATGTGTGTTGCACATTTTTATTGGTTGAAAACTAAAAAAACGGTGTACCTGGATGTGACGAAGGCCTGGACAAAAGGAGTAGCTATTTTTTTTGCAACAGGGGCAGTTTCGGGGACAGTACTTTCATTCGAACTTGGCTTACTATGGCCTAAATTTATGGAGCACGCAGGACCGATATTTGGAATGCCTTTTTCTTTAGAAGGTACGGCTTTTTTCATAGAGGCAATTGCCTTGGGTTTTTATTTGTATGGCTGGAATAAATTCAATCGCTGGTTTCATTGGTTTACGGGAGTGATTGTTGGAATCAGTGGCCTTTTATCCGGAATACTTGTAGTTGCGGCGAATGCCTGGATGAACAGTCCTTCAGGATTTGATTATGTCAATGGCGAATACCTGAATGTCGACCCACTGAAGGCAATGTTCAACGAGGCTTGGTTTTCACAATCGCTACACATGTGTGTAGCCGCTTTTGTGTCTACAGGATTTGCAGTTGCGGGTGTTCATGCACTGATGATCCTGAGGGGCAGGAATGTGGCATTTCACAATAAGGCATTTAAAATTGCTGCCATATTTGCAACAATTGCAGCCTGTCTTCAGCCTTTAAGCGGCGATATTTCTGCTAAGGATGTAGCCAGGCGCCAACCTGAAAAACTGGCTGCAATGGAAGCGCATTTTCATACGGAAAGAGGGGCAGCGTTGATCATAGGTGGTATTCCCGACACAGTTCAGCAGCGTGTAGACTATGCCATTAAAATACCAAAGTTGCTCAGTTTTATGGCAACAGGGGATTTAAATGCTGAAGTGAAGGGATTAAGTGAATTTCCAAAGGCCGATCAGCCGCCGGTTGCCATTACGCATTATGCCTTCCAGATTATGGTAGGTTTTGGTATGGTGATGGTGTTAATTGCTTTATTGTATTTCCTTGCTTTATGGAGGAAGAGAAAATGGCTGGAACAGCGCTGGCTGCTGAAGCTTTTTGTCGCAGCTATTCCAATGGGATTCATTGCGCTGGAGGCTGGTTGGACTGTAACTGAAGTGGGCAGGCAGCCCTGGATCATCAGGGGAGTGATGCGTACGGCGGATGCAGTGACACCTATGCCAGGGATTGCTTATTCCTTCTACCTGTTTACTGCTGTCTATGTTTCACTGGCAATAATCGTTAGCTTGTTGCTTTACAGACAAATTACCATGGTTGGTAAATTATACGATTCCTCAATCCAAAAGCCTTTGTCATGATTTACGTTGTCATTGTTTTTCTATGGGCCGCTATCCTCTTATATATTCTGCTTGGCGGAGCAGATTTTGGTGCTGGAATCATTGAGCTGATGACGGCGAAATCCAACAAATCGAGAACGCGAAAGACCATGTACAAAGCCATTGGTCCAATATGGGAAGCCAATCATATGTGGTTGATCATTGCCATTGTGATCCTGTTCGTAGGATTTCCAAAGATCTATACCACTGTTTCGGTATATCTGCATATTCCACTCGTTTGTATGTTACTTGGGATCATTGCCAGAGGTACTGCATTTGTATTCCGGAATTATGATGCAGTCAAAGATGAGATGCAAAATATCTATACACCCATATTTGTATACTCTAGTTTGATTACACCCTTTTTTCTGGGCGTAATCGCTGCAAGTTCGGTGTCGGGGCGGATAGACCCGCAGGCGACAGACTTTCTGTCTGCGTATGTTTTCAGTTGGCTAAACTGGTTTTCCGTAGCTATTGGTGTTTTTACGGTGAGTATCTGTGGGTATCTTGCGACTATCTTTATCATTGGTCAGACCGAAAATGAATCAGACAGAAATCATTTTGTAAGAAAAGCCTATCGTGCCATTATGGTTGTAATGCTCTGCGGAGCACTGGTTTTTATATCTGCCTATATTGACAATATTCCATTGGTATTGTGGATTTTTGGAGATGCACCAGGTGTGATTGCCATATTTGCAGCAAGCATTTCATTACTGGTGATGTTGCCAGCCCTGAACCGCAATAAACCGATCTTACTACGGCTGCTGGCGGGTTTTCAGGTAACGATGATCTTATTTGCTGCCACTTATACACATTTTCCAGATATTGTATTGCTCAAAGGTGGAAATAACCTGTCATTACTCACACACCAGGGACAGGCTAAAACCATTGCTTCATTAGGTTACGCATTGTTGATTGGAAGTATATTTATTTTACCTGCATTGATTTATCTGATTTATAGTTTCCAGAATAAGCAGGAGGAGATTAAAAAGTAATTTTGGACAAGATGCCTGGCTTAGCTGAAATAGTTGAAACAAAAGGAGGACTTCATTCCTTTTTAGGCTATAACTTAGAAACATCATGGACAGATTGATCATAGAAGCTACGCTTGAAGACGTAAATGAAATATTCTTATCGAAAAATGTTGAGGCGGTAAGCCCTGAACCAACATTAATATTGGGATTCAAAGCCCTCAACATGGACCAAATCATCCGTGCTTTTGCTGAACTCAGGAAAATAGCGGAACAGCACCCAATCGACCTTGTCATTTGCAAAACCATGGTAAGTGGAATCTATGACCTGGAGATCAAAACTGATGGACTGGATGAGCCGGTACGGATTATGAATAAATCTATTAGCAGTGAAATTCTGGGAGAAATCGAAGACCAGATTGGCAGAAATGAATATATTGCATTGGGCACCAATGTCTCGGAACAACAGAACTGGATTCCAATTCAGCTCACCCATATCAAGGATTGCGAAAGCAATCATCACGTTTAATTGTAACAATTTAGTTGAGTTGAGTCCTGTGCGAGGCCCGATTTGAACTCTATGTCATCCTGCAGATGATGATAAGAAGTTCGAATCGGGCTTCTGAGTGTAACAAATACACATCACAATGGCTAAGACAGTGAATTTTGTCTTTAATTCGCGAAAGATTAGCCAAATAAAACTTTGATAGCCCAATTAAACCTAAACCTATTTGGAGAGTCTTAAACCGAAAGCAACGAGAAATTCATTTTAGTATAATTATGAAAGCAAGATCCTTAAAAATTACATTCAGCACATTGTTATTGAGTAGCTGTGTACTGGTCACACAGGCTCAGAAGGTAACCGAATTACAAGAGGTAAGCATTACTGCACCTCACGCTGTTAAAATAGATGGTAAGAATTTTGAATGGAAAGCGACAGATTTTTCTGTGAGCAAAAGAACCAGTCTTTCTTACATTATTAGTAACGATGAAAAAAATCTTTACCTGGTTGTGAAGTCGACCGATGCGGCAAACAACCGTAAGATTCTAGCCGGAGGAATTACTTTCTCTGTAAATCCGGACGGAAAGAAAAAAGAAAAGGAAAGCATCAGCCTGACCTATCCTGTGATCCATTTTCAAAGACCTGGTGGAAACAGAGGTGGGGGTATGGTATCAATGAGAGTAGGAGGCGGAGGTTTCGGTGGTGGCGGTAATCAAATGACTACCAAACAGAGAGACTCTGCAATGGCCGCGATGATGAAAACGCAGCTGGCGGGTGCAAAAGAAATCAGACTTGTAGGCTTCAAGAAGACAACAGATTCATTGGTTTCTATTTACAATACATCGGGGATTAAAGCTTTTGCTACTATAGATGCTGAAAATGGCTATTTCTACGAAATGTCTATTCCATTGGAGGAACTTGGCCTTACACCTACATCAACAAAGGAATTTGCGTATAACATCAAGCTTAGCGGATTACAAATACCAGGATTTGATGGTCCAGGTGGTGGTGGCGGCGGTCGCGGTGGCTTTGGTGGCTTTGGTGGCGGTGGCGGCGGTCGTGGAGGATTCGGTGGCGGCGGTGGCGGCGGCATGGACTTTCAGGCGATGATGAGCCCTACTGATTTTTGGGGTAAATATATTTTGTCACAGCTGAAGCCCCAGTAAAAAGCTTAACAACACACACACACACACAAATAAACCAAATACACAACACACAAATGAACTATTTTTCCAAGGCTTTAAAGCTCGCGGTATTACTGTGCGTCATGATTATCGGCGCGCAGAACTCTTTCGCGCAGCAGCCAGCTAAAACACCACCACCACCTTTACCAAGCCGCGAAGTCAGCGGTATTGTTAAGGATAGCACAGATCTAGGGGTTATCGGGGCTACTGTCTCTTTGACTTCTGATAAGGATACTTTAAAGACATCGACCAACAACGACGGTATATTTGTATTCAAAAATGTAAAGTCTGCGACTTATACCATTGTTGTTCAAAGTATAGGATATACCACAACTGCACCAATGCGTTTCAAGCAAAATGACCTGCTTCCCCGAATCGTAATGGATCCTATCATGATGAAGGAAGAGAAAAATACCTTGAATACCGTAGTAATTAATGGAACACCTTCTATAACCTACAAAACAGATACTGTAGAGTATAAAGCCAGCGATTATGTGGTGAGAAAAAATGCTTCGGTTGATGAATTGTTGAAAAAGATGGAAGGTATGGAAGTAGGCACAGATGGAAGCCTGGTTCATAATGGAGAAAGCGTCTTGCGGGCGAAGGTGAATGGAAAGGAATTTTTGGGAGGAGATGTTGCTAATGCAATTAAAAATCTTCCCGCCGAAATTGTCGATAAGATTCAGATTGTGGACGATTATGGTGACCAAGCTGCTAGGACCGGCGTTAAGGATGGCGATCCACAGAAAATATTAAATATTACGACGAGAACTGATAAGTCTGTAGGAAATATAGTTAGACTAAATGGCTCGGCTGGTAACAATGATCGCTATGAGGCGGGGATCAATGGTACAAGAATAAACCAAAATCAAACTATCGGGGTAGACGCGAAATACAGAAACACCGTAAACGGGGTAGGTGGAGGGGGTACTGGAGGCACCACAACTACCGGCGAAGCTTCTTTCAGTATCCGTGACAAGATTGGAAAGAAAGTCAATTACAATGTCAACTATAAATATGATTCCAGAGATGAGCTCAACTTAACCAGTAGTTTTTCAAAGTCGGTGACTAATCTACGTAACATTCTTAAACTAAGTTACGATTCACTGGTGAATACATTCACCACTCGGGGTAGTAGAAGGAATAACGATTCCAGAGGACACAATTTCAGAGCAGAAATTGAGATTGATCTCGATAGTAACGATTATATGAGTTTTAAGCCATCAATTAATTTCAGTTCTTCATCCAATAATTCAGTAGATACCTCTTATCAGACAGGATATAGACATCAATACCAAATTGGTGCAAATTCTTCGAGTAACAAAAGCCCGCAATTGGGCATGGTTATTGGTTATCAGCATAGGTTCGATAAGCCCCGCAGGAACTTCTTTGCTGAGGGAGAAGTTAGAACAAATAACCGCGACAATGATTCAGACCAGGATATTGCGATCAGGTATTTCTTGAATGAAGACGAGTCTGCTTTCCGCGATTCTCTTGTTTATAGGTTAAGGCTTAACAAAAATTTAAGTACAACTTATAGGGGAAGTATGACCTACGTTGAGCCACTGGGAACGAATACTCAGGTCGAATTAAATGCGCAGATCAATTATAACGGTTATGATAATAATGCAACCACTAGAAACCGTGTCAATGGTGGGGTTTCCAGAGTCATAGATTCATTGAGTAACATTTTTAATTATTCCTTTACACAGGCGCGATTTGCTTTAAATTTCAGGTATGGAATGAGTAGTACATCCAGGATTCGATTTTCAGCAGGTATTACTGCAGTCCCGGCATTGCTGTCCGGTACTAAAGTAAGTTTGGGTACCACCACCCGCAGAACCAGCTTCAACATGATTCCTATCGCCAGGATGGAATATTTGTGGTCTAGACAACATAAGATTTCCCTGAATTATTCTGGAAATGCATCGGAACCCACATTTGATCAGATTCAACCCGTGCGTGACGTGACCAATCCCAACAATCCAGTGATTGGAAATCCCGATCTTAAGGCTCGGTTTGTACATACCATAAGGTCAGAATATAACAACTATATTGCTAATGCCAAATTAAATTACTCCGTAAATGTCAATGCTTCATTCAATCAAAATGATGTGATTTCAAGTTCCATTGATATTATCGACCCCAACGTTCCAGTATTGCCTGGTCAGACGCCGGTTAGAATCCGGGAAACAAGGTTTATTAATATGGATGGTGTATATAGAATTGGTGGAAATTACAATATTAGTAAGCAATTGAGCAATAGAAAATACAATCTGGCTTTTAGTGGTTCTGCTAATTACAATCATAGGATTACCATGAATAATGGGGAGCAGAATATCAATGTGGTTAAGAATTTCAGAGAAAGCTTTGGACCGAGAATGAATCCAACGGACTGGTTTGAAATCAACCCATATATTTCCTATAATCAGGAGACTTCTGAAAACTCCGTTCTTAAGAATCAATCTGAAACGAATACCTTAGCTTTTAATGTCGATGGTAGGGTGTTTTTTCTGAAGAGCTGGATATTCAGTTACGAGGCAAGAAAGAATTATGTAAGCGGTATTAACGCAAATATCACGAATAATCCATTTGTGATCAATGCAACCCTGGAAAAGGAACTGTTTGATAGAAGAGGAAAAGTGACCCTTCAAGCCTTTGACGTATTGAATCAGAACAACTTTGTAAATCGGGATGTCAATGATAGTGGAGGGTATACCGATACCAAATCAAATGCAATAAGCCGCTTCTTTATGGTCGGGTTAACTGTTCGTTTACAGAAATGGTCTGGAGCTCAGGGTAGAGGGGGACGTGATATCAGACGTCGTGGTGATGGCAGCTTTATGTAAACCTCTTTTTTCTTAAAGGAATAGATTAACGATAAAATCCGTATTTGGGTAAAACCAAATACGGATTTATCTTTTAAAACCTTTAGATTACTGATAAATTTTAATCAGGTGGCTGCGTAATTGGTAAGGACTTAGTTCAGACTTTCCTGCCATTTGGAAACTGATTACTTTGGAAGCTTGCTTAGGCATGTGGCAATCAATGCAATTGGTTTTTACCATAGCATTGCTTAACGTCTGCTCACTATGTTTAACCGTAGCATGGCAACTCATACATTTTTTTGAGTAGGCAGTCAGGCTTCCTTTAGTCTGATCGTGAACACTGTGGCAGGTAGAGCAATCCAGTTGCTGACTTTTTGTGTAGCACTGACTTGAGGAAAGCATTTGATACTGCTGTCCATGTACGTCAGGATCGGCTACTGTTTCTGCGAAATTGCTGCCGTAATCTTCAAGTTTATCACCAGGCCTGAAACCGAAAGTAGACTTCATCGTCATGTCACTTCCGGAGTGACAGATTGCACAGGCATCCACTTTTTGTTTGCGACTCAGGGACTGGTATTTCACTACATATTTAGCAGTCTTTGCTTCTGGCGTTTTCGTGTGAAATTCAACATGCTTGGCAGAAGGGCCATGACATCTTTCACAGTTGATGCCATATACTAATGAACCTTTAACCAGTTCCTCCGATAGTATAAGGCCTCCCTCTTCCTTTACGGTTTGTTTGGCTTGGGAAGCGTGGCATTCCAGACATCGTGAAGTAATCACACGGCCAAAATGGATTTTGTTATAAGGATAACCAGGGCTATTTGCCCAGCTGTTGATACTTGCAAAATAAGAAAGCTGCATTTGGTAGAGACGGTTTTCATTCCAGGAACCATAGGTAATGGCGTTTTTTCCTGCTCCGATAGCTACATCAAATCGTCTTGAAAATTCCGGAATTCCATCCAGGTAAACTGTTTGATACATTCCGCTGTCCTTATCTTCCACTGCAATTTTGAAGTGTTCATCAAATTCATAAGTTTTAGAAGCCAGATGATTTCCATTTAGTAAATCCTTTTTTTCAATTGATGCAGAGGCTCGGGAATGCGGATCTACTAAAAATGCATCATAAACTTTCTTGTGGCATTTGATGCAGGTTTGGGTACCTGAATATGTGCTGTCTGTCGCTGTAAACTCAGTTTCCTCGCTATTCATGCATTGAGAAAATGAGAAAACCAGTGCGACAATGGAGGTGAGGATGAGTATTAAGCGTTTGGTTCCTTTCATTATTTTGCCCTATTCAATATCGAAGATAACCTAAAATCAGCTTCCTTGCTTATCGGATATAAAAAAAGCCCTGTCTACTTTTTGTAAACAGGGCTTTTTAAAGTATATTTTCTAAAATGAAAAATCGTCGTTTTGAAGTCTGCTGGGTACACCTTCGTGGTTCTCAGAATATTCGTAGCGTTTCTCTACCACTTCCTGATGGTTTTTGATGTATTCAACAGTTTCATTTAACCCTTCAGCAAATTTTTCAAAGTCTTCTTTGTATAAAAAGATCTTATGCTTTACAAAAACTCCATCTTCCAGTCTTTTCTTACTTTCAGTCAAGGTTAAGTAGTAATCTCCTGATCTAGTTGCTTTAACGTCGAAAAAATAAGTTCTTTTACCAGCTCTTACTTTCTTTGAAAAAACCTCTTCTCTCTCTTTGTTGTCAAATTCTCCCATGGTTGCTATAGCTCTTGGTTTTGGTTCGGGTAAATATAAAGGAATAATTGTTAAAGTTCAAAATAGAAATCATATAGATTTGCTTTCTTCTTCAAGCAATTGATTCTGATACATTTCCGTGTAGGTACCCGACAGTTTCAGCAGTTCTTCATGGTTGCCTTCTTCGATAATTTTTCCTTGATCCATGACCAGTATTTTATCGGCATTCTTGATCGTCGAAATGCGATGCGCAATGAGGATGCTGGTTTTGCCGTTCATGACGCGCCCGAGGTTATTCAAGATCTCTTCTTCAGTTCTTGTATCCACAGCAGACAGGCAATCATCGAAGATCAGCACTTTCGGCTCTTTGATCAGGGCACGTGCAATGGAAACGCGCTGCTTCTGTCCGCCCGAGAGCGTGATCCCTCTTTCACCGAGCATGGTTTGGAATTGATGTTCAAAGTCCAAAATGTTTTGGTAAACAGCAGCATTTTTTGCCGCTTCCTCGACTTGTTGTTCCGTAACAATATCCATTCCGAAGCCAATATTATTTCTTATGGTATCTGAAAATAGAAACACTTCCTGAGGCACAAAGCCGATTTGGTCGCGATAACTTTGCATGTTCAGTTCCTTTATAGGAATATTGTCTACACTAATCTGACCTTCATCTGCATCATACATGCGCATGATCAGATTGGCCAATGTAGATTTACCAGAACCTGTACGGCCAATAATAGCGACGAACTGACCTTTTTTAATTTCAAAACTGACTTCCTGAATGGCTGTAATTCCGGTATCCGGATAGGTGAAGCTCACATTTTCAAAGCGGATATTGCCCGAGATAGTATGCTTCACGTTTTCCTCGTTTTTGATATCGGGCTGTAGTTCCAGAAACTCGTTGATTCTTTTCTGAGATGCTGCTGCCCTTTGAATCAAGGTAGTCACCCATCCCAGCATAGAAACGGGAAAAGTGAGTTGATTGACGTACACAATGAATTCTGCAATGTTCCCGGAAGTAATAGAGCCATTGATTACCTGTTTTCCTCCAACAAAAATGGTGAGGATGGTACTTAGGCCAACCAGCAGAATCATGGTCGGATAAAAAAGTGCCTGTACTTTGACCAGACCCATGGCATTTTCTCTGTATTCCTGGCTTTCTTTGGCAAAGATGGCTTTTGTATATTCTTCACGGACATAGGACTTGATCACACGGATGCCAGAGAACCGTTCCTGTACGAAGCTGGACAATTTAGAGAGTTGCTCCTGGATCTGTTCGCTTCTCTGATTAATCAAAGTATTGACAAAGTAAATGGTAATAACAAGCACCGGCAGTGGTAGCAGACAAAAAATAGCCAGGGTTGCATTTACCGAAAACATGGCATAGATTACCAAGGCAAATAGGACAGCTGTATTGATCGCGTACATGATTGCAGGTCCTACGTACATACGCACCCTGTTTACATCTTCAGTGGCCCTGTTCATCAGATCACCGGTATTGTTCCTGCGGTAGAAGCCAAGGCTTAGGCGTTGGTAATGTGCGTAAATCTCATTCTTCATATCGTATTCGATGTGCCTGGACATGAGGATGATTGTTTGTCGCATAAAGAATAGGAATAGTCCCCTGAGTAAGTAAAGAATTAACACCAGTGCCCCAAAATACAACAAACTGTAACTGAAGATATCGTAGATGATTTCTCTTCGTTCAAATCCTTCAAAAAGAACATATAGCTGTATATTTTCAGTGATGAGATTAAAAGCGTGTCCAATCACCTGAGCGGGTATTACACCGAATATGTTGGAGACGATGACAAAGAAAACCCCGGGAATGATTCGCCATTTATATTTGTAAAAGTATTTGTTTAAGTAGCGGAGGTGTTTCATGGGCTGGTAAAGTTAGACAAACGGGGATAATTTTTTTAAAGAATTGGTTAATACTAGGTAAAATAATGTTTTTTTGACTAGTTTTGCGGCTTATCTGATAAACTAATTGATATGTCTGATAATAGCGCCGCAGTGAATTCCGTCTTAGATCAAATTGGAGCCTCAGGGCATAAGAAAGTTGTGTTTTGCAACGATCCGGATACTGGTCTGAAAGCAATAATTGCCATTCATGATACTACCTTGGGCCCGGCTATTGGTGGGACAAGAATGTGGGGATATTCTGGAGAGGCGGAGGCATTGGAAGATGTTTTGAGGCTATCCAGAGCCATGACTTACAAGGCGGCAATTACTGGCTTAAATCTAGGCGGCGGTAATGCTGTCATTATTGGCGATTCCAGAAAAGGAAAATCGGAAGCGATGATGCGCAGTTATGGCAGGTTTATCAAAAACTTAAACGGAGAATTTATTACAGCCGAGGATGTAGGTACGAATACCAAAGACATGGAGTACATCCGTATGGAAACACAGCATGTAACCGGTGTACCTGAATCCCTGGGCGGAGCAGGAGATCCTTCGCCTACAACGGCAAAAGGGGTTTTTCTTGGAATCAAAGCTTGTGTAAAAGAGGTTTTTGGTACTGATATGTTAGCAGGCCGTTCAGTGGTTGTACAAGGCATCGGTAATGTTGGGGAGCATCTTGTAGAATTGCTGAGAGCTGAAAATGTCGAAGTATACATTAGTGACATTGACGAAGAACGGTTACAACATGTAGCACGTACGTATAAAGCTAAGCCGATTGCTGCCGATAAGATTTTTGGGATCAATGCTGACATTTATGCGCCCTGTGCACTTGGAGCAACTGTCAATTCCAAGACCATAGAAAAAATGAAATTTGCCATCATTGCAGGTTCCGCCAATAACCAGCTCGCTGATGAACAGGTGCATGGAAAAATGCTGTTGGATAAAGGCATTCTCTTTGCTCCGGATTACCTGATTAATGCAGGAGGTTTAATCAGTTGCTATTCAGAGTTGACCGGTTTCGGTAAAAAAAGGACAATGCAGCTCACAGAAAATATATATAATGCTACACGAGATGTGATTAAAATGTCTAAAAAAGACAATATCCCTACGGTTTGGGCAGCCAATCGCATCGCAGAACAAAGAATCATCGACATCAAAAAAATAAAATCATCATTTTAATCACCAGGTAATTTACCACTCGTTCTTACATTCATGTTAAACAGAAGGCACTTAAGAATTAAAGCTTTGCAAAACATTTTTGCATGGCACATGACAGACAAAAGAGAGCTCGCCTCCGCGAAGAAGGCGCTGATGCTCAGCATAGATAATGTCTATGAGATGTACATTTGGATGCTCTCCCTATTGGTAGAGGTCACCGAATATACCAGTATTGACGCCATTGAAAGGGCTAATAAGCACCTGCCAACGGCAGAGGACTTGAATCCCAATATGAAACTGTTAAACAATAAGTTTACAGTGACATTAAAGGCCAATCCCGATTTCAATGCAGCAGTACATAAATACAAGATCAACTGGATGGCTGATCCTGAATTTGTAAAAGCGATCTTCAACACCCTGAAGGTCACTCCGGAATATGCCGCTTATCTGGCCGATGAGGACAATAGCCTCGAAGAATCCAAAACTATCATCAAGTATATCTTTAGAAAAGTAATCCTGAAAAGTCACAACATTATCCAGGCATTTGAAGATAAATTTATCAACTGGTCTGTAGATAAAGAAGTGATGCAGGGGATGGTGGCCAAGACCTTAAAAAATTTTACTTCCGAAGATCCATTTGCTAATAAACTGACTCCAATCAGTCAGGATTGGGAAGAGGACAGCAAGTTTGTGGAAGACCTCTTTGCCTACACCCTAAGAAATGACAAAGACTATCAGGCTTTGATTGCCGACCGGACTAAGAACTGGGAGTCAGAACGTATTGCCCTAATGGATACCATTTTGATGAAAATGGCCATTTGCGAATTGCTGAATTTCCCATCTATCCCTGTCAAAGTTACAATTAATGAATACCTCGATCTGTCAAAAGATTACAGTACGCCGAAAAGTAATTCATTTATTAACGGTATCTTGGACAAAATCATGGGCGATCTGAAAAGAACGAACAGCATTACAAAAATCGGTCGTGGACTTATAGAAGAATAATTATTAATCAGATGAAAAAAACTTTGTTAGTGGCATTAGCAGCGTTGACCTTTGCTTCGTGCCAACAGAACACTTCAAAAAATACAGATGCTGAGCTGAGTATGGCTTCATCTGCTGCTCCTGCTGAAGCAATCAAGCCTGGCGATGCCGCAGTAATCAGCTTTGATAACCTCAATTACAACTTTGGTACCATCACACAAGGAGAGCGTGTAAGCTATTCTTATAAATTTAAGAATACCGGGAAAAGCCCGCTGATTATTACCAACGCAGAGGCGAGCTGCGGTTGTACTGTTCCTGAGGTTCCAAAGGAGCCCATCAAACCGGGAGCGGAGAGCGAGATCAAAGTAGTATTCAATAGTGAAGGTAAGATGGGGGTAGTGGATAAACAGGTCACAGTTACATCTAACGGAGTACCTAATGTTATCGCATTGCACTTGACAGGAGAAATTAAGGAACGTCAATAATTTAATTAAACAATAGTATGATATCAACAATAATTTTGCAAGCCGCAGGTGGTGGAAATATGATCGGTACACTGGTACCAATGGTATTGATCATGATCGTGTTTTATTTTTTCATGATCAGACCTCAGGTTAAGAAAGCAAAAGACCATAAGAAATTAGTAGGAGAACTTAAAAAAGGAGATAAAATCGTAACTACCGCAGGTATTCACGGAAGGATTGTCGATATGAATGAAACGACTTTTCTGATAGAAGTTGAAGGCGGAACAAAAATCCGTTTTGATAAAACCGCTATTTCTCTGGACGCAACTAAAGCAGCTGTACCGAAAGTAGAAACTCCGAAAATCGATACTACAAAGGCCTAGACCTTTTCAGCGATTTACTATAAAAGCCGCTTCAGTATTTGGAGCGGCTTTTTTGTTTTAGTAAGTTTGCCTACCTTACCCATTATGCCGTTTATTAAACTCACGAAAATAGAGCGCAAACGCATCCTTGTTTTAATTACCTGTTTATTGATGGCAATTGGAGCATGGCTGTTTCTTGCTTTGAACAATAAATATGTGTACACGGCTAAAACGGTATTGGTTTACAAGAACTTTCCACAGAAACGTGCCTTTCATGCTTTGCAATCAGATACGGTAGATCTTCAGGTAGAAGGGACAGGCTGGCAATTGCTATTTGCCAGGTTGAGGATCAAGCCGCAGTCAATCAGTATCAGTCTGGAGAAATTGAACAACAGGAACTACATTCTTTTCTCGGAACAGCTGTTTCAGGTAAACCGGCAATTGGAAACCTCCCAGAATATTATCTCTGTACGTCCGGATACACTTTATTTCGATTTTTCTGAAAGAACTGTGAAAAGAGTCCCTGTTCGATTGGTTTCTAATTTCACCTTTGGCAGGCAATTCGACGTTTCCAGTGATATAGAGATTATTCCCGAATATGTTACTTTGTCCGGGCCAGAGGAGGAGCTCACGAAGATCAAAGAATGGCCTACTGATACGTTGACATTGAAAAATATGCAAAACACTACCGGAGCACGTGTTGCTATGGCCCAAAATAAGTTAAAAAATGTAAATATTTTCCCTACCAGTGCTGAAATAAAGGTGCCGGTAGATGAATTTACGGAGAAAACAGTCGAACTGCCACTCACAGTGGTTGGCAACAAGGAGTACTATAGCATCAAATTATATCCTAAAAAAGTGAAAGTGACTTTCCTCGTGGCTTTGTCAAAATATCAGCAGATCAATGAGAATTTTATGGATGCTGTAGTCGATCTGGCTGAATGGAAAAATTTAAACCACAGTCAGCTACGTGTGAAACTGCTCCGATTTCCAGATCATTGCAAATTGGTCAGGATTTCTCCCGAGAAGGTAGACTTTATCATAGAAAAATAATGCTTAAAATAGGAATTACAGGTGGAATTGGAAGTGGAAAGACCACTGTGTGTAAGATTTTTGAAACGCTAGGTATTCCCGTATTTTATGCAGATACAGCCGCGAAAAATATAATGATGAGCGACACAATGCTCATCGAAGGAGTCCGTGAGGCTTTTGGAAGGGATAGTTATTTTGATGATGGAAGATTAAATAATAAACACATTGCATCCATTGTATTTAATAATGAAAGTGAACTATCGAGGCTTAATGCTCTGGTACATCCAGCGGTTTTTCGTGCCTACGATGCATGGACTGCTCAGCTGCCCATTGGCACTTCATACGCCCTGAAAGAAGCAGCATTACTCTTTGAGAGTGGTTCTTACCAAACATCCGATAAAAATATTCTCGTAACTGCACCACTTGAATTGAAACTGGCGAGGGTAATGCGACGGGATAGCGTAAGTGCCGATCAGGTAAGGGCACGCATGGACAAACAATTTACAGATGAGCAGAAGCAAAAAATGGCAGATTACCTGGTCAGTAATAACGAAATAAATTCTTTGATAGATCAGGTGCTGAAACTACATCACCTCTTCCTAAATTTAGCACAATAATGATATTGGACGATTTTATAGTGATCGATAAAATCGGTCTGTTTTGCAGTTATGGTAATTTCTACCTGGATCCAAAAGAGCCCGTAAACCACGCTGTAATTTCCCATGCACACGGTGATCACGCTGTGGGAGGTAATAAGGAAGTTTATTGCACAGAGGCGACTTCGCTGTTCATGCTGCACCGCTATAGGAAATTTGCTGCCGGTGAATTTCACGTTTATGGGTATCAGCAAGCTTTTATGCTCGGGGGTGTGAAGATCAGCTTTGTACCGGCGGGACATATGTTGGGCTCTGCAATGGTATTGATGGTATATCAAGGTGTGCGCTATTTATATACGGGCGATTATAAATTGCAGCCCGACAAAACCTGTGAAGCCATAGTCTTTGTGGAAGCGGATGTACTCATTACAGAAACAACTTTTGCTGATCCTGAAACCCGTCACCCTGTGGCCGAAGAGGAAATCTTAAACCTGAACAGTACCAATAATAATATTATGCTGGGCGCTTATGCTCTTGGTAAATGCCAGCGTCTGATCAGTTTAATGAATGAATATTGTCCACAAAAAAGGATATTAGTGCACCATAGTATGATGCCTTTTGTTAAGATTTATGAACAGCTGGACATCAGCCTGGGCAAGTATGAAATCTATGATAGAAAAGTGATGAAGAACCACCCGGAGCATATGGTTTACCTCGTCCCGCCTATGGTATTTCGAAGCTATCTGAAGGCAATAAATGTGGTCAGGGTATTTGCTTCCGGTTGGAAACACCTTCAAAATAACCGGGAACTGCAACTTTGTATCTCTGATCATGCCGATTGGAACGACATACTTTTTACCATTGGAAAGGTTAATCCAAAACAGGTATGGACCAATCATGGAAATGGAATGCAATTAAAAATGCACTATGAAAATAGTTTGGTAGTTAAATTGCTTAACTGATGGAACTGGGAGTAGACTATTATTTCAATGAAGATGGATTTATGGTTTTTACAGCGCATTATCACATAAAAAGGGGCTACTGTTGTAAGAATAAATGTAAGCACTGTCCGTGGGGCTTTGGCAGGCCAAAATTGAAAGATAGCCCACCAGAAGATCATAAAGAAAACTAAACGATGCAGCTGCAGAAAGAAATTCAAACCTCCGGATTTGAAAGTGGATATCAACAAGCAATTGTGAATGTAGTTTATACATCCAATTGGTGCAATGACCAACTCAAACAAGCTTTGATGCCCTATAATATCACTACACAACAGTTTAATGTGCTTAGGATTTTGAGGGGACAACATCCCAATCCCTGTACGATAAGCTTGTTGAAATCAAGAATACTGGATAAAATGTGTGATGCTTCCAGGATTGTAGATCGTCTGGTTCAGAAAGAGCTGGTGGTTAAAAGCATGAGTAAGGCAGACAAAAGGGCAGCGGACATCCTCATCACCGAACATGGCCTGGACCTGTTAAAACAGATGCAGGGAACTGTCGATCTTTCAGCACCTGTATCCAGTAATCTGACTATAGAAGAAGCAGAGCTCCTGAATAATTTATTGGATAAAATGAGGGGATAAGAGCGATCAGTGCATGTGTGCATGCCCGGAGCCTGAGCTAAAATATCCGATCAAGGCAATGCCTATTCCACACAATACAGCGATCATCTTGCGTTTGGTAACTTTGTGATCCACACTGGATTCGAACAGAATGGTGGTAGAGATGTGTAGGAAAATACCGATGACAATACCCATAATCCGGCTAAAGTATTGCTCAATACCACCAATACTTCCTGTACTGATTCCATAGCTGACATAGAAACCCAGGGGGGCCATGACAGCGAATAGTCCTATATATAGTATGATATTCCCGCGGTTAAAGTGGTTTTGCATCAGGATGCTCGCCAGTGCGAAAGCAGCAGGGATATGATGTAGTGCAATTCCAAAGATCAGGGCATTGTGCTGATCTTTCGCCAAAGGCATCCCTTCGAGAAAAGCATGAAGACAAAGGCTGATCATAATGCCATAAGGAAAAACACGTGCCCCATCATGATGTTTATGAATATGTCCATGTTCTACTCCTTCAGAAAACTGCTCCATTAATACCTGGAGCAAAAATCCGATCAGGATAAAAATTCCAATATCCTCATGATTCGGCCCGTGGTAAGCATCAGGGATAAGGTGCAGTACAGTGATGGCAAATAAATAGGCTCCACTGAAAGAAAGGATCAGTTTGAGCAATTGAGATTTATCACTTTTCACAAGGAAAATAG
This sequence comes from Pedobacter sp. GR22-6, assembly GCF_037402555.1. Taxonomy (NCBI): domain Bacteria; kingdom Pseudomonadati; phylum Bacteroidota; class Sphingobacteriia; order Sphingobacteriales; family Sphingobacteriaceae; genus Pedobacter; species Pedobacter sp. GR22-6. The sequence goes on from NZ_JBBEUC010000001.1 coordinate 224,835, forward strand.
CAATTCCCCCAAGAAATGCGCTAAAAAATAGAATGAATATTTTCCAGAGTTCCATTATAATTCAGGTTGTAATGTTTTGTAAAGTTTACCCGTAAGTAGCCCGATTAGCGTACCCAAAACGGTACCGGTCATGACGTCTATGGGATAATGAACCCCCACATAAATCTGCGAGAAAGCAATGATAGATGCCCATGCGAGTCCGATCGGTAATACGGGCTTCCATTTAGGATAGAAGACGATGATCAGGAACACGGCTAGGGCAAAATGATTGGTGGCATGTGCCGAAGGGAAGCTGAATCCACTGCCACATGGTACCCGGTGAATGATGTCGTCTGCAAGGCTCAGCTCATTGCATGGGCGAAGACGGGCCACGAAAGGTTTGATGAGCCTTGATGCCAGCATGTCGCCAATGGCAAAAGTAAAGAGGACCATACCGACGATATACCATCCTTTTTTCTTGTATTCAATAAAAGAAAATACCACAATAAAGAGATAAAGCGGTGACCAGAAGAAACGATTGCGCATCAGGGGCAGCAACCAGTCGAAGAAAGGATTGGCCAGTCCCCTATGGATCTTCAGAAAGAGTTCTGCATCGAATTGCTGTAAACTCTCGATCATGCTTTTTTACAGATTAAGATCAAGCGGTCAGAATGCGTCTCATCGTATTCATCCAAACCGTAGCTGCCGAAGGTTTTTGAGATCTGCAAACCGCTTTTTTCGAGCATACGCTCAAAATCAGCTAGTGTAAAAGCTTGCACACGTTCCTCAAAGGCATAAGGTTTACCCCGGTGTTCAAAATTAATGTGTTTGATGATCTTTCCTTCCGAAACGAATTTGTGGAGGTGAAATTCTATGCCCTCTACAGTTTTGATCTCTTGTTGGGTGAGGTTCTTTAAAATTTTTTGGGTATTGAAATAGTCGAGTACAAGTACTCCATCTGCTTTAAGTCCTTTGCGAAAGGATTTTAAAGCATTTACATGGTCTTTTTCGGTCTCGAAGTAACCAAAACTGGTGAAGAGGTTCAGTGCAAAATCGAAATAATTGATAAAGGCCAGTTTACGCATGTCATGCACGAAAAAATGAAGGCTCTTTTGTTCAAACTGCTGTGCGTACTTGATGTTTTGCTCTGAAAGGTCTATCCCGGTCACATCATAACCTTTTTTGTTCAGGTAAATAGCGTGCCGGCCCCTTCCGCAGGCGATATCCAGGATCCTTGCATTTGCAGCTGGTTTTAGGTATGCAGAAAGATTGTCAATGAGGAACTCAGCTTCAGCATCATTACGCTGGCTGTACAAGATATGATAGAAGGGAGAGTTGAACCAATATTGAAACCATTTACGCTGCATAAAGCCAGTATTTTGATGTTTTAGGAATGGGCAAAGATAGTAATTTTACAATGTTGCATTTGCTTTTATAGCTATTCTCCATACATTTTTTAACAAAATGTTCGTAACTGATGCGCAGTTTATATAAGTTTGGAAAAAATCTGAAAAAATTGACACTAATAAAATCTATCTCTGGTATAAGGGGCACTATCGGCGGTATAGCTGGTAATGGCCTGACTCCTATCGACATCGTGAAATTTACAGCTGCCTATGGTTCTTGGGTAGTGGAAAAAACCAACAACAAAAAGATCGTATTGGGGCGCGATGCCCGGATTTCTGGTGAAATGGTGAATAACCTGGTCATCGGTACGCTTCAGGGTCTGGGCATTGAGGTAATTGATCTGGGATTATCTACCACACCTACTGTAGAAATTGCTGTTCCCATGGAACAGGCTGGCGGAGGGATTATCCTGACGGCAAGTCACAATCCTAAACAATGGAATGCTTTAAAATTGTTGAATGAAAAGGGTGAATTCATCAGTGATGCAGATGGGAAGGAAGTGCTGGATATCGCAGAACGCGCTGAATTTGAATTTGCTGAAGTAGACGCACTAGGTACGGTGACCAGCAATGACACTTACCTGCAAAAGCACATTGATGTGATTCTTAATCTTCCCCTGGTAGATGTGGAAGCCATCAGGGCAGCGAAATTCAAGATCGCAATAGATTGTGTGAATTCAACAGGAGGGATTTTCGTGCCGGCATTGTTAAAAGCGCTTGGTGTGGAGACAGTATATGAATTGTACTGTGAGCCAAACGGACATTTTCCACATAATCCCGAGCCACTTCCCGAAAACCTTACTGAGATCGCCAAAGTCGTACAAAGCAAAAATGCAGATCTGGGTATCGTAGTAGATCCCGATGTAGACCGTCTATGTTTTGTCAATGAAGACGGTAGCATGTTTGGTGAAGAGTATACCCTGGTTGCAGTTGCTGATTATATTTTGAAAAACACTCCTGGAAACACGGTATCTAATTTGTCATCTACGCGAGCTCTGAGGGATGTTACAGAGAAATCAGGAGGTACTTACAACGCTTCGGCTGTAGGGGAAGTCAATGTGGTGAACCAGATGAAAGCTACCAATGCAGTCATTGGAGGTGAAGGAAATGGTGGGATTATCTATCCTGAACTGCACTACGGCCGCGATGCACTTGTAGGGATTGCCTTGTTCCTGACACACCTGGCCAAGTTTGGTAAATCCATTTCTGTATTGCGTGCGAGTTATCCGGAATACCATATTTCTAAAAATAAAATTACCCTGACCCCGGAAATGGACATCGATGCCCTGCTGATCAAAGTTCAGGAGCGTTACAAAGATCAGCCCAATACCACAATTGACGGTTTGAAGATAGAATTTGATAAACAATGGGTACATTTGCGCAGGTCTAATACCGAACCTATTATTCGTATATACAGCGAAGCAAGCACAGAGACAGTTGCGGAGAACCTTGCTTCAAAGATTATTTCGGACATCAAAGAAATATTAAAACTGACTTAGTAAAAAAAATGAACAGGATTTATTTAGACAACGCGGCGACGACCCCTTTGGATCCGGCCGTCATCACCGAAATGGTGGGCGTGATGAACACCTATTATGGTAACCCATCTTCTATACATGCGCAGGGACGGGAAGTCCGTACGCTGATTGAAAAAGCCAGAAAGACAGTCGCCGGACTTTTAAATGCTACTCCTGCCGAAATTTTCTTTACTTCCGGAGGAACGGAAGCCGATAATACCGCCATCCGTTGTGGTATTGCAGCCTATAGCATCAAACATGCCATTACCTCAAAAATAGAACACCATGCAGTAGAGCATACCCTGACGATGCTATTGAAGCAGGGCGTGATTGATAAACTGAGTTTTGTCAATGTAGACAGCAAAGGGAATATTGATTTAGAGCACCTGGAAGAACTATTGAAAACCAATGAGCGTTCTTTTGTTTCGCTGATGCATGCCAATAATGAATTGGGTACGCTGACAGATATGGAAAGGGTAGGAGAGCTCTGCGAAACCTATGATGCCATCTACCATTGTGATACTGTACAGACTATGGGGCATTATGTACATGACGTACGCAAATTGAAAGCACACTTTATTGTTTGCGCAGCACACAAGTTACATGGACCGAAAGGTGTGGGTTTTTTATTTGTAAATCACAACATTAAGATCAGTCCTATGATCTTTGGTGGGGCGCAGGAACGTAACATGCGGGGAGGAACGGAGAATGTATACGGTATCGTAGGTTTAGCGAAAGCATTGGAGCTGGCTTATGCTGAAATGTCAGCGCATCAAGTGCACATTCAGGAACTAAAATCTTACCTGATTGATAAATTGAGCAATGAAATTCCCGACCTGTTCTTCAATGGAGAAATAGCTCCGGAAAAGAGTCTCTATACAGTATTGAATGTGTCTTTTCCGGCAATGGATATGGCAGACATGCTGTTGTTCAACCTGGATATTAATGGTATTTCTGCCTCAGGTGGCAGCGCATGCTCATCCGGGTCCAACATTGGGTCACATGTGCTGACCGGTATTGGTGCTGATCCAAACAGGCCTTCTGTAAGGTTCTCCTTTAGTAAATACAATACGAAAGAAGAGCTGGATTTCGTGGTGGATAAAGTGAAGCAGATTGTGAGTCAAAATGTACCTGCTTAAGCTTTTTTAAACAATATTGCTGCTTGTCATGTTCTATAGTGGAATTCAATTTTTTACTTAACCTATGAATCATGAGCAGTTTGAATAAAGAAAATCAGGAAGAGAAAAAAAAGACGGTCATTAAAGAGACCGATTATAACAAAGAAAATGAGACGAGCGGAGAAACTTCATCTGTCTCAGATCTCGACAGGTCGGGATTTACCAAGAAAACGGGCCGCAGTCATAAACCACTGGGAGCCAGTCATGAGCCAGGCGCCACACCCGGAACGGAAATTTGATCGTTTGAGATCGATAAACGTAATTTTTAAGAGACCTTCCATATAGAAGGTCTCTTTTTTTGCTTTGTATTTTGTTTTTTATTATGTTTATTTGTTTTTGCTAAAACGTTTTAAAATTTGAACCAAACATGAATAGAACCAGTACATTATTACTTTTAGCCTTTGTTCTGCTGTCGTTCACGCCGCGCCTGAATGCACAGGAAAAAGAGACAGTCAAAAAGAAGGGACTCACTTTGAATTTTACGAGTCTTGATCCGGATTTCGATCCTGCTTTGAAAACCCGTATGATTGAAACCTTTTTCGTTATCTACCCCAAACTGATCAAGGAATACAACAAGAATGCCGATAAGGAAGTCAATTTTGTCATTGATCCGGCTTATGATGGCGTTGCTGCCACAGGAGGTGGCAGGATTGTCTATAGCCCCGCTTATTTCAAAAAGAACCCAGGGGATATCGACGTAGTGACCCACGAAGCCATGCACGTTGTGCAAGCTTATAAAGGTCGTTCCGGGCCGGGATGGATCACTGAAGGTATTGCAGACTATGTCAGGTACAAATTTGGTGTAGACAATAAAGGGGCCGGATGGGCACTTCCTGAATTTAAGTCTACGCACAAATATGACAATAGCTATAGGATCACCGCAAGGTTCTTTGTCTGGATCGAAAAGAACGGCCCAAAAGATTTTGTTCAAAAACTGGACGCTGCTATGCGCGACCATACCTACACCAGGGATTTCTGGAAGCAGCAAACCGGAAAAAGTCTGGATGAACTCTGGGCAGCTTATTCAGAAAATCCCGTAATTTAATCACACGCAAAAAATAAGATATGATCAAACAATTTCTAACCGCTTCCCTTGTGCTGGCATCTTTTGGTAGCTATGCCCAAACAGTAGGGAAAGTCACCGATCCTGTTGAATGGATCAACCCTTTGATGGGAACTCAAAGTAAGCCTTCTTTATCGAATGGCAATACTTATCCAACCATTGCATTGCCATGGGGAATGAATTTCTGGACTCCACAAACCGGTAAAATGGGCGATGGCTGGGCCTATACTTACGATGCAGACAAAATCCGCGGATTCAAACAGACCCACCAGCCATCACCATGGATGAACGATTACGGCCAGTTTGCTGTGATGCCGGTAACCGGAAAATTAAGGTTCAATCAAGATGACCGTGCGAGTTGGTTCTCCCATAAAGCTGAAATTGTAAAACCTTACTATTATAGCGTTTACCTTGCTGATGCCGATGTGACCACTGAAATCACGCCAACTGAGCGTGCAGCGCAATTCCGTTTTACATTTCCCAAAACAGAAGATGCTTATGTCGTTGTTGATGCTTTGGACAAAGGTTCTTACATCAAAATCATTCCTGCCGAGCGTAAAATTGTAGGTTATAGCACCAAGCATGCGCGCGGACCGCTCCCTGCAAACTTTAAAAATTACTTCGTCATGTATTTCGATAAGGACTTTACTTCCGCAAACGGATGGAAGGGTAATGACTTATTGAAAGGTGAACTGGAAGTTACAGCAGACCACTCCGGTGCTATCGTGGGTTTCAAAACCGCTAAAGGTGAACAGGTGAACATGAAGGTCGCTTCTTCTTTCATCAGCATCGAACAGGCCGACATTACCTTGAAAAGGGAATTGGCCAATGACAGCTTTGAAACCACAAAAACCAAAGGTAAAGCAGTATGGAATAAAACCCTGAGCCGGATTTCAGTGGAAGGCGGTACCATCGATCAGACACGTACCTTCTATTCCAGTTTGTACCGTACCCTGTTCTTCCCGAACAAACTGTATGAATTGGATGCCAACAATAAAATTATCCACTGGAGTCCATACAACGGAAAAACCTTACCTGGTTATATGTTTGCGGGAACTGGTTTCTGGGATACCTTCAGAGCTTTGTATCCATTCCTGAACCTGATGTATCCTTCCATCAATAAGGAGATGCAGGAAGGCCTGGCCAATGACTTTAAAGAAGGTGGGTTCCTTCCGGAATGGTCAAGTCCAGGTTATGCCAACATCATGATCGGAAACAATTCTGCTTCGGTAGTAGCTGATGCTTACATCAAGGGAATGAGAAATTACGACATTAACACTTTGTGGGCTGCATTAAAAAATGGTGCCAATAACGAAGGTCCGCAAGGAACCGGCCGTACTGGTGTAAAATACTATAATGAGCTGGGTTATGTACCTTATGATGTGAAGATCAATGAGAATGCAGCCAGAACATTGGAGTATGCTTATGACGATTTCGCGATCTATCAACTGGGTAAAGCTTTAGGTAAACCTGCATCGGAGATCGACATTTACAAAAAACGCAGTATGAACTATAAGAACTTGTTCGATCCTGCAAGCGGCCTCATGCGCGGAAAGAATCAGGACGGTAAGTTCCAGTCGCCATTCAATCCTTTCAAATGGGGTGATGCCTTCACTGAAGGAAATAGCTGGCACTACTCATGGTCTGTGTTTCAGGACATCGACGGTCTGGCAAAACTGATGGGCGGAAAAGAGAAATTCGTTCAGAAACTGGACTCTGTGTTTACTTTGCCTCCAATATTCGACGATAGCTACTATGGTGGTGTGATCCACGAAATCCGTGAGATGCAGATTGCCAACATGGGACAATATGCGCATGGTAACCAGCCAATCCAGCACATGATCTACCTGTACAACTATGGTGGTGCACCATGGAAAACTCAGTACTGGGTACGCGAAACTATGGAGCGCATGTACAAAGCTACTCCTGATGGATATTGCGGAGATGAGGACAACGGGCAGACTTCAGCCTGGTATGTATTCTCTGCTTTAGGTTTCTATCCGGTGACGCCTGCCACTGATCAATACGTGTTGGGAGCACCTTTGTTCAAAAAAGTGACTTTGAATTTGGAGAATGGTAAAACTGTGGTGATCAACGCCGGTAAAAACAGCGACGCCAACAGGTATGTGAATGCGTTGAAAGTAAACGGTGCTGCTTATCCTAAAAACTGGTTAAGCCACTCTTCTTTATTGAAAGGCGCTACGCTGGATTTCGACATGACAGCTACGCCAAACAAAACGAGAGGTACAAATCCTGCTGATTTCCCTTACTCGTTGTCTACTGAGAAATAGGCCAAATACAGTAGCGATTTTAATCGCTACTCCATATCACATAAAAATGCCCGTTCGATTTGAACGGGCATTTTTCATTTTTATAGAAATATTTTTTGAGTTAATTCTTCATCATCTTCAAAAATGAAGCGAGTTTCGCTTTCATAGCCCTGCGGTCCACAATGAAATCGAGGAATCCATGCTCCAAAACAAATTCTGCTGTCTGAAAACCTTTAGGCAAATCCTTTTTGATCGTCTCTTTGATGACCCTTGGGCCAGCAAAACCAATCAGTGATCCAGGTTCAGCAATGTTAATGTCTCCCAGCATCGCATAAGAGGCCGTCACGCCACCCGTAGTAGGGTCGGTAAGCAATGAGATGTATGGGATCTTAGCCTGGCTGAGCAGGGCTAATTTCGCCGAAGTCTTCGCCATCTGCATTAATGAAAATGCGGCTTCCATCATCCGGGCACCGCCAGATTTGGAAATCATCAAAAAAGGGATTTTGTGTTTGATGGAATAATCGATAGACCTCGCGATCTTTTCACCTACTACTGAACCCATAGAACCACCTATGAAATTGAAGTCCATACAGGCAATCACCAGATCTTCACCTTCGATCTTACCCACACCGGCCCTGATTGCATCCTTTAGTCCGGTTTTAGCCATGCTTTCTACTAATCTCTCAGTATAGGGCTTGCTGTCGGTAAACTGAAGCGGGTCACCTGAAGTCAGGTCGGCAAAAAGTTCGGTAAATTGATTGTCATCAAATAATACCTGGAAATATTCTTTAGATCCCACCCTCAGGTGGTAATCGCAGTATTGGCAAACGTATTTATTTTCAACGAGATCAGCACTGTGAAGGGCTTTCTTGCAATTAGGACACTTGTTCCACAAGCCATCCGGCGCTTCTTTCTTCTCTTCTGTAGACGTACTGATACCTTTTTTTTCTCTTCTAAACCAAGCCATGTGTTATATCTTGAAAAATGCGACCACAAAGAAACGAAATAAATCCCTTATTCATTTGCCCAAAGTGATATTTTTCCTAACTTCGGCATATATAAAATTATAAAGAATGAGTTTAAAAGGCTACAAAGGCGTAATTTACGGAGACGCTGTTCAGGAATTATTTGAGCAAGCGAAAAAACATCAATTTGCATTACCTGCAGTAAATGTTACCGGTACAAATACGATTAATGCAGTAATGGAAACTGCTAAAGCGGTGAATTCACCGGTAATTATCCAATTATCAAATGGTGGTGCCCAGTTTTATGCAGGTAAGACATTAAACAATGACAATTTGAACGCTTGCGTTTTAGGTGCAGTTTCTGCAGCTAAGCACGTGCATTTATTGGCAGAGCACTATGGTGTTGCTGTAGTATTGCATACTGACCACGCGGCTAAAAAGTTATTACCTTGGATCGACGGATTGTTGGATCATGGCGAAAAATTCTTTGCTGAACATGGTAAACCATTGTTCTCTTCACACATGCTTGACCTTTCTGAAGAGTCTATCGAAGAAAACATGGAAATCTCTGCGAAATACCTAGAGCGCATGTCTAAAATGGGCATGACCATCGAAATCGAACTGGGCGTTACAGGTGGTGAAGAAGACGGCGTGGACAATAGCGATGTTGATAGCTCTAAATTATATACGCAGCCTTCTGAAGTGGCATACGCTTACGAAGAACTGAGCAAAGTGAGTGATAAATTTACCGTAGCAGCTGCCTTCGGAAACGTACATGGTGTATACAAACCAGGAAACGTAAAATTGCAGCCAGTGATTTTGAAGAACTCGCAGGATTTCATCAAAGAGAAATTCTCATTGACTGCTGAAAAACCAATTAACTTCGTATTCCACGGTGGTTCTGGTTCTACTCAGGAAGAGATCAGGGAAGCCATCTCTTATGGAGCGATCAAAATGAACATTGATACAGACATGCAATGGGCATTCTGGGAAGGTATCCTGGATTACTACACTGCAAATGAAGCTTATCTGCAAGGTCAGATCGGTAACCCGGACGGTGAGGATAAGCCAAATAAAAAATACTACGATCCGCGTGTTTGGTTGCGTAAAGGCGAAGAGAAATTCGTTGAGCGCTTGAAACAGGCTTTCGAAGACTTAAATTGCAAAGACGCCAGCGATAAATTATAGTCCTGGTACCTAATCAATAAAAAAAGCGCCGCAAACATTTGTTTGTGGCGCTTTTTTTGTGGTAAATTAAGCTTCATAATCATTTTATTCGTACTCCATGGAAGCGCTACAGGTCAACAAAGTTCACAACAAAGAAGAATTAGAAAAAGTATTTGCCATCAGAAAGAAAGTATTCGTTGAAGAGCAGAATTGTCCGCCTGAACTGGAGTGGGAGCATGAAGAAGAATCCACGCATTTCCTGGCCATGCTCAATAATGAACCTTGTGGCGCCTGCAGATGGCGTAAAACTGATAAGGGTTATAAGCTCGAGCGCTTTGCTGTGTTAAAGGAACACCGGGGCAAAAGGATAGGTCAGGCCCTGGTTGCAGCTGCGCTATCTGATTTGCCAAATGATGCAGGCTATATTTACCTCAATGCCCAGCTGGAAGCCATGCGTACTTATGCTAGATTTGGTTTCATTGCCGAAGGTGAACAGTTTGAAGAAGCTGGTATCCAGCACATGAAAATGGTAAAGAAAGCTTAAGCATTGAAGACCCTGGCGGAGAGCAGCATCGCTTCCTGCCATTTTTCCATATCCAGTCCCAGTTTTTCTTCCTTAGCCGCCAGGTAGCTGATCAGCTCTTCGGTGGCCATATTACCGGTAAGGTCATCTGCCGCCATGGGACAACCACCAAAACCTTTCAATGCGCTATCAAAGCGCTGACAACCGCTTTCATAAGCTGCCGCAATCTTCTCATAGCGTGTCAAGGGCGTACTGTGTAGGTGTAAGCCGATTTCAGTTTCAGGGAAGCGTTCCACCAACAAAGGGAGTAAACGTCGGATCTTTTCCGGACTGGATACGCCGGTTGTATCTGATAAAGAGAGGATCTGTGCACCAGCGCCCACCAATTGTTCTGCCCAGTATTCTACGATCTCTTCATTCCATTCATCACCATATGGATTACCAAATCCCATAGATAAATAAATGACTGCAGTTTTATCTTTCAGCGCACAACGTTCCAGCATCTGTTTCACAGTATCCATTGACTGTAAAATGGAAGAATTGGTATTGAGTTGTTGGAAGGTTTCTGAGATCGAGAAAGGAAAGCCCAGGTAGCTGATCTCCGGGTGGCTGATCGCTTCTTCTACACCCCTTAGATTGGCAACAATGGCAAGCAGTTTAGTCGATGTACTGCCCAGATCTAATAAAGACAATACTTCAGCCGTATCCTTAAGCTGCGGGATGGCTTTAGGAGAAACAAAACTGCCAAAATCCAGGGTATCAAAACCCACTTTTAGCAACAGATTGAGGTATGCTGCTTTTAGCGCAGTAGGTATAAAATCGTGGATGCCCTGCATTGCATCTCTCGGACACTCAACTAACTTTATCGAGTTTTGACTCATCATTACTTTCTTTAAAATATGGACGTATGATCAAACGTGTACCCCTGTCGTAGCTAAAATAACTCCATACCCAGTTTACAAATACCACCAGTTTATTTCTGAAGCCCACTAAGGTCATCAAATGTACAAACATCCAGGTAAACCAGGCAAATATCCCCTGAAATCTGATCTTGTGCAGGTCTACCACTGCTCTGTTACGGCCTACCGTAGCCATGGCTCCTTTATCGAAATATTTGAAAGGGGTAGTGGGTAGGTTGTTCATGATGTTCCAAAGGTTTTTAGCCAATAACTTACCCTGCTGTATCGCAGTAGGGGCTACACCCGGATGTCCATTAGGAAACTCTTCGGTAATCATGGCCGATACATCACCAATTGCATAAATGTTATCGTGTCCATCTATTCTATTGATCTCATTTACTTTTAAGCGGTTGCCACGGACGATAGCCGTAGTATTCAGTCCCTCAAGCACTGCACCTTTTACACCTGCCGACCAGATTACCGTAGAGGAATTGATCTGCTGCCCGTCCAGCAGACTGAGCACTTTACCATCATATGCTTTTACCCTTGAATTGGTCATGACGATTACGCCAAGTTCCTTTAAAAATTCTTCCGATTTCCGTTGGGCCTGTACCGACATGTTGCCGAGTAACTCCGGAGAACCCTCGATCAAATAGATACTTACTTCATCCAGGTTCAGCTCAGGGTAATCATTTTTCAACACATGTTTCTTCAATTCGGCAATCGCGCCTGCAGTTTCTACGCCTGTAGGACCGCCACCAACCACGACAAAATTCAGCAGTTCATCCCTCAGGATCGGATCTGTTATGATCTGGGCAGCTTCAAGGTTCTGGAGAATCAAGCTTCTCAGGTTTAGCGCTTCCGGTATGGATTTCATTGGCATTGCATGCTCCTCAATCTCGTTCTGCCCAAAGAAATTGCTGGTAGAGCCGGTAGCGATCACCAGATGGTCATACTCAATCGTCCCAATCGTTGTTTCCAGGATATTTTCAAAGGGCTGTACCCGCAGGGCCTCCGTAACCCTGAAAGTCAGGTTTTTCTGACCTTTAAAGATTTTTCTCAATGGAAAAGCAATGGAATCGGCTTCCAGTCCCCCTGTAGCAACCTGATAAAGTAAAGGCTGGAAAGTATGGTAATTGTGTTTATCCAACATCATCACTTCTACATCCTTATCCTTGAGCTTCTTGGCCAGCTCAATGCCGCCAAATCCACCACCTACAATGACAATCCTGGTTTTTGTGCTTTTTGGGAAATGCTGATCCATAGCAATCTGTTTTTGTAAATATATAGGTAAACAAAAAGGCATCCAAAAAGGATGCCTTAATATCATAAATAAGTAATTTAATACTATGCCTGTGTTTTACCTTTTACTTTGGCTTCACCAAGATCCAACACGATAGGTGTAGAGATACATAGTGAGGAATAAGTACCGATGATACGACCGATCAACAGGGCAAAGATAAACCCGCGGATGCTTGCGCCACCGAAGATGAAGATCACCAATAACACGAAGAATACAGTCAATGAAGTCAGGATCGTACGACTTAAAGTACTGTTCAATGCAAAGTTGATCAGCGTTTCACGCTCTTTACCATGCAGGTCTTCTTTACCGGATTCTGCTAACTTCTCACGGATACGGTCAAACACAACCACGGTCTCTGTCATGGTATAACCCATAACCGTCAGGATGGCAGCGATGAAATCCTGACCGATCTCTAATGAGAATGGAAGCACACCGTCAAGGATGGTGTAGAATGAAAGTACCAGCAATACATCATGGAACAATGCGATTACCGCACCAAGACCATAATTTAGTTTTTTGAACCTTACGACGATATAGACGAACATCACCAGACAAGAGAACAAGATGGCTCCATATGCACCATAAACAATGTCGCTGGCGATGATCGGACCAACTTTCTCGTTACTTTCGATGGTATATTTTGCACCAGTTTGGTCCAAACCGCTTTTTAGCGCATTTTCTACCAATTTATCAGCCTGAGTGTCTGTATCTGTAATGTGGAAAGTCGTTGTGATTTTCAGCTCATTGTCCGCACCAGCGGTTTTTACGATGGTTTCAGATTCTGTAAATGCAGCATTCAATTTGCCTTTTACATCTTCAGTGTCCATGCTCTTATCGAAGTGAACAATGTAAGTTCTACCACCTTTAAAATCGATACCCAGGTTCAGTCCATCATTCTTTACGTAGAATACCACACCTAGCAAGATGATCACAGAAGAAATGATGTAATACAATTTGCGGTGTCCAACGAAGTTGAAGGCAATGTTTTTGAAAGCATGAATGGTCATGCTGTTACCGAAGGTAATGTTTGCTTTTTTCTCCAATAGCGCATCAAATACCAAACGTGAGATCAGCACTGCGCAGAACAGTGATGAAAGGATACCGATACATAGGGTAGTCGCAAAACCCTGAACAGGTCCTGTACCGAATACATAAAGGATCACACCCAATACCAATACAGTAACGTTGGAGTCAATGATTGAAGACATCGCATGTTTGAAACCCTCTTTAATGGCTACCGGGGTCGGTTTGCCTAAAGTCAGCTCTTCACGCACACGTTCAAAGATCAGGATGTTTGCATCTACCGAAAGACCGATTACCAATACGATACCAGCGATACCAGGTAAGGTCAATACTGCGCCTAGTGAAACCAGGACACCCATGATGAAGAACAAGTTGATCACCAATGCAAGGTTAGCTACCCAACCAGCTTTGTTATAATATAGCGCCATGAATACCAGGATCACTACGAATGCCAGTACGAATGACAATAAACCATTGTGGATCGCAGTCTCACCCAGGGTAGGACCTACTACGAACTCACCAACGATCCTTGCAGGAGCAGGAAGTTTACCCGCTTTCAGGATGTTGGCCAAATCCTGTGTATCGTTTACGGTGAAATTACCAGTGATTGAAGAACGGCCACCAGCGATCTCATTCTGAACAGTAGGGGCAGAGTATACTGCGTTGTCCAATACGATAGCGATTGCTTTTTTGTTATTTGGATCGGCTGAAGCTTCTGCTGTGATTTTTTTCCATTTACCGGAACCATCACCAGTCATGCTCATTGAAACTTCTGGCTTGCCATTTTGATCGTAATCTGCACGTGCATCAGCAATAGCATCACCACCCAGATCAGGTTTACCATCCAGTGAGGTTACTTTGATGGCATAAAGTTCAAATATTTTAGCACCACCTGCAGGCATACCCAGGTCAGCTGGCTTCACGCTCCACATGAACTTGTAGCTCTGAGGAATGATACCCGCAACTTCAGGTCTTTTGAAAAATGCATTTACTTTAGCTGTATCTTTTTGAGCTACCCAGCCCACAACCGGACCCGGACGCAACGAAGGCTGACCGTTCTGACCCTGGAAAGTAGGTACGTTCAATACCGCAAATAAAGGATTTGATTTTGCAAGTTCATTGGTTTTTACAGCAGCTGAATCCGTCGCTTCAGTTTTCTTGGCCAGACCAGCCAGTTTACTTCCGGATTTAGCAGTATCAGCAACAGCACCTGTAGTGGTGTCTGCAGTTTTAGTATCTTTTAAAGTAGCTGCAAGCGTTTTGTTGATGTTTTCCAATACAGGATACACCTCATCATTCTGATATACTTGCCAGAATTGCAGCTCCGCAGAACCTTGTAATAATTTATGTACACGCTCTTTGTCCTGTACACCCGGCATTTCGATCAGGATACGGTTGGTACCTTCCTGTTTCTGCATGTTCGGGCTCACTACACCGAAACCATCGATACGGCTTCTTATGATGATGAAAGAGCGGTCGATCGCACTTGTAGCCTGAGCAGAAAGGTATTTTTTTACCTCAGCATTGCTTGCGTCAGGTTTTAGTTCTTTAGCATTGTCCTGGTTAGAGAAGAAATCTACCAGTTTTGCGTTAGGAGAAAGTTTCTCAAACTCGCTTACAAACAAATCGATATAGTCTTTACCACCAGCATTCAGTTTTTGCTGTGCAATAGATAAGGCTTGGTTGAAATTGGCATCAGCAGTATTGCCGGCCAGATTTTTTACCAATTCCGCCAACGATATCTCCATCGTTACGTTCATCCCACCTTTAAGGTCGAGCCCAAGGTTGATTTCTTTGCCTTTACAGAACTGGTAGTTGAATCCTAATACTGGATATACCGGTACGGTAGCCATAGAGTCCAGATAAGCTTTTTCTTTTTCCGGATCTCCTTTAGCATAAGCTTTTGCGTCTTTTTCAACTTTAGAGGTCACAAAGTTGAATGAGAGAGAATACACACAGACAATACCTAGAAGTATTGCCATAAATTTAATAAAACCTTTACCCTGCATTTGTTTGTAAATTATTATGCTATATTTTTTTTAACAAGTCGGCAAATCTAATTATTTTTTTAATTAATAGGCCAGCTTATGAAATTTTTAATTATAAGCAGCCAAACTAATTACGCTTTCGTCTGTTTATCGCCGTTCCAGCGTAGAAAATGTGAAACCATATTGGTGTTTTTCATCTGGAGAATGGGATTCAGAAGCCGTTTCTTTCCATTCCCCGGGTTCAATTTCCGGGAAGAAAGCATCGCCGTCAAAACTATGCTGAACTACGGTTAAATAGATCTTATCCGTAAGCGGCATGGCCATTTTATAGATTTCCCCGCCACCAATGATGTACACTTCCTCTTCGTCGGAAGCACATAAAGCAAGGGCTTCCTGCACACTGCCTACTACTTCAGCACCAGGAAGTTCCAGCTCTGTGTTTCTGGTGATCACAATGTTGCGCCTGTTGGGCAGGGGCTTACCCATGGAATCAAAGGTCTTGCGGCCCATGATGATGGTATGTCCGGCGGTGATCTGTTTAAAATGTTTCAGGTCCTTAGGGAGGTGCCAGAGGAGCTGATTGTCTTTGCCGATTGCGTGATTTTCTGCAATCGCTACTACCATGGCTACAATCATACGGCTACTGCTCCTTTAATGTGCGGATGGGGATCGTAGTCCTGCAAGGTAAAATCTTCAAATTTGAAACTGAAAATATCTTTTACCCCGGGCTTGATCTCCATCTGCGGCAATTTCCGGGCATCGCGGCTCAACTGCAATTTGGCTTGTTCAATATGGTTATTGTACAAATGTGCATCACCCAGTGTATGGATAAAATCGCCGTACTGCAAGCCGCATACCTGCGCCACCATCATGGTCAGCAGCGCATAGGAGGCAATATTAAAAGGTACACCTAAGAATATATCTGCACTGCGCTGGTAGAGCTGGCAGCTGAGTTTACCATCTGCCACATAAAACTGGAAAAAAGCATGGCATGGCGGCAAAGCCATGTTGTCTACTTCAGCAACGTTCCATGCGGATACGATGATCCTCCGCGAATCCGGATTGTTTTTAATTGTATCTACGATCTTGCTGATCTGATCAATGTGTCCGCCATCAGGCTTAGGCCATGAGCGCCATTGTGAGCCATATACCGGGCCAAGGTCGCCATTTTCATCTGCCCATTCGTCCCAGATCCTTACGCCATTATCTTTGAGGTATTTGATGTTCGTATCTCCGCTCAGAAACCAGATCAGCTCGTGGATGATCGATTTCAGGTGCAGTTTCTTGGTGGTTACCATAGGGAAACCTTCCTGCAGGTTAAAACGCATCTGGTAGCCAAATACGCTGATGGTACCGGTGCCGGTGCGGTCGTGTTTTTGTGTGCCCTGATCCAGCACATGCTGCATCAGCTCCAGGTATTGTTTCATAGAATTTTTAAGCCAAATTATTGATCGGCTAATTTAAGTAATTTAATTTATCCGTGCTACGAAGATGTGTAGCAATGCTGATTAACTTTTGGTGTACGTTGACTAACTATGTATCCGCTGATTTTCATCGTTTTTTAATATATTCGCTAAACCAAATCATACACCTATATGAAACTACGCTCACAAGCCCTCTCGTTGATATTTCTATTTTTTTTTCAGATTACAGGTATGGCGCAATCGGCTGATGGAAACCTCAAACTAAAGCCTATGCGTTCAAAAACAGGCCTGACCATCTCTGGTAATTTAAGGCAGTTGGCTTTGCAGTCGAGCATGGTCGATAGCCTGGCCTTCGAATATTCAGATCCCATAACAGGGGAAGATATTGTTATTCCCATCCATAGAGACGCCTCCGGTAATTTCAGTACACACCTTCCAATTC
This sequence comes from Pedobacter sp. GR22-6, assembly GCF_037402555.1. Lineage (NCBI taxonomy): Bacteria > Pseudomonadati > Bacteroidota > Sphingobacteriia > Sphingobacteriales > Sphingobacteriaceae > Pedobacter > Pedobacter sp. GR22-6. The sequence goes on from NZ_JBBEUC010000001.1 coordinate 241,982, forward strand.
AGTCTGCGACGCAACTCCGGTTACTGCAGGGGACTAAAACTGGTGATAAGGTCAGATTCGGAGGCCTGATTCAATTTTATTTATATGCACAGCCGGGAAAGGATTTCAGTTTGAAGTTTTTTCAGAGCGCAGATCATAAGGAACGAAAAATTGAATATGGAGGCCTTGCAGGTGCCATCAATACCCAATACCAAGCTTATACCAAGGCTTTGGATCATTCTGAATTTAGCAGGATCATGGAGTATAAAGAACTCATGAAAGCGAAAAAAGACAGCTTGGAGGCCTTCAAGCTGTCTTTTTTCGCAGCGTTTAAAACAGGTTTTGGCTTTTAATCGTGATTATTTTGCAACACATCGTGTTGATCCCTTTGTATCAGAACAGGCCGATATCGAACAACGCTATGGCCTGGCATGCATCTATGTAAACGTACTACTGCGGGAAAAAATTCAGGATCCTGGTATGCTCGATTTTTTTAAAGCGAATCAAATCATTTTCGATAATCCCCAAGCACTTGCTAATCAACGTTATCAGACCTTTATTGATCAGTATTATTTCCTGGTGAGGTATAAAGCCCTGGATGGGGATCAAGGCGTGACGGTCACGGGAAATCAAATCGCGCAATATATATTACAGCCAGATAAAGGCTTTAGTGAAGAAGCGAAAAGAGATGCCCGTCGTTTTCTGGATACTTTGAACTATCCCGCTGATAAGCATAGCAACAATCTGTTTTACGAGAAATATGTCGCTCCGCTTGTCCCGTCCTATGTAGCAGATTCGGAACATAACCTTCCCGAGTTTGACTATGTCTTAGGCTTGAAAGATCCTTACCTCAGGGACGTCTATGCAACAAAGACCTTGTATAAATACCTTAGTCCAACGAAGATTGCCTTCATCAAGCCGAATCTTAAGGCTTACCGGGAAGGAGTAGCATCCACTGTGTTGAAAAAGAGATTCCTGAATGATTACGAGCGAATGTATGACGAACTGTACCATTCTAAAGTGCCGCCAAAGGCGATTTTGCATGATGCAGCTCAGTTGGATGCTAAGGATCCACTGGGTAGTATCTTGTCAAAATATAAGGGTAAGGTCGTGTATGTCGATGTATGGGCTACCTGGTGTGCTCCCTGTATCGCCGAAATGCCCAACTCGAGGGTTTTAAGAGAGAAAATGAGTGGGAAGGATATCGTTTTTGTATACCTCTGTGTGAGTTCAGCTCAGGAAAAGTCTTGGAAGGAACTTGTCGCCTCCCAAAATATGGAGGGCGAAAATTATTTTTTGAAGCGGGAGTTGTATAGTCCTATTGCGAATCAGTTGGAGATCAAAACGATCCCCAGGTATTTTATTGTCGATAAAACTGGTTATATCGTCGATAAAAATGCCCGTCGTCCGGGCGATCCCGCTACACTAAAGCAGTTGAACGATTTGCTGGTCCAGTAATTGACCGAAATCAGTACTGTTTGAGTTTCTGTTAAAAATGATGTAATTTGCGGGCAGAAATATTAGGTTAGTCGTATTGAAATCTTTCATCACTTATAATGGTCTCGCCCTGAGCTCCGGGGGCGCGCACCAACTTCATAGGGGCAGTGCAAAGAAAATTTACCAGAATGTAACTTCATTTCTGGCTCAATATACCGATTGCAGGCAACCGGAGCATGTCCAGGTGGTGATGCATGAATTCAGCATTTTTTCATTTTTAAAATATTGCTTGCATTTCGGCTTGCCCAGGTTCGACTGGTGGAACTATTGGTCTATCAAAAAGGATCTGGTATATTGGAATGCCTGGCCCTCTGCTTTGAAACGTACTTTTCCACTGGTTATGGCCGATGATAACCTGCTGCTCTGTGTCAAATGGGAATTTATGTTTACGGAGACACAAAGCGGGGCCGTGATTCCAAACCAAGCCCTCCTTCCGGTGCTTGATCAGAGAAAAGCCAGGTCTTCATTGTATCTCCGTATTTCCGAACGTAGAAAAACGCTTTCGGCCTGGTTCATGTTGCCTTTTGGCGAGCTTGACCAGCACAATATGACCTACCTGGCATCTCTGCAATCGGCTCTGCCATTTGATTTCTCACCAAAGGGCTGGCGTTGTTATACCAGGTCCACAAAAGGGAATTGGATTCCTAATCAGCTGAATGTCGCATTCCAGGAATTAGTGGAAGAAGAAAAAACTGAGCTTAGTACGATAGTTTCAGCAAGGACACCCCTTGTCTTGGTAGAAGAATAGAAACAGAAGCCATCCCAGCTTTGAGTTTCAGTTTTTCTGGTTTGCTGAGTAGGGTCAGCTGACCTGCTTTTTCCAATTCCGCAATCTGTTTTGCGGTAGGTGCCTGTGGTGAACCCATTTTTTTCCAGACTTCATATGAATTGCTGTGCGCATCGTCGATGCGGTAGTGGCTTAGGCTTACCTCTTTTCCCATAAGGCCTTTTAGCTCTATTTTTACCTGCTCCGGTGTACCCTTTTCATCTGCATCATGGTAGTTCCAGACCATCACTGCTGCGGATTTTTTGTCTTTGGAAGCCAGAGCACCGATGTCTGTCTTGCCGCGTACACCTGAATCCAGGATTTTTTGAAGCGGGTACATCCTGTTGGCTGCTACTTTTACCAGGTCGCCGCTCATCATTCCAAACATGCGGAAAACATTCAATACCGGTTTGTCTACACCATTGGTGGCCAGGTCCCGGAAGCCGTAGAACCAGGGCTGGTTTTCAAATTCGAAGGCCCAGGTGACCGCGCCAATCAGGTTTGCCTGCTGCAAATGTGCCAATTCATACTTTCTGGCAAAAGAGGCTGCAGTATAACTGGAATACATGGTGCCATTGCGGTAAGCATTTTGCGGATCAGTGGCCATGCCGCAGGCCGCACAGCCTTCAGGATCAGATTCGCCGATTACGATGGGAATGTCTTTTAGTTCTGGATAGGAGCGGATGACCTTCAGGTTCCTGTCGATGTCGTTGAGCTGATTGCGGATGCCCATTACCACCCGGCCATCTTTCAAAGTAGGGGAGCCCTTGGCATGAAATAAAATGATGTCCAGTGGCGATCCAATTTTACCGGTGACATAGTTGGTGCCGGTCAGGCAGTGCCTGATGAAAGCATGCTGGAATTTCATGCCGTTGCCCGTAATGTCGGTACCTCCAATTCGGGCTGTGGGCAAGGCACGCTTGACTGCGTCGGCTGAATAGTCATAGAGTTTGAAAAACTCCTCCTGTGTGCCTTTCCAATAAGGGGAGTTTGGCTCGTTCCATAATTCCCAGTACCAGCTTTCCACTTCTTTTTTACCATAACGTTCTATGCTGTGCTTCACCCATTGATACACGAGTTCAGCCCATTTATTGTAGTCTTTGGGAGGATAGGCCCATCCTGTGATGATGTCGTTGTAATTGTCGCCGGGTTTCCAGTTGTGTTTATAGGGTACCGGTTTCGTTGATAATGCTTCTGGCATAAAGCCAATCTGAGCCAGGGGTTTCATGCCCCTTTTGACATAGGTGTCGAAAATACTGTCGATGATGGACCAGTTGTATATGGGATTGCCCTTTGCGTCTTCGGTATAGGCATTGGTAGATCCCCATTTGAGGGCAGCAACTCCGTCGCCGGTGACCAGCAAACTGTGAGCACGTACGAAAACAGGGACCGGACTTGCTTTGGAAATCTCTGTCAGGAGTTTTTTTCCATCTTTCATGTAAGTGTAGTTGGGTTCATCATATCCAAACCAGGCCCATATGGGTTTCATAGATGTAAGGGATTGTGAGAAGTCGACAGAGATTTGAGCATCTGGATTTGACTGCGCGTAAATACCTGTGCTAATGCAGAATGCAAATGATAATGAAAGCAAGTACCTGAAGATCATATTTGGTGTTTTGCTCACTAATGTAGAAAAAAGAAATTAATAAACGTTGTTATGACGCTTTAATTTGGGCGGGATTAGAAATAGAGAAAGCCGGAATCCTCCGGCTTTCTGCACTACTAGTTATTATACACGCTCTATTTATTTCGCTTACTCGATGATTTTACCATCCGCTGCGATTTTCAGCGATTTGGTTTCCTCTTCTTTTTTTACATCAACCTGGTAGTAAGTACTTTTGTCTGCCAAGGTCACCAGGAATGATGCGGTTGGGATCCAGTCTTTCACCGGCTCAGATGCCAGAGTTGTTTTTACCGCGTCTGGAAGATCTTTGATTTCAACCGGTGTTTTGGTTGTGCTATCTTGTACTACAGCAACTGCTACTGGGTTTTTGATGTCACTTGCTTTAACTGTTGTTAATCCTGCTACTGCTAAAAATGCTGCTGATAAAATGATCTTTTTCATAATGGTATGTTTTAAAATTTAGATAATCATTGTTAATTCTGTTTAGTCTATACTACATAATGATGCCATTGCTTTTGCTTTTTGGCATCGTATTGATTTTTAGTTGATTATGTATTTGTGCCAAAAAAAATATTGTAGAGCTTCTCCACAGGTTGATGAATTTTTAAACGCCCTGAAAGCTGGTTTAGAATTCTGAACCGATTATTTGTAAGTTTGCCGGCACAACATTTAACCGGATCATTCATGCTTGCATTCGCCAACGCCAAGATTAACCTTGGATTACACGTCATCAGGAAAAGGCCTGATGGTTATCACGATCTTGAAACTGTATTTTATCCGGTTAAGGTAACTGATGTCGTAGAAATTACTGATGCGTTGGAGACGAGCTGTGTAATCAGGGGAATTGACGTGCCGGGTTCTTCGCAAGACAATATTTGCCTGAAGGCTTATCATCTGCTGGCTGCGGATTTTACCTTGCCTCCGCAATGCATCACTTTATTGAAAAATATTCCGGTTGGGGCAGGTCTTGGTGGTGGCTCGGCAGATGCGGCTTTCCTCATAAAATTGCTGAACGACAAATTTGAGCTTGGACTGAGCTTAGGGCAAATGGAGGCTTATGCCGCAAAGCTTGGGGCAGACTGTCCCTTTTTTATTCGCAATACACCTGTGTTTGCCGGGGGGATCGGAGATCAGTTTACTGAAATTGAATTGGATCTTTCTGCTTACTACCTGGTATTGGCGAAGCCTCCTGTACATGTCTCTACGGCAGATGCCTATAGCGGAATAAAGCCTGTGCTTCCTAGTACTTCGCTAAAAGATTTAATACCTTTGCCTATCAGGGAATGGAAGTCGAGGCTTGTGAATGATTTCGAGCAAACGGTTTTTTCAAAATATCCTCAGGTGGAAGCGCTGAAAGCTGCTTTGTATGATGCAGGTGCAGTATATGCTGCCATGAGCGGCAGCGGCTCCAGTGTTTTTGGAATTTTTGAAAAAGAGACCAGGCTACCTGAACTGGAAAAAGAGAACCAAGTATTTTATAACGTTTAGTGCAATTATGGAGATCAATTTAGTACGTAAAAGCGGAAAATTTAATTTTGAGGCAGAGAATTCCAACGGCTTTACCGTGGAGCTGGATGCCAAGCAGGAAATCGGCGGAGAAGGAAAAGGGTTCAGGCCAATGGAAATGCTCCTGATCGGTCTGGGTGGCTGCAGTGGCATTGATATGGTCAATGTGCTGACTAAGCAAAAAGAACCCCTGGATGATGTGAAGATCAGCATCAAGGCAACACGCAAGGATCAGGAGATGCCACCGATATTTGATGTCATTGATATTCATTTTGATCTTTATGGCGCATTGAGTGTGCCTAAAGTAGAGCGTGCACTGGACATGACCTTCGATAAATACTGCTCAGTGTCCAATATTCTGGGCCGCTCGGCAACAATTAATTTTACTTACACCATACACCAATAATTTACCATGCAGGAAGAGAATTTCGAGACCCTTGCCATTCGTTTACAGGCGGAAAGAACACAGTTTAAAGAGCATTCGGTACCATTGTACCTGACTTCAAGTTACAAATTTGACGATGCAGAGGAAATGCGTGCACTTTTTGCCAATGAAAAGGAGGGTCACGTATACAGCCGTTATGCCAATCCAAATACCGATGAACTGATCAATAAAATGGCTGTGCTGGAAGGAGCAGAAAACGGCTGGGCAACCGCTAGCGGAATGGCAGCGATCTTTACTACCTTCATGACTTTTCTGGCTTCAGGAGACCATGTCTTGTCGAGCCGCTCGGTTTTTGGTTCTACACACCAGTTGCTGAACAATATTTTTCCAAAATGGGGCATCACCTATGACTATGCTGATCTGGATAAGCCGGAGCAATGGGAGCAAGGAATCCGTCCAAATACCAAAATGATCTTCGTGGAGACGCCTTCGAATCCCGGAATCGACATTATTGATCTGGAATGGCTTGGTCAATTGGCTAAGAAAAATGGGATACTCCTGGTGGTCGACAACTGTTTTGCGACCCCATATCTGCAGCAGCCGATCAAACTTGGGGCTGACATTTCCATCCATTCAGCCACGAAGTTCATCGACGGACAGGGCCGTACTTTGGGAGGAATCATTTTAGGTTCTCACCAGCTGATCAAAGAAATTGAAGGTTTTGCAAGACATAGTGGCCCGGCAATGGCGCCGTTCAATGCCTGGTTATTGTCGAAAAGTCTGGAGACCCTGGCGGTTCGCATGGACAGACATTGTGAAAGCGCGCTGAAAGTAGCTGAATTTTTAGAGCGCAACCCGGTGGTGAAAAAGGTAATGTATCCTTTCCTGCCTTCGCATCCTCAATATGAAATCGCTAAAAAACAGATGAAACAAGGTGGGGGTATTGTGACTTTCGTGATCGAAGGTGGCGCTGCAGCAGCCAGTGCTTTCATGGATAAACTGAAAATGTTCTCTATCTCTGCAAATTTGGGAGATACCCGTTCAATTGCCACACACCCTGCGACAAGCACGCATTCCAAATTGACGGAAGCTCAGCGTCTGGAAGTAGGCATTGAGCAAGGTACGGTCAGGCTATCAATTGGCCTGGAGCACATCAATGACATTCTCGGCGATATCAGTCAGGCTTTGGCCTAGTTTTATCTCAATGTCTGGGAGGATACGTCATCCTGAATTTATTTCAGGATCCCGCCTTAGCAGGATTTATTAGTATGCCCGAGATCCTGAAATAAATTCAGGATGACGAACGCTCTAACTTATGTAATCGCGGTCCTCATCACTGAGCTCGCTGTTTCTTTTCAACTCATTTCTCCGGTCCTCAGGTGTTCCCTGGGGATCGTTAGTATCATAGCTGCTGATGGTGGTCCGTGGTTTCGCTGCCCAGTAACCCAGTACAAATCCCACGAAAGTGCAGATTCCGATGACCAGTAATTTAGAGATTTCTGTTTTTACAGAAAAGAAATTGAATTCCACAGCATCCTGGTTCATCATCAGAAAGACAGTGATGAGTATGGTGAAAACAATGATGAAAATGGTTTTGGTCTTCATGGCTTAAAAACTGTAATTTAAAATCAATTCTAAGATAGGGTTTTGATGATAGCTTTTGTTCACAAACACAAATCTCGCGCCTAAATCTACAACCGGCTGATAACGCAGTACGTTCAGGCTGCTGCGGAGCTCAAATCCGTAAGTCTTGGGTTCGGCCAGATTGGTCTCCAGTCCAAAGTTTTCGTAATGGCAGAAAAGGCTTGTCCGGAAATTCCGGATATAGGCCAATGGTCCTAATTCAGCATCTGGAAAAGCAAAAGGGAAACGGTAGTTGAACAGCAGTGTGTTTTTCAGCGTGCTCCTTGCCCTGATGTTGTTGTACCCGTAAACACTGTTGATCTCTCTGTCGAATCTCCTGATCCCGGTTCCGTTCTGCCAGTTGAAGTTGGCCAGGAAGGAATGGTTTCGCAGCAGGCCCGGAAAGTAGAAGAAGCCTTCGGCGGCAAAAAGTTTTCCCGGCAGCAGGTCGTCAAAGGGCTGGTGTACGTAAGTGAAGCGGAGGGTTTGTGCCCATCTTGGTGCGATGTCACGCTCCGAAACCCTGGTCGAATGTGTGAGGGTTGTGCTGTACTGCAATGGAAATTTGAGTTTGCTGAGGAAATTGGAGGGCAGGTTCTCCGGCATGTAGCGGCTCGTGTAGCTGGTCAGTACACTGGCGGAAATGTTGTAGCTATGGTTGCGCACATTGAAGCTGAGTGGTACCGAAGCCTGCAGCTGGACGTTGTGTTCCCGCCAGTCGCCCTGTTCTATGCCGGTTTTTGCACTGTAGAAACTTCTCCTTGGACGGTTCCGGTAGGTGGCGGTAAGGACCGGGTAAAACATTTTGAGCTTGACACCTGAGACGTATTCAAAACGGTTGATGTCCCGGTGGTAATCGGCCTCTGCGAAAAAATCGAAAGTACTGAGGAGGTTATTGGAATTGAGCTGCAGTCCGAACTTGTATTCATCTTCAACCACAGGGATGATGCTGTGGACGTTGAACAGGTTGGACAGGGTTTTGTATGGACGAGAGGTAAACGTGCTGTCAGGGACGTTTAAAAATACGTTTTTCGTGCTTTCCTGCGCTCGCGTTGCTGTGCTGAAATTGATGAAGCTGTTTCTGCCCGGAGTTTTAGGTTCTATGACTGCGGATGACACTGCGTAACCACCATCTGTGTAGTTGCTGAAAGTGATGCTGTCCCTTCCAGGAATTCTTGAAGGATTAAAGGCGCCGTATTTAGAAGCGCTCAGAGCGCTTATCTTTTTGCTGCTGGTATCTATAGTGTAAATGTTGTCGATCCCGTTGTAGTGCGCGTTAAATGCAATCTGTGCACCAATGTAGATTGGTCTGCTGAGCTGCTGTTGTGTGGCTTGGATGAGAACATCCGTTTTGTCTTCCTTTCCCGTCACCTGCAAAGTTTTTCCTTTTTCACTCAATGCTATGTAAGCGATGTGTGTGGCCTGTTCATCGTAGGCCGGGGTTTGCAGGATCAGATTTTCCGGATTGGGAATGGTGTTCAGTATTTTTCCGGTATGGGCATCAAGTTCCACCAGGTTGCATTTGTTGCTGAGGTCAAACTGCACGGCCACTATTTTTTTTCCGTCGGAGGAAATCGACGGAGAGAAAAGCCGGCTCCTTGAACTGAGTGTTCTGATTTTTCCGCTCAGCAGATCGTAGCTGCAAATGACGCTGTAGCTGCGCTGACGATAGCGGGGATCGTAGCGGACTTCGTCCCAAACGAGCAGGTTGTTCGCATAGCTAAACCAGGGTTGTTCCTGATAGCCGATCCCTAGGAGTTTACGCTCTTTTTTGTCGGGCCCGATCAGCACGAAATGGGCGGGCTCAGCCTTGCTCTGTTTCAAGCTCAGGATATTTCCGTCAGGCAGTTTTTGAGGCATAAAATAATTGCTCGCATAGCTGGCAGATTTGCTCAGTACCGGGTAGTCCTGGGTCTTCAGGTTTTTGTCCTGGGCCGACCATTCCTGCTTCAGTTGCCCGCTGGTTTGGAGGAACCATTGACGACTTCCTTTGTCTGTGTATTTTTTCAGGCTGTTGGAAAAAGGGTAGAGGCGGAGCGGTCTTTTTCGGATATCGGTGAGCACGCTGTCGAAAATTCCTTTACCAAATTTTTTTCGGATGTCGGAAGCCATCAGGTAACCCAACTGATAGTAGCCGGGAGTGATGTCTTTGTTGGAGCCAAAGTAAGCTTTGCTGTAAGAAATTTTTCTTCCTTCTAAAAGTGCTGTCCGGTAAGGCATGATCCAGGAAGGCTGCCTTCCTCTCCCGGCATTGGTGAGTGCTGTTTCGATGGTTACCGCATCGCCTTCAAAAAACCAAAGTGGGATGCTGACGCCGAACCAGGCAAAGTATACATCTTCAGGAAAAGGCCTCGCTTTTCCATTTGTGAGTTTGTCAAACTGTGCCACATGGCGGAGTTCGTGAACGGCCAGGTTGTTGAGCCAGTCCTGACTGTCGAACTGTTGTGGTGGAGTGGTGTAGAATTCTGATTTCTTTGGGGCAAGCTGAACGAAGCCATTGGCAATCACACCCTGGTTCTGAAGGAGGATCGGGATGCTTGTTTTTTGCCTGTTCAGGGAGTTGCCGACATACGGGTAGATGTGACCAAGTGTGTTGGCCATGCGCTGTGCTTCCTGTTCGAGTTCGGCCGGATAAATGACCCGGAAACCCGACGCTTCAATTTGCCGCCATTTTACACTAAGTGGGTTTTGTTCGCCTCCGAAAAGCTGTGCAAAAGTACAATGTGAAATTAAGGTTAAAGTGAGTGTATTTATAAATTTGATTTTCAGATGTTTGGATATGTTGTTAAACATGCTTATTGGTTGTTTGCTAATTTTGTTAGTATTCGTGTCGTTTTTGAATCTTTTTTACGTTATTTGTTGCTTTATATATTTGTACTTAAGTATTTGATTATGATTGATTAGTTGTTTTTGTGTTCAAGTGAGTTGTGCTTGTATTTGTGCATTTTTAATTGCGATTTTCGGCTTTTGTTCAGCAATCAAGGTCTCGCGTTTGATTTCCTGCCAATCTGCAATTAAGGTACACTATTTCGTGTTTAAATACAATTAAATTTCTTGGACTGCTTTCGGAAATGTATACGTATCAGACCGATGTATCGCGATGAGATTTACGTTTTATATCCAGATTTTGGGCTTAACCTAAGGCCAGTCCAAGCCTGTTCCTAGCTGGTCTTTCTGGAAAATTCAGCGCACAGAAATGCCGGTCAGAGGAGCTTGAACTGCTCCCCTACCCCCGATGGAAAGCCCCAGGTTTAGTGTAGGTTTTTGCGTTTTTTATAGACCGGATAAAGGAATACTGATCCCAGAATAATGACTGCACCAAGGTAAAAACCCAGCGACATCGCTTCTCTTTTACCAAAGAAAAGGAAGGCCAAAAGGATGCCGTACACGGGTTCCAGATTGGTGATGAGCGCTACCCGAAATGCAGATAAAGCGCGCATGACAGAGACCCCTGCAACGTAGGCCAGGGCGGTGCAGATGGTTCCTAAAATGAGGAGGTAAACCCAGTCGCTGAGACTCAGGTTGAAGTGCTCTACCTGGAGCTCTCCGGTGTAAAAACGGTATACACTGATCCAGAAAAAGGCACCGGCTACCTCGTAAAATCCGATGATTTTTGGGTCACTTTTCTGGACAAGAGTGGAGTTTATGGTCGCAAAAAGGGCAGCGCCAAAGGCCGATATGAGTCCTAATATGATCCCTAATGTATGTTGGGATTCAAATTTAAATATGAGGTAGATGCCACAAATAATGAGTATTCCGACAAGGATATCTGTGCCCAGTATGGGTTGTTTTTTGATGGCCGGTTCCAGGATCGCCGTAAAAAGTGTGACGGATGACATGCATACGAGCACTACGGAAACGGTAGAAATCTTGATGGCATGGAAGAAAAGAATCCAATGAAGGGCTACAATACTGCCTGTAAAAAAGAAGGACAGGAACTGTTTTTTGGTCACCCTGATGCTTGTTTTACTGAGTATAAAATAGCCAAATAAAGTAATGCTTGCGATCATCACACGGTACCAGACGAGCTGCACTGCATCCACAGAAATGAGTGCGCCAAGGATGCCTGTGAAGCCCCAGATGAACACTGTAAAATGAAGGATCAACAGGTTTTTGGTAACAGCAGAAGAGTTGCTCATGGCAGGAAATTTGGGGTGGATAACGGGTCTTATTTTGGTGCTTTTCTCAGCAGATAATAGCCGAGTAATCCGAAGAAAATGGTAGGGGCGAGCACTGCCAGAAGGGGAGGAAAATCACCCTTTAGGGAGAACATTTTAGCAAATTGATTCAATACGATATAACCGAAACTCAGTAAAATTCCTATTCCCAATGGCAGGCCAACGCCGCCGCGTACCTTGCGGGAAGATAAAGCAACACCGATTAATGTCAATACAAAAGCCGACAAAGGGCTTAGCCAGCGTTTATAACGTTCAAACAACAGGTCATTCATGATGCCTGTGCCCCTGACATTTTCCTTCCTGATCTTTTCCCCCAACTCTTTGTTGCTCATGTTCTCATAGATGTTGTCATAAGCTGAGAAGTCGTCCGGACGCATGTCCAGTACCGTATCTTTTGTCATCCCTGAACCGCTGATCATGGTCTCTTTAAGCTTGTCTACAAGCCTTACAGAGTAATTGGTGAGCTTCCAGGAGCGCTTCACGGAATCCCACTGGATTTGCTCTGCAACCAGCTTTTTGGTCATCACATCGCCCTTGAAATTATCCAGGGTGAAGCGTGTGCCGGTTTTGCTTCTATTGTCGAAATTATCCATATAAATGTAAGTGCTTTTATCGAGCTTCATGTGGATGTTGTTCTTGCTCGATGGGGCATTCTTCTTTACATAGGTATTTTCGAAGCTGTTTTTAAGCTGATTGGTATGGGGTAAAACGTATAAATTGGCTGCTAAATTGAAGGAAAAAATGATGAAAGCAGATACAAAATAGGGTAGCAGGAAGCGGTTGAAACTCACGCCGCCGCTCAAAATAGGTACAATTTCGGTCTGGTCTGCCATCTTCGCTGTAAAGAAGATCACCGCAATAAAGTTGATCAGCGGCGAAAGCATGTTTACGTAAAAGGGGATAGAACCAGCATAGTAGAGGCTGATTACCTGCCAGAAACTGAGTTTTGCAGTCAGGAAATCGTCCAGTTTTTCAGAAAGGTCAAAGATGATGATGATGATGATGAACAGCGTCAGGGTGTAAATAAATGTCCCCAGGTATTTGCTGATGATGTACCAATCAATGATTTTGATCCTGTTTCTGAAAATGCTCATTTACAATTTATTCCCTAAGATAGTCACCATTTTGTTTTTCCAGGCATAAAACTCACCAGAAATGATCTTTTCACGGGCCTCTTTCACCAGCCATAGGTAGAAATGGAGGTTGTGCAACGTAGCAATCTGTGCGCCCAGCATCTCTTTCGAATGCATCAGGTGCCTCAGATAAGCTTTAGAATACACCTGATCGGCATGCAGATCGCTCTCCGGATCTATTGGAGAAAGGTCGTCTGCCCATTTTTTGTTGGTGATGTTGATCATTCCGTTCCTGGTAAAAAGCATTCCGTTTCTGGCATTTCTGGTAGGCATTACGCAGTCGAACATGTCGACGCCCAATGCGATGTTTTCCAGGATGTTGACGGGTGTGCCTACACCCATTAAATAACGTGGTTTATCGTAAGGTAGTATGTCACAGACCACTTCTGTCATGCCATACATTTCTTCTGCCGGTTCCCCTACAGAAAGTCCGCCAATAGCATTTCCCTCACGTTCCATGGAGGCAATGAATTCTGCAGATTTTACCCGCAGGTCTTTATATACAGAGCCTTGTACGATCGGGAATAAGGTCTGGTTGAAGCCATATTTAGGCTCGGTACTGTCAAAACGTGCGCAGCAGCGTTTCAACCAGCGGTGTGTCATGTTAATGGATGAAGCCGCATACTTATAATCACATGGATAAGGAGTACATTCATCAAAAGCCATGATGATATCGGCCCCGATGGTACGCTGGATATCCATCGCATACTCTGGGGTAAACAGGTGTTTGGAACCATCTATATGCGAGTGAAAAGTAACACCTTCCTCTTTGATTTTTCGCACTTTGCTCAGGGAATAAACCTGATAACCGCCGCTGTCTGTTAGGATGGGGCGGTCCCAGCCGATGAATTTGTGTAATCCTCCCGCTTTCTCCAGAATATCCAGACCTGGTCTGAGGTAGAGGTGATAGGTATTTCCCAGGATGATCTGGGCATGTATATCTTCTTTTAGTTCCCGCTGATGAACTGCTTTAACTGTCCCTGCGGTACCTACAGGCATGAAAATCGGGGTTTGTATCTCTCCATGATCCGTGGTCACTGTCCCTGCCCTCGCTTTCGAATGGACATCTTTAGCCTGTAAACTGAACTTCATTTATTTATATATATCAAAAAATCTGTGCAAAAGTAGCAAAAAAACCAGCGAAAATGAGAAATTTGCACGTTACAAAAATACATCGTGGAATTAACCTTAATAGAGAGCTGCCTGATTGGTGCTCTGATCTTTTGCTTTTTAATACAACTCTATTTCAGCCTTTTCGTACACCTCAAGCTCGCACTTATACCCATAGAGGCAATCGCTGCTACGGCCAGAAAACCACTAAGCGTAGTGATTTGTGCACGCAATGAGCTAGAAAATCTAAAGCAATACCTGCCGCTTGTCCTCGCTCAGAATTATCCTGATTTTGAAGTTGTGGTCGTCAATGACCGTTCCTGGGACGGAACTTTTGATTACCTCGAAAGCATGGCTAAGCAGCATGCAAGACTCAAAGTGGTGACGATCAATGAAGGGGAGAAGTTCATTGCGGGAAAGAAATTTGCGGTCACGATGGGGATCAAAGCAGCTTCCTTTGATTGGCTGGTATTTACAGATGCGGATTGTGTTCCTGCGTCCGAACACTGGCTAATGGGGATGCAGCAACCTGAAGAGGAGCAAAAAGAAATCCTGCTTGGCTATTCACCCTATCTGAAAAAGAAAGGATTGCTGAACGCACTGATTCGTTTTGAGACCTTTTTTACCGCGGTAAACTACCTTTCTTTTGCTTTAAAAGGCATGCCATATATGGGAGTGGGCAGAAATATGGCCTACAAGAAGTCTCTGTTTTTTAAACATAAAGGTTTCGCCGCGCACATGCATATCCCTTCTGGAGACGACGATCTTTTTGTGAATGCCCATGCAACGTCTGCAAATACAGCAATCCGGATCCATAAAGATAGCCATGTCTGGTCAGTCCCGAACACGAGTTTCGGTGCTTACCTCAGACAGAAAAAGAGGCATTTTGGTGCAGGGAAACTGTATAAAGCCAGGCATAAATTTATCCTTTCATTGCAGATCAGCTTTCAGTTTCTGTTTTACGTTTTTTTTGTAGCCTTGTTGTTTTTTAAGCCGGCTATGTATGTTGCCCTGGGTATCTTTGGGCTGAGTATCCTGATCCGTTGTTTTGTATATCCACGGCTCTTAAAGCGTTTGAGTTATGGTAGTTTGAGCTGGTGGTTCCCTGTTCTGGATATCTTATTGTTTGTTTTTCTGGTGTTTAACGCCGTAGTATCTATATTTGTTAAAAAAGTAAAGTGGAAATAAAGTCGACCTTAATACAAAAATATTTTAAAGAACTGAGTGAGGAGCAGATTGCACAGTTCGATCAGTTGTATGGATTGTATAGCTTTTGGAATGCGCAGATCAATGTCATTTCCCGTAAGGATATAGATGATCTCTACGAACGCCACATTCTGCATTCCCTGGGGATTGCCAAATTCATCAGTTTTACTGCCGGCACAACCATTTTAGATGTAGGTACGGGTGGAGGATTTCCAGGGATTCCCCTGGCCATTTTGTTTCCGGAAGTGCAGTTTCACCTGGTAGATTCCATAGGTAAAAAAATTAAGGTAGTGACTGAAGTGGCTGCTGCTTTAAGTTTGAAGAACCTTCGTGCCAGTCATCTGAGGGCCGAGCAGGTACCTGATCAATATGATTTTGTGGTGTCGAGGGCAGTTACGAGATTGATCGATTTTTATCCCTGGGTGAAAGGCAAGTTTAAAAAACAAGCTATAAATGCGATCCCGAACGGGATTCTATATTTAAAGGGAGGGGATCTGGCGGAAGAGCTTTCCGAATCACGCCTAAAAGCGGAACTATATCCGCTTTCAGCTTACTTTGAAGAAGAGTTTTTTGAGACGAAATACGTGGTGTATATCCCTCAGTAGATTTTCGCTATTTTTTGACCAATTTATATTCTCCCCATAAATCTGTGGTTCCTAGGGTTGAAATGGGGACTGGCGGCGGTGGCTGACCGCCAGTAAAAGTTCTTACAGGCGGGGCATTTACTTTAATCTGGTAACTAAAACTTTCCGTTCCGTTATTTGGTAAGGAGAGGTATTTTATAGGTATCGCCAGCTCGTAGGTAAAAAACAGATCGTCGTTAAACTTGGAGGCTATTTTAATCCCGTCCTGATTATAAACTGAAATTTCTTCACTGGGAATTTCTTTTATACCCTTTACCTTTATTGTTTTTGATTTCAGTTCTAAAGCCTTGTTCAATTCCTTGATTGTGAGGGCTTTTATGTCTGTATTCGCATTTGCATAAGCTTTTCCTGCATACATATTTGTAATGCTCGACATGGCTGCAACATCTAGTATCGGATAAGTAATTGCTATTTGGTGTTCGTCTTTTTTGTCTAAGGTATGATTGATGTTGAGGGTAATCCCTCCCCGTAAAATTTTGTCAACCACATCTTTATGCTGTGTTTGGATAATCAGATAAAGCGTCGTGTCGTTGTTGGCTATTGTATAAGAAGCCTCTATCGCGCTATTTCTCGCCTGAAACTTATTGTTCCACTCCTTAGCAGTCCCATCTATTTTTAGATCAGCAGGCGTGTAAAGACTGGCTTGCTGTTTATTGGGGATCTTTTGAGCGAATGCCATAGCTGATGACACAAATAGAGTAGCTACTAGACAGGTTTTAAGAATGAATTGATTTTCCATAATAATTTAAATTATGTTCAAACGCGTACCATTATTACTTCTTATCCACAAAATCTAAAGCAAATTCTTCACCTTCTTTCAGATTAAGAAGATAAGCATATTTTTTGGAAATCGCTTCCGTTTGCTTTTCTCCATTTATAATTACCAAGGTGCCTAACATATTGAATTCGAGACTTCTGATTCCGTCTTTCAAAATACCGTCCTTACGCAGTTCTGATACGATTTTGTCCGAAGAATTCGGTGTTGGCGTATCTGGTTCTTTTGGCCTACTTTCCTTTGGTTCAACTGGAGGTGGGGGCGGCGCTATTTTATTCTTTTTAACCATTGGTGGGGGGAATTTAACCTGTTCTAGCTTAGGTGCAGGGGGAACTTTATCCTTTGTGACAACAGGGGGAGGAAACTTTACAGTAGTTACCTTTGGTGCAGGGGGCGTGGTTTTTTTCGGTATTGGTACCGTTTTCCTTACGACGGGCTTTTTCTTTAAAGTGTCTTGTAGTGCCATGGTTCTGCTTTCCGTAGTCGACGAATACAAATCTATGGTTACATAATCCTTGCTAAAAGCAAGTGTCGAGGCGCAGAGCATAGCACCTGATAGTGGTAATACCAGCAGGAGCCTGAGCTTGGCCCCGTCCGCTGATCTCTTTTTGTTTAACATATTGATTCTCATTTTTAAAATTGATTGGTTGAAAATTTGACTGGTGACACCGTTGGTTAAGCGTCCGAATGAATTTTGAATTAGAAACATTGCATATTCATGCTTCATGGAGCCAGAATCTGTGCTATTTTCATCGGCTATATATTCGTGAAGTAGTTGTACATCTTTTTTTATCATCCATACTAGGGGATTAAACCAATTCAGCACCTGCAACATTTCGAAAAATAGGACATCTGCACTGTGTTTTTGATGGATATGGACCAGTTCATGCCGGATAACTGTGTCTTTTTTTTCGATTTTTGGGTTTAGGAAAAGAAAATTGAAGAAGGAGAATGCTGTTTCTATGCCCTCAAATTTCACATAGATGATACCTGCATGTCTTTCTTTTGGAGAAGTCCAGGCAAGCCTTATTACCTTACTTAGATTTAGTATCAGCCTTAAAAGTAATATCATAGCTGCTGAAACATAAATAATGTTTAGCCAGGATAATGCCAAGGTCTGGGAATTTACAATTGGATTTTTAGTTCCTGACCTGGATTTAACATAAATTGAGACTGATTCCTGAGTCTCGCTCAATAAGACCTGGAGATAGCCAACCTGTATAAGGGGAAGTACAAAAGCCAGTAAAGTGGCGCTAAGTAAGTAATATCTGTTTAAACTATAGAATGTTTCCCGATGGAGCAATAGCCGATAAAACCCGTAAAATACAGCCAGATACAGGTTGGCTTCCAGTAAGTAGTATAACCAGTTCATGATTCTTTGTTTTTAAGCTTTTCAGCTAATTTGATCAGTTCATCCAACTCATCCATATCCATGTTTTTCTCTTTTACCAGAAAGGAAACCAGGCTTTGGTAAGAGTTTTCAAAGTAGTTGTTCATCACTTTGTCCAGTGCGAAATGCTTGTACTGCTCTTCCGAAATGATGGGGAAATAGATGTGCGTATTGCCAATGGCTTTGTGGTCTATAAAGCCTTTTCCTTCCAATACCCGAATCACAGTGGAGACGGTATTATAGGCTGGTTTGGGTGGGAGCATCCTGTCGATGACATCCTTGACCAGTCCTTCTTTCATTTCCCAAAGTATCAGCATTACTTGTTCTTCCGCTTTTGTCAGCTCTCTCATTTTGTATCGTTTTGATGTTAATTAAAGTTACTACTATTTTTATAGTTTGCAAACTATTTTAATAGTTTTATTTTAATATTCTGTAAATCAATGTTTTTTTAGCAGTGTTTGGTCAGTTGCGTCAGATCTGCCTAACTTAACACATGAGTTTAATTTATCAGATCGCGTTAACATTGATCCCGGAGGTGGGACATGTTACAGCCAAACATCTTTTGGGTCATTTTGGAAGCCCTAAAGCCGTATTTGAGGCCAGAAATCAGGAATTGCAACAAGTAACTGGCGTAGGGCCGCTCACGGCGAAACACATTTTGGAAGGCAATGCCCTCAGGGAAGCAGAGGAACAGCTTAAATTCATAGACAAACACGGGGTGCAAACGCTCTTTTTTACCGAAGAAAACTTCCCGCACCGCTTGCGGCACTGTTTCGATGCACCTATACTATTGTATTATAAAGGTACTGCTGATTTGAACCACAACCGGATCATCAGTGTGGTGGGCACGAGAAAAGCTACGGAATATGGCAGACAACTTTGCCGGCAACTCGCAGAGGTGCTAGCAGATTATCATGTCATCATTGCGAGTGGACTGGCTTATGGTATAGATGTGGCTGCGCATAAGGAAAGCCTGGCCAATGGTATTCCAACGATCGGAGTGCTGGCGCATGGACTCGACCGGATTTATCCTCCCCTGCATCAGCCCATAGCCCAACAAATGGCCAGGAACGGCGGACTGCTGACTGAATTTCCACTGAAAACCAAGCCAGACCGGGAGCATTTTCCGATGCGCAACCGGATCATAGCTGGTATCGCCGATGCCACTGTACTGGTAGAGGCCACCGCGAAAGGTGGCGCATTGATCACTGCTGATATTGCAAATTCCTATAACCGCGATGTATATGCTTATCCTGGCAGGACCACAGATCCTAGTTCAGAAGGCTGTAATTTTTTGATAAAGACCAACCGGGCTGCCCTGATCAATCATGCAAAAGACCTTGTTTATTACCTGGGTTGGGAGCAGGAGCAACCTAAAATCCAGCAAATTCAATTGCCATTGGGCTTGTCAAGCGAGGAACTGAAGGTGATAGAACTACTCAAAACTGCTCCTTTGCGTATCGATGAATTGTCGGTACTCAGCAACACCAGTCAGAGCAAGCTGGCCATGTACTTGCTGAGCCTGGAAATGCAGGGAATATTGACTGCGCTGCCTGGTAAAGTGTACCGGCTCAATTAGGATATTCTCTTTTTGGCACTATATTATTTGCTTTTAATTCTATTGGATAAGTAGATTAAAATATAATGTTGTTTTTTGTTTAATTTAAATATTATATTTCGAATATTATGTTGTAAATAAAATTCCAATCTTCAATCTGTATTTTTGTATCATGTGGTACAACAATATATTAGAAACAATCGGCAATACGCCACTGGTAAAATTGAACAATATTACCAGGGATATTCCGGCTACGGTACTGGCAAAAGTGGAAACCACCAATCCGGGGAATTCCATCAAAGACCGTATGGCAGTGAAAATGATTGAAGACGCGGAACGCAGCGGAAAGTTGAAGCCAGGAGGTACGATCATCGAAGGTACTTCGGGTAATACGGGTATGGGACTCGCTATGGCTGCGATCATCAAGGGCTATAAATGTATTTTCACAACAACAGATAAACAGTCGAAAGAGAAAGTTGATGCCCTGCGTGCATTCGGAGCCGAAGTTATTGTCTGTCCCACTAATGTAGAACCGGAAGACCCACGTTCTTATTATTCGGTTTCCTCCCGGTTGGAACGTGAAGTACCCAATTCCTGGAAACCCAATCAGTATGACAACCTGGCCAATACCCAGGCCCATTATGAGCAGACGGGACCCGAGATCTGGGCGCAAACCGAAGGTAAGATTACACACCTTGTGGTGGGTGTCGGCACGGGAGGAACGATCTCCGGCACAGGAAAATACCTCAAGGAACAGAATCCAAACATCAAAGTTTGGGGCATAGATACCTATGGTTCAGTATTCAAGAAATACAAAGAGACCGGAATCCTCGATAAAAACGAGATTTACCCCTACATCACAGAAGGTATTGGCGAAGATTTTTTGCCCAAGAATGTCGATTTCGACATTATTGACCTTTTTGAGAAAGTAACCGATAAAGATGCGGCACTGATGACCCGTGATATTGCGAGGAAAGAAGGGATTTTTGTGGGTAATTCTGCAGGTTCAGCTGTTGCAGGATTGCTGCAGTTGAAAGACCAGTTGAAGCCTGAAGATGTGGTGGTGGTGATTTTTCATGATCATGGCAGCCGTTACATGGGTAAGATGTACAATGAGGACTGGCTTCGTGAAAGGGGGTTCCTAAAAGACGAAAAACTCACTGCGAGATCCATCATTGCCAAGAAAGAAGACACGGAGATCGTCACGATTGATGGTGAAAAAACATTGCTGGAGGCGATCAACACCATGCATACACTGAACATTTCCCAGATTCCGGTCACCCAGAAAGATATGGTTGTGGGTAAGCTGATAGATGGAGATATCCTGAAAGCCTTAATGGAAAATCCTTCCCTGAAATCGGCTAAAGTGGAAGAAATCATGTCGGCAAGCTTCCCTTTTGTAGACCTGAATACATCTATCGACCGCATTTCTGCGCTAATCAACAAAGACAATAGCGCTGTATTGGTAGAAACAGAATCGGGAAGAATAGAGATCATTACACAATACGATATCATCAATGCCATCTCGGCATAAGCAGAATTTTATGTATAAAAAAAGGCATCTGTGAGGATGCCTTTTTTTATATCAATTTATTATGGTCTAGTGACTTGGTGCGGCAGCGTCCACACGTTTGATCTGTGCACCCAAGGCACGCAAACGAGTGTCAATGTCCTGATAGCCACGCTCAATCTGTTCTATATTGAAAATCGTCGATTTTCCTTCAGCAGATAAAGCTGCAATCAGCAGGGAAACCCCGGCGCGGATATCCGGCGAAGTCATGCTGATACCCCTCAGTTTATATTTTTTGTCGATACCATTTACCGTTGCCCTGTGTGGATCACAAAGGATGATCTGGGCACCCATATCAATTAGCTTATCCACAAAGAACAGCCTGCTTTCAAACATCTTTTGGTGGATGAGAACATTACCGCGTGCTTGTGTGGCAACGACCAGTACAATGCTCAGCAGGTCGGGGGTGAAGCCTGGCCATGGAGAGTCTGCAATGGTAAGCATCGAGCCATCTATAAATGACTCAATCACATAGTGTTTTTGAGAAGGAATATAAATGTCGTCGCCCTTTAGCTCAAACTTGATTCCCAGTTTGCGGAACACGTCGGGAATTACACCCAGCTCGCTATAGCATACATTTTTTATGGTGATCTCAGATTCTGTCATGGCCGCAAGACCAATGAAGGAGCCGATTTCGATCATGTCAGGCAACATGCGGTGTTCTGTTCCACCTAGTTTCTCCACACCTTCTATGGTCAGGAGGTTAGAGCCTATACCTGAGATTTTTGCACCCATGCGGTTCAGCATTTTGCACAATTGTTGCAGGTAAGGTTCACATGCCGCATTATATATGGTCGTAACGCCTTTAGCCAATACAGCAGCCATCACTACATTAGCAGTTCCGGTTACTGAAGCCTCATCTAAAAGGATATAAGTACCTTTCAGGTTAGTGGCATCTACATTGAAAAACTCTTTTTTGCTGTCGTAATTGAATTTTGCGCCTAGCTTTTCGAAACCCAGGAAGTGTGTATCCAATCTTCTTCTGCCAATTTTATCGCCACCGGGTTTAGGGATCGCAGCAGTACCGAAACGTCCAAGAAGTGGACCTACGATCATGATTGAGCCCCTTAATCCTCCGCCTTTTGCTTTAAAGGTATCAGAAAGGAAGAAGTTCAGGTCAATATTTTTGGCTTCAAAAGTATAAGTATCTTTAGATAAGCGTTCCACCGTTACCCCCATATCGCCCAGCAGTTCGATGAGTTTGTTTACATCTTTGATGTCAGGGATATTGCTGATGGTGATTTTCTGATCGGTCAACAGAACTGCAGCGATGATCTGCAGGGCTTCGTTCTTAGCACCCTGAGGTTGAATTTCGCCTTTTAATTTTTTTCCACCAATGATTTCAAATGCATTCATATTATAAGTAGAGGTATCTTGTAAAGTAAATTTGGTGAATCTTAATAGCGTTGTTTGCCATTGTTATTGCGCTGGCGGTTATTGTTGTTATTATTGTTGTTGTTTTGTCTTCCCTTGTTGTTGTTTTTGCCTTTATTGTTGTTTTGTCTGGCCGGCACCACGGGTTTAAACTCTACTTTTGCCAGGTTGATGCTTTCATCCGGCTCCAGTGCACCTTGCGAGAGTTCACGCAGGTTTTTGAAAATGGTCTCATCCGCTACGCTGTCCTTGTTCCAGGTGACGTAAGACATTTTCATGAAATTGGCAATTCCCTGAACCATTGCAGCCCTAAGTTGAGGCTCATCCACTGCTTTTGCTTTTTCGATCATTACTTCCACGGTTTTTCCATAGTGTTTGTAACGGATCTTTTGTTGTGGATAGCCGATATGGTCAGGTTTAATTAATGCTGCTTCAGGAGTAGGCTTCGGGTATGGGCTGTCTACATCAATCTGGTAACCGGATATGATGTGCAGGTGATCCCAGAGTTTGTGCTTAAAATCCGCTACATCGCGCAAGTGCGGGTTTAGGAAACCCATCAGGTCTATTACTGCCTGAGCGTACTTGTTGCGTTCGTCGCGGTCGGGCAATTCAATGATATATTTAACCATATTCTGAACATTCCGGCCGTATTCGGCCAGGATCAGCTCATTTCTTGTGGTGTTATAATCGAAATTCATATTGTTATGTCTATCAGGATTCCTATAATCTTAACGAAGGAATGCTGTTTATTATATAATCAGGCTTTCTTAAAGCGAATAAGTCTACACAGAAGTAGCAAATATATAGCTTATTTCACAATTCGCAATTTAGCAAATTTTAATAACAACTGCTTATTGCCCAGGCCCTGGAAAAATACAGTTGCTTTTACATCAGGTAGTGTACCTTCCAAACTTACAATTTTACCAAATCCAAACTTTTCATGTTCTACATCCATGCCATTTTGAAAGGCATTTGCAGGGTCTGGTGCGAAGCCAGGCGTAGGAACGTGCGCTTTGGGCAATAGTGAAGTTGTTTTTGGTCTTGCCGCAGGCGCACTTGTGCTACCGGAAGCGCTGGAAGACATGGCCGGTTTAGGTTTACTGAAGCTATCCCTCTGCTGAGTCCAGGTCCGTCTTTCATTTTCGAAACTGCCTTCTCCCAGATTGCTTTTAGGTGGTTTCACTATGTCTAATTCCAGGAACCTGGCATTGATCTCATTGATGAAACGGCTCGGTTCGCAATTGGTCAGTGTACCCCAGCGATAGCGCGAAGTGGAATAGCTGAGGCTCAGTTTTTTCTCCGCCCTGGTGATCGCCACATAGAATAATCGGCGTTCTTCTTCCAGGTCAGACCTGGAATTGAGGCTCATCTGTGAAGGGAAGAGGTTTTCTTCCAATCCGACGATAAACACATTCTTGAACTCCAGTCCTTTAGAAGAGTGGATGGTCATCAGCGAAACGGTGTCCTTATCTTTATCGTCGCCACGGTCGTCATTGGTCAGCAAGGCAATATCCTGCATAAAAATGGCCAGACTGCGGTCTTCGATGTCTTCGCGTTCCGCAAAATCCTTGATTCCGTTCAGCAATTCCTGTATGTTTTCATAGCGCCCGCGACCTTCGATGCTATCGTCGGTATGCAGCTCTTTTAGAATGCCGGAATGCTGGGCAATATATAAGGCCGTTTCGTAAGCATCCAGTTTCTTCGCCTCTGCGGCAAAGCTCTGGATGAGCATGGCAAAATCGTTGAGTTGATTGGCGATCCGCCCTGCTATATATTGTTGTGGATTACATATCACCTGCCACATGGTGGTATCATGCTGATCAGCAGCTACAATGAGCTTTTCTACGGTAGTGTCGCCTAAACCACGGCGTGGGTAATTAATTACGCGCTTGATGGCTTCCTCATCAGAAGGGTTGAAAGTCAATCGGAAATAAGCAATCAGATCTTTGATCTCCTTACGCTGATAGAAGGAAAGTCCCCCATAGATTTTATAAGGTACATTGATTTTTCTCAAAGCCTCCTCCATAGCCCTGGACTGTGCATTGGTACGGTACAGGATTGCGAAATCATTGTAATTGTAACCCTTGGAAGCACGCTCCTGGGCAATGGCTTCTGCAACCAGTTTCCCCTCTTCATTGTCCGTAAAGGCCCGGGATACCTTGATTCGGTCGCCGGATTCGTTATCCGAGAATACATTTTTCTCCAGCTGGTTCTTGTTGTTGGCAATGATACTATTGGCAGCCTCTACAATATTCTGTGTAGAGCGGTAGTTCTGTTCCAGTTTATAAACCTGAAGTTCAGGGTAATCGCGTTCAAAATTTAAGATATTCTGGATGTTGGCACCCCTGAAAGCATAGATACTCTGTGCATCGTCACCCACCACACAGATGTTTTGATAGGCTGCGGCTAGTTTTTTCACAATAGTATACTGGGAAAAGTTGGTATCCTGGTACTCATCCACCATCAGGTATTTGAATTTCTGCTGGTATTTGTTGAGCACATCAGGATGATTTTTAAGAAGAATATTGGTTTTGAACAACAAATCATCAAAATCCATCGCCCCCGCTTTAAAGCAGCGTTTGGTATAAGTTTCATAAATACTGCCCATCAACGGACGCTTATTGCTGATGTCCTCTGCCTGAATTTCCGGACTTTGCATGTATTCTACATGTGAAATCAGGTTGTTCTTTGCCGAAGACATCCTGTTATACACGAAATTCGCATTGTACAGTTTATCGTCGAGCTGCATTTCCTTTAAGATAGAGCGGATCAGACTTTTACTATCGTCGGTATCATAGATGGTAAAATTGGAAGGATAGCCAATTTTTTCAGCCTCTACCCGAAGAATTTTGGCAAATACGGAGTGGAATGTACCCATCCAGATGCTTTTTGCTTCTGCACCTACCACCTTGCCGATCCGGTCACGCATGTCCTTGGAGGCTTTATTGGTAAAGGTCAGTACCAGGATGTTAAAAGGATCTACACCTTTTTGAATGAGGTGGGCCACGCGATAAGTAATTACCCGTGTCTTACCTGATCCGGCACCTGCGACGATCATCGCCGGTCCTTGTGTGTTTTCTACTGCTGCGCGTTGTTGTGGGTTTAAACCTGCTAAATAATCCAAAATCCGTTCCTGCTGTTTAAAATATGCGATTGAATAGTATCTTCTTTTTAGATTGCAAATCTAGGAATTTCTGCGGTACATCCAATACTTTAGCGGCCCTGATGTTTACGCTTATTGACCGCAGGGAACCTCATTCCGCTTCAAATTAGCCGCCAGTTCCACAGCAAAGTAATCGTTTTGAATTTTTAGTGCAAGTATTTTGAGTGCAGCTGGATTGTTTACTAGTACGGAAAGGCCAGTTACTGGCTAATCCTTTTAATAAATCGGTGTTTTTCAATTCGCGATTTGCAAATCGCGAATTATTTATTAGTTTTGTTGTTATGAAAGCGCATAATGGCATGAGGCCGCACGATATTGTAGTATTGTTGAAAATCATTTCTTTTGGGCAGGACAATTGGTTGGGTAAAGACATTTCCTCTTCCCTTTTTATCAGTCCTTCAGAAGTAAGTGAATCTTTAAATAGATCGATGATTGCCAGATTGTTGAGTCCTGATAAAAGGAAGGTGATGAAGAATGCGCTACTGAAATTTATAGAGAATGGTTTAAGTTATGTCTTCCCGGCTGAACTTGGTGCTATTCAAAAGGGAATAGCGACGGCTCATAGTGCACCAGTATTGGAAGAATTTTTTTCCTCATCTGAAGCATATGTGTGGCCGTCAACTTCAGGGAAAGTTAAAGGCCACTCAGTACCTCCACTATATCCCGGTCAGGTTCAGGCAGCATTGCTCGATGATCAATTGTATGGAATGCTCGCTTTGATTGATGCAGTCAGGATCGGGAGGGTTCGCGAGTGTGAAAAAGCGATGGAATTATTAAGGTTATATTTTAAATAAAGTATATGCATGAGAATCTGGTCCGTCTGAAAGCGGTACATCATCTTTTGGCCGGTCTGGGTCAGCAATACGTTTTTGTCGGTGGGGCAACTGTATCATTGTATGCAACAGATGCAGGTCTTGCGGACGAAGTAAGGCCCACAGATGATGTGGATGTAGTCATCGAATTGGCCAAATATGGCGGGTACGCGGAAATTGATGAAAAACTTCGAGGGCTTGGTTTTGTCAATGATGTCGCTTCAGGGGTCATCTGCCGGTACCGGGTGCAAGGTATGGTTGTAGATGTGATGCCTACTGAAGCAAATGTGCTGGGCTTTAACAATAGGTGGTATCCTGAGGGTTTTGCAAATGCGATAGAAGTCGAATTGGAAAAAGGGATAGATGTATCCATTTTTTCCCTGCCTTACTTTGTGGCCTCAAAATGGGAAGCGTTCAAAGGACGTGGTAATGGAGACTATCTCGCCAGTCAGGACTTTGAAGATCTGGTTTTTGTTATCGAAAATGCTGAGGATTTCGAAGACAAGATCGCTGCTGCACGACAGCAGGTAAAGGACTACCTTAAAAAGGAATTGCTAGGAGTAATGTATACTGATGACTTCCAGGAAGGACTATATGCGCATCTATCCGGAGGATATCATCTAAAAGATGCAAATTTTATTATAACTAAACTTCAGCGGGCACTCGGTCAATTTGACAACTAACTAAGAGCCTTCAAAAGATTTTTTATACTATCTACTGACAACTAGTTTAATTTTTCTAGTTTTAACCCCACAAATTATAGACGTTTTTTTTAGAAAATTGGCCTTAGAATGTATTTGACGGCCTATGGATTTTCCATTTAAAAATGTCAAAACTGGCTTTAAACTAACTTAAATTTGTAAATAATAATTTGTTATGCAAGAGATCAAAAAATATGTTGAGGACAACAAGCAGCGTTTTTTAGATGAACTGTTTGAATTGCTGCGTTTTCCATCGGTAAGTGCCGATCCTAAATTTAAAGATGATGTGCTGAAAACCGCTGATTATGTGGCGACAAAATTGAGAGAAGCCGGTGCAGACCATGTGGAAATCTGTGAGACAGCAGGCTATCCGATCGTTTACGGAGAGAAAATCATCGATCCGGCTCTGCCTACCGTATTGATTTACGGGCATTATGATGTGCAGCCGGCAGATCCATTGGAACTGTGGCATACACCGCCATTTGAACCAACTGTCCGCGATGGCAAGATCTATGCCCGTGGTGCATGCGACGACAAAGGGCAGTTTTATATGCATGTGAAAGCTTTCGAGCTGATGATGCAGACAAATACTTTGGCTTGTAACGTCAAATTCATGATTGAAGGGGAAGAGGAAGTCGGTTCTGCTAACCTGGGCATTTTTGTAAATGCCAATGTAGAGCGACTAAAAGCTGACGTGGTATTGATCTCTGATACTTCGATGATCAGCATGGAAAATCCTTCAATTGAAACCGGCTTAAGAGGACTGGCTTATATGGAAGTAGAAGTAGTAGGCCCTAACCGCGACCTGCACTCTGGTGTTTATGGTGGTGCGGTAGCCAATCCTGCCACCATTTTATGTAAGATGATTGCATCTCTGCATGACGAAAATAACCACATTACCATACCTGCATTTTATGATAAAGTAGTAGAATTGAGTGATGAGGAAAAGAAAGCTTTGAACGCTGCGCCTTTCGATCTGGACGAATACAAAACTGATCTGGATATCAACGCGGAGTGGGGAGAAAAAGGCTATTCTACCTTAGAGCGTACCGGTACCAGACCAACGCTGGAAGTCAACGGTATATGGAGTGGGTATATTGGGGAAGGCGCAAAAACTGTACTTCCTTCAAAAGCGAATGCAAAAATCTCGATGCGTCTGGTGCCTAATCAGAGTTCAGAAGAAATTTCGGAGATTTTCAGGAAACATTTTGAAAGTATTGCACCGGATTATGTAAAGGTAAAGGTAACTGCACACCATGGGGGAGAACCGGTAGTGACGCCTACAGACAGCGTAGCTTACCGTGCTGCAGAGCAGGCGATAGTCGATTCCTTCGGAAAAGCGCCGATCCCTACACGTGGTGGTGGAAGTATTCCAATTGTTGCCTTGTTTGAAAGCGCCCTGGGAATCAAATCTGTGCTTTTTGGATTCGGATTGGACAGTGATGCGCTGCATTCACCAAACGAGAAATACGACATCTATAACTATTATAAAGGTATAGAAACCTTGCCTCTGTTCCATAAGTATTTTGCAGAGCTGAGCAAATAGATTTCAATTTGATTATTAAAGGGCAGCCATATGGCTGCCTTTTTTTTTTGCCATTTCTGGGCCTGGTATAAGGTTGCGTGGTGCTCTGGCTCAATCTTGAATTATACTCTCCTTATCGTTGACTGATCTGGAGGATAACTCAACTATAAGCCAATAATAGGGTACGTATAGAGCAAGGATAGCGCAGCGTACTGCACAGCTTTAACTGTTGCGGAATTCCTTTTTACTTTTGATCCTCCGCGCTACGATGGTATAAAGCGTTGTTGATTTCATAATGGTTTGTTTCCGCCAGGACAAGAGATTGCTGAGATAGAATTTGCTTTTAACCGAACCAAATGAAAAGGTCGCGTGTTAATAGCAACACCAAAACTTTGAGATGGAAAAAGAATTTTACGTAGTTGGAATAGGCTCATCCGCTGGAGGCCTGAAAGCTTTAAAAGAATTTTTCAGACGGCTACCCACAACTATTCCAGCGGCCTTCATCGTGATCACGCACCTGAACCGGGACCGGCACAGCATCCTGAATGATATACTAGCTGCTCAAACTGCCATACCTGTGGCCAGAGTTGATGAAGATGTGCAGATCTTGCCTGGTAATATCTACGTGCTCACCGAGAATACCTCCCTGACCATCCGGAACGGCTGGTTAAAAGTAGCGCCACGCGATCAAAAAATCCTAAATTCTTCCGTAGACATCTTCTTTAGCTCTCTGGCCGATGAATTTAAAGCGAGAGCCATCGGCATTATCCTTTCCGGCGGTGGCAATGATGGTCTGGAGGGTGCACTTCATCTGGCGGAGTCAGGCGGAAAAGTCATGGTACAAAATCTGTTAACTGCAGAAGTAACAGGCATGCCGGAATCTATCATCGACCACGATCATCCCTCAGACATACTCAACCCCACAAAACTAGCAGAAAAGCTCATTGAACTGTGTAAAGAAAATACGGCCCGACAATCCACTTAAGGATTAAGGACCAGCCCGGATGTTAAAACTCTTTACCCGCTGGGATGTTAGATGAGGTATATAATAAAGCGTAATATGGGAAAGATCAGTAACCTCGCCGCCGGGCTGGCAGGAGCAGTAGCCTTGAACGTGCTACATGAAACGATAAAAAACAAGCGAAGTACGCCGAGAATAGATCAGCTGGGGGAGCAAGCCTTACAGAAGACAGTCCGTTATTTTGGCGGGAACATCACGGATTCAGATCAACTGTACGCCGCGACCTTGGCCGGTGACCTGGTTTCCAACACCATTTACTACAGTTGGATTGCTTCCTCCAAAACCAGTTTTATCTGGCCGAAAGCACTAGCCATGGGATTACTTGCGGGCCTTGGTGCGATCAAACTTCCTGAGCCTTTAGGATTGAATCCCAAACCTGTTACTAAAACAGAGCGGGTTAAAGCCATGACGATCGGATATTATGTTTTTGGCGCATTGGTCACCGCAATGGTTGCCACAGCATTAAGGAAAAAATAAATAGCGCCAATGGCTTTACAAATCGCTAAATTATTGCTACTGTCATTTCTATTGCCTTGTTCAGTTATGGCTTAAAATCGTATTTAACCAAAAAGTGGTCAACAGTTTATCCCACCATTGACCGCCATCTAAATTAACGCTCTCAATATATTATACGCTTAGAAAGCTGAGCTATTGTGACTGATGATTTTTCAGAACTCTGTAATTTCTTCTACAGCAGATCGACGTAGCGGTTTTTATCCATAAACAATTGAATTGGTTAGGACGAATAGAGCCAGATTTTGGGAAAACGACTAAATTTGGGCAAGACTTTCGCGTATAAATACCTGATCTGCAAATTTAACATAAAGGCTTTCAATAAATTTATTCTCGTTGCCTAACTTTAGGTCATGCCAGGTATAAGCTGATGAGGGGTTAAATCCTCGTAGAACGAGGGAACAAATTCGTCAATCAATGGAAGAAACAAAACATACCTGGCTTCAAAAACCTGTAGTCCACCGGCAATGCCCAAAATGTAAGGCTGGTAATCTTGATACCCGGATACCCAGGGGATTTTGGGTTAAACATGTATTAAGATTGGATGTCAAAAGATACCGATGTCTGGCCTGCGGTGCCCGGGTGTACGTTAGTTGATGTACAACAATTTATCCAATCGCCATGCAGAAAAATTTTATGATTTATGCCTTTTTGATGGATTTGTAATTTTGTGACCTTTCTTTCGAGAGATTCTGAGATAAACTCAGAATGACGGGAGCACATCTGGGACTGAGGTATATTTTAGTTCAGTGTTAAGCGAAGCGTCATAATACAGAAACATCATAATTCAGTTCATTGTTAAGCGAAACATCATAATTCAGTTCAGTGTTAAGCGAAGCGTCACCGAATAAAGTTTTCGGAATTATGCCGGATCATAAAAAAGCGGTCAACAGTCCGTCCGACTGTTGACCGCCCTCTAAATTAAGGCTAAATTTACTTCTCACCGAGTATCTTAGCTAAAGTTTCATTTAATTCCTTACCTCTCAAATTCTTACCGATGATCTTTCCTGAAGGATCGATCAGGAAGTTTGCTGGGATACCACGTACCGCATAAATTTTTGAAGCTGCATTGTCCCAGCCTTTCAGGTCGGATACCTGTGTCCATACCAAGCCATCTTTTTCGATAGCAGCAAGCCATGCATCTTTTTTACCTGGATTGTCCAGTGAAACACCGAGAACAGTAAAGTTTTTGTCTTTGAAGGCATTAAATGCTTTTACCACATTTGGGTTTTCGGCACGGCATGGCCCGCACCATGATGCCCAAAAATCAAGCAACACATATTTTCCCCGGAAATCAGATAACTTTACGGGCTTATCATTTACATCATTTTGTGTAAAATCAGGTGCCTGTTTCCCTTCCGATACAGTCAGTTCTAAGGACGCCTGGGCCGATTTCTCTTTAAGTTTGGTCAACGCTATGCTTCTTATTTTGCTGCTTTCATTTTGACTTTCCAGAGTAGCAATCAATGAATCTGCTCTGGCTTTACTCAATGACTCCTCTCTGGAGATATAGTAAGCCAACAGAGGTGTTAACCTCGAGGCTGGGTGCTGCTTAATAAATTCTGGCTGGCTTTCCGTTAGGTAGGCAACACCATTCTGATATTCTTTTACGGCCTGAGTTCGTACATCGTTACGGGTTAAATAAGGCACAGATTGCATTTTATCAAAAATGATTTTGGCCGCTTTCAAAGCCTTGTTGAAAAGCTGATGATATTGGCGATATATTTCAGCTGATGCCCCTGTTTCTGTAGCATTTGAAATCGAACCATCCGAAATTACGTTCGTTTCACCTTTGACAAGGATCAAGCTGGTCTTAACACTTTCGGTTACCTGCATTGGACTCAAATCAGGACCCAACGCTAAGGTTAATTCTATCGCGTCGTTCTCTATTTCTCCGGTAAATTTATAGTTTCCGTTAACAACAGTCGCACTGTCCGTTTTCTTACTTAAATAATCCGGATATATCAGGAAAACTTTGTCTGGCATTGTTGCCATATTTTTAAAAGTGCCATTAATGATGAATTTGGCTGATGTTTGTGCCCAAACCGCAGTATATAATCCGGCAACTAATATTAGCGTAAGCACTATTTTTTTTGAAATTTGTTTCATTTTTTTTAAACTGAGTTTTATTGATCATTTGAAGTGTAAAGCAGGATATAAATGTAAATAGTTGATACATTACGTATTTATATCCTGCTAATCATTAATTATAACCTGGGTTTTGATCGAGATTTTTATCGTTTCCGATTTCATATGAGGGTATGGGCATCAGTTGTTTATAGGACGACCATGTTCCCCCCTTTATAGGTGTAACCACGCTCATTACTTCATCAATATGTCCGGTACGCTTTAAATCGAACCATCTGTGGCCCTGCTCACAAAACAGTTCCAGCTGCCTTTCTTTCATGACCGCATCCAGGAGCGCAGGCTGGCTATTAGCGGCGGTATTTCCCAATCCGGCACGATTACGGATTTTGTTGATATCAGCCTGTGCACCATCTATATTGTTCAGCTGGGCACGTGCTTCAGCCCGTATTAAATATTGTTCTGCCAGACGAAGCAAGGTCAGGTATTCTGGTCTGGCAGCCGCTAATGCCGGTGTATTGGCTTTGTACTTGTACGGGAAGAGGTACTTTACACCAGAAATAGTCGCTGTTCCTATCCAATTTGCCTTCCTTTGATCGTTTGCTTCGAAAGCTTGTTCCAATTGATTACTGATAGCGGCTGGGTTTGACGGTGTACCTATAAAATTGGTAAGCACAAAAGTACGTGCGTCAAATAAAGCATAGTTACCCTTGACAACAGGTTCCAATTGAAATATGGCTTCGGTAGTGTTTTTCAGGAACACGGAAGATGGGGGAACCAGAGCGAACATAGACGTATTGTCAATCAGGACGGAAGCCGCAATTTCTGCCTGTGCCCATTGTTTATTATAGAGGTAGATCCGTGCCAATAATGCGGTAGCAGCCCAATAGGTAGGCCGAACTCTTTCAGCGCTTGTTGAAGGATAGGGCGTCAGCGCATCACCATTTAAATAATTTCTACTGAGTTTAGCTTGTGCATCCTGAAGATCGGCGATGATCTGGGTATAAATTTCAGAAACTTCCGCACGCTTTGCCATGGTGTACAAGCGGTAATCAGATTTGGTGAGTAGCGGGACTTTACCATAGGTGTTTACAAGGTAATAATATAGCAATGCACGCATAAACTTGGCTTCACCCAGGAGTTGCGGTCTTAGTTGCGCATTCAATTTACTATTGTTCTCTATGCCTTCAATAGCCACATTACAATTGTAAATAAGCGTGTAGGTAGTGCTCCAATAAATTTCGGTATCGCTAGATACATTATTCTGATAGAGTTTTGTATATGATGAAATCGCATTGATGTAATAGTTTTTAAGTTCATCTGATGCAAAGCTCATGTAGGATGTAGCATAGCTGTTCAGGACATTATTGGTCTCGCTGATCCGTATGTACAAGCCGTTTAGTACTGATGTTGCTGTTTCATTTGTAGCATAAACGGTAGATCCTGTGAGCCTGTCGTCAGGCGGGTCAAGTTCAACAAATTTTCTGCATCCGGAGGTCAGGCTGAGCGAGATTAAAATGAGTATAGCATATAGGTATTTCATATTCGTAAGATTTAAAGGTTAACTTGTAGACCCAGCACAAAGACTTTGAGTGGAGGAAGTGTTGAATAAGACTGGGTTTCCGGATCACGCCCTTTATAGGAGGTGATGGTAAAAAGGTTCTGAGCTGAAAGATTTACACTTGCATTTTTCAGCTTTAGCTTATTTTTAAAAGCGTTGGGCAACTGGTAAGAAAGGGTCACATTTTTTGCCCGGATATAAGAGGCGTCCACATAACTGGCATCGCTCTGTGCCCAGGTACCGTAAGCCCGTATGCCTTCATCCGATTGCGTGAAACGCTGATATTTGGCCTGGTCGCCGGTCTTCTGCCACCTGTCCAGAAATTCAACAGGCACATTGCTCTGCGAGGTTGAGATCTGATCATAAAGCTCGGTGCTGAAATAGCCTGGCGCGAGGTCTGTTAGGCTTAGCCTTCCTACCTGTTTGACAAATTGCAAAAATACATCCAGCTGCAGATTTTTATATCGGAAACTGTTATTCAAGCCACCAAAATACTTCGGTAGGGTATTAACTGCAGTAACCTGGTAGGCACCATTCAGGTTAACGTAGTTGCCTGCGTCCGACCCCACTGTTCCGTCTTTCTTAAGCGCTGTATATAAACCTGTATTGGGATCAATGCCTTTATAGATCCATGCGTAACCTCTGCCGTTGACCGGCTGGTCAATTTCAAGGATGCCTGCATAGTTTGAATTTTCGAGGTTGTCAAATTTAAGCAGCTTATTCCGATTAAAAGAAACGTTAAAAGCAGAGCTCCATTCGAAATTACCGGAGTTGATATTGCGTGAGTTTAAAGTGAACTCTAAGCCCGAATTCTGAACAGTAGCGGGGAAATTATAGCTTGGGATACCGCCAAAACCAGTAAAGGTAGGAATGCTGTAGTTCAGCAGTTGGTTGGAACTGCGGTTGTTGTAATAGGCTGCGGTGACCAGGATCCTGTCCTTAAAAAATCCAAGGTCCATTGCAATTTCAAGCTTGGCATTTTTTTCCCAGGCCACATCCGGGTTTGCCAGGGAGCGCGGATAAAAGCCTGTTAAGCCCTGGTAGGTATTTGCACCTCTGCTCTGATACAAATCATAGTAAGCATAGTTACCGATGTTGTCATTGCCGCTGGTGCCATAACTTGCCCTCAGCTTACCGAGACTAAGGAAGGGGACTGCGTTTTCGATCCAATTTTCCGATGAAAATATCCAGGCAGCAGCTGCAGAATAGAAATTCCCAAACTGTTTACCAGGGCCGAATCTGGAAGAACCATCTCTTCTTGCGGTAAAGTTCAGGATGTATTTATCCGATAGGTTTGCATTCAGCCTGCTGTAAACTGCATTGTATTTGTATTGGTAGGAACCACCATCCCCAACATTAAACTCACCTGCGTTCGCTAAATTACCGATTACAGCATCGCTCACGAAATTACTACCTATATAATAATGCCCCTCGTTAGCAGATTTCTGAAAGGTGGTACCTGCGAGCGCACTGAGTTTGAGGTCTTTTATTTTCAGCTCGTAGCTCAGCTGAGGTTCTACAATCCACGTTTTCTGATCATTGACCGTATTGATCAGCGCAGGAATGTTAGAAGCTGGAACCAGTGAAAGGTATAAAGGCGAATACGAAGTCACCGGCTGTTTAATTTTGATGTTACTGTTTAGGTTCGTAAGCCCGATGTTAGCTGTAAAAACAAGTCCATTCGTGATCTTGTAGGTTGGTTTCAAACTGAGCACGAAATTGTCCGTTTTATTACTATACGTCCGTGCCAAATTAGCATGAGGATTGTTCGCATTATCGGAATTCGGTCCGCCAAAATTTAATGTACCGTCAGCATTATAGGAATCGGGTGCATTGGGTGCCCTTAAGGTATTTCCCGTCACATCGATCTGTGAATTCAGGTTATTGTCCCTGAGAAAACTTCCCGAAAAATCGATGATTAGTTTTTTATCTTTTGAAGAACTGGTGATGTTGAAATTAAGTCCGCCCCTTTTATCGTCAAAATCCCCGGGCGCTAAATTTCCTTGTCGGTTGAATGTACCTCTAATGGCATATTGAGACATTTCAGTTCCGCCGGTAAGGGCAAGATTGAGGTTGGTGTACGCGGCAAACTGACCGATTAATTCCTTTTGCCAATCGGTATTTGCCGTTTGGCTCCAGGTGCCATTGACATCATAATTAGGGTCAGTGGGAGCAGTGGCAACATTTGGTACAGCCAGGCCATCATTTTTGAAGGCTTCACGACGCATATCCAGGTACTGCTGGGTATTCATCAATTGGAGCGGTTTTGGCGCCTGCATAAAACCCTGGCTCATATTCGCGCCCAGGGACATCTGACCGATCTGGCCTTTCTTTGTGGTAATCAGGATCACTCCGTTTCCACCTCTTGAACCATAGATCGCGGTTGCATCAGCATCTTTTAAAACAGAGATACTGGAAATATCACTTGGATTGATATAGTTTAATGGATTTCCTTGCTGGCTGCTGGCTAACAAGCCGTTACCACCATTATTACCAAGCGGGTCATACAATAACAATGACTGATAAGGAATTCCGTCAACCACAAATAAGGGGTTGTTGCCAACCAGATCGTTTAGTGAAGACCTTCCCCTGATCAAAATATTCATGGAGCCATTGGTCACTCCGCTGTTTTGCGTGATCTGCAGACCTGCAACTCTACCTTGCAAAGCGAGCATAGGATTTATTACCGGTTGTTTTTCAATGTCTTTCGCAGTCACGGTGACCGTATTACCTGTCGCTAGCTTTTGGCTTTCCGTATAGTAGCCCTTGTTTACCATTATCTCCTGTAATTCCGCTGCCACCGGGTTCATGCGAATTGTACCCATATCTGACTTCGCAGCCAGTTCTACAGGTTCGTAGCCAATATAGGAGAGCACAATTATGGCTTTCTCATCGACATTTGGCAGGTAAAAGTTGCCTCCCGAATCGGATTGAGTGCGTTTTCCAGTTCCTTTAATACCCACTGTTGCTCCATATAAAGCAGTACCCTGAGCATCGACTATGCGTCCACGGACGTCAATTGCAGCAAAAGCACTCAGCAATTCGTCCAGAAAGGATGACGCCTTCCTGGTGATGATGATATTTTTGCCGTCCAGTTCGTAGACCAGGTTTTGATTTCTCAGGCTATTGCTCAGTACTTCTTCTATTGGTGTCTTGGTGTAGTTTGCGTTTACTGATTTGCTGTCATTAATAGTGGCGGCCGTGTAGATGACTGCATAGCCCGTTTGTTTCCGGATTTCTTTGAAGAGTTGTTCCAGCGTAATGTTGTTTTTTTTGAGCGTGAGTTTCTGTGCAAAAGAAGCTGCGCTCACCTGCATCATGGTAGCAATCAATAAAACTGTGGTTAGTTTCATAATCAACAGGATTTTAGGTACGTGCTGATTTTCCCAACACGTAGGTTTAGTATATATTTTATACATTTGGTATTCTGTTTAGCATTAAAAAATGGTTACATGTCATTTGTAGATCTGATCAGATTTTTGATCAGGGGTGTTTGCCGCACTCCTGATTTTTATACTGTCAGTTTCGTCGGGTGTGGCTAGGGGCCCTCTGCAGTGGTTTTCATTTTGTCTGGATTGGTTTGTGGTTTAGTTGGTTCTCGAGATGATGATACTTTTTCCTTCGACTTTCATATTTACTTTAGCGGCTTTGCTAAGTGCCCTTAAAAGTTGGGTGATGTTTTCAGAGCGGGATACGCTTCCGCCGAATATTTCCTTTTTGAGTTCCTGTTGTTCGAATATAATCTCTACATTATACCAGCGGCTGATTTTGCGCATAGCAGTTTCCATGTTTTCGTTATCAAATATGAAGAAGCCATTTCTCCAGGCTACAGCTTCCTCAGTGTCCACTTCTTTTATACTAATTCCCTCGCTGCTGCTATAGGTGGATTGTTGCCCAGGTACCAGTGTGCGGGGGTAGCTGTTGCTATTGTCAACTGTGGAGACTTTTACACTTCCCTCTAGAAGGGTGGTCTTGATGTTTGCATCATCATCGTATGCTTTAATGTTGAACTCTGTTCCCAATACAGTTACTTCCTGGTTGTCTGTAGTTACGATGAAGGGATGTTTTTTGTCTTTGGCAACCTGGAAATAAGCTTCACCGGATAAGGTGATGCTCCGGTTTTTGAGCTTCGCGAAACTGGTTGGGTATTTGATTTTAGAGGCAGCGTTCAGTTCTACCATAGAGCCGTCTGGCAACCGCACCTGGTAAGTCTCTCCTTTAGCCGTCGATAAAGTGTTGACATTATTTGGATTGGTGTCAGAGCCAGCAATTTCGTAAACCAATTGCCCATCGGCTGTTTTTGTTATGGTAATTCCAGCCTCATTTGCGAGCTCACCATTAGCGGCATCAGTTAGTCTGATCTGCTTACCGGAAGCCAATGTCAGGGTAGCCCCAACTTTTCCAGGCGCAATATCCTGAGCGATCAGATCGGCAGGATTATTAGCTGTTTTTCTATTATAGTTAAAGAAGTAAAGCCCCAACACCATCAGAGCAACTGCAGCGGCTACCGTCACGATACGAGGCCATAGTTTTACTTTAGGGGAACCAGAAACGAGCCGGGCTTCCAATCGCTGCCAGACTTCCGATTTTGACCTATCCAGTTCAGATTCAGACACAAGAGCCCTCTTCTTATTATTGAGCTGAAAAAGCCAGAGCTTAGCCATGCGCAGCTCCTGCTCATTGTGGCTTTCGGCAGGCAGCTGTTCTAAAATATCCTTGATGTCCTTTTTTTCCATAAGGCTGTGTAACGCTTATTTACAGTATGGCAAATAAAACGGCCTCATTGGTGACACTGCATAAAGAAAATGTTAACTGAGATTAAAGTAATCAATCAATTTGCTGATTATCAGCTAAATAATTTTTAGTAAAATTATTTGTTCAGGATGTAGAGTACAAAAACAGCAGCGCCTAAATTATCCCTAAGCTTTTTGACCGCCCGCTTGAGATGCGTGTTCACCGTGTTTTCGGATATGTCTAATTTTGCAGCAATATCTTTTGCACTTAAATACCCATTGAATTTAAGTTCGTAGACTTCACGCATCTTTGGGGGCATGTTGGCAATTTCCTGACTGATCATATCGGCGATGTCTTTCTCACGGATCAAATAATCGGTTTCGGCGCTATCTACTTCAATAAAATAATCGCCCTGCTCAATGTATTTTCTAACGATGGCCTGATGGCTAAAAATATTGAATACCTTGTTCAGTACGGATTTATACAAATAACTGGATAGCGAAGTCTTCAGAACAAATTTTTGCCTGTGGTCGATCATCCAGGCAAACATATCATGCACCGCGTCTTTCGCTTCCTCAGTATTGCGGAGTTTGTTATAAGCAAAAAGGTAAAGCAGGTTATAATAGCGGTCGTATATTTCCTTAAATGCAGTGTCATCCCCGGAGCGAAATAACTCCGAAAGTTCTGAATCACTGTATTTATTATAGTACCCCATTGCTGATTCCCTTTGATATAAGTCCGCTAAATCGCGGGCAATGTAGAAATTATTTGGCATCATTTGTTTGATTTTTACCATTTTGTCAATCGATTTCTAGCTACCTTTATTTTTGTCAAAGGAAGTCATGTGTCATGATCGAATCAAAATAGCACCCGATGGAAATAAAAAAGAACGAATCATTAGCATTTTTTTATCGCGAGAAGTTGGGGGTGCTACCGAGTGATATTTTTCGTAAAACCGGACATTTTAATGTTTTTACGATGGAGGATTATGCAGGGCCAAAGCCCGCTTATCCGATGCCCTATAGCCGGAAGGATTACTACAAAATCTCATTGATGAGAGGCGGACATCAGGTCGAGTATGCCGATCATACGTATCATGTAAAGCACAACATGCTGATGTTCGCCAACCCTATGATCCCATACAACTGGACACCGGAAGATCCGCAACCTACAGGAGCTTTTTGTGTGTTTACAGAAGAATTTATGGAAGGTTTTGGAAACATCAAAGCGTATCCGCTGTATCAACCTGGAGGAACGCCCATTCTCGACATTACAGATGAGCAGGTTGAGGAGGTCATGGAATTGTTTGCTCAGATGTTTACCGAT
Source organism: Pedobacter sp. GR22-6 (assembly GCF_037402555.1). Taxonomy (NCBI): domain Bacteria; kingdom Pseudomonadati; phylum Bacteroidota; class Sphingobacteriia; order Sphingobacteriales; family Sphingobacteriaceae; genus Pedobacter; species Pedobacter sp. GR22-6. Next base: position 281,741 of record NZ_JBBEUC010000001.1, read on the forward strand.
ATAGAATCTGATTATGTGTACAAATACGATCTGCTGCGTAATCAGTTATTTGCCCTGATTCACAAAGGGCTTAAATTACTTCCTGCATTGACGGTAGATCAAACCGTCAAATCGAATTCTGTAAACCGCATCAGCTCATTATTTTTAGAGTTACTCGAAAGGCAATTTCCGATAGAGTCGCCATTGCAACAGATCAAACTGAAAACACCTGCCGATTTCGCAGAACACTTAAATGTTCATATCAACCATCTTAATCGTGTATTGAAAACGGCAACCGGAGATACGACTTCCAGCCTGATCGGTAAGCGAGTAGCTTCTGAGGCCCGGGCACTGCTGAAACATACGAATTGGAATATTTCCGAAATAGCCTGGTGCCTGGGCTTTGAAGACGCTTCTAATTTTGTGAAGTTTTTTAAAAAATACAGTATGACCACACCGCATCAATTTAGGTCCTAATTTGAGGAAAATCATCATAAGTTTGATTTTCACTATTTCTCGTTTGATTTGCGCTACACCTGAGCTGAGGATCAGCCTACCTTCGTTTCATCAAAATAGCAAAAAATGGAAGCCTATATTTTAGAGAAAAACGGAGGGTTGGAAAACCTTAAAAAAACAGTTGACATGATCGATCTGATTCCAAAAGAAAATGAAGTCCTGATCGAAACAAAAGCCATCGGCATCAATCCAATCGATGCTCAAGTTCGCAATAGTAAGGACATGTTGACGATGATCAGTGCTGGTAGCGTTCCCTCAGCCGTCATCCTGGGTTGGGATGTAGCAGGTGTCGTAAAACAGGTGGGTGAAGGCGTGACCAAATTCGCACCCGGTGATCATGTCTATGGCCTGATCAACATGCCCGGCCTGGGACAAACCTATGCCACACAAGTGATCGCCCCCGAAGCACACCTCTCTCATAAGCCAAAATCGATTTCATTTGAAATGGCGGCGGCGACACCTATGGCAGCAATGACCGCCTGGCAGTCAGTAATGACGCTGGGGAAAATTAAAAAAGGAGAGACTGTACTTATTCACGGTGCTGCTGGTGGTGTAGGCCATTTTGCAGTACAGTTTGCCAAACACATCGGTGCTTATGTCATCGCAACGGCATCTGCCAGGAATGAGGAATTTGTTAAAAGCTTGGGAGTAGATGTGTTCATCGACTATACAAAAGCGGACTTTGAAACTCAACTAGACGGAGTGGATGCGGTGATCGATACGGTAAATTCCATTTCACACGTTCAACAATCTATCAATGTCATCAAACCAAATGGCCGATTGGTCTATCTGCAACCTCATTTCTCAGAAGCGATTCGGCCGCATTTGGAAGCAGCTCATTTAGCGGGATATGGCGTATTCGTGAATTCTTCCGGAGAAATTCTTGACCAGATCAGTTCGTTGATGCAGGAAACGAATATCAGGCCTAAGGTGACACGAACATTCGCATTTGACGAGCTTCCTACAGCACACCAGCTTGTAGAAAGGGGAGGCACAGCAGGAAAAGTAGTTGTCATTATTGACTAATAGGAATCAAAATAGTTATAAAATGCAGTCACAACATCACCAGGCCGATTTGGTTAAAGCTTTGACCCAAGAGGAAATCACAACGATAAAAGCTTTTTACAGTGTGTTCAGCAAAAGAGACTATACGATAGTCGATCATGTTCTAGCTCCCAATTGGCAGGATATTCCATTGGCGCCGGGTCAGCAAGACGGACCAGAAGGTTTTAAGGATTTGGTTAAGGATTTTGTAGGACTTTTCCCCGATGTGTCTGTCCGTATCCATGAAATTTTCGGAACACATGAGCGTGCCGGTGTACGTGCCGAAATGGTCTTCACGCATAGCAGCGAATTTATGGGAATTGCTCCAACACAGAAAAGATTGACCATTTCGATCCACGAATTCCATCACCTCAAAGACGGTAGGATAGAAAAAACCTGGCATCTGGAAGACTGGTTGAGTTTATTTATACAAACAGCTACATGGCCAGTAACATCTAACTGAATTTTAAATGCCCATTCACTGCGATGGTTAGAGAGATTCTGAGATAAACTCAGAATGACGGGTGCGGATTTGGGACAGAGGTATAATTCGGCTCAGTGTTAATCGAAGCATCACTGAGTACAGTTTTCGGAATTATACCGGTTCAAAAAAAAGCGGTCAACAGTCCTTCCGACCATTGACCGCCATCTAAATTAACGCTCTCAATATATTATACGCTCAGAAAGCTGAGATATTGTGTTAAAGCTTTTCTATTTCTTCAGCAGATAGCTCTGTGAATTTTAATATCAGTTCGAATGGTTGACCATCGGCTTTCATTTTGCGGGCAATTTCCAGGGCTTTGTTGCGTTCGCCCTCAGCTCTGCCTCTTGCCTCGCCACTTTCCCTGGCTTCAGTCATCACTGCTACGTTGTCCCATTTTCTTTTCAATGCTTCGTCGTACATGTCTTGTTCCTCCTTACTTAGTTTTGTGTACTCTGCTATGCTGTAGAGTAGTTCGAAGATGGTTTTTTCCAGTCCGTTTGGAAGGCTGGCCATATTCTGCAGATTTTTCAAATGGTAGAACCATTTGTCTAACTTGCTGCTGCACTGCTCTAACGTCAATGCAAAATTAGTTAAATCTATGTAGGTATAGCCCAGATGTTCATAAAATATTTCACCTGTTGACCTGTAACATAAGCAAATATCGTGCAGGTGACGGCCATCGGAGATCAGTTTGTCTGCGGTGTCATTGGTTTCCTTCTGATCCATGATGGCTACAAAGTACACTTCGGAGATGTTGTAGGCCCATTCCTTCATTTTTCCTTTTGGTGCCTGTTCGCTGATGAGCCTGGATGTGTAAAAGATGCTGCGCTTCTTGAAATTACTGGGTTTGCTGTGCTGTATCTCGATCAGAAATTTTTCGCCCTTGTCACCTGTACAGAGTAGATCAAAGATGGCTGTGCCTTCTTCCTGGTTGTCGCCATGATGTTCGTTTTTGTTGTAGACGAGATCTATGATGACCTTTTTGCCCTCGAATATGGTGTTGAGCAGATCGATCAGGACTGCCTTATTGGTGTCTGTACCAAAGATTTTCTTGAAAGAGAAGTCGACCAGCAGATCGACGTAGCGGTTTTTATCCATAAACAATTGAATTGGTTAGGACGAATAGAGCCAGATTTTGGGAGACTGGCTAAATGCGGTATGCACTTAGCCGTTGATTCGACGGCTAAGTTTAAATTGATGCACAAATACAAGCTTAGCCCATCGTTACATCTGCTGTGTACATTATCGTTTGCACCGTCATTCTGAGTTTATCTCAGAATCTCGCACAGTAGTAACACCGATGTAGTGTACCATATGCTTTTGTTTGTGATTTTGTAATGTTTCTTTCGAGAGATTCTGATCTTTCGAGAGATTCTGAGATAAACTCAGAATGACGGGAGAGGTAGCTCATCAGCTATCGCTTTAAGAGCATTACGTCATGCTGAGTCTGAACAGGGTGTATAGCGATCGCATTAACATTCTGAGATAAACTCAGAATGACGGATTGCGGACTTTCAATTATTCCTTTATACAAGAGGTCGTCTCGTTTATAGGGCTTTGTTTCTTTTGGCGGTTTCTTGTATTCCGGTTGAGGTTCAGCAAGCAGCCCTGTGCTGGTTGGCCAGTAGGCTGGCGGTTTCTGGATATTTGGTATGTAGGTAGAGTAATTCATACCGACGAATATAGTCTGACTTCGGTGAATTAACCAAGAATAATCGCATATTTATTTTTATAAATATCTGTAATTCAATATATTGCAAAATAACACAAGGTTTTGTGAATTGACCTAAAATATTGTGAGTGTTGCGTCATGCTGATGCAGATCAGCATCCGGGGCAGGTACCTCATTGAGACTGGTGCTGAGCTTTTCACACAAAAATCATCTTAGGTTCGAAATTGACAAATGTTGAAAAAAAAATGAGGGCGTATTTATCGTATATCAACTTTTAAAAACCATATTCAAAGATCTCCAGGTTTCTCCCTTAACCTCTATAGTGGTAACCCGATCTGGATTGAAGACAAAACCTACTTGCTCATAGCATTTGATGGCTTGAGTATTCCAGTCATAAACATTCAATTCTATATTGGATAGTCCGATGTCCTTGACTGAAAACTTTACGAGCAGAATGATCAGCTCTTTTCCAAGTCCTTTTCCTCTGGAAGATTCCTCTCCAATCAATACCCGGCATATCTTTGCAGTCCCTTCTGCGGTAACATAAACTTCGGCATGGCCGATAGTTACATCAGTATCTGCATCAACTACGCTAAAGGCATGTCGGTTGCTATCAGCTAAATAATTAATAAGCTGCTCCTCGGTTAGCGGAAAGCTAAAAACAGGTCCTGCGACCTGAACCATCATCTCTTCATTATCCAACCAGGATATTAACCTTTTAAAATCTTTCGGTGTAAATGGTTTTAATTGTAGCATGGTAAAATTTAATGCGGTCGGTAAAGCTAAAAAATTACCTCATAATCGCTATTGAAAATTGCGAAGTATCGATAAATTCCTTCATTGAACTGTCATTCCTAAGGCACCAAGGATCTCTTGAATAAGCATGTCCAAGGGATCCCTCACTGCAGTGGGGATGACGTCTTTGCAGGTTGCTGCGTGATACTTTGGTCGTATCTGTGAAAATGGCAAATGCGGTAATGTGTTTAGTGCCAATTGCTCGCAAAGTTATTGTCGAATTTTCTTTGCTATCCAGGTAGATGGGCGCTATAGCAAACTAAAATATTTATCAAAATTATGCGCTAATATTCAATGATTTGCATCGTTAAACTATGTTTTGTGAGTTGCATATATTCTGATCTGCTTTATATACTTTCGTCGCGGAAATTATTATTATATCACTTATGGGAGTTTATATTCAAACGCACATGATTACCTCATTTTGGCAGAGCGTTGGTTCAGATGAAGAAAATGAAATCAACCGGGTTGCATCAACCAGGGTAGACAAGCCGGAAATTTTTACGGCACAAGGAAAAAATGGATTTTACACTTGGACGCTAAAACCGGAAATACTCAGTACTTATTTATACAGCTTTCTAAAAGGATATTATGAAGACATGTATGGTAACAAACGATCTGTTTTCAAAGAAGACTGCAAAGCTGTATTGGATTTTCTGGCCACTCAACCTACAGATACAGAGATATGGAAATTTTTGGAAGACGATTGGCATGACGTATTGAATGTTTCTTCGGAACACTTTTTTTCAACGGAGACACTATGTTTAAGTTGTGAGGGCAAAGTTTTCTTCGAGGAAATGGATATGCATATTGATTTCTTCGTCCGCGCAATCCGAAAAGCTTATTCTGATAACCCGCTGGGTGGCTGCCTAGATATTTACGTCTACTAGTAAAAAAGCGTGCTGACCTACAGTCTAATGAAATTAAGCCTTGGGCTTGTAGGTCGGCATGTGGCGCTAAACCTAAAATTAGTCAACAAGTTTCTCATAGGCTTTACGTGGATTTCCACGGAAATCGGAAACTGCTACCCTATGGATCACCAGAAAATCACCCTCTGAAAGCCAGCTACCGCTAAGGCTGGCATAGGCAGGTTCATCGTTCATCAATATCGCCACATATCCAATGAGCTGTTGCCCATCTTCAAGTACATAACCATATCCTTGTTTGATATCGCTATCAATAACGTTCGGATTGGGATAACCATCCTGCCATGAGTAGCCTTCCAAGTGCATTCACGACGATAAGTTCTTGTGAAGCCCCAGGACGGGCTCCGCATATGGCATCTTTGGTAGAATATTCCGCTCATGACCTTGAATTTTATTGTGTCCCAGTCCTGCCTGCAATAGGATTGATGTTTTCTACTCACTTTTTTAGCGTCCATTGGATTTTTTGTCCGAATGATCTCCTCCTGTATCATAGGAAATAGAGGATATTTGCATGCCTGATATAGAATCTCCGAACTTTGTATATTAATCTCGTTGATGAACAAAATTAGATATGAAGTTTGAGTTACGGTAATTGAGGGATGTGGCTATCTGTTTATTGCACGGCGATAGTATTATATTTCCAAGTGTACATCTAAGCCAAGTATAATGAGCCTACGTGTTGTGTAGGCTCATATCTCTTTATAGTTTTTCGATTTCCTGAGCGGTTAGTTTAGTGATTTTAATGATGTCGGCTATTGGATAGTTATATTCTTTCATCGCCCTGGCTGTTTCATATTTTTCTTCAGCTTTTCCATCGATTTTTCCGCGTTGTTCTGCGCGGTATATGATCAATTCTTCCATTCCCATAGTAGTTTGATTATTAGTGATATGATTAAGTTTCTGTTCAAAAGCAAATTTATTGGATTCATTTTTAAATACGGTATAATGCCTTAAAAAATTCATTAAGTGCCTAATTTTTTCTTTGGGCATATGCTGTATTTTGCATCGTCATTCTGAGTTTATCTCAGATTCTCGCACTAGTTATTCCGTTATTTCATTTAACAGATCTTTCCAGCTTGGATTGAAGCCATTGATCAAATTGACCTTCCAGACTCGTTTCCAATTTTTCAACTGTTTTTCTCTATCAATCGCTTCTTCTATTGAGCTGAACTGCTTATAGTAAATCAATTCGTTGCAGAGATACTTTGCTGAGAAAGACTTTGGATTGATCTTCATCTTATGTTCAATGATTCTGGAGTGTAGATCAGCAGTAACACTGATGTAGAGCACAACTACCTCTATCCATTTGTATCCTTTCTTTCGAGAGATTCTGAGATAAACTCAGAATGACGGGGGCGCATCTGGGACTGAGGTATAATTCAGCTCAGTGTTAAGCCATAATTTGGCTCAGTGTTAAGCGAAGCGTCACTGAGTACAGTTTTCGGAATCATACCGGATCATAAAAAAGCGGTCAACAGTCCTTCCGACCATTGACCGCCATCTAAATTAACGCTCTCAATATATTATACGCTCAGAAAGCTGAGATATTGTGACCCATGATTTAAAGTTTTTCTACTTCTTCGGCAGAAAGTTTGGTGATTTTGATGATTTCGGTTATTGGGTAATTATACGTTTTCATAGCTTTCGCTGTTTCACGCAGCATATTTTTCTCGCCTTCAGCTTTGCCTTCAATTTTTCCACGTTGTTCTGCACGGTGTATGATTAGTTCTTCAATTCCCATAGTAGTGTGATTATTAGTGATATGATTAAGTTCCTGTTCAAAAGCAAATTTATTGGATTCATTTTTAAATACGGTATAATACCTTAAAAAATTCATTAGGTGCCTAATTTTTTCTTTGGGCATATGCTGTATTTTGCACCGTCATTCTGAGTTTATCTCAGAATCTCGCACTAATTATTCCGTTATTTCATTTAACAGATCTTTCCAGCTTGGATTGAAGCCATTGATCAAATTGACCTTCCAGACTCTTTTCCAATTTTTCAACTGTTTTTCTCTATCAATCGCTTCTTCTATTGAGCTGAACTGCTTATAGTAAATCAATTCGTTGCAGAGATACTTTGCTGAGAAAGACTTTGGATTGATCTTCATCTTATGTTCAATGGTTCTGGAGTATAGATCAGCAGTAACACCGATGTAGAGTACCGTGTGGCTTTTGTTTGTAAGGATGTAAACGCAACCTCCTCTATCCATTTTGTGTCTTTTCTTTCGAGAGATTCTGAGATAAACTCAGAATGACGGATTGCGGACTTTCAATAATTCCTTTATACAAGAGGTCGTCTCGTTTATAGGGCTTTGTTTCTTTTGGCGGTTTCTTGTATTCCGGTTCCGGCTCTGCAAGCAGGCCGGCTCCGGCTGACCAGAGCCCCGGAGGTGTCGGGGTATAGGGTATGTAGGTAGAGTAATTCATACCGACGAATATAGTCGGATTACAAAAAAGGAACCAACAGAATTCACATATTTATTTTTGTAAATATCTGTAAAACAGTATTTTGAAATATTTAACAGAGTTTTGGAAACTGGTCCAGAATATTGTGAACACTATGTCATGCTGAGTCTGAACAGGGTGTATAGCGATCGCATTAAGATTCTGAGATGAACTCAGAATGACGGAACACGTACCTTATCGCGACTTAAGACGGGACACGTACCTTCGAGACTTAAGACGGAACATTTACCTTTATCGGGACTCCATCCAGCCCATGTCCATGTAAATCAACTAGTCATAAGGGTGTCTAGGTCCGACAGCCCTTAAGGTCATTCTGAGTTTTGTCCTCTACCTAAAACTTGCATTTTTTTCCATCAAAATTTGGTGGTCTGCCCGGATATTACATACTTTCGTCAACGAGAGCGTTAATTTATGGCGGGTATTTTGTCTTTACAGACAAATGCCCGTTTTTTTGACGAAATATTTTCAGTATTTTAGTTTAGGATTGCTAACCGAATGAACGCTTACAGTATACATACGGATCAGGAGCTTGTTGCTTTGTTGAAGCAGGGGGATCTTCATGCCTTTGATGAAATCTATAAACGGTACTGGAAGAAAGCATTCAACGAAGCTTACAAGCGGCTGCGGAATGCTGAGATCTGTGAAGAACTGATTCAGGATATCTTTGCCGGAATCTGGTTGAAGCGGGAGTTGGCAGATATTGAAAATCTGTGGGCATATGTATATACGGCTACGCGTAATCAGGTGTTTGTGGAATATAAAAAGGGGAGTCGCCTGCCGGTATTTGAAGAACCATTGGAACATATGGCAGCGTCTTACCTGCAAGCCGATTCCGGGTTTGAACTTCAGGAATTGAAAGCCAGCATCAATGCCTGGCTGGCCATGCAACCTGAAAAGCGCCGGGAAATTTTTAAGCTCAGGTATATGGAGGAACTTTCTACGAAAGAGATTAGTGAATTACTGGGGATTTCACAAAAGACGGTACAAAATCAATTGATTACGGCAACTGCACAGCTTAAAGCTAAACTGGGTGATGGAATTGCTTTGGTAGCCATTGTGGCTGCAATGAAGCTGCCTTAAAAAAAATATTTTCAGTTCGCATAGGAGATTGCCTTCATTTAATATACTGTATATAAAATGGGATGTTAAAAACGTAAAATAAAGGAGTAATGACACCAGCGCAGAGAACGGCTTTTTTGGAATTGGTAGAGAAATACCTCAATGGGCTTGCTGATGCTGAGGAAGTTATTGTGCTGGAAAAATATTATCAGTTATTTAGCGAGGCGCCAGATGCGCTTGAGCAATTGAATATTGAAGAGGTGGCGGCAATGGAAACCAGTCTGAATGAAAAGATCAAAATAAAGATCGGGCAGGAGCAAACAGGAGCAAACACAACAAGAAAAGTAATTCCATTATACAGAAGATGGCAAATGATCGCTGCAGCTGTAGCTACCATTGTATTTGGGGTATGGTTTTTCACAGGCGATCGAGAGGTCCTGAAACAAGTTCAGGATGACGTGGCGGTAAATGATGTAGCGCCAGGAAAAAGTGGCGCGACCATCACGCTGGCCAATGGTGAGGTGATTCAGCTGAGCGAAGCGAAGAAAGGGGTAATCATAGACCCTACATCATTAACCTATGATGATGGTAGTGAGATTGCTTCTGAAGCTGCGCAACCTCGCAATGACGAGCGTGGTGGCGGGCGGGGTCCTGACCTGCGTCAGGATGACGGCCGTGTTAGTAGCAACGTGCAAATGCTCACCGCCGCCACAACAAAAGGGCAGACCTACGAGTTTACGCTGTCTGATGGCTCTCATGTATTCCTGAACGCAGATTCAAAAATCATTTTTCCTCAACAATTTTCTGGTAAAGAACGCAAAATTTTGCTCGAAGGAGAGGCGTACTTTGTTGTAAAGCATAACGAAAAGCAGCCTTTCCGTGTGGAGAGCAAAGCTGCTGATGGCCGAAGCCAGGTGGTAGAAGATATAGGAACCGAGTTCAACATCAATGCGTATGCCGATGAGCTGAGTATAAAAACTACATTGGTAGAGGGATCAGCTGGGGTGTATACCGGCACCAGTCTTCGGACTGGTGTCCTGATAAATCCCAACCAGCAGGCCAGCCTGTACAATGGGAAACTGAGTGTAAAAACCGTTGATCCCGAGCAGGCGATAGCCTGGCGGGAAGGCTACTTCGTATTTGACCGGACCAGGTTAGATGCCGTTATGCGGCAGATATCCAGGTGGTATAATATAAAGGTGGAATATGCAGATCCGGATGCCAGGCTCAGAATGCTGGGTGGAAGCGCTTTGCGGAGTGGAAACCTGTCCGTAATTCTGAAAACACTGGAGAGTACGGGTGTGGTAAAATTTGAAATAGCGGATAAAAAGATAATTGTGAAATAATGGCCTAACCAGCCGCTATAGGATACTGATCGTCCCTGTAGTAATCAACAGAATCAACAAACTAAACAAAAAACAAGATGAGACATTTTCTACGACAGCGAAGTTAAACAAGAAAGAAACAAGGCGGATAAAAGGCAGCCAATCCCGACTGGAATCGGGACTGGCAATGAGCCTGAGTCAAACCCTTGAAAACAATTGGTGAACCGAATTCATGTATTAACTCAAACCCACGTAAAAGTATGGAAAAAATTACTTTTAACCATGGGCTGTCAGTCATGTGGCCGCCCAAAAAACTGCTATTGATTATGAAGCTAATCATAGTCTTAATGACCACTTTCCTGATGCAGGTGAGTGCTGCGGGTTTTGCGCAGAAAATTACATATGCTAAGAAAGGCGCAACGCTGGAGCAGATCTTTACTGAGATCCGTAAACAAACGGGCTATTTTGTAGTATATGCAGAAGATAAGGTAGACAAACAGACCAAAATGGATGTCTACTTTAAGAATACGGATTTGACAGATGTCCTGGATGTGATCAGCAAGAGCCAGGATTTGAGCTATTCGTTTAATGAAAAAAATATAGGGCTGAAGCCGAAGGAGAAATCTTATTTAGAGACGGTGATAGACCGATTTCAGGCGATTGATGTCCAGGGCAGAGTTTTGGATTCCTTAGGAAATGGTTTGCCGGGGGCGACGGTGAGTGTGAAAGGAACAAAAAGCGGCACAACTACTTTACCAAATGGCAATTTCTATTTAAAGAACATAGAAGATGAAGCGGTTTTAGTAATTAGCTACTTGGGGTATGTTACAAAGGAAGTTGTTGCCAATAAGGAGTTTATGTATATTGGATTACAACAAAGTACTTCAAAACTTGATGAAATTCAAGTAATGGCTTATGGAAAGACATCTAGAAGAATCAGTACCGGCAATATTGCTACAATTTCTTCAGAAGATCTAGGTAGGCAACCTGTTGATAACCCCCTATACGCTCTGCAAGGACGTGTTCCTGGCTTAATGGTTATGCCTACTTCTGGAACTCCTAATGCTCCCGTTAAATTGCAATTAAGAGGACAAAATAGTATAAATGGGCAAATGACGGAACCGTTAATTGTTATAGATGGGGTGCCTTTTAGAAATAATATTCCTAGTTACAGCGGAGCTACGAGAGATGAGGGAAGTGCAAGGCAAAATGGAGGTGAAATGTCAGCTTTGGGCTTTATCAATTCAAATGATATCGAATCGATATCTATATTGAAAGTGTGCTGCTTTCGTTTCTTGGGTATTTCGGGAAGCAGGTTATGCAGCGCCGAGGACGGCCTGGTGTCCATCGCTCTTTCCTGCCAAGAGGAAGGTTAAAGCAGCAGGACGAGGAATGGTGATGGGATTATATTACGTGTCTTTAGGAAGGGTTGGACATTGTGGGATAGTTTGTTCCCTGAGGGGTGACTGGGTTGTCACCGTGGAGGGAAATACGGGATTCACAGGGCAGCGTGAGGGGCAGGGGGTATGGCGCAAGATGAGGCATAAGCGGACGATCCATTGTTATGCGGACTGGTTGTAGGGGGGAGATGCGCAAGTCTGAAGACTTGCGCTAGTGAGATTGCTTCGTGCCTCGCAATGACGGCCGAGGGTTGCCTCGCAATGACGGCAGTGGCTGCGTTGCAATGACGGCAGTGGCTGCGTTGCAATGACGGCAGTGGCTGCGCGAGGTCCTGAGATGAACTCAGGATGACGTGGTGATTTAGGGTGATGTGAGGAGATGATCAAAAATCAATATTATTAATTAAACAAATAGCTAAAAAAAATATGGGAAAATTAGAAGGAGGCCTTTTCGGGAGGCTGAGCGGCAGGATTGGGAATCAGGTGTATTACCAATTGAGGGGCAAAACAGTGGTGCGGAAAATCGGGCGGAATGAAAATCCAGCCAGTCATAAGCAGTTGCATGTACGGCAAAAAATGAAGGTATTGGGCGATTTCTTTAAGCCCATCAAGGCTTATCTGAAGCTGGGTTTTGCAGAGGCGGTGGCAGGTACTGCAATGTTTCCCTACAATGCTGCTGTAAAATACAATTTGGAAGGGGGAATACAAGGCGAGTACCCGGATCTGGTCATTGATTATGAAAATATCCTGGTTTCGAAAGGTGAGCTCTTGGCCCCGCTGAATCCAGTGGTAGAAAAAACAGTGGAGGGCCTGCGGTTCAGCTGGGAAGTGGATGCAATGGACTACCAGGCCAGATATGATTCTGCGATGTTATTGATCTGCTTTCCGGAGCAGCATGATGCCATTTATTTTCTGAATGCGGCACATCGCCTGGCCGGAACAGTCCTGATCCCGCTTTCAGCAGAGGCACTGGCCCGGGAGATGCGGATTTATATGTCCTTTATATCAGAAGGGAAGAACCAGGTAAGTGATAGTGTGTATTTGCCGCTTTTTACTTAGAAATGTCTTCAAAATTGTATTTTTGAGGTCTCATGCCAGCAGCACCTAGAAAAACAACGAGTCCACGAAAACCTACCTTCCGTCAAGCTTACGAGTCGGATGCTTCCGGACGGCCGAAAAAAAAGCCTGTTTCGCGGAAAAAAACGGCGAAGAAAAAGCCATGGCCTATGGAAATCAAGTTGCTGATCGCCATGCTGATCCTGGTTTTGTTGTCGCCCCTCTACTACGGTTACGTCCTGAGGGGCTTCAGTTCTACCTGGCGCTGGATCCGTGACATCGGGGAGGATCCCAACTACCGCACTTACAGCAGTTTTGACATTAAAATCCCGAAAGGACACCGTATTCATGGAATAGATGTGTCCTATTACCAGGGGAAGATTGATTGGAAGCGGGTGAAAATGATGGAAGAGGACGATGTAAAAGTAGATTTTGCCTTCATCAAGGCTACGGAAGGGCTGTTTAAAGTAGACCCTTATTTTCAGCGCAACTGGCGTGAAGCACCTAAGGCAGGGGTTGTTTGTGGCGCTTATCATTTCTTCCGGCCGCAGAAATCCGGGGAGTGGCAGGCCAAGTTTTTCCTGCAAACCGTCAAGTTTGAGGCCGGCGATTTGCCACCGGTGGTAGATATAGAGGAATTGAATGGGGTAGCGGCATCAAAAATGCGCATTGAGTTGCAGGTTTTCCTGAGTCATATAGAGAAAAAAACAGGGGTTAAACCGATCATTTATACAGGATTGTCTTTTTATAACGATTACCTGAGGGGCTATTTTGACGAATACCCCTTATGGGTTGCGCATTACCACAAAGCGAAATTGCAGCTGGATAAATCATTGTGGCATTTCTGGCAACACTCTGATAAAGCCAGGATTTCCGGCATCAACCATGTGGTGGATTTCAATGCTTTTAATGGAGATAGCCTGGCTTTTGACCGGCTCCTGATCAAATAATCACAGCAGGGGCGACAAAAGCCTGGCCGCTTTTTCCAGCAACTGTTTGTACCAGGGACGCGCTGCCCATACCGTGGCGTCTATCTTTTCTGCATCTTTCAGATCGTCGTAAAATACCGAAGCAAGCTGATTGGCAATGCCTGTGTCGTAAACAATGGCATTCACTTCAAAATTCAGGTCAAAGCTGCGGAAATCCATATTGGCCGTGCCTACGATGGCCAGTTTACGATCTGCCACCAGGGTCTTTGCATGTACAAAGCCTTTTTGATATTGGTAAATTTCTACGCCTGCAGCTAAGAGGTCGTTGTAATAGGAGCGGGCAGCAGAGTTGACGAGTATCGAGTCCGATTTGCCGGGAACCAGGAGTTTCACGGAAAGGCCGCTCAAAGAGGCGATCGTGAGTGCGTCGAGCAAACTCTCACCGGGAATGAAGTATGGACTGGTGATCAGGATTTCTTCTGTAGCCAGGTTGATGGCCTGCAGGATGGAGAACAAGATGGTCGGACTCTCTGAATCGGGACCACTCGCCGCAATCTGCACTACGGTATTTTCTGAGCCCGGCTGTTCCAATGGTTTCGGGAAAAAGCATTCCTCAGGTGCCACCGAGTTTTCGGAGCAGAAGTTCCAGTCGCACAAAAACAAATATTGCAGGTACTGCGTGCCAGGCCCATCGATCCTAAGGTGCGTGTCGCGCCAGTAAATATTTTTTGGACGGCTGCTGCTGTTGATGTAGCGGTCGCTCACATTGATGCCACCCACAAAGGAAGTGGTGCCATCAATCACGATGATTTTCCTGTGGTTCCGGTAATTGAGGCGGTTGGCGAGCAGGATAAAATGAATCTTCAAAAAAGGGAAAGCCTCTACACCGGCCTCCTTCATTTTGGGGACCAGCTTTTTCCGGATGTCCCTGCTGCCAAAATCGTCGTATATGAACCTCACCTTTACCCCTTCCTGAGCCTTCTTCATGAGGGCATCGGCAAGGGTTCTGCCTATTTCTTCATCTTCAAAGATGTAATATTCTATGTGGATGTGGTGCCTGGCGGCGGCGATTGCCCTGAGTACCTCCGGGAATTTCTCTTCACCATTGAGGAGCAGCTTCACTTTATTGTCGGCCGTCAGCGGACTCATCGAATCCTTCAGCAGCATGAACGCGAGTTCTTTATTGCTCAGAATGATCTCATTGTTCTCTATTAAGGTTTGTTGGGAATAGTTGAGGAGATCGTTCCGGAACTGGGTTGCGAGCTCATCATTTTCATACAGCTTCTTGCTGTACATCTTCCGGTGCCGGTAGTTGATGCCGAAGAAGAAGTAAAAGACCATTCCAAAAACCGGAACAAACACGGCAAAAAGTAAATAGGCCAGGGTCTTGGTGGTGCTCCTGGTGTCGTAGATGATGCGCAGGCAGACAAGACCCAGTATGAGCAGGTAAGCAATTTCGCCGATGAGGAGCCAGTCGGGTTGCATTAGATTTCTTCCTGAGATAGTACACGGCTGGCCACTTTACCCACGGTAAGCCCTTGTACAATGATGGAAAATACGACCACGAAATAGGTGACTGCCACCAGTACCGGTTTATAGGGCCCCTCGTCCATGGACAGTACCAGGGCGATGGATACGCCGCCGCGCAGACCACCCCAAACCAGGACTTTAATGGTTCCTGAGCTGAACTTGTTTTTGAAGGGAATGAGTTTTACCGGGATGTATATGGAAATGAAACGTGCGAACAGTACGATCGCGATGCTGATGAGCCCGATCTGCCAATAACTTGTAATGTTTTTGATGATGAGGAGTTCGAAGCCGATGAACAGGAACAAAATCGCGTTCAGGATTTCGTCGATCAGTTCCCAAAACTTGTTCAGGTAGTCCTTTGTGGTGGCCGACATCGCCGTTCTCTTGCCGTAGTTACCGATCACAATACCGGCGGCCACCATGGTCAGGGGACCGGAAATGTGCATCGCATGGGCGATCAGGTAACCACCCATCACTACAGAGAGTGTAATCAGGACCGAGACTTTATAGTCATCGATCTTGCGCATGGCATTGGAAGAACCCAGCCCCAGCAGTGTGCCCAATAGGAAACCGCCAATGGCTTCTTTGATGAGCAGCCAGGAAATGTTGCCGAAAGAGATGTCGATCTCTGAACCCTGGGCCAGTTGCAGGATGACTGCAAAGATCACTACGGCAACTCCGTCATTGAACAGGGATTCCCCTGCCACTTTGGTTTCCAGTGATTTCCTGACCTTAGCTTCTTTGAGTACACCCATGACTGCGATGGGATCCGTAGGCGAGATGAGGGCACCAAAGAGCAGGCAAAATATAAAGGGTATTTCTACGCCCAGTAAGGGGGCGACATGGAACAGGATAAAGCCTACAGCGAAAGCAGAGATGATCACACTGACCGTGGAGAAGATGATCACAGGGCCACGTTGTTCACGCAGGTCTTTGAGGTTGATGTGGATGGCCCCGGCAAAAAGCAGGAAATTCAGCATGGCACCCATTAGTACTTCTGTAAAATCTACATCCTGCAGCAGGGTGGAAAAATGGCCGAATATTTTTGGGAAGAGGTTACCGGTAACAACCAGGACGATGGAACTGATCATGGCGATGATCATGATGCCAATGGTAGAGGGCAGTTTGAGGTAACGTAAATTCAGGTAAGCAAAAAAAGAAGCGAGTACAATGAGTACAGAAAAGGAGTAATATAATTCCATGAGGTGTCGGCTCGATTAACGGTTAATAAGTAAGTACAATTCTCGTAAAATACAAAACCATTCTTAAAAGGCCAACCTAGACCAGCCATTTTTCGCAGCTTTCCAGGAATTTTGGGTCTGCATCTGCACCAATTCCCAGTGTATCCGGAGCGTCTACGAAATAGCCTGTATACTGGAGTCCGCCGACCACCGGATCGATCAGGTGTCCCAGCAGGCAGGAATCCATGTCGAAAAATACCACATTCGGACTGGCCAATGCAAAATGCAGATTGGCACTGAGGGCGATCCGGCTTTCCAGCATACCGCCGATCATACATTTGGTGCCGGTCTGCAGGGCGATCTCATGGATTTTCTGGGCTTCCAGGATACCTCCTGATTTGCTGAATTTGATGTTGAGGTAATCCACCGAAGCACTCTGTATGAGTTTCCTGGCGTCGTGATGGTTATACACACTTTCGTCGGCCATGATCGGAATGGGTGAATTTGCCTTCAGTTCGGGAAGGCGGTCATCGTACCAGGTACGCATGGGTTGTTCGCAGAATTGGATGTTGTACTGCTCCAATGCACCTAATGCGAATAAAGCCTCATCAAACCCCCATCCCTGGTTGGCATCCAGGCGGAGCAGGATATCTGCTCCTACAGCTTCCCTGATTTGTTTTACCCTTTCGATATCTTCATGGACTTCCTTGCCCAGTTTGATCTTGATGATGTTGCAGCCTTTTTCTCTGAGTTCCGCGGCAGTTTTGGCCATGGCCCCGGGACTGTCAATGCCGATCGTCATGTCTGTTTCTATGGTCCGTTTTTCTCCACCCAGAAAGGCGTACAGCGGTTGTCCTGCCGCTTTTGCCGCGATGTCGAACAAAGCCATGTCGAACGCGCTCTTGATCGTATTGTTGTGGGCGGCATAGCCAAGCAGGTCATTCATGCGCTCAGGTATATCCAATGGATCTTTGCCGATCAGAATCTTCGCAAATTCTTTGGCCATGGCCAGGCAGGTCTCCTGACTTTCGCCAACGATCATGGGAAAGGCCGAACATTCACCGACGCCATAAATGCCATTGTCGGTATGTATCCGGATGAGTACATTCTGGGCGTAGTGCATGGTGCCGGTGGCAATGACAAAGGGTTCAGTGGGGATGCTGAAGCGGTAGATTTCGGTGTGGCTGATTCTCATCGTTGGGCTTTACTGTAAAAATACAATTAATATTTACCTTTATTGTATGAATCATGAACCCAACTCACTCATCAATGCCTCTTCGCCTTATTTGTTGCAACATGCCTATAATCCCGTGCATTGGTATGAATGGGGACCCGATGCCCTCGAAAAAGCCAAAGCAGAAAATAAGCTGATCCTTGTCAGTATCGGCTACTCTGCCTGTCACTGGTGCCATGTGATGGAACGCGAGAGCTTCGAAAACCATGAGGTAGCGGAGGTGATGAACCAACATTTTATATGCATTAAAGTGGACCGGGAAGAACGGCCTGATATTGATCAGATCTATATGCTGGCCATACAGCTCATGACCGGAAGCGGGGGCTGGCCGCTCAATTGCATCTGCCTGCCAGACCAGCGGCCCATTTACGGCGGGACATATTTCAAGAAAGAAGACTGGATCAATGTACTGCTCAGTGTGGCTGATCTCTGGAAAAATGACCCCGATAAAGCGCGCCAATATGCCGACCGCCTTACGGATGGCATCCGCAATGCGGAGAAGATCATTCCGAATGTAAAACAGGAAGCCTATACTTTGGAAGATCTTAATGCAATTATAGAGCCCTGGAAACGGTATTTCGATATGGCAGAAGGTGGCTACAACCGTGCGCCTAAATTTCCCTTACCCAATAACTGGCAGTTTATGCTGCGCTATAGCCGTTTGATGAAGGATGATGCTACGCATGTTTCCGCCCTGCTGACCCTGGAGAAAATGGCTATGGGTGGGATTTACGATCAGATCGGCGGAGGTTTTGCCCGTTATTCTGTAGATGGAAAATGGCATGTGCCTCATTTTGAGAAAATGCTGTACGATAATGGCCAGTTGATCAGTCTGTATGCCGAAGCTTTTCAATATTCCCATCTGCCGCTGTTTAAAGAAGTGGTGGAAGATACGGTAAACTGGCTGGAAAGGGAAATGTCTTCGCCTGAAGGTTTGTTCTATTCCGCGCTGGATGCGGATAGCGAGGGGGTAGAGGGCAAGTTTTATGTCTGGGATAAAGCAGCGTTTGATGCAGCGATAGGTGCAGATGCCGCATTGCTGTCGGACTATTTCCACGTCACTTCCGCAGGCAATTGGGAGGAAGAGGAAACCAATATCCTGCTCAATAAATTTTCCCAGGAAGAGTATGCTGCCGTAAAAGGCATTACGGTACTGGAGTTACAGGAAAAGCTGGCACGGGCGAAAGGGAAATTGCTGGAAGAAAGGAGTAAAAGAGTGAGGCCCGGACTGGACGATAAATGCATCACGGCCTGGAATGCGATGGCGATCAAAGGATTGGCAGAGGCATCGGCGATCCTGAAGCGGCCGGATTACCTGGATCGGGCCAGGATTACTGCCAGGTTAATTCTGGGAAGTCTGGCCACTGAAGATGGCGGCCTCTACCGCAATTATAAAAACGGGAAGGCCAGCATCCCGGGATTTCTGGATGACTATGCCTTTTTCATTGAAGCACTGATTGCATTGTACCAGGCAGATTTTGATGAGCAATGGCTTGCAGAAGCAAGCAGGCTGACCGCTTATGTACTGCGTCATTTTAGGGATCTGGACAGCCCGATGTTGTTTTATACTGCTGCAGATGGAGAAAAGCTTATTGCCCGCAAGCATGAAATTATGGACAATGTGATCCCTGCCTCTAATTCTGTGATGGCCCAGAACCTGCAGCATCTGGGTTTATTGTTCGATGAAGAAAGCTATCTGGAAAAGGCTTCAGCCATGCTGGCAGCGGTACAGCCACAGATCAAAACCTACGGTTCTGCTTACTCCAACTGGGCCATACAATTGCTGAACGAAGTATTTGGGATCAATGAGATTGCCCTGGCAGGAGCCGATAGCAGCGAAGTAAAAGGCCTGCTGGACACACATTATATTCCAAACAAAATCATACTGGCAGGAACAAATTCTAAACTTCCATTGTTAAAAGATAAGCAAAGCATTGAAACAAAAATCTATATTTGCCGAAATAAAGTATGCCAGTTGCCAGTAGCTACTGTTGATGAAGCATTAAAATTGATAAATTAAAAAACATCACAATGAGTATTAAACCCAATACAGTAGTATCATTAACGTACGAATTGCATACGACTAATGAAGAAGGACAACAAGTTTTTGTAGAGAAAGCAGATGAGCAAAATGCACTCGTATTTCTTTATGGTACAGGAATGATGTTGCCAAAATTTGAAGAGCATTTAAGCGGTTTAAATGTAGGTGATGAATACAGTTTTGAATTGACTGCTGCTGATGGCTACGGAGAGATTGATCCGGGAGCATTTGCAGATTTGCCTAAAGACATGTTTAAGGACGTAGACCTTCCTGCTGTAGGAGATGTGATCCCTTTGCAGGACAACCAGGGTAACCACTTCAGAGCTGGCGTAACTGCCGTTCATGAAGATACGGTTGCTGTAGATCTAAACCATCCTATGGCTGGTAAGAACCTGATCTTTGCGGGTAAGATATTGACTGTCCGTGAGGCTACTCAGGATGAACTGGCACATGGCCATGCACACGGTGCTGATGGCCATTCAGGTCACTAAGTATCTGTTTTTATAATAAAAAAGCTCTGCCAATGTATAATGGCAGAGCTTTTTTTTTGCATTTGAGATTCTGAATCAAGTTCAGAACGACGTGTAGCGTTCAGAATGACGCGAACCGCCAGGATGACGCGAACAGTTCAGTGGTGTTAATTGGGATTGCCATTACATTTTTCACAGATCCCATATGCTGTAGTATTCATCGTTTTTGCTGTAAAACCTGCCGGCATCTTCATTTTTGGGATGTTGACTTCCAGGCAGTAGATCTTAAAGCAGCTGGTGCAGTTGAAATGCACATGCTCATCGTGATGGTGGTGCTCGGAACAGGAGGAAGAGCAGATCGCATAGTTGGCGGTGCCGTTCATGTCCATGATCCGGTGCAGGATGCCTTTATCCTCATAAGTATTCAAAATGCGATAAAGGGTTACGCGGTCAATCTCTTTGCCCAGTTTCTTCTCCAGTTCAGGTTGGGAAATGGCTACATGGTCCAGGGCGATCTCTTCCAGCACACGCACACGTTGCTTCGTGTGTTTAAGGTCATGTTCTTTTAAAATATTAACAGGATCTTTCATCTTATATCGGTTTGGCTGCGCTGAGTGCAATCGGTGGGTTGTCCATCGCATTGCCGGTGTTTAATTTCAAAGTGCCTTTCACCTTGATGGTCTGGTACGTAAATTTGATCGGCTCTGCCATTTCTACCATGACCATAATGGGTACTCCATTCTTACCGCAATAAAAACACTGGTTGATCGGCAGGGTAGAGAGCATAAACTTGGTCTGTTTCATCCCGTCCTTAATCGGCACGATGTACCCTTCCAGTTCAAAGGGCTTGTTGGCCAGTTTCTTGATGTTGGTGTTGTATACGGCATACATCTCAGAATCTTTTACGATCTTAAAATCCACGCTTCCGATGATGTCCCAGTTGTCTGACATGACCTGATCGTCAGGATTGTGCTGGGCCTTTACGGTAAAGCCGGTCAGTAGCAGGAGGGCAAGCATTAGTTTCTTCATTTTCTTTTTATCTATAACCCGATTCCGGGTCGTTTATTTTAATTCTTAGCCAATATTTTAGAAATGTTGGCCTGATAGGCCTGTATTGCAGGGATTACAGCTGCAAATATACCAATCCCAAGGCCCGCAACAAACAGGTATATTTCATCCCAAAGTAAAACGAAGCCGCTCAGGCGGGCCTGGCTGCTTTCCTGGTTACTGCCAATGAACTCCAGTGCAAGGTGCCCCAGTGCTATTCCGATCAGGGTGCCGGCAAGTGTGAGTAATATGCCTTCTGTAATGACGATCAGGAAGAGTTTTCCCCTCGACGCGCCTAATGTGCGCATGATGGCAAGATCGTAGCTCCGCTCTTTTAAGGAATTGTAGAGGTTCACGAATACGCTGATTGCAGCAATGAGCATGATGAGTACGGCAAACCACTGTAATGTATCTACACCAACACCGATCAAAGAAAACAACCTGGTGCTTTCCTGGGCGGGGGAGGCTGCCTGCATATTGGTCGATTCATTGACCATGCGGGGGAACATCACTACCGACATTGGGGAGCGGTACTGGATCAGCAGGGAAGTCAGTTCGCGGTCGGCATCTTTTGTTTCATGCTGATGGTGCTCATGAGTTTCAGCGTCCGCATGTTCGTGTCCCTCATGATCATCGTGATCATGTTCTTCATGCTCATCATGCATTTTCCAGACACTGGCTACATTCGTAAGGATCAGGTTGTCCGTTACATTGCCCTGTGGGGCGAGGATGCCGCTGATTTTATAGGGATGGCTTTTGTGGACGTCAGTACTGCCTGTAAGTCCATGAGCACCATAAAAGGTATCGCCTACTTTAAGTTTCTGTGTTTCTGCTACAGTTGCACCAATGGTCGTTTCAAAATCTGCCTGCCAGAACTTTCCGCTTTGCAACTGTAACTTATAAAGGCCTACAAAATTGCTGTCGGTACCCACAATGCGAACGCCATTGTAGTTGTCGCCGAGTGCCAGGGGGACTGCCTTTTTTACAAAGGGGCTATGTGCCAGTTCCATTGCTGCCTTCATCGGGATATTCCCGGTTGGGAAATCAATGTAATAAATACTGCTCAGGATCAATTGAAGCGGACTTCCTTTTGCACCCACGACAAGGTCGATGTCTTTGGAATTGTTTTCCAGCTTGTCGCTGATCTGGGTGGATGCCAGTAGTAAAATGGTCAGGATACCCGTACCGAAAGCAATGAGCATCATGTTCAATGCCGAGGAAAGCGGTTTGGACCGCAGGCTTTTCCAGCTGATCTTTAATGGGCTCATGCTAATTCGTAAGTATTGGTAAATGCATCCTTAACTCGTTTATCGTGGGTAGCTACGATGAGCGTAGCCTGGTTGAGGCCCGACTGCTCCAACAGCAATTGCAAAACTGCCATGGCATTCTGATCGTCGAGGCTTGAGGTGGGTTCGTCTGCGATCAGTAGTGCCGGTTTATTGATCACTGCCCGGGCAATGGAAACCCTTTGCAGTTGTCCCTGACTCAATTCGTTGGGGTAAGCGTTCTTTTTATGCTGGATTCCGAGCGAGCCAAGGACTTCATCAATCCGCTTGTCGTCTTCAGGTAATTTAGCGAAGCTTTGCGCCATGCGCAGATTTTCAGCGATGCTCAGGCTGCGGATCAGGTGTGGCCTTTGGAAAATGATCCCTATATTTCTGCCCCTGAACTGGTCCAGTTCCCTGGCCGGAAGCTCATAAATGGAGGTGTCCCCGATCCGTACGCTGCCATTGGAGGGTTTCAGGATGCCGGTCAGGATGTGCAGCAAAGTGGTTTTTCCACTTCCTGATGCACCCAACAGCAACCATTGATCGCCATCACTGATCTGCCAGTCTTTGAAACTGATCTGAGCGCTTCCATTATAGCTGTGGTTGACAGAGTTTAAGGAAATCATATTTTTCTTTTAAGTTTTGATACGGCTCTTCAAATATTTGATGTAAAGCTGTTTGCCGTCCAGCTTTTCATGCCGGCAACCCGGGTGGATCATGCTGATCATCAATAAGAAGGTACCAAATATCAGTTTTTTGTTCTTCATGTGTGTCATGCAAAAATAGGATATGCAATTAAATTGCAGTTAAAGCTAGTGTAAAGTATTTGCTACTGCGGCATAATCAGGATCAATGCACACAGCTTCGGCTGTATTTCCAATTGATCAGGTGTGCAGCGGCGATTGTGAATCCACCCAGGGGAATCAGGATGGCCTCCAGTTCGTGGAAGAGGTAATGCCCAGATCCGATCATGGCAAAACCGGCGGTAAGGACCAGGATAGGGAGCAACCTGCGGTGCTTAGGATAGGAGCTGGTGAGCGACCAGATTCCGATGATCAAGGATAAACAGATCATGGTGATTTCTACCCAGCTGTTTGCCAGGAAGCTAAGTCCCCATAGGGGAAGTGTGGTGATCAGGAAAGGTAATGCTGCGCAGTGTATGGCGCAGGCAATGGAAGCAGTCATGCCCAGTTGATCCAGTTTTGCGGCACGGATGAGTCTTTTCATGTATATAAATGTAACTGAGTTGCAAATATAAAGGCAATTCTGTTGCAATTGCATGTGCTTGTGTAAATATTTCGCCACAAAAAAAAGCTGATCATGACAATGATCAGCTTTTCTAACAAAAAAACTAAATGGGGTTATTTATACATAGATGCCCTGAGTTGTGCCACATCAGCACTGGAGATGTACTCGTCATAGGTCATCATTTTATCGATCGTACCGTTTGGCGTCAGTTCAATGATCCTTGTCGCAACAGATTCGGTAAGCGCATGATCTCGTGAAGTGAACAATAGTGTGCCCCTGAAGTCCTTCATACCATTGTTTAATGCGGTAATAGATTCCAGATCCAAGTGATTGGTTGGTTCATCAAAAAGCAATAAATTGGCGTGTCTCAACATCATTTGAGAGAACATGCAACGCATTTTTTCACCTCCTGAAAGGACTTTTACGTTTTTCAAGACCTCTTCACCTGAGAACAACATTCTTCCAAGGAAACTCCTGACAAACTGTTCATCCTGATCTGTACCTGAATATTCACGCAACCAATCTACCAGATTTTCATCTTTTCCTTCAAAATAAGGCGTGTTGTCGTTAGGGATATCTGCCGTATTGATCGTGACACCGAATTTGAATTCGCCGGTATAATTTTTTTCACGACCCGTTAGTACATTGTAAAATGCCGTGGTAGCCAAACTGTTTTGTGAAAGTACAGCGATCTTATCGCCCTTGTTGACCATAAAGCTGATGTTTTTGAACATCACTTCACCGTTGAGCGTGCAGGACAGGTTTTCTACCTGCAGGATCTGATCACCGGCTTCGCGGCCAAGATTGTTGAAAAGAATAGCGGGGTATTTTCTGCTGGAGGCCTTGATTTCAGAAATATCGATCTTATCCAGGGCTTTTTTACGTGAAGTAGCCTGTTTGGACTTAGAGGCATTGGCGCTGAAGCGCTGAATGAACTCCTGCAGCTCCTTCACTTTTTCTTCCAGTTTCTTGTTCTGATCGCTGCGTTGTTTCAGCGCCAGCTGACTGGACTCATACCAGAAGGTATAGTTACCGGAGTAGATGTTCATTTTACTGAAATCTATGTCGACAATGTGCGTACACACCGCGTCCAGAAAGTGCCTGTCGTGAGATACTACCAATACGATGTTTTGGTAATCGGCCAGGAAGTTTTCCAGCCAGGCAATGGTATCTATGTCCAAATCGTTGGTTGGCTCATCCAGGAGCAGGATGTCGGGGTTTCCGAAAAGGGCCTGTGCCAATAAGACACGTACTTTTTGGTTACCATCCAACTCTTTCAATTGTTTGTAATGGTGTTCTTCTTTGATGCCTAAGTTGCTGAGCATGGTTGCGGCATTGCTTTCCATGTTCCAGCCGTCCATTTCAGCAAACCTGTTTTCCAGTTCACCTGCACGTTCGCCGTCTTTATCTGTAAAATCCTCTTTCAGGTAAATGGCATCTTTTTCTTTCATGATGGCATACAGTTCCGAGTGTCCCATCATCACTGTTTCGATTACTGTAAAATCATCGAACTCATAGTGGTTTTGTTTCAACACCGCCATGCGCTCACCAGGGGTAAAAGCCACGCTACCTGTAGTTTGGCTCACTTCTCCTGAAAGGATTTTTAGAAAAGTTGATTTTCCCGCTCCGTTGGCGCCAATTACCCCATAGCAATTGCCCTGGGTGAATTTTAAGTTGACATCTTCGAATAAGGTGCGCTTTCCGTAGCGGAGTGATAGATTGGATACTGAAATCATATTGCTGAAAAATAAGTTGCAAAGGTAGGCATAATTTATAAAATGCTTAGCGGCTGATTCACTAGTTTTGAGGATTAGATTTTAATGCTGTGGATAAAGAAGAACTCATTGGAAGAATAGATGTGCCCGTAAAAACCGGGATGGTGGCCAATTGTGTCGCTTTAGTGGAGCATTTTGACCTCGAGCTGAATGACCTGTTTGACATCAGTTTCCATAAAAAAAAGGAAGTTGCTTTTCGGGCGGCGTGGATGCTGGAGTACATCATGACCCATAGACCTGCTGTTTTTGCAGCTCATGTGCCCAAGTTGCTTGAACTGCTTCCGGCCCAGAAAAACCCTTCTGCCATGCGCCATTACACGAAGATCATCGCTATGCTTACTGATCGTAGAGCAGTGCCGCTCTTCCAGCAGTTTTCCAAGGAATGGGATTTTGAGGCAACTATAGCAGTACTTTTTACCTGGCTGGTAGAGCCGGAGGTGCTCGTGGCCACCAAAGTACACTGCATGCAAGCCCTGGCCAATCTGGCTCCCCGATATGATTGGATCAAAGATGACCTTCTGGCTACAATGGACTACTTGGCAGACATCGAAAGTATCGCTTTCTTTGCAAGGTCCAAACAGGTTAGAAAACAATTAAAGAAAATCACATGAGTACAGAAATCGCGATATTAACCCGCATCATTAAACGTCGCCGCAGTATATTTCCAGTCAGTTATACACAGGAACCCATTCCTGTGGAGGTGATTGAACAAATTCTGGAAAGTGCAAACTATGCACCTACGCACAAATTGACGCAACCCTGGCGCTTCATGGTCTTCCGGGGAGAAGGTAAATTGAAACTGGCAGCCGAGCTTGCCAGATTGTATCAGGAAACGGTACCTGCTCATCAGTTTTTGCAAAAAAAACACGATAGCATTATAGAGAAAGCCCAACAGTCGAGCTGTATCATTGCGCTCAACCTGGAGCTTCACAGTGATAAAGTACCTGAATGGGAAGAACTGGCAGCACTGGCCTGTGCGGTGCAAAATATGGCCCTTACAGCTGAGGCCTTAAAAGTGGGCGCTTACTGGAGTTCACCGGGAATGATTGCAGATTTGAATACTTATCTTAACTTAGGGGAACATGAAAAATGTTTTGGCCTGTTTTATATGGGGTACCATAATGAAGAACCGAGAGATGCGGTTCGAAGCCCGATAGCAGATAAGATCAAATGGATAGATTAGTTTATGCAGAAAATTAAAGAAACACTATACCAGCTTTGCCTGGAATTCATTGAACAACGGATCCAGACTGCGGAAACCGCGCTGGAACAGGCACGTGAGGCCAGTAATGATGATACCAAGAGCAGTGCCGGTGATAAATACGAAACCAGCCGCGAAATGATGCAGCAGGACATTGACCGCAACAAGCGCCTGTTGATGGATGCTCAGGAGAACATGAGGATTTTGAAGGCGGTGGAGATCAATACAGAAAAATCTGACCGTGTAAAACATGGCAGCCTGGTCGCTACGGATCAAGGTTGGTTTTACATCAGTGTAAGTGCCGGCCACCTGGTGGCTGAAGGCAAGGATGTATTTGCCATTTCACCCGCCTCACCGATCGGCAAGCTGTTACTGGATCGGAAAAAAGGGGATGCCTTCAGTTTCAACGGTAAGGAGTATCAGATTGAGGGTCTGGAATGAGCATTTTTATAGAAAAATAAAACCAGAACAGGTGATGGCTTGTTGGCTAAGAAACGAGTTTCAGAAATCATGCCCAGACCCAGACATATTTTTATTTTAGAAGATGATCCAGATATTGGATTTGTCCTCAACTTATTCCTCAGTTCCGAAGGTTTCCAGGTGGAAGTATTTCCCACCGTCAGTGCCATTGAAGCAAAGTGGCACAATTGCCTGCCTGATCTGTTTTTAATGGATGTGAGGCTGCCAGACGGGGATGGGTTTGAAGTATGCAAAGGAATCAAACAAGACTGCATGGCTAAGAATATTCCAGTGGTGATGATGTCGGCTCATCTTCGTGAGGATGAAGCAGATCCGGTGGCGGACGATTTTATTGCCAAACCTTTTGACCTTCATGATATGGTTACGCGCCTGAATACTTTTTTAGCAGTTGCGGGTTAAGCCCTGAGCTTCCTGAATTTTCTTTACCGCAAAAAAAAGAAGCAATCTCTTCAGGAGGAGATTGCTTCTTTTTTGGGGTTAATCCCGGTTCAGGCTTTCGCATTTAAAACTGTCAA
Source organism: Pedobacter sp. GR22-6 (assembly GCF_037402555.1). NCBI lineage: Bacteria > Pseudomonadati > Bacteroidota > Sphingobacteriia > Sphingobacteriales > Sphingobacteriaceae > Pedobacter > Pedobacter sp. GR22-6. The sequence goes on from NZ_JBBEUC010000001.1 coordinate 309,384, forward strand.
TGCTTAGCGCTGTACGTCAACAGTGGTTAAAAGCTTCTGATAATGCTGGTATGGAGTGTTTTTGGACTCCAGTAACCGCTGGCAATGATCCTGCGGATGGTGAACAAAGGATCTTTTTCGTCGCGTTTGTCGGCCAGTGAAAATGCCATTCTGAAACCGCGTTTCTTTAATTGAGGGATGCCCTGTGCATTCCATAATCCAAATGGGTAAGCAAATTCAGTCATTTTCTTGCCGGTGATCTCTTCCAGTTTCTTTGTCGGTTTATCCAGTTGTTCTTCCCAGTCCTTGCCTTCATATTTCTTGAAGTTCTTGTGGTCGTAGGTATGGCTGCCGATGACATTGCCCGCATCTGAAAGAGATTTGATCTGCTCTTTGGTCATGTAGTCGACAAATTTTCCTTTTCTGCCGATGGAAACCGTCATGATGAAATAGACCGCCTTGAAACCATATTTCTTCAAGGTAGGGGCAGCGATCGTATACTGGTCCATATCTGTATCGTCAAAAGTAAACATGATCGGTTTGCTGGGCAATGCTGCTCCTGTATTCAGGTAGGCATACAATTGATCCGGAAGGATCGAATGGTAACCACTATCTGCAAGCATCTTGATCTGTGCCTTGAAGTTTTCGATCTCTACAATGTAGTCCTTACCCACTTTTCCGTCTTTAGCAGTCCAGTTGCGCACCTGATGGTAACACAGGATAGGAACCTGTTTTCTGGCAAGAATTGTCTTAGGGTCGGCAACTTTGATGTTGCTGACATCAATTTTTTCTGCCGGGGCAGTCGATGCGGTGTTGCTTTCCTGGCTTACAGTGTCTGTTGCTGCTGCCTGATCGCTATTGGTCTGGGATTTGGACTGACAACCCGCAGTAAAAATTACTGCTGCCGTCAGTAAGGGAAGGAAATGTCGTTTCATGGTTATGTATTTCATGCAAAACTAAAAAGAACATTGATATTTTGTGGCATTAACTATCCTATTTTTTACAAATAAAAAGCAGCTTGCGGCCGTATTAATCAATAATTTAGTCGCTTTAATGGAAACCTGAATGAATAAACTCTACATTCCCTGCGTATTGATGATTTTTGCGGTATCAAACGCAATTTCTCAAACTAAAACTTACACGATCACCGAAAGTGTGGCTGCTTCGCCAAAAGCCAATTACCAGGCGGCATCCCGCTTTTCCCCGGCCAAGCTGAGGAAGATGGTCTACTCCACGGCGGTAGATCCGCACTGGCTGAAACTCAGTAACCGCTTCTGGTACGAGTACGAAACGCCAAACGGCAAGGAATGGTACCTGGTGGACCCGGCTTCGAAAAGCAAGAACAAAATATTTGACAATGCAAAACTGGCTGCGGAGATCACAAACATCATCCGGGATCCTTTTGATGCCCAGCATTTGCCATTGGAAAACCTAAAGTTCGCCGCTGATGAAAAGAACATCACCTTTGAAGTAAGGAGTACAGTTGATGAATTAAAAAAAGACAGAAAAGACAAGAAAGCTGCAGATTCGATGCAGAAGAAGGTGTTTTTGTTCAATTATGTAATCGCTACGCAAAAGCTGACGGAAGTACCCAACTACAGTAAACCTAAGGCCAAGCCCTCATGGGGTTCTGTAGCGCCGGATTCTTCGGCCATCATCTTTTCCAGGAACTATAACCTCTACTGGATGGACAAGGAGAACTATAAGAAAGCAGTGAAGAATGAAGAAGACAGCACTATTGTGGAACATCAGCTGACCAAAGACGGGGAGAAGTTCTATGCTTATGGAGCCAATGGTGATGGGGAAAACAATGAGGAATTTGAAAAGAACAGCAAAAAAAGGAGAGGGGCATGGGTAATGTGGTCTCCGGATGCTAAATATTTTGTGCTGAACAGAACGGATTCACGTAAGGTGAAAGACCTTTGGGTAATCAATAATGTGGCGCCTGGTCGTCCGACACTGGAAACTTACAAATACCAGATGCCCGGCGAAAAGGAATCGCCGCTTACTGAAATCTTATTATTCAATTTTGCAGCGAAGAGCTATAAAAAACTCAATACGAATGCGTTTAAAGACCAGACGGTTTCCGTTTGGGGAGCACCCATGCTGAACAAGGACCGCGACAATGAGTTCAGACCTTCGATCTGGTTGGGTAACAACAGCAAGATCTATTTTCAGCGGACCAGCCGTGACCTGAAACGTGTGGATGTCTGTACGATAGACATCAATACAGGTGCAGTAGCCTCGCTGATCGATGAGCGCTTCAATACCTATGTGGAGATCAACCGTCCCGGTCTGGTCAACGACGGCAAGGAAATCATCCACTGGTCAGAGCGCGACGGCTGGGCACATTTCTATTTGTTTGATGGCAATGGTAAACTCAAAAACCAGATCACTAGAGGCGCTTTCCACTGTGAAAGCATCGTGAACATTGACGAGAAAAACCGTGTGCTTTATTTTACTGCGAACGGCAGGGAGCTGAAAGAAGATCCTTATTATCTGCACTTGTACCGCATCAATTTTGATGGATCGGGACTGAAGTTACTGAATCCTGGCGATTTTGACCATTCGGTGAGTATGGACGATCAGAATAAATACTTTGTCAACAATTTTTCGAGGGTAAACACTGCGCCTAAATCTACGCTGATGGACAATACTGGTAAAGTGCTGATGAACCTGGAGACTACTGACCTTTCTTTGCTGATGGCCACGGGTTATAAATTTCCAGAGCCTTTCAAAGTAAAAGCTGATGACGGGATTACAGATATCTACGGTGTGATGTACAAGCCTTTCGATTTCGATCCGAATAAGAAATATCCGATCATTGAATATGTATACCCTGGTCCGCAGACAGAAGCCGTCAATAAAGCCTTCAGCAAGAGCATGGACCGTACGGACCGTCTGGCGCAATTTGGTTATATCGTGATCACAGTAGGTAACCGCGGAGGCAATCCGGCACGTTCAAAATGGTACCATACCTATGGTTACGGTAACCTGAGGGATTATGGACTGGCCGATAAAAAAGCTGCGGTGGAGCAATTGGCAGACCGTTATGCTTTCATTGATGCGAGTAGGGTGGGTATTACCGGTCACTCCGGCGGTGGCTTTATGTCGACAGCAGCGATGCTGGTTTATCCAGACTTCTTTAAAGCTGCAGTATCTAATGCAGGAAACCACGACAATAGCATTTACAACCGCTGGTGGAGCGAAAAGCATCACGGGGTGAAGGAAGTGGTAACCGCCAAAGGCGATACGACCTTTACGTACAGCATCGATAAAAATCCGGATCTGGCCAAAAACCTGAAAGGTAACCTGATGCTGATGACGGGCGACGTGGACAATAACGTGCATCCTGCCAATACGATCCGGGTGGCGAATGCGCTGATGAAAGCAGGGAAACGCTTTGAGTTTGTGATTGTACCAGGGCAGCGCCACGCTTTCGGTGATCTGACAGAATATGCATTCTGGAAACTGGCCGACCATTTCAATAAATACCTGATCGGAGATTTCTCCAGTCCCCAGAGTGTCAATATTGTGGAGATGGACAAAGAAATAGAGCAAAAGAGATAGCATCAATTTTTTCTCAAAAAAAAGGAGCCCGGACAAATTGTCCGGGCTCCTTTTTTTTAAGTAGATGTAAGGTTCTTAGAAATGGAACTGAACACCCAGGTTGATATCTGCTGTATTTGCATCCAAACCAAATGAATTGGTTTTTACTTTGTTGCCAGTCAGTTCGTTTTTCACCTGATAGTTGTTGTAACCCAAACCGTTTACTGAAACTTCGATACCTACTCTTTTGGTAGGGAAGAAGGCAAAACCAGGAGATACATATGCACCAATACTAGTTGTAGAAGCAGTTTTATCGCCGGTGTTTCCATCAGCATCTACCGCTTTGTTGTTACCGAATGCCATTGGCACAGACAGTTGTCCGAAGAATTTGAACTGATCTGAAAGGCCTACATAGTAGCGGCCGAAAGGAGCTACTTCAAAAGCCTGGTTCAGATTTCCCTTGCTCACTGCTTTATCATAGGAGTAACCTACGCCGGTACCGATGGCGATGTTGTCACTTACAAAATAACCTACACTAGGGATTGCGCGGAAATTGAAATCAGATTTGTTTGCTCCGTCAACTTTTGAAGTGCTGAAACCAACATTACCACCTAACATCACTTTACCTTTTTCAGTTTGTGCCTGAGTACTAAACGCGAATGCAGCAACTGCAACTAATGATAATAATAACTTTTTCATTTTATTGTTTTTTAATTTATATCGGGCCAGTCTCTTGTTTTAATTCCTGACCATTTACGTCATATAGTCAATGTCTGTGCCAAATGAAAAGTTAACCAGCGCTAGCCATTCGCAGTTATTTCATAAAAGCTTAATGGATAGTGAAATAAAAAAAATCAGAAAATCCCTTATTATTTTGGGATGACAAAATCTTTTATTTTGTCATTTTAATCACATCTGAATTTACAGTCATTCTGACTATTTTTGTTTATTTGTCAGTTCGTTTTGTGTCAGAATTGTCAGGTATGACGACATTACCGTCAAAAAATATTATATTCAAAAAACGTTATGACCTACTCATACGTTATAAGCTTATGAGACTATCAATAGAACGAAAACCAGTTAAAGTATATCCCGACCCCAAGCGGGTAATTGCCAGATTTTTTTTCAATGGAGATCAGCGCGCAGTTGAAGTGGTCAAGCATGTCATGAACCTCTCCGAAAAGGAGGTTTTTGGTCTGGTCTCGCCTTTATTGCAGGAATATTCCAAAAGGCACCGGAACATCACTAAGATCCTGAACAGGCATTGTAAGAAAATAAAGCAATATATCGAACAGGCGGGCTTCGATTTTGAAGAAATCGAGAAATACCGCAGGCTGCTCCTGGGCTCGTATTTTACACATGAGTACTCCATCGAATCGGCAGCCTTCTTCAATCCTTCTATTGTAGAAGATCCCGACCAGTCCGACCTGGTAGAGGGGGAAAGACGCCTGATCATCAGTTTTCGTGCGGTAGGGGAAGGACATATTTCCTCTGTGGTGTTCAGACGTGCACTTATAGACCGGCACAATGAGATTACCGTAATTCCTGCAGGGAATTACATTGACGAGGCCGAGGTGATCAAGAATGCGGTATACAATAAAAAGCTTTTTCTTAAAAAGGCAGCAGATTCCAAGATAGACATTGAGGTACTGGATGAGGTGGGGATCAAGCTGGAAGACAAATTTGATTACGCGACTTTGAGAAAGATCATCCTGGATGGGAAGAACCTGCAGGAAGACGACCTCAGGAAGCTGGAATATGATAAGATCCTTTGGCTTTCCGACACCTATCATGAGATCAGCTTTTCCAGGGATACCGATATTTCTGACCGGGTAATCTTTCCCATTTCAGAATTTGAGCGCAAAGGTATTGAGGATGCACGTTTTGTGAAGTTTGTAAAAGAAGATGGTTCTATTATCTATTACGCCACCTATACGGCATTTGATGGGGCGATGATTATGCCGAAGCTTTTGCAGACCACAGATTTTTACGATTTTAAAATTAGTCCGTTGCATGGTGTAGGTGCACAAAATAAGAACCTGGCCTTGTTTCCACGTAAAATAGGCGGTAAATATGTGATGATGTCACGTATCGACGGTTTCAATAACTATTTAATGTATTCTGATAAGTTGACGGTATGGGACAATCCCGTAAAATTGCAGGAACCTAAATTTCCCTGGGAATTTATCCAGATCGGCAACTGCGGCTCGCCTATTGAGACTGAAGCTGGCTGGCTGATGATCACCCATGGCGTGGGGCCGATGCGCCGTTATTGCCTGGGGGCCAGTTTATTTGACCTGGAAGATCCATCTATAGAAATCGGCCGGCTGAGTGAACCCCTGGTTATCCCTAATACAGATGAAAGGGAAGGATATGTACCCAATGTATTGTACTCCTGCGGGGCAATCATCCACAATGGCTTGCTGGTAATCCCTTATGGCTTATCTGACTACTGCTCTTCTTTCGCTACAGTAAATCTGGAGCTGTTATTGAATAAACTGAAGAATTCGGAAGCGTAAGGGCAATTAGTTGCCACTAAGTATTTTTTGGTAGAGGGCGATATAGTCTTCTGCCATTTTTTTTGCCGAAAAATTAGCAATTGCGTGTTCCCTGCATCTTTTCCTTTTGATGGCCGGAAGCATTCTTACTGCTTCTACAGCTTCCTGTACATTACTGACGAGGAAGCCGGTTTTTTCATCAACAATCAGTTCTGGCATCGAACCTCTGTTGAAAGCCACTACAGGAGTGCCACAGGCCATGGCTTCGGCTACGCTGAGCCCGAAAGGTTCGTCGAAATTGATGGGATGCAGCAGGGCTGCTGCATTGCCCAATAGTTCTTTTCGCTCCTCTGGTCCTGCTGCACCAAGAAACTCTACTGATTTTCCTAAAAAAGGTTCTATCCGGTCTATGTAATAGCGTTCATCCTGTATGATTCCTGCAATCAGCAATTTCTTACCCGTTTTCATGGCAATTTCTATGGCCTCTGCGGTGCCTTTGTCGGGGTGAATGCGTCCGAAAAACAAAAGGTAGTCGCCCGGATTGGCTACGAAATCAAAATCTTCCATGCGGATCCCATTGTATACTGTAGCCAGGTATTTCAATGGAGGATGCCTATCGGAATTGCTGATGGATGCAAAATGTGTACCGGCATTGTATTTCTGATAGACAGGGATGATTTTTTCCGAGGAAAAGCCGTGGATCGTGGTGATCATGGGTGTGTCAATCAGGCCGGAATAACTGAGTGGCAGGAAGTCAAAGTGATTGTGTATCACGTCAAAACTTCCTGCCTTTTCCATCAGGTTGCTGATGTGCAGGCATTCTGCCACCTTGGCATCTACATTCCTGTCCTCTTCATAGCCGATGGGAATCACCGCATCCAGTTTGCCGGCTGTGCGCGAATCTCCAGTTGCAAATAAGCTCACCTGAATTCCCGCCTTCAACAGTTCTTCGGTCAGGTTGGATGCCATTTGTTCCCATGGACCATAATGACGCGGGGGCGTTCTCCAGGCGACTGGCGCCAATACTGCGATCTTCATAGGCTAAAAGGCCTGTTTTTGTGCCGCAGTAAGGTCGCTGCTTTGGATGAACTGGTATTCTGATTCCAGGGCTTTTAGTACGATCAGGTGGGAGATCCAGTAAGCCAGGGTACTTTCCGCGCCCTGGTTTCTATTGATGCCAAACTCCTGTAATCCATCTCCACAACCTTTGGTCTCGTAATCAAAGAGCGGAAGTCTCAGGCTGTTCTCACCCAGGAACCATTGGTAGCTGAGGTACATCTGTTTGATGTAGATCAGGTCGCCGGTAATTTCGTAAGCTTTGAAATACATGAGCACCATGGCCATGGTTTCTATGGCCTGCTGATCATAGATGGCCATTTCGCCGCCATTGTCGCGGTATAGCCATCCATCATTGCCCACAGGATTTAAATAGCCCTTGATCAAGGTTTTCTGGGTGAGGTATTCCATGCTTTCTAAAGCAATGTCCATAGATTCCTGATCCTGGCAGACTTCGTAGTGACAAAGCAATGCGAGCGGTAAAATGGCATTGTCGTAAGTCATTTTTTCTTCAAACCAGTTCCAGTGCCCCTGTTTATTGGCCTTATAGGCTGCTTTCAAGGGGACTGCCAGTAAACAGAGCTGTTCGCGGATGTGCTCATCGTAGGGATGTGCCGCCATGAAATGGGAGAGGCCGATCATGGTATTGGCGATGCCGCGCAAGTGTTTCAATTGACCAAAATGGGGCACCGATTTCAGGAAAAGGTCCTTGGCAAACTCCCGGTATGAATTGTTGGGAGCATTGTTGATGAGGTAGCCCAGGGACCAAATGGTCCTTCCAAAGGAATCTTCAGAACCTACTTCATCCAGGTATTCGCGTTTGAAGCTGAGAAAATTCCTGAAATTTCCGTCGTCAAGCTGCATGTACTGGATGTAGCTGAGGTAGATGGGCAATAGTTCCAGTGCCGCTTTGCTTTTGTTCTGTTGGTATGCCAATATGGTCAGGATCAATGCCCTGGCATTGTCATCCAGGCAATAGCCTTCTTTTAAGTTGGGGATACCATATTTGGCATGCTGCACAATCCCGGTATCATCTGTCAGTCGCTGGATGTGTGCCAGGCTGAATGCGGGCATCATATCGGGATCAATGATCGGTTTATTGCCGATCTCCCTTTCCGAAAGGAATTTAGCTACGGCTTCATCCAATACATCTATAAACACCTCTCCGGTACTCGGCCAGCGCAGGTGCAACCCATATTCGAAAGCGTTGGACTTCATGCTGGCAAGTTGTGTATGGTCGGCAAACAGTTCGTTTACGATCTCCGCCAATTTGCCGCTGTCTTTAAAATCAAAAAGTCGCCCGCGATTGTCTGCCAGTAGTTCCTGCGCGTGCCAGTAGGGTGTGGAGACGACAGCTGCGCCAGCCCCTACCGCATAGGAAAGCGTTCCACTGGTGATCTGTGCTTCATTCAGGTAAGGGGTGATGTACATGTCGCATGCCGTGAGGTAATCATGCAGTTCTTCTTCGGAAACAAATTTATTGATGAAAGTCAGGTGATCTTCTACATTCAGTTTTTTTGCAAGGCGCTTCAGGCTGTCGCGGTATTCTTCGCCGGAATTCCGGATGACACCAGGGTGTGTGGTTCCCAGGATGACGTACATTACATCCGGATTTTTGGCCACGATTTCAGGCAGGGCTTCAATCACCGTTTCCAGGCCTTTGTTCCTGCTGATCAGTCCAAAAGTAAAGAGCACTTTTTTGCCTTTAAAAGCCAGGGACTGCTTTACAGGGTTTTCGCTCTTAGGTTCCAGATCTGGTACACCGTGCTCTATCAACTGGATCTTTTCAAAGGGGATCCCATAAATGCTGGTTAGAAAACCCACTGCACGATGGCTCATGACCACAATTCGGGAAGAGTATCTTGCGATTTCCCGGAGTACAGTTAATTGCATGTAATTCGGGTCTTTCAGAATGGTGTGGAAGATCGTGATGAGGGGCTTTTGCAACCTGGCAATGAAAGGAAGGATATATACCCCGCTTTCGCCACCATAGATACCGTATTCATGTTCCAGTATACAGGCATCTGCCAGACTGGTATTGATGTAATCCGCTGCGCGGATGTAGTCTTTTTGATTTTCCTGCCTCACGATGTATTTCACTTCCTTAGGATATTCATATTCGTCGAGGTTATCGGAATCATTCATTGCTACCACGAAACTTTCTTCGGAAATAGTGTCTTTATTATAACCAATTGCTTTAAGTAGGTTCTGATTAAATGTAGCAATACCACATTCACGGGGTGGATACGAGGAAATATAAGCGATTTTCATTTGGTATATAATTATTTTAATGGGATAACAATCTCTTAACAATAATGTTCTGATGGTTGGTGTTTTATTGATGAAAGCGAAGAGATTCTTAAACAGAATGGGGTTTCCACGCAATATGTGGTTTAATAATGACAATAACCCGGATTAAGAATTCTTTATATTTGCGTTTTGTTAATACGAGCCTATGAATTCTGCCGATACCACCTCTAATGCTGTTGAAAAAACGGTATTCCCGATTCTTTTTGCCATTAGTTTTTCGCATTTACTGAATGATACGATTCAGTCGCTAATTCCTGCAATTTATCCAGTGGTGAAAAAGACTTACAACCTGAGTTTTTCGCAGATCGGCCTCATCACGCTGACCTTCCAGATGGCGGCTTCTCTGTTCCAGCCTTTTGTAGGTCTGTACACCGATAAAAAACCACAGCCTTATTCACTGGCCATTGGTATGGGCTTTACCCTGATTGGCCTGGTGACGCTGTCTCAATCCACGGGGTTTTACTATATGCTGATCTCCGTGGCGCTGATCGGTACGGGTTCTTCTATATTTCATCCCGAAGCTTCGCGTATGGCCCATGCGGCATCAGGCGGGCGGCGCGGACTGGCGCAGTCGATCTTCCAGTTGGGGGGCAATGCCGGTAGTTCTATAGGTCCGCTTCTCGCTGCCTGGATCATTGTGCCTTACGGGCAGGGCAGTGTGCTTTGGTTTTCGGTAATTGCATTGCTGGCCATTTTGATCCTGAGCAGGGTAGGCAATTGGTATAAGGGCTATATGCTTAAGCTAAAGTCCAGGCAAGGTGCAAAAGCCAACGTTGTAGTGAATCACTTTTCCAGGAGAAGGGTCGTGTTTTCTGTAATCATCCTGCTGGTGCTCATTTTCTCTAAATATTTTTACATGGCCAGTCTGACGAGTTATTTCACTTTCTATGTGATCGATAAATTCCATGTTTCGGTACAGAGCTCGCAGCTCTACCTATTCATGTTCCTGGTCTCAGTAGCTGCAGGTACTTTAGTAGGGGGACCTGTGGGAGATCGCTTCGGACGTAAATACGTGATCTGGTTTTCGATATTGGGTACTGCGCCATTTGCCTTGTTGCTGCCTTACGCCAGTTTGTTCTGGACAGGCGTGCTGATTGTGCCGATAGGAATGATCCTGGCTTCCGCTTTTTCGGCGATTTTGGTGTATGCCCAGGAGCTGATCCCGGGTAAAGTAGGACTAGTTGCGGGCTTGTTCTTTGGTTTTGCTTTTGGTATGGGTGGAATAGGTTCAGCTTTATTGGGTAAGCTGGCGGACGATACCAGTATCAGGTATGTCTACCAGGTTTGTTCATTTTTGCCCTTGATAGGTCTGCTGACCGCATTTTTGCCAAATATTGAAAACAGAAAGAAATAGAACATAAACGCCCGTCATCTCCCTTGATGAACTAAGGGAGATGACGGGCGATTATTATTCTGCTTCTTTTGCATTTAGAAAGACAAACTGGTGATCGAACATGTCCAGTTTGATCTTGCTGTCTTTATCGATTTTTCCAGCCAGGATCTCTTTAGACAGTTCATTCAATATGCGTTTTTGGATCACCCGTTTAAGTGGGCGCGCACCAAACTGAGGGTCGTAACCCAGTTCGGCCAACCAGTCCAGTGCCTCTACAGACGCTTCAATCTGGATGCCCATTTCTGCAAGTGTGTCCTGTACATGCCTGAACTGCAGGTTTACAATGTCCCTTAACTCATTTCTGTTCAGCGGTGTGAACATGATCAACTCATCGATACGGTTAAGGAATTCGGGCCTGATCGTTTGTTTCAACAATTCAAACAGTTCATTTTTGGTTTTAGCGATCACTTCATCGCGGTTGTCATCGTCGAGTGCCTTGAAGTTATCCTGTATCAGGTGTGAGCCGATATTGGAAGTCATGATGATGATCGTATTCTTGAAATTCACCACACGTCCTTTGTTGTCGGTCAGTCTGCCATCGTCCAGCACCTGCAGGAGGATATTGAAGACGTCCGGATGCGCTTTCTCAATTTCGTCGAGTAATACTACAGAATAAGGTTTCCTGCGGACTGCTTCTGTTAACTGTCCGCCTTCGTCGTAACCTACATATCCCGGAGGCGCGCCGATTAAACGGGATACGGCATGGCGCTCCTGGTATTCACTCATGTCGATGCGGGTCATGGCGTTCTCATCATTGAACAGGAATTCTGCGAGCGCTTTGGCCAGTTCGGTTTTACCCACACCGGTAGTACCGAGAAAGATGAAGGATCCGATGGGTTTGCGTTTGTCCTGTAGGCCAGCCCTTGATCGCCTGATGGCATCAGAGATGGCTTCAATAGCTTCATGCTGACCGGCTACACGCTGGTGCAGTTCATTTTCCAGGTTCAACAGTTTTTCCCGCTCACTGGATACCAGTTTGGTAACCGGAATGCCTGTCCACCTACCCACTACACCGGCGATATCATCTGCGGTGACCTCTTCTTTTAGCATACGGCTTTCGCTTTGCAAACCTTCCAGTTCCGCCTTCAGTTGCTCCACTTTATCCTGTGATTCTTTGATCTTGCCATAGCGGATTTCTGCTACCTTTCCATAATCACCTGCACGTTCAGCCTGGTCGGCCTCGAGTTTGTAATTTTCAACCTGCTCCAGTTCGTTGTTGATGTTGTCTACCAAATCCTTTTCACCTTGCCATTTCGCTTTGATCTCATCGCGTTCAGCGGAGAGGTTTGCGATCTCTTCAGCCAGGGATTTCACCTTTCGGGTGTCATTTTCCCTTTTGATCGCTTCCCGCTCAATTTCCAACTGCATGATCTTACGGTTAAGTTCATCCACTTTCTCCGGTACACTGTCCATCTCCAAACGCAGTTTAGAAGCTGCCTCGTCCATCAAATCAATGGCTTTATCGGGCAGGAAACGATCGGCAATATAGCGTTGCGACATTTCAACAGCTGCAATGATCGCCTCATCTTTGATCCGCACCTTATGGTGGGTTTCATAGCGCTCTTTCAGTCCACGGAGGATAGAGATGGCATCCTGGGTATCGGGTTCGTCGACGATTACCTTTTGGAATCGGCGTTCCAGGGCTTTGTCTTTTTCGAGGTATTTTTGGTACTCATCCAGGGTAGTGGCACCAATAGCGCGCAGTTCTCCACGGGCCAGGGCTGGTTTCAGGATGTTTGCAGCATCCATAGCCCCTTCACCACCACCCGCACCGACCAGGGTATGAATCTCATCGATGAACAGGATGATGTCGCCATCACTTTGGGTCACCTCTTTCACTACAGCTTTCAAGCGTTCTTCAAATTCGCCTTTGTACTTTGCACCTGCGATGAGGGCACCCATATCCAGTGAATATACCGTCTTGGTTTTCAGGTTGGTGGGTACGTCTCCCTTGATGATCCTGAAGGCGATGCCTTCGGCGATGGCAGTTTTACCTACTCCAGGTTCACCGATCAGTATCGGATTGTTTTTGGTACGCCTGGACAGGATCTGGATCACCCTCCTGATCTCTTCGTCGCGTCCTATTACCGGATCCAGTTTTCCTGACTCAGCGTATTCATTTAAGTTCCTTGCGTATTTATTCAGCGCGTTATAGGTGGCTTCTGCATTCTGGTCAGTCACCCGGCTATCGCCCCTCAATGCGATGATTGCTGTCTTGAGGTCTTTCTCATTTACACCCTGATCTTTAAGCAGTTTCGAGGTATTGTCGCTCACAGAGAGAATGCCCAATAAAAGGTGCTCTACGGAGACAAATTCATCTTTGAATTCTTTCAGGTAAGCCTGCGCTTTTTGTAGTGCCGAATTGCTTCCTGAAGTCAGGTATGGACTACTGCCCGTTACTTTCGGGAACTGCTCAATCTGTGTATCCAAATGCTGGTTGAGCACATTCAGGTTGACATTCAATTTTTTCAGAACGTAGGATACTACGTTCTCATCAACAGTGAGCAAACCTTTGAGCAGGTGTGCTGTCTCAATAGCCTGTTGCTGATTGCCCTGGGCTATTGCGGAAGCCTGTTGAATTGCTTCCTGGGCTTTTATCGTAAAGTTGTTGAAGTTCATGGCTCAGGTTAAACAAAGCAAATGCCATCGTAGTTTTTTGTAGAATACCTGAATTTTTGTCGCGTGATTTGGATTTGGGCTGACTAAATTGCTGAAAAATAATGCTTTGTACTGAAAAAATGACCTATTGGACTTGTTTTTTAAACCAGGACTTCACTAAATTGTTATGAATTAAAAAAAATAGACCATGAATACACGTCGTGATTTCCTCCAACTGCTCGCTGCCTCTGCCGTTACCTTGCCTTTTATACCCTTGTCCGGTCTGGCCGCCAAAACAAAGGTTGTTGAAGAAGTTTATGATGGCCCTGTATTGCGGGTTGCATTGATGGGCCTTGGCGGTTATGCCAATCGTGTTGCGGAAGCCATGAAGGATTGTCAGAAAGCCAGGTTGACTGGTCTTATAAGCGGCACGCCGGCCAAATTGAAAGACTGGCAGGCAAAGTATGGGATCGACCAGAAGAACTGTTACAATTACCAGACTTATGAACAGCTCAAAGACAATCCGGATATCGATGCCGTGTACGTGACTACTCCAAATGCGCTGCACCATGACCAGGTGATCGGTATTGCCCGTAGCGGCAAACATGTGATCTGTGAAAAACCTATGGCCTTGAATGCTAAAGAAGGAGCTGAGATGGTAGCAGCCTGTAAAAAAGCGGGTGTAAAACTACTGGTAGGTTACCGCATGCACTTTGAGCCAAAGACGCTGGAAGTTATTCGTATGCGGAACAGCGGCGAATTCGGTAAGATCAGGTTCTTTCAGGGAAACTGCGGTTTTAATATCGGTGATCCTAAGCAATGGCGGCTCAATAAACAACTGGCTGGTGGAGGTGCCATGATGGATATAGGCATTTATGCGCTCAATGGTGCCAGGTATATGGTTGGAGAGGAACCGGTCTGGGTGACTGCACAGGAAACCAAGACCCAGCCTGAACGTTTCAAAGAAGGAGTAGACGAGACCATACAGTTTCAGCTCGGTTTCCCCGGAGGAGCAGTTGCTTCCTGCTTGTCGACCTATGCCATGAACAACTTAGATCGTTTTTTCATGACCGGCGACAAAGGTTTCGTGGAAATGCAGCCTTCTACTGGTTATGGACCTATTAAAGGCAGGACCCATAAAGGCGAACTTACCCAGCCACATTTCACGCACCAGACTGTGCAAATGGAAGAGATGTCGGAGATCATCCTCAATGGCAGAACACCGGTTGTCCCTGTTGATGGAGAAGAGGGGTTAAAGGACCTGAAGATCATTGATGCCATTTACCTGGCAGCGAGGACTGGTAAAAAAATCTATCTTTAGACATTCAATTTTATAATTATTCTAAAACATATGCCACATATAGCGATCATTTCTGCAAGCGTCAGAAAAGGAAGAAACAGTCACCGCACTGCCTTGTATTTCCAAAATTTTATCACAGAAAAGAGGCTTGCGACCGTCGAAATCCTTGATCTCCAGGAATATGATTTTCCCATTTTCGAAGAGCGCCTGCGATTCTTTGATCAACCTACGGCAGCGATGCTGGATTTTGCAGATAAGGTGAAAGCTGCGGACGGAATTCTGATCGTTACGCCGGAATATAATGGGGGTTATCCTGCAAGTTTGAAAAATGTGACAGATCTTTTGTATGATGAGTGGAAGAGGAAGCCGATCGCCATTTCTACCAATTCAGCGGGGCCATTTGCCGGAAGTCAGGTTATTACCTCTTTACTATTTACTTTATGGAAAATAGGCGCCTGGGTGGTACCTGCCATGTTTCCCGTCCCGAAAGTTCAGGATGCTTTTGATGAATCAGGAAAGCCTGCTGACCAGGCCGGTACGGATAAAAGAGCGACTGCTTTTATGAATGAATTGCTTTGGTGTATACAGGCGAAAAACAATATGAAGGAGTAGATCAGAGGTAGATGGGAAGCATTTTTCGCCAGTAATGGGGACGGTGTGCATTACTTTCCCAGATGTGAAATTGATTCGCAATCCCTTTCTCCCAAAGTTTTTTACTGAAATCTTCATTTCCAGGGAGAAAGGGATCAGTTTCTCCCACGGCGAGAATGACTTCCATACTGCGGATCGCATTCAACAGAAAATGGTCATTCAGGTTGGGGATATACTGTTCGGGCATGTTGAAATATACAGTCTCATTATGATGACCATCGAGCAGATCTTTGAAGTCGCCAGGGCCCTTGGTTAGGTCGTATCTGCCGCTAATGCCAACGGATTTTTTGAATAACCAGGGATACTTCATGGCCAGGTTTACGGCATGGTAAGCACCCATGCTGCAGCCCGCAGTTTCTATATAGCCACTGTTGTTTTTCAGTCTGATCATTGGAATGACTTCCTCTATGAGGTACTTCTCATATTGCAGGTGCCGGGCTATCCGGACAGCGGGAAAAACCTGCGGGTTGTAAAAGCTTTCCCTGTCGATGCTGTCTACACAAAAAAGCTGCAGTTCACCATTGTCTATTCTTGCTTTTAAGGCATTCACGATTCCCCAGTTTTCGTAGTCATAAAACCTGGCCATGCGAGTGGGGAAAAATAATACTGCCCGTCCTGTATGGCCAAAGACCAGCAGTTCCATCTCCCGTTCCAGTCGCTCGCTGTACCACTTGTGATATTCACGGTTCATCGCTATCAAATTTCGCGGGAAATATCCAGGTTTGATGTTAGGTAGATATTAAGGGAGCATGATGATTAGAATACTGCATTTCCGATGATTTCTTTCCATAAACGGTAACCCTGAACGCTTAGGTGCAAGCCGTCCTGGGAATAGTATTCAGCGTTGGGCTGTCCTGATTTATCCAGCATCTGCTTAAATACATTGATAAATTTCCAGTTATTTTGTTTTTTGATGATCTCACCTTCGATCAGGTTGTTGGTATACATGAATTTATCGGCCATATGCCAGCGGCTGAGGCTCGGTTTCAATGAGATGAAATAGCAAGGGATGCTGCCAAAGCGCATTTCTGTTTTAACCATTAACTGCTGAAAAAAGATAAAGATCTCTTCGGGATTTCTTCCATCGCCAAGGTCATTATCTCCGGCGTACACAACGAGCGCCTTCGGATGGTAATCAGTCATGATCCTTTCAAAGAACCAAACACAGGCTGCAAGGGTAGAGCCACCGAAACCAAGATTAGCCACTTTTTTGCCCGGAAAATTCAGTTGGAGATCATTCCATAAACGAATGGAGGAGCTGCCATAAAAGATGACCTCAAGATCGTATGCATTGTCCTGTCGGTTATTCTCAAGCTGTTTGACATCATTTTCGTACCAATACATTTCGCTGCTTTATTGGGTAAAGATAGCAGGTTCTTCATTGGATTGATATTAAGTTTTAAACTCAGCCAATAGTTGCCTGGTCAAGTTACTATTTTACTGCAAGAATTGTATATTAGTCGCTCTATGAACAATCAAAGCACTTTTTCTGACCGCGAACTGCTCTTTAAACTGCGTCAAGGGGACAAGTCTGCTTTTGATGAATTGTATGAAAAACATTGGGAACGGGTTTATAATCAATCCTTTAAAAAATTGCGTGACCCTGAGTTGTCAAAGGACATCACCCAGGATGTTTTTATTCACCTTTGGTCGCATAGAGCGGTCAATTCCATTGAAAATCTACCCGCTTACCTTTTTACTGCAGTCAGGAACAATGTGTTTCGGACTTTAAAGCAGGAATCAAGATTTATCCCCATCGATGAACTGATCCTGGAGGCCCGGGCACAATATCCACAGGCAGATGCGGTACTTTTGGAGAAAGAGTTTCTTAAACATTACGAGAGCTTTGTGAATGCAATGCCTCCTGCACAGCAACAGATTTTCCGGATGCGTTACCATGAAGACTACTCAACGCAGGAAATCGCTGAGATGCTTAACCTTTCCAGGGGGACTGTCCAAAACCAGTTGACGAGAGCGGTAACGATGTTAAAGGCTTCTTTGCTTTCAATCGCGTTCTTACTCAGTCAGCATCAGTGACCGAAATATTTTTTTTGATTCCTTATGTGAGATTTTCAGGTTGAGGTCTCTTTAATGGTAGACAAAAATAACAACCATGACCAAAAACCAATTTCTAAACCTGCTTCAAAGATACCTCGATGGCGAATCCAGTAATGGAGAGCAAAACCTGCTACATGCTTATTATGATTTTTTTATGGCGGATCCTGATGTACTTGCATTACTGAATTCTGAAGAAAAAACACAGCTGGGCTTGCAAATAAAGCAGAGGATTGACACGGGCATAACTGTGGAAGCAGGTCCATTCCCCTGGGCGCGTATTATTTTGATAGCAGCGGCCGTAGCAACGGTCATATTTGGCGTGTGGTTCTTTAGGGACTATTCATCAGGGCATACGCTCGATGCTGATCGGGGCATCGCTATGCGGACCGAAATCATCCCAGGGCCGAGTGCAGCTATACCCGGGAAAAATGATGTGGCGGCAGGAGGCAAAGGGGCAACCTTGAAACTGACAGGTGGAGACAGCATCTTTTTGAGTGCGGTAAAAAGTGCAGTTGTTATTGGTGAAGATTTGAAATATAGCGATGGCTCAGCGGTTGGTCTTGATGTGGCAAAGCAGGAGCGTCAGGAGGAACTCCCTGTTGAAAGCAAAGCTTCAACTGGAATGATTGCTTTCCCGATGTCGATCAGTACCGGCAAAGGTCAGACCTATCAAATGGTATTGGCTGACGGGACGAAGGTGTGGTTGAATGCAGGCTCGCAGTTGGATTTTCCATCCAGTTTTGATGGAAGCAGTACCCGGACTGTGAAATTTTCAGGAGAAGGATATTTTGAGGTAAGTCCAGATCAGAGACATCCTTTTATTGTGCAAAGTCCGAGTCAGCAAATAGAAGTGCTGGGAACACGATTTAACCTCAGCGATTATGGCGGTCAGGCCTCGGCAGTGACTTCATTACTGGAGGGAAGTGTGCAGGTAAACCCGGTTCCGAAATTCATTGATCAGGCCAGTGCAGCAAAGAAAAGTGGAGATCATAAAGCCCTTGTCCTGAAGGCCGGTCAGCAGTTTGTGCTGAATAAAGAATTTCAACGGCTTTTAAAGGTTGATGAGAAAGTCGTTCTGGCATGGAAAGCGGGTGATTTTTATTTTGAAAATGAAAATATTCTGGAGGTGATGAATAAGATTGCCTATTGGTATGACGTTGAAGTCGTCTATGTCAATGAGAAACGAAGCGCGGGCGGTTTACTTACGGGACAATTCAGCCGGACTAAAAAGCTGTCGGAGGCACTACATCTGATTAATGCAGCTATGGGCCTTCAATTCAGAATAGAAGGTAGAAAAGTGTATGTAGAATAGTGTTTTTTTAAAAAAATGATGGGTATTATTGTCTTACCAAAATGATACAATGATAGCACATAAAGAAGTTCAGGAATTACGTAGTCAGACCAGAGGGGTAGCCCAGGTCGTACATTTTAACAATGCGGGTTCATCCCTGCCTGCCGATGTGGTGGTGGATACTGTGATAGACTATTTAAGGGAGGAGGCGATGGCAGGCGGATACGAGACTGAAGCGAAATATCAGCCTCAGATCGATGCGGTATATGATCGTATTGCGACCCTGATTAACGCTGAACGCGATGAAATAGCCTTGTTTGAAAATGCCAGCGCGGCCTGGGGTACTGCATTTAAAGGATTGTCTTTTCAGGAAGGCGATGAGATCATTACCAGTGAAATGGAGTATGTGACCAACCTGATCGGTCTGGCAGACACGCAGCAGCTAGGTGGAGTAAAGGTAAAAGTAATTCCCAATGATGAACATGGCAATTTTTCTATGTCTGATTTCGAGCAGTCCGTTACACCTCAGACCAAGTTGATCGCGGTGACACATGTTTCCTCTTCTGGAGGAAGCATTCTACCCATAGAAGAGATTGGTAAAGTTGCAGAAAGCAGAGGAATACTTTACCTCGTAGATGCTTGCCAGAGTGTGGGGCAAATGCCGCTTGATGTACAGAAGATCAAATGCGATATGCTTTCCGTTACGGGCAGGAAGTATTTGAGGGCGCCCAGGGGAACGGGGTTCTTATTTGTAAAGAAAAGCAGTCTGGATAAATTGAAGCCTGTTTTAATGGACTTTCTCTCCGCAGGTAACGTATCTCTGTCCGGCTATACCATAAGACAAGATGCACGCCGTTTTGAACTGTATGAAAAAAACAGGGCGCTCACACTTGGATTGGGGAAGGCAGTAGAGTATGCGCTAGGCATCGGTCTGGACCGCATTTGGGCGAGAATTGAATATTTATCGGGCATAATGCGCAGTGCGCTGGCTGAGATTCCCGGACTGAGGGTTCATGATTTTGGTGACCATAAAAGTGGTATTGTCACGTTTACCCTCGATGGAACAGAGAGTTTGGAGCTGAAGATAAAGCTGGCTGCGGCCGGTATCAATGTATCTGTAGGCGGAGCCCAGGCCACACCGATCTATATGGAAAAGAATCAGCTTTCAACAGTAGTCCGAGCGTCGGTACATTATTACAATACGGAAGAAGAAATAGAACTGCTGTGCCGTGCGATTGCAGCTATGTGATTTCTGGAAAATATTTTTTAGATTCAATATCTAAAAAATACGATCATGTACAAGCAAAAGATCTCAATAGCCATCAATTCCGATTACGACAAAGAAAAACTGTTTGATGAATTTATGATGTTGATGACCAGTTTCTCGAGGACAGGTCAGGTTGTGGGTGGTATAGCTTCTCCTTATGTCAGTGAAAATGAACTGATCTCTTATCAGACTACTTTGGAGAAAGATGCTTTGGATGCAAAATATTATGATGAATGGGTGGCAGCCAGCGTCAAAAATCTGGAAACTTGGTGCAATGCGCCATTGATCACAATGGTAGCTGGCCAGCACATCCCTGCATACAAGGAAGTTTGTAAATGTGGAAACAGGCATACTTATGTTTTGTTTACTGCCTATGCTAACGAAGGTGCTGTGATCGATTGCGGGAACTGTGGTTGCCCGGTTCCTGTATACCAATTGGAAGAATTGACCAGTAGTGACAGGGCCGATATAAAGTGCTGGGCTGAGGATTATGCAGCCTGTGACAGCTTGAATATGGGCTGTCATGTGGGAGAAGAATGGGCAATCAAGCAAATGTCTGATTGGAAATCTCAGCTTTCAAAATTTGGAATTGATGTTTGCAGCAGAATCACAAAACGGACCGGGGTACCCAGCTACTACTACTATCTGTTCAATTACAAAAATATTTCTCTGGAAAAGGATAAACAATGTAAATGTCCATCCTGTGATGGAGAATGGCTACTCGCTGAAAAATGGCTGGGATTCTATGATTTTAGATGTGATCATTGTAAATTGCTCAGCACCCTGACCACCAATACCTGATTTTTCAATCTGAAATGTTACTTTACTATTTCAGAGAATTTAGATCGGCAAATGGTGTAAAATGCTAGATTTACATCCATACGTTCAAATAAAAATAGGAGCACCATGAAGAAACTTTTCCTTTTACTCGCTTTTTGTACATTGGTCCAGTTTGCCAATGCGCAAATATTGAAACCAGTCAAATGGAGTTACGCTGCAAAAAGGCTTAATGCCAAGGAAGGCATTGTATTCCTGAAGGCGACCATCAATAACGGCTGGCACATTTATTCGCAAAATATTGCTGCTGATGGGCCAACAAGAACGGTGTTTACCTTTCAGCCTTCTAAAGATTTTGTGCTGAACGGAAAAACCATAGAACCAAAACCTGTAAGTCACTTCGATAAGATGTTCAACATGAATATCGGTTATTTTGAGAAAACAGTCGTTTTTCAACAAAAGGTAACACTCAAATCAGCGGGAAAAGTAGCGGTGAAAGGCAAACTGGAGTTTGGCGCCTGCGACGATCACCAGTGTACTCCACCTGAAGAAATTCAGTTCAGTGTAGTGATCTAATTGAAAGATTTTATACGTTTATACCTCGAGGCCTATCGCGGATTGTCTACACCTGCATGGATGTTGGCACTCGTGATGCTCATCAACCGTAGTGGTGCCATGGTCATCCCATTTCTGGGGGTTTACATGGTCAATCACCTCCATTTTTCCCTGCAGGATACAGGTACTGTGCTGAGTTGCTTCGGACTGGGAGCTGTATCCGGCAATTTCCTTGGTGGCTGGCTGAGCGATAAGGCAGGCCATTTTAAAGTGCAACTCGTCAGTCTTTTCCTTACCGTTCCAATGTTTGTTTTGTTGCCACAGCTGGATGCTGTGCTTCCACTGGCAATTGGTGTTTTTACCTTGAGCCTGATCTCTGAGACGTTCAGACCTGCCAATTCGGTCTCCGTCGCGTACTACTCCAAACCTGATAATGTGGTTCGTTCCTTCTCCCTGAACAGGATGGCGATGAACCTGGGCTTTTCTATCGGACCGGCACTTGGCGGTTTTCTCGCAGCCATTTCTTATCGCTTTTTATTTTACGGTAATGCCATCGCTGCATTGGGTTCAGGCTTACTATTCTATTTTTACTTTAGAAACCTGAAGGGTAATGCAGGGCCGAAACAGAATCCTGCTGAAGAACAGACAGACGAAGCCGGGCGCTCACCTTATCGCGACTTGCCTTACGTGTTGTTTAGTCTGCTCTGCTGTGTGTTTGCAATTTGTTTTTTGCAATTGTTGAGTACATTACCTTTGTATTACCGTACAGTTTACCAGTTATCTGAAACCCAGATTGGCATTATCCTGGCGTTCAGTGG
Source organism: Pedobacter sp. GR22-6 (assembly GCF_037402555.1). NCBI lineage: Bacteria > Pseudomonadati > Bacteroidota > Sphingobacteriia > Sphingobacteriales > Sphingobacteriaceae > Pedobacter > Pedobacter sp. GR22-6. The sequence goes on from NZ_JBBEUC010000001.1 coordinate 331,484, forward strand.
AGTGGTGGTGTTTTCATTGGAAATGTTGATGGTGCATATTGCTGAACGCAATTTTACCGTGCGGACAGTCATTGTAGCGGGTACTGTGCTCTGCGCCTTTTCTTTTCTGATCCTCAACCTGGCTAAGGGTATTCCGGTATTGTACTTCGCCATGTTTGTACTCTGTCTTGCAGAGATTTTGGCCATGCCTTTTATGGCTACAATAACACTGAAAAGATCCAGTTTAAAAAAGCGGGGGGCTTATATGGCATTGAATGCCTTGTCTTTTTCCATAGGTCATGTCTTTTCTCCATTCCTGGGTACCAGAATTGCCGGGGCTTTTGGTTTCGAAGTCTTGTGGTGGGGCACAACCGCTGCCCTAACGATGACGGCCATCGGCTTTTTCTTTGTAATGAAGCGAATGCGCTTGTAGATGCATAAAAAAAGGCGGTGTCCTTGATGGTACCGCCCTTTGTAATGAGTATTTAAGGTTTATTTCAGTATTTCTGAAAGTCTTGTTGTCTGGTGATCTGCAAGTTTTTGAAGTGGGCCGGAAGCCAGCATTTTCATCATCATATTCAGGTCGGCAGAGATGAGATGTGTCGCAGTGGTGCCGCCTTTACCATTGTCCTGTACTTTCCATTTCAATTCTACATCAAAGGGAGGTTTTTCAGTAGGAAGTGCAGTTAACTCCTGGTTTTCAACACGGTCGGAGATTCTGATGGCCAGTTTAGCCATATTCTGGATGGTGAAGCTTGCTTCATCTTCTGTCGAAGACCAGTTGTAGATGTTTTCAGGCATCAACTGCTGGTGATTGTTGAGGTCCGCCAGAAAGGTATACACTTTCTCTACGGGCTGATTGATTTCAGTACTGCTTTCTATAATGGTCATGATGATTTGATCTTAGCTTAATTTTTCCAGTTCCTTACCCCATTCTGAAGGGTTTCTTCTCCATTTTGTCAACAGGTCAACGTCGTTTTGAGCGATGAAACTGTGTTCTGCAGCGTACTCAATCAGGGTATTGTAGTTAGATAGGGTAGCATAGCGGCATTTTGCCTCTTTGAAGTTTTCTTCGGCCTGGTCAAAACCATAGGTGAAGATAGCTACGAGTCCAGCAACTGAAAGTCCGGCATTCCTTAGGGCATCTACAGCCTGCAGACTACTTTTTCCTGTGGAAATCAGATCTTCAATGACTACTACACGCTGTCCTTCTACAATTTCTCCTTCGATCAGACTACCTGTACCATGCTCTTTAGCTTTAGACCTCACATACGCAAATGGCAGGCCGAGTTCCTGAGCAACCAATGCACCCTGAGGGATACCGGCTGTAGCAACTCCAGCAATCAGATCGACAGAGCCGAATTCTTCCTGGATCAGTTGGGTAAGTTTTTGTCTGATGTATGTTCTAACTGAAGGATGGGAAAGTGTGACCCTGTTGTCACAGTAAATAGGCGATTTCCAACCTGAGGCCCAGGTAAAAGGGTTGTTTGGTTGTAACTTTATTGCTTTTATTTGTAATAAAAATTCAGCTACTTTTAATTCGATATCACTTTTGTTATACATGCTCCAAAATTACAGAATTTCTAACGTTAGATCATAGCCGCTCAGCATTAGTTTTTGATACGGTTATGGATCAGGTAGAAAACTTTAGTTTATTTATATATTTAGAAATCACAAATATCAACAATTAATGTCAATGCTGAAAGACATTTTTGCCAACCGTTGATAATCAACCTACTACTTTTTATGCCGCTTCTTATATTGTGAGGGGGAACTACCAATTACATTCCGAAAAAGCCTGGAGAAATAGTATTGGTCTTCGAAACCCAGTTCTGTACAGATTTCCTTGATGCTGCGATCGGTAAAGTAGAGGTACTGGCAGGATTTTTGGATTTTGAGCTGGTTGAAATAATTGATGGGCGAGGAGCCTGTCTTTTGTTTGAAAGATCTGGAATAGTGCGATACAGAAATGTTTTGTTGGGCCGCCAATTCTTCTATGCCAAATTTCTCATTGATGTTTTGCTTCATATAAGCAATAGAATTGCTGATGGAATCGGTGTTGTACACGGCTGGGTTCTCTTCTTTATAATAAATGAGTGAGGAGATGAAATACAGCAACTTGAAATTGATGATCTCCATATCCTTTTCATTAAAGCTATGTTCGAGAATATAGTAGAGTTGTTCAAATAAGCGAATCCGGTTTTCATCATAGGGAATACCGATTACCTGTGGACTGTCATTGACCAGGGAGCGCTCGTATAACCTGTCGGCAATATCGCCCATAAAATGAACCCAGTAAATACTCCAGGGATTGTTTTCGGTACTGGTGTACCGGTGGGGTACGTTTCGCGGGATAATGAAATAGCTATTGGGATAGATTTCGTAAGGAATACCATTCAAATACACGTGGCCGCCCCCTTCCAGGCAATAGAGCAGGATGTACTGACTGCTTCCATGTTTTCGCTCCCTGTCGTGGTTGCTGGCTTTCGGATAATGGCCGATGGCTGTAAGGTATAAATTTTTGATCATAGTATTGGTCACGATCTTACGCTTGATGTTGGGGGGCAACACGATCATCCGCTGTCCTACAAAGCCCTCCTTAACGCGCTTTTTCTGTTCTGTACCTTGCTGATCCATAATGGAAGAAAATTTGGTGTTCATTTATAGAAACTAAGCTAAGCATTTTATTAAACACAGCCAATCTTGCCGGAAGATCTCTATGGTAATATTGTCCATCTTTTTTAAAAATTTATCCATTTGAAAGTCATTGGAATCCGGATAAGTTTACATTACCATTTATAAACCAAAATAAAGTATGAAAAGAATTTCTACTAATTACCTTCCGGTATTCCTCCTGGTCTGTTTAATGAGCATGGCATGGAACCGGACATTTTCACAAACTCCAGCCAGGGTTACTGTAACAGGTACGGTAACGGATACGCTCGGGGCAAAGATCCCGGGTGTGAATGTAGTCCTGGAAGGAAACACAAAGATCGGCACGCGTACGGATGATAACGGCAGGTTTCTGCTGGATGTAACAGCGGGAGCGGTACTGAAGATCTCCTATGTGGGATTCAGGGAGCAACGTGTAACTGTATCTGCTGATAACAAGGCCTTAAACATCGTCCTAAAGGAAGAAAACCTGACCGGAGAAGAGGTAGTGATCACTGCAATGGGACAAAAGCAACGTAAGGAAGCCCTGGTAGGCTCGGTAACGGCAATAAGCCCGGGGAATTTAAAGATCCCGGCGAGTAACCTTACCGCTTCATTGGCAGGACAGGCCGCTGGTATTATTGCTTATCAGCGAAGTGGGCAGCCAGGTCAGGATAATGCATCTTTCTTTATCCGTGGTGTGACCACCTTCGGCTATAAACAAGATCCCCTGATCCTAATAGATAACGTAGAGCTGACGCCGAATGACCTCGCCCGTCTCAATGTGGATGATATTGCAAGTTTTGTGATCCTAAAGGATGCCAGTGCTACAGCACTATACGGAGCACGTGGTGCCAATGGCGTAATTTTGGTCAATACAAAAGAAGGTAAAGAAGGAAAAGCTAAAATAAATTTCCGTTCGGAATATTCAGTTTCGCAATCTACCCAAACTTTAGAGCTGGTAGACCCAATCGAATACATGAGCTTATTTAATGAAGCTTCACTCACCCGTAACCCTACACTACCTTTACCCTTTACCCAAACTAAAATAGACAATACCAAAGCCTCTATAGCAGGTACTCCAGGCAGCAACCCCTACGTTTTTCCTGCAGTAGACTGGATAGATATGCTATTTAAAGACAGAGCTACTACCCAGCGCAACAATTTGAGCATCAGCGGGGGCGGACAAACTGCTAAATATTATATTGCCGGATCTTATAATATTGACAACGGGATATTAAAAACCGATGTGAGAAACAACAATGATAATAATGTCAATTTTAAGAATTATCAGTTGCGTTCGAATGTGAATGTAAACCTGAGTAAGACCACCGAACTCGTGATCAGGTTGTCGGGAACTTTCAGTGATTACAATGGACCGATCACCCTGGATGGCAATTTTGCCTCCGATCTGTATGCGATCGCTTCTCATGCCAGTCCGGTGTTGTTCCCGGCTTATTATCCGGTAAATGCGGAGAATGCAGGTGTGAACCACATCTTGTTTGGAAATATAGGTGGCCCAAACGGGACAGCCAGCAATGATGTAATATATCCTAATGGAAATCCATATGCCCAACTGCTGAAGGGGCATAAAAATTCTTCAGAATCCCGTATGTCTGCTCAGCTTGAGTTGAACCAGGATTTTAAATTCATTACTGAGGGGCTCAAATTCAGGGCGATGTTCAATACCAACAGACGCTCGTTCTTTGCTTCTCAGCTTTATTACAACCCTTATTTCTACGGCGCCAACAACTACAACAGGGAAGCGAATACCTATTCCCTAACATGGTTGAACCCTACGAATCTGAATGGCGTGCCAAACATACCTACGGAATATCTGATGTATGGTTCCAATACGCCTGAGGCAGAGTCTTTCGTGTATTTGCAAAGTGCAATAGATTACAACAGGACATTTGGAGATCATACCCTGAGCTCTACGCTCATCGGTACTGGCCAGCAACGTCTTTATGCCAGTAACAACCTGTACAATTCATTGCCGTTCAGAAACCTTGGATTATCCGGCAGGGCAACTTATTCGTATAAAGGGCGGTATTTTACCGAATTTAACTTTGGCTATAACGGTTCTGAAAGGTTTTCAGAAAATAACCGTTATGGTTTCTTCCCAACCATTGGTGCGGGCTGGGTAGTGTCCAACGAAGGTTTCTGGAAACAAAATGATATCGTAAACCGCTTAAAGTTCCGCGTGAGCCATGGTTTGGTAGGTAACGATGCCATTGGTGCAGACCGGTTCTTTTATGTTTCCAGGGTAAACCTGAACGGTGGAAATTTTGCGCAGTTTGGAATTAATAACGGAAAGCAGTTGAATGGTGTGACCATTCAGAGCTATCCAAACCCCAATATTACCTGGGAAACTTCCCGTCAGACCAATTTTGCTACGGAGGCTACTTTATTTAAGAATTTTAGTGTGATCGCGGAGTTTTATAAAAATCACCGTTATGACATCCTTCGTGAAAGAAACATCCCTGCAACCGAGGGCCTGGAGGCCAAAGTACTTACCAATCTCGGAGTCGTGGATTCCAAGGGGATAGATTTGTCTGTAGATTACAAACAGAGTTTCAAAAATGGACTTTGGACCTCTATGCGCGGTAATTTTACTTATTCTACCAACAAGTATACTTATATAGAAGAGCCCAATTATGCAGAGCCATGGAGGCATTTTATCGGTCAGCCAATAAGTCGCGGCTATGGTTACATTGCCGAGCGCCTTTTTGTGGATGATGCGGAGGTCAACAATTCACCGACGCAGATTTTCAATACTTCTGACGTGTATGGCAATTCGATTACCGGAGCAGCACCAAGAGCGGGTGATATCAAATACCGGGACATGAACGGTGATGGAAGAATAGACGATTTGGATATGGTTTTTCTGGGCTATCCCACCACACCTGAGGTGGTGTATGGTTTTGGTTTATCAACCGGTTATAAAGGGTTTGACTTCTCTGCGTTTTTCCAGGGACAGGCCAGGGTATCTTTCTTTGTAAATCCAAAGACTACGAGTCCTTTTCTGGACCGTCAGGTGATGTATGTAGAAGGCCGTACACAGGTGCTGAAGGAATTTGCGGATAGCCATTGGTCTGAAGAAAATCAAAATCTATATGCCGCTTATCCAAGGTTAGGAACCAGCTCGGCACTCTTGGCGAATAACCTGCAACCGAGTTCATGGTGGCTAAAAGACGCCAGTTTTATCAGGTTGAAATCTGTAGAGATCGGTTATACATTGCCACAGAAAATTGCCAGTAAGTTGAGGCTTTCGAACTGCCGCATTTACTTTAATGGCCTGAATCTGGCTACCTGGAGCAAGTTTAAGATGTGGGATCCGGAACTGGGAGGAAACGGCTTCTCTTACCCAATCCAAAAGGTATTCAACTTTGGCCTGAATGTGAATTTATAAGAAACGATTATCAACTGAAATAAGAAAGAATGAAACTCTATTATAAACTGACCTGCCTGCTGATGCTTTGCATTATGGGGTCCTGTAAAAAATATTTGGATATAGTCCCTAATAACGTGGGCACACTGGACTATGCTTTTTCCAATAGGAATGAAACTGAAAATTATCTGTTTGGCTGCTACAATACTTATCAGAACCTGAACCGCAATGTGGTAGATAATGTGGGTTTTGTGACCTCTGCTGAGATCATTTATCCGAACCTGGACGACAATATATTTAATACAATTACCGGCCCGGGTTTTAAACTGATCCGGGGTAATGTACAGAATGTGTCGAGTCCGGTGCTGGATTACTGGAACGGTGCAAACAATGGCATAACGATTTACCAAGCGATCAGAAGATGCAACATCATGCTGGAAAACATCAATAAGCCCTATGATCTGTCTGAGGCTGAACGGAAAAAATGGATTGCAGAGACAAAATTTTTAAAGGCCTACTTCCATTATTACCTGATCAGGCTGTATGGTCCAATTGTATTGGCTAAAGTAAACCGTCCTATTGATGCAGGGATCGAAGAAACGAAAGTAGCACGTTCAACTGTTGATGAATCTTTTGCTTATGTCGTGGAACTGCTGAATGAAGCAATTCCTGATCTGCCTTCTGTGGTGGAAGACCGTCTGCAGCAAATGGGAAGGGCAACTAAATCCATTGCCATGGCGGTAAAAGCAGAGGCATTGGTGACTGCAGCCAGTCCATTGTTTAACGGCAATAGTGATTATGCTTCTTTTAAAAACAAAGATGGGAGAAATCTTTTTGCTGCTACTGCCGATCCGGGTAAATGGACTCTGGCAGCTAAAGCCTGCAAAGAAGCGATAGACGAGTTTGAAGCCAATGGTGGTGCGTTGTACAACAGGGTACCGACTGAAAAAGTGGATAATTCTGTTTCTAATGAAGTCAAACAAGTCCTGAAACTGCAGGTGGCAATTACTGAAAGATGGGATCAGAATCCGGAGTTGATCTTAGCGTCGCAATACTTTTTTGATTATCAAGGCTTTATTTTTCCCAAGCTGACCACTGAAGCAGTTGGTGCGGGCAATACACACCCTTCTAACTGGTCGGTACCGCTTGGTACTACAGAGTTATTTTACACGAAGAATGGCGTGCCGATAAGCGAAGACAATAGCGGCATCTTTGATTATGCCAACAGAAATAGCCCTCAGGTAGGTGATGCTGCAAATAGGTTCTACATCAAACAAGGATATGAAACCGCCAAAGCTAACTTCAACCGTGAGCCGAGGTATTATGCGGATTTAGCTTTTGACGGCAGCATCTGGTTTGGAAATGACAAGACCGTAGAAACAGATGCAGATTATGTACAGGCCAAGGGTCCGTTTTCAACTGCAGGTACAAAGAGTCAGTACGCGACCAACATCACCGGGTACTGGCCTAAGAAGCTGGTAAACTATCTTTCCATAATGCGGACGGCCTCTCCAAGTTTTTCTAATTACAGGATGCCAATTATAAGACTTTCGGGTTTATACCTCTTGTATGCGGAGGCGCTGAATGAAGAGGGGACCGCTGCTAAAGCTGATGTCCTGAGCTGGGTAGACAGGGTACGTATAAGGGCCGGTATACCAGGTGTAGATGCTGCCTGGAAGGCCTATTCCAAAAATCCGGCTAAGCCTGATAGCAAAGAAGGAAGGCGTCAGATCATTCACCAGGAAAGAAGGATTGAATTGTGTTTTGAAGGGCAAAGCGGTTGGGACCTGCGTCGCTGGAAAGAAATTCAGGATGTGTTGAGCAGGCCACTCCAGGGATGGAGCATCGGCGAGAGCAGTGCCATCAACTACTATCGCCCTGTAACGGTGGCTATCCCTTTCTTTGGGGTAAAAGATTATTTGTGGCCGATCCGTAACTCTGAGGTAGTGATAAACGATAAACTGGTGCAGGCTCCTTTCTGGTAGGCATTGAATCATTGTACATAGTATTAATCATAACATTATGAAAAGAATTTATTATAAAAAGACACCTTTGTTTTTAATCCTGGCAACAGTGCTTATTGCCCTCTTTTATACTGGCTGTAAAAAGATGGAAAATGCTGTTGACATTGTCTCCAATGATATGACAAAACCAGGTGTAGTGACTGGCGTTAAGGTAGAAAACCTGAATGGGGCTGCCAGGATCACCTACAGGCTTCCAGATTCAAAAAATCTCTTGTACGTACTGGCGAGTTATCCGATCAATGCGAGCAGGGTAAGGGAAACAAAATCGAGTTACTATACAGATACCATCTTTGTAGACGGCTTTGCCCGGTCACAGGATTATGAAGTGACCTTATACGCTGTGAGCCGTGCCAATTTGAAATCTGATCCGGTCACAGTGAAAGTTCATCCGGCAACGCCTAATTACATATTGGCGAATGCTGCTATAGACATCACAGCAGATTTTGGAGGAGCGAATTTCGCTGGCTTAAACCCAAACAGAGCGCCCCTGGCCATGCACATGCTGGTGTACAACGAAAGTACCAAACGCCTTGATGAACAGGAGCCGGTATACCTGAACACTGAAAAGATAGACATCTCTGTGAGGAACTTGCCGCCGACACCACATAAGGTTGGGATATTTACCACAGACCGGTTTGGCAATGCTTCTGACACCTTGTTTAAAACGGTAACCCCATTGTTTGAAACTTTACTGGACAAGAGCAAGTTTTTCGTGTACAAGCTGGCAAGCGATGCCGCTACCGATCAGTACGGTTGGGATTTTAAGTACTTTTTTGATGGAAGGATAGACGGAACCGGATGGCATACCAATACCAATGTAACCCGCTCTATAGGTACATTTGGTATGGGGGTTTCGGCAAAACTGAGCCGTATTGTGGTCTGGCAAAGGCCTTCCAACTATTACAGCTTCCAAAATACCCGCCAGTTTACCTTATGGGGCACCAATAAGGATAATCCAGCTGATGCGCAGATGCCGCAAACTTCGTCGGAAGGTACGGTTGTGGGAGACTGGACTAACCTGGGGAATTTTACATTTCCGAATCCGCCCTCCGGATTGCCGGCAAGTCAGGCAAATGCCGCTGATATGGCTTTTGTGGCACAGGGGGTGAATTTTACCATGCCAAGGGCAGCACCACCGGTTAAATATGTAAGATTCCATGTGACACAAACCTGGGGTGGCCTGAACTATGTGAATGCTATGGAAATCAGTGTTTATGGTAATCCTTTGTAAAGGGCTGCCGCCAATTTAAAAAGATAGAATATGAAAAATATATTGAACATCGTACTCACTTGCTGCTTCAGCAGCATATTCCTGATGAGCTGTGAAAAATATGCCGATAATTATAAGGATTATCTGGAGAACAAAGAGGTCGTTTACCCCGGTGTGATCAAGAGCCCGCGTTACAGAGCAGGAAATCTTCGGACACAACTTTACTGGAATCCGAGTCCCGATCCCAGCATTACAAAATATGTCGTATCCTGGAACAATGGTACCAGCACACAGGAAGTTGCTGCTACATCGCACAATCCGGCAGATGAGGTGAATGTAGTGATTCCGAACCTCAATGAATATGTATATTCCTTCACCATAGTCTCCTATGACCGTGATGGCAATAGTTCTGTGAAAAAGGAGGTTAATAACGTAAGGGTATACGGCGCAACTTATACTGCAACCTTGCTGAACAGAAGTTATAATACGTCAAACCCATACGAGTTTCTGGCAAACGGGAACCTACAGTTGAATTTTAATAAAAGAGATACGATGAATGTGTCTACCACGGTGAGCTATACCAATACAACTGGTGTGGCCGCTACAAAAGAGTTGGGGCCGGATGTGAACACACTGGTTATCTCTGACTATAAGCTGGGTACGGCAATTAAATACAGGTCTTCTTATCAGCCTGAACTTAATTCATATGATGTATTTAACGTCACTCAGTTTACCGATTTCCCAACGATCATTAAAGTCAGTCAGTTGGATAAATCTCTTTTCCGCGAGTTCAGGTTGCCGACCGATTCACCGGATGAATACGGATGGGTCTTGTCGCGCACATGGGACAACATCACTGGGCAAGACCAGGGATACCATACCGGCGGAACTGGTATGCCACAATCATTTACGATCAATTTGGGGCAGTCGGCACAGCTCGACAACCTCAAATTATGGCAAAGAGAAAATGCACTGTACAATGTCGCAAATTTAAAAGTGTTTGAAATATGGGGAAGCAATAGTCCCAATCCAAATGGGAGCTTCGACAACAGCTGGACAAAGCTTGCGACTTTTACTTCGGTGAAGCCATCCGGGCAGCCTCGGGGACAAAACAGTGATGCGGACTATGCTTTTGCAAGGGCCGGAGAGAAATTTACTTTCCCTACAGGCTTAGCTCCGGTACAATATGTCCGTTTTAAAGTATTGGAGACTTGGGGTGCTGCAACTTACGTACATTTTTCAGAATTGTCCTTCTTTAAAAGAGATTAAAAAAGATTCCATGACTGTTCGATAATTATTCATGCCGCATCGGCAGCATTAAAAATCTTTCCTGAGTGGCTGCAGAGCAATATGCTGTAACCACTCAGGAATTATGGTAGACAGGCCTTTCCATTTTTAAAATTCAATATTTACAATGCAAATCAACAAGTTACTCCTTTTTATCGCTTTATTATTCTGTGGAACCTTCGGGGTCTTTGCCAATCAACAGCTAAAGTTGAAATCCCCGAATGCGAGGGTGCTTGTCGATATTGCAGTAACGAAAGAAATCAGCTACTCGGTGTCGTTCAATAACAAAACTGTTTTACTGCCTTCATCCATTTCCCTCAGCCTGGATAAAGCTATACTGGGAAAGGAAGCGGTTGTAAAGTCTACAAAGATCCGTAGCAACTCAGGGTTTAATGAACTGACTATCAATTTTACAAATTCGTTTGCAGTGGTATTCAGGGCATACAATGAGGGTGTGGCGTATCGGTTCATCACTACTTTTGATGGAAATGTCCGGGTACTTGCTGAGCAGGCAGATTTTAACCTGACTGGTGAGCCTGCTGCTGTTATTCAGAAAACAGATAACTACACCACCTGGGAGGGATCATATGTTAGATTTGAACAGAAAAACCTGATTGCAGATGGGGTACGTGCAACGACACCTGCATTGTTTGATTATAGCCAACAGCCGCTTAAGGTGGTGATTGCGGAGTCGGACCTCCGCGATTACCCAGGAATGTATATACAGAAAAAGGAAGGACAATTTAGCGGGCAATGGGCTGCTTACCCAGTTAAATCAGAAATGGGCAGTTGGGGCAATTTTGTTTCTGTGGTGAAGGAAAGGGCAACTTTCCTTGTGGAGACGAGCGGAAAAAGAAGCTATCCATGGCGGATCGTGATCATTACCGATCAGGATAAAGATTTATTGACGAATCATTTAGTGACAAAACTTGCGGAACCTTCGCTGATCAGGGACATCAAATGGATCAAACCTGGTAAGGCAAGTTGGGAATGGTGGCATGATGCCATTCTTACAGGGGGGGAAATCCCTTCGGGAATGGGAAACAGAAATACAGCGCTGTACAACTATTACGTAGATTTTGCCGCGGAGCATCAAATGGAATACCTGATGATTGATGCGGGATGGTCTAATAATTATGACCTGCGAAAGGTGAATCCTAAACTGGATGTACAAACAGTCATCAGTCGTGCAGCGTCTAAAAAAGTAGGGGTATTTTTATGGTGCGTGGCGAGTACCTTGCTGAAAGACCTGGATGGGCAACTTGATTTCATCCAGTCTTTGGGTGCTGCGGGGATCAAGGTAGATTTTATAGACCGCGACGACCAGCTGGCTATCCGTTGGTTTGAGCAGATTGCTAAAGCTGCAGCGAAACGTAAACTGATGGTGAACTTTCATGGCTGCAGCAAGCCTACCGGTCTCGAAAAAACTTACCCTAATATTGTTAATTATGAAGCTGTAAGAGGTGCCGAATGTTCGAAATGGGACTACAGCGTGGGGCCTGAGCACCACTTGCTCATACCCTTCATCCGTATGCTGGCAGGACCTATGGATTATACTCCTGGTTCTATGCGGAATGCATCAAAGGATAAATTTAAACCGATAGACCCGGGATTGCCTTCCAGCCAGGGAACCAGGTGCCACGAGCTGGCTATGTTTGTGGTTTTCAATCAGCCACTCGCAATGCTCTGCGACTCACCTGATGAGTATATGAAATATCCCGATATCCTCCAGTTCTTATCTGTAGTGCCTACCGTTTTTGAAGAAACGAAAGTGCTGGATGCAAAGATCGGAGACTATATTTTAATGGCAAAGCGAAATCAAGGGCGATGGTATATTGGTGCAATGAGCAATTGGGAGCGGAGGACACTGGAACTGGATTTTTCCTTTCTTCCGGCAGGAAAGACGTATCAATTAAAGCTTTATCTTGACGCAGCTGATGCTGATGAGCATGCTTCGAACTATACATTTAAACAGATCAGTGTAAACAGCGAGAGTAAGATCGTATTGCCCCTTGCCAAGGGTGGGGGAGCTGCTGCATACCTGGATTTGTAATGATTGAATAGTCCATGTTTTGAACTGATAAATCCATTGTTGAACCGGCCCTAAAAAACCAACTTTAAATAACCAAATTACCACATGACTGAAGACAACACAACATTCAATAGCACCTATATCATAGGCATTTCGTTCATCTCTGCTTTAGGCGGATACCTGTTTGGATTTGACTTTGCTGTCATCTCCGGTGCATTACCTTTTTTGAGAGCGCAGTTCATGCTTGACGCCTGGTGGGAAGGCTTTCTCACCGGTTCCCTGGCACTTGGCTGCATTGTAGGCTGCCTGCTGGCAGGAAAACTGGCGGATAAATACGGCAGAAAGCCCGGCTTGCTGCTGGCTGCGCTGATCTTTGCTTTATCTTCTGTAGGTATTGCCTTTTCTAATGGGCTGACCTCTTTTGTAGTGATGCGTTTTGCAGCAGGAATCGGAGTGGGAATGGCCTCTATGTTATGTCCCATGTACATTGCAGAAGTATCACCGGCAAAAGTGAGGGGACGTAATGTCGCGATCAATCAGTTAACTGTTGTGATCGGGATCCTGGTGACCAACCTGGTCAATTATTTTCTGGCAGACAATGGTCCCGATGCCTGGCGCTGGATGTTTGGATTAGGCACGGTTCCTTCTGTGATCTTTTTAATCGGTGTGCTCTGGCTTCCTGAAAGTCCGAGATGGCTGCTTAAAGACGGACAGGAGGAGAAAGCAAAAGCTGTATTGAACAAAATTGGCTCAGCAGAATTTGCGGAAACTACAGTGGATGCTATCCGTAAATCCCTTGCGGGTAACAAGCCGCAGTCTTATAAAGCGGTATTTGAGAAAAGCGTGAGACCGGCTGTGGCTGTGGGCATTACATTGGCAGTGTTCCAACAGTTTTGCGGAATCAATGTGGTATTCAATTATACATCGACCATATTCGAGTCGGTAGGTGCCAACCTGGACAGGCAGTTGTTTGAGACGGTAGCTATCGGTATTGTCAATTTGGTTTTCACCCTACTGGCCATGTGGCAGGTGGATAAGCTCGGCCGCAGACCATTGATGCTGATTGGATCCTTGGGTTTGTCGATAGTTTACATCATCCTGGCGTTTATGCTCCAAAATCAATATCCTGCGGGCATGGTATCTATATTTGTCCTGTTGGCGATCAGCATGTATGCCATCTCTCTGGCGCCTGTAACCTGGGTGCTGATTTCTGAGATTTTCCCCAATAAGATCAGGGGAGTGGCCTCTTCGGTGGCTATTGTTTCACTTTGGGGAGCCTATTTCATCCTCGTTTTTACATTTCCTATCCTCGCTAAAAAGCTGGGTGCTTATGGACCCTTCTACTTATATGCAGGAATCTGTTTCCTGGGCTTCTTATTTGTGATGAAAAAGGTAAAAGAGACCAAGGGGCAGACCTTGGAAGAATTGGAAGATAATTTAATCAGACACTAATAGCAAACTGCTCGAAATAATAAAAATCATACTATGAATACAGCATACGTAAATGTTTGGGAAGAACAAGTGAATATACCGACCTATGCAGTAGGTCGCCCAGATAAGAATCCGATGTTTTTTGAAAAGCGGATTTACCAGGGCAGTAGTGGGGTGGTTTATCCAAATCCTGTCATTGAAAAAATTTACGACGAAAAGCAGGATAAAACTTACCGTGCACTTTTTCTGGAAAACGAATACCTGAAGATCATGATCCTGCCCGAATTGGGCGGAAGGATCCAGATGGCCTATGATAAGATGAAAGAGAGACATTTTATCTATTATAATCAGGTAATAAAGCCCGCGCTGGTGGGACTCACGGGGCCCTGGATTTCCGGAGGTATAGAGTTCAATTGGCCGCAGCACCACCGACCTAGCACTTTTGACCCTGTTGATTATAAGATGGAGGAGCATGCAGATGGCAGCAAGACAGTTTGGGTCAATGAAATTGAGCAAATGTTCCACACCAAGGGTATGGCTGGATTTACATTGCATCCTGATAAGGCCTATATAGAAATTAAAGCAAAACTGCTGAACAGATCCAGTCTTCCACAGACTTTTCTTTGGTGGGCCAATCCGGCGGTGAAGGTAAATGACCATTATCAGTCGGTATTCCCACCTGATGTAAATGCGGTATTTGACCATGGAAAACGGGACGTTTCTACTTTTCCGATTGCAACCGGAACATACTATAAAGTAGATTATTCCCCCGGAACCGATATTTCTATGTATAAGAACATTCCTGTACCAACTTCTTATATGGCCATCAACTCCGACTATGATTTTGTAGGCGGGTATGAACATGACAGCCGGGCAGGACTATTGCATGTGGCCAACCACCATGTATCGCCTGGAAAGAAACAATGGACCTGGGGGCATGGTGATTTTGGACAGGCCTGGGACAGGAACCTGACAGATGAAGATGGGCCATACATTGAGCTGATGACCGGTATGTTTACCGACAATCAACCTGATTTTACCTGGTTGCTGCCAAATGAAGAGAAATCCTTTACCCAATACTTTATGCCTTACCGCGAGCTTGGTGTATTGAAGAATGCCAGCAAAGACATCTTGCTGGCCCTGGATAAAAAGGCTGACCAGGTTACACTAAAAATATATGTGACCGGACTGCAAAAAGACATCCGGGTGAGACTGAGCCAGGGCGGACATCTGCTGTTTGAAGAACAGCTAACCGTAGATCCTAAAGCGGTGTATGAAAAACAGCTGACTGTGCCGGCTGAACTGGATGAAAAAGAACTGTTGCTGATCATCAATTCCTACACAGGCAGGGAGTTGCTGCGTTATGAACCAGCATCCAATAAAATCAATGAAATCCCTGAGCCTGCCAAACCAGCACTTTCGCCGGAGGCGACAGAGAACAATGAACAATTGTTTTTAACTGCGCAACACCTGGAGCAGTACAGACACGCCACCTATAGTCCGGTACCGTATTATGAAGAGGCGCTGAAAAGAGATCCGAAGGATGTGAGATGTAACAATGCCCTGGGCCTATGGTTCCTTAGAAGAGGACAGTTTGCGGAAGCTGAAGGCTATTTCCGTAAGTCGATAGCTACGAGTACTCAGCGTAATCCAAATCCTTATGATACAGAGACCTATTACAACCTCGGCTTGAGCTTAAAATTGCAGGGACATGAAGATGAGGCTTACAAAGCATTTTACAAATCGACCTGGGGAAAAGCCTGGAAAGATAGTGGATTCTTTGCGGTGGCACAGATAGACATGGCCAGGGGCGATTATGAACTTGCCTTACAGCACATTCAGCAGTCATTGGACAGCAATGCGGCCAATAGTAAAGCTTATGTGCTCAAAGCTGCGGCCTATCGTAAATCCGGAAATCCGGAAAAGGCGATTGAAATTGCAGTAGGCGCATTGGAGAGGGATCTTTTCAATCTGGGGGCACAGTATGAACTGTGTTGCAGTTACGGTGCCCTGGCGAAGCACGGGGAATGTACCGAAGCGCTGAATGCATTATTGGAACTGTCCAGGGGATATGCGCAAAATTTAATTGCCTATGCACTGGATTACGCCTCAGCAGGAATGTATGCAGAAGCAGCAGACTTACTTGGACATGCTGAAAAAGGACAGGAAACGCATCCGATGGTCTATTATCATCTGGCTTCTTTCCAGCACCAGCTGGGAAATGTCTCACAAGCGCAGGAAAAATTGGCGGCGGCAGCAACAGCAGATCCATACCTTTGTTTTCCCAATCGTCTGGAAGAAGTAAATGCGTTGCAGCTCGCACTTCAGCTGAACCCTTCAGATGCGAAGGCAAGTTACTATCTCGGCAATCTTTTCTATGATAAAAGACAATATGCAGAGGCCATTGATTACTGGGAGCAATCTGTGGAGGCAGACGCTCAGTTTGCCACAGCATGGAGAAACCTGGGGATAGCTTATTTCAATAAAAAGAATGACCCTGAGAAAGCGCTCAGCTGTTTTGAGCAGGCATTTGCACTGGATACCAGTGATGCCAGGATCCTGATGGAGCTGGACCAACTGTATAAGCGAATGAACAGAAGTCCAGAGGAGCGCGGTCTATTTCTCGAGAAACATTTGCAGACCCTTGTCGAGCGGGATGATATGTATCTGGAGCGGATTGCTGTACTCAATTTTATGGGGCAGCACGAACAGGCGCTTAAGCTGATCAAAGAAAGGCAGTTCCATCCATGGGAGGGTGGAGAAGGACGGGTATCAGGCCAGTATGTCTATAGCCTAATCTCGGTTGCCAAGGCCCATATTTTGGATGAGAACTATGATTCGGCAATCGCTTTACTGGAACAGGCACAGTCTTATCCGGAGCACCTTGGAGAAGGGAAGCTTTCAGGAGCACAGGAGAATGACATATTTTATTGGCTCGGTTGTGCCTACGAAGGACTGGAAGATATGGAGACTGCAAATGGCTACTTCCGAAAGGCGACGATCGGACTGGATGAGCCCTCGGCCGCCATGTTCTACAATGACCAGCAGCCTGATCAGATTTTTTATCAGGGACTGGCCTGGAAAAAACTGGGCGAGAAAGAAAAAGCAATGCATATCTTTAACAAGTTGATCCAATATGGAGAACAACACCTGCACGATGAGGTAAAGCTGGATTACTTTGCTGTATCGCTACCGAACTTACTGGTCTTTGAAGACGATTTGGATCTGCGCAACCAGATACACTGTTATTTTCTACAAGGACTTGGTTCCCTCGGACTTGAAAATAGCGATGCTGCGAACGCCATATTTGACAAGGTTCTCGAACTGGATGCTGCGCATTTAGGGGCAAAAACTCATAGCAATATGCCAATTGAATACAAAAAAGTTTGAACCATGAGCCTTACATTTGAAACTGATAGCCACTTATAAATTTACAATGAATTATTTTTTCCGATTATCCGCACTGTCGCTTTGTTTGCTGACAGGTCAACTGCAAGCTCAAAATATTAATATTTCTGTAGAGACGAGAAGCAATGCACTAGTCCTGCAGGCAGATGCTAAAAAGAACCTGAACACTTTATACCTGGGCAAGAAGCTGGCAAGTGCCGCTGAATATGAGCAGATCACTGGTCAATACAAACAATCCAGTGAATATACCGGCGTGCTCAGCGCCGCTTACACGCCTTCAGGGTCGAGGAACCTGCTGGAACCTGCGATCAGTGTGAGCCATGCAGATGGGAATAATTCATTGGACCTTCGCTATGTGAGCCATGAATTGAAAAAGCTTAGTGACGATGTGAGTTTGCTGAGTATTCTACTGAAAGATCCGGTATATGATTTTCAGGTCACACTTTTTTATAAATCCTATTATAAAGACGATGTGATCGAACAATGGAGCGTGATCAAACATAAAGAGAAGGGAAATGTGACCCTTCAGAAATTTGCTTCTGCAAATCTATACCTGAAAGCAGGCGGCTTCTACCTGACACAGTACCATGGTGACTGGGCCAAGGAGATGCAACCGGAGGAAAGTAAGATCACCCATGGCATTAAAACGCTGGATACCAAATTGGGCACCCGCGCCAACCTCTTCCAACCCTCTGTCTTTATGATCTCATTGGATAAACCAGCAACGGAAGATGAAGGCACTGTGCTGTATGGAGCACTGGAATACAGTGGCAATTTCAGAACCGATCTTGAACTGGATTACCTGAACAACCTCAAGATCATATCCGGGATCAATAACTATGCCTCAGCCTACACACTAAAGCCAAACGAAGCGTTTACCACACCTGCCTTCCTGTATACCCTTTCCAGTACCGGCAAGGGAGATGCGAGCAGGAATATGCACAACTGGGCCAGAAATTATAAGATATTGGATGGCAAGGGACAGCGTCTGACGCTACTGAACAACTGGGAAGCTACTTATTTTGATTTCAATGAAAGTAAGTTGTTTGACCTGCTGAAAGATACTAAAAAATTGGGTGTAGATCTTTTCTTGCTGGATGATGGTTGGTTTGCTAATAAATATCCCCGCAACGGCGATGTTGCCGGACTTGGGGATTGGGAAGAGAATAAAACCAAACTACCGAATGGGGTAGCCTCATTGGTGAAGGAAGCGAAAAATAATGAAGTGAAGTTCGGGATCTGGATTGAACCGGAAATGGTAAATCCGAAGAGTAATCTCTATGAAAAGCATCCGGATTGGGTAATCAAACAACCTAAAAGAGAAGAATATTATTTCAGGAATCAGTTGGTGCTGGACCTGAGTAATCCAAAGGTGCAGGACTTTGTATTTGGTGTTGTGAATGACCTGTTTACCAAAGATCCTGAATTGGCTTATATCAAATGGGACTGTAACGCAGTGATTTACAATGCCTATTCGGCTACCCTCGGTAACCAGAACCATTTCTATATTGAATACATGCGTGGATTGTATAAAGTGTTGGAGCGCATTCGTACGAAGTATCCAACAGTACCGATGATGTTGTGTTCGGGTGGCGGTGGCCGTGTAGATTATGCAGCGCTGCAGTACTTTACTGAGTTCTGGCCAAGTGACAATACCGATCCTATGGAACGCATCTTTATGCAGTGGGAGTATTCTTATTTCTATCCTGCGATTACATCATCTAATCATGTCACTGATTGGGGTAAGCAACCCATTAAATTCCGTACAGATGTAGCGATGATGGGTAAATTGGGATTTGATATCGTGGTGAGTCATTTGAAAGAAAATGACCTGAAATATTGCCAGGATGCAATCAAAACCTATAATGTGATCAAACCGCTGATCTGGCAGGGAGATCAGTACCGGTTGGCCAATCCAAAGGAAGGCAGTGTAGCTTCAATGCTGTACGTCAATTCCGGTAAAACGGCTGCAGTGATGTTCAATTACCTGGTTAATAACCGTTATGACGAGGGAAGTAAGTTGCCGATCAAACTTAAAGGCCTGGATGCGTCGAAAAAATATGCGGTTAAAGAACTGAACCTTTATCCGGGTACCAGCTCTGCAGTAGACGGGACTAAAGTTTACTCAGGAGATTTCCTGATGAAAATTGGTTTTAATCCTGTTGTCAATTCTGGTCGTACCAGTGTGGTATTGCAAATAGAAGAACTGAAATAAAAATATTTTTCTACTTTTATGCGTTAATGAGCAATTACAGAATCTACATCAACGACAATACTTTACACATCCGGAGTTCTTTTCCGATAGATATTCTTGAAATTCAGCAGCTTGAGCTGCTGAATTTCGATTTTCAAGACTTTTTCCGAGACTTGCATAAGGTGGCTGACCAGCAGTATTTATTGTTGACTGAGGATCCCAAATCGGTGTTCAAAAAGATCAAGAAATCATGTGAACTCATTAAAGCGGCAGGAGGCCTTGTAAAAAATGCCAAAGGCAACTATTTGTTCATATTCAGGAACAAAAAGTGGGACCTGCCCAAAGGAAAGGTAGAGAAGGGGGAAAAGATGAAAGAAGCTGGTCTTAGGGAGGTAGAAGAAGAGTGTGGCGTGAAAATCCACAGTAATAACGAAAAGATCTGTAAGACCTATCACGTCTATGCCCTGGGGAATAAATTGGTATTGAAGAAAACCAATTGGTATGCCATGACAGTTAAGGGAGAGCCGAAATTAGTCCCTCAAAAAGAAGAAGGTATTACTAAGGCTGTCTGGCTGGGTCCAAAAGAACTCAAACCTGTGGTCAATAACACTTACCCTTCCATCATCCAGGTACTGGAGGAAGGTATGTTACTATAAACTAAATTTTAGCTTTTAAAAAAGGAATGGCTTCCTGCGGAAGAAAAGGACTCACATCGCCATTATTGCGCAGGATATCCCTCACAATCGTCGAGCTGACTGCTGAATATTCCGGTTTGCTCAGGATAATGATCGTTTCCACTTCCGGCATCATGGTCTGATTGATCTGGGCAATGGCTTTTTCATATTCAAAGTCACCAACCGATCTAACTCCCCGGATCATATATTGCGCGCCGATTTTGCGGCAAAAGTCAACTGTAAGACCTTCATATAGCTGCACCTCAATATTCGGATAATCTGCAAATATGGTTTTCACAATCTCTTCGCGTTTTTCTGCAGAAAGGAAACCCTGTTTAGCGCTGTTGAGGCCGATGCCCAATACCACTTTATCAAATAGCGGGAGGGCACGTTTCAGAATGTCTACATGAGCGATGGTTATGGGATCGAAAGAGCCTGGGAAAAGTGCAATTTTCATGTTGGGATACTGATTATGGAGTAATTGGTTCAAAAAAGCTGAAAGAAGAATTGCCATATCGTCTCGTCTCTTTAAATCCGGCCAGACCATTTAGTTTTAGTAAAGAGGGGTGTTCCACGATCAGCATTCCATTTTCCGTCAATAGGTTGTTTTGCATCACCAGTTCAGGAATCTGTGGGATGTTGGGCAGGTTGTAAGGTGGATCTGCAAAGATGATCTGGTAAGGTCCACTGGCTTGCTGCAAGTATTTGAACGCATCGGCCTTATGAACCTCGATTTCGGGAAGTTGATGTTTTGCTATGACCGATTTTACCCAATACACGCATCCGGAATGCTTGTCTACTGCGGTCACTTTTTTTATCCCCCGGGAAGCGAATTCAAAGCTGATGTTGCCGGTTCCACAAAACAGGTCCAGTACTTCACATTCCTCAAAGTCGTAAGTGTTGTATAAAATGTTGAACAGGGCTTCCTTCGCCATGTCCGTTGTAGGCCTTACCGGTAAACTTTCAGGGGCGTTGAACCGGATGCCTTTTAACCTTCCGCCAATTATCCGCATAGGTCTAGTGCTAGTAGGCTGCTGTAATAATGGCTAGGCATATCTTCTAAAATGCGGCCGTCCAGCCCTTCGTTAAGGGCGGTACTGAATTCAATATGACTGAAATATTTGCTGACACACTCATAATGAGCATCTCCCTGGTGAATGATCCCACTTAGAGATAACACTGTATGTGCCGTGTCGATCTGAAGTTGCTGAACGATGAAGAGCAGGTAATAATTGAACTCCTCACTGTTTTCGATCTGATAGTAATTGCTGAAAATCAACTTTCCGTCGTTGACATACAGTGCGTTGAAGGAGGAGGCACTGAAGTCCAATTGCAGAACTTTCTTTTTCCCTCCGGCCAGTGCAAGCACTGGTGATTCATGGTCAAAAAATTTGCTGCATTCCAGTGAGGTGTTCAGCAGCTCATCTATAAATTTGTGGAGGCTGAAAATCGAAGTGAAACCGTAAGTGGCAAAAGGCTGAATGTATAGTTTATCTCCCTGTGTTTCTGTAAAGAACCTGGCGTATTGATCGAGGTTTTCTACCTCAAAGATTTCATTAGGAACAGCAATGGTGTTCTCGGTATAGACGGAGATTTTGATCTCCTTATAAGTAAGCATAAGGTAGCTATCGTGCTTTAACCGTTCAGCAAGCTCGGCCGGCACATCATGGCATTCTTGCTGATCGTACACCGCTTTGATCTGCTGATGGATTTTGTCGATAATGGCATAAGAGAAACTATCGGAGGTGATCTTGATCAACAGGTTACAGTTTTCCGCGGTATTTGGATCAAATTCGGGATCAACTAATAATATGCTATTTTTGCTGTTCATGTTAACAAAATTAAACCTTTTTTCTATAACATCACCATTGCATATTTGTTAAATGGATAAAGCATCGATTATAGCGGGCTGCTATCAATTTACGCCGACAGAGGAGCAATTGGATTTCTGCAGGGAAGTCACGTCCTTTTTATCGGCTGATCTCAATCGGGAATGTTTTATCCTGAGGGGTTATGCGGGTACAGGTAAGACGACTTCAGTTGGCGCCCTGGTAAAGGCTTTGCCTAAATTTGGATTGCGCGCTATTCTGCTAGCCCCGACCGGTCGCGCAGCAAAAGTAATGAGCAATTATACTGGCCGGAAGGCATTGACCATTCACAAAAAGATTTACCGGAAACGATCTGCAGTAGGTACGGATATGTCTTTTCAACTGGCGCCAAATTTGGCGGAGTATACTCTTTTTATTGTAGATGAGGCTTCCATGATTGCTGACGAATGGAATACGCAGACCGGATCTTCACTGCTGAAGGACCTTATGGAATTTGTGTACAACCGTAAAAACTGTGCAGTAGTGTTCGTAGGCGACACAGCTCAATTGCCTCCGGTAGGTAGTATCGATAGTCCGGCACTCAACCCTGCACACCTATTGGCCAATTTTTCAATTGGGGTCAGCATGGTTGAATTGAAAGAGGTAGTAAGGCAGGAAAAAAAGTCAGGCATACTGGCTAATGCCACGATGCTCAGGAAACTGATCAACGATGCTGAAGAAGCACAGGAATTGGAAGCAGTAACTCTTCCAAAGTTTCTCACCAAGAACTTTAAAGATATTTTCCGGATGACCGGGCTGAAGTTGGTGGAAGGTCTGGAATATGCTTACCATAAATTCGGGATTGAAAATTCATTGGTGGTCTGCCGTTCCAATAAATCGGCAAATGTATACAATCAGCAGATCAGGGCACGTCTGTTGTATCGGGAGGAGGAGCTGACAGGGGGGGACCAGATCATGGTGGTACGCAACAATTATTTCTGGTTGCCCGATAATGAATCGGCGGCATTTATTGCCAATGGAGACATGGCAAAAGTAGTCCGTGTACGGCGTACAGAAGAGCGCTATGGGTTCCGCTTTTGCGAGGTCAACCTGGAATTCCTAGATTTTCCGGATGCTGGTGTCATCACTTGTAAAGTTTTGCTCGATACCCTTACCGGGGAAACACCAAATCTCTCTTCTGAACAAAGCAACCAGCTTTTTGAAGGCTTGAATGAAGATTATAGCCACATCAGCAATAAACGGGAAAGGTACCAGGCTATAAAGGAGGATCCCTATTACAATGCCCTGCAAATTAAGTTTTCCTATGCAGTTACCTGTCATAAAGCTCAAGGCGGGCAATGGGATGCGGTATTTGTAGACCAGGGCTATCTTACCGATGAAATGGTCGACCTCGATTTTTTACGGTGGTTATATACTGGGGTAACCAGGGCGAAAAGAGAATTATTTTTAGTAAATTTTGCCCAGAACCTGTTCCGCTCTCCTGAAGAAGAATAAGTTCGGTACCATTTATACTGACCAAATATGAGATTTGCCTATTCTGTAAAACAAAAAATAAGGGTCGCTATGCTGTTGTTTGCTGTGATGGCCTGCAGCATCCTGATCCGGATGCTCGAAGATAAAAGCGTGGAAGATATGAATGAATCTTTTGTTTCCATGTACAACGACCGGCTGATCCCTGCAACTGACCTGTTCTATATCTCTGAACATGTTCAGCAGAAAAGGTCGCTGATTGAGGAGGAACTATATGCAATAAAAGGAGGGGAGCGGGGAATTGACATTCCTAAGGAAATGGCTGGCTATGATGCAGCGATTGATTCGCTGATGTCAAAATACGAAAAAACTTTATTGGTAAGACAAGAAAAAGATCAATTGCGTGAGTTGAAAAGAAGGCTGTTACAGTCGGAACAACTAGAAAGCAGCACTGTTCGCCTGATCTCCGAAAAACAGGGGGAGGCTGCGAGAAGGCTTTTTGAAAGCTCTGGAAGACAGGCGTCTAAGCAGGCAGTTGCTCAGCTCTCTGTGCTGATGCGGACCCAGAAAATGGTGGGGCAGGAACTACTTAAAGATTCAGAGTTTATGGTTTCAGGCAGCAAACTTTATTCGACATTGCAAGTTGCATTGGCAATCCTGATCGGGGTACTGATCGTTGGTATTGTGTTCACTTCTAATCTGGTGAAGATCAGCAACGAAAATTTTCACTTAAATTAATTATTTGCTGCGGGGTACGGAAATGATGAATGTGGTTCCTTCGTTCTCCCTGCTTTCTACATTTAGCGTTCCACCATGCTGTTCGATGATATCACGGGAGATGTGGAGGCCAAGGCCCATTGATTTTTCACCGTTCAGTCCCACTCTGCCAGCCTTTGAAAACTGGTCAAACAACAGGTCTTTCAGTTCATCAGGAATGCCGATTCCATAGTCCCTGATCCTAATGGAACAATTTTTTTCCGTGGTCATCAACTCAATATTAATCGGAGTTTCGGGCGATGAAAACTTGAGACCATTGCCAATGAGGTTATCGACCACCCTGGCAAACTTGGAAGGATTGATACAGGCAATCAATTCTTTGTCAGCAGTAAAGAAATTGATCTTCCTTGACTTTTCCACATTGGCTTGCCAGTTATCACAGGTTTGTTTCAGGTAACCTACCAAATCAATGTCTTGTGTTTTCAGTACCGGTTTCTTTTCCTGCACGACTTCAATAAGGTCGTTGATGATGTCTTTGGCATGTTGTGCTGAAGCCAGGATAAGCTGTATCTCAGTGGTGTTGGCATTATGGTCTTCGCCGAGCACCAATGTACTCAATGCTTCAATATTATTCAGCGGGTTACGAAGGTCGTGCGCTACGAAACCGAGTATTTCACCCTTTTGGTGGTTGAGGGTTTGGATTTCCCTGTTCTTTTCTTCCAGTTGTTTAATCTGTACGAAATGTTGCGACTTGATGAAATAGTTGTATCTGGAACAGGAATAAAGTACGAAAGCGAGGATGATACCTGCAATGAAATTGGCAAGCTTCTGAGCAATCGGAAGATCAGAATTCAGCATTCCGATGACTACGAGCAGTACTACGAAGCCAGCGATGATGCAGACATGCTTAAATTTCAGAGTGAAAAAAATGCTGACCACTACAATGCCCAGCAGAAAGACAGCCAGGTTATTCTTCACGTTATGAAAAGAGTAGATATAACTGACATTAAAAGTCAGGGCCAGGACATAAATGATAAAAACCAGTGTGAGTAAATTTCTGTACGTTTTTTTCAGCTTTACCGAACGTGAAGCAAAAAAAGACAAAGAAAAGAAAATTATGGAACCAAATATCTGTATTACATTACTCAGCTCATAATCATCGAAGCGTGGTAATGCGCTGAGTTCATTATGGTAGATAGTACCAATGATCCTTACCATGCCCGAAATACACATGAGCATGATGCTCAGGGTTTTAATTTGCCTAAGATTGAGACGGCTGTGTGCTTCCTCGAATTCCTCTGCGTATTGTCCCGGTGTTTTATATTTGAATAAGGTTACCAAGACGCTAATTTATTCTAAATAATTTAAAGAAACCAAGAAGTATAATTATATTATTATTTTTGCTGAAAACGAGCATATGCCCCTTATCGCCGACATCCTATTCAACCGTACTTTCTTTTTTAAGTTTATTAAGTTCGGATTGGTCGGTTTTTCCGGACTTCTAGTCGATTTTGGCGTCACCTACCTGTGTAAGGAACGCTTGCGCATTCCCAAATACATTTCCAATTCATTGGGCTTTTTAGTGGCTACCGGAAGCAATTTTACGCTGAACCGCTACTGGACTTTTAATAACCATGACCCCAATACCGTGATTCAGTTTGGAAAGTTCTTTGTGGTTTCCTTAGTGGGGCTTGCAATCAGTAACAGCCTGATCTTTCTGTTACACGAGAAATTAAAATGGAACTTCTATTTTGCTAAAGTTTGCGCGATTGTATTGGTGTCCCTCTGGAATTTCTTCGCCAATTATTTGTATACCTTTACTGCCTGAGATTCATGCTGCAAACTTCAAAATCCCCGGCGCGACTGCTTTATCTTTTTTTAGGCATCTGGACATTACTGAATGTGATCCAGGCGAGCTTTGTGGAACTTCATGCCGATGAGGCTTATTATTGGGTTTATTCGCGTTTTCTGGATTGGGGATATTTCGACCATCCGCCGATGGTAGCGATTTTTATCAGAATTGGTGATGCGCTGTTGCAGAATAGTCTTGGACTACGATTGCTGAGCGTAATCAGCAGTACTTGCTCACTTTATTTACTCTGGAAAATATTGAGCCGTTACAACGCCAATGTCAATCTTTTCATCTCAGTATTCAGCGCTGTGGTGCTTTTTCATGTTTATGGTTTCATTACCACACCGGACTCACCCCTGTTCTTCTTTAGCGTTTTATTCTTTTACGCTTATCAGCGCTACTTATCGGAAGATAAGTGGACATGGGCAATCTTGCTTGCTCTGGTTATTGCTGGATTACTGTACAGTAAATATCACGGTATACTGATCTTGTTTTTCACCATCCTTTCGAATTTGAAGTTGCTGAAAAGATCATCATTCTGGATGATTGTTATCCTGGTGCTCGCTTTGTTTTTCCCACATATCTGGTGGCAGGTAAAGCACAACTATCCTTCTTTCTATTACCATGTGATTGACAGGAATGCTGCTTTTTATCAGTTCAAATTTACCTACGAATACCTGCTGGCCCAACTGGCGCTGGCCGGGCCGCTGGTTGGCTGGTATTTTTATCGGTCAGCTATAAAACTACCTGCCACTGATACATTTATCCGGGCCTTGAAGTTCAATTGCTATGGTATTTTTGTATTCTTTCTGATCAGTACACTGAAAGGCCGGGTAGAAGCGCATTGGACGCTGCCCGCGATGCTTTGCCTGTTTATGTTGGCTTATATTGCCATGAGCAGCAGGGAAATTCCAAAATGGTTCAACAAAGTTACACTGATCAATACCTCGCTGATTCTGCTGGTTAGAGCGATCCTGATCGTTCCGGTGCCTGCACTGATGAACATCAAGATCCTGAACTATTACTTTGGCACAGAGACCTGGGCAAAGCAGATTCAAGAACAGGCAGGCAATGCAGGTGTGATCTTTAGTGATTCGTTCCAGGTGCCATCCAGGTACAACTATTATACCCGAAGTACCAGGGGATTTGGTTATGACAGCCGCAATTACCGAAAGAACCAGTTCGATATCTGGCCTTTGGAAGATAGTTTAAGAAACAAAAGGGTGTATTATGTCTTGTCCAGCCCACACGCAGGTGATGTTGTTCAGGATACCATTCATACCACCAAGGGCGATTTTTACGGCAGATGGATTGAGGGGTTGCGGACCTATCAAAAGATGACAGTCAATCCTGACCCGCTCCCGTTGAAATGGACAAGGGGAGCACAGATTTCATTAAATCTTAAGATCTACAATCCCTATGGGGAGCCGGTAAGGTTGGGAAATACTGGTCAGAAATGGGCCTGTACGTTGGAGTACGGATTCCGGAAGGATGGAGCGTTTGGCGATTTTAAGGCTGTTTCCTGCGATTTGGAAAGTGTCAACATCCCCTCAGGCGGAACTGTCAATGTTCCTGCGCGTATTGTACTGCCCGACTTGCCGGGCGCTTATAAGCTCATTTTCTCCTTAAGAACCGAACCTTTTTCCGGAAGTAGAAATAGCAACATGATCAGCGTTGAAATCAAATGAGCTCAGTCATAGATCTCCTGATGTTGAGGAATGGTTGAAAATGGCAGACTGACAATAGCATAGCAGAATAGGAGCAGGAGTATTGGAGCTAGTAGTAACCACACTGTAGTGAGGAGCAATAAATTTAGTATCTTCATCTGTTTGGTCGACAGGATATGGCCTGTCTATACTCCATTACGCAGCTCAGATCGAAAACGCCACCATTAATTTTAAAATTTTAACATATTTTAACACATACAAAGCCACAGGCATTTGCGAGAAAATGAAGGTTTGTCTAATTTTCGCCAATTAAACACAGGGTCCTAAAATGGAAGAAGCAAATATGATTACTGAGAATTCGTCGTACGGTACTGATATCCGTGCATTGAACGAAATGATACAGAAGGAGAGTGCATTTATAGACCTCCTTTTTTTGGAAATGGATAAGGTAATAGTAGGTCAGCGCTATATGGTGGAGCGCCTGCTGATCGGTCTTTTGGCTGATGGACATATCCTGCTGGAAGGTGTGCCCGGATTGGCAAAAACTTTGGCAATCAATACACTGGCAAAAACAATAGATGCCGGATTCAGTCGCATCCAGTTTACTCCTGATCTGTTGCCGGCCGATTTGCTGGGTACGATGATCTATAACCAGAAAAAAGAAGAATTTGTAGTGCGTAAAGGTCCTTTATTCTCGAATTTTATCCTGGCCGATGAGATCAACCGTGCCCCGGCGAAAGTGCAAAGTGCTTTGCTGGAGGCCATGCAGGAACGCCAGGTCACTATAGGCGACAACACTTTTCCCCTGCCAAAACCTTTTTTAGTACTCGCTACGCAAAACCCGATTGAGCAGGAAGGAACTTATCCCTTGCCAGAAGCACAGGTAGACCGTTTTATGCTGAAGGTGGTGTTAGGCTATCCGAAAAAAGAAGAGGAAAAAAGAATTATGAGGGCCAATATTGCTCCTCAGGGTATGGCCAAACCCAATGCGATCTTAACTACAGATGATATCCTTCGCGCAAGAAAAGTGGTCAGGGAGGTATATATGGATGAAAAGATTGAGCAATACATCATTGATATTGTTTTCGCTACCAGATTCCCCGACCAATATAAACTGAATGATTATAAACACCTAATCAGCTTTGGTGCTTCACCAAGGGCCAGTATCAACATTGCACTTGCTGCTAAAGCTTATGCTTTTATCAAAAGAAGGGGTTATGTAATTCCGGAAGATGTCAGGGCCGTGTGCCACGATGTCTTGAGGCACAGGATTGGATTAACTTACGAAGCCGAAGCAGAGGAGATCACTACAGAAACCATCATCACCGGAATATTGAATGCGGTAGAAGTTCCTTAGGCTATGGATACCAAAGATCTCTTAAAGAAAGTAAGAAAAATTGAAATCAAGACACGGGGCCTGAGTAACCAGATTTTTTCAGGGGAATACCATTCGGCTTTCAAAGGCAGGGGGATGGCCTTTAGCGAAGTCAGGGAATACCAGGTCGGTGATGAGATCCGTACCATCGACTGGAACGTAACCGCCCGTTTCAACCATCCTTATGTGAAGGTATTCGATGAAGAGCGGGAGATGACCGTGATGTTACTGGTAGATGTCAGTGGTTCCAAGAATTTTGGTACTCAGATCCAGCAAAAGCAGGAGCTGGTTACGGAACTCTGTGCAGTACTGGCTTTTTCCGCTATTCAGAATAACGACAAAGTAGGTGTACTGTTCTTTAGCGACCAGGTAGAGAAGTTCATCCCGCCTAAAAAAGGACGTGGACATATTTTAATGATCATCAGGGAACTGATTCACTTCAAACCTGTACATAAAGGCACCAACATCGCGGAAGCCCTGCATTTCTTCAACGGCGCAATCAAAAAACGTTCTACAGCCTTTCTGATCTCCGATTTTATGAGTGGTGATTTTGCAAATGAATTGAAGATTGCGAATACTAAACATGATCTTGTGGCTCTTCGTGTATATGATGTTCATGAAGAAGAGTTTCCGAATCTGGGGTTAATTCCTGTGCTGGATGAAGAAAGTGGACAGATGGAATGGATCAATACCGCAGATGAAAAAGTAAGGTTTGCTTTTAAAACGGCCGCTTTAGAACGTAATGGCCGTCTGGACAACCTATTTAAAAAATCAGGAGTGGATTTTACTAAAATCGGAACGCATCAGTCGTACGTAAAACCACTGATGACTTTATTTAAAAAACGTGGAGCGAGAAGATAAGCAGATGAAACGATATTTTAACAGGAGCTGGTGTGTGGCGATTTGCCTGAGCTTTTTTGCCTTAGGTAGCAATGCCCAACAAATCACTGTCAGCGCAAAGCTTGATAAAAGTACCATTGCATTAGGCGATCAGACGGTGTTGAGGCTGACCGCACAATTGCCGGTCAGGGAACAGCTGAATTTTCCGGCATTGACGGATACCATTTCTTCCAAAATCCAGATCGTGGAGATGGGAAAAACAGATACGCTGAAGGATGCGGCCAATCCCGGAATGCATACGGTCGTTCGCAGTTATACGATCACCTCTTTCGATCCGGGAGTTCATGCCATTCCTGCATTTCTGTTTACCGGAAAAGCGGGTAGTTTCAGTACCGCGGCGCTGCCCCTGGAGGTGAAGGAAGTCAAAGTAGATACCACCAAAGCGATATTCGACATCAAGCAGCCTATTGCTGTTTCTTATACATTTATGGACTGGCTGCGCGACAACTGGCACTGGCTGGTATTCGGACTGGTGATCCTGGTCATGCTCGCAGCGGTTTGGTATTATTATAAAAAGATGCGCAAGGCGAAGCCGGTAGTGGTTGAGCCTGCGAAACCTGAAGTTCCGGCACATGTACTGGCCCTGGAACAGCTGCAGGTTTTGCGGAACAAAAAGTTATGGCAGCAGGACGCGGTGAAAGAGTACTACAGCGAACTGAGTGACATCATCAGGGAATACCTGGAAAAGAAATACCGGATCAATGCCATGGAACAGACCTCAGAAGAAATTCTATCTGCGCTGAAGCATATGGAAATACGGAGTGAGGACAGCAACAGGTTGCGCCAGGTGCTCCTGCTGGCCGACCTTGTCAAGTTTGCCAAAGCGAAACCGCTGAATACCGACAATGAACTGAGTATGGACAATGCAATTGGATTTGTGAATGGGACTGTTTAAAGGAATCGAATTTGCGAACTCGGGCTTCTTCTGGCTGCTGATCACGGTACCGATGATGATCGCCTGGTATATCTGGCGTGGTCAAAAACTACAGGGTGCACTGAAGGTCTCGGCTTTACAGGGTTTCCTGAAACTGAAAAAGACGAATTACAAATACCTGCGACATGCGATGCTGGTCCTGCGTTGCCTGGCCATGATCGCGCTGATCACCGCACTGGCCAGACCACAGTCGGCCCTCAGCTGGGAAAATTCCACTACAGAAGGGATCGACATTGTGATCGCTACGGATATCTCAGGCAGTATGCTTGCGGAAGACCTGAAGCCCAACCGGCTCGAGGCGGGCAAGAACATCGCCATTGATTTCATCAAGGACCGGCCCGATGACCGCATCGGTCTGGTGGTCTTCAGTGGTGAGAGCTTTACGCAATGTCCCCTGACCATCGACCATGATGTGCTCATTAACCTCTTCAAAGACATCAATAACGGAATGATCGACGATGGTACAGCGATCGGTATGGGACTCGCTACGGCAGTAAACCGCCTGAAGGAAAGTGAAGCGAAGAGTAAGGTGGTCATTTTGCTAACGGACGGTTCGAATACTACCGGGTCCATTCCTCCGATTACTGCCGCAGAGATCGCAAAAAAGATGAATGTAAGGGTATATACTGTAGGCGTGGGTACACGCGGACAGGCCCCTTATCCGGTGAAGACACCCTTCGGGATCCAATACCAGCAGGTACCGGTTACCATTGATGAAGCTGTACTTGGCAATATTGCGAAGATTACCGGTGGAAAATACTTCAGGGCTACGAACAACGAGAAGCTGAAAGCCATCTATCAGCAGATTGATCAGTTGGAAAAAGCCAAGATCGCCGTTACCCAATACCATAAAAAAACCGAACGCTTTTTGCCATTTGCCATTTTTGCATTGGTATTGCTTTTACTGGAATTCGCGCTCCGGAACACCCTTTTGAAAGGAGCATTAACTTAAAACTATGTTACGTTTTGCACATATAGAATTTTTATGGGGACTGGCAGCAGTACCAGTTTTTATACTGCTGTTCCTGATGCTCCGGCGCTGGAAAAAGAAGGCACTCCATAAACTGGGGAACCAGGAGACCGTTAGGAAAATGATTCCTGAGGTATCCTTTAGTCGGCCGGCATGGAAGTTCGCGTTATTTACATGCGCTTACGCTTCCCTGATCCTGGGCTTAGCCAATCCACAGATCGGAACTAAAATAGAAGAAGGAAAACGGAGTGGATCCGACCTGATGATCCTGTTGGATGTATCAAACAGCATGATGGCAGGCGATCTGGCACCTAATCGCCTGGAAAATGCCAAGAGAGCGATTTCCCAGTTAATTGACAACCTGCACAATGACCGGATCGGTATCATCATCTTTGCGGGAGAGGCCTATGTACAGTTGCCGATCACAACGGATTATTCGGCAGCGAAACTCTTCCTGAATAACATCAATCCCGGCATTGTTCCAACGCAAGGTACAGCGATTGGTGCGGCCATTGATATGGGAATGAAATCCTTCGATTTCGTGAATGGTACCAGTAAGGCTATGATCCTGATGACGGATGGAGAAAACCATGAAGACGATGCCATTGCCGCGACAAAAAGAGCGGTTTCAAAAGATGTATCGGTTCATGTGATCGGATTGGGACTACCAGAGGGTGCTCCTATTCCAATTTACAAGGACGGAAACCCGGTAGGCTTTCATACCGATGAGGCTGGAAAGACCGTTATGAGTAAACTGAATGAGGAGATGTGCAAGGAGATTGCTGCAGCCGGTCAGGGAGCGTATGTGAGAGCTACCAACGCCAATAGCGGGCTGAACATCGTGCGGGACCAGATTGATAAAATGCAGAAAAAAAGTTATGACAGTAAGGTTTTTAAAAACTATGAAGACCGTTTCCAGTTTTTTATCGGCTTTGCCTTTTTGTTGCTCTTGCTGGAGTTTTTCATCTCCAACCGGAAGAATTTAAAATTAAGTGGGCTGAATATATTTGAGGTGAGGAAATCATGAGAAAGCACTTTATCATTTTAGTATTCCTTTTGCAGGTTACAGGTGTTTTTGCACAGAAGGAAAAGAAATACGTACACAATGGCAATAAACTGTATGAACAGCAGAAGTTTGCAGAAGCAGAAGCTGCCTATAGAAAGTCCGTAGGCCAGTCTAAATCTTCTTTGGAAGGTAATTTCAACCTAGGAGATGCACTTTACAAACAGAAGAAATTTGAGCCAGCTGTACAGAAATTTACAGAGATTGCGAACGCCTCAAATGACAAAACCGTAAAAGCGAAAGCTTATCACAATTTAGGCAACTCGTTACTGGAATCGAAAAAACTGGAGGAAAGCATTGCAGCCTATAAAAAATCTTTGATGAACAATCCTAAAGACGACCAGACCCGGTATAACCTGGCCTACGCGCAGGAGAAACTGAAGCAGCAACAGCAGAATAAGGACAAGAATAAAGACAATAAGGATAAGGATAAAAAAGACCAGGATAAGAAAGATCAGAACAAAGATCAGCAGGACAAGGACAAGAAGAACCAGGAAAAAAAGGACAAAGATCAGAAAGACCAGGATAAAAAAGATAAGCAGGATCAGCAAAAGGATCAGAAGCCACAGCCGGATCAGTTGTCGAAGGAAGATGCAGAGCGAATGCTGGAAGCCTTGAATAATGAAGAAAAGAATACCCAGGACAAGCTAAAGAACAAAAAGGCCAAGGGCGTAAAAGGTAAGATCGTTAAAGATTGGTAAACAAAGTATTCTTATTTTTGAACAGCATGAAACACTATTTATTGACGTTTTTATTACTGTGGAGCAATTTTTTGCTCGCCGCAGATCCAATCAGGTTCAGCGCAAGTGTCAGCAGTAACCCGGTAGCTGCAGGAGAGCAATTTGAAGTGAGCTTTTCGGTAAACGCAAATATTGAGAAATTTGGTGCACCCAATTTCAACGGTTTCCAGGTCTTATCCGGGCCCAATCAGTCCTCCAGCATGACTTCCATCAATGGCAATACCTCTGTGAGCATGTCGCTGAGTTATATTCTGGTGGCGGAACGGCCGGGAGATTATACCATTGGACCGGCTGTGATCGAGGTAGCGGGTAAGCAATACCGTTCGAATCCGGTTAAAGTGAAGGTAGTCAAAGGGGCTGCGCCAGGCAGGCAGCCAAAGGCGGGATCAGGCCGGCCTGCTAATCCCGCATCAGGGGCAGTGACTGACATTTCCAAGCGCCTGTTCATCCGTGCAGTTCCGAATAAGACCAATGTATACCAGGGTGAACAGCTGGCTGTCACTTATAAATTATATACCAATATAGAGCTGGTAGACAACGGGCTGGATAAACTACCTGATTTCAACGGTTTCTGGAGCCAGGAAATAAAAAATAAAAATCCGAATGTAGAATGGAGTACCGAAGTGCTGAACGGAACACGTTACAATGTTGCGGTATTGAAGCAGATCATTCTCTTTCCTGAGCGTTCCGGCAAACTGAGCCTTGATCCCTTGGGGCTTACCTTCCTGGTGAGGGTTCCTGTCGCTAGCAACGATCCCTTTGAAATGATGTTTGGTGGCTCCTATGAAGACAAAAAATACAAGATCAAAAGTCAGCCCATCACGATTAATGTGAAACCCTTACCTGAGTCGGGCAAACCGGTCGGTTTCCAGGGTGCGGTAGGTAATTTTTCCATTGCGGCCTCCCTCGATAAGTCGACCCTCAAAGCCAACGAAGCCATCAACTATGCCCTTAAAATTTCCGGATCGGGAAACCTTAAACTGCTAAAGGCACCGGTGCTGGACCTGGCCGCAGATATTGAGAAGTATGATCCTAAGGTAAACGACCAGATTACCGAAAGCATGAGCGGTGTATCCGGCAGCAGGGAATACAGCTATCTGCTGATCCCGAGACATGAAGGTAAATATAAAATAGAGCCCTATCAGTTTTCCTATTTCAATCCGGCCACACAAAGGTACGTCACGCTGAGTACCAAAGACTTCGAACTGCAGGTGGCCAAAGGCTTGGCCGGTGATAATGTTACGGCGTTCTCAGGAGGACAACAGGATGTCAAGTCATTGGCAACAGACATTCGTTACATCAAGACCGACGAAGTTGAACTGTCCCGTTCCGTAGAAGAATTTGACCAATCCCCACTATATTATGTATTGCTGGGCAGCGGGCCTGTACTTTTCCTTTTCGCTCTGGGCTATCGCAAATGGTACCGCGAACAGCATCGTGATCAGGTTGGGCTGAAAAGCAAGAGGGCTGGTAAGATGGCCAATAAGCACTTGGCCGAAGCCAGAAAGCAGTTGGAGCTAGGCAACCAAAAGGCTTTTTATGAAGCAGTCTATAAGGGGATTTACGGCTACCTGAGCGACAAGCTCAACATCGATGCGGCCAATCTGAATCAGGAACACATTGTGGCCCAATTGCAGGCCAGGAATGTAGATGAAAGCCTGATCCGTCAACTGACCGAGAGCCTGGAGCTCTGTGAAATGGCCAGATATGCCCCTGTGTCCGGTTTGTCCCAGCAACAAGTGTTTGATAAAGTAAAAAATACCATCAATGAGATCGAGACGAATGCATAAGCAATGGATTGTACTGCTATTGGCGCTGGTATTGCCGCTGTTGGCACTTGCCGATGATCAGGCAACAAGTTTATTTAAGAAGGGTAATGTCCAGTATGAAAAGGGCAGGTATGAGGAGGCATTGAAAAGTTATCAGGAAGTGCTTGATAAAGGTTACCAGAATGCTGAGTTGTATTATAACCTGGGAAACGCCCATTATAAAATGGGAGAGATGCCGGCTGCGGTTTTGAATTATGAAAAAGCACAGAAGCTGGAGCCCGGAGATGAAGACATTCGGCTGAACCTACAATTGGCCAATTCCAAAATCACCGACAAATTTGAAGCCCTTCCGGAGTTTTTCCTAAGCAGGTGGTGGAACGCATGGGTACTGCATTTCTCGGCCGACACCTGGTCCGTCATCAGTGTATCCTGTATTTTCCTGGGTTCGGTATTGCTGATCGTTTACCTCTTTGCCTTAGTACTGCCCCTGAAGAAATCGGCATTTTATTCCGGGATTGTCCTGGTGTTCGCCGGACTGTTCAGTCTGATGATGTCGGGCCTGCAGCATCGCCATTTCGAATCGCATGACGAAGCCATTGTCTTTAGCGGAACCGTACCGGTCAAAGCCGGTCCCGCTGCGGGGGAAAAGACCCTGCTGGTCATTCATGAAGGCACCAAAGTCGGCATCAAAGCCAGAAAAAACAACTGGATCAGGGTCACGCTTCCCAATGGGAATGAAGGTTGGATCGGTTCCGCTGAGGTCAGGGAAATCTAAGCAGTTTTCGATTTCAGGATCTGCAGCAGGTTTTCCAGTACGGATATCTTAAAGACCTCGTGTGCTCCGGGCAAGAGCACCTCGTCGTCGATATGCACATCTTCACCCGCCCATTGGATCACTACCTGTTTGATCCGGATCGGTTTGATCGGAAATGCGGGATTCTCTACACGTTGCTTCCTTTGCACATAATCCGCTATTTTATCCCGGTCGCTCGCCTTCACCATGATCAGCTCAAAAAAACCGTCCCCGGGATCTGAACTACCGTTGATTTTCATTTTCGGACCCATGCTGCTGATGTTCATCACTTCCAGCATCAGGCATTCCTCTTCAATGGTTTTATCATCCAGTTCTATTTTACATTTGACAGGCTTATAATGATGCAGCAACTCGTACAGTTTGGCCAGCGCCAGTTTAAACTCATCTTCCGGACCATCGTTGTCTGAGGTATCTATCTTTTTGAGTTCCGACATCAGTTTCGGGAAGAGTCCGAAGCCGAAGGCCTCAATGAAGAATTCCGGTTTTTCCAGTCCGATTACCTGTCCTACATCGAATGGACGAATGTCGGCAGATGCCCAGGATGCAATGTTTTTGGCGGGATCGGTCTCTATTTTCAAAGAAGTAGCAATATTATTGGCTGTGCCATAAGGTAAAATGGCAAGAGGACGCTTGAATTTCAGCTTCTTATCCAGAAGCCTGACGATGGTTTTACGTATGGTACCGTCGCCACCGGCTATGGCGATCAGGTCGGTTCGCGGATCAATCGCTTTCAGGATCTTTTTTTTGGAGGAAGAATACTCACAATCGTATCCTTTTTTCTCGATCAGGTTCATGAGCGTATCCTTAGAATGTTCACCTTCACCTGCTGTCGGGTTATAGACTAATCTGACCAGTTTTTGCGCTATTTTCATAATCACTGAACAATATTCGATCCCCAAGGTTTTAAATACAGGTTAATTTGATGAAATCTTAAAATATGGAGTTATGAAGATCCTGATTACGAATGACGACGGTATATATAGTCCGGGAATCGCCGCACTATCGAAAATTGCACTGAGGTTTGGGGAAGTCCGCATTGTGGCCCCTGATGTAGAGCAGTCCTCTATGGGACATGCCATCACGCATTCCCGTCCTTTAAGTTATAAAAAATCGCCCATTACCTTTGAAGGAATAGAAGCATTCAGGGTAAACGGAACACCGGCCGACTGTGTAGCCCTGGGCCTGCATATGTACCCCGATACTGAAGTGGTGCTTTCCGGGATCAATATGGGGCCGAATCTGGGAAATTCCATGTGGCATTCCGGAACGCTGGCTGCCGCTAAGCAATCGGTACTCCTGGGAGTTAAAGGCATTGCGCTGAGTACCCCGGTAGGAAAAACAGAGCCCGATTTTGAGGGCCTGGATGCTTATGTCGAGGAATCTTTGAAGTTGTTGCTGCAGGACAATTCACTGGGTTTATACAATGTGAACTTTCCGAAAAAACCTACAGGCCTTCGCTGGACCAGGCAATCTGTGCGGCTCTACGATGGTAATGTAGTTCCGGGAGAAGATCCGATGGGACGTAAACATTTCTGGATCACCGTCTCACCACTGGAAGCAGCAGAGGAGGGAACCGACCGCTGGGCGGTAGAGAATGACCTCGTTTCGATCACCCCGCTGAGGCTCGATCTGACCAACGAGAGCGAGCTGCTCGAATACCTGAGCAAGCCCGTTTCGCAGGACTAAAATTAAACTATGCCTGGGCGGCCTGTCGCATGGCCCCCAGGAACGTTTCAGGTGCCTGTGCACCAGATACGGCCAGTTTCTGGTCAAACACAAAGAAAGGCACGCCCTTCACGCCGATTTGCTGTGCCGTTTGCTCGTCATGGCGCACCTCATCAGTAAAGTCTGTTCCACGCAACATTGCGGCGATGCTCAATTGCTCCAGTCCGACAGAAAGGCCAATCTCGATTAACGTATCGTGGTCGCTGATGTCGCGGGCATTGGTAAAATGAGCAAGGAAAAGTGCCTCTTCGATCTGATCGCCCAGGCCCTCGGTTTTGGCCAGTTGAATCAGGCGGTGCGCGTCAAAAGAATTGGCCACCACCGAACGGTCCAGGTTGAATACCAGGCCCACTTCAGCAGCAGTCTGCGTTACACCGGCCTGCATTTCTTCGGCCCATTCCACAGGTCTGCCATAGCGGTTGGCGAGGTATTCTGCAGCCGGAACATTTGGTAAAGTCTCCGCATTCGGATCCAGTTCAAAACTATGCCACTCTACTTCTACTTCATCTTTCCCTTCAAACTGAGCCAATGCGGTTTCAAATTTTCTTTTTCCAATATAGCAAAACGGACAGCGTACGTCCGACCAGATGTCTACTTTCATAATTCAAATGTAAAGCTTGTGATGAATTCTCCCTGCGCATTTAAATTTTATGATGCTGGCGTGATGGTTTCAAAAAATTCTCGCTATTTTACCACATGAGTTTCCTAACCGCAGAGTGGCGAAAACTAGCCATAGCCAATTACACAATCGATCCCGGGGTATTGCGCGCATATCTTCCCGTTGGAACAGAACTGGACCTA
Source organism: Pedobacter sp. GR22-6 (assembly GCF_037402555.1). Taxonomy (NCBI): domain Bacteria; kingdom Pseudomonadati; phylum Bacteroidota; class Sphingobacteriia; order Sphingobacteriales; family Sphingobacteriaceae; genus Pedobacter; species Pedobacter sp. GR22-6. Next base: position 370,392 of record NZ_JBBEUC010000001.1, read on the forward strand.
TGGAATGGCCAGTGCTATGTAAGCCTGATTGGTTTCTTATTTAAGAACACCCGCTTACTGGGTTTCAGCATCCCCTTTCATGCCAATTTTGAGGAAGTCAACCTGCGGTTTTACGTGCGGTATAATGACAACGGTAACTGGAAAAGGGGAGTGGTATTTGTGAAGGAAATCGTTCCGAAATTTGCACTTTCAGTAGTCGCCAATACGGTTTACAATGAAAACTACGAAGCGATGCCGATGAGCCATGTTTGGAATGAGGGGGAGGGCGAGCGTGAAGTCGGGTACAAATGGCGGTACAAAGGTCAATGGCAGCGCATCAGCCTGAAAGCCCATTCTGCGCTTTCGGAGATCGTGCCAGGCTCTGAAGCAGAATTTATTACCGAACATTACTGGGGCTATGCGCGATACAGCGCTACCAAGACCAATGAATATGAAGTGAAGCATCCGAAATGGGCGCAGTATAAAGTAACGAGCCATGAGATCGACGTGGACTTTGGTTTGGTATACGGAGCAGATTTTGCTTTCCTGAATCAGCAGCAGCCTGTATCTGTGATGCTTGCAGAAGGTTCAGAAGTCTCTGTCGAAAAGAAAAGTGTGATTGTCAGGAAATAGGTGGCAGATCAGTGCTTTTCGATCACTGCCTTTATCGCTGCGGAAATTTCCTTAGCATTGGCGTAAACCATAAAATGACTGCCGCCTTCGATGATCAGATCGGGTTTGTAATAGCGGGAGGGTAAAATATAATCTCCGTTGCCGTGTATGTGTGTTAGCTTTAAAGGCTTTTCCGTATTTCTCCAGGACAGGATGGCTGTCAATGCCCATTTCATGAAAACAGGGTCACTATCCAATACCAGCTGCCGGAGGAGCCGTTTTTCATCTTTGCTTTTGGCGCCAAGAAAACGCAGTCCCAGGCTATTTCCGCGTTTCATCAACTGTATAGGTACCAGTTTTTCCAAACGCAGGGCACCTGCTGATCTAAAATACCAGGGGAGTTGTTTGTATATCGGTGTACTAGAGATGAGGAAAGTGTGAACAGGCTTCAATTTCTTCGCAATTTCTACGGCCAGCATGCCGCCAAATGACAGCCCTACCAGGTAAAAAGGAGAAGCAGTATCAATAGCTTCCGCCATTCTTAAGGCGTAATGTTCTAAAGACTCATTCGTAAGGGGAGGGATCCAGTCCAGATAGATAATTTCAAAGTCAGCCGGAAAAGTCAACTTTCTGAAAGCACGCCGGTCTGCTCCCAAACCGCTGATCAGGTAGATTCTGCCGCGCATGAACTTATTTTGAAGCGAGTAACTCTTTCAGCGCTTTTCTGGACCATTGCCCATAGCGCCTCCTCAGGTACCTTGGCAGCAGTTTGATTTCTTCCCGTATGACCTGAAACTGCTCGCGGGCTTCGCTTTTCTTTTGTTGCTTTTTGAGGAAAAGGCCGTAATGATACCTTGCTTCCAGCGAATGATGGTTACGAATCACGCGCCTGTAACCTTCATCAGCAAGGTCATTCATGCCCAAACCGTCCTGTGCCTGTACGTACATCAGTTCATCTTCCATGACGCCGAACCTGTTTTTATTGATCCCGTTGAGGGTGTCAAAATGATTCAGGCTTTCTTTAAACTGCCCATTGTGGAAATATTGTCTAGCCAGCTGGAGGTGGATCGCAGGATCATCAGCATAGAGGCCATATAGGCAACTTTTGGCAAGTTCTATTGCTCTATCATATTGTTTTTGCTCCGCATAGGCCTGGGAAAGGCCTAGCTTATTGGTCACATTATCAGAGATCTGAACCTTGCGTGTCCATTCATTAATTTTCTGCTTGGGGAAAATATAGCGCTGAAAGTTGGCCCCGAAGGTTCCCCTTCTGATCTCGGGCCATAATTCTGAGAAGAAGTAGATGAGGGTGCCGATCGCCGGTAAAAAGATAAGCAGGTATATCCACTGTCGCCTGCCTGTTTTAAAAGCATGGTAGATGGTCAGCACCTGAAAGATCAAAGCGATGTAGTAATAACTGCCTAATAGCCCAAAAAGTGAGAACATATTTAATTTTTTATTAAAGGTAATATTTATTCAAAATTAAACTGCCGATTTTCTGGTCATTTTATAAATACCCAGCATCACCAATACAGAAAGTGCGATCAGAATCAGGTAACTGTAATTTAGGTTCCGCTCGTCTTTCGCCGGGATCAGGTAAATGATTCCGTAGCTGAGGAAGGAAACGATCACATAGTTGATGCCGCCAGTGAGACCACTGGCAATACCCGCATTCTTCGGAAACCTGCTGAGGCAAAAAGTAAAAAAGCTGTTGAAGGTGTATCCCGAAGAAGCATGGATCAGGAATGCAAAGAAGATCATGGCATATAAGCCAGAAAGGTAGTCGAGGCTCAGCAGCATGGCGATTCCGAAAAACGACTGCAGTGCCAGGTTGATGAAAAGTTTTTTATTGAAAGGTTTGTTGATCGTCGCTTTGCCCATCAATCCACCCACCATCACTGCAGCGCCAAGGATCAACGAGCTGTATCCAGCCACAATCGGACTTAAGCCCAACTGGTGTTCAATGATGAAAGGACCGGTCATGTTGTAAATCATGACCATAGAATAGGCCAGACCAAGCATCACGATGCCCAGCGTGAAGCTGGGTGTCCTGATCATATCCGCATATACTATGCTGATCGTTTTGATATTGAATGCCATGCGCTGTCTGATGGTTTCCCCGCTGAAGATCATTTCCAGCACCAATATGATGATGGCAAATCCGGCAAGGAAATAGAAATTGGCCTGCCAGCCGAAATAGCTTTGCAGGTAACCACCTGCGAAGGGTGCGATGATCGGGGCGGTAGCCCAAATGATGGAAAACATACTGAGGTAATGTTTCAGCTGATCGCCGGAGAACACATCCACAAAATAAGCCCTTTTAGAGACCACTATGGCCCCTACTGTAATCCCGTGGATGATGCGCATGGCGTAGATGAGATAGATGCTGCCTGTATTGGCGATGACGATACTGGCCAGTGCAAATACAACAAGGCTGATCAGGTTGATCCTGTAGCGGCCGAAGCTGTCGAGCAAACTGCCCACGAACAATTGCGCTACACCATAGCTGATCAGGAATAGACTGAGTGTCATCTGCACCTGTATATCGGTCACCCGCAAGGTAGCGGCCATGGTAGGCAGGGAGGGAATGTAGATGTCTGTCGCAAATCCAGAAAGCGGGATCAGGCTGAAGGCCAGTACAGTAGATATGCCCTGATGACGGGGATTCAAAGTTTTAGCAGGATTCAAAACGAGTTCAATTTAAGGCCGCAATTTAGGCTTAAGAATGAAATCTCAGGGTATGCTAAAAACATGGGATTGTAATTTAGTTGTTGTCAGTGAGATTTCAGAAGGAACGAACCTGTAGCAGCGGGTTTGTTAAGGATGCGTTTGGTTCTGCGATATGTATGAAGCGTATCTCCCTTATGACTGCTTTATGTTTGCATTATCCTGGGATGAGGAAAACATAAAGCAGTCATAAGGGAGATACCTTGCAGACCTGAGTGCATCCTTAACACATGTGCTTACCCATAACTATTTCCTTGCAAAGGTGATGTAATCTGTATTGACCGGACTAATGCCGTTCTTCTTCAGTTCCGTTGCGATTTGTGCCCGATGGTAGGTGCCATGGTTGAATACATGCAGCAAAATGTCCTGCAGAGCATTGCTGAAGCTCTCGTTTTTTGTATTGGTATAATTTACAATTGTAGGTTTGGGACTGTCGGTGCGCTTTATTTTTTGCTGCAGAATTGCTGAAGACTGGTCATGGTAGGCTTCGCATGCCTCAAGGGTATGGAGTTCCCATACACCTACAGAAGCTTTTTCCCCATTGATCCTGCCCGACCAGATCATCTGTGCATTGACAATGTGGCTCATCAGATTCAGACAAACTGGGGGAATAGCTTCAGCTTGTCTTTTAAGTGATGTTATGAGTGTTTTATTGGCCCATTCATTATAGAGGAACAATTGATAGATCGGATCATTCATTTTGGTTATTGCGGTTGATGATTTCCAATAATTTATCAAGCCTCCAGCGCACCGGAGTGGCAACTCGGTTGCCGCCGGTTTTCAAAATATAGATTGACTTTTCAATGAATTCCTTTGTATCAGGCACTTGAACACCGGTATCCAGTTCGAAGGATGCTGGTATTTCAATTCCGTGGAACGCTGCCTCGTATTCCTCCGCGCTCTTAACGATTTCATTCTTTTTAGCCATAGCGCAAAGATATAAAAAAAGGCATTTTAAATGCCCAATAAGGCATCGATCTGTTTGGCAAGTAAGCGGTCTTTTTCAGTGACAATGTCTCCGGCATCATGCGTACTCAGCCAGATTTCTACCTTATTGTATTCATTAGTCCATCTGGGGTGATGGTTGCTCTTTTCCGCAACAAAGGCTACACGCACCATAAAAGCAAAAGCTTCCTGGAAATCCTTAAACAATAATACTTTATAAAGTTTCCTGTCAATCTCTTCCCAGGTTTTTTGAATTACATTTTCCATATCCGAATAATTAATGAACTCATTCTCTGGAACCAACAAAACAAGAGGGAATTAGTTTAGCGCTTTTGTGATTAGGCTTTCAATTAGTCTCCTCCGTCGCAACCCCCATCTCCGGAACAGTCACTGTCTCCAGCGTAGTCACCATCTTCCCAATCGCCGGTGTTCCAAGGCTGCGGGTTATTGAAATCGACAAATTCAGCATCAGCACTTCCTATGCTGTTCTTATTTTTTTGATTTGGACTGAGATTCCAGGAAAGCAGGCCTATTGCAAGGAAAAGACCTGCAACGATGATCAACTCCTGCATAATTCTAACGGGTTTTAGCCGTTGCCGGTTTTAATTTCGTTTCAATTAGCTTAACCATTTTGTCGAATTCCTCCACCGAATAGCCAATGGACTGGTAGACGATTTTGCCGTCCATGTCAATGATGATATTTCTTGGAATGGATTGGGTGGCAAATTTCTTAAAAATGCCACGGTCGGCATCAGGTAAAATAGGAAAGGTAAAGCCTTTAGTCTTTTTGAAAGGTTCCAGTTTGTCCCATCCTTCTTCTCTGCCAAACACAAAAAAAGCAAAGTTTGGATGATCTTTATATTTATCCCAGATTTGTTTTTGTACCTGCGGAAGCTCTTCATTGCATGGTGGGCACCAGGTGGCGAAAAGATTGATGAGTATCAGTTTTCCTTTATAATCACTTAGGTTTGCTGTTTTTCCTTTCTCAATTTCGAAAGAGAAGTTGGCAACGGAATCGCCAATTTTGGTTAGTGTAGGGGAGTCTTCCTGTGCGGTAAGCACAAAAGGTAACAAAAAAAGCAGAGTCATTAATTTTAATACTTTCATGTGATTTCAGGTTTTTTTAACTAAATAAATTTACAACATATTTTTTAGTCTGTATCGTTGTCAAAGAAATCTTTTTTAATCCTTATATTGGCTAATAATTTTAGTAAATACATGGCAGAGAAAGTGAACATCACCTCGGGCGGAATACAGAAAGTATTGCGCAATTATAATGAAAAACAGGCGCTTGCGGAATATATCTGGAACGGTTTTGATGCAAAAGCCAGCTTGGTAGAGCTCAATTATCAGAACAACGAACTGGGTTTCATAGATGGGTTGGAGGTAGCTGATAATGGCTATGGTATTAATTTTGATCGACTAGCCATGAAGTTCGATCCTTTTTATGAATCCGAAAAGGCATTGCAATTGGCTGTACATAAAAACCGCTCTACCATGCACGGTAAAAATGGGGTTGGGCGTCTTACTTTTTTTCGTTTTGCCAATGATGCGGAGTGGCATACTACCTACCTGGAAGGCAGTCAGCTTAAAAGTGGTACCATCCGTATTGGTGTAACTGCGCTGAACAGTTACCAGGCCAGGCAACTGGAGCAGCCACTGAAAGACAGTACAGGTACACGCGTGGTGTTCTCCAATCTAAAGATCAGTTCCGATCAACTGGAGCAGGAGATTATTCCCTTTCTTAAATCCGAGTTCTGCTGGTTTCTGGAACTGAATAAAGCCAAAGGTTTTCAGATTCTGATCAACGGAACTGTATTGGATTACAGTGACCTGATCCAGGATTATGAGGAAGATCTGATCCTCAATTACCAGGAGAGCAATACCGTATTCCATCTGAAATTTGTACAGTGGAATGCATCTCAGCATAAGGAACTGTCCAAGGCTTATTTTATGAATGAGAATGCTGAGGAACTTCATAAAGAATATACCACCCTGAATAAGAAAGCAGACGAGTATTTTCACAGTGTCTATGTCAAAAGCGAATTCTTCAATGATTTTGATTTCAGCGGTACAGAGTTCGATACCCAGGCAAACTTATACAGTCGCAGCAAATCTTCTCCTGAATATAAATTCCTGGCTAAAGGGGTCAACGAGCTGTTGCAGACAAAGCGTAAATCTTTTTTAAAAGCGCATTCCGCCAGGCTGCTGGAACGTTATGAAAAAGAAGGTGTACTAGGTCTGATTGCCGGGGAACATGTGGATCCGAAAAGGAAATCAGATTTGCTGAATACCCTGAAATCACTCTATGAGATTCAGCCTAAGTTGTTTAGTAACCTGAGTATAGATCAGAAAAAGACGATGATCACTTTGCTGGATGCAGTATTGCGTTCGCATCAGCGGGAACAGCTGGCGAATATATTTGGGAGCATCATCGAATTGGAGGAAGAGGAAAGAATGGAACTGGCCGAAGTAATTGAAAATTAAATAAAAAGCCCGGAATGCTTTCGCGTTCCGGGCACCCCCTCAAATCACCCTCCATCTGTGCATTCTCAAAATGCCACCTCACTCTCCTTCACCAATCAACCGCGCCTCAACCACTTCTGATTTAATAAACGCAATAGATGTTTAAACAGATTTCATCTTTTTAGAGCTTTACATTTCGCTGACTAACCAGGTAGTGGAGTCTGATATTGGGCCAACATGTTCAAAGAAACGTTGGGGAAGTTAGCTGTTCAGTTATTTCCAGCTTTATTCGATAGGAAACTTGCTTATTTGTATCGGAACATATACCAGATTACCCAGGGTCAGGTCATTTTCTTTTACAATGGAAGGAAGTTTAGTCAGGCTGGAAGCTTTTGCTGTAGCATCTATACCGTTTTTGCGAAGCCGGATTATGAGCGATTCCGGATTGCTGCTTTCTACAGGCAATACCCAATGACTATGCAATGGGTTTAGTGCGCCGATATGCATCTTCACAGGAATCTGCCTCATAACACATTTTGCGTTTAGCTTTCTCCTTTCCAGATCTGCCATGGAGAATTCATAGGTACGTTTTTGCATTAACCGAAGATTGGCCATGCAGGGGCGGTATTGAATCTTATGCATGACTTCTGCACCAGGAAAACCTTTAGAAAAGCCAGACAGGATGGCATCAAAGTCCTTTCCATTTATCTGCGACCAGCGATAAAGGAGTGTATAGCAAAATTTGGTGGTCAGTATTTTAATAAGACCTGCTTTGAGCAATTTTTTAAAGTATAAGCTTGTCTCCTGAGTCGGCAGGGCTGAATTGAGCGTTAGAAGTATGCCCTTAAATTCCGGGTTGTTTGTATGGAGTCGTGCTCCGGTAACAGAGGTATTGGTCTTGATGAGCCCGAAGCTAAACAGTGCCACATCGGAAAGTGGGTGGCCTTTGTAAATTCCGTCGAATGCCTGTGCGCAATCTTCAAGCACAATGAGGTTGTGCTTTTTGGCAAACCTGATCACGGAGTCTGCATCCATTATGGCCCCAAAAAGATGGGTGATTAGGATGGCCTTTGTTTTGGTATTGATTGCTGCCGATACATCACTCAGGGATAAATCGAGTGTTTGTTTATCAATAGGGAGTGGCACGGCAATCAATTGGTGGGCTGCAATGATGGAAAACATGTCAGGGATATTGATGTTGCTTACTAAGATCTCCGAACCAGGCTCAAGCTTTAGTGCCCGGAGGCAGAGATCGAGTCCGGTTCGTACGGATAAGCAGTGGATCGTATTTTGTTCATCTATGGGCGCGGGCGAGGGTTTGCTCGTACTCAGCAGATCTTGCAGGCAGTAACGAAGCCCGGTACCTAATGCAGACCAGGAAATGTCCAGCTTACCTCGGGGAATCATATTTGATATAATGTAAGTGAAAAACTTTCATGCTAAAGTACAGCTTTCCGGGCATCATAGCCGTTATTGACCATGTTTAAAGATTTTTTAGCGATTAAACAGTAATTATTTATTGTAAATCAATAAATAATTGTTTTATCTTAGTAAAAAAATGAGCTATGAAAATTAAGATTGACTTTAGACGTATTTTGGTTGTAGTTGGTGGTTTTATAGGTATCATCGTACTGCCAATCGCCTATAATTCCTCTTACAATTATCCGAACACCGGTATTTTTAATATTGATCATCCTTTAAAACCGATTGATCCGGAAGTTTCGGAGGATTTACCACATAGGCAATATAAGCGGCTATCGGATAGCCTAAAACGTGATCGTGATACGAAAAATGGCCGATTGAATTACACCGCGGTGGGATCCCTGGGCTTAGGCTGGCTAGAATTTGAACATATAAATCATGAGACCTACAGTAACGGAGAAAGGGAATATGTTCTTTTATTGGGTTGGTGGAAATTGAAAAAAGAAAACGAGTTCGCCCATGTTCCAATTTATTTCGTGGAAAAGGGGCAGTCCTATTTGCGTTCGAGTATTTGCGGACCAAATACCAGCAAAAATCCAGAACAAGAGGTAAGGGATTGTAAAGAGATAGATCGAAAAGTACCTTTCAGGTACGATCTGAGAGAAAATAGAATAGCGATCCCCATTTCAGAGAATGCGCATCAGGTTATGCAGTGGGTTTCCTATATCTATATAGTAGGTATATTGATTTTAGTGCTTTATTTTGTGCTACTGGTTTTCATGAACTTTCTCCGTGACATCGCATATGGCGATCCATTTTCAGAAAAAAATGTGAGGAGACTTAGGACGATTGCCATTAATATTTTGATTCTGCCCGTTTTGGAATTATTGATTAATTTACTCGGACGTCTGGTGTATGCAGGCTACTTCACCAGCGACATCATACTGAATACTGGAATTTGGCGGCAATTTACCAAGCCTGTAGTCTTAAGTGTTATATTTGTTGCGCTGTATTTTGCCTTCAAAAAAGGGAAAAAGCTGCAGGATGAAATCGACCTAACCGTTTAAGATGCCAATAATTATAAACATAGATGTGATGCTGGCAAAGAGGAAAATGTCGCTCACCGAACTGAGTGAAAAAGTCGGGATTACGATCTCCAACCTTTCCATCCTTAAAACTGGGAAGGCAAAGGCTATCCGCATAGAAACACTGGAGGCGATTTGCAAAGCGCTGGATTGCCAGCCAGGGGATATTCTGGAATATCGGTCATAGTTGTAAGTTTTTTCACTTTCCAGCTACTTATTGGGTAAACAGATTATGTATATTTCAATAAAAAACAGCAATGGATGACCAAGTCTTTCTCGATATGATAAGCGAGCATCAAGGCATCATTCACAAGGTATGCCGGCTGTACCGTGATACCCCCGAAGACAGGGAAGATCTTTTTCAGGAGATTACGTATCAGCTTTGGAAAGCGTTTCCAGGATACCGGAAAGAAGCAAAAAAGAGCTCATGGATGTACCGGATCGGATTAAATACCGCCATCAGCTCCTTTCGCAAAAAACGACCGCAGGTTGCATATGAGTCAGTCTTGCCCGACTATCCTGAGGAAGGGCAAAATGAGGAACAAGCCCTACGACAGGAGCGTTTCTTCGCTATCCTGAAGGAGCTCAATGATGCAGAGAAGGCCATCATCACCCTGTACCTCGAAGAACACAGCTATAGGCAGATTGCTGATATCCTGGGTATCACTGAAAGCAATGTCGGTGTCAAACTGAACAGGATTAAAAACAAAATTCAACAACGTTTAAGTAAATGACTATGGAATTAGAACAATTGAAATCTGGATGGAACAACATCAGTACTCCAGAAAAAAATATAACTGAACTGAAAGCGATGCTCAGCGAGAACAGGCATCCCGTGCTCAAGGGGATCCGCAGGCAATTAACCATAGAGATTACTGGCTGGTCGGTCTTTCTTCTTTGTTATTACACCATGTTTGACGGCGACCAGAAACCGGTGTATATCAATCTGGTACTTGTTGCTTCAGTGATGCTCTCGCTGCTTCATAACGTTTGGGGTTACCGTCTTTCCAAAAACCTGAGGCCAGGTGAAACTCTGCTGATTTCCTTGCAGCACTATTTGTCAAAAATGAAGCACTATGCCCTGATCTCCATTTTTTCAAGAGTACTGTTTTTTACCGGGCTAGTTTTTTTCTTCAGTTATAATGTCAGCTTTAGTGCCACTAAATATTATGCATTGGCTGCAGGGATGATATTGGTATTGGTTCAGGTGTGGATGTTGAGCCGTATTTGGTCCAGGCGAATCAACATGCTGGAATTGCGCATTAGTGAATTTTAATATTGGAGGTCTTAACTTATGGAATCGGTAAGTTTGAGTCATCCTGTTTTTAACTAAAACAAAAACAAGATGGCCGAATTAAGTATTTCCCGAAACAGAAGAGCAGTTCCTAAAGTAGATCTGACTGCTATGGTAGATCTGGCATTTTTGCTGATCACCTTTTTTATGCTCACTACTTCGCTTTCCAAGCCGGTAGCTATGGATATCGCTAAACCCGATGAACCCTTGTCCGATGATGATCTGATGCCGGTACCGGCATCGAGAACAATGACCATATTATTGGGTAAAGACAATAAGGTAGCCTGGTATATGGGAGAGGCAGATAAAAGTCAGCCGGTTATCGAAGGAATGAACACCGTAAGGCAGTCGATATTGGCCAATAAAAAGAAACTGGCCCTGGCCAATGCGGCAGATCCAAAAAAAGGTCTGATCGTAATCGTGAAACCCACACCGGGTTCTAAATTTGAAAATTTCGTAGACATCATGGATGAGCTTAGCCTTGCTGACCTGAAACTTGCGCCTGCAATTGACGATGATCATATCCTGGACTCAGAGCGGGATTTTATGGTGAAAAACAAGATATAGGCATATGCTCTACCTTTTTTAAGCAATGTTTTTATGAAAATTTTTGATTTGGTATTTTTTTGTTGAAAAGCCTTGATTATTTTAAAACTATTTCTTTAACTTGAGGTTTTTAAAAGGGTAAAAAAAATTTACCTTTGACAACATTTAAATTATTATGAAAAACGGTACAGTAAAATTTTTCAACGCTGAAAAGGGTTTTGGATTCATTAAAGAAGAGAGCGGAAGTGAAATCTTCGTTCATGTAACAGGATTAATCGATGAGATCCGTGAAAACGATCGTGTAGTATACGAAGTTCAGGAAGGCAAAAAAGGATTGAACGCAGTTAAAGTTAAGTTAGCTTAATCTTAGGCAATCCGCTTAGAGGCATGTCTGGCAAAGCCGGACATGCCTTGGCGCTTAAACAGCAATATTATTTATCAGCTCTTCCGCCATCATTGGAACTCCGATGGTTGCAGGTTCTTCTATTTTCAGGATATTCCCTCCGCTGATTTCCGGAATTTTCTTATCTATGACATATTTGATTGCCGTTTTTGGTACGTATTGAACGAGCCCTGCTGCGGGATATACTTGAAGACTAGTTCCGATCACAGCAAAAATATCTGCCTTTTTACATAGAGCTACAGCTGGTACCATATTCGGGACCTCTTCTCCAAACCATACGATATGCGGTCGCAATGGCTGGCCATATTTGCATTTTTCTTCGAAACTGAGCTCCCATCCGTTTACAGGGTAGGTGAGGGACGAGTCTAAATCTGATTGCGCTTTGGTGATGATGCCATGGAGGTGCAATACGTTTTTAGAACCGGCCCTCTCGTGGAGATTATCAACATTCTGCGTGATGATATGTACAATAAAATGGCTTTGCAAAGCAGCCAGAGCAAGGTGGGCCGCATTTGGAACGGCTGCGAGTACGGCTTTTCGGCGTTCGTTGTAAAACTGCTGGACAAGAATTGGGTTCCGCTTCCAGGCTTCCGGTGTAGCCACATCTTCGATACGGTGTCCTTCCCACAGACCGTCGGCATCCCGAAATGTTTTGATTCCGCTTTCTGCACTGATACCGGCGCCGCTCAGTACTACTATATTTTTCATGGGCATATGATTTTATTTGTTGATGAAGCTGTGATAATGATAATCATTAAACAACTGAGCATATCCAGTGTTTAATATAGAGATAAACAATATAAGATGGAAGATTCAACAGAAAATAAAGAAACAAACAAAGATCAGCATCCAAAGGCGAATGAGGAAATACAGTTGGAGATAGAGACGGTAACGCCAGATACGGAGAAGGAAGGTCTGCCGAATGACCAGAAACACAATAAGCGGTTGGAGGACGAGGTTGAACAAAAATCTGAGGAAAGTACAGAGGAAGTAGCTGAGAATGAAAGTGATGAGGATCAGCACGGTGAGGACACTGCAAAGGCAGAACTGGAAGAGGAGGGAGCTCCGTCTGAAGATAAAAAAGATGGTGGTGCTCCGGACATCGAGACCGTAAGCCCATAAACTTCTTAAAATAAAATGAGGTTTTTACAGGAAACTTAACTATTTTTATAGTTTGACTCTAATGTCAGACTATAAATATGAAATTTCTGTTATGCTTGTTATTGTGCAGTTTTAATCTCGCGAACCCGACGATAGAAACTGACCGTGAACGCTGGAAGCCTTACTATGTATCAACTTCGCCGGCTTCAGTGGCAGCTGATTGGTATTTGCCTTTTGATTTGACCAGGCGGAAGGATATGAAACAGATCAAAATCATCAGTGTGTTCGGTGATCACAGGGATAGTTACTTTAGGGGACACATCCATACCGCGATAGACCTCAATCCCAGGAGTACCACGGATAAGCTGGTAAAGGTATATGCCATGGCAAAAGGCGTAGTCTGCTCTATTCATTTGGGAGAAAATCAGCGTACGGTAGTACTGAAACACAAACTCCCAGACGGAACGCTAATGTATACTTCGTATAAACACCTGAAAGAAGTTTATGTAAGCCACGGGCAGCAGGTAGATCAGTCGACCAAACTCGCGCGCTTGTTTACAGTACAGGAATCTAAAAAATACGGTGGCGACTACCATCACCTGCACCTGGAAATCCGCAAATCTTTCGACGATTACGGCTGCGCAAGCTGGCTGACGATGAATAAAACCCAGCTCAATCTGCGGTTTTACGATCCGATAAGCTTTCTGAAGCAAAAACTATAGTCTTATGAGTGTTTCTGCTGTCTCAGTTCTGTTTTCAATTCAATGATCTTTTCTTCAGATTGACGGTTGGCCAGGTAGAAATAAATGGCAAAGCCAAGAAAAATCTTGCCTAGGATGAAGACAGCTGCAAATACCCACCTCCACACTTTATGGATGCGCATATGATTGGATTGCGATTCCACTTCGATGAACTGGCTGCTTTTCTGCTTTCCTCTTTGACCTTCTTTTGGGGGACTAGTATCTATTCTTAGTCTGCCGACATGTGGTCTGGTAGCAAGTTCACTGATGTTGTCCTCTATTCTGGTCCAGATCTCTGGAGGAGGAGTAATGGCCATATGTTGTGCAATGCGCTCCAGATCAGTTTCCAGTTCGTATAAAGCATCTCCTATTTGCGGATGCCTGGCCTTTAAATCCAGTAGTTCACTGATTTCAGTTTCTGAGGCCGCGCCCAATACGTAGGCTTCCAATATTCCGCTTTCTATATACTCGTTAATTTTCACAGCCTTTTTTAATTACAGCGAAAGCCTCTTTTAGTGTCTTTCTGATGGAAACTTCTGGTTTATTTAGCTCGATTGAAATGGCATTGGTGCTTTTACCCAAGTAATAGGTATCGGTAAATACCTTTTTTTGTTCCTCATTGAGATCGGAAAGGTATTTGTCTTGTGTATTCTGTATGAACAGATCAGATAGTTCTGATTTTTTAATCGCTGTCGTATTCGCAATTTCTCTTAATTGGTCCTTGGCAAAACGAAGTAACTGACACCAATTATTGGTGCTCTCCCAGACCTGGCTGTCAGATTGCTGAGATAGCTCAGCAAATATCATCACCAGATAGTCTTCGGCTATTTTTTGATCTTTGACAACGCCTATGATATAACCCAGAAGCATACTCGCGTACTTTTCATAAAGACTTCTGATCTGGTTAGGCTTGTTATCAATGTACAACTGTTTGTCAGTTCTGAGCATATTTTTTAAAAGCTATAGACTAAACTATAAAAACTTGACGAAATTAAAAACTTTATTTAGTATTATTACGCAAATAGTAACGTTATATACCAAAATCTACAGTTATGAAATACTTATCATTCTTACTTCTTTTTATGGCAGTTTCCTGTTCTGCTTTCAGTCAGAATAAAGACGCGATCCTTGGAAAATGGGTGAACTCTACAGGTGAGGCGCACATCGACATCAGCAAGCGCAGTGACAAATATTTTGGCAAGATCGTTTGGCTGAAGGAACCAAAAGATGCCAAAGGCTTGGTGAAAACTGACCTCAAAAATCCAGATGCTAATCTGCGTAGCAAACCCATCCTGGGCTTGGAGATATTGAAGGACTTTGTATTTGATGAAGACAAATGGACGGATGGAAAAATCTATGATCCGAAATCAGGCAAGACTTATAGCTGCAATATGAACCTGAAAAGCAATGGCGACCTCAATATGCGTGGTTACATCGGTGTTTCACTACTGGGCAGATCTGAAACCTGGAAAAAGGTGAAATAATGAGAATACACTTGATTGTTTGCCTATTGTTGATGCCTTTTTTCAGTATCGGACAGAATTACGATTTTTTACCGCTCAATGCGGAAACTAACGCCAGTTTTAGAGGAATGTCGGTTGTCTCTGAACAGGTCGTATGGGTAAGTGGCAATGCGGGGACCATAGGCCGAAGCCTTGATGCAGGTAAAACCTGGGAATGGATAAAACCTGCAGGTTATGAGCAACTTGACTTTAGGGATATAGAAGCTTTTAGTGCAGAAAAGGCGATTGTGGTGAACGCGGGTTCACCCGCTTATATTTTGCTAACTGAAGATGGAGGTAAGACCTGGAAAGAGACTTATAAAAATGTTGATTCTGCCATCTTCCTGGACGGAATGGATTTTTGGGACAACAACCGGGGAATCGTTTTTGGCGACCCCATCAATAGCAAAATGCAATTGCTGCGCAGCCTGGACGGTGGACGTAGCTGGACTGACATCTCCGCTACCATGCAAGCCAAATTGGGATTGGGAGAGGCTTCTTTTGCGGCTAGTGGAACGACCATCTGTGCCTTGGGAGAAGGCAAAGTGTGGATTGCGACAGGTGGTACGGTATCCAATATTTATTATTCCAGCAATTATGGCTCCACCTGGCAGATTGCAGCTTGTCCCATACTTCAGGGTCAAAATAGCACGGGACCTTTTTCCATTGCTTTCCTGAATGAAAGGACGGGGGTAGTCGTAGGAGGGGACTATACCAGGGACAAGGAAAATGAAAATAACGTACTGCTGAGCAACGATGCAGGTCAAACATGGTCAAAGCCGTCCAAACCAGTAGCTGGCTTCAGGTCAGGTGTCATCTATGTGAATGACCGCGTGCTTTTGGCTACGGGAACTTCGGGAACTGATGTATCCAATGATGGTGGTAAAGTCTGGCACCACATTTCAGACCTGAGTTTCAATGTGATCAAGAAATCTAAGCAGGGAAGCCTGATTCTGCTTGCGGGAAATAAAGGGCAAATTTACCAGTTGAGGATTTAATATAGAATGAGAAATCATTGTTGAAAACAAAAAGCCTGCAAATTTTTTGCAGGCTTTTTGTTTGAATGTACTCAGAGCGGGAATCGAACCCGCACGACTTTTAAGGTCACAGGATTTTAAGTCCTGCGTGTCTACCAGTTCCACCATCTGAG
Organism: Pedobacter sp. GR22-6; assembly: GCF_037402555.1. Lineage (NCBI taxonomy): Bacteria > Pseudomonadati > Bacteroidota > Sphingobacteriia > Sphingobacteriales > Sphingobacteriaceae > Pedobacter > Pedobacter sp. GR22-6. The sequence continues at coordinate 386,364 of NZ_JBBEUC010000001.1, forward strand.
CAGGTGAATAACCTTTTAAAATTAAATGCCTTCTAGTGAAGGCATTTAGAGCGAAAGACGAGATTCGAACTCGCGACCCCGACCTTGGCAAGGTCGTGCTCTACCAACTGAGCTACTTTCGCATGATATTGGCATCCTCCGATACCTTCCCTAACTTCAATTGGCTTTCTAAAAGACAACCCGTTGTTTCCGTTTGGGAATGCAAATATAAGCAGATTTATATTGCTGTCAAGTTATTTTTAATAAAAATTAAGCGTTCTATGTTAAGTTATTGTTTTTCAGTACCTCTAAAATTAAATCATTTTCAAAACCTTTTCCTAAAAGGTAGCTAACCAGCTTATACTTTCTTTTGTAAGCGTCTTTTTCCTGTATCGTTTTCGATTTTTTCTCTGCAGCAGACAGGATTGCCTTCAGGTAATCGTCATGGTCGATCGCCTTTAAGGCATTGCTGATCATTTTATCCGGTACTTTCTTTAACTTAAGCCCCTGTTTGATTTTGTTTTTACCCCATCCTTTGATGTTGAATTTGCCAGATACATAGGCTTGTGTAAAACGTTCTTCGCTCAGGAAATTGGTCTGGATCAAATCCGAAATGGTCTGTTCAACCTCATTACTCCACAGACCCCATTCATATAGTTTGTCCCTTACTTCCTGCTGGGACCGCTCCTGATACGCACAATAATGCTCAGCCTTAGCGAGGGCGGCTTTTTTATCGAGTTTTACATTGGATTTTTTTGAGGATTCAAACATCTGGATAATTTAAAATTTCGATTTAACTAAGCCTATATTCTTCCAGCTTACGGTATAATGTTGTCAGGCCAATCCCAAGTAAACGGGCTGTTTCAGTCTTATTACCATTAGTGTGCTTCAATACCTTTTGGATATGGTATTTTTCCATAGCCTCCATTTTCATGAGGTCTGCTTCATGTTCATTCGGATGATGAAACTCATAAGGTAAGAGATTTGCGCTTAGTACCGGACCATCAGAAAGGATCATCACACGTTCCATTACGTTTTTTAGCTCCCTGATATTTCCTTTCCATGGATGAGCACGGAGCAAATCTGCAAATTCATCCTCCATCTCCATCCCTTTTTTATTCAGTTTTTCAGCAAACTGCTGCAGATAATGTGTTGCAATTAGTAACACATCTCCTTTTCGTTGCGACAGGGAAGGGAGTTCTATGGAGAATACCGAAAGTCGGTAATAAAGGTCAAGTCTAAACTTGCCAGCCTCCGCTTCCTGTTTCAAATTCCGGTTCGTAGCCGCTATGATGCGTACGTTGACCTTGCTGGTCTGCGTATCACCAACCTTAATAAAGGTTTGGTTTTCCAGTACCCTCAATAACTTGGCCTGTAGTTCCAGTCCCATTTCTCCGATTTCATCAAGGAATAGCGTTCCATCATTGGCTTCTTCCAAGAGACCTCTTTTGTCTTTTACTGCGCCTGTAAATGCCCCGATCTTGTGCCCAAATAGTTCGCTTTCCAGCAGTTCCGGGTTGAAACCACTACAATTGATTGCTACAAAGGGCTTCTGCTGTCGCGGGCTTGCATAGTGAATCGCCTGGGCAAATACTTCTTTTCCCGTCCCCGTTTCACCCAGCAAAAGTACAGTCGTATCCGTAATAGCCACTTTCCGGGCGAGATCTATAGCCTCCCTGATCGGCTTCGACTGACCGAGAATTCCTTCAAAACGATGCTTTTTCAATACTTTCCCTTCCAGTTCTGTCACCCGGTATTGCAATTTGGCCTTATCCAGAGCCTTATGCAGCAAGGGGATGATTTTGTCGTTGTCGTCACCTTTAGTAATGTAATCAAACGCACCGTTTTTCATTGCAGTTACACCGTCGGAGATGGTACCAAATGCAGTGAGGTTGATCACTTCCACATGGGGTTTGATCTTTTTGATTTCTTTGACCAGTTCCACACCGTTTACATCAGGCAGCTTTACATCACTAAGCACTACATAGATCTCCTGGGCGGAAAGGATTTTGAGGCCTTCTTTTCCAGTATATGCTTGAAATACTTTAAACCCTTCTAATTCTATAATCCTCGCCATCAAGCCGGACAATTTTTTTTCGTCGTCTATTATTAAAACCGTGTATTGCATAGCAGGGTATTTGCGACAATATTAGCAATTATTTAGCCATATCCACCGGCAATCCAAGAGGCAAAAAATATTTTTTAAAAAAGTCTAGTAAATTAATAGACTTTATATGTATATTTGTATTATCAAACGCAGGGAGCTGCATTTGAAACAACATATAGTCATGTGGCCGAGTGGTTAGGTGAGGGTCTGCAAAACCTTTGACGGCGGTTCGAATCCGCCCTTGACGTCCAGTACAGTTCTCATAATTGTCTGAACTTTTAGATGTTTGGTTAGATCTAAGTTTTGTTTAAAAAGAAAGCCAGGTTGGATGACCTGGCTTTTCTGATTTTACTGCTTTAAGCTCCAAAATGGAAATCTTCCTTTTCAAAATGAAAGGTTTTTAACTTTCTGCAGACCCAAAGTGGCTGTGCGACACATTCTTTGCAAAAAAATATACCTTAATGCCATGAAGATCAAAATAAATATGGTTGTGGTTTGAAGTTTATCAGATTATAATAAGAAAGCAATGGAGTTACTGGATTAGCTTTTATAGGCGTTCAAAAAACCGTTAGCTAAAAAGAACAGCTAGCTGAGGATCGTTGTAATCAGAAACAAAGGCCAAGACATTTGTGTATTGGCTAAAATCTTCTTTCTCGTGCATGGTGGTCAGCACAACAGCTTGCATTCCGGCATTCTGTGCTGCTTCTACACCTTTGGGTGCGTCTTCAAATACAATACAAGCAGCAGGATCAACAGCTAATAAAGAAGCCGCTTTCAGGAAGGTTTCAGGATCAGGCTTACTAATCACCACATCATCTGCACTCACAATTGCAGCAAAATAATCTCTGACCTTCAAGTTGTCTAAAATATAATTAATGTTGAAAGGAATGGCTGCAGAACCAATAGCCATCCGGACATTACCTTTGACAGCCCTTTCAAAAAAATCCGATAAGCCCTCAATCAGCTTCATGTGCTCCAAATAGTCTTTTTGGTAACGACGCTCCTTAGCCATTGAGATCTCCTCAACCTGTTCCGGTGTAAAATGCGACTTCCCAAACACCCTATCCAGCAACTCACTGTTTTTGCCATACATCTGCAATTTAACCTGATCATAAGTAAGACCAGCCTTCAGATCATCATTCAGTACAGTACTCCAGGCAATGGCATGATACTCCATGTCGTCGATCATCGTGCCGTTCAAGTCAAAAATAAAAGCTTCAGGTTTTCTCATATTTACTCTTTTTGCCCGAAAGATACAAAATTCAACGTGCTAATTTTACAAAGCAGTGATCGCGTATCAAGCCGATTACCATTAGTTTTAGCGCATGGAAAACAACGACGATACAAACCACCTTAAATTTCCAATTGGACCTTTTACGAAAAAGGATGAATATAGTTATGATGAGTTAAGTTCACTCATCAGCGATATAGAGTGTGCTCCTGCTGTTTATAAAGACCTTATCCAAGGCATTGATGCAGCAGATCTTTTGAAAACTTACCGTCCCGGGAGCTGGAATATACAGCAATTGGTTCATCACGTCGCAGATATGCAATTACTTCATTTTTTCAGGATGAAAAGGGCAATTACAGAACCTGATTATAAAGAAGTAACTCTTGTCGATATAAACGGATGGGCCAATACAAAAGACGGCTTTAGCGCCCCTATTGAAGATTCCTTAGTCATGCTTGAAGGCATCACTAAAAGATATCTTTTTCTAATCAGATCCTTATCTCAAGAACAATTAAGCATCTCCTATTACCACCCCGTTAGGGCATTTAATATCAATCAAGTGCAAGCCGTTGCGATGTCTGCCTGGCATGTAAAACATCACTTAGCCCATATTAAAATAGCCATGGGTAACTAATAGCCTTTCAATGGATATCAATTATATAGCCTAATCATAGGGATAGATTAGGATCTGGAAGGTTATTCCTTCTTATCCCTTTCCTATGAGGGAGATCTGTACTTCTGGCCGTGATATAGCAACCATGGAGGTGCTCAGTACCGGATACGGGTCATATACTTTCCAGATCAGGGGGCTCCCCTAACAGCGGAATGAGCACTATCAATGGTCTACAATAACATTAAGGCTCGAAGCGGGTCAATCATCGGTTAAGGTGCTGATTTGTAGAGTGCTAATTTTGGCTTTCTCAATATTATTGATACAGAGGAAATTCAGCTGCCAAATCTGAGGTTTAGAGATAAATACGTATATTTTGTTTAATTTTCACATTTTTCTCTTTTACATTTATATATGATTACCTTGTCTGTCAAATTATATATTCACGTGTGCTGAGTCTAGCGTAAAACCTTAACCCGTCATTCAAAAATGTCATCTAACACCCACAAATTGCTACAAAAACAAAAAAAGAACATCCTTGAACTCTGGATGAAAAATCAACTGGCAGACGATGGTCTACGTGAAGACCTGATCAGCAATGAGGACCTCAGGGTTCAGTCTGAAGAGCTTATTTCTTCACTTATCGATAACCTTTCTTCTAATGATCTTGATGATGTGGAAGGAGACAACTGGAACCCTGTGATTGAAATCCTGGGTGGCATTGCCATTACGAGGGCAAGACAGGGCTTTAGCCCAAGAGAAACCGGCAGATTTGTATTTTCATTGAAGGAAGCTTTGCTTACCATATTGCAGAATGAGGTTTCCGACGGTAAAGTTCTTTTTGAAGAATCGACAAAAATTAACCGAGTGATGGATAACCTGAGCATCATTACTTTCGAGACTTTTATCAAAGGCCGTGAAGAGGTGATCCTGAGACAGACGGATGAAATTGCAGAGATTTCGACACCGGTAATCCGCGTTTGGGATGGTATTCTTGCTTTGCCTATTATTGGGACACTCGACAGTTCGAGGACACAGGTCGTTATGGAAAACCTTTTGCAGGAGATAGTGGAAACAGGTTCCAGCATCGCAATTCTGGACATTTCCGGAGTTCCTGCCGTTGATTCGCTGGTTGCCCAGCACCTGATCAAGACAGTTAGTGCGACCAGACTCATGGGGGCAGAATGCATCATTAGCGGTATAAGGCCCGAAATTGCCCAAACCGTTGTGCATCTGGGAATAGACCTTTCCAATATCATTACGAAGGCGAGTTTAGCCAGTGCGCTGGCTTATGCCTTCAAGGTGCTCAAACTGGAAGTGCGGAGACAAAATTTAACAAGTAAGAACCAATTATAATAACGTTATGGATAAAATTCCTATTCTGAGGATGGGAAACTTTTTGCTGGTCACGATCCAGGTTGATCTTTATGATCGGCTTGCGCTGAATCTGGAGGCAGATCTGGTACAAATGGTGAATAAGACCAGTGCAAAAGGTGTATTGATTGACATTTCGGCGGTTTCCATAGTAGATTCATTTATGGGCAGGATCATCGGCAATATTGCCAGCATGTCCAAAATCCTGGATGCGGAAACTGTGGTGGTCGGTATGCAGCCAGCTGTGGCCATTACCCTGATTGAACTTGGTCTCCCTTTAAAAGGGGTGCATACCGCCTTGAATGTGGATCGTGGAATGACACTGCTGAAATCTATGATCGGCAGTGATGAAGAAGCCGGGGACATTTACGACGAGGACGATGATTCTGTCGCTGAGTAAAGACAACATTCAGGTCATGCGGGAGCAGGATGTTGTTCTGTTGAGAAACCGTGTCAAAGAAGTTGCGGTAAAAATCAAGATGGGGCTGGTGAACCAGACCAAGTTGATCACAGCGGCCAGCGAACTGTTGAGAAATATGCTCAGGTATGGTAATGGAGGAAGCTGCCTGGTTGAGATCGTGTCCCGGGGACGCGACAATGGCGTTAGGCTTACTTTTACCGATCAGGGCCCAGGGATCCCGGATCTTGCGCTTGCCATGAAAGACGGCTACTCCACGGGCAGAAGCCTCGGACTGGGGCTTCCCGGTGCTAAAAGACTGGTTAATGAATTTGACATAAAAAGTAAAGTTGGAGAGGGAACTATCGTGATGATATTGAAATGGGCCAATGGTTGATGCTACACACATAAGCCTTGCCGCTAACGACAGGAGTTATTTCTCTTTGTTGAAAAAAGACATACACCAACGCGCATCGGAAGCCGGACTGGCACCGACCAGGCTGGCAGAACTGGATATCATTGTTGCAGAGATGACCAGCAACCTGTTTAAATATGCGGATAATGGGGAACTGCTGTTCGGTATTGTACAAGACCAGGAAGCGCCATACCTGGAATTATTGTGTATAGATAGTGGACCAGGAATACAGAATCCTTCAAGGATGCTGATTGATGGTGTTTCTACCAGTAATACCATGGGACACGGATTGGGCAGCATTCAGCGCTTATCTGATACTTTTGACATTTACTCCCAAGTGGGCTGGGGAACGATCCTGCTCAGCAGGATTTACCTGAAGCAGGTTCCGGCAAAAAAATCGGCCATTACCATCAGGCCACTTGTTGTGGCCAAACCAGGCGAGACGATGAGTGGCGATGGGCTGGTTTATAAAAAAAATAAAGACCAGATCCAGTTTTTGCTTTGCGACGGGCTGGGTCACGGACCGGAAGCCAATAAAGCTGTCAATGAAGCTGCAATGGCTTTTAGGGTATGTCCCGACAATAGTCCCACAGAGATACTTCGGTTCATACACGGCTCCATTAAAAAGACCCGGGGTATGGTCGCTGCACTTGTAACCTATGATTTCAAGACCAGGCTTTGGACCTCGGCAGGGATCGGTAATATCGCTGCGCGCTGGATAGGGCCTACAACCAATAAAAATCACATGAGCTATAACGGTATTGTGGGGCACAACATCCCAGGAAGTATGAATGATCAACAATATAGCAGCATGGAATACAATCAGGTCATCCTTTGTTCAGATGGCATTAAGACCCGCTGGGAGCTGAGTAAATATCCTATGATCCAGAAGTGTGATCCTGCAATCTTATGTGCAGCGCTCTATAAGGACCAGGCCCGCCGGACCGATGATATGTCGGTGATTATTGTTAAATTGAATTAGAATGACTGAAATCATAGCCATATCACTGGAAAACGAGATGGATCTTGTGCTTTCGCACAAACGCACCATGAAGGTTGCGGAGAAGCTGGGCTTGACAGTCGCAACCCAAACTACCTTTGCAACCGCTGTCTCTGAAGCGGCACGTACCATTATAGAGCATACTGACAGCGGTATTTTGAGCATTTATGTGAGTGGCAGCCTGCCGCGCTATGCTTTGACGGCACACCTTGTTTTTGACAGTGAGGTCAGCTTCAGCAGGTCAGATGAAGGCTTTTACTATGCCCAAAAACTGGTGCCTGAGTTTAACCTGAGCACATCCGGTTCCGAAAGCCTGATCACGATGCAGATCGGCATTCCCCGCTCTTTAAAGCTCGACCCCGTAAAGATAAAACTACTTAAGGACTACTTTGATCATGAGCCGCCCTTAAACGCTTACGAAGAAATAAAAAAGCGTAATTTTCAGCTCAGCAAGATCACTGGTGAACAGGAAGAAGAACTCCGGCAAGCAAAGTTTATTGATGAGAAAAAGCGTGAGTTTATTTCCATAGCCAGTCACGAAATCAAAACACCGATTACGATCATTAAAGCCTATGCACAGATGCTGAAATCTTTGAATGCAGATTGTAGCGATCGTGCGAATGAGATCATCAATAAGCTCAACGGGCAAACAATTAAACTAACCTATCTTGCCAATCAGCTAATGGATGTCTCCAAGGTTGAAAATGGCAGTCTGGAATACAACTACGAAGAGGTTGGGATCAATGGATTCATCGATGATATTCTGTCTGTACTGAAATATGTGTATCCTTCGAATGAAGTGGAGATCAGTGCATGTCAGGAAGTCTCGGTAAGCATGGACAAATTGCGTATGGAGCAGGTACTCAGTAACCTGATTGGTAATGCTTCGAAATACTCCGCTAAAAATTCCCTGATCCGTGTAAAGAGTTCCCTGGACAAGGACCATGTTAAGGTTGCTGTATCCGATAGTGGAATCGGCATGTCCGCTGAAAATCTGGACCGGATCTTCGAGAAATTTTACCGGCAGCAGGAAGTGAGCAATACACATCCCGGGCTTGGAATGGGACTTTATATTACCTCTAAGATCATTTCAGACCATGGTGGAAAGATCTGGGTAGACAGTGAATATGGCAAAGGCTCAACCTTTTATTTTACCATTCCGCTTTCCAGGTAGCCCATGCCGGATTCACAAGAAAGGGGCTCGAATATGGTTGTGAATATTTTTAAAATGGGTTTTATGTTAAATTATTGTTGAAAAGATGTAAATTGGCACCATCGGGAACCATCTACATCAGCTCCTTATATGGCTCATAAAAGAACACTAAAAGTCGGATTAGATTCTGCAGCTCCATTTCCAATGCATTCAGATTACAATGCCGAAGTTTTTGAGGGTTTTGAGGTAGACCTGATGAAGGCCATCACAGCAATACTCGACTTTGAACTGGAATATGAAGTTTCTTTGTGGTCTAATATCCTGGAGAAGCTTTTTAAAGGTGAACTCGACCTGATCTGCTCTGCCGTGACCGTGACTGATTCCCGCCGTCATATCCTGGAATTCTCCAATCCTTATTTGCATTTCCGGCTTTGCGCTGTAATCAATCACGGCGATAACCTGTCTGGAATTGCCGATTTCAAAAATAAGACCATAGGGATCCGTGAAGCTACGGAGGCAGAAAAATATGTTCATGTGAATTTCCCGGCCAACAATATGGTGCATGCAGAAACCAACCGGGAGCTGTACCGCAAACTTCAGGCGGGAAAGATTGACATGCTGATCGACGATTCTCCCATTGCAGGAGGGTTCCTGCAGAAGAATCCGAAATTGAAAGTAGGGATGTACCTGCCCAATACCGATTCCCAGTATGCCATTGCCATGAAAAAAGGGGATGTGCAGCTGAAAGCCCAGTTCGATCAGGCATTGAGTACCCTGAAAGAAAATGGCCTTTACCAGACCATTTATAAAAAGTGGTTTGCAGATGTGCAGTTCTAAAATTGCTTAATTTTGTGGCATGAGCGAATTCATCTATTCTGTAAAGCACATAGCCGGAATTTTACAAGCCAAAGCCTTTCTTTCTGAGGAAACACGGATCAGTAAACTGGTGATCGATAGCCGTAGTGTGATCGATCCCGAGGGATCTTTATTCTTTGCGCTGAGTGCTAAACGTGACGGACATGAATACCTGTCCGATGCCTATGCAAATGGCATCAAGAGCTTCGTTATCAGCGATCCTGCATATGTAGCGCGCTATCCTGATGCCAATATGCTCTTAGTGCCAGATGTACTGAAAGCATTACAGACGCTGGCCGGCTTCAACAGGGCACAACATGAGCTGAAAGTCCTGGCCATCACAGGTAGCAATGGGAAAACAATTGTAAAAGAATGGCTGTACCAGTTGCTGGCAGCGGATTATAATATTGTACGCAGCCCAAAAAGTTTCAATTCCCAGATCGGAGTACCGCTCTCTGTCTGGCAGATTGGCGCCGCCCATACCATGGGCATCTTTGAAGCGGGCATTTCCCGGGCGGGAGAGATGGAGGCTTTGGCCGAAGTGATCCGGCCAACAGTGGGTATACTCACGAATATAGGTGAAGCGCATGCGGAAGGTTTTGCTTCTACCCAGGAGAAATTGCTGGAAAAGTTAAAGCTCTTCAAAGATACGGACCTGTTTGTCTACTCCCCGGAATATACGGCAGGGCTCAAAACAGATGAGCTGCCGGGCAAGCGAAAGTTTTCCTGGAGTATGAAGCAGCAGGCGGATCTGAAGATTCTGTTTGTTGAGCCTATAGAGGGACGCAATTACCTTCGGGCAATCTATAAAGGCGAGGAAATCGAGTGCCTGATCCCTTTCAGTGACCGGGCTTCGCTGGAAAACGGCATCATTTGCTGGGCAACTTTGCTGGCCCTGGGTTATACGCCGGCCCAGGCAGATGCCGGATTGGAGAAACTAACACTGGTGAGCATGCGACTGGAACTGAAAACCGGTATCAACCAATGCTCGGTGATCGATGATTCTTACAGTGCCGATACCTCTTCTCTGGCCATTGCGCTGGATTTTTTGAACCTGCAAAACCAGCATCCTAAAAAGACCCTGATCCTTTCTGATCTTTATGAGACGGGTAAAAGCGATGCGGTTTTGTATGCTGAGATTGCTGCCCTGCTGAAACAGAAAAATGTAAACAGGCTGATCGGTATTGGGGAACACCTTTCGGCAGCAGCGGCCCTGTTTGACCTGGAGTGTTCGTTTTATCAGAGCACGCAGGCATTTATAGATGATTTCCCTGCCCTGCATTTCAACAATGAAACCATTTTGCTGAAGGGTGCCAGGCGTTTTGAATTTGAGCGGATCAGTAAACTGATCGTGCAGAAGATTCATGATACGGTGCTGGAGATCGATCTGAATGCGCTGTCGGGCAACTTGCAGTTTTATAGAAATAAACTGAAGCCGGGTGTGAAGGTGATGGCCATGGTGAAGGCCTTTTCCTATGGCAGCGGTAGTTTTGAGATCGCCAATTTATTGCAGTACCATAAGGTTGATTACCTGGCTGTAGCTTATACAGATGAAGGGCTGGCATTGCGGAAAGCGGGGATCACGATGCCAATTATGGTGATGAGCCCTGAGCCTTCTGCTTTTGATGCAATCGTAAAGTATAAACTGGAACCGGAGATTTATAACCTGGAAATCCTGAAGCGCTTCAGTGCCGCACTGCATGAACAGGAAAAGGATTACCCGGTCCACCTAAAGATAGATACCGGTATGCACCGCTTGGGATTTGAAGAGCCCGATCTTCCTGAATTGATGAAGGAGCTTTCGGAAAACAAAAAGCTGAAGCTGGCTTCTGTTTTTTCTCATCTGGTAGCGAGCGATGCCGCTGAACATGACGGTTTTACGGCACATCAATTGGAACGCTTCAGCGCAATAGCAGCAACGGTAAGGGCTGGCCTTGGTTACGATTTTATCAGCCACATCTCCAATACCTCTGGCATCAGCAGGCACCCCGAAGCGCAGTTGGATATGGTGAGAATCGGTATAGGACTGTACGGTTTCGACGGAGCACTGCTGAATAATAAGGGACTGCAAACTGTGGCTGTACTGAAAACGACTATCACGCAGCTGAAACAGATCAAGGCGAATGAAACGGTAGGCTATAGCCGAAAGGGTATGCTGCCCGATGGTGGAACGATCGCTACCGTAAAAATAGGCTATGCGGATGGTTATAACCGAAAGTTTGGAAACGGGGTAGGGAAGATGCTGGTCAATGGAAAAGAGGTGCCCACTGTGGGTGTGATCTGTATGGACATGTGTATGCTGGACGTGACGGGTTTGAACGTGAAGACTGGAGATGAGGTAATCGTGTTTGATGGGCAACTGACCATCGCAAAACTGGCTGAGCAGATCGGCACCATCCCTTATGAAATATTGACGAATATCTCACAACGTGTAAAACGCGTCTATTTTTATGAATAGCGGCTAACTTTCTCTAAGTTTGCGGCATGAATAGAATTGGTAGAGCCTTATTGAATTACCTGATCAAGGGTTTATTGATTGTGCTTCCTATTGCACTGAGTATTTTTATTGTCATTTGGGCAGTCACTACAGTAGACAGCTGGCTGAACATCAATAACATCCTCGGCGTAGATCCGCATACGGGCGCCAGTAGAAATATACCCGGACTGGGCCTTGTACTGGTAATTGCGATCATTCTAATGGCAGGGATATTTGTGACCAATTTTGTCACGGAACCCATGTACCGTTGGTTCAAAAAGATCCTGGACCGCTTGCCTATTCTCAATTTCATTTATTCTTCTATAAAAGACCTCACCGAGGCCTTTGTGGGTGATGAGAAGAAATTTAACAATCCGGTGCTGGTCGAAGTGGAAGGGGAGTTGAAACGGATCGGCTTCCTGACACAGGGCGACCTTTCTGCAATCGGACTCCCGGGTGAATCGATCGTGTATTTTCCTTTTTCCTATTCTTTTGCAGGACAGGTTTATGTGGTGAAGAACGAGAAGATCAAAGCTCTGGACATGAGCGCTCCTGAAGCCATGAAACTCGTGGTATCAGGAGGCGTAAGTCATTTGAACTAGAAATTTGGTTTCAGTACATACTTGTCGTAGAACCTGAAGATGTGTTCTGTAGCCTCTTCTGCAGTATCTACCAAGCGGAACAGGTTCAGATCTTCTTCATGAATATTGTGCTCCTTTTTCAGCATGGTATTGGTGATCCAGTCGAGCAGTCCGCCCCAGTAATCTTTACCGACCAATACAATGGGGAATCTCGCAATCTTCCCGGTTTGGATGAGGGTAATGGCTTCAAAAAGTTCATCCATAGTACCCATACCCCCTGGAAGTACAATGAATCCCTGCGAATATTTCATGAACATCACCTTACGGATGAAGAAGTAGTCAAATTCCAGGAGTTTATTGTGGTCGATGTATTTGTTGTGGAACTGCTCAAAAGGCAGCTCAATATTAAGTCCTACGGATTTACCACCGTTCATATGTGCCCCTTTATTACCCGCTTCCATGATACCCGGACCACCTCCGGTGATGACGCCATAACCACGGTCGGTCAGGAGCCGTCCGCATTCTACGGCGATCTCATAATAAGGATTGGTCTCGGCTGTTCTGGCAGACCCGAAGATGGAGACACAAGGGCCTATTTTCGCCAGTTTCTCAAAGCCGTCTACAAACTCGGCCATGATTTTAAAGATCTGCCAGGAGTCTGTTACTTTGATTTCCTGCCAGTTTTTGTTTTCAAAAGCGCTTCTTATTTTCTCTTCACTTGTCATGCTTATAGGTATTAAATGTCTTAGAATTTGGTTTGCTGATCTGTTTTCTTACTGATCAGGAGTAGACCGATGAAGGTAATGAGTCCATTGACCAGGATCAGTTCTACACTAAACGTATAGCCGCCGAGCAGTGCTGCAGAATTGTTGTTCAGTACATAACATATGGCCGGAGAGACAATACAGATCAAAGGAACCAGTTTGTCGTGCAAGCCTCTTTTTCTCACAAAAAGGCCAAAGCTGTATAGGCCCAATAAAGGCCCATAGGTATAGGAAGCTACCTTAAATATCCCTTTTACTACAGACTCATCGTTGAATGCGTTGAAAATGATGATGACCAGAAACATCAGGATGGAGAAGCCTACGTGAACAGCATGCCTTTTGTTGACGGAAGCTGCGGAATTCTGGTTCTCTCCTTTATTCATCTGCAGAAAATCAACACAGAAAGAGGTAGTTAGTGCCGTTAGGGCAGAATCGGTAGTAGCGAAAGTAGCTGCGGTGAGGCCCAGCATGAAAATAATGGCAGGAACAGTCGTCAGGTGGTTCAGTGCGATTTCCGGAAAGAGAAAGTCTGTTCTGGGTTTACCTGTGACGTGATCTAATGGGATCTCTATGCCATTTTTAGTAGCGTAAATGTATAAAAGTGCCCCTACGCTGAGGAAGAAGATGTTCAGCACCACGAAAATTCCGGTGAAGGTAAACATGTTCTTTTGGGCTTCACCAATGGTTTTCATGCTCAGGTTTTTTTGCATCAGATCCTGATCCAGGCCGGTCATGGCAATGGTCACAAAGACACCACCGATGAATGCCTTGCTAAAATGGAAGCTATTGGTGAGGAAATCTTCAAAGAAAAAGACTTTGGAATATCCGCTGTTTTTGATGGTTTCAAAGGTTTGTGGAATATCCAGGCCAAGGCTGCTGCAGATGAAATACAAAGTGAGGAATACAGAGAGTACCAGAAAGAAGGTCTGCAATGTATCGGTAATGATGATGGTTTTCAAGCCACCTTTGAAAGTATAAGACCAGATCAGCAGTAGGGAGATTAGCACGGTGGCCCAGAAGGGAATGCCATAGCTGTCGAATATGAAGCGTTGCAGGACGATGACCACCAGATATAGCCTGAAGGCAGAGCCGATGGTACGGCTGATCAGGAAAATGGAGGCTGCAGTTTTATAGCTATAATGACCCAGCCGCTGCTCTATGTAGCCATAGATAGAGGTCAGGTTCATGCGGTAATAAAGCGGAAGCAGGACTGTAGCGATGACAATGAAGCCCACTGCATTGCCCAGGATAAACTGGAAGTATTGGAACTGGTTTCCGGCAGGTGCACCGACTTCGCCGGGAACGGATATGAAGGTGACGCCGGAAAGCGCCGTACCGATCATTCCAAAAGCGACCAGGTACCATTTCGAATTCCTATTGGCAATAAAAAAAGTTGAATTGTCCGAGGACTTTTTTGAAGTTGCGAATGCGATGATGATCAGCAGCAGGAAATAGCCAATTAGGAAGGAAAGGAGTATTGCTGGACTCATGATTTTGGTCGGTTAAGATGCTAAATGTAAGAAACCATGATGAATTTACCTTCATAAAACATAAAATTATCTAAGTTTGCAGGATGAACTTTTCCTCCAAATTGCTTGAAGATGCAGTGAACGAATTCTCGAAGTTGCCGGGTGTGGGGCAGAAGACTGCTTTGCGCCTGGTGCTGCACCTGCTGAACAAAGAGCAGGAAGAAGTAGAGCAGTTTGGAAATGCCATTGTGAGGTTGCGGAGGGAGATCAAACACTGCGGAATTTGTCACAACATCTCTGATCAGCAGATTTGTGAGATCTGTGCTGCGCAGAAAAGGGACAAAGAAGTGATTTGCGTGGTGGAAGATACCAGGGACGTGATGGCCATAGAGAATACCTCGCAGTATTTTGGTGTATATCATGTGCTGGGCGGCCTTATCTCCCCGATGGATGGGGTGGGACCATCTGATCTGTACATCGATTCGCTGGTACAGCGGGTGGCGACTACCCCGGTGAAGGAGGTGATCCTGGCGCTGAGTGCCACGATGGAAGGGGATACCACCCTCTTTTACCTGTACAAGAGGCTCAAAGATTTTCAGATCCCGATTACCACTATTGCAAGGGGAATCGCCTTTGGAGGTGAACTGGAATATGCGGATGAGATCACCCTGGGAAGGTCCATTGTTACGAGGGTACCTTACGAAAATTCCTTAATTAAATAAAGACAATGGATTTTAAAAATAAAGTAGTCATCATTACCGGTGCATCTTCTGGTATCGGAAAGGCCTGTGCAGAGGAATTTGCCAAAAGAGGAGCAAACCTGGTGCTGGCAGCCAGACAGTATGTGACCCTATGTGAAATTACTGCCCAGCTGGAAAAACAGTATGGCATAAAAGCAGTTGCAGTACAGGCTGATGTGAGTGTAGCTGCGGATTGTGAGCTGATCGTAAAACAGGCCCTGGTGACTTTCAACCGGATCGACATATTGCTGAACAATGCAGGGCTATCGATGCGTGCGCTGTTTAATGAAACTGAGCTTTCTGTGTTAAAGAACCTGATGGACGTTAATTTCTGGGGAACGGTTTATTGTACCAAATATGCTTTGACAGAGATTTTGAAAAGCAAAGGGACCGTAGTAGGTGTATCTTCCATTGCTGGCTACAGGGGATTACCGGGTCGTACCGGATATTCGGCCTCCAAGTTTGCTATGAATGGTTTTATGGAATCGCTGAGAACAGAGTTACTGAAAACCGGGGTGCATGTGATGGTCGCTTGTCCTGGTTTTACCACTTCCAATATCCGGGTTGCGGCGTTATCGAAAGATGGTCTGTCGCATGGCGAAACCAGCATGGAAGAAGGCAAGATGATGACTTCGGAAGAGGTAGCCTTCCGGATTGCTGAGGGCATTGCCGCTAAAAAACGTACCCTTGTGATCACAGGGCAGGGCAAACTCACTGTTTGGTTGAACAAATTGTTGCCGTCGCTGGCAGATAAACTGGTGTTCAATCATTTTACCAAAGAAAAGAACGCCTTGATCAAATAGCTTGCTTTCAAAATAAATTCAAAATTTTTAGGAAAAGATTTGCTGCTTTGCAAAAACAATTCCATATTTGCTTTTGATGATACTAACAAACGGACTTAACAACTGGTGGTGGCACAACGCAATTGCGTAGTGTAACCCTGTTTTGGACGTTTTATTTTATATAGAAAATATACATGAGGGTTGCTTTAAAGCAGCCCTTTTTTTGTTTATAACCTTTTGAAAACCGCTGGATGAGCGTAGCATAACATGAAGAAGATATTAAATCACTTATTTGAAAACAAGACCTTTAGCCGTGCTGAAGCACAGAAAATCCTGACCTCCATCGCACTGGGTGAGTTCAATACTTCTCAGATTGCAGCTTTCATCACCGCCTATGGCATGCGCAACATTACGGTGGAGGAGCTTCAGGGTTTCAGGGATGCGATGCTCGACCTCTGTATTAAGCTGGACTTTTCAGACTATGAGCTGGTAGACCTTTGCGGCACGGGAGGGGATGGTAAAGATACTTTCAACATCTCTACCCTTGCCTCTTTTGTAGTCGCAGGAGCGGGGCACAATGTGGCAAAGCATGGTAATTATGGGGTGTCGTCAGGCTGTGGATCATCAAACGTGATGGAATACCTCGGCTATAGTTTCAGCAATGACCAGGATACATTGAAGCGCAGTCTGGACCAAGCTGGAATCTGCTTTATCCATGCGCCTTTATTCAATCCCGCAATGAAAACTGTGGCGCCGATCCGTAAGGAGCTCGGCGTGAAAACTTTTTTCAATATGCTGGGCCCTATGGTAAACCCGGCGCAGCCTAAAAATCAGATCGTGGGCGTATTTAGCCTGGAGCTTGCAAGGTTGTACGCTTATCTGTACCAGGATACGGACAAAAACTATACGATCCTTCATGCAGTAGATGGATTTGATGAGGTTTCGTTGACATGCGATGTAAAGACCTTTAGTAAAAAAGGGGAGGCTTTACTGAAAGTATCGGATCTTGGTTTTTCTGAGATCGATGAACAGGCGATCAAGGGTGGCGATACGGTAGAATCGTCGGCTGAAATTTTTATGAACGTGATCAGCGGGAGGGGAACTGATGCGCAGCAAAATGTAGTGCTCTGCAATGCGGCCCTGGCCATACAGACTATCGACAGCAGCAAATCTTTCTCCGACTGTTACTATGAAGCGGAAGCTTCACTGATCGGCAAAAAAGCATTGGAAAGCTTCAATAAATTAACCAACAGAGCATGACAGCACAATTAAAAGTTTGCGGGATGAAACTACCAGATAATATCCTGGCCCTGGCATCGCTGCAGCCGAATTACATCGGTTTTATTTTCCACCGGCCTTCTAAAAGGTTCATCGATGGGCTAACCCCCTCATTTGTGAAGGATCTGCCTCCGGGGATTAAAAAAGTAGGTGTATTTGTAGATGAAGAACTCCATAAGGTAGCAGAAATGGCCTTGCTGTATGGCTTGGAGGCTATACAACTGCATGGGAAGGAGCCGGTAAAGTACTGTATGGCGCTGAAAGGCCTCCTGGCTGAAACGGGAATTGAACTGATCAAAGCTTTTGGCGTAGATGAACACTTTGATTTTTCCGTGCTTGCTGCTTATGCATCCTGTGTAGCGTATTTTTTGTTCGATACCCAAACCCCGGATCATGGTGGATCAGGAAAGCAGTTTGATTGGAAACTCCTTAGGGGATACCAACTCGATAAGCCTTATTTTTTAAGTGGTGGAATTGGACCGGAGCATGTGGCTGCACTGAAGGCGATAAATGATCCCCGCTTGTACGCGATAGATGTCAACAGTAAATTTGAGCTGGCACCGGGATTGAAAGATATAGATAGATTGAAGATTTTTAAAACACAACTATGAGCTATTTTGTGAATGAAAAGGGTTACTATGGAGATTTCGGAGGGGCTTATATCCCGGAAATGTTGTATCCAAATGTAGAAGAACTTAGGGAAAACTACCTGAAAATTATAGCAGATGAAGATTTCAAGAAGGAATTTCATCAATTGCTGAAGGATTATGTGGGGCGGCCTTCACCGCTGTACCTGGCCAGGCGCCTGTCTAAAAAATACAATGCGAATATTTTCCTGAAAAGGGAAGACTTGAACCATACCGGTGCACATAAGATCAACAATACCATCGGTCAGATTTTGCTGGCAGAAAGGCTGGGTAAGAAAAGGATCATTGCAGAGACAGGGGCGGGTCAGCATGGCGTGGCTACGGCAACTGTTTGCGCACTCCGCGGATTGGAATGTGTGGTGTATATGGGTGAGGTGGACATCAAACGCCAGGCACCCAATGTGGCACGCATGAAGATGCTGGGGGCTAAAGTGGTGCCGGCAACTTCAGGAAGTAAAACACTGAAAGATGCGACGAACGAAGCAATGCGCGATTGGATCAACAATCCCGTAGATACTCATTACATCATCGGTTCTGTGGTAGGTCCACATCCTTATCCGGATATGGTGGCGATCTTTCAGTCCATCATTTCTGAAGAAACAAAAAAACAACTGATCGAACAGACCGGTACTGACCAGCCTGATTATGTGTTGGCCTGTGTAGGTGGCGGTAGCAATGCGATGGGGATGTTCTACCATTTCCTGGATGATGAAAAGGTGAAGCTGATCGCGGTGGAAGCTGCAGGTAAAGGTGTGGACAGCGGTTTCTCTGCTGCCACTACCAGCTTAGGCAAGGAAGGCGTGCTACATGGCAGCAGGAGCATCCTGATGCAAACCCACGACGGGCAGGTGGTAGAGCCACATTCGGTGTCGGCAGGGCTGGACTATCCGGGTATTGGTCCTCAACATGCCCATTTGTTTAAAACAGGTCGTGGTCAGTATGTATCTATTACCGATGATGAATCTTTACAGGCGGGTCTGCTGCTTACCCAGATGGAGGGCATCATCCCAGCAATAGAGAGTGCGCATGCGCTGGCCTATTTGGAAAAGATGGAGCTTAAAGGTGGCGAGAATGTAGTGGTCTGTTTGTCGGGCAGGGGCGACAAAGACATGGATACGTATATGAAATATTTTAATTTATAAGAATGGGACGTTTACAAAGGTTATTTCAGGAAAAGAAAAACATATTATCTATATATTTTACTGCAGGTTATCCCAGCCTGAATGATACCATGGCGATTGCGGAAGCGCTGGAACAATCCGGGGCAGATCTACTGGAAATTGGCTTTCCTTATTCTGATCCGGTGGCAGATGGCCCTGTGATCCAGGCAAGCAGTAAGGCTGCGCTGGACAATGGGATGGACCTTAAGCTTCTATTTGAGCAGTTGAAGGACCTGCGCAAAACGGTGAAAATTCCGGTGTTGCTGATGGGTTATGTGAACCCTGTGTTGCAGTTCGGTGTCGAAAATTTCTGTAAAGCCTGTGCGGAGATTGGTGTAGACGGCTGTATCGTGCCGGACCTGCCAATGGTAGAATATGAAGAGTTGTATGCGCCGATATTTGAAAAATATGGCTTGAGCAATATCTTTTTGATTACCCCTCAGACTTCGCCGGAGCGGATTCAGAAAATTGACGGCTTGAGTAACGGATTCATTTACTTGCTGTCTTCTTCGGCAACTACCGGACAGAATTTACAGGTTGGCGATCAAACGGAAGCATATTTCTCGCGTATAGCCGCGTTGCAATTGAAAAATCCTACGGTTATTGGATTTGGAATCAGTAGCAAGGAGACATTTGATAAGGCTTGCCTGTACGCAAACGGTGCAATTATCGGTAGTGCTTTCGTAAAAAGCCTGGATGCCATGGACATCAAGGGAAGTGTAAGGAATTTTATGCAAAAGTTTAAAGCATAATTGTTTAGGGGGCTTCAGGTCTGCCAGGCCTGAAGCCCCTATATTAATCTCCTATAATGCTTTCCAAATCTCCCTTGCCCTGGCGGATAATCTCAAAGTCGCCAGAAGTACAGTCGACCACTGTAGAAGGCTCATTGTCGCCATACCCCCCGTCAATCACCACATCAACGCTTTCCTCATACTTTTCGTGGATCAGTTCCGGATCGGTAGAATACTCGATCACATCATCATCGTCGTGGATGGAGGTAGATAGAATCGGGTTGCCCAATTGCAGTACAATTTCTCTGGCAATGGCATTGTCTGGTACCCTGATACCTACCGTCTTCTTATTAGAGCTTAGGAGTTTCGGTACATTATTGTTGGCATTGAAGATGAAAGTAAAAGGTCCTGGCAAAGCCTTTTTCAATACCCGAAATGTTGTTGTGTCAATCGGTTTAATGTAATCGGAAATGTGCCTGAGGTCAGAGCAGATGAACGAAAAGTTGGCCTTTTCGGGCTTGATGCCTCTCAATCTGCATATCTTCTCGATTGCCCTTTGGTTGGTGATATCGCATCCCAGACCATAAACTGTGTCAGTAGGATAGATGATGATCCCCCCTTTTTTCAGGACTTCTACAACCTGTTCGATTGCTTTTGGATTTGGATTCTCCGGATAGATTTTGACAAGCATATGTAAATTTAGCAATTATTGCGCCTAAACTCCCTGAATTCCTTTTAATGGCATATTTTTTATTAAATTAAGGGTTATGAGAAAAGCATTTGTTGCAGTTGCTGCATTTCTGGTTTCAGCTATTCTGATGATCAGTCTGGCCTGGCCGCCTTTTTATTGGGCTTACCTATTTGTAGGGCCTGTTATCTTGTTGGGTATCTACGATTTATATCAACCTAAACACAGTATTGTGAGGAACTATCCTGTAGTGGGTCGGTTGCGGTATTTTATGGAAGACCTGCGGCCTAAAGTATATCAATATTTTGTAGAAAGTGATACGAATGGTAAGCCCTTCAGCCGCCTGAGCAGGTCCCTGATCTATCAGCGCGCTAAGATGGAAAATGATACCATTCCTTTCGGTACACAATTGGATGTGTATGAAAACGGGTATGAATGGCTGAGCCATAGCATTTCGGCGATCAGTCATCACGAACTGAATGAAAATCCCAGGGTTCTGGTGGGCGGGCCAGATTGTGCACAGCCTTATTCGGCCAGTATTTACAACATCTCGGCGATGAGTTTCGGTTCTCTGAGCCAGAATGCCATTATGGCCTTGAATGGGGGTGCGAAAATGGGAGGTTTTGCACACAATACAGGTGAAGGCGGGATCAGTGATTATCATGCTAATCCAGGTGGAGATCTGATCTGGCAGATTGGAACCGGGTATTTCGGTTGCAGAAATCACGATAATGGATCCTTTGATCCGGAGGCTTTTGCCAAGCGCTCTAAAACGGAGCAGGTAAAAATGATTGAGATTAAATTGTCGCAGGGTGCTAAACCTGGTCATGGCGGGATTTTACCAGCACGTAAGGTGACTCCGGAGATCGCCAGAATCAGATTGGTGAAAGAGGGTTTTGATGTCATTTCTCCGCCTGCGCACTCCGCTTTTAAAACACCTCTGGAGATGATGGCCTTTGTAAAGCAGTTGAGGGATTTGTCAGGTGGTAAACCAATTGGCATAAAGCTTTGTATTGGTAGAAGGAGTGAGTTCTTTGCGATCTGCAAAGCGATGGTAGAGACCGGTATTTATGTAGATTTCATCACTGTGGATGGGGGTGAAGGTGGAACGGGTGCTTCTCCCCAGGAATTTTCGAATGCGGTGGGCATGCCCTTACGTGAAGCTATTGCTTTTGTGTACGATGTGCTGACTGGTTTTGACCTCAAGAAACACATTAAGATCATTGCTTCCGGGAAAGTTGCGTCTGGATTTGACCTGGTGAAGAACATCGCCCTTGGTGCCGATCTCTGTAATTCGGCCAGAGGTATGATGTTTGCGTTAGGCTGTATTCAGGCGTTGGAATGTAATAGTAATACTTGTCCGACCGGAGTAGCTACACAGGATCCAAGCCTGATGAAGGGTTTGGTGGTTGAAGATAAAACGGTGCGGGTATTTAATTTCCATAGGTTGACCGTGGCAAGCGCTGTGGAGTTGCTGGGTGCTGCGGGACTTCACCATCCTTATCAATTGACCAGGGCTTACATCAATCGTAGGATTGCACCAAACGTCATGCAGTCGTACATGGAGAGTTTCCCTTATATACCTGAAGGAAGTTTGTTGAAGACGCCTTATCCCTTGAGGTTTGAGTTGGGAATGGCGTTGAGTGTTTCCTCAAGTTTCAATCCTAGCGATTATAAAGTATCTCTTGTTGATTATGCGCATGCAAATTCTTATGCAGATCAGTTGGACGAAGGTAAGAGTAAGCCTTAAGTGTTTATAAAAAAAAACAGGCTCCCGGAAATTTTTCCGGGAGCCTGTTTTTTTTTATAAGACTTTTTTTAGAATTCCGCGTTTCTTGGGAAACGTGGGAATGCAATTACGTCCCTTATGTTGGTCATGCCGGTCACGAAAAGCACAAGCCTTTCGAAGCCCAGTCCGAAACCGGAGTGTGGGGCGGAACCGAACCTGCGGGTGTCGAGGAACCACCACAGCTCTTCCTGAGGGATGTTCATATCTTCCATACGCTTGGTAAGGCGATCCAGTCTTTCTTCACGCTGTGAGCCTCCAACGATCTCGCCGATGCCTGGGAACAGGATGTCCATGGCCGCAACGGTTTGACGCCCTTGTTCGTCAGGTTCGTTCTGACGCATGTAGAAAGATTTGATATCTGCCGGGTAATCCGTTAAGATTACAGGCTTTTTGAAATGTTTCTCTACCAGGAAACGTTCGTGTTCAGATTGAAGATCGGCACCCCATTCGTCGATTAAGTATTTGAACTGTTTCTTCTGGTTGGGTTTAGAGGATTTCAGGATCCTGATTGCTTCCGTATACGTAATGCGTTCGAAATCATTGCTCAGACAGAAATTGAGTTTGTCGATGAGTGAAAGTTCGCTGCGTTCGTTTTGTGGTTTCGATTTTTCTTCTTCCAGCAAACGTCCGTTTAGAAATTCCAGTTCTTCCTTGCAGTTTTTCAGCGCATAGTCGATGACATATTTCAGCATGTCTTCTGCCAGCTGCATGTTGTCTTCCAGATCAGCG
This sequence comes from Pedobacter sp. GR22-6, assembly GCF_037402555.1. Lineage (NCBI taxonomy): Bacteria > Pseudomonadati > Bacteroidota > Sphingobacteriia > Sphingobacteriales > Sphingobacteriaceae > Pedobacter > Pedobacter sp. GR22-6. The sequence continues at coordinate 409,319 of NZ_JBBEUC010000001.1, forward strand.
AATGCTACTTCAGGCTCAATCATCCAAAACTCCGCCAGGTGGCGGGTGGTGTTGGAGTTTTCGGCCCTGAATGTTGGTCCGAAAGTATAAATTTGTCCAAACGCCATTGCTGCCAGCTCTCCTTCCAGTTGGCCTGAAACAGTTAAGTTAGTAGCTCTGGCAAAGAAATCTTCTGAGAAATCGATCTTACCTTCTTCAGTGCGGGGAGGATTGTCGAGGTCCAGTGTGGTCACTTTAAACATTTCTCCTGCGCCTTCTGCATCTGAAGCAGTAATCACCGGCGTGTGCATGTACACAAAACCTCGTTCATTGTAAAACTGATGTATCGCAAAGGCAAGCGCATGACGTACTTTAAATACCGCATTAAAGGTGTTAGTCCGGAAACGGAGATGTGCAATTTCCCTTAAAAATTCAAGACTGTGCTTTTTAGGTTGCAGGGGGAATTTCTCTGGGTCACTATCACCGAGGATTTCTATAGACTCCGCTTTGATGTCTACACGCTGTCCTTTTCCTAGCGACTCTACTATTGTTCCAGTAACAGCTATTGCAGCGCCGGTAGTAATGCGCTTCAATAATTCCTCCGGTGTATTATTGAAGTCGACCACAACCTGGATATTCCCTATGCAGGAACCATCATTTACAGCAATAAACTGGTTGTTGCGAAAGGTTCGCACCCAACCCATAACAGTAACTTCCCTGTTAAACTCGTTTGTCTCTAACAGACTTTTAACTTTTTCTCTTTTAATCATGATTTTATTGTGGAGCAGGTCAAAAATAAGGATTTCCATCAATAAATAAGGATTAATGTATAATGTCTGCGTTTTGAGTGGTTTTTGAGTTTTGCAGTGATTTTTTTTGGGTTATGTCCGGTTTTGATATGTGTTTTTGTGGATTTTATTTAGTATGATTGTTTATTTGCGTGTTTATTTTGTGTGTTTTGTTTATTTTATTGATTTTTTAGGTGAATTTGGTGTTGTATTGTTGTTGTTTTTACTGTTTATTCAGGTTTCAATTCGTTTTTATGTGTGTTATTTCAATTTTTTATAGTTTAAAATCAATTTGTTAGTATATTTTTTTAATTTTTATTGAGATATATTGTGAAATGTAATAAAAGTACCTATATTTGTAATGCTCGTTTAATTTATATTTGGTTAGAGAGGCATACAATTGGATAGTTGTATGCCTCTTCTTGTTTTTGGACAATTTTATTATGTAATTTTTTTGGCAAAAAAAAAGGGTATCCAATTTGGATACCCTTTTTTAATATAGTTTAGTTGACTTAGGCCAATACCTTAGTTACTAAATCTGAAGCTTCTTTTAATGCAATTGCAGAATAAACTTTCAATCCTGATTCATCGATCAGTTTTTTAGCTTCTTCGGCGTTGGTGCCTTGAAGACGGCAGATGATAGGAACTGGCACATTGCCCATTTCTTTATAAGCGTCGATCACACCTTGAGCAACACGGTCACAACGAACGATACCTCCAAAGATATTGATCAGGATAGCTTTTACATTTGGGTCTTTAAGGATGATGTTGAATCCGGCCTTAACAGTTTGTGCATTGGCAGTACCACCCACATCCAGGAAGTTAGCCGGCTCACCACCTGCAATTTTGATGATGTCCATAGTTGCCATCGCAAGGCCTGCACCATTAACCATACAACCCACGTTTCCGTCAAGTTTAACATAGTTTAGGTTAGACTCGCTTGCTTCCACATCTGTAGGATCTTCTTCAAGTTTATCACGCATTGCTGCATAGTCTGGGTGACGGAACAATGCATTTTCGTCAAGGTCTACCTTCGCGTCTACTGCAATGATTTTATCATCTGAAGTTTTCAATACGGGGTTGATCTCGAACATCGAAGAATCAGTACTGTCATAAGCTTTGTATAGTGCAGATACAAATTTGACCATTTCTTTGAACGCAGCACCGCTAAGGCCCAGATTGAAAGCAATCTTTCTTGCCTGGAAGCCTTGAAGGCCAACTTTTGGATCAATTTCTTCCTTGAAGATCAGATGAGGCGTGTGTTCTGCCACTTCTTCAATGTCCATGCCACCTTCGGTAGAGTACATGATGATATTTCTTCCGCTTGCACGGTTCAATAGTACACTGATGTAAAACTCCTTAGTTTCCGAAGCTCCAGGATAATAAACGTCCTGCGCTACCAAAATCTTGTTGACTTTCTTGCCTTCAGGGCCTGTTTGTGGGGTAACCAATTGCATTCCTAAGATTGCAGTGGCTCTCTCTTTAACCTCATCAAGGTTTTTGGCAAGTTTTACACCACCGCCTTTACCCCTGCCACCTGCGTGGATCTGAGCTTTAATCACAACCCAGTCTGAATTGTAGTCAGTTTTCATTTTTTTAGCAGCTTCTACAGCTTGCTCTACCGTGTCGGCAACTATACCTTCCTGTACGGCTACTCCAAAACTTTTAAGTATTTCTTTACCTTGATATTCGTGGATATTCATTCGCTGAAAAAATTTGATCCAAATCTACAACTTCCGAGTCTTTATACAAAGCAATGACGGTGATTGTTACACTATTTTTTGTTTTTAAGGAAATACTGCTGTGTCTGCCAATCACGGTAATTCCATGAAAGCCATGTGGTCTCGCTGTATTGTTCCTCAAAATGCCTGATGCGGTCGTCCAGATACTTGTTGAAGGCTTCGGTTTGTAGTTTTTGGTCTTCATGGGTAGCTACATAAATACTTCGATTTGTGTAGGGAAGAAATGACGCAGAGCGGCGGATTTTATTTAACAAAAACCTGTTCTGATCCAGGAGCGGGAGCGTATTGTCTGATAGGCCCATCAGGTGATCAAAATCCAGACTTATATTATTCCGGTTATTCAGGTTATACCCGATGATGAGGAGGTCCCAGTTGACAAGTCCCGATAGGATCAACAGCAGATACCAGATCAGACCATTGACCCTGCAAAGGTAAAATAATGTTTTTTTCTTTGCTACCTTCAGGTAAACCGTCAGCAGTCCGACACTGCATAATATAAGAAAGATCAATACCCCGATTCGTTTATAAGTAAGGCCATGTGCATCAATATATTGAAAATCCCTGAGTGCTACAGATAATACTAAAAACGCATTTTGAATGATCCATAAATAAGCCAATACGCGGATTGTCTTGTTTTTGCTGTAAAAATTCAGGTTTCCGTTGAAGAAATAAAGAATGACTACCATTGCCATAATGATGCTGATGATTAAAGCATTGGTGCCTTCATGAAGTTCAGCGGAATAATTTGTGCCTTGTTTCAATTCGCCGAGCCAAAGGGTTGCTATATCTATACTATTTAAGAAAAGCAACAGTAAGTTCAGTGCCAGAAAGGAGAGGATGCCGATGATGTTTTCTGTCTTTAGAGCCAATTTTCTCTTCAATAGTTTCCCTGCAAAAACCGACATGATCTCGTAGCCTATTGAGCGATTGATGTTGCTTCTTCTTTTTCGTTTCAGCTCTTCGTCAAGACCCAATTCTGCCTTTTCCAGGGAATTGTCTTTTAGCTTGAGCAGGACTGCTGTGGTGATCACAATCCCCAATACGATATGGAGTAGCCTGTTAAAACTGAGGTCTGCAAACAGGAATGTGAATAACTGGCTCAACAAGGTGCCAAGTGATGCAGAAAATTGCTGAAGGTACTTCGCGAAAACAGGACTGGCGATACTGTAGAGGATACAGAACAATGAAGTTGCAATGATAGGAATGAAAACATATTTGAAGATTTTGAGCAATGGAGTGATGGAAAGACCCCCGAAATGAGTGTTTGCGATTTCCTTGAAAAGGTTTACAGGTGCCGTAACGAATTGAAGGAAGGCGGCAAAGGCAATTACAAAGGTGCTTTTTAATAAGGAGAAATGGACGACACCCGTCAGTATGGCCAAACTGATATACCAGGCAATAACCGTTAAGTTTGATTGATTCATTACCACAGTAAGTGCGCTGAGCACGTGTGCGGACATAGCCAGGTAAACTTTTTTGTTTTTCTGCTTCTCTTTGTCTATTAAAATCACGATCAGAATGAAGAGAGAATAGATCATCAGATTAATCGCTTGTTTCTCCATCCAAAAAAGGTAGTTGAAAAGAAGCCCGCCACAGACAATGGCGTAAAGGTGTAAGTTAATTTGCTTTTTCATGTATTGTTTTATGTTGAGATTATTATGAATATGCTCTATTAGGGTTTGTGTCTTTTCGTAAAAGAACTTTGTTTTTCAAAGTAAGTGAATCAAAAAATAAGCCTTTCGGCTGCGTAAACAAAAGTACTTTGTTTTTCAAAGCTATGTATTATTTTCTGAAAAGCAAATCCTATGGTTACATTTTTAAGAACGGCCTTAATATTTAAGGTTGTCTGATGTTTTTATTAAGTTTGCAGTTATGCTAAAGGCCACAGGTATTAAAAAATCTTATGGGAATCTACCCATATTAAAAGGAGTTGATTTTGAAGTCGGGAAGGGGGAGATTGTAAGTATTATAGGCGCTTCCGGAGCAGGGAAAAGCACTTTGTTGCATATCCTGGGTACCTTGGATAAGCCTGATGAGGGAAGCGTGGAGTTGAATGGTACTAAAGTAAGCGCATTGTCGGGTGAGCTGCTTAGCGTATTTCGCAACAGAAATATTGGTTTTGTATTCCAGTTCCATCATTTGCTGCCTGAATTTACTGCACTGGAGAATATTTGCATCCCGGCTTTTATAGCCAGGATTGCAAAGAAGGATGCCGAGAAAAGGGCGGCAGAATTGCTGGAGCTCCTGGGTTTGACAGATCGCGCAAACCATAAGCCGAATGAACTGTCCGGTGGAGAACAGCAGCGGATTGCTGTGGCGAGGGCGCTCATTAATAAGCCGGCCATTATCCTGGCAGATGAACCATCAGGTAATCTCGATTCTGCCAATGCCGACTCCCTGCATCAGTTTTTTATTACATTAAGAGACAATTTTAAACAAACGTTCGTCATCGTTACGCACAACGAAGGCTTGGCAAAGATCAGCGATAGGGTGGTGACGATGAAAGACGGGTTAATTATATAAATTTGAAAATACTTATCACTGGCGGGAAATCTATCCAGGCCCTAAAAATAAAAAATACTTTTAATGACAGCGATGTGGTGTTGGCCGATTATGGTGATGCCCCTCAGTTTCCTTCGGATAAATACTGTTTCATTTCTATCGGAGAACGAAATGATACCATTATAGCACATAATTTATTAACCATTTGTCTTGATCAGGCTGTAGATACACTGATGCCGCTCTATGATTTTGAAATTGAAGAGGTTATCAAATCCAGTGTCCTGTTCCAGGAGTTTAATATCAACATTTTAGTACCTGAAAAAGGACAGGTAATATCCGGGTAATGAAAATAGAAAAATACCTTCAGGAGAAAAAGGCTTTTGTATTTGAATTGGACGATGTGCTATTTCCAAAAAAGGATTATTTGTTGCAGGTTTACTATCTGTTTGCACAGTTCATTGAATATGGAGAACAAATTAGCGCAACAGAAATCCTGAACGTCATGCAGGAAATTTATCTGGAAAGGGGTGAAGAAGCGCTTTTCGAGCAAACTGCAGAGCGTCTGCGGATTCCAGGGAAATACAAAGTAAATTTTGACTTACTTTTACTGGGAGCAAGATTACCCTTGAAATTATTGTTGTACAACGAAGTACTTGCATTATTACAAGCTATAGTTGTGGAACGTAAGCAATTATTTTTATTTACTGATGGCGACCCGGCGATGCAGCTCAATAAGATCAAGCAAATTGAATGGAATGGTATGGAAAAATACCTGACAGTTTATTTTGCTGCGGAAACGGCTTCGAAACCATCAGCTGATGGTCTTGAACTGCTGGTCTCCAAACATGGATTACAAAAAAATGAAGTCTTATATGTCGGACAGTCTGATCTTGACAGAACTTGTGCATCAAAAGCAGGGATTGAATTTTTAAATGTTAATGAACTATTATTAACTTAATTACGTTAATACAGCTAATTATATGGATATTGTATTCCATAAAACCAAATTGACCCACTCTCTTAATTCAAAACTCATTCTGATGAAAAGCTTTAGGTATAAAAACCACTCTGTTGTTGCTGCGTTGGTGATTACAGCACTGTTTAGTGCATGTAAGAAAAATAAGTCACAGCCCAGTCCGGAGCCGGTAGATCCGTCGGTTTCCGGATCCAATGTTAAGCAGACAACTACCACTAATCGTACAGAGCTCAGCAATGACTCTTTGTTCTTGTATGCCAAACATGTCTACTACTGGAATGACGCACTGCCTTCTTACGACGATTTCGAACCAAGAAAGTATGGTGCCAACTATCAGAACGAGTTGTTTACACTTACACAGATTAAATTAGATCCAGCAACCGGAAAGCCATATGAGTACCGTACTGCTAATCCCTCTTATCCGAAATATTCTTATATCGAGGATATTGCCACAAGAAATCCTGTGGCCGTGACCGCTGTTCCGAATGAAAAGTCTGACGTTGATCTGGAAGGAAACGGAAACGATCAGGGAATTTACTCTGTAAAAGCTGTATCGGTAAACAATTCTCCGACTTATAAGCTATATATTCTGGCGGTCGATAAGGGTTCTCCTGCTGATGTCGGTGGTCTTACGCGCGGAGCTTATATCACCAGAATCAATGGTACCAGTATTGGCTCTACAGCTAACTTCAGTACAGAACGCATATTGATCAATTCTACAATCTTTGGTGATCCTGCTACGCTATCTATAGCTGGATTTAAAACAGATGGTACAGCATTCGATCTTACCTTAAATAAGACTTCCTACAAAAGCAACCCGATCTATAAAACGAATGTACTTACGGTGGGTGGAAAGAAGATAGGTTATATCGCTTATGCGAGATTTTCAAGCTCAGCTAATTCTGTTTCTGCACTGACGGCTGAATTTAATAACTTTTATACCCAAGGCGTCACCGACCTGGTAGTTGATCTCCGCTACAACGGGGGAGGGTACGTAAGTACCGCAGAACACCTGGTGAATCTGATCGCACCTACTACCGCCACCGGAGTGATGTATAAGGAATATTTCAACTCGACCATGCAGAATAAAAAAGCAACCATATTGAAGAACCAACCGATGCTTGATGCCAATGATAAGGTTCGTTACAGTAATGGACGTATGCTGAACTATTTTGATGATGAAGATTATTCGGTGGCAAATAACACCTATTCGTTTAACAAGAAGGGTAATTTGACAAATGTCACTAATGTTGTGTTTATTGTATCTGGAGGCACTGCATCTGCAAGCGAGCTGGTCATTAACAGCTTAAAGCCAAAAATGAACGTGAAATTGGTAGGTTTGAAGACTTATGGTAAGCCGATTGGATTCTTTCCCGTCAGAATTGAGAATAAATACGATGTGTTTTTCTCCATGTTTGAGACCAAGAACTCGCTCGACCAGGGAGGTTATTTCAGTGGAATGGCCCCGGATGTGTCGCTGGATGAAGATTATGGTGATTTTGATTTTGGCAATCCTTCAGAGTCCTTACTCGCACAGGCCATAAAGGTGCTGGTTCCCAATGCGGGGGCTACGAGTGTGGCTTCGAGAGAGAAGGTGTTGAGCGTTTCCGGTCTGTCGAAAGGACTCAAAAGTGAATTTGCGGAGTTCAATACAAATAAGGAGTTTATTGGGATGATCGAAGACAGGAGGACACCCAGAAAGTGATTCTGATCTTAGGAATACACAAAAAAGACCTGCAAAACCTGCAGGTCTTTTTTGTGTCACTCTTTTTATATGCTATTGTTAGTTTAGTAGATAAAATGCATATTTAAGTAAGAAACAGTATTATATTATGATAGGGGAATTAATAGCGAAAGAATCAATTGTGGTTAGTGAAATTATACCAGCCGATCAAAATCACTCAGAAGAATTAAGGGGTAAACTCAACTCTGCTCAGAGGCTGGGTAATGAATTCAAATCTAAGGCCGACATTACATTTAACACCAGAAGGGGAGCAAAGACCGTAAATACGACTGTATGGTCAGTGACCGAGAGGTATCTGCAGCTTAAGAATGGGATACACATTCCATTGAACAGTTTGATAGATATCGATTTCTAGAATTGATCATTTGATCATTCTGCGTTTTTCATCTGAAAGACTTTTGATATCCCTTTTTTTATCGATGTTGATTACAATCTCCAGGATTGACTGAGCAGCATCGATAAAAAATGCGGTATTGATATTTTTGAATTCATCACTGGTTTTGTGGTAATCTTTGTGATCCTCTACGCCAAAATAAATAAAGGGGATGTTCTTTTCGTTGAATGCGCCCTGGTCACTTTGATTGGTCCAATCATCATGTCCCAATTTTGGATCGTCATGTCCGAAGAGCACCTTTACGTTCGGGCTGCTGGTATGGAAATATTTTTTTAACTCAGGGTATTTGAAAGTTCCACATGCATAGAGTTCGCCTTTATCATTGTGGCTGATCATATCCATATTGACGTTCAATTTTATTTTGGACAAAACTACAGGCGGATTGATCAGGAAAGCTTTCGCTCCCCTAAGTCCCATTTCTTCAGCGTCAAAAGCAGCGAATAGCAATGTGTAATTGGGCTTTTGCTTTGAAAAATGGGCCGCAATTTTAAGCAGGCCGGCTACACCGGAAGCATTATCGTCTGCGCCGTTATAGATTTCATTGTTGATGATTCCGATATGATCGTAGTGCGCAGAGATCACAATAATGCTATCGGTAGTCCCTTGTATATATCCCAGCAAGTTTTTGCCGTTTATCGTTTCGCTACCATTGATGAATGTAAAAGCTTGTTCGTAGCCCTGTAAACTTTCTAATACTTTGATCCCGCTTTCGCTAAATCTGCTGCTGAGGTAAGTTCTGGCCATTTCAGCACCCTTGGTACCAGTTTTTCTTCCCTCATAAGCGTCAGAAGAAAGGATTTCAACGTCTTTTAGCAGTTGGTTTCCGGGCTGGGCATCTGTTTTTTTGACAGTAGTGCAACTTATCAGTAGGGCCAGCGATAATAATAAGTAGGCTTTCATAGATGAATCTTAAGATGATCTATTGCTAAGATACTAGTAATAAGTCAAACGCAACACTCCCGAAAGTTTTTTTGTCAGGCGCAATACTTGCCTGGCGTATCCATATTCGTTGTCATACCATGCATAGAGAATGAGCGATTTTTTGTCCTTTGAAAGTATCGTAGCGGGGCCATCTATAATCGCTGCGTGGCTGTTGCCAATCAGGTCGCTGCTTACCAATTCGTTGGAAATAGAATATTCGATCTGTTCCGATAGATCTCCAAATAATGAAGCCTGTCTGAGTATGTCGGCGACTTCTTCTTTACTGCTTACTTTATTTAGCGAAAGGTTCAGTATCACCAGGGAAACATTTGGAGTGGGTACCCGTACAGCATTTCCTGTTAGTTTTCCGCCCAGATGTGGAATGACCTTTGCAACTGCTTTATCTGCACCTGTTTCTGTAATCACGAGATTGAGTGCGGCTGCTCTTCCACGCCGGTATTTTTTGTGGTAATTGTCCAGTAGATTCTGGTCATTGGTATAAGAATGTACGGTCTCTATATGTCCTTTTTCAATGCCGAATGCATCATCTATCAGTTGAAGTACCGGTACTATGGCATTTGTTGTACAAGAAGCATTTGAAAAGATTTGTTCTGTTTCAAAGTTGGTGATGATATCATTGATCCCAGTTACGATATTTGGGACATCGCCCTTTGCCGGTGCAGTTAGTTGTACTTTGCTGATGCCCTTTGCCTGCAGGTGCCTGCTCAGTCCATTTCGGTCGCGAAAGATGCCGGTATTGTCAATTAGCAGCGCATCCTCAATTCCATATGCCGTATAATCTGTGTCTTCAGGCTGTGCTGCTGCGATAAAGTATATTGTTTGTCCATTAATGACCAAGGCTTTGTTTTCAAAATCTTCGAGTACAGTTCCGCTGAATGGTCCGTGTACCGAATCTGTACGCAGCAATTCGGCTCTTTTGATCAGTTCTTCATCACTGTAACTTCTTGTCACGATGGCGCGTAACCTCAACTGTTCTCCTTTTCCCGCCTGCAATATCAGTTCTCGTGCGATGATCCTTCCGATGCGACCAAAGCCGAACAATACTACGTCTTTTGGTTTCAGCTTGATTTTATCTCTACCGACATGTTTATGTAGTCTGCTCAGTACAAAATCTTGAATCGAGGCATAATGATTATTGTCCTGAAGCCACTCGGAGGCCAGGCGTCCGAGATCTATTCGGGAGGGGGCTAGGTTGCTTTTACAATAGTCTCCGCGAGTTCGAGGGTTTGGTAAATGCTGATGTCTTTACCACTGATTTCTTTGGCATATTGATGATTTGTGAGGATTTCGCTACTACCGACATCAAATAAGGGTTTTCGGAAAAGTACGAGTTCTATGGATCTGTCGAACCAGAGCTGGCCTACGACATTAATGAGTTCAATTGCTTTTTTTTCTTTTTCAATCCAGTTTTGAAACTCAGATTGGTACTTGTTTAGCATTTCGGAAATATTTGGTTAGGGTGTCACAAAAATAAAAAAGATCGGGTGTTTGCCCAATCTTTTTTAATTATTTTTCCTGATACACAGGTGGCTACGAAATTAGCCTAAGTATGATTTCAATATTTTACTTCTTGAAGTATGACGTAAACGTTGAAGGGCTTTGTCTTTGATCTGACGAACACGCTCACGAGTGAGGTTAAATTTCTCACCGATTTCTTCCAAAGAAAGCGGGTGATTTGTACTCAATCCAAAGAACAAGACAATAATTTCGCGCTCACGCTCTGTTAAAGTAGATAGTGACCTTTTAATTTCTTCTGATAGTGATTCATTGATCAGGCTACTGTCTGTATTGGGTTCATGATTTTCCAATACGTCAAGCAATGTGTTTTCTTCACCCTGAACAAAAGGAGCATCCATAGATACGTGACGTCCGGAATTACTTAAGGTGTCAGAAATCTTATCAACGGTCGTTTCGAGGATATCGGCTAATTCTTCTGGAGAAGGTTCACGTTCGTATTCTTGTTCCAGTTTGGAGAATGCTTTACTGATTTTACTCAAAGAACCCACCTGATTCAAAGGCAAACGTACAATACGGCTTTGTTCAGCAATTGCCTGAAGTATAGATTGACGAATCCACCAAACGGCATAAGAGATGAACTTAAAACCTTTAGTCTCATCGAAGCGTTTTGCCGCTTTGATAAGACCCAGGTTGCCTTCGTTGATCAAGTCCCCTAAGGTCAAGCCCTGATTCTGGTATTGTTTAGCGACTGAGACTACGAAACGCAAGTTTGTTTTTGTCAAACGTTCTAATGCGGCCTGATCTCCCTCGCGTATCTTCCTTGCTAATATTACTTCTTCTTCGGCTGTTATTAAATCTACTTTACCAATTTCGTGAAGATACTTGTCTAGGGACTGACTTTCGCGATTGGTAATTGATTGCGTGATTTTGAGTTGTCTCATCTATATGCTTTGGTACTCGTTATTTGTTTTGAACGTGCAAAAGTACGAATATAACGGCAATTTTAAACATAAATTGCTGAAAATGTTACACTTTACACCTGTTATTTATATCATAATTCCACAGCAAAAATTATTCCAAAACACATTTGTCAGTGTAGGTGACAGGAGTGTTGGCTGTTGATCAATTGCTTATTGTTCAGAGACTTGAAGTGTATTTTTGATACTAAATAAATGACGTAAAAATGGAAATAATATTTCTGTAGCGAAAAAACAGTACATGCGTTTTTTTACCTTGTCAATAAAATTGAACACTGCGGTCAATTTTACAGACAACTTAAATCAAAAGTGTCTTGTGCTCTGATACCTTTCTCTGTAGCATGCAGCGTGCAGCACTCATTAATGGAATCATGTTCCAGGTAGAGTATGTAATTACCTGCTACAGCTTCCTCTAAAAACGACTTCTTTTCTTTCAGGGTTTGTAAAGGAAACATGTCATAAGCCATCACATAGGGCAAAGGAATGTGACCTACTGAAGGCAACAGGTCTGCCATGTAGACCAGCGTTCTTTCTTTGTATTGAATTTGAGGCAGCATCATGGCGTCCGTATGCCCATATGCAAAGCGGATATTGATGCCTTCGTGAAAAGCTACTCCGTCTTTGTCTTCTATAAAGCGAAGTTGTCCGCTTTCCTGGATAGGTAGGATATTTTCCGTCAAAAATGAAGCTTTTTCCCGGTCATTGGGGGTTACTGCCCAGTTCCAGTGTTTTTCGTTGCTCCAATAGAAAGCGTTTTTGAATGTCGGGCGTAGTTTGCCATCAATTCTCTCAACAGAGCCACCACAATGGTCAAAATGTAAATGGGTGAGGAAGACATCGGTAATGTCATCTCTGCTAAAGCCATTCGCGGCCAAAGATTTATCTAAGGTGTCATCACCATGGAGGTGATAGTGACTCAAGAACTTTGCGTCTTGTTTATTTCCGATGCCATTGTCTATCAATATTAACCTGTCTCCATCTTCGATGAGGAGGCAGCGCATGGCCCAGGTGCACATGTTATTGGTATCAGCTGGATTGGTTTTTTGCCAGATGGATTTGGGTACTACGCCAAACATAGCGCCCCCATCCAATTTAAAAAGTCCGGTATCTATGGTGTGTAGATTCATGCGATAAAGTTACTGGATTAAAGTAAATAAAAAAGGCCGCTCATGAGCGGCCTTTTTGTAAATTCTATAAAGACTATAAGTGGATCACTTCGCCATATGCATCAGCAGCGGCTTCCATGATAGCTTCACTCATCGTAGGGTGTGGATGTACAGATTTGATCATTTCGTGACCAGTTGTTTCGAGTTTACGGGCTACAACAATCTCCGCGATCATTTCAGTAACATTTGCACCGATCATGTGTGCACCCAGCAGTTCGCCATATTTGGCATCAAAGATCAATTTTACAAAACCATCTTTAGCTCCTGCGGCACTAGCTTTACCAGATGCAGAGAAAGGGAATTTACCAATTTTAAGCTCATAACCAGCTGCTTTGGCAGCTTTTTCAGTATAACCTACAGAAGCAATTTCCGGTGAACAGTAAGTACATCCCGGGATATTGTTATAATCCAGTGGTTCAGGTTTGTGACCTGCAATTTTCTCTACACAGATGATACCTTCAGCAGAAGCAACGTGTGCCAATGCCTGTCCACCCACGATATCGCCAATTGCATAATAACCTTTTACTGAAGTATTATAGAATTCATCTACAACAACCTTACCTTTTTCAGTTTTGATACCTGTTTCTTCCAGACCGATGTTTTCGATGTTGGCTACTACGCCTGCAGCAGAAAGCACGATGTCGCATTCCAAAGTTTGCATACCAGACGCAGTTTTTACCTGCACTTTACAGCCATTACCGCTGGTATCTACAGATTCAACACTTGAAGAGGTCATCACTTCGATGCCCGCTTTCTTGAAGCTGCGCAATAATTGTTTAGACACGTCTTCGTCCTCAACAGGAACTACATTGTCCATGAACTCAACCACGGTTACTTTGGTGCCTAATGTTGCATAAAAATAAGCAAATTCTACACCGATCGCACCTGAACCTACAACAACCATTGATTTAGGCTGCTCAGGTAATACCATCGCTTGTCTGTAGCCAATCACTTTTTTGCCGTCCTGTTTCAGGTTAGGCAATTCCCTTGACCTGCCACCGGTCGCCAGGATAATGCTGGTTGCCGTATATTCTTTTTGAGTGCCATCAGCACCTTTCACCTCTACCTTGTTTCCAGGTTTGGCTTTGCCGGTACCCATGATCACATCAATCTTGTTTTTTTTCATTAGGAACTGAACACCTTTGCTCATGCCATCGGCTACGCCACGGCTGCGTTTGATCACAGCAGCGAAATCAGCTTCAGCTTCAGCAGTTTTGATGCCGTATTCAGCTGCATGGTTGATGTATTCAAAAACCTGCGCACTTTTAAGGAGGGCCTTTGTCGGGATACAGCCCCAGTTCAGGCATATTCCACCCAATGATTCACGTTCCACAACTGCAGTTTTCAAACCTAACTGAGAAGCTCTGATTGCGGCTACATATCCACCGGGACCGCTGCCTATTACAATTACATCGTAGTTCATATCTTTATTTAAAGGAATTTTAATTGATCAAGTGCCAAAAATAAAAAAAATGTTGGTTAATAAGTCCTTTATAGATTTTTGCTCTTGTCATAATTATATTATAATTTGGAGATATAGTGTGTGTTATACACTAGTTGATTTATCCTAGTTAAAACAAAATGCTGGTAAACTGCTGGTTGTCTGTTTAATTTAAGTGTTAAATGTTGAAAAAAACTGACGTTATTAATAATTATTTAACATGAAATTCAGTATGCTGGTTAAATTAATATCTACCTTTGCCGTTAATACTTGCTAACACCCAAATATTTTATCATAAACAAAACAAAAAATCAAAAAAAGTATGAAGAAATCTTTACTATCCAAGCTAGTAGTCTTGATTTTTGCTTTTGCAGGCTTCATGTCTGAATTGCAAGCTCAAGTGACTACTTCCACAATTACAGGTACAGTAGTCGATGAAAAAGCCCCACTTCCGGGTGCCAGTATCAAGGCTGTACACGTTCCTACCGGAACTGTTTATAATGTTACGACAAATGCTACTGGTCGATATACAATCACCAACATGCGTCCGGGTGGTCCTTATACCATTGAAATTACCTATGTAGGGTTTCAAGCGGAAAAAGTTAGTGATGTTTACCTAAAATTAGGAGAGCCCTATGCTTTAAATGCCAAACTTAACGACGGTAGCAACCAACTCAATGAGGTGGTTGTTTCTGGAAAAAGAGATGGGACTTTCAGTAGCAAAAAAACAGGAGCTTCTACAAATATCTCTAAAGAGCAGTTAGAGAAATTACCTAGTTTATCACGCTCTTTGCAGGATTTTACGAGATTAACTCCTCAGGCAAACGGAAACAACTTCGGAGGTATCAACAACCGTTTCAACGGTCTTACTATCGACGGAGCTGTAAATAACGACGCTTTTGGTTTGGGAAGTACAGGCGCTCCAGGTGGCCAGGCTAATACGCAACCAATTTCGTTAGATGCAATTCAGGAGATTCAGGTTGTTCTTGCTCCATTCGACGTAACCAATGCAAATGCAGTGGGTGGCGGTGTGAATGCAGTAACACGTTCTGGTTCGAATATCTTTGAAGGATCGGCCTATTTTTTAAATAGAAATGAGAATATCACGGGTAAAAGTGTCGATGGTTTAAAGACAAAAGCTTTGCCGTTCCACAATTCTACTTACGGCTTTAGATTTGGTGCTCCATTGGTTAAAGACAAATTATTTATTTTCGTGAACGCTGAGAGACAAAGTGTTGTTCAACCGACTGTCAATAATGCCGGAGATGCAAATTCAATTACTTTAGATGAAGTTGAACGTATCGCTAAAGTAGCTAGGGATCGCTATGGTTATGATGTTGGTGGATCTGGTGCTTTTGATACAGAGACTAGAAATACTAAGATCTTTGCTCGTTTAGACTGGAACATCAATTCAAAGAACCAACTGACTTTACGTCATAATTATATTGATGCATATGATGATAAATTGACAAGGGCGGCTAATGCTTTCTCTTTTTCAAGCAACCTATATCGCTTCAATGATGTTCAAAACAATTCTGTAATGGAATTGAGAAGCTCAATATCATCTACACTTTCCAATAACCTAATTGTAGGATATTCAAGAATCAGAGATGCAAGAGCCGCGGAGGGTACCCCATTCCCGCAAGTTAGGATTAGTGGATTGACGGGTAACAGGACTGCGACATTTGGTTCTGAGGCCTCTTCAACAGCAAATGAACTGGATCAGGATATTTTCGAGTTTACAGATAATTTCAAAATTGTTGCAAACAAACATACGTTTACAATCGGTACTCACAATGAGTTCTATAAGATCCGCAACCTTTTTATCAACAATATGCGGGGAGCTTATACTTGGAGTAGTTTGGCAAATTTTGAAGCGAATACAAAACCCGCCGCAAATACGTCAACTTCTAAAATTCCTGGAGATCCAAGACCATCTGCAAAGTTCTCTGCAGCGCAGCTAGGTTTCTACTTTCAGGACGAGATTGATGCATTTCCAGGATTTAAATTAATCGCTGGCCTAAGAGCAGATGTGCCTTTGTTGTTTGACACTCCTTTAGCTAACCCTAAAGTAGCTGCTTCGTTCCCAGGTTACAGAACAGACATGACTCCTCAGGAACGTATTTTGGTTTCTCCTCGTTTGAGTTTCAACTGGGACTTAACCGGAGACCGTTCTATTCAATTGAGAGGTGGTACTGGTATCTTGTCCAGCCGTGCCCCATTTGTATGGATTTCGAATCAATTTAGTAATAACGGTTTGTTGACGTCAGCAGTTAGTGCCGCTGACGGTACTGGAACTTTTATTCCTGATGTAAACAACCAGTCGGCTGCAGGTGGTGTAGCAGGAACAACTTCTGAGATTAACCTCATCGATAGGAATTTCAAATTACCTCAGGTAATCAGAAGTAACTTCGCAGTTGATTTCAAATTACCAGCAGGAATTCAGGCTACACTAGAAGGTTTATATACAAAAACCATCAACAACATCAACTATAAGAACCTGAATATAAAGCCTTCTGTTGCTACAATCAATCCTTCTTTGTCAGGTGGAGCAGATTTACGGCCTTTATATGTGAATACCACTGCAGGACGTGTTAACGGGACAGACTTCACCAATGTTTACCTAATTGAAAATACGAATAAAGGATCTGCGTATAACTTAACCGCACAATTGCAGAAATCTTTCGGCATGGGCTTATATACTTCAATAGCTTATACTTACGGTGTATCTGAAGATTCCAACTCAGGATTTAGCAGTACTGCTGGTTCAGGATTTGGTGGTGCAATGATTGTACAAGATGCTGGTAATCCTCCTTTAACGTATTCAAACTACGATTTGCGCCATAGAATTGTTGGTGCATTAAACTATAGCATCAACTATGGTAAGAACAAAACTTCAGGAACTACCTTCTCATTGTTCTACGTAGGTAAATCAGGAACTCCCTTCTCTTATTACTACAATGGTGATTTGAATGGTGACAACTCGCAATCTTCAGGTAATACTGGTAACGATTTGATTTATATCCCTAGAAGTGCGTCGGAGATTAAACTGGTCACTATTCCTGCAGTAGCGGCAACACCTACTACACCAGCCATAGCTGCTATAACTCCGGCAGAGCAATGGGCTGCTTTAGATAACTACATTAACAATGATGAGTATCTGAAAGGTAGAAGGGGCCAATATGCGGAGAGAAATGGTGCCAGGATGCCATGGGAGCATCAGTTTGATGCCAGGATTATGCAAGATTTAGGTGTGTTGTTCAAAGGAACTAAAAATAGAATCCAGTTATCCCTTGATGTAATCAATGTTGGTAACCTGATCAATAAGGACTGGGGAAGACAATATACCATCAACAATACTTCGTATGCTTTAATCAATTATTCTGCTTCATCAGGAGGTGGTTTTACATTCAGAGCGCCGGCAACAGGTGTTGCTTATGCTGATGCCCCGTTCGCATCAAGATGGCAAGCTCAATTTGGTGTTAGGTATTTATTTAACTAGTCGCCATATTATAAAAATACCAAAAAGCCTCATTCCATCATGGAATGAGGCTTTTTTGCTTCCTGATCTCTATATAATTTTTTTGAGATTACCTACATCGTTGATTATCAAATATATATTGCTTAATTCCTTGGTTTTCTTCAACTAGTTTTATTAGATTTGAAATTAGTAATCTTAATTTAACGCAGGGATGATAACCAAAGAACTCTTTAATGAGAAAACCTTCGCAGAAATGAACGAATTTCTGGCCAAATTATTCGCTGGCTGGGCACAATACGCAGCTTTACATGTCGATCAGAACGAAAGGATCAATATGTTGATCAGTTTTGAGGAATTTAAAGAGTTTTTGGAGTTGCTTGAGGAGAGAAACATCGCAAAAGTCAACTAATTTCTGGCTCATCGCTCCACAACCTCAGGCTAAACACTATATAACTCCTTCACACTTTCTTCACACCTTGTTCACAAATAGGCCACAAAAAGGTACCTTTTTGTGAAGGAAATGTGTCCCAGGTGTGTTTTATGTAAGGCCTTGTCTCTAACTGTTCTTCTTGGGATAGCTAACATCACTTATTGTTTTGTCAGTGAAACTGAATAGATGAAACCAGGAATCTCCGTAATTTAATAAAAAATGAAACCAGCCTTAAAACCAAATGAATTTCTATATGCTGATGAAGAATACACTACTCTTTCTGTTATTGCTGTCGTCCGGGCTATTTTCTATTGCGCAGGACAAAAAACTGAACCTATGGTATAAGCAACCTGCTGCGGTATGGACAGATGCATTGCCTGTGGGCAATGGTCGAATGGGAGCAATGGTGTTTGGAAAGGTAGCCAATGAACGTATTCAATTAAATGAAGAAAGCATCTGGGCAGGAAAGAAAATGGATGTCGATAATCCTGAGTCAGCAGCAAACCTCAAACAGATCCAGCAGTTATTATTAGACGGCGAAAACAAAAAAGCCTATGAGCTCAGTACAAAATACATGCTTGCAAAACCTGCTCGTTTCCGATCTTATCAGACACTGGCCGATGTCTTCATTGATGCCGGAGATCAGGGAGGCGCAGCGACGTATAGTCGTGAACTGGATCTTCAAACGGGAATTACACGTACCCAATACCAGATCAAAGGCGTAAATTATATCCGGGAGGTTTTCGCTTCAGTACCTAACGATTGTATCGTGGTTCGCATCAGTGCAGATCAACCTAATTCCATTCAATGCAAAGTAAACCTCAGTAGAGAAAAAGATGCTTCCGTGATTGCCCAAGGCGATCATCGTTTGCTAATGAATGGTCAGATCGTTGACCTTGACGATGCAGTAAATGGGGAAGGCGGTGTAAATATGCGTTTTAATGTACTGATGAATGCGAAGCATGAGGGGGGAAGCATTCAGGCGATCAACAATACCATCCTTGTGAAAAATGCCAGTACGGTAACCCTGCTGATTACCTCAGCTTCCGATTATGATTTGAACAAGTTAGATTTAAATCGCAACAAGGATCCTAAAGCGTTGTGTGAAGAACTTCTGCAGAAAGCTTCGAGTCTATCTTATGAACAACTTAAAAATGCCCAACTGGATTTTTACCAGCCGATATTCAACCGTGTGGTCCTGGATCTTGGAGGTGAAGACCAGTCTTCAATTCCTACGGATAAGCGACTGGATGCCCTGAAAAAGGGAGGTGCTGACCCAGATTTAGTAGAACTTTATTTTCAATATGGACGATATCTGCTGATGAGCAGTTCTATGGGTAGGGGCGTGCTTCCGGCCAATCTTCAGGGGGTATGGAACGACCTTTATGATGCGCCATGGCAATCAGATTACCATACGAATATCAACCTGCAGATGAATTACTGGGCCTCTGAAGTAACCAATCTTTCAGAGAGCAACGAATCTCTGTTTAATTTTATCGATGCCTACCGCGTGCCGGGAAGAGCTACAGCACAAGGGATGTACGGTGCTAAAGGCTGGACCATGCACCATGCGACAGATATCTTTGGCAAAACAGGGATCAATGCAGAAATTCAATACGGCACTTCGCCTTTAGCTGCTTCCTGGTTATCACTGCATCTGTGGGAGCATTATCGCTTCACAGGTGATCTGGATTTTCTCAGGCAGAAGGGCTACCCAATCCTCAGGGAAGCGGCAGAATTTGTACAGAGTTTTTTGATACCAGATAAAAAAGGGCAATTGGTTACCGCGCCCTCTATGTCACCCGAAAATGCGTTTA
Source organism: Pedobacter sp. GR22-6 (assembly GCF_037402555.1). Taxonomy (NCBI): domain Bacteria; kingdom Pseudomonadati; phylum Bacteroidota; class Sphingobacteriia; order Sphingobacteriales; family Sphingobacteriaceae; genus Pedobacter; species Pedobacter sp. GR22-6. The sequence continues at coordinate 429,156 of NZ_JBBEUC010000001.1, forward strand.
AACTTCCCGGAGGAGGAACTACGGAGATTACCTATGCGCCGACCATCGATGTAGAAACCATAATGGCTTTATATGATGCTTGTATTCAATCGGCGGGCTTGTTGAAAACAGACAAAGCCTTCGTATCTGAACTTCGCAGTACATTAAAACGCCTGCCTCCGCTGAAAATCAGTCCGAGGACAGGTGGAATCCAGGAGTGGATAGAGGACTATGAGGAGGCCGAACCAGGGCATCGCCACATCTCTCATCTGCTGGCTTTATATCCCACCGATTTGATTACTCCGGCTAAGCCTGAGCTTTTTGCTGCGGCGAAAAAAACACTCGAACGCCGGCTGGCCAATGGGGGCGGGCATACCGGCTGGAGCAGAGCTTGGATCATCAATTTTTATGCGCGGCTACTAGATGGGGAGAAGGCCTACGAGAATGTGATGGCCCTGTTGCAGAAATCGACTCACAATAACCTTTTCGATAACCATCCGCCATTCCAGATCGATGGCAATTTTGGCGGAACTGCAGGCATTGCAGAAATGCTGATCCAGTCTCATGAAGATTACCTCAGGTTGCTGCCGGCCATTCCTGCAGCCTGGAGCCGGGGTTCGGTAAAGGGGCTTTGTGCCAGGGGCGGTTTTGTCGTTGATATGACCTGGTCAGAAGGCAAGGTCCAGAGTTGCAGCATAACCTCCAAATTGGGCAATATGCTGAAGCTTTCCATCAATGGGCAGAAGCGACAGATTAAAACCAAAGCTGGCCTGGTGTACAAAGTTATTCCTTAACTTTGGCACATCACTAACTAATTAATTAATCGATCATGAAAAAGACAATTTATCTGCTGCTTTGCGCGATGGTACTTTCCTTCGGCAATACAGTAAAAGCAGATGAAGGGATGTGGATCCCGATGCTGATAGGTAAAAACTATGAGCAAATGAAAAAACAGGGCTTTAAGCTGACTGCAAAAGACCTTTACAATGCCAATGGTTCCAGTATGAAGGATGCTATCGTTCATTTTGGCGGATTTTGTACCGGCGAGATCGTTTCCGACAAAGGGTTGATCTTTACCAACCACCATTGTGGTTATGATGCGATTGCATCGAATTCAACCGCTCAGAACAATATCCTGGACAATGGTTTTTACGCCAAAAGCTATGGAGAGGAAAAGCCGATCAATGGCTTGTTTGTACGCTTTTTGTCGAGAATGGAAGATGTAACTGCGAAAGTAAATGCAGCAACCCAGGGATTGAAAGGTGCAGAGAAGGAAGCTAAAATGCTGCAGGCATTTGAGGCAATCTCAAAAGCTGCAGTTAGTGGTCCCACCATTGAGGCCAATGTAAAAGATTTCTACAAATCCAATCAATTCATCCTTTTCGTTTACGAGCGTTTTGATGATGTACGCCTGGTGGGTGCGCCACCTCAGAATATAGGTAAGTTTGGCGGTGATACCGACAATTGGGAGTGGCCAAGACAGACCGGGGATTTCTCTGTATTCAGGGTTTACGCTTCAAAAAATAATGCCCCTGCTAAATACACGGTGGATAACGTGCCTTACAAACCCAAAAAATTTCTTCCTGTTTCTATTAAAGGGGTGAAGAATGGCGACTTCTCTATCGTATATGGTTATCCTGGCCGTACAGATCGATATCTGACTTCTTATGGGGTAGATTTGGCTACAGAGAAAGTAAGCCCTACTATTGTAAAATTGAGGGACATCCGACTGAAGGCCTGGAAAGCGGAAATGGATAAGAGTGTAGATACACGTTTGAAATTGTCTTCTAAATATGCGCAGATCGCCAATTACTGGAAATACTTTATCGGACAAACGGAGCAGTTGAAACGATTAAAGGTCTCAGAAAACAAGCGTAATGAGGAAAAAACTTTCAGCGATTGGGCAACTCAAAAAACGGAGTTTGCAGGTTTAATGGAGCAATATGACCAGATTTATAAAAACTACGATCCCATTGCCATTCAACGTACTTACATCAATGAAGGATTTATGGCCTCGGCATTTGTACCTACGGTACTTACCATTGCCAGGTCTTCGGATAAAGCCGCAATAGATCAAGCAATAGCAAGTTATGAGTCCACTTACAATGAAACAGCCGATAAGAAGATTTTTGCACAGATCCTTGCTTCCTTTTATCAGGATGTCCCGGTGAAATCCCAGCCTAAATTCTATGCGGAGATCGCAGAGAAATACTGGACGGGAAATCCCGAAAGCACTTTTCAAAAGTATACAGATTACCTTTGGGAAAACAGCAAGCTGATCAAGCCCGAGCAATTGAAGGCATTTTTGGCCGGGAATCCTTCTGCGGATGCCATTAAATCGGATCCGGCGTACAAATATGCAGTTAACCTGATCCCCGCTGATTATATCCGTACCAATTTTGGTTCGGCAGTGGCAGATTTCGAAACTAAAAAGGCGGAACTGGATCACCTATACCTCAAAGCTGTTCTGGAAAAGAATACAGGAAAAATGATGTATCCAGACGCCAATTCGACCATGAGGCTTACTTATGGTAATGTTCAGGATTACTCACCAAAGGATGGTATTGTCTACAAGACAACTACAACCATTGACGGCATTATGCAGAAATATGTGCCTGGCGATGATGAATTTGACCTGCCTGCCAACCTGATCGAAAATTACAATAAGAAAAACTTTGGCCAGTATGGTAAGGATGGAACCCTGACTGTAGGTTTCATCACTAACAATGACATCACAGGCGGTAACTCCGGTTCTCCTGTGATCAATGGCAACGGTGAGTTGATCGGTCTGGCATTCGATGGCAACTGGGAGGCGATGAGTGGTGACATTGCATTTGATAAAAAGTTCAAACGCACGATCTGCGTGGATGTACGCTATGTCTTGTGGTGCATCGATGTGCTAGGTGGCGCAAAGAACCTGATCGCGGAATTGGACATCCGTAAAGATGCTCCGGTGGCAAAGAAAGCCAGCGCTAAGAAATAATTTTTTTCTTCACTGAATGTCTTGGGACCGCCTTGCGTAAAAGCAAGGCGGTTTTTTGCTATAAGGGTTTAGTAAACTAAAAATGGCCTTTTTTTAATAATAGTTTTTATATCTTTAACCATACACACACACAAATAGAATTACTTTAACGATAACCAAATGATGTCTTTTATTCTCAATAGAACATTCAGTTCAGGCTTCAAGATCGCTTGTTCCGCGGTGTTGTTGCTGACTAGTACAACTGTTCTGGCGCAACAGCAAAATTACGGAGAGGGTAACCTCAAATATGTAGATCCCCGCATTGGCAATGTCGGGGCAATTCTGGAACCTACAAGGCCGACAATCCAGTTGCCCAATCAAGTGATCAGAATGACGCCTCAAAGAGGGGATTATATGGACGATCAGATTTCCAGTTTTCCGCTCACAGTGGTGTCACACCGTAACGGGCAGGCATTTGCAGTAAAGCCGGCACTGTCGGCTGGTGATAGCAAGCGGCTGACCTATGACCATGACCTGGAGATCAACCGCCCCTGGTATTATTCGACTTACCTGGTCGACCAGGACATCACAGTGCAATTCACTCCGGGGAAAAAAGCTGGAATCTTCAGGTTTGAGTTTCCGCAGAACAGTAGTAAGGCACTTATATTTGACCGCTATAATGGTGGTGAAGGGGAACTGAAACTTATTTCTCCTAAAGAAGTTGGTGGCATAGAAACCTGGTCGGGCGTAAAAGTATACTTCTATGGTATGTTGAATGCACCTGCTACGGCGGAGCAAAATGGGAAAAAGTTGCTGTTGAGCTTTGCTGATAAAAATATAAAGACCCTGGAACTCAAGTATGCTTTGTCTTTTATCAGTGCTGAGCAGGCAAAAAAGAATTTCAGTAATGAACTGAAGGCGACAACTTTTGAACAACAAGTCAAGCTTGGTGAATCGGCCTGGTCTAAAGTAATCAACCAGATTCAGGCTGTTGGCGGTACAGAAGCACAAAAGCGTTCTTTTTATACTGCGCTTTACCGTTGCTATGAACGAATGGTTGACATCACCGAAGACGGGCAGTACTATAGCGGCTACGATAAGCAGGTGCATAAAACCACGCGTCCTTTTTACGTTGATGACTGGGTTTGGGATAGCTACCTGGCTCATCATCCCCTGCGTACCATTCTGGATCCGGCACAGGAAGGAGATATGTTGAATTCCTACGTACTCATGTATCAGCAGAGTGGTTGGGTACCTACCTTCCCTTTGCTGTATGGAGATAACCCCTGTATGAATGGATTCCATTCAACGGTGACTTTTCTCGATGGCTACCGAAAAGGCATCCGTAATTACGACCTGAATGTGGCTTATGAAGGCATGTTGAAAAATGCAACTCAAGCTACTATGCTCCCATGGAAGAACGGTCCGAAAACTGAATTGGAAGATTTTTACTATGAAAAGGGATTTTTTCCTGCGCTAAAGCCAGGTGAACAGGAGACTGTGAAAGCTGTGCACGGATTTGAAAAACGCCAGGCGGTGGCCATTACGCTAGGGCACAGTTATGACGACTGGGCATTGGGCCAATTTGCAAAAGAGTTGAATAAAACGGAAGATTATACCAGGTTCAATACCAGGGGAAATAACTACAAAAACTTGTGGGACAACAACCTTCAGCTCTTCATGCCTAAAGATAAAGAAGGTAACTGGATCAAGATCGATCCCAAGTTTGACGGTGGTATGGGCGGTCGCGATTATTATGATGAAAACAATGGCTGGACTTATATGTGGCAGGTACAGCACGATGTGAAAGGTCTGATCGGTTTATTTGGCGGTGTACAGAACTTTGAGAACAAACTAGATCAATTGTACCGCGAGCCGCTTGGCCGGAGTAAATATGAACTTTGGGCCAAGTTTCCTGATTTCACAGGTATCACCGGGCAGTTCTCTATGGGTAATGAGCCTAGTTTTCATATCCCTTACCTATATAACTTCAGTAAGTCGCCCTGGAAGACTCAAAAGCGCATTCGTTTCCTGTTGGACACCTGGTTCAAGGATAATGTCTTTGGAATTCCTGGTGATGAGGATGGTGGAGGAATGTCGGCTTTCGTAGTCTTCTCTTCGATGGGTTTTTACCCGGTTACTCCTGGTTTGCCAGTATATACCATAGGTAGTCCCATTTTTGAAAATGTCACAGTCAATCTTCAAAATGGAAAGCAGTTTCAGGTGTTGGCAGCTAAGTCATCTGCCCAGAACAAATACATCCAAAGTGCAAAGTTCAATGGCAAATTGATCGATACCCCATGGTTCACGCATGAACAGTTGATGGCAGGAGGTAAGTTGGAATTAGAAATGGGACCTAAGCCGAATAAAAGCTGGGGAATTTCTAAATAATGAGCACAATAAACATCAGGACTGGCGGGGCCAAAAAAATGCTACTGCTGGTTTCAGCAGTCCTGGTACTTTACATTACTGCGTCGGCACAGCGAAAGCATGCTAAAGGCTCTAAATTCCCTTCTTATAAGAGCCTGGTCATGGCTGGTTATCAGGGATGGCACAATACTCCGGAAGACGGGGCAGGTAGGGGTTGGTATCACTATCAATCTAAAGGTAAATTTGAACCCGGCAGTACGAATATCGATCTCTGGCCGGAAACCAGCGAATATCCTAAATTATATAAAAGCCCATTTATACTTGCTGATGGAAGTCCGGCGTACCTCCAGAGCGCTTATGATGCCTCTACTGTAGATGTACATTTTCGCTGGATGAAGGAATATGGTATAGATGGAGTTTTCATGCAGCGTTTCGTTGGAGAAATCAGGGGAAGTTCCGGCCGCAACCATTTCAATCAGGTGTTGAGAAGTGCCTTGACAGCATCACGCAAATATGGCCGCGCCATCTCGGTCATGTATGACCTCTCCGGATGCCGGGACAGCGTGGATGTACCCGTACTTATTCAGGACTGGAAGGATCTCGTAGATAGCATGCACATCACCAGCCGGGGAAATGACCAGAGTTATCTGTATCATAACGGTAAACCTCTAGTCGTACTTTGGGGAGTTGGATTTAATGACAACAGGAAATATACCTTAAAAGATGTAGGCAAAATGGTCGATTTTCTAAAAAATGACCCGGTTTATGGCGGTTGTTCAGTGATGCTGAGGCTCCCAACTTATTGGCGTGAATTCGGTGCCGATACGGAAAAGGATCTGGCTTTACATGACTTGATCAGGAAGGTCGATATTGTACATCCCTGGACCGTCGGTCGCTACAGCACTGAAAGGGATTACAATAGGTACGCTGAAGTTCAGCGTAAGGATCTGGAATGGTGCCGGGCAAATCGGGTAGATTATGTGGCTGTGGTTTTCCCGGGCTTTAGCTGGCACAACATGAATCCCGGATCGCCCTTCGACCAAATTTCAAGGAACAGGGGTGATTTCTTTTGGAAGCAACTCAGTACTGCCATTAGCAACGGTGCAGAAATGCTGTATGTAGCCATGTTTGATGAAATAGATGAGGGAACTGCAATTTTTAAAATTTCTAAAAATCCACCCATAGGCGCAAGTAAATTCGTGACGTTTGAACCCGATATCCCCACTGACCATTACCTATACCTTACGGGACTGGCAGGAAAGATGCTCAAAAAGAAAATTCCTTTACAACTGACAACTCCTGCAATAAAATACAAATAACAATAAACCAAAAACCAAATTATATGAACGATAATATTAAAGTTCCCTTTACCGAGAAGAAATTCCTGGTCACCATCATTTTTGTCACTTCCCTCTTTATGTTCTGGGGAATTGCCATCACCATGGCAGATGTATTGAATAAGCATTTTCAACACACCATGAGTCTTTCTAAAACGCAGTCCGCATTCGTACAGTTCGCGGTATTTGGCGCATATGCAGTAATGGGTATTCCGGCCGGACTATTTATGAAGCGATTTGGCTATCAAAAAGGAGTGCTGTTAGGCCTTTCGTTGTTTGCCTTAGGTGCATTTCTATTTGTCCCTGCAGCAAACATTTCCTCATTCGCATTTTTCGCAATAGCTCTGTTCATCGTTGGCTGCGGTTTGTCTACCTTAGAAACCGTGGCGCATCCCTTTGTCGCGTCACTGGGAGATCAGCGTACCAGCGACCTTAGAATTAATTTTGCGCAGACTTTTAATGCGGTAGGTGCTATGATAGGTCCGGTGATTGGAGGATATTTTTTATTGAGCAACAATGTAGAGGGCAGCACAGATCTCGGCTCCGTGAAAACCTTATATACTGTTATTGGCGCGGTTATCTTGATCGTAGCTATTTCTTTCTCGTTTGTTAAAGTCCCTGCCTTAACGGATCCACATGCGGTAGCGCCTGATTCCGAAGCTGCAAATATTGACACTGTACCGGGTAAAGGCCTCTTTGAACATAAACATTTTGTTTGGGCAGCTATTGCACAGTTCTTTAATGTAGCCGCACAGGCAGGCACCTGGGCATTCTTCATCAATTATTCACATGAGATTATTGGACTTAGTGATTCCAAAGCTTCCTATTACATGGGATTCTTTTTCATGGGAATGATGCTCGCCGGACGTATCATTGGTACCTTTCTCATGCGCTTTGTAGCAGCCAACAAACTCCTTGCTGCTTTTGCTATCGGCAATATCCTGATGTGTGTTATTGTGGCACAGGGATTTGGAATGGTATCTTTTGTTGCCCTCCTGATGATCAATTTCTTCTTCAGTATCATGTTTCCTACGATATTCAGTCTCGGACTTAAAAACCTTGGAGCACATACACAGCAGGCTTCGTCTTTCATTTCTATGGGGGTTGTGGGCGGTGCTTTCTTTCCATTTCTGATGGGCTTCATCGCAGATCAATATGGTACAGCACACGCATATTATACGCCAATTGTTTGTTACCTGATTATTTTTCTATTCGCTTTCAGGTTCTATAAAGTCAAACATTAGTCTTTATCTTTACTATAATAAACAAGCAAATAAACATGAATTCAACAATCAAAAATTTATTGATTTTAAGCGCACTGATCTTGCCTTCGCAGTTTTTGAAGGCGCAAGACTGGGCTAATCTAAAAAGGTATCAGGAAGAGAATGCGAAATTAACCGCTCCTGCAGCCAATGAAAACCGTGTAGTTTTTATGGGCAACTCAATTACTGAAGGCTGGAAACGCACCCATCCAGAATTCTTTTCTGAACATCCATACATTTGCCGCGGGATCGGCGGTCAGACCACACCCCAGATGCTGATTCGTTTCCACCAGGATGTAGTTGCCCTGAAGCCAAAAGTGGTAGTGATGCTCTGCGGAATTAATGACATCGCCGGTAATACCGGTCCTTCAACGCTGGAAATGATTGAGGACAACATTGCCGCTATGGCCGAAATCGCACGGGCAAATAAGATTAGAGTAGTCCTTTCCTCTGTCCTTCCAGCTTTCGATTTTCCCTGGAGAAAGGGTTTGGAGCCCGCGAATAAGGTGATCGAACTGAACAAATGGATTAAAGCCTACGCAGAAGAACATAAGTTGACCTATGTAGACTATTTTTCTGCCATGAAGGATGAAAGAAATGGATTACCTGAGCGCCTGGCTAAAGACGGCATACACCCCAATAAAGAAGGATATGCCATCATGGAACCATTGGTAGAACAGGCTATCGCAAAAGCCTTGAAACAAAAGCTCAAATAAGCTTAGTTATATACAAATTCGCCGTTCTCCGTCAGGATCGTTACCTGTTTCTGACCAAAAGCTTCAACCTTGCCGATAATCTGAGCGTCAATGTTGAAGCTTTTTGCGATTGCAATGATGTCAGCAGCGATTTCCCCAGGCACATAGAGCTCCATACGGTGACCCATATTAAATACTTTGTACATTTCTTTCCAGTCTGTTCCGGATTGTTCCTGGATCAGTTTAAAAAGCGGAGGGATCGGAAATAAATTGTCTTTGATGATGTGGACATTGTCGTTCACGAAATGCAGGACCTTAGTTTGTGCACCGCCGCTGCAGTGTACGATGCCATGAATTTGCGAGCGATAGCCTTCCAATACTTTTTTGATCACAGGTGCATAGGTGCGTGTTGGTGACAATACCAGCTTGCCTGCTGTTACAGTAGTTCCTGCATCGTCAATTTGAACAGGATCAGTCAGTTTCTTGCCACCTGAAAAAACCAGGTCAAAAGGTACTGAAGGGTCATAGCTTTCAGGAAAGGCATCGGCAACAGATTTATCAAATACATCATGACGTGCTGAGGTGAGCCCATTCGATCCCATTCCACCGTTGTATTCTGATTCATAAGTGGCCTGACCGGATGAAGATAAGCCTACGATGACATCGCCAGGCTGTATTTGGTCATTGCTGATGATTTTTTCGCGTTCGATGCGGCAGGTTACGGTCGAATCTACAATAATCGTGCGTACCAGGTCGCCCACATCTGCAGTCTCGCCACCAGTGGAATAGATGGAAATGCCTTGTTCGCGCAATTCAGCCAGAATCTCTTCTGTACCGTTGATGATCGCAGCAATAACTTCTCCGGGGATCAGGTTTTTGTTCCTTCCGATAGTGGAGGACAACAGGATGTTGTCAGTGGCACCTACACAGATCAGGTCATCAATATTCATGATGATGGCATCCTGTGCAATACCTCTCCAGACGGAAATGTCGCCGGTTTCTTTCCAGTAAACATAAGCCAAGGAAGATTTGGTGCCCGCGCCATCTGCATGCATGATGTTGCAGAAAGCCTCATCATTTCCCAGGATATCAGGGATGATTTTACAGAAAGCCTGTGGAAAAATACCTTTATCTATGTTCTTGATGGCCTGGTGCACATCTTCTTTCGAGGCAGAAACGCCGCGCTGGTTATACCTGTTATCACTCATGTTGCTGCAAAGATAAAAAAATAACCCCTACTAGTTAAAGCAGGGGTTATAAAACTAAAAAAAATTGGTTAGTATGAGTTGTTTAGGTTATTTCAAAAACAACAACTCTCTGAACTTAGGTAGAGGCCATACGCTGTCATCTACAATTTGTTCTAATTTATCCGTGTGGTAACGGATTTCATCGAAGTATGATTTTACTTTCTCGTCATAAGCAATGGCTTTCTCACGTGTATCTTCCAGTCCGTTGACTACTTTACGTTGCTCAAGCATCGCATCAATGCTGGTTTTTACTACGTTCAAATGCTCTGAAACTTTGTTGATGATGGCCAATGGCGTTGCCAAAGCAGCTTCACCTAAACCAAGTTCTTTCAGGCCTTTTGCATTTTCGATCAAAGAGTTTTGGTAAGCAATTGCCGCAGGAATGATCATGCTGTTGGTTACTTCACCCATTACCCTTGCTTCGATCTGTAGTTTTTTGTAATAGCTTTCTAAAAGAATCTCGTGACGTGCATGTAATTCGCGCTCGTTGAAGATGTTCAGCTTAGTGAACAGCTCGGTAGATTTTTCGCTTACGTAAGCATCAAGGGCTACCGGAGTAGTTTTGATGTTAGACAGACCGCGTTTTTCAGCTTCTGCAGCCCACTCATCGCTATAACCATTTCCTTCGAAACGGATATCTTTAGATTCTTTAATGTATTTTTTGATCACTGTAAGCAAGGCAACATCTTTTTTCTCGCCTTTTTTGATCATTTTATCCACTTCAATTTTGAATTTAGACAACTGGTCTGCTACGATGGTATTCAATACAGTCATAGGTGCAGAAGAGTTGGCAGAAGAACCTACCGCTCTCAACTCAAATTTATTACCAGTGAAGGCAAAAGGAGAGGTACGGTTACGGTCAGTATTGTCTAAAAGGATCTGAGGGATTTTAGGGATACCTAACCACAGTGAATCTTCGTTTTTAACTTTCTTGATGATGCTTCTTGATGATTCGATCTCATCCAATACCTCAGCCAGTTGTGAACCCAGGAAGATAGAAATGATCGCAGGAGGAGCCTCGTTTGCACCTAAACGGTGATCGTTGCTTACAGAAGCGATAGATGCTCTCAACAAATCTGCATGCTCATGAACCGCTTTGATGGTATTCACAAAGAAGGTTAAGAACATCAGGTTGTTTTTAGGTGTTTTTCCTGGAGACAACAGGTTTTTGCCAGTATCCGTAATCAGTGACCAGTTATTGTGTTTACCTGAACCGTTGATGCCAGCATATGGTTTTTCATGTAAAAGCACTTTGAATTTGTGTCTCAAAGCAACTTTCTCCATTAAGTCCATCAACAATTGGTTGTGGTCAATTGCAAGGTTGATTTCTTCATAAATAGGTGCGCACTCAAATTGAGAAGGAGCAACCTCATTATGACGGGTTTTCAAGGGAATACCCAATTTCAAAGCTTCGTTTTCAAAGTCTACCATGAAAGTGAATACACGCTCAGGGATAGATCCGAAATAGTGGTCTTCCAATTGCTGTCCTTTAGCAGACATATGTCCAAATAAAGTACGGCCGGTTAAAGCCAAGTCAGGACGTGCATTGTATAAGGCAAGGTCAACCAGGAAATACTCCTGCTCAATACCCAAAGAAGCATTAACTTTAGTGATGCTTTTGTCGAAGAACTGACAAACATCAACAGCAGCTTTATCCATAGCAGCCAATGCTTTCAGCAAAGGAGCTTTGTAATCCAGTGCCTCACCAGTATAAGAAACGAAAACAGTAGGGATACAAAGTGTTTTACCAGCTTTGCTTTCCATAATGAAAGCAGGAGAAGAAGGGTCCCATGCAGTGTAACCACGTGCTTCAAAAGTGTTGCGGATACCACCGTTAGGGAAACTTGAAGCATCAGGTTCTTGCTGAACTAAAGCACTTCCGGCAAATTTCTCAATTGCACCGTCGCTGCTAGGCTCAAAGAATGAATCGTGCTTTTCAGCAGTCGTTCCGGTTAAAGGTTGAAACCAGTGCGTGTAGTGTGTAGCACCTTTTCCCATAGCCCAGCTTTTCATAGCCGTAGCAATATGGTTGGCATCTTCCTGATTGATCAGATCACCTGAATCAATGGCAGATACCAGTTTCTCATAAACCTCTTTTGATAAGAAATCTTTCATTTTTCTCTTATCAAAAACGTTAACGCCAAAAAACTCAGAAATTTTAGTCGAAGGAGACTTTACCTCTGGTGAAATTCTTGTTTGCGCCTCTTTTAATGCAATTGTCCTTAAGCTTTTCATTTATTTGTTTAAAATTTTATCAAAAATAGGATATTTATTTAATTTTTTCCCTCCAATTGTTTGTAAAAATACAAATGTCGATAATTAATCAAAGAAATTTTGAGAATTTTAGTTGTATGAAAGACAGAATACTGACAATCTTTTAAAATTTCTGCAAATCAACGGCAAAGGCTTATTTCATTTTTTTTATGAGAACAGCAAATAACGACGCTTTAAGGGCTGTTAAATTGAGAATATTAAAAAATATATCAGTTTTTTTTATGCGCCTGTAAATTATTAAAAGCTCCTTCGATCAACTTAGGATTTCATATGCCATATTTTAGAAAAACATCATTTTTTTAAAAATATTCAAAATATAATTTGTTTGAAAATGATTTTTTTGTGAATATGTCCATTGTTGTTCAGTTGTAAGGCAAAAAATAAATTTTGCTTTTGTGTATGGAAACTGGATGTCATCTTCATCATCTGATTAAACTAATACTTAAAGCTATGCTGAACGTCTCATCAAATTTGTACAAGTCCGAGTGGCTCGATCTTGTCTTCAAAAACCGGAACAAGAATTATGGTGCTTATGCCTTGCGTGCTGAATCGGCCGGGACTACGACCAGGGCATTGTTGATTGCGGGTCCTGTCTTTATCCTTTTGTTTGCCGGTCCGATGATCTATAAGCGACTTCATCCGGTTGCAGACGCCCCGGCCGACAGAACGGTTACTCTTGACCTGGCTCAGCTCGCTCCACCAAAGGAATTGCAGAAACCCAGAGAGGAAAAGATAGAACTGCCGAAAGCAGAGCCGGTAAGTAAGAAAATTAAAACAGTGGCTCTACCTTCCAGACCTATTGTAGTGGATGATCAATTGGCCCCTATAGATCCTCCGACAATCGAGCAGGTGAAAAATGCTGCCATTGGCCCGCTTACCCAGGATGGATTGGAGACCAATATTGCTTCTGTACCCGCCACAGGCGATGGTAATGGCAGCACAGGAGGTAGTCCGAACGGTGCTGAAGGAACCGCGCCTGACAATACCATTTATGAAGGAGGGGTAGAGATCTATCCGGAGTTTGAGGGAGGAATGAAAGGTTGGGAGAAATTCCTGAGAAGAAACCTCAGGTATCCTGAAATGGCGCAGGAGACAGGTATACAAGGTAAGGTATTCGTGAGCTTTGTAATCGAGAAAGATGGTTCAGTAACGGATGTCAAAGTAGTCCGCGGAATCGGGGGCGGCTGCGATGAAGAAGCCATGAGGGTGATCAAAAAATCACCAAAATGGAAACCTGGCCGACAAAATTCACAAAGCGTAAGGGTGAGGTATAATATGCCGCTTTCATTTAACATCGCTCCTTAAATAAAATATTCGTACGCTCTCTGTATCGAATGGATAGATGGATGAGGGTTAAGGGTTGTAATTTATTTTACAGCCCTTTTTTTGTAAACTTGTGGCCATGAAACGACTTTTCCTCTTTGCTTTATGCGCGCTGCTGTTTTTTAATGCAGCTGCTCAACAAAATCCACTTTTACCTTCTGGCGCAGATCCTTACAGTACTTTTAAAGACGGTTTTTATTATTATACCCATACCACTGGCGATAAGCTGGTGATCTGGAAAACAAAAAGCCTGTTTGAGCTAAAGAATGCAGAGAAAAAGACCATCTGGCTGGCCAGACCGCATCAGATGCATTCCATCTGGGCACCGGAGATCAGCTTTCTGGAAGGCAAATGGTACATGTATTTTGCCGGCCGCACGGAGGCAGGTAAAGACCACCGCATGTATGTGCTGGAGAATGCTTCGCTGGATCCGATGAAAGGCGATTGGACCTTGAAAGGTCAGGTGGGTGATGCTTCCGATAAATGGGCCATAGACGGAGATGTGTTTGAACACAAAGGAAAGCTCTATATGATGTGGTCTGGCTGGGAAGGAGATCAGAACGGACAGCAGAACATATACATCGCCAGGATGAAGAATCCCTGGACTATTGTCGGCGATAGGATGAAAATTTCAGGATCTGATTACGACTGGGAAAAACATGGAGATCTTGGTAAGAACAGCAACCCACCACATGTCAATGTGAATGAGGGTCCTCAGTTCCTGGCCAGAGGAAAGAAGATGTTTGTCATTTACTCTGCCAGTGGTTGCTGGACAGATTTTTATGCATTGGGAATGCTGACGGCAGATGCCAGTGCAGATCCAATGAAGGTGTCCAGTTGGACCAAATCACCAAATCCGGTTTTTAAACAGTCTGTGGAGAACGGGGTCTATGCACCGGGGCACAATTCTTTCTTTAAATCCCCGGATGGAAAAGAAGACTGGATCTTATACCATGCCAATTCAGCTCCCGGACAGGGATGCGGGGGTAAACGATCGCCCAGGGCACAACGGTTTAGCTGGAATGCAGATGGCAGCCCCAATTTTGGAATCCCGGTAAAAAATTAACAAATTCGTTAATTAAAAAATACCGTTCATACTACTGGTTTGCCTATTTTCGTTCGTAACAAGAAAGACAACGCATTATAACATGACACAATCCCCATTACTCAAGAACAACGTCAGTATCGAAGGTAATTTTGCAGCTGCGGAAACTATGGTTTTTGCCAATGGATTTGGAACTGATCAAACCGCATGGAAAGAAGTCAAGGCTGCTTTTGCAGCAGAATACCGTCTGGTACTGTTTGACAATGTCGGTGGGGGAAAAGCGGACCCCGAGGCTTACAGTCCAATTAAGTACAATACCTTAAAGACCTATGCAGACGATATGCTGGGTATTTTAAAGGAACTGCAATTAAAGGACATCATTCTTGTCGCACATTCGGTAAGCTCCATGATTGGTCTGCTGGCGGCAGTTAAAGCACCGGAATATTTCTCGAGAATTGTATTTATCGGGGCTTCACCAAGGTACCTCAATGATGAAAGTGCCGGCTATACGGGTGGATTTACTCAGCCGGTTCTGGATGACATGTATGAGGAGATGACGAACAATTACTATGCCTGGGTAAGCGGATTTTCTAACATGGCGATGGCCAATCCCGACCGTCCGGAACTGGGCCAGTATTTTGCCAGCACTTTATTGGAAATCAGACCCGATATCGCTTTGTCGGTATCTAAACTGATCTTTGAATCAGACCTTCGCACTGAACTTTCTAAGTTGAATAAGCCGGTGTTGCTCCTTCAGGCACATAATGATGTTGCCGTTCCGGATGAGGTAGCGGTTTATTTAAATCAGCATATCCAGGGGAGTATATTGAAAACGGTAGATGCTGAAGGACATTTTCCACACATCAGCGCTGCCGCTCAGGTAATCGATAACATCAAACCTTTCCTCGTAAATTGAAAGAAAAAGAAGGACATATCAATTGGGCCAGGAAAGCCCTGAAGTTTATTGCGACACAAGGAATAGCGACCCGCTTCGAAGATTGGAGTGCAATTGCCAGGAGGAGCATGCTGGAACTTAAACAGGCATCTTCTGCAGCAGAAGTTTTATTTGTCAAAAAAGAAGATGGCCTTACAGCCAGGATCGTTAATCCGGAGTCTTCAGTCAATGATAAAATATACATCGATCCGGGGGTTCTGGATGTATTTGGTGATGGTCCGCAGTATTTTACCAGCCCTTTCGAACAGCTTGCTGCTGAACTGCTCTGCCAGTTTGAAAATCCGGCCGCTTTAGTAGTCCTCCCTCTGCAAGAAACCGGACTTAGCGGGGTGCTGATGCTTTCCTGGCAATATCATTTTGATTTTAGTATAGAATTTAAGGAATTTATAAGTGCTTGTTACGACAAGATCAGGGAAACTGCTCAGTTATCCAATACGCATTACGAATTGGAAGAGCTGAAAGCCCGTTTCAATTCCATTCTGCAGACCGTACCACAGAGTATTGTATTTATCGACGATAGCGGCAATAACAGTTGGGTCAATGATCACGCTGCAAAACTTTTTGACCTGCAGAGTGGCCACGTACAGCCTACGCTACTTTCTGCGGCCATGCAGTCACTGCGCAACAGCGCTTCAAATAAGGAAGAGATTTTCAGAGTGGGCATGGAGCTGTTCAAGTCGGCCGACAAACGGATCGACAATTGGCTATGGATCTTTGATCAGCCTGAAAAACTGGTGCTGAATGTATGCTGTCGCCCCACAGTTTCAGAAAACTCCAGTGGCATGCTCTGGACATTTGACGACATTACACGTCAGTATCTATTTGATGAGCACCTCAAAGAACTTAATGTTCAGCTGGAAGAAAAAAGCAGGCTGGCAGATGAACAAAACCGGGCCAAATCGGAATTTCTTGCAAATATGAGCCATGAGATCAGAACACCAATGAACGGTGTGATCGGAATGACGAGTCTCCTGCGCAATACCACACTGGATGAAGAACAGTTCGATTTTGTGGAGTCCATCCGCCTGAGTGCCGATTCGCTCCTGGAAATCATCAATGAGATCCTGGATTTTTCAAAGATAGAATCCGGCAAACTGGAACTGGAAGAGCACCCTTTCTTCATTCATAAGGTGGTAGAGGAAACTTATGACCTCCTGTCGGTAAGGGCGGCTGAAAAAGACATCGATCTCCTGTACTGGATTGACCATCAGGTGCCAGCAGAACTGATCGGCGACCTCACCCGCCTGAGGCAGATTGTGGTGAACCTGGTTGGTAATGCCATTAAATTTACCCCTTCAGGCGAGATACTGACTTCAATCAGGCTGCTGGAAAGAAAGGAAGCTCATTACGAACTGGAGTTTTCAGTAAAAGATACAGGGATAGGGATCCCGGCAGATAAAATGCACAAGCTGTTCAGCTCTTTTTCCCAGGTAGATTCCTCTACAACCAGAAAATATGGAGGCACCGGATTAGGTTTGGCCATCAGTCAGCGTCTCGTGGAGCGCATGGACGGAAAAATATGGGCAGAGAGCGAGTATGGTGAAGGGACGACTTTTAAATTCACGATCAAGCTGAAGGTCAGTGCCGAAATCAAACAATATAAACCGCTCAGCGTACAGAAAGAACTGTTGGAAAAATCGGCTTTGCTGATCGACGACAACATCACCAACTTAAAAATTCTGAAGGGACATTGCGAGCTCTGGGGCATGTATGCAGATTTGGCCATAAGTGGGGCAGAAGGGCTTGCAGCGATATCGAAACGCAGTTATGATGTCGTTATCATCGATTTGCTCATGCCGGATATGAATGGTGTAGAAGTAGCCAGGGAAATTTCAAAGATCAACGATACTCCGTTGGTCCTGTTCAGTTCTGCCGGACATTTCCCTTCGGGACATGAAGAGGACCGTAAGCTTTTTGCAGCCATTATGGACAAACCCATTAAGCAGTCCTATTTCAATAAAATGCTGCTGAATGTATTGTCCAAACCAGTAGAGGCAGCAAAAGAACTGATCTCAGAAAAAACATTACCGACAGTGATTTTGCCTGCCGAAGAGCAGCACCTGAGCATCCTTGTGGCCGAAGACAACATCATTAATCAAAAAATTGTCATCAAGACTTTAAAGAGCATGGGCTATGAATGTGATGTAGTAGCCAACGGACTGGAGGTCTTGTCCTCACTGGAAAGGCAGCCCTACGACATGGTGTTCATGGATATCCAAATGCCGGAAATGGATGGATTACAGGCTACAAGGGAACTGATCATCAGGTATGGTTCACAAAGACCTGTGGTCATCGCCATGACTGCCGGTGCGTTTGAAAAAGACAAGCAGGAGTGTTTTGATGCAGGAATGGACGATTACATCACCAAACCCTTCGATACGGAGAACTTTGCGATTAAGTTCAATCAATGGAAATCTGAAATCCTCGGAAGGAAGGAAAATTAGTTAGTCTATATTTTTAGACAAAATTCATGCTTTTTCTTGATTGTCTAAAAATATAGACGTAGATTGCTCATGTAAATATTTTCAGCATGAAGCAGTTACTTTATATTTTAATCTTTTCCGCCTTCGGAACTTCCCTTTCCGCTCAGCAAAAGGCAGACAAAAACATCATTGACCAGGCAACTTTGAGGTGCTATTACCTTTTTAGTAAAAAGAAGGAAGGGGCAGCCCAGGCCTTTCGTTCAGATACGATGGTGCTCGACATTGGTACGCAGTTTTCCAAATTCTATGATCCCGCGAGGTTGGGCAGGGATTCGATGCTGAGTGCAAAAATGAAAGGAATGAATTCTGCTGGTATCAAGAGCATCAATGTTTTCAAGGCGAGCGCCAACAAAGATCTTTCCGGTATGCCTGGAACCATAGCTTCCAGTACTGCAGAAGGGGAGAGTTATCAGATCATCAAAAACAAAAAGAACCAGAAGATCAGGGTGCTGGATTATGGCAGCGTAATGAGCGACCAGTTTGTTTATGAAGATGATCCGGGAACCTGGTTCTGGAAAATGACTAATGAAATGGATACCATTGCCGGTTATACCTGCCAAAAGGCCAATCTCAGTTTTCGGGGCAGAGACTATATTGCATGGTTTACTGAAGATATCCCAATGAACGATGGGCCATGGAAATTCTCAGGGCTTCCCGGTCTCATCCTTAAGATAGAAGATAGCCAAACCTTGTTTTCCTTTGAGCTGATCGGACTTAAACAACTGGAAAGCCCATTGCCGATAGTGGTGGATGATACAAAGAGCATCAAATGCACAAGGGCCGAATTTGAACAGCAAAAACTGAAACAAGGGAATGGAATGCAGATCAATTTCAACAATGGTGCAGTCATCATTGCCGAGAATCCGGTGAAGTACGACTATATCCCAATGGAAAAGGAATGAGCCGTGTCTTTATCCTGGTTTTGCTGATTTTTTTCACTTACAGGCTCCAGGGGCAGACGTTAATAAAAGGCAGCCTCCGCGGCTCAGATGGCAAGGCAATGGCCGGACTGAATGTCAGTTTGCGGGAAAAAGGGATTTCGACGGTACTTCTGTTTGCGATCAGTGATGAAAAGGGAGGCTATCAACTGTCTTTCAAAAGCAATTCGGACAGTTTATTGCTGACTGTCTCGGGCTTCAGCATCGCCAGGCAAAGCAGGATGCTGTTCAATAAAAGTCAGCAAGCCGATTTTCAATTGGTCAATGAAGCCATCAAGCTGAAAGAAATCAAGGTAAACCCACCGAAGATCCGTCAGCTTGGAGATACCTTAAACTACCTGGTCGATGTTTTTAAAGATCAGAATGACCGTACTATTGGAGATGTGCTGAAAAAGATGCCAGGAATTGTGGTCAAGGACGATGGTTCCATCCTGTATAACAATAAACCGATCAATAAATTTTACATCGAAAATAAAGACCTGCTACAAGGACGCTATGGTATCGCAACCAATAATATCGAGGCGAAGGATGTGGCAAGTGTACAGGTGCTGGAGAACCATCAGCCGGTCAAGGCTTTAAAGAACAAGGAATTTACTGACGAAGGTGCCATCAATTTGAAACTCAAAGACAGTGCGAAAGGAGTCCTGACCGCCACCGGGCAATTGGGTACAGGAGTCTCGCCTGTGCTATGGAATAACGAATTGTCCTCCATGTATTTCGACAAGAACAAGCAGCTGATGAACGTCTATAAGGGCAACAATACCGGCCAGGATGCAGCAGCCGAACAGCTCTCCTTCTATGGTGGCTCGCAAGCTCCAGGGCAGGCTGCGGGCTTATCTATACAGGCGCCTGCAGCACCCGGAATCAGCCAGCAACGGTATTTGTTCAACCGCTCCCATGCCGCGAGCTTAAATCAGCTCTGGTCTTATGGAAAAGATTACCAGTTGACCGCAAATGTCAACTACCTGAATGACCATAAAGACCAGCAAAGCTATTCACAGTCTTCCTACTACCTTCCTGGTGATAGCCTGCTGAGCATTACAGAGCAACTGAGCGCAAAGCAGCAAGTGAACAAACTGGATGCAAGCCTGCAATTGAATGCCAACAGAGAACAGTTTTATCTCGACAATGCCCTCAAATTTAGCGGGAGCTGGATCATGGAGGAGGGCACTGTGCTCACTGCAACAGATCTGAAACAGGAACTGGATAAACCGCTGATCAACCTCAGCAACAATTTTTCAGTGATTAGCAACCTTGGGAAAAAAACCATCAAACTCTCTTCCTTTACAAGCTATAGTCAGGCAGATCAGACACTCCTGATCAATCCGCTGCTATATCCGGATTTATTTGGAGGGGATTTATCCTCAGTCGCCATGGTTCAAAATGTAGCACAAAACAAGTTCAGTACACAGAACCGGATCAGCTATGGCTGGACGAGCAAGCAGCTTATACAGAACTATGCAATGGGGATGAATGCCTATGCCACTCATTTTAGTTCTACGCTCCAGGCGCGGTCCGCTGCCGGACAATTAGGTTTGGCAGCGGATTCGCTGCGCAATGACCTGCAATGGAATACATTAGATGTATACTTCAGTCCTGACTATACCTATCACACCAATAAATTAAGGATGGTCCTCAATCTTCCCCTAAGTTATGCTTCATTGCGGAACAATATTTTTTTCAATCCATCGCTCAGCGCAAGGTACGAGCTCAGTCCCCTCTGGCAGTTCAATGCAGCTGCGAAATACAACAGCGATATTGGCGGACTCGAGAATGGATACAGGTCATACATCATGCAAAGTTATCGCAGTCTGACCAGAAACGATGGCAGCCTTCCCAAGAAGCAAAGTCAGGCCTACAACCTGGATATCGGGTACCGTCATCCCATACATGCCGTATTCACGAATTTTGGAGCCAGTTATTCCATTAACCAGATGAGCATATTATATGGCTACGACTATTCCGGAATCCGGAGCTCCAGGTTGAGCTATGAAATCCCCAATGAAAGTCGTACTATGGTCTTTTACGGCAAGTTCAGTAAGGCAATCCAATTTCTGGAGAGTACCTTTACATTGGATTTGAACTATAGCAATTCCAGGGCTTCACAGATCAGTCAGTCCGAGTTGATTGACTTCTCTGCAGACCGCTATGGCCTCAATGCCGGAACATCTTCCAAATTGAGTAAATGGGGAAGTTTCAGCTACAACTGGAATTATTCCAGGAGCCTCAGCAAGATCAGGGCTGCAGAGGGGCGCGCTGCTATCGACAATCAGGTCCACAGAGGAAAGCTAAATGTCTTCCCAACTAAAAAGCTGACCCTCAATCTGGCTTTCGAGCATTTTTATAATGGCGGCTTGAGCGGTGCAGCGCAGTCGATGAACTTTGCCGATGCAGGTGCCAAATTCAACTGGAAGCATATGGAATTCAACCTGGAATACAACAACCTGTTGAATACCAAACAATATGTGATGGCCACTTATAGCGACATCAGTACATTTTACAGCAGTTATAACCTGCGTCCTGCGCAGGTGCTGATGAAGGTCAGGTTCAAAATCAAATAAATGTTGTTTGTCTATATAAATAGTCATACATTTAATCGTTATGGAAAAATCAGTGCAATTGACAAAGGCAGAAGAGCAGATCATGCAGGTTTTATGGTCGCTGGGAGAAGGTACGGTACAGGAGATCCGCGATCTTCTTGAGGCACCGAAACCCGCCCGTACCACTGTTTCAACTGTCCTTACCATTCTCGAAAACAAAGGTTTTGCCGACCATAAGGCGAACGGAAGGATCAATGTTTATTTTGCCCTGGTGGCAAAAGAGGCCTATTCTAAGACACAGCTTTCTGGGTTGTTGAAAAACTATTTCAACAATTCATTCGGTGCAATGGCCTCTTTCTTTGCCAAAGAGAACAACTATACCATAGAAGAATTGGATCTCCTCATCCGGGATACTCAAAATGAACTTGATAAAGAAAAATAGATGATTATGGAACAGCTGGCCTTGTATCTCCTCAAATCTACCTTGTGTCTTGCTGTGTTTATTGCACTCTACCTGGTCTTTTTTAAAAGAGAAACCTTTTACCGGTTTAACAGGTATTTCTTGCTTGCAGGACTTGCATGTGCAATTGCGTTGCCTTTCTATACTTATACTTATCAGGTCAGCGTACCTGGTTTATCAGAAAGCATGGACTTTCCTGTCGCTGCCGCTGAAATCAAACCAGGTGCAACACGCTGGGCAGATTTCGCCCTGTCGGCATATTTGCTGGTCAGTGTAATCTTCCTGCTGAGCAAGGTAATGGCATTGGCGAAACTAAAGCGTAGCATTGATGCCCTCGGCCATGTTGAACTGAATGGTTATAAACTGGTCAGGACAAATCTTTTTAAAACTTCTTTTTCGGTATTCAACTACATCATCATTCACCATTCACCAGACAATACAAAGCTGGAACAAGACCTGATCCTTGCGCATGAAGAAGCGCATGTCAGGCAATACCACTGGTTCGACCTGCTGGTCGCTCAGGTGTTCTGCAGCCTGCAGTGGTTCAATCCCCTTGCCTGGTTTTACCAAAGACTGATCAAAGAAAACCATGAGTTTTTAGCAGATGCCGCGGTGTTGGAGCAGGGAAACTCAGCAGCAGTGTACCGCGCTACGCTGATCAATCATGCTTTAGGACTTCCGGTTTTCGCCCTGGCGAGTTCATTTTCACACCTGGATAAAATGAGCAGGATCAAAATGATGATGCGTCCAAAATCTTCCGCTTTCAGAAAACTGGCAGCGCTGGCTGCACTGCCAGGTCTTCTTTTCCTGGTTTGGTTTTTTGCGAAACCGGAGTATGTGCTGGCACAGCCGCTTGTTAAAATGGTGCCGGTTGCGGAAGCCTTTACAGCTTCCAGATCAAAGCCGGATACCTTAACTGAACAAAAAATGAAAGCCGGGGCAAAACCGAAAGCGCAGAAGGTCGCAAAAGTAAAGGTAAAAAAGCCGGTCCTGATTGCCCCTCGGCAGGAATTGCAGGTACCTACAGCTGCACCTGCTTTGGCAGTCCTTGATTCTTCAAGTATCCAAAGACAACCCCAAACTATATTTGAGAATGCAACTCCTCAGCCTTTATATCTCCTGGATGGTGTACCTGTGCTCTCTATAAACGCGATCGCTACCGATAAGATTGAAGCGATCCATGTATTTAAGGGGCAATCTGCCATAGAAAAATATGGCGAAAGTGGTAAAAATGGGGTGGTATTGATCCTATCTAAAAAATCCTCCGCACTTAAAGCTCAGCAATAAAAAAAACTCCGGTAAGCTTTCGGTTACCGGAGTTCAGATCAGCGTTTCGCTGTATATTATTTTAAGCTTCTTTTGCTTCAATCCATTTTCTCGCATTCACGAAGGCTTCCATCCAAGGCGTTACCTCGTCTTTGCGTCCTTGCGGATAATTTGCCCAGTGCCATTGGAACAATGAACGCTCAATGTGCGGCATCATCACCAGGTGGCGACCAGAGGCATCACACATCATGGCTGTATTGTAGTCCGAACCGTTTGGACTTGCAGGATAGCTTTCATAAGCATACTTAGCCACGATACTGTATTTGTCTTCAGCATAAGGCAATTGGAAACGGCCTTCACCATGTGAAACCCATACACCTAAAGTACTGCCGGCAAGTGTAGACAACATCACAGAGTTGTTTTCAGCAATGGTCAATGAAGTGAAGATGCTTTCATGCTTATGACTTTCATTGTGGAGCATTTTTGGTTTTACTTCATGGTCCTTGTTGATCAGGCCAAGTTCAACGAACAACTGGCAACCATTACATACACCTACGGAGAGGGTGTCCGGACGACTGAAGAAATTCTCCAAAGCAACGCGGGCTTTTTCATTATACATAAAAGCACCGGCCCATCCCTTGGCAGAGCCCAATACATCAGAGTTCGAGAATCCACCCACGGCACCGATAAACTGGATGTCTTCCAGAGTTTCGCGGCCTGTGATCAGGTCGGTCATGTGTACATCCTTTACATCAAATCCAGCCAGGTACATCGCATTCGCCAGTTCACGCTCAGAATTGCTTCCTTTCTCCCGGATGATGGCTGCTTTTGGCCTTGGCTTAGTGTTATCTATCACCGGTTTTTTACCATCGAATTCAGCAGGGAAGGTATATTTCAGGGCCTGGTTTTTATAGTTCTCATAACGCTCTTTAGCCTTTACAGGTCCACTTTGTTTAGTGTCCAGCAAGTAAGAGGTTTTAAACCAGACATCGCGCAGATGAGTGATGTCGAAGCTCAGTGTTTCTGTTCCGTTTTTAATGCTCAGGGTCTCTGTATCGTTCACCTCACCGATTAGATGATAAGTAATGCCCTTTTCAGCGAATACAGCTTCAACGCTGCTGTCGGCCTGGAATACGATACCGATATTTTCTGCAAACAGCAATTTCACATGGTCCGCCTCTCCTAATGAAGACAGATCAAGCGAAGCGCCAAGTTGGCGGTCAGCAAAGCAAAGCTCCAACAAAGTGGTTATCAGACCACCGCTGCCGATATCATGGCCCGCCTGGATCTTATCTGCTTTGATCAATGATTGTAAAGTGTCAAAAGTGGCCTTGAACTGCGCAGCATCTTTCACGTCCGGAGTTTCGTTACCTACTCTATTTAAGATCTGGGCGAAAGAAGATCCTCCCAGTTTATAACTGTCTTGAGAAAGGTTGATGTAATAGATCGAGCCACCGTTTTTCTGCAAGACTGGTTCCACTACCTTCGTAATGTCATCACAGTTACCCGCTGCAGAAATGATCACCGTACCTGGTGCAATCACATCGCCATCTTTGTATTTCTGTTTCATCGACAGGGAATCTTTTCCCGTTGGGATATTGATGCCCAGTTCAATGGCAAAATCAGAACAAGCTTTTACCGCTTCGTATAACCTGGCGTCTTCACCCTCGTTTTTGCAGGCCCACATCCAGTTGGCCGAAAGCGATACGCTTTTCAGTCCATCTTTTAGCGGAGCCCAAAGGATGTTGGACAAGGATTCCGCAATCGCAATACGGCTTCCGGCAGCGGCATCGATCAGGGCCGAAACTGGCGCATGACCCACTGAAGTCGCAATACCTTCCTTGCCCTGGAAATCCAATGCCATTACTCCGCAGTTGTTGAGCGGCAATTGCAGTGGTCCTGCGCATTGTTGTTTAGCTACACGGCCACCCACACATCGGTCTACCTTATTGGTCAGCCAGTCTTTGGCAGCTACCGCTTCCAATTGCAATACCTGCTCCAGGTAAGTAGAGAGCTTAGCGATGTCATAGATTACAGGCTCGTAGTTACGGTCTATCGTCTGGTCTTCCATTACTACTTTAGGGGAACTTCCGAACATGTCTTTCAGTTCCAGGTCCATTGGTTTTACACCGGTTGTGGCCGATTCAAATGTAAAACGGTGGTCGCCGGTCACTATACCCACCGTATACATAGGGGAGCGTTCGCGATCGGCAATCTTTTGTAATGTTGCAATATCTTTTTGGCCGATCACCAGGCCCATACGCTCCTGTGATTCGTTACCGATAATTTCTTTTGAGGATAGGGTAGGATCGCCCACAGGGAGTTTATCCAGGTCGATCTTACCGCCGGTTTCTTCTACCAGTTCGGATAGACAGTTCAAGTGACCACCAGCACCGTGATCATGGATGGAGATGATCGCATTGTGCTCCGATTCCACCATGCCGCGAACTGCATTGGCAGCCCTTTTTTGCATTTCAGGGTTAGAGCGTTGTACGGCATTCAGCTCGATTCCAGTACCCAGGGCACCGGTATCCGCAGAAGAAACCGCTGCACCACCCATACCGATCCTGTAGTTTTCACCACCCAGGATCACGATTTGGTCACCTTCAGCAGGTTTGTGTTTCTGTGCCTGGCTTGCTTTGCCGTAGCCTACACCACCTGCCAGCATGATCACTTTATCGAATCCCAGTTTACGGTCTTCCTCTTCATGTTCGAAAGTCAGTACTGAACCTGTGATGAGCGGTTGGCCAAACTTATTGCCAAAATCTGTCGCTCCGTTGGAAGCCTTGATCAGGATATCCATCGGAGTCTGGTATAGCCATTCCCTTTCTTCCACACCATTTTCCCATGCACGTCCTTCTTCCAGACGGGAAAGCGCAGTCATGTACACTGCAGTACCTGCCAATGGTAAAGAACCCTGTCCGCCGGCCAGCCTGTCGCGGATCTCACCGCCAGAACCTGTAGCAGCACCGTTGAAAGGCTCTACAGTAGTAGGAAAGTTATGGGTCTCCGCTTTCAGGGAAATCACCGATTCAAAATCACTTGTCGTATAATAGTCTGGCACATCTGCGCGTTTAGGGGCAAATTGCTGAACTGTGGGGCCTTTAATAAAGGCAACATTGTCTTTATAGGCAGAAACGATATCATTGGGATGCGCTTCCGAAGTTTTACGAATCAGTTTAAATAGGGAAGTAGGTTGTTCCACACCATCAATCACAAACTTACCGTTGAAGATCTTGTGGCGGCAATGTTCAGAATTCACCTGAGAGAAACCAAAAACTTCAGAATCCGTAAGCGGTCGGCCCAGTCTTTCTGCCAGTCCGTCCAGGTATGCTACCTCTTCATCACTTAAAGAAAGGCCTTCCTGTTTGTTGTATGCAGCCACATCAGTGATCTGCAGGATAGGCTCGGGCTGGATGTTGATCGTGTAGATCTCCTGATCCAGCTGCGCATATTTCTGAGAGAGCATGGGATCATATCCTGCAAAATCTTCAGCCACCTGTTTAAATTCCTCGATGCGGATGATGTCCTGGATGTCCATGTTTTGTGTGATTTCCACTGCATTGGTACTCCATGGGGTGATCATTGCTGCGCGGGGGCCAACAAAAAAGCTCGTTAAAGTGCTTTCCTGTTGCAATTTGGCTCCGCCAAACAGCCATTCGAGTTTTGTAATATCAGTTGTGCTCAGTTCCCGTTCAATTTGTACAGCGAAAACCGTGGTAGATTGGCTTAAGAAAAAATAGATCATGCTCTTTTTTTGAAAGTGCAAATTTAAGGTTAAAATTTTAAAACGCCTATCAAAAACGCATGTAATCTGTTTTCCCTTGTTTTGATTACTTTTGAATGTCCAAAAAAGAGAATTATGCTGAATCGAATCCACCATATTGCCATCATATGCACAGATTATGAGCGCTCTAAAGATTTTTATGTCCATAAACTGGGTTTCGGAATTCTGGCCGAGGTGTACCGTTCGGAAAGGAAATCCTATAAATTAGACTTATCCGTCAACGGTACCTACCAGGTTGAACTCTTCTCTTTTGAAAATCCCGTACCCAGGCCTTCACGTCCGGAAGCTGCGGGACTGCGGCACCTGGCTTTTGAGGTAGATGACATCGAAAAGGTGATTGCTGATCTTCATGAAAAAGGCATCTCTACCGAACCCATTCGCATAGACGAGTTTACCGACCGGCGTTTTACCTTTTTTAACGATCCTGATGGATTGCCGCTCGAGCTGTATGAATCTACTTCCTTTAAAAGTCAAAAGTGAGTTCGGTTTTTAAATTTAAGCACTTTGAAGTAGATCAGCGTGGTTGTGCCATGAAGGTCAATACGGACGGTGTGTTACTGGCTTTGCTGGCAGAGGCCGAAGCCCCTGGACACATCCTCGATATCGGCACAGGTACGGGTGTGCTCGCACTGATCCTGGCGCAACGCTTTGAAGCAGCACGTATTCATGCAGTAGAGATCGACGAACAGGCGGCACTACGGGCATCAGAAAATTTTAGCAACTCTATATTTAGTGAGCGGATGAGTGTTGAACACATCGCTATTGAGCAATACGATACCGCACTTCGCTTCGACCTGATCCTTTCCAATCCGCCCTTCTTTGTCAACGACCTGAAGAACCAGGAAGAAAAGAAAGGGATTGCAAGGCATGCCAGTTCCGTATTTTTTGACGAACTCATTCATAAAGTAGCTTCACTACTGAGTCCTGGAGGGCAATTCTGGTTCATACTACCGCTCAAGCAGGCAGAACAGCTGGTGGAAAAAGCAAAACTGTACAAATTGAGCGCACTCAAACAGATCGATTTGCATTCCGATGAAAATAAAGGTGCCTTCAGAAGCATCATTTGCCTCGGCTCTGGTCCGGAAACTTCGGAAAAGGAACATTTCTACATTTACGAGCGCGAAAAAGTCTATACCTTGGCCTACCGGGACTTGTTGAAAGACTTCTTCCTGGCCTACTAAAATCAACAATTAATACCATAGCCTTTGAAAACGATAGGATTAATATCAGATACACATGGATTTTTAGATGATGCAGTGTATAAGCATTTTGAAGACTGTGATGAGGTCTGGCATGCAGGTGATTTTGGACCTGATGTGGCAGAAAAGCTGTCCGCCTTTAAGCCGCTGCGGGGAGTGTACGGAAATATCGATGGTAAAGAGATCCGTAGCGTATATCCGGAGCATTTACGATTTAGCTGTGAAAATTTGGATGTTTGGATCACCCATATCGGCGGATATCCCGGAAAATACGCACCGAATATAAAGAGTGAAATATACACTAAGCCCCCTAAGTTATTTATCTCCGGACATTCACATATCCTCAAAGTGATGTACGATAAAAAGATAGATTGTATGCATATAAATCCGGGTGCAGCGGGAAATTCAGGCTGGCATCGCATAAAGACCTTAATTAAATTTTGTGTTACAGGAGAAAAAATACATAACTTAGTCGCCATAGAAATAGGCAATAGATAACGTATAAAATACACTAAGTATATGTCGGGCATCAAAACATTAGGTCAGTTTATCATAGAGAAACAGGCAGACTTTCCTTACGCCAAGGGCGAACTCTCCAGGTTATTAAGAGACATCGGCATTGCCGCTAAAATTGTGAACCGCGAGGTCAACAAAGCAGGGCTTGTCGACATACTTGGCGCAGCCGGCACCATCAACATACAGGGAGAGGGGCAGCAGAAACTGGACGTATTTGCAAATACCCAGTTCATCAGTGCCCTCACGAGTGGGGGAGAGTGCTGTGTGGTCGCTACTGAAGAAGAGGATGACCTGGTACAGATCGATTCACCGGTTTCCAAGAATGCGAAATACATCGTTTGTATAGATCCCCTGGATGGTTCCTCCAATATTGATGTCAACGTAGCGATAGGCACCATTTTTTCCATCTACCGCAGGAAAAGTATGAATGGGGAGGCCACCTTGCAGGATGTATTGCAAAAGGGGACACAGCAGGTTGCTGCAGGTTATGTGATCTATGGTTCCTCCACGATGATGGTCTATACCACAGGAAAAGGAGTTAACGGTTTTACACTGGATCCTTCCATCGGGGAGTTTTGCTTATCGCACCCCAATATAAAAGTTCCGGCAGAAGGAAGTATCTATTCTATCAACGAGGGGAACTATGTACATTTTCCAGAGGGGGTCAAGAAATACTTAAAATATGCCCAGGTAGAAGATAAGGACAGCAACAGGCCCTATACTTCCAGGTATATTGGATCTATGGTGGCCGATATCCACCGGAACCTGATCAAAGGCGGGATTTACATCTATCCCACCACCTCCAGTTCGCCGAATGGCAAACTGCGTTTGCTTTACGAGTGCAATCCCATGGCTTTCATTATAGAGCAGGCGGGGGGCGTAGCCACAGATGGCTTCAGCAGGATCCTGGATATCGAACCTACAGCGTTGCATCAGCGTACCGCTATTTTCATCGGTTCTCCTAAAATGGTCGAAGTAGCTGCTGGAATGATGCAGGAGTTTTCTCCGGAAAAAGATACCAGGGTATCTGAAGAAAAAAAGACAGCCTAAACCAAACCAAATACCGTTACAGCAGGGAAGGCTTGTCCTTCTCTGCTTCAAAATGAAAGTCGATGCCCTGGGCAGACCGATTTTTGGAAGCCGCTACAGCCAGTTGATCGCAACGTTCGTTTTCAGGATGGTTGTTGTGCCCTTTTACCCAAACAAATTTCACGTGATGCTGCTTGTAGATCTGGAGAAACATCATCCAGAGGTCTTTGTTTTTTTTGCCTTTGAAGCCAGTTTTGAGCCAGCCAAATACCCATTTTTTTTCTACAGAATCGATGACGTACTTGGAATCGGAAAAAATAGTGACTTCCTGGCCCGGAGTTTTTAGTGCGTTGAGACCTACGATGACCGCCAGCAGTTCCATGCGGTTGTTGGTAGTCATCCTGAATCCTGCACTCAGCTCTTTATAGTGTGCGCCGGAACGTAAAATCACACCATAACCCCCAGGTCCGGGGTTTCCGCTTGCAGCTCCATCAGTATAAATCTCAATCATAATCTGTAGCAAATCTAGCTTTTTAAGCTGTAAAAGCAACTTCAACCAGTTTTATTGTGCCTGTCTGAAAATTAATCTCGCTGAAATATAAAGGGTTAAAAGAAATGTGTTCATGAAAAAATAAAAAGATTTGAATAAAATATTTTTAATCGTACTTTTGTAGCGTTGAAAAACACACGGTGGCTGTAGCTCAGTTGGTTAGAGTATTGGTTTGTGGTGCCGAGGGTCGTGGGTTCGAGCCCCATCAGCCACCCTTAGTTGGGGAAAAGAGTCTTTTAAAGATACTTTTCCCCTTTTTTATACCCTTCTAACTCTTTGTTTTTCAGGTAGGTTAACTCTGCAATCGGGTTGAGATTTGTGGTTCGATACCCATCTTTGTCGTAAATTAACATTCCATTAAAAATTGTCTCTACTAGGTATCTTTTGTCTTCAATAACAGCTGTTTGATAAAGACGAGGAAGATTGCATAGTGTTTTTATTGCATTGATTACCATAGGTTGAATATTAATTTTATCCTTAAATCGCTCTTTAAGTGCTGTTAAACGAATATTTATTGCATTTACTTTATTATCGTAATCCATTGTCAAGATTTTAAAATCAGATGGTTCGATCTTTCCGGCGAGCAAAAGTTCTCTAGCATTAATAATCTGATCATCTAGTATATGCAGTTCGTCTATATAGTCCTGTCTCATGGCGGAAGCCGTTTTTCTCACTTCGTTATAAGTGCTGATAATTTCTTATAAGAATTTTGGTTGATCTCTTTTGGCAATCCTAAAGAGTTTTAATTCTTCGATGAAATCCTGATTTACCTGATTGGCATTGAACCTTACTTTGCATGGAGATTTACAATGGTAGTAAGTAACATGGATTTTACGGCCCTTAGAAGCACTTCCTGTAAGCATTCTATGGCAGCTAGGACATTTTAAAAAGCCTCGAAGCGGTAAATCTTCTGGTGTAGCAATTGCAGGCCTTTTAGGTTTAATCTCTCCTTTTAATACATTTTGAACTTTGTCAAATAGCCTTTCGGTTATCAATGGTTCATGCAGACCTTTTATAATGTGTTCTTTTTCTCCATCTATTTCGCGAACTCTGATCTTTCCACAATACATCCGATTGCGGACAAGCGAATGAAAGTTATTAATGCTACAGGTAAGCCCAAGTTTAAATGCCTTTCTATGAACTGCCGCCATTGAAGACATACCTAAGGAAAGCTCTTGAAATGCCCACCTGATTGCAGAAGCGTAAGGCTCTTCTGGTGAGATGTATTTCTTCCCATCTTCGTAACTCTTGTTTTTATAACCAAGTGGCGCCCTGCCAGACCAATGTCCTTCTTTTTTCGCACGCCTCATGCCCATTTGGGTATTCAAGCTTCGTCGGTCATTTTCGATTTCCGGTATAGCCAGATACAATGCAAGCATTAGTTTGTTCTCAGGGACATTTAAGTCCAAAGGCTGTTCTACTGCCTGTGGATTAGTTCCCATCCTTTTTAGGTTTGCCAGCACCTGATAAGCATCACAGGTATTGCGGCTAAATCTATCCCATTTGGTAAAGAAGAGAAAGTCAGACCGGTGTTTACGCAAATAGGTAATAAACTTAATCCATTCTGGTGGTTTGAAAGATTTTGCAGAATGGTCTTCCGTGAAAATCTTTAAAATACTAATGTGATGTAGTTTACAATAGTTAGTGAGCAACTCCTGCTGAGCTCTTAATGAATAACCCCTTAATGCTTGTTCATCGGTACTTACACGGAGGTATAAAATTGCTGTTTTCATAATTTAATTTTCTTGCAATGATTATACAGCGATGGGTATTTGCCAAATCTTGGCAAGATTAAGATATATTGGATTGGGAAATACTTTAGTAGGGAGAAATAATATGTACTCAGGTATATTTATAGCCGATTATAAAAGAGAATGCTTCAGCATTTTGGCTGAAATTAAAGGTATGTGAACAGCCAAAACAAACAAGAGATAAAAGTCGTCTTGAGAGCTATTAATTTAATATATTAGCATTGCATAACCAGCAAATCTATGGCTCCAATACAACTATTTTGAGCTGCATTGGAGAATGTTTATGGCTGGTAAAACAGAGTTGTAGGCAATGCTAAAAAAACGACATCGAATGAAACAATTAACGATTTTATTTTTTTCGATATTTTTAATCAGTTGTAACCGAAAAGCACAGACACAAAATAATAGCAAGTCAAATGTGAATGTGGAAAAGTCCGATAGTATTTATGGAGAAAAACTTATTGACAGTGACTTCCTAAAATATGCGGACAATTCAAAAATTGACAGTTTAAAAGCACAACTCATAAGCAACTTTGACATTCATGATGACGATAATCTCAAAATAGCTCATATTGACGCAGAAGAACTCGCCGAATTTAGTTTTGACTTTTTCCTTCCGCAACTAAATAAAATATTGAAAAAAAGAAACGTGAGTTTAACCGTAAAATCGGCAGATGATTATGAAAAAACAAATGACATAATAATCAACGGTGAAAAATTAAATCTTTACACAAAAAAAGAACTTGATAATCAAACATTTTGGGATACAGCACCAAGAAATTTTTTTAAGAAAATAAATGAAATTCTGAAAACCAAAAATATAGACGAACAATTTTATTTGCTTTACGGTGGCAATGATTTACAGACAATACTTTTAACAGACAAACAGTTTTCAATCATTTCCGAATACTATAAAGACAACGAAAAAGAAAAACCGTACAAACCATAAAAGCACTGCCTACAACAAGGGTTTTGCGTCAGGCGGGCTGAAGTGCAAAGTTCAACGGCAGTTTTTCAATTGAAATTTAGTAATAATATCGGCTTTTGTGCTTCTACTTCCCGCCGAACGCAAAGTCCCAAAACGTTATGCCCAATTTTAAAAGACAACATATACATCAAAAATGACAACAGTAATTGAATGTCCAACCTGTAATTGGCAACCAGACAGAGAATCTCATTGGACTTGTACTTGCGGATACTCTTGGAATACCTTTGAAACAAGAGCAAAATGTCCAAAATGCAATACTCAATGGGAGACAACAAGTTGCCCAGGTTGTGGTAAGTCATCGCCTCACAATGACTGGTATTTTGACAGTTCAATTCCTAAAGAGCCAGACACACCTGAAATTGCAGAGTTAAAGAAAAGAAAGAAAAAACTTGAAGAAAGATTAATTTCATTAGGTATTAAAAATTACAGAGTATCTCACTTACCCTATCTAGACTATTCAAAAGAAGAATTTCAAAGACCTTATGACGTTGGTTGCAGACTAATTATCCTAAATTCAATCTCTTATTCAGTTCACAACTTAGATGACAGGCCTAAAATTATTGAATGGTTAAAAAAGGAAAAACTTTGGGAACAAGTATCAAAAAATGAAATCAACTTTTTAAATCAGAGTAAGCCAAATGAAGATGTTTTATTGGATTTATCTTGGAAAATTGAAAGTTCTATCTTATTGGGCTGGGTGTTAAATCTATTTGACAATCTTCACGATATTACCCAAGAATGTTCAGATGAAGTAATGGATGCTTTTGAAAGTAAAATCCCCGAGCTCGGAGCAGAGACAAAAGATTTTTTGAGAGATTTAAAATTCAGACCACTAGACCAAATTTATGAAGAGAACTTGCTTAACGAATTAGCAACGACATATTTTAGAGACTTGATGTTTAGTGGTAAATCAGACGAAACACAAATTGATAGAGTGGTAAGTTTTGAAAGACACCAAACTTTAAATTGGATAAGGAAATTTCAAGGTATAAATGAATGGGACTACACAGACACTTCGACATAAAACTGGGCATAACACAGGTTTTGCGTTAGGCGGGTCGAAGTGCAAATTTGGAGCTTTGTGCTTTTATTTAAGTTGAGTACTGGCTGACAGTTTCGTGCTCCAATTCCCACCCGAACGCAACGCCCATAAACCTTATGCG
The DNA here is from genome assembly GCF_037402555.1 of Pedobacter sp. GR22-6. Taxonomy (NCBI): domain Bacteria; kingdom Pseudomonadati; phylum Bacteroidota; class Sphingobacteriia; order Sphingobacteriales; family Sphingobacteriaceae; genus Pedobacter; species Pedobacter sp. GR22-6. Next base: position 463,275 of record NZ_JBBEUC010000001.1, read on the forward strand.
TCGCTTTAGCAAGACACCAAACTATAACAATGAAACTATACGACATTTTTCTGGACAACAATAAAATAGGGACAACTGAACTTGAAAAGGGAGATGCATCTATGGGCGGTGTTTTTGGCAAAATAACTTTTATAAATATTTCTTCGGGTTATGACTTCTTTAAAACCTATTGTGTAACAAACGACATTGAATTAGTCACTGACTATCCCGAAGACAGACTGATACTTACTCGGACGATAAATAATTTAGCAGTTAAAAATGAAGTGGGAATAGAAATCAAAGGAGTAGGAAATCAAATTAGTGGTATGGACAGCGATGAATTTGAAATTTCATTAGAAGGTGTTCCATATCCATTCTATGAAGAGGAATTTCCCCATCACGTAAAAGCGTATGACAACCAATTCAACAATGAGCAATGACCACAATCGGAAACAACTTTCAATCTATACGTTTACTCTACTTTAGACTTAAAAACTGAAGTAGGCGTAGTTGCAAATCAATGACTGTGCAAACGGGGAAACTGAAAACCGTATAGAGTAAACATACTGCTCCTCAATACTAGATAGTTTTTAATCGAAATATTCCCTAGTAGAGAACTTCCATCTTCTCTACTAGGGATAAAATTGATTGAAGTTATGCGCATGCGACTAAAACATACTAAAGACCCAACTTCCTCTCTGAAAGTTGCGGATCAATCTCCATCATTTTCCCCTTTAGGTTCGCTAGACGCATTAAATCGTACATAAAATCCGTAGACAAAAGCAAGTGGGGCCACCCGTAAAGAGGCAAGAGACTTTTAAAAGTCTCTTGCCTCGTTTTTTTTCTTCTAATTTCCTGTTACCAAGTATATGCGCTCAAGTGTCTCGCTCAATAAAGCGGTTCAATGTTTTAGGGTTTCGAAATCGCATATTTCGGGGAACATTGAATCAATCAGCCTTCTCTTATCATTAATCGCAGGTTCCTTAAAAATCGGAAATGATCTTGTAAACGTAAAAGTGGCATCATCCAGAATAGGTTCCAGCTGTGCAATCGTGTATTTCTTTTTGGCGATAATAAACTGTAAACGTATGCATGTAGAAAACATCCAGGCAAGTCTATTTTTTGTAAGTGAGATTTCTTTTGATACGGCTTAATGTTTCGGGTGCGATACCCAGATAGGACGCTACCATGTTTTGAGGTATTCTATTAATAATTTCAGGATTAGAATTAAGTAGCTGTACATACTTTTGTTGCGCACTGTGGGTAATGGAGCTCATCAAACGTCGCTCTTTCGTAACCAGGCTGTTTTGGAACAATATTCTAAAATAACGGTCCATTATAGGAACCTGGATCGTGAGTGTATCATAATCAGATCTGGAAATCATCAATACCTCCGAATCTTCAATTGCATCTATATAAAACATTGCAGGAACTTCGGAAAGGAAACTGTTAAAATCAGAAATCCACCATCCTTCCCAGCCAAAAACACTCATGTGTTCGTCGCCTTTTTCATCAACATTATAGGTTCTGACTAATCCAGTGGCAATAAAAGAAAGGTACTTGCATACATCTCCCTCGTGAAGTAAGTATTGCTTCTTACGTATTCTTTTCCTTATAAAGAAAGTGTTAATCATTTCTTTATCGGTTGCGGTAAGGCTTACCTTTTCTTCGATATGCTTAAAGAGTATTTCGATCATGATCCTCAACTTCTTCCCATCAAATATAATTTATTCATCCTCAATAACTATCGCTAAAGCTATAAAAGACTTGACTTAGGTTAAGCGTATTTGTTGATTCAGGTCATTCGGCAGTATTCGAAGCTAATCTATTTTTGTAGTATTAAAAAATTAGCATATCAATAACAATAAATAGGATGGATAAAATAGCATTAGTAGTAGGCTCCAGTGGCATTATTGGAAGTAATTTGACAGCGCAACTGGTATCTTTGGGTTGGGAAACTTATGGCCTTGCCAGAAACCCAAATACTGAAGACAGTGGTCTTAGGCCGATAGCAGCCGATCTTTTGGATTTGGAAAACCTGAAGTTGGCTTTAAAGGAGGTGAGGCCTACCCATGTGTACATCACCACCTGGATGCGCAACGGGACCGAAAAAGAGAATATTCGGGTGAACGGTTTAATGGTTCGGAATATCCTTGACACGCTCTCTCCTAAAGGATCGGTAAAACATGTTGCACTGGTTACAGGACTGAAACATTATTTGGGTCCATTTGAAGCTTATGCAAAGGAGGGGTTTTTCCCAGAAACGCCTCTAAGGGAGGAACATCCGAGATTAGATTTGGAGAATTTTTACTACGCACAAGAAGATGAGGTTTATGCTGCCGCTAAAAGGGACGGTTTTACTTGGAGCATCCACCGTCCACATACAGTTATTGGCAAAGTTGTAGGTAATGCCATGAACATGGGGACTACCTTAGCAGTGTATGCCTCAATTTGTAAAGAGGAGGAGCGTCCTTTCATATGGCCTGGATCTGCTGCACAATGGAATGGCTTGTCTGACGTGACCGATGCAAGACTCCTGGCCGAACACCTGATATGGGCATCCACTACTGATGCTGCAAGAAATGAAGCTTTTAACGTAGTTAACGGTGATGTATTTCGTTGGAGCAGGTTATGGAAACGTATAGCAGCCTATTTTGATATTGAAGCCGTAGGATATGGCAATCAAATTGAACCACTGCAAAGAGAAATGGCCAATGATGCAGCAACATGGAATACAATAGCCGATAAATACAAATTAAAGGAGAATATGTTAAGTCGAGTTGCAACTGCTTGGCATACAGACCTGGATCTCGGGCGACCGATAGAGGTGATGACCAACATGTCTAAGAGCAGAAAACTTGGTTTCCTTGTTTATCAGGATACGGAAGATACATTTTACGAGCTCTTTGAGCAACTGAAGCAAGCAAAATTAATTCCTTAGTCAAAATGTATTGGCCGTCTGAAAGTGCAAAAATTATACACATTTCTCACTTGGTGATGAAGGGCTGCTGTAGCGATAAGGTAAGCGTGCTCTAACTAATATAGTTTGTGTTCTTTCTTAGCCATGATGGAGAGGTATCATACCTTCGAGAGTTTCTTACTTAAAGCGTATAATGAATGCACCGTTTAAATAACTGTTTTGATGACTAGGCCCAAAATGGCCGCAATGACAATCAGCTGTGGTTCCTGTAATCTTTTCATGTAGATCAGTGCTAAGCCACTCGTGAATGCAATAACCGCAGTGGGAATATCTATAATTGATCTGGACGCAATGATGACAACCGATCCAACCAATGCGCCAATTACAGCTGCGGTAATACCGTCAACGAAGGATTTGATGCTCGGGTTTTTAGCTATCCTCTTAAAAAACGGCGCCAATACAATGGTAAACAGAAAACATGGTAGAAATGTAGCCAAAGCAGCCACAGCAGCCCCTGGAAAACCATTGACCAGGTAACCAATGAAGCCAACGGTAATGACAACTGGTCCCGGAGTGATCATGGCTACAGCAACTGCATCTACAAACTCATTTTCAGTTAACCAGTGATGATCATTAACCACACCAGAATGCAGGAAGGGGACAATAGCCAAGCCACTGCCAAATACAAATGTGCCGGCCTTTAGAAAGAACAGACTGATGTCGATAAGGGTGTTTTTTGAGTAGCTCCAGAAACCGGCTCCCGTAGATTCAAACAATGGTAATATCATGGATGTCATCAGCTGCTTTGGAGGAGATTTGATATACATGTAAGTTAATCCGCACGCTATAAACACTAAAACCTGTTCTTTTTGAGTGATTACCGTTATTGCAAAAGCCAGGATGTAAAATGACCACAAAAGCCAGTTGGCTTTAAGAGAGGGAATGGTCAGGTTTCCCACTGATTTTACCGTAAGCTTAAATGCACTTATTGCAATAATGCCTATGACTGCCGCACCGACACCGTAAAACACATCCCTCATCCAAGTCATGCCGCTGTACAGCTGGTATAATATGCCCAAAAGCACAACCATGATAAATGATGGCAGTACAAATGCAAGTCCGGTCAGCGTTGCGCCCAGCAGACCATAATGTACGAAGCCAATGTAGATGCCTAACTGCGCTGCCAGTGGGCCGGGAGCTAATTGGGCCAGGGCCAGGCCCTCTTTATATTCTTCTTCTGTAAGCCATTGTTGTCGCTCAACAAGGTCACGGTGCATATAGCCGACTAGTGCTACCGGTCCCCCGAATCCCCAAGCTCCCAGCCTAAGAAAATAAAGGGTGATCTCCTTCAAGGTGTATTTCCGACTTTCCATATCAGAACGCGATGCCAAACTGAAATCCAATGCTGAATGTTGCAGGACGCTCATTACCAAACCGTACAGGCATGGGTAAAGCCGCAAACATACTGCTGGACTTTCCTTTAATCAGCGTTTTATTCAGCACCGGTGTTAGCCCATATCTGCCAGAGGTCTCAAATGCGGCACGGCTGGCAAAAATCCAGCCCTTACCCAGCGCCATCAGAATGCCCGGATGAAACATAAAATTGGACATTTTACTTATCCCGTTTTCTACCCTGACTATTGGAACAAACTCTGCTGAAAAGCCGATCTTTGCGCTTTTCCAGATATTTATACCGGTTGGCATACCGACCACATAATGGCCGTTGAAATTCAGATCAGTACCGGCACTACTGAAAGTAGCGATCGGGTGCAGGATGCCGACATATCCTGTGATCTTTGGATAGGACTGTAGCGGAGTAGTAACTTGTGCAAAAGTGGACCCTGTACTCATGGCCAGAAAAATGGCTAAAATTCTAAATAAATTCATAAGCCAATGTTAGCCCGATCTGAGCCCGGAAAATAGAACGGATTTGACTAATTTGTATCTTTTTTACCAGGGAGGATATTTTTCCGATAGTGCAGTGGATTGTAGCCTGTCTGCTTCCTGAAGGTTCGGTTAAAATGGCTCTGGTCTGAAAAACCGGTCAGGTAGGCAATTTCGGTCAGTGAATAATCACCTTCGGCCATCAGCTGTATAGCCTTATCTATCCGAAGCTTTCGCATATATTCGCCAAAGGAAAGATTGTCAAAATATTTTGAGAATTCTCTGGAGAGATAGGTTGGATTGATTTCCAATTCTTCCGATGCCTGTTGTAAACTGAAGGCCATATTGGTATCCAACTGATCCTGGATCATTTCCTTTAACGCTTTAGCCCACACTGGTGCTTTCCTGCCTTTTTCGGTTTTGAGGTATTGCTGATATACCTGTAACAATAATTGCTCGACCGGCCCTGCTTGTGTGTGTTTAAGTTGGTATAACTTCTGTGCCCATATATAAAGTCCATCATAAATGGTCAGACCAAATTTCAGCAATTCCTGGTCATCCGCTATCTGAGTGGAAAGCCCCGAAAATATGGCTTCCAGTCCGGCCGCTTGAGGCGCAAAGTCATGGCGGTCTGTGTCTGCCCCGCGAACGATTGCTGCTATGCGGTTTAGCGCTTCATCTTTCAAGCCATGTTTTTTGATAAAATAGTCAAAGGTGCAGCGATCATCATAATGGGAATATTCTACTCCGGGCAAATCGAACGGTATTGCATGATATTCAGCGGCTTTCTCCAGCACCTCTGTATACGGCACATAGATGATTTCGGCATTGGGATCAATGAAACGCAATATCAGCCATGGGCAGGCAATGCGGTCAATTTTGGGGCGTTCGCGGGTGATCCATTTCATTTTTGTTCCATCATGATTACCGATAAAAGTAATAATCAAAATTGATTTTCTCGATTAACATTGATCCAATCTATCCAACAATGGATAGCCTCGTCCTTTTGCTCCCGAATTTTGTTCAATAATCTCTTTTTTAAGTTCTTCCCGGAGCCCATTCTGTCTGGCTGATATCATGAAATGAATTTTTGACATTTCACCACTGAAAAAAATTCAGCATCTCTGAAATTTTTTCAGTTTAAATCGCGACTCAGGATTTCAGAATTTCTTTTTTCCCAACTGGCATAACATTAGATATAGTCTCTTTGAACAGGATGTTCAGCGTTTAATTAATTATAAGTTTTAATCATTAAATCACTTTAAGGAGGAAAGACCTATGACACTGGTTAAATTTAATCCAAATGGAAATGTTCAAAAGAATGCTTTGATGCCAGGCTTTAATGATGTGTTCGATTCGATTTTCAACGACACATTCTTTTCAGATCGTATGATCAGCCGTGTTCCGGCTGCCAACATTAGCGAGAGTAAGGACCAATACCATGTGGAGCTTGCTGCTCCGGGGCTTAAAAAAGAGGATTTTAAACTTTCCCTGGAAAGGGACGTATTGAGTATTTCTGTTGAGCAAACAGCTCAGGACGATGCACAGGAACGTAACTTTAACAAACGCGAATTCAGTTACAGTTCATTTGTACGTTCATTTACACTGCCTGAATCTGCCGATGAGAATGGCATAGAGGCCAGGTATGAAAATGGCGTTTTATGCATCAATATCTCAAAACGTGAGGAGGCTAAGGTGCAGAGCCGCCAGATCGAAATCAAATAATCTTTTAATGCGTAAGATTGTTAAATATGAGCTGCCTCGGGCGGCTCTTTTATTTGACCCGATATGGAACTAATATTTGAAATTTCATTGAATATGAAAACACTGAAAGGCATAGAAACCTATGGGTGTTTTAATGTCGGTGCCAGCGAAGAATTTGCGGCTTCGCTTTATGGTTCCCTGAAAGGGAATGAGCAGCTCTTACCGGATTCAGTCATTACTATTGATCTGGCAAAACGGGAAAACGGCCTGCTTTTTCCTTTGGGTATGCGCCATTGTAACTATGAACAGCTGGCTGAAAACGTGAAAATTATCACCAGGGAGTTGTTTAAAAAACTGAACCTGGAAAGCTAGTGTTGTCGCTGACCGGTATGTTTGGCATTTTCGATGTTATCTTTTAAAGCACTGACTGATCAGTGGCAAGGCTGCTGTACGGGCTGACTATCCTAATTGTCGAGGAGCTCAATCAGTACCCTTTTCCTGTTCTTTTGCCTCTTCGCTGTCGGGCTGATCGTCAAAGCCTACACTACGGTCGACATCGGCATCGCTGCCTTTTAATTGTTCGGCTGCTTCTTCAGCGCTGGGCTGTCCATCGTCAGGTAACGTGGATTCCGGACTTTCCTTTACGTTTTGATGGACATCTTTCAGTACACTTACTGACGTTTCTTCCCTGGACTTGTTGTTATTTTCGCTCATGATGATTGTTTATCTCAACAACAGCAGCAAACCATAAAGGTTCTGGATACTTTGGGGAGTGGTTGATCGGTTGTGGAAATCTTTAGCTCTGATGAGCAGCCATCCATTTTCCGCTTTGCCGTAGGTTTTGACCAGGGTAAATTTTCCTTTTAGCTTTTTGCCATGCCGGATGATGCTGAGTTTCTTCACTTTGTGTTTTCCACATTGGTAACGATGTGATCCGATGCGAAATACCTATTTAAATGTTTTATTGAAACCTTTAACAAGGTACGGTGTTCACCTAGCAAATCACAAGACCATGGAGCAAGAATTAAACAGCGCATTTCCTGAGGAAATCAAAAAAACAGAAGCCGAGCGTTCACAGCTGGACGGCTTGTTAGATAAGGTCAATGTTGACCAGGCCGCTATTGATGAGGCGCGGGCAGCGGTTGGCGATGATGAAGAAAAGATTAGAGAATACCTGATCAACAACCGGGGACTATAACTAACATCAAAGGTTTTCCTTTAGCAGAAACCAAACCCAAGGGGGATTTGTTATAGGATTACATTCACTTAAAATTGGAAAATTATGCCTAGAGGAACAAAAGTGGAAAGGAATTCGGTATCGAATCAGCCACACGAGATCAAGTATGAAGCTGATAAACTAGATGTAAAGCCATCGGCGGTCAAAGACGCTAAAAAAGGCGGATCCAATCAGAGAAAAGACATTGAAAAGAAAGTAAAATAACATAAGCCCCGCAAGGGGCTTTTTTTCTCCGCCAGGTTTTGATATGAAAATAGCTAGTTATAACATCAACGGGATTAACGGTAGACTGCCGGTGCTTTTGCGCTGGCTTTCAGACGCGCAGCCTGATGTGGTGTGTTTGCAGGAGCTCAAGTGTGAAAGTTCTAAGTTCCCGGAAAAGGCGCTTGCCGATGCCGGCTATCACGCGATCTGGAAAGGCGAGAAAAGTTGGAACGGGGTAGCGATATTATCTAAGCAGGAGATACGGCCGTTACGGGATGACCTGCCTGGGGAGGATGAGGCTTTTACCCACAGCCGGTACATCGAAGGTTTTACTTTCGGGATGGTAATTGGTTGTTTGTATCTGCCCAATGGGAATCCTTATTCGGGACCAAAGTTTAAGTATAAGCTTAGGTGGTTTGAAAGACTTTCTTCGCATGGCCAGACCCTGCTTGACACGGGCCTGCCGGTGATGCTGATCGGGGATTACAATGTGATGCCAACAGAGCTGGATACCTATAAACCCGAGAAGTACAAAGACAATGCGCTTTTTCGAAAGCAGATCAGGAAAGCTTACGCTGAACTGGTGAATCAGGGCTGGACTGATGCGATCCGGGAGCTTTATCCTGGGGAACGGATTTATACGTTTTGGGATTACTTGCGTAAAGCTTATGAGCGTGATGCCGGTTTGCGTTTGGATCATTTTTTATTGAACCCGATCCTTGCAGAGCGGCTCAAATCAGGCGGTGTGCATAAGCAAGTCCGTGGTTGGAAGAAGTCCAGCGACCATGCGCCGGTTTGGATTGAACTATCTGAAGAAGGGGAAGAGGTTACTAAGGTGGAATCTGGTGTCAAGAAAGCTCCGGTGAAAACGAAAGATAGAAAACCTAAAAAATAAAACACTATAGTTTTCGAGGTAAGTTTTAGGGTGTAGTTTCTTTGCATGACGGTCGGACAGTCTTTAAAGGTTCTTAAGATTCCGATCTCATTAGCGTCTGCGCCAGGGAAGGAGGAGATGATCGCCGCTCCATGTACGCCGTCATGTAGGAATGATTGACCGAGGAAACTTCGCAAGGATTCTTTGAACTCCTGTTCTTTTCCGGGGAGGATTTTGCGGGTAATTGCAACGTGTATAGCCATAAAGTTGAATTGCTTACTAATTTAATGAACTAAAGATGCTTTGCAAATTGATATTCTCAGAAATCTATACCTCAGGTACTTGTTGTAGTCATATGGAATCATTTGAAATACAATTGTTAGAAGACCGCTTTAAAATTGAACCTTTGGAAAACGGTTTGTACCGGATCATGGAAGAGGAAGATAAAGTGGGCGTGATCTTCCCGGAGCCTGATGGTGACGCAGTGAAGTGGGCTACACAGGATGAACTGGAGGCTGGATAGTTTAGGGAAATAAATATCTCTCCAGCTGTTTGTAGAGATCTTCGCCATGGCTGGGACGTCTCGCGGTTTCAGGTACCAGTTGCCCATTCCTGTCAAAGATAAAATAACTGGGGTACAAGCCTTGCTTGCTTTTATCCGGCTGCAATTCCTCCCAGAACTTTTGCATCTCCGTTCTGTTTTTACGCAAATGCAAGCCAGTCATCTGATTCACGCTGATGAATTCCTTCCAATGACCGTCTTTATCATCCTCATCCATATCCAAATACAAAAAGACCACACCCTTGTCTTTAAACCGGCTCTTCAACTGTGGATTGAACCCCAATTCATAACGGCATGGCGCACACCAGGTACCCCAGATTTCGAGGCAAACAACCTTACCCTTATACCGCTTTATGACCTCATGAATTGAGCTGACCTTCCTGTAATCTTCCAGGATCTGAATAGCACTATTGTTCCGGTTAGCGTTCAGACGATGCTCCAGTTCAGCCATCCTGTCTTCCAGGTCCCTCCGGTATTTACTCTTAGGGTAAACTGTCTTGAATTCTTTTATCAGCGGCCTCATCATGGAAAGGTCTTTGGCCAGGTGCAATCTTGCGATGTCCCGGGCCAGCATAGCCTCTGCAACCCTCGGATCAAATTCAGATTTGACCGCAAGCCAGTTCAGATAAGACCTTCCCTTTTTCGAAACCAGGGTATTGGAACTGTCAATGGATACTCCATAATACTTCATGGGCCTTTTGGTATTGCTGCCATTTTCCAGGAAGTCCTTATAGGATGCAGCCTCCAGGTAACTGAGGTAAGTATCCGCAAAGTCATAGTACAAAGGCCCGGCAGGAAAAATATCAGGCTTCACCGATACTTCTCGGTAAACATGCATGAGGTAAGTCATTAGATCCGTCCGGTTTAGTTGCAGATCCCTGCGGGCAAAATAACTCAGCTGCGCAATCGCGTTAGCTTTAATTTCTTGCGAGAGCAGAAGTTTATCGTCAACAGACATCCCTGGAGTTGCTGCTATGGCAGACAGCTGCCTGTTACGAAGTCTCAGCCAGGGCTTGATCACCTGATCCTCAAGGCTGTCCAGGGCGGTACTTTTCAGTCCGGTAATGAAATCAGGCGTCCTGAAATGGGGAATTTTCAGTAGATCCAGGTCTTGGAGTTGCGCATTTTCAGCGGCGGCGGTTCCTGAAAAATGTGGCATGTTATCGGAGGAAAACTGTATCCAGAGATTTTTGCCTGGACTAAGAAGCAGGAAGTACTTTTTGCCTTGATGATTCAGCGTTGCCAACTTTTTTTCTTCGAGCCCCAGGTCAAGTTCAAAGCCTCCGTTTGGTTTAGCCAGAATCAGGATGTCCTGATCGGCCGGCAACCCGTAGTCAAGCGGAATGTTTAGCCTCAGTGTATCATCGACGAGGACTGGCATTTGTCCGCTCAGGCGGAACTGCGCAGCGCAATCAAATACGGAAATAAACAGGATCAAAAAGGAAACTAACTTTTTCATGTGCTGGAAGAATTAACAAATTTGAATTGTTGCAAGAATAATCAAGTCTATAACAGCGAAGTAACAAATGTGATGAATAGCCTGATAAATGTGATGAACTGTACATGATTAGCATTTTCTAAATAAAAACTTTTATCAGGAAAATAACGAATCGAAACTTACAGCATGGATTTTGATAAAGAAAAAAGAATGTTAAAGTAAGACAACTCTTAATGCAAATAAAAACTATAGGCTTAAAAACAGGTTGTTTAATTTTAATTGGGCTTGGTATAACGCTGTATATCGCTTTGTCATTTAGCCGAATTCTCGTTCCATTGTTTCCAATTATTGTTGGGCTCCTGGTTTGGTACACCACCAAAACCCAGCGCAAATTGATTAAAACAGCGACAACACCCATTTACGAGATTGCCGGGGGCTGGATTAAAATACAGGGAACAGTAAGTGCGTCTAAAACTTTCGTAACACCTCATTTCAAGCAGGAATGTATTGCTTATACTTATAGAAAAGCAGATATTAGCTACGATAGTGAAGACAATACCGAGCGTGAGAACAGCGTAACTACAGAAGAAGAGTTTCAGGATTTTTATTTAACCAACCCAACAGGTAAAATAAAGGTGATTCTCCATAAAATTAACCTTGCCCTTTTGTCAGCCAAAACAGATACTTTACACAGCATCAAATATGCGGTAGATGACATTCGCTATACCGAAAGAACCCTGAAAAATGGAGATTTGATAAGCGTTTTGGGTTATGCCAATAAAAACAGCAACCATCAGTTTGAATTAAGCGAACAGGACAACCAGCCATTGCTTATTGCTACGCCCGATTTTGAAGATAAAACGAAGAAATCCTTCAAAGTATTTAAGTACCTCATACCTTATTTTATTTTAATGTACCTCGCCGTGAACTATTTTTTATTTTTTGCGCCAGTTAAACAGCAGATTGAGAAAAGTACGGCATTCGTTCTTTTTATCTTTTTTGGAATGCCGATTTTGGGTATTCTATTCTCAGTCATTGGCACTAAAATTAATGGTTTCGGTAAGGTTGTTTTGTCTGGCATCGGCGGAACTTGTTTTGTTACTTCGCTATTGAGTTTTCCCTTGTTGTGTCTTTTGTTTATGACAGATACCGATTATTATCTCATTGAACGTGTTTGGGCCAGTATATTACTTTGCACAACATTGGCATTTACAATACACTACCGAAAAATAGAAGGGGCTTTTGATCAGGACTAGCGAATTGTAGTCAACTATAAAATCAGATGTGCGTTATGCAGATTTGATCATAGTCTGCTAACAAATCGTTAACAGCACAGCCTTAGCTTTGCAGTATAAATATTTGGTTAGTATTTATACGTTTAGGTTTAGTTGATATAAAAAGCCATGATGGATGTCAGGGCTTTTTTGTTTAGTAACCTAATATACAAAGCAATTTGCTTATTATTGCCTGTTTATGTAAAGATAACATTTTGGTAATCTGTGCTTAACTAATCCAGCGTTCAGATCTGTCACTGAAAATCGTCCTGAAGTTACACTCCACCATCTTGGCTACACATTGAGCCGGACTGGCTACACTTATTTTCTTACCACTTCCGACATTTGAGGTGTAAAACTTCAGGTATGGAAAATTTAATAAAAGGAAAAGTTGTAGTGATCACAGGTGCGAGTAGCGGTATTGGTGAGGCAACCGCAGAAATGCTGGCAACAAGAGGTGCAAAAGTAGTTCTGGCCGCTCGCAGAACGGAGCGGTTAAAGCTTGTGGCAGCTCGTATTGAGAAAGCCGGTGGCAATGTAGTTTACATGGAAGTGGATGTTGTCAAACGGGGTGATTTGCTTGCGCTGGCCGAATTCGCATTGGATAAGTTTGGCAGACTGGACGTGATGATCAACAATGCGGGCATTAGTCAGCTGTTAAAGATGGAAGAACTTGATGTAGAGGGCTGGGAACAGATGATCGACGTGAATTTAAAAGGTACGCTTTACGGGATAGCAGCTGCATTGCCCATCTTTATCAGCCAAGGTTCCGGCCATTTCATTAATGTCATTTCTACGGCAGGTATCAGCATCGTCCCAACCATGGGAGTTTATGCAGGAACCAAGAATGCTGTGCGAACCATCGGTGAAGCATTACGCCAGGAATCTGCCGGGCGATGGCGCGTTACGGGCATTTCTCCCGGTTATGTGAATACAGAATTTGCCAGCAACATCAAAAACGAGCAGATCAGAACTACTATTCAGGCACAGGCAGACCAAATGGCTATTCCCGCCGGAGCGATTGCCAGTGCGATTGTTTATGCTATAGCGCAACCTGGCAATGTTGATGTTGGAGACATTGTTATCCGTCCGACTGTTCAGGGCTGACCTACTTTTTGTAGCTTAGAGTTGATTTACAAAGATGAAGATGGAAAGCCGAACTATATTGTCCTTTGATAACATCACAGACCTCATGCGCCGGCTTGGGCTGAAAGCGCCGACGCACCCGCTGATTACACTGGTCAATTATGACGAGCAGGAGGTCAATCTCGCAGATGCAGGAAGCTGGTTCCTGCTCGACTTCTATAAAGTATCATTCAAAAATGATTTCATAGGCAACATACCTTACGGTCCGGGAAGTTATGATTTTAAAGAAGGGGGACTCGCTTTCCTCGCTCCCCATCAGCTAGTTGAAATGTCAGCCGATCCTGAAGGTTTTACCGGGTATGTCCTATATTTTCATCCTGATCTTTTCAGCCAATATCCCATGGCGAAACGCATACAACAATTTGGATTCTTTTCCTATACGGTATCGGAGGCGCTCTTTTTGTCTGAGCAGGAGAAGGAAGTGATCGCCTCTGTTTTTAAAGCGATAGCGACCGAATTAAACAACTATATCGACAGGTTCAGCCAGGATGTGCTCGTCTCACAGATCGAACTTTTGCTAAACCATAGCAATCGGTTTTATAACCGGCAGTTTCTAACGAGAAGGCAACAACATCATGATCTGATTGACCGGATGAGCGCCAGGCTATCACTGTATTTCGACTCCGGAAATTCGTTGAATAATGGCCTGCCATCTCCACATGATCTGGCTGCACAATTGGAAGTATCTCAACGGTATTTATCGGATATGCTAAAATCACTTACAGGAAAAACCACCCAGCAACATATCCACCTTTTTCTTATTGAAAAGGCTAAAGTTTTGTTAAGTAATCCTATGCTGACAACTGCTGAAGTAGCTTATCAATTGGGTTTCGAGCACCCGCAGTCATTTAATAAGCTGTTCAAACAAAAGACAAGTTTATCTCCGGTAGCCTTTCGAAAGCGCATACATCCCAATTAACAGAACTACCTTCATAGTTATATGGGCTGTCTTCATGCTTTATATCGTCTTTAAAACATTGAATTTGTACCGGTAGCTCAACATGACATAACGCCTGAGTATCTGTTGCTCATTGGTAATAATCGCATTCAGGTTTCCATACCTGCTCACAGAAATATTTTGATTCAGCAGGTCATATACCGATAATTTCACCTCTCCGCGATCTTTCTTTTGTGTGAGCAAAGAAAGGGCAATATTCACGATGTGCGAACTCTTCGGAAAGCCGGGCGCAATTTGAGAATTGTACCTGAAATAGTAGTTAGGCTCCAGGACAATTCGTTTTGGAAACCTGAAAGTACCCGTAGCACCAAGGTAATGGGTCTGGTTGACGATGTCGGAGAAGCTTTTATTGTCATAACCCAATTTATACCGGTTAAAGCTGTAATAGGCATTGATCATGACCGCCGATTTGTAGTTCATATTGAAATCCTGATTAAACGTAACGGAGGCTGATTTTTGCCGGGCTTCAGCATTGTTCAGATAAACAATATAATTCTGGAAATATCCGCTTACACCAGTTCCCAGTCCAAGCTGCCAGTCTTTTGTTTTTTTAAACTGCTTCCGAAGGTAAAAACCGGCATTGGCATTATTGCTCCCATCCTTATTGATCACAGTAGCATTTGTGAAACCGTTGGTGTCAATAACAGTACGTTGTACAAAACTATTGTTATAAAAGGTGAAATTGACATAACCATTTATGCTTAACATCCGGGCATTGATGTGCTTATAAAAATTACCTCGTAAATTCCTGACCCTGCTTGCCTTTAACCGGGGATTACCCAAAAAGGTATATTGGGCAGAGGTTTGCCGCTCCAGAGGTTGCATGTGATAAAGTGAAGGCAGGTCTATCCACTCACTGTAATTTATCGAGAAACCATCGTAATCGATTGCCAATGAAGGTAACCAGACCGCAAAACGCTGGCGCAAGTCAGGTGCAGCAGCATCAAACTTGTTGTGCACATCCTGGATTTCCAGATCTATTGCCAGTCTAAGCCTCAGTTTGTTCGTGATCTGGTAGTTCAACAAAGGTTTGATGTTCTGGAAAAAACCGGTTCGCACAAACCCATTGCTTTGGTTGCTGACGAACTGATCATAAGCCGCTGTACCCGCGTTCTTGTCGTAAGTATACACAGGTTCTGACCAGTAATAATACCTGCTGTTTGTAAAGAACTCCGCTGTAAGCTTTTTGGTCAGTGGCAAGTTATACATCATGGACAATCCAGTCCATTTGGTTTTGCTCCCTGAGTGAACATACCTGTCAAATAGTGAAGAAGGGATATCCTGGGAAAAGGAATTCAACTGGTTAAAATTATAACTGTCATTACCCCCGCCATTTAGGGTCACTAAATTATTAATCGTGAGCGATCTCCCTTTTTTAAAACGATGGTAAAAATTCAGGTTATGCGAGAAATTGTCGCTATAAGACTTAGTCTTGTAGCTGCCCTCGGTTTCAGTTAAATTGTTCAGATCATTATACTGGTTCAAAAAACTGGTTTGATTGTACCTGGCCGGAGAGAATGAAAGGTTGGGCCGGTAGCGCAGGGTCGTATTGGTATCCGGCTTCCATTCCAGGAGGCCACCAATAGAATGCGTGGTGGAATTGTTGCGGGACTGGTCTGTTCGCAAAGAATTAAGTACCGCACTGTTTGGTAACGATTGTTCATTCAAATTCTTCGTCCGGTTGGTTTTAATCGTATTGCCATAAAAATAGGCCAGGTTTAGCTTTAATTCTTTACCATAGTCATTGTTTAAGTTCAGTCCGCCCGACTTCACATTCGTAAGTCCGCCCGATTGGTTTCCGCCAAAATTCCCGCCATCGATCTGCTCAGTACCTGAGCGGTTAAAGCCACCCATGCCATACAGCTCATCTTCGCTAAACCCTGTACTGTTTAAATTATTGGCGTTGGCCATGACACTCACTTGCAGGGTATCCCGGAAATTGCTGACGATGCCACTGGTCGCGTAACGCTCCCTGGTTCCGACTCCGGCACTAAACCTTCCAATTGTACTTTTCTTTACCGCACTTTTTAGCTTCAGGTTGATGACGTTCTGAAGGTCGATTTCATTGACTTTCCGATCAGGATCATTCTCCCTGTCGAGATAAACCTGTATCTTATCAATCAGCTCGGCATCCAGATTTTTGAGGGCAACAAGCTGATTGGTGCCAAAAAATTCCTTACCATCAATCAATATCCTACTGGTGCCCCGCCCGTTGACCAATACCCCTCCGTTCTGATTCACCTGTACGCCTGGTAGCAGTCGAAGCAATTCTTCTACCGCAGCATTGGGCCGGGTTTTAAAGGCTTCTGCGCTAAATTCAATGGTGTCCTTTTTAACCGTCACCGGAGACCTTGCCCCGTTGATTACCACCTCTTCTAAACTTCTGCCCTTCAATTCAATAGTGCCAAAATCAAGCAGGCCCGGTTTCAATTCCAAGTCTTTACGGAAGGTGTTGAAGCCAACATAAGTTACGATAAGCTTCAATGATCTGGCTATTGGCAACCGGGAAAGGAGAAAGGTACCATCATCTTTTGTGACCGTATAGGAGACCAGCGAGGTATCACCGGCATTCACCACAGCAACGGTAGAAAGGCCCAGGGGCTTTTTGCTGAGTGAATCGGTGATTTTCCCTTTGATGGAGGCTGTATTTTGAGCAAGGGTAATTGTAAATGTGGTACAGCAAAGCAATACCAATAAGTAAAATTTTTTCATTAGAGCGGAGCACGTTGTTTGGTTAGCAAGTTATACTAAATTACTGAATAATTGATAATTTGCCTTCCTAAGAGCCCATATTCTCCAATCCCTTCTATAACCACCTTATATCTCCCAGGCCTACCAGACTGACGCTTTCCTTCGCTTCCAGCTAGACTGTAATGGTCTTAAACCGCCTTTTCTGTAGACAAATGTTTCAAAAGGTAATCTTTCTACTAACCCAATTCCGGAGCGCTATTAAGAAAAATCATCTGTTTCCATTAATATCAGTAGGCTGAAAAAGAATAATTATCCTTCAAAGTGGTGAAAAAAGAATAATTATCTGATTTATTCATTAATTAAATTAATTTATCTTTTAATGTGCAATTTGCAGGATAAAATAACTTTATTTAATTAATGAAAGTGATCACAACAGAAGATTCAATAATAACCGAAAAGAAATTTACGGAAGACACAGGGAATACTGCCAGGACTGGTTTTGCATTCACACTAAAGAGTATCTATTTCAACGAAAACTACATCCCGTCCAACAGTACGCGTACAACAACAAATTTTGCCAACTTGGCAAGGGGAGAAAGTCGTCAGGAAAATCTGCGCAACACCATTGATATGATCAACAATCGTTTTAACACCTTAGCGAGCTGGGATAATCCCAATAACGATCGCTATTCGGTTGAACTGGAAATTGTTTCTGTTGACATAGATATTGATGGCAGTGGTACAACATTTCCTTCAATCGAAATCTTAAAAACGCACATCATCGATCATAAAATGGGCAAACGCATCGAAGGGATTGTCGGAAACAACTTTTCATCTTACGTACGCGATTATGATTTTAGCGTATTGCTTTTAGCGCATAATAAGGGCAAGGATCATTTTAGCATTCCTGATAATTTTGGTGACCTGCACGGCAATATATTTAAGCATTTTGTAAATTCAGAATGCTACAAGAAGCACTTTACAAAAGCGCCTGTTATATGTTTGAGCGTATCAGACAATAAAACGTACCATCGTACGGGAAACCACCACCCGGTATTAGGCTTTGAATATGCACCCGACAGTTCTTCTTTAACAGAGCAATATTTCAAAAAAATGGGCCTGCAGGTACGTTATTTTATGCCGCCAAATAGCATTGCACCTTTGACGTTTTTTCACTTTGGCGACCTACTTGCCGATTATACAAATCTCGAACTAATCAGTACCATTAGTACGATGGAAACGTTCCAGAAGATCTATAGACCTGAAATCTATAATGCAAATTCTGCTGCGGGGCTGTCATATAAGCCCAGGTTGAAAAATCAGGACCATTCCTTGACAAAAATTGTCTACAACCGGGAAGAACGCAGCCAGCTGGCAATTGAGCAGGGTAAATTTGCAGAAGAGCATTTTATTAAACCTTACAAAAGTATCCTCGACCAGTGGTCTGCCAATTTCACGCTTTAATTGATACAAACACACATTAAAATTATTCTATAATGAAAAAATTACTATTGCCAACCTCAATTGTTGGAAGTTTGCCCAAACCTTCCTGGCTGGCACCACCCGAAAAACTATGGTCACCCTGGACATTGGAGGGCGATCAGTTGTTTGAAGGGAAACAAGATGCTTTGCGCATTGCTTTGCAGGAACAGCAGTTGGCGGGTGTGGACATCATCAGTGATGGTGAGCAGACACGCCAGCATTTCGTAACCACTTTCATCGAGCACCTCAGTGGCGTAGATTTTGAAAATCGTAAAATCGTAAAAATCCGTGACCGTTATGAGGCGAGTGTCCCTATGGTTGTAGGTGAGGTTGCACGTCAAAAAGCAGTTTTTGTGGATGATGCCAAATTTTTACGTAAACAGGCTGATAAACCTATAAAATGGGCTTTACCAGGACCGATGACAATGATAGATACGTTATACGATGACCATTACAAAAGCCGGGAAAAATTGGCCTGGGAGTTCGCGAAATTACTCAATGAAGAAGCAAGGGAACTACAGGATGCGGGGGTAGATATTATCCAGTTTGATGAACCTGCTTTCAACGTGTTCTTTGATGAGGTCAACGATTGGGGAATGGCAGCATTGGAAAGGGCAATTGAAGGTCTGACCTGCGAAACTGCGGTACATATTTGCTATGGTTATGGAATAAAGGCTAATAATGACTGGAAGAAGACACTTGGTTCAGAGTGGCGTCAATACGAAGAAATTTTCCCTAAAATTCAAAAATCCAATATTGGTATGGTGTCCCTCGAATGCCATAATTCAAATGTGCCTTTAGATTTAATAGAACTTGTCCGCGGGAAAAAAGTGATGGTGGGTGCAATTGACGTTGCAACCAACACTATCGAAACCCCCGAGGAAGTAGCTGATACCCTGCGCAAAACCCTTGAGTTTGTAGCTGTCGAAAATCTTTACCCGAGTACAAATTGTGGCATGGCCCCCCTGTCCCGAAACGTCGCAAGAGGAAAACTAAGTGCTTTGAGCGCAGGGGCAGAAATAATACGCAAAGAATTTGCGAACTAGTTTCAATAGATCTCCATGGCTTACAGTTTTAAGAAAAATTCCAAATTATACGCCTTTTCGTCGAGCCATACGCTGGGCGATGATGCTGGCGGCAATCAATTGCAGTGCATGGTAAAGCATGAGCGGCAACAATACGATGCCGGTGATGGTACTGTGCTGAAAGAGCACTTTCGACATGACCGTTCCGTGTACCAACGACTTTTTAGACCCACAAAATAGGACAGTAATTCGATCTTCATCTGAAAAGCCAAAGAAGCGACTGAGTAGTCCGACACAAAAGAATACAGCAAAAAATAAAGCCATCATCCCTGCGGCCAGTCCGGCAAGTTCAAGGGCGGTAAAGCCTTCAAAAAGATGTTCTGAGAATGACTTGCAAAAAGACGTATAAATGATAGTGAGGATGATGGCTTGATCGAAATATTTGAGGTGTTTTTTATGTTTTTCGGCAATGGTGCCAAAGCGCGGGTTGAGGCTGATGCCGATGATGACAGGCAACAAGACCTGAAGGGTCAACTTTATGACGATATCAGTGACATTAAAATCGCCTGTTGCAGAAGCGATGAACAGCCCAACCCAGAGCGGCGTAACTATTACTCCGATCAAACTGGAAATGCTTGCATTGAAAATGGCTGCGGGTATGTTGCCCTTGGCGATGGAAACCATGACCACCGAAGAGGAAACTGTGGACGGTAAAGCCGCCAGAAAGAATACACCCAACCAAAGCAGTTCGAAGTCAGTGCCGACTAACAAGGGGCGGAATGCCAGAACGATGAGGGGGAAAAACAAAAAGGTTGTCAACTGAACGATAATGTGCATTTTCCAGTTGGCAAGCCCGGCTTTCAACTTCCCGGCACTCAACCGCAGCCCATAAAATAAGAAAATAAACGACACGCCTACATTGGCAATCTGCTCCAGCGAAACAGGTTCTTTGATCATACCTGGCTGCGGGAAAAAATAGGCCAGCAGGATCATAATGCCTATCATTAGCAGGAAACTATCGAAACCTGCTTTACTTAATAATGCTAATAACTTCTTCAATGTGTTCTTAATAAATTTCTTTGTTGTGGCAAAATAAAAAAAATATCGATGCAGAATTCTATCCGTTCCATAGTGGATAATCAATATAACCCTGTTTCCCGCCCCCGTACATTGTTGCCCTGTCCGGCTCACAGAGCGCGACATTTTTTTCAAACCGTTCAGCCAGGTCGGGGTTTGCAATGTATAGCTTGCCAAAGGAAATAAGCTTTGCAATGCCCTTTTTGAGTTCTGCTTCAGCGGAATCCTTATCATAGCCTGCATTGGCAATAACCGTCTGGTTAATCTTACTGCCAAAGAATTCAATCTCGTTGTTAATGGAATCATCTCCAGACGAAGGAGGGTAGGGGCTTCGCCTCATGAGTTCCACATAGGCAAAGTCAAGTTTGTTCAGTTCTTCAATCAGGTGCGTATAGGTTCCGGCAGGGTCATCCAGTACCATATCGCCATAGGTATGAAAAGGGGATATTTTAATCCCCACCTTTTCACTTCCCACCGCACTGATCAATTCCTGAATTACCTCCAGTACAAAACGGGTCCTGTTGGGGATGCTGCCGCCATAACCATCTGTCCTTTGGTTGGCACTTTCAGCCAGGAACTGATTGGGCAGATAGCCATTGGCAGCGTGAAGCTGAACCCCGTCGAACCCTGCCGATATGGCATTTTTTGCGGCCTGGCCATAGTCCCTTATGGTCTGCTCAATCTCCGGGATTGTCATTTCCCTGGGGATCTCGTAGTCCTTCAGGCCTTGGGAGGTAAAATGTTTCATTCCCCTTACAGGCAAGGGTGATGGTGCAATAGGGAGCCTGCCGTTCCTGTCCACAGAATGCCCCAGGCGACCGGTGTGCCAAAGCTGGGCGATAATTACACCGCCGCTATCGTGTACTGCCGTTGTTACTTTTTTCCATGCTTCTATCTGTCGGGGACTGAAAATACCTGGGGTGAGCGGACTTCCAGTTGCTTCTTCACTAATCCTGATGGCTTCGGTAAATAGCAGGCCTGCGCCCGTTCTTTGGGCATAATAGGATATTGTCATATCACCTACCAGGCCATCTCTGTCTGCGCGGCCCCTGGTCATCGCTGCCATGGCCATGCTGTTTCTTAGTTTGACATTACCTAGCTGCGATTTTTCTAAAAGTTTCATATGGCTATTTTTCAAAATTGTTACTATCGGTCAAAGACTGGCAGGTCAACCTCATTTAGAAACTTTTCTGCCGTCATTCAGAAGCCATTGCTTCCTTACAGTTGCATGAAAATAAATGATTCAGTCTTTTAACTGGTGCAAAGATAA
Organism: Pedobacter sp. GR22-6; assembly: GCF_037402555.1. Classification (NCBI taxonomy): domain Bacteria; kingdom Pseudomonadati; phylum Bacteroidota; class Sphingobacteriia; order Sphingobacteriales; family Sphingobacteriaceae; genus Pedobacter; species Pedobacter sp. GR22-6. The sequence goes on from NZ_JBBEUC010000001.1 coordinate 485,000, forward strand.
AATGGTGGATTATTAAACTTGCAAAAACAGAATATTAAGAAAAAAACGCTGAATTATCTGATAATTCGGTTTATTGTTCTTTTATTATTGTAGTTTTAGACCGATAAAAGAAAATTATTCTATGGGAGGCTTAGACGAAATAGATCTGTTGTTGCTGAAGTTATTGGCTCAGAATTCAAAGTATACCACAAAGGAACTGTCCAAATTGGTAAACCTCTCTCCCTCTCCGGTTTTTGAACGTGTAAGGCGTTTGGAGAACAGCGGCTATATAAAGAAATACATCGCCATATTGGATCCTGAAAAATTCGACCATGGCTTTATTGTCTTCTGCAACATCAGACTCAAGCAGCATGATAAGAAGATCGGGCACAATTTTGTGTCCGACATCCTGATGATCGATGAGGTAGTGGAATGCTATAACATATCAGGAGATTATGACTTCATCCTAAAGGTATATGCCAGGGACATGAAGCACTATCAGGACTTCGTGTTCAACAAGCTGGGATCGGTAGAGAGCATAGGTAGTACGCATAGCACCTTTGTGATGGCAGAGATCAAAAATACACACAACATCAGCCTGTGACCGGCATGGGCCTACCTTGATATCTTCACCATGTCGAGGACTTGCCATTAAACTACCCCAAGGTTTCCAAGCAACAAAATGAATTGGCTGATCGAATCTTTTAAAAAATCGCCTGCAGTCTGCGCATGACAGGTGATATAGAGAAAGGCAAATAAAAATATAGAGAAAAAGAGCCTAAACATTAGGGAATTAATTTTGAGATACGTCAGGTATGGAGCGTTTATTTAGGTATAAAGCTATTTGAAAAATAATTTAAAATCAAACATGATTTCAGTTATCTGGTCAAGCCAGTGTTAGAAGTTGAAAATAGCTATTTCCGCTCTTGCGCCAAATCTTATTGGTAATATGCTTGTGCCAATTCCCTTTGAAACATACAGGTTATGCTTGCCAACAGTATACCATCCACCAACAAAGCGGCCACTTCCCTGGGGAAGAAAAGGCACAAATCCAAAAAAGTTTATTTGACCACCGTGAGTATGACCAGACAAAATTAAGTCTACTGGAATTTTCTCATCAACTTCGAAAGAGATTTGTTCACTATATTGCGGGCAATGATTTAATACCAGATGATAATCGGACTTTGAAAAATTTTCAGTTGCTTTTTTTATATCTGCCTTGCCTGCAACGAAATCATCTATTCCAGTTATTGTGATCTTTCGTCCCTTAAGAACTACGCTTTCCTGAGAATTTATCAATAGTTTACACCCATATTTGGCATATAAACATTGCAATTCACTTATGGCAATTCCTGCCCAATATTCCCAATTTCCTAACACGGCAAATTTTGGAGTTGCTAATGGTAGTAATTTTAAAAAGCTTTCCAGTTCGGGCAAATTTTTAGCATCGTCAATTAAATCGCCTGTAAGCAGTAGTAAGTCGGGATGACTATTTTCTATTTGTTTACACATGGCATCATGGTGAAATCTTAGTTTCTTTAGATGCAAATCGGATATTTGAATGGCTTTCAAATGAGTAATTTCCGGATTACTATTGAGATGATACTCCTTAAACTTGATGGAAAACCGCTCGAAGAGCACATCAATGAAAACAACTCCCGAAAGAATTGTCATGAATCGTGTTAGAAACAACCTTCTGGATATTCTCATACTTCGTAAAATTTCATTTTTAAAAAGGTTTCCTAAATCCGTTCTTTTCAGCAACAGTAACTTGTTCAACACCAACTCTTTTGCTTCGGAAGGAAGAGGCCAAAGCTGCTCCAAGACTGTTTGTGTTAGTAAATTTAGAATATGTTCATTCATTTTTGAAATAAATTTACCTCAAAAACTGTAAACCTATTTTAGTGAAAGACACATGGTAGAGCCAACCAGTAAAGCAATAATCATTAATAGCAATCGAGTGGACATGGGGTGCTTGGTTACTATTTTTCCGCCAAAATACATTTGATTCTTTAAGAGCGATGCTTTCATATTTAAGATTAGTTAAGACAAGCGATGATCTGGTTACTATGAAGGTACGAGAATATATTTTTACTCAGGAGGTCTGCGCCTTGACCAATTCAATCTATCGACAGTCTGGTAAGTTCGATTAGGTTGTTTTTCGACGATGATTAACTCATAGTTATTGGGGAAATCATTGCCATACTTAGAAAATAGACCAACGAGCTTTTCCCAAGAGATATAGTTACCAATAGGTAAAGTCGCGCTTTTCTCAAGCTTAATTCTCTCTTTTGCCACGGTAAACATAGGGTAGAAATTATATATCGATTTGCACGGGCAAAAAAATGCATAATAGGTTATCACTCCTTCCAAAATACCAATCTCCAATACTCGACTATTCTTAGGGATATCTACAGTGTCTGCTAAAAAATATATTGTTGATTTCTTCTTAACTTCTTGAGCACTAATTGTGTGAATGAAAAATACACTTAAGCAAGCAATGGTTAAAAGTTTGCGAGTCTTTTTCAATATAGACAGTTTGTCGGTATACGCTTTGCAGGAGATGAATTTATTTGAGTTAGCGTCCATGTATTTAATTGTGTTTTTGTAAAACCAAATTCTAATTTTTAGTAAAATCAAGATCCCTGCGGGAATATATCCAATACCTATTTCATATATTCAATATTAATAAATGGACTTATATATTGACCATTAAATCCCTCTGATTTATTTTGCTCGGCTGAAATTATAGGCAGTATTAACCGTAGGATATATTTACCCGGTGACAGGATTTTTGTGGGCTTCAAACCTCTATTTATGACATCCTCTGGTGTATTAACTTGTTTTACATTCTTAAGTGTCAAGTTGATTTTCCAATCACCACCTGCAGGAATCTGTGTATATTCCTGGGCTTTGATATCGACGTTATCCTTTCTACCATTAATAAAAGCCTGATCTGGAACTATTGATTCTGAGCTAAACTTCCACTTTACATTTTTTACCCGCCTATTAATCTGAAGTTCTATTGACGAATTGTTAGGCACAGAAATATTAAGTCCACGTTCATTAGTTAGTATAACCTGTAGTTGCTCAGCTACATTTTTAACCGATATAAATTTGTCAGAGTTATTTTTTACGACTAGCGTGAAGTGAATGCCGTCTACAGTAGCTTGTTTGGTAGCAATAAAGGTACTAACCGATATTAAATTCTTGGCGGTGTTTAAATGGTGGTCACTAAAGTCAAATTTTATCTCACTGACTGACTGTGCGGTGAGGGCGGTGCTTAAAAATAAGCCAAAACATATTAGAGAGATTGAGAGCGATGTTTTCATATTTTCGATTAGTTAAGATAAGCGATGGTCTGATTAAGGTGAAGGTACGAGATTATATCGAATTCTCACTTGGAATAATCAATATTAATAAATGGAGTACTAAAGCCCGCATTATTACGTATCGCGATATCATATCCGCGTTCGTTAAACAAGCCAACTGCTAATCGATTAGCAACATTTAAACTACCAATAGATTTACCTGAATTATTTTCGACGATAAGCTTGAAATGAATCCCATCTACGTAAGCTTGTTTGGTCGCAATAGAGGTACTAACCGATACTAAATTTTTGTCAGTGGTTAAAGGGTGGTTACCTACGTCAAATTTTATCTTGCTGACCGACTGTGCGCTGACAGCGACGCTTAAAAATAAGCCAAAGAATATTTGATAGATTAAGCGCTTTACTTTTATGCATGCCATCTTTGATTCCCAGACGCTATTTTAATGTTGTTATTGGCTCCTGATCCACCCAATGTAACTTCTCAATAACTTGGAAGGACCTATCTGGCAACTTTTCTACGATAATAAAATTATACTGTTTTACAAATTCATTTCCATGTTTTCTAAGCAAATTAGCTAACTCCTCCCAAGAGAGGTAATTCCCATTCGGCTTATCCTTGGTAAGCTCCGGTTTAAAGGATTTATTTCGAATAAATGTTGGATAGAAATGATAAGGCGAAATACATCTGCAGAAAAAAGCATAATAAATTCCATTATTTGGAAGTTTCCCTATTTCCATCACTCGATTATTTCTTTCGACACTAATTGTATCTGCAAGAAAGTACACAGTAGGTTTGATTTTAACCTCCTGACTTTTACCATCTTTCGAGTAAGTTACAAAAGCAAAAAAGAGTATCAATATTTCAAAATTCTTCATAAGCAATTTGTTGGTAGATGGCTGTGGCTGCGGTCAGTATTCTCAGGCACAGTGTTAGTAGAAATGGACTCGTCACTCCGAGTGTACTGAGGCATTTGAAGATGATGAAGCATAAAGCAGGCTGTAATCCCGGTCGGATGCAAGCTTTGTATTCCCATGCGAGGTCGTCGATCGCAGCATTCCCCAGTTTATAGTTCGCAAATTCTACGATCTGGTAATGCTCATCCCAATGGTAATAGCCGGAACTCATCCAGGCTGTAAAAACATACAGTATGGCTACGGCGTATAAAATGGCGGTCGACTTCTGAGGGGGCATGGAGCGTTTAGCTTTAGTGTTGTTAGTTTACTAACATACCGATTTCCAAAATAAATTTCAAGAATAGTATTTCTCTCCGGTGGATAACATCAGGAATCTACCGGGAAGTATATAGCTAACTAATGACAGGTATAGAGCGTGTTAATTACAAATATATACCTTAGTAAAATCATTTTTAAAAGATTTTCAGCTTAACCTGAATCTTCCATTTGAGGGTACATTCAAGCGGATTTCTTAGCTCGATTTAGTTAAAATCTGAGCCGATGTAAGTAACTACATTTGTTACTTTGTACACATTTTTCGATTGAAATTCGAGGATATAAACCTTTTTAAAAGGAAACTTTACATCATTGAATGTGTCATAATCAAATGCCTTGATGAGCTCTAAATCAGTAATAAATCTTCCATTCTCCTTAGCGAAAACTTCATTTTCAATTTTAGATTTGGTCAAATCGACTGAGTTTAGCACAATTTTTCTTGGTTTTCCATTTCTGATGTCTATCACATTAAAAATATAGATATCATAAGCTGACGGACTATCTGTTCCCCTCCGTATTTTATGTGATCCATTTTTAGCAGTATCAAAAAATATGTAAATGTTCTTTTTCCTGTTTTTCTGCGCATGACAGCAATTTGAAAATACCACAAGGGATAAAAAGCTAAATAGCAGTAATTTATTCATCGTTCTCTTGTCGTAAATTAATCATTGATATTAAAGAATTTGATGCCATTTAGAAACTCATTTAGAACTTTTTCAGCCTCAGTGCTATTCTGTTTCTTAAACAAAAGTTGACCTTTAAGACCATTTTTACCCTTTTGTTCTGAAATGAACGAGGTGGTACAATCTTCTCCATAATACATTTTGTGGATCATATATTTTGTGCCATTTACGGTAACTAGTTTTACCTCATCCTTAGTTCCTCTACTTTTAATCTCTTCTACTTCTCCTAATAAACGTTCTCTGATTTGCTCCAAATCAATTTTTTCATTGTTCTGCAACTCATAATCTTGAAATGAAATTAGCATATGAGGTAATCTGAAAATATTGTTCGATCCGTTCACATTAAAAGGGCGCCTAAATCCGTTCTTTTCAGCAACTGAAACTTGTTCAATACCAACTCTTTTTGCTCCGGAAGGAAGGCTTGCTGAAGCAATTTTACTCATTTGTTGTTGTGTTGAAACTACTGATAAACAATATATTAGTCCGACAATAAGGAAGTTGTTCATAGTCATTGGAAGAATCAGTAGCACAATAAAGCGTGTAGCATTTAATCAGAAACAGCAGCACTATGTAAGTTATCGGTAATTTCTGGTATCTACACTATCTTTCGGCCATTCTGCCAAGTTAAAAATCTATCACCTAAAAATCCACGATGAGTCCGTTTATCCTTTTCTTGATTTTATATATGACAGAAATCGCTTACACGAAAAAGGAAAAAAAACAATAAAGCGTAATTACCTGAATTAATTGAGATTTGTTTCATAAAGATGGGCCAGGCTTTAGCATATGATTTGACTTTTATAGCTATCATTGTACTGAATTACCGTAAATTGGTACAAGGGAAACAGCATGAAAAGCTACAGTGATTTTACGGAAGAGGAGTTAACCACTTTACTAAAAGCAGGGGATGCCGGAGCATTCTCTGAACTTTTTAAAAGATACAATCGGTTATTATTTGTCCATGCTTTTCACTTGTCTGGTGACGAGGAGGAAGCTCGTGATATTGTGCAGGATGTGTTTGCATTACTCTGGGACAGGCGTTCGGAAACAACTTTTACTACTAATTTTTCAGGATTTCTTTATACCATGATTCGGCACAGAGTATTCGATAGCATCGCTCACAGAAAAGTAGCTGAGAAGTACCTGAATTCCATTAAGGATTTTTTTGCAAAAGGAGAAGCCAAAACTGATCATCTGTTGCGTACAAAGGAGCTGGAAGCCCTCATCGAAAAAGAGATTGCGATGCTGCCAGCTCACCTTAGGGCTACTTTTGAGTTGCGCAGAAAAGGCTTCAGCCACAAGGAAATCGCTGAACAGCTGGACATTTCGGAGAAAACGGCCAGAAATCAAGTCAGTAAGGCTATGAAAGAACTGCGCACCAAACTGGGTATTTTGGTATATTTGTTTTTGTTGTTCAGTAACTAAAGCGATAGTCAACACCCAATTCTGGACATGTCATATTCCCCTCATCAGGTGTTTTAAAATTTATTTTCATTTTCTGCGGGACATCCGTTACCCCTTCGCCGTCTTACCATTTATCAAGCCTTACAAACTGATAAAATGGATAACCTGCAAATCAAACAGCTTCTACAAAAATACCTGGACGGAAAATGTACTGCCGAGGAAAGCGCATTAATAGAAGACTGGTACCTGCAACAGGCTACGGCTTTTCAGCGGCCTGATGCAGAAATGATAGACCGAAATGAGCAATTGATGCTGAGCTTCCTGGAAAAGAGGGTGCTGAATAAAAAGACAGTTCGCCTGTGGCCAAAAATTGGTATCGCAGCTGCCATTGCGTTTATTGTGATCGGTGCCTACTTCTTCAGGTCAACGTTTTCAAGAACAGACAATAAGGATATCGGTTCAATAGCAGGTATTGCTCCAGGTAAGAACGGCGCGACACTTACTTTAGCAAACGGGCAAGAGATTTCGATCGTTGATGCACTGGACGGGGAGATCGCCAGTCAATCGGGTGTTAAGATTTCGAAAACAAAGGAGGGTCAGATCATTTACGAATTGACGGATCAAGGTATCGGTAAGGTCGAGTATAACACATTAACTACTACACGCGGTCAACATATGCAGCTGCGCTTGCCCGATGGTTCCCTTGTGTTTCTAAATTCAGCTTCTTCATTGAGGTATCCCACCAATTTCGCAAAAGTGGCAATAAGAAACGTGAGCCTTAGTGGTGAGGGTTATTTTGAAATTGCTAAAAATAAAGCTCAGCCCTTCGTAGTGTCGACGGCTAAGCAGGACCTGAAAGTTTTGGGCACGCATTTTAACGTCAATGCTTATCTGGATGAAAAGGCTGTAAAGACGACTTTACTGGAAGGTTCAGTAAAGGTGATGATCCATTCTAATTCCCCGGCTTCCTCCAGTGGAGAACGCCTCGAGAAAATCCTAAAGCCCGGCCAACAAAGTACTTTAGACAACACAGGCATAAAAATAACCGAGGTGAATCCGGATGAGGCTGTGGCTTGGCAGAAGGGATACTTCAGTTTTTATAATGAGGACATTGCATCAGTGATGCGGAAGGTATCAAGATGGTATAATGTAGAAGTGGAGTTTTCCGGGCTATTACCGGAAGTTGGATTCAATGCAAGGATTGATAAGTATACCAACATCAGGGATGTTTTGGGCATATTAGAAAAGTCAGGGGCCGTTCATTTTAAGGTAGAAGGGAGGACAATTATCGTCAGTAAATAATTACTAAACAGCCTTTAACGCCAAATCCCGATTAGCGTCGGGATTTGGATGATGTTTGGCATTGCAGCTTTAAAACTAAATCAACTATTCGCAGCAGGCCTTCTGTTTTCGAGGCAATGGCTTGCTGCTCAACCAAACCAAATACCAATGTACGTAAATATTATTGAAAAACTGGGCGTACCCAAGGGTATCGTCCGTCAAATTCTTTTGATTATGAGGTTAACAACCGTCATCTTAATCATGGCCATAATGCAGGTAAGTGGAGCTACCTTTGCACAGCGCATCACGCTTTCCGAAAAAAATGCGACAATGAGGGAGATTTTCGACCGCATTTCCGACCAGTGCGGATACAATTTTATTTTTACAAGTGATTTACTGAATGGAACCAGATTGGTGTCGATTAATGTAAAAAACACCAAGCTCGATCAGGTGCTGGAGCAAATTTTTGCAGATCAGCCGGTTTCTTTCTCCATTGAGGACCAGACGGTGGTGGTGAAGGCCAGAGAAAAGGGCTTTTTTGATCACCTGGTCGAAAGTTTCCGGGCGATTGATGTCCGGGGTAAAGTCCTGAATGATAGCGGGCAGCCCTTAGCTGGTGCTACGGTTTCAGTAAGAGGTAAGAGCAGGTCGGTGAAAACTGATCAGAATGGGGCATTTTTTCTAGGAAATATTGGAGAAGGTGATCAGCTGGTCATCAGTTTTATTGGCTACACATCGAGGGAGATTACGGTTGCAAATACAGCAACACCGCTTATGATCCAGCTAGAAATAGCAACAGCAACCTTGCAGGAAGTAGGGGTGACCGTGAATACTGGTTATCAGAAGATTAAACCTGAACAAAGCACAGGCGCCGTTTCTGTCATCACAACGAGGGATTATGAGTCCCGCATTAGTACTAATTTTTTAGATGGGCTGGTCAACAGGCTTCCAGGGCTCATGATAAATAATGATGTAAGTTTTACCAGCACGATGAACAATACCACCTCGAGCAGGACCTTATTCAACATTCGTGGTATTTCTACCATGACAGGTAACCAGAATCCGCTAATTGTTGTCGACGGCTATCCTACTGAGCTCTCTCTCAATATGATTGATCCCAATGAAATTAAATCTGTAACCATTCTTAAAGATGCTGCTGCATCTACCATTTACGGGGTGCGTGCGTCGAACGGAGTGATCATTATCGAGCGGAAACAGGCCAACCCTGGTAAGCCACAGGTAACATTTCGTGCTAACTTAGGATTGAGGCCAAAAGAAGATTATAGCCGCTACCGTTGGGCAGATGATGCCTCCACAATTAGTGTCGATTATCAGCGTTTCAGGTATGGTTCAAGTGTTAACGCCAACACATTTAATACCCTGGCAACTTTTGCTGGTAGTCAGGGGTATGATCCGACCTACTATGTACTTGCCCAGCAGGCGGCTGGTATCATTACAGATGCTGATGCCAGGTTTGCAGAGATGAAAGCATACAATAATTCATCAGATTTTAGTCGTTTGTTTTTGCGTAATGCTGCCACCCAGAGCTATAATCTTAATGTTTCTGGCGGATCGGATCGGGCTACTTACTACATCACATCCAATTACACCAATAATGTCTTGCAAGAAAACCACAATGGAAACAATCGCTATATGTTGGCAGGACGAACAATGATAAACTTTTCAAAACAACTTTCACTGGAACTGAATACGGAATATCTGGAAGAACGAAGTAAGTCAGGTGTTACGCCAAATATAAACAGCATTAATCCTTACGAAAGATTTGAAGATGCTGATGGCAACCCTTCAGCAATTTTCCTGAATTCAGGAATGAATCCTTATTATAACCGTACGATCATGAACCTGGGATTAGAAGATCATCTTTATTACCCCTTGGTAGATCAAAAAGAGGTTACTGACGAACGTCAAATCGTTAGCAACCGCACAACGGCAAATTTCAACTATAAGATTGGTAACGGATTTAATCTGGGATTTGGAGGGATTTACGAAATGTCGCGTGCAGATTTGCGCCATTTAGCATCCGGAAATTCTTCAGAGGCTCGGCAGTTTGTCAATTCCTATGCCACCCAAACAGGAACCAGCATTTCTTACACTATCCCAAAAGGTAGTTTTCTCCAGCAGCAAAATGCAACTACCAATGGTTATACTGCAAGAGCGCAGCTAACCTACAATAAATACATCACTGCTGATCATTCTATTAATGCGATTGTTGGTGGAGAAATGCGTAAAATAACCGACAAAGGTGGTTCTGCCGCCTATTTTGGTTATAACGATCAGTCATTGCTTCAGCAATCGGTTAACTGGTCAAATATTGTTAACAATACAGTATCAAAAAACGTGACCAGACATCGCACATTAGATTATAATAGCTTGTTCAATCAGAAATATGTAGACAATCGCTATATATCTGCTTATTCTAATGTGGTGTATTCTTTCAAGGATACCTATTCTGCTACAGGGAGTATCAGGATTGACCAGTCGAACTTGTTTGGAACAGATCCTAAATATAAGTATAAGCCCCTATGGTCAGTGGGACTTGCCTGGAATATCCATAAGGAGCCATTCATGGATAACATAACTTGGATACAACAGCTCAAGTTACGTGCTGCTGATGGCTTTAACGGGAACGTAGCCAAGATGTCGCTTCCGCAGGTTATTGCCAGGAGCGTGAACAATACCTATACCCAACCAAACTCTGTTGCCCTTCAGGTAGCGTCTTACGCAAACAGTAGTTTACGTTGGGAGCAGACACACAATACCAATTTTGGTATAGATTATCAGCTATTCAAAGGCATTCGTGGTAGTGTCGATTATTACATTAAAAAGAGTACGGATTTGTTGGCCAGTGCCTTTATCGATCCTACGATCGGCACCAGTCCCACACTGATCAATAGCGGATCAATCCGTAATAAAGGTTTGGAAATCAGCGTTCGGGGAGACTGGATAGCTAACTCGCGTTTCAATTGGAATACTGGATTTGTTCTTTCGCGCAATACCAGTAAAGTGCTCGATGTCTACCAAAGTGTGAATAATTACCCCGCAGTAATCAATCCCCTAGGATATATCAAAGGTTATCCTGCGGGTGCCTTGTTCGCTTATCGGTCTGCGGGCCTTGCTCCAACCGGCTATCCACAAGTTGCCGACGAAAAAGGAAACATATATCAGGTCGACAATACAACTGCTGGTCTGGGTTACGTAACAACTCCATCTGCTGGTACTTTCCGATATGTAGGTACTTCCGTTCCTACCATTAATGCGGGATTGAGTAACCGTTTGGACATTGGGGAGTTTTATTTCTATTGTATGGTTAACTATTACGGCGGATTTAAAGTGTTTGCACCAAGGGCAAATCCAACAGCGATACGGCCTTTAGAAGGTGCGTCTAGCTACTGGAAACAACCGGGAGACGAACAAAATACAGATGTGATGTTACTTTCAGGTTTCTCTAACAGTGGACCAGGCTTTGCTTACAACTATGCAGACAGCCATGTTGTAAATGGTGACTACCTTACGCTAGCAGACGTAACTCTTTCTTATAGCTTTAAAAAGAACGACCTTTTAAATCACCTTGGGCTCTCCCATCTGGAGGTAAAAGCACAGGGCTCTAACTTATTAACGGTTGGTTTAAACAAATATAACTACAGTTTGGCTACAGGGAGCTACGCAAAAAGCTATATCAGTCCGACCTACACTTTTGGTTTATTTACTAATTTTTAATCTGACAACCATGCAATTAAATCGATATATACCTCAATTTGTTGTACTGCTCTTTGTAAGTGCCACATTTTCCGCCTGCGACAAGTATCTGGACGTTACGCCAAAGGGCTACACCTTGCTCCAAACAGTTGAAGATTATGACAAATGGCTCAATGACGCCGCTACCGCTATTAATTTACCTACCCAACTGGATATTTTGGGTGACAATGCTGATATTCCGTCGATTGGAACGCCTGCCTCAACTGTAACTGAGCTGATTTATACCTGGGGAGAGCAATTTACGTCCGACTTAACCATACCACCAAGTTTTTGGGGAGCTCACTATGGCAACATTAACAAATACAATACCGTACTTGAGGGTATAGATCAAGCAACTGGAGGCATAGACCAGCAAAAAAATAGTCTTAGGGCCGAAGCCCTTGTAGGACGGGCATTTGAATACCTTTATCTAATCAATGAGTATGGAAAACCTTATGACGCTACAACGGCCGATACAGACTTGGGCGTCCCTTTTGTTACCTCGCATCAGGTTACCCAGAAAGTTCCTCCACGATCAACCGTAAAGGAAGTTTATGACCATATCATATCAGATATCAATGCGGCTTTACCAATGCTGCCCGCACAAAATACACAGAACCGTTTCCGTGCCGATGTTGCTGCAGCCTACAGTGTTTTAGCTCGGGCGTATTTTTATAAGAGAGACTACGTAAACGCCAGGATAAATGCTCAGCTCGCCTTGCAAAAGACCGGTGCTACCATGTTGGATTATAATGCCTTGCCGGCCAATGAACCAAAAAATACTTCAATTGCCTTAAAAGCAGATGTCATTTACGGACGGAGTGTGGTAGCTACCCCAATGCCCACATTAGATTTCGTTAATACCTACGACCGTCAAGATCAACGCTTCAAATGGTTTAGGACTACTGATGCGTATAAAGCCAGAGGAAATACACTTTTTGCCCCGTTTATCACTTTTCCATTTTTTACCTATGCAAATTTCGGTACATCAGTACAGGAAATGAAATTGATTATTGCAGAAGTAGCGGCACGTAATAATGAGTTGTCGATTGCACTTCAGCAACTAAACGAAATAAGAATTAAACGGTTTCCTGCTGTCTACCAGGCACTACAGTCAACAGATGCCAATGTGGTGCTGGGCTGGGTGCTAAGAGAGCGCACTTTTGAATTTCCATTTCATGGGCTTCGTTGGTTTGATATGCGCCGGTTAGATATAGAGGACCGTATGCTCACGGTATCACGCTTTGACGCTAAAGGAAATGTTGTTGCAACGCTTCAGCCCCACAGTCCGGGCTACACACTTAAAATTCCGTTACAGGTACTTCAATTTAATCCCGACATGGCACAAAACCCTTAATGATAAATTAAGCCGTCTTTGGAAATATAATTATGCAATAAAAAAAAACAACCCAAATGAAAAAACTATTTTTAATATTGCTGCTGTTGCCCTTTGCAGGTACCGCGCAGGAAAAGGGCATCTACTTTGAACATGGCCTTTCATGGCAGCAGGTAAAAGAGAAAGCAAAAAGAGAAAACAAATACCTTTTTGTAGATTGTTACACTACCTGGTGCGCACCTTGTAAAAAAATGGCCACTGAGATTTTCACACAAGAGCAGGTTGGCGATTTCTTTAACACAAATTTTATTAATGTAAAAGTACAGTTTGATCAAACAAAGGATGATAGTGGAGAAGTAAAAAGTTGGTATGCAGACGCTAAAGCAATTAACAGTGAATTTAAAATTACTGCTTATCCTACGTTTTTAATCTTCTCGCCAAAGGGGGAGTTGGTGCACCGAATTGTTGGTGGGGGCACTGCTGACGATTTTATTGCCAGAGCAAAAATCGGACTTGATCCTAAAGCACAGTACTATACGTTGATAAAAAAATATGAATCTGGTCTGGCATCTCCCCAGCAATTAAGACAGCTGGCTTTAGCAGCTAATGGTGCCGGCGACCAGGAAAATGCAACAAAATTTGCAGATGCTTACCTGGCTACGCAGAAGGAACTCTATACAAAGGACAATATGGAATTCTTAAGCAGGTTCGTTCAAAAAAGTAATTCAAAGGGATTTGAGCTGATGCTGAACAATATGACAAAGGTCGATTCTATTCTTGGGCCAGGGAAGGCGAACGAAATTCTGAGTAGTGTAATTGTCAGGGAAAGCATAAATCCTGTTTTCAGCAATACTCATTCGGATGTAGATTCTCTGGTCAGTGCTGTGCAGGCAAAATATCCAGCTGTAGATATCAGCAAATCTACAGATATGGTGAAAATCCTGTTCTTTCAGCTCACAAAAAAATGGGACAGATTCCAACCGGCAATTCTATCTTATATGAACAAATATGGCTCAGAGTTGATTCCCAGTGCACTAAACTACTTTTCAAGGATAGTGTTAGAAAATTGCAATGAAAAAGCCAGTATAGCTGCCGCAATGACCTGGAGCAAAAGCAGCGTAGAGAAGACACAGCGTAAAGAACCTGTCTATCTGGATACGTATGCCCAGCTCCTATATCAGCTGGGAGAAAAAGAGGAAGCAATCGCTATGGAGCAAACTGCAGTCAGGCTGGTTTCCGGGGATAGCAAAGCAAAATACGCGGCCATACTTGATTGGATGATGAAAGGTAAATGATCAATTTTATAGGTTATTGATTTTTTGCATTTGTTGAATAGAAAATTCCCTGAGCGGCATCAGCTGCTCAGGGAATTTTTAATGCTCAGCAGCGGACATGGGTAATCGTCAAGTATCCCTATGCGAATCCTTACCACCAGTTGGGGCGACGCAAACTGTTGTTGAGACGCTCAAACTAGGGGTTAAGTGAACTTTTCTACTCGATTTTTTTCTGGGAAACGATTACTTTTTTTCCTTCAATTTTGAAGTGGATACTGTTGGTCGTTTCAATTGATGCTAGCACCTCTGATAATTTTTTGTTTTTTGATATTTGTGCCCAAAAGCCAATTGGCGCTACCTCGCCCTGATAAACCACTTCAATATCATACCACCTTGCCAATTTACGCATCATATCCTTTAACGGAAGGTCTGTGAAATCGAACAAATCGTTGGTCCAAGCAATTGCGGCATCTACATTGGCTGAGCTAACTACGATGCTTTGTTTTATTGTAGCTTGCTGTCCGGGCTTGAGCAACCTCCCTTCGATAGTATTTTCAGTTTCTATTTTTACGCTTCCCTCTAACAATGTGGTTATAAATGCTTGTTCGTCTGGATAGGCATTGATGTTGAAATGCGTTCCTAATACCCTTACATCCTGGCCAGATATACCATTTATGGAAGGCGTGTGTACGATAAACGGCCTGTTCATTTCTTTGGCGACCTCAAAATAGGCCTCTCCTGTAAGAATAACTGTTCTATTCTCCTTTGCAAACGAAAGCGGATAGGTGATTTTAGACCCCGAATTTAAGATAACCCTTGTCCCGTCTTGTAGTGTAATTTCATATTTTCCACCATAAGGTGTTGCAATCGTATTGAAACCGGAAATAGGACCTCTGCCATGATCTAACACTTCATAAACTAGCTTTCCGTCTGCCTGTTTTGTAATCACTAAACCTGTTTCAGTTGCAATCTTTCCTTTATTAGCTTCGGATAATGAAATTACGCTTCCGTCTGCCAGGGTTAATGTAGTCTGTTTCCTGCCTGGTAGCACATCTTCTTGCTGAGCAATCTTTCGATCACTTCGAGAGGAAACTGGCTTTAAAAAGTAAAATCCAATGGAAGTGCAGATCAGCAAGACGGCCGCCACCGCCAGGTTTTTTAGACTGAATAATTTTAATTTGACCGTTTGTGCGATATCTTCTTTATCCGACTGCAGAACTGCAGTTAGAATTTGCTCTTGTTTCTCTGGCGATAGGTCACACAAATTGGTGGACGTTTGATAAGCATGCAATAATGTGCGTTTGGCATCCAATTCATTTGCAGGATCCTGAATCAGTTGCAACATTTCAGTATGTTCTGCATCGCTGGCCTGCTCAGCCATTAATTTTTCTATTAAATAAGCTAATCGCTCGTTTTTGGTCATTGTATGTAGGGTAGAGGTTTATAGGGTATGACAATAGGGCGCATCATTTGGGGGGTAAGGATTTAATATATTTTCGAAAAAAAATGAACAATAAAAACTAGAGGTATTCCACTCAAGCGCATCATGCAGTAGGCCCGTATACTTCTCATTGCCTGGTCTAAATTCCATTTAACCGTTTCGGGCGAAACTTTTAGCGCCGTAGCGGTCTCGTTGCGACTTAAATGCTGCTCCCTGATGAGTTGATAGGTCGCTTTTTGTTTAGGGGGCAAGCGTGCTACAGCCTGCTCCAAAATCTGTTGGAATTCCTTCATTTGTAGGTCAACATCGGCCTCCGGCGAATACAATGTAACAGTCCTGTCCAGTAACATCTGGTCGTAGTTGACTTTTTCTCGGTCCTTAAGCTTTAATGCATTAAAAGTTACGTTACGCGCAACAGTATACAACCAGGCGTCAAAATTATCAATTGCGCCGAGGCTCTCTCTGACCTTCCAGATCTTTACAAAAGTATCCTGCAGTATTTCTTCAGCGGTCCATTCATCTCTGGTAATGCGAAGTGCCGTGGTGTATATTTTTGGTCGATATAGATCAAACAAGGTTGTAAAAGCAAATTCGTTTCCTTGCTGAATCTGAATCAAAAGCTTTTTAACCTCATCTGTACTAAATGTTTGCATAGGGCCAAATATAATATTTATAAATAACTAAGGTAAAATTAACCTGTCTCCCCCCCATCTCAATTTTGGTATTGTCTTTAACAAAAGAAAACCAAAACTAATAACCTAACCAATAATCAAAGTTGAAATGAAAATTCAAAGCACATTTCTTGCGGTTACCATTACCATCTGTTCAGTGGGCGCCCAAGCTCAGCAAGTAATTAATCAAACTCCCGAAGTCGTCGCATTGCGGAGTATAAAAGATCAAAACCAACTCCACACCACTTTGGCCGAATTGGGCGCTTCTGGTCAGGAAAAAGACTACAACACCCTTTACACCTATTATCAACTTACTAACCGACATCTGGCCGACTCGGTCGGACGGATCGCTATAGATAAATTTCCAAAGGGTACTGTCGCCCTAAATGTTGCATCTAGAAAAATGATCGGTAAAGATATCGTTCAGCAAGAAAAAGCTTTAGCTGAGCTAAAATCCGAATTTCCTAACCAAAACTTAGACAAGTTTTATGCTTACATTGTAAGGAGTTTTCTGGAAGAAAAAAACGCTCCTAGTGCATTTAAATACCTGGACCTGATGTCTGAGCAGGCGAGGTCTAATGCTATCGATATGACCATCAGCATGGCTAGTCTATTCGATGCTAAAACAACCTCAGTTTATTTGGCCAGTGAGCTGAATAAAAGAAGTCTATCAGAAAAGAGCCGAATGTCGCTGCTCTTATCGCAAAGTAACGTATTAAGTGAGCTTGGTGATTATCAAAAAGCTTTTGAGTCTATTCAAACTTATTATAACCAAACATCAAAAAGAACACCTTACATAGAAGCTAGTTACTACCTCATGATGAGTAAGATAGGAAGGTATTCGGAGGCACTTCCCCATTTGGAGGCGGCCGTACTTGCCAGGATTGGTGGCGATCCGATGAAGAAGGAATTAAGAACTGCATACCAACGTGTCAATCGTGAAAAAGATGTTGAGGCTTATTTTGCAAGCCTTGAGAATAAAATGAATGAGGGAATGCTCCATGAAGTAGAAAAATTAATGATCAAAGAAAAATCCCCATTTTTTACTGTACTTGATGCCGACGGTAAAACTGTGTCACTTTCGGATTTTAGAAATAAGACCGTTGTTATCGATTTTTGGGCTACTTGGTGCGGTCCATGCAAAAGAGCCCTACCAGGCATGCAGGCTACCGTTAATAAATATAAAGATGACTCTAGCGTAGCCTTTTTATTTATCCATACCTGGGAAGCAAAGGGCAAAGAGGCCAATGCAACTGTTGCAGCTAAAAAATATTTTGCTGATAACAACTACGAAAATTTGCCAATTTATATGGATTTACAAAATGCGAGTAAGGTTAATCCGGCGGTAAGTGCATTTAAGGTTAAGGGTATACCAGCAAAGTTTGTGATCGATAAGAATGGCGATATCAGATTTAAGATGGAAGGAGCAAGCACCGACGTAGACTTTGCGGTGGCTGAACTCTCCAGCATGATCGAGCTTTCGAAGAAGGTCGTGGGCAAATAGTTTAATTATCGCTAGAAGTCATTTTAATAATTACTAACTAAAAAAGAAAGGGAGCAGATATGACATAATTATTACTACACCTACAACAGATAGGCAACCACCTATCAACATAGTAAACAAATAAGCTATCAACTTAAACCAAACTCTTAATGAACCTATCACTTAGAAGGATTTTTCGACACCTACTATATCTAGCTGTATTTCTGTTCCTTTTAACGGATACTGTGCGTGCACAGCAAATTACGTTAACGAAGAACGAGTATACGCTTAGCGAACTCTTCTCGGAAATCAGAAGACAGAATAATTACGATTTTATATTTACAACCCCCCAGTTCAACAGTGCTAAAAAAGTATTTGTCAAAACAAAAAGTGCACAGCTCACTGATTTGCTGGACAATATATTTGCTAATCAGCAGATTAGCTATGTGATTCAAAATAAAACCATTGTAATTACCGATAATAAGGCAAAAACCAACAATGCCATCAAAAAGGAAGAGGTCATTAACGGCTTTGTTGGAACGAAAAACGGGAAGGTTGCAATCAGCGGGGTGAATGTAACCGTCAAGGGTACCAACATGGCAGTCGAAACCAAGAACGATGGCCGGTTCAGTATCAAAGTACCCACAAGTGCTGCAGCGCTTATTTTTAGTAAAGTTGGCTATAAAACGGTTGAAGTATCGATCGGACCTAACTCCGACTACAACGTGGCTATGGATGAAGATCAGCAAACATTGAAGGACATCGTGATAACGGGTACCGGGATTGTAAAAAAGGCTGGTACCTTTTCTGGTGCCGCTACTACAATTACAGGTAGCGAGCTAAAGGCGATGAATACGAACAATATTTTTGCTGGTATTTCTGCCTTGGATCCTTCTTTTAGGATACTTCAAGACAATATAGCTGGTGGTAATATCAATACTCTTCCTAATATTCAGATAAGGGGTCAAAATCAGTTGCCGAATTTGGGAAGCAATTTTAATCTTGATGTGAATCCCAATCTTCCCCTTTTTGTTTTAGATGGTTTTGAAGTTTCTTTGGATCGCGTATTTAACCTCGATATGAATATGGTCGAATCGGTTACCTTGCTTAAAGATGCGTCTTCCACATCTATATATGGATCCAGGGGTGCCAATGGTGTTATGGTGGTCACAACGATAACACCTAAACCGGGAAAGCTGATCGTTTCGCTGACGCATGATTTCAGACTCAATACGCCTGTACTTTCGGGGTATGATATGTTGAATAGTGAGGAGAAACTTGATTTTGAGCGGAGAGCAGGTTTATATAGTAGCGGGGCTAATGGAAGGCTAATGTTGTTGGATGACCAGTTATATAAATTGCGCAGTGATTATGTAGCTAGAGGAATTGATACTAAATGGTATTATTACCCTGTACAAAATGGCGCGTCCAATAGAACATCCCTCAATTTGCAAGGTGGAGATGCCGTAGTGCGCTACAATGTACAACTGACCACCGATCTGATGAGTGGAGTGATGAAAGGCCAGGATAGAAAAAACTATCAGGGAAATATGAACCTCTCCTATAATGTAAAGAAGATCCAGTTGAGCAATAATACCAACATCACCCAAACATTTTCAAACGAGTCTCCATACCGTTCATTTTCTAATTATGTGACCATGAACCCTTATTGGACACCATATGACGAAGATGGAGGCATGAAACGTTATGTAGAAAACGAGGTTTTATCCAATACCTTGTACCAAACAGCGAATCCCTTATACGATGCAGGTTTAAATTCAATCAATTCTGCAAATAGCCTATCGGTAACCAACAATACTTCGATGAGGTTTATACCCGGCAGAAATTTTTTTATAGAAACGAGCCTTAGCCTTAGACGTGAAAAAAATGGGTCGGATCAGTTCTTCTCGGGACTTGACTCGCAGTTTGCCAGCCAAACTGACTTGAGTAGGAGAGGCTCATATACAATAGGCAACGCAACAAGTACAAATATCGCAAATAATACAGTAGCCAACCTTGTCTTAGATTTTAATCGCCACCAAGTTACGCTAAGTGGAAGGGCGGCTGTCAGCAGTAACACCAGAGCTTCCAATACTATGGTCGCCGAAGGTTTCCCGACTGATCAATTGGATAACATTTTGTTTGCTGCGCAATATCAGCCTAACAGCCGTCCCACTGGCTTCGAATCCATTGTCCGAAACCTTACTTTCACAGGGTCTGGAAATTACAGCTTTGATAGTAGACTATTTGTTGACGCTAGTTTGACGCGCGACGGAGGATCTACCTATGGAACGGACAATAAGTTCGGTACTTTTTGGTCTACCGGAATTGGCTGGAACTTACATAATGAGAAATTTATTACCAATAAAGACCTGATAAACATCTTAAGGCTTAGGACTAATTATGGATATAGAGGATCGATGAATCAAGATGCTTCTGCATCTCAATTCAGGTATAATTTAGGCACCGGAACGAGTTACTATGGCGCAATAGGCTCTACCTTAGCGGGCATGGCCAATCCCAATTTAACCTGGTCAAAAACCAAGACCCTAAATTTGGGATTAAATGCAGTGTTACTGAGAAATAGACTCAACCTGACTTTGGATGCCTATCGCGACAATACCGAAGGCGCCATTATGGCGGTAAGCATAGCTCCTTCTACGGGCTTCACAAATTACGCCGAAAATATCGGGACAACACAAAATACGGGTTTTGAGTTCACCGTCAATTATCAAATTTTAAATAATGCCCAAAATCGGCTTCGTTGGACTGTTAGCCTAAATGGATCGAGAAATAAGAACATTCTAAAAGAAATGTCGGATGCACTGCGCATTGCCAATGAAATATTGACAAGGAACAACGCTGCCCAGAATGTTCCCAATCAGCAATTCCAGGTTGGACAGTCGATGTCTGCATTGTATGTCGTACCTTCTTTGGGGATCGATCCTGCTACAGGATGGGAAGTGTTTAAGACATTGAGCGGGGAGCGTACTTATGTTTGGTCGGGTACAGATAAAGTTTCTGTTGGTGATACCAACCCCAAATGGAATGGAAATTTTGGAAGTAACCTGATGTACAAAGGATGGACGGTAAACGTAAACTTTGGGTACCGTTTTGGAGCCAAACTATATAACTCAACTTTGCTTAACCGAGTGGAAAATGTGAATCCAAGAAATAATGTCGACCGAAGAGCCTATGAACTTGGTTGGACCCAGCCAGGTGATGTAACACAATATAGACGGATATCAGCAATTTCGGGAGGAACTCAATTAACCTCTAGGTTTGTGCAAACGGACAACACCATTGTGCTGAGCACACTTAACCTGGGATACAATTTTTCCAGCAGTAGTTTAATTAAAAGGCTTGGGCTGGCTTCTTTAGACCTGCTAGCCGGTCTACAGGATGAAGCTGTTCGTTTTAGTAGCGTACAATATGAGCGTGGTACTGCGAACCCTTTCTCGCGAGGCTACAACTTCACCTTACGTGCACGTTTATAATTTGAAAACATGATGAAAAAAAATATTTATCTCTTAGGCTTCCTTGCATTGCTGATGAGCTTTGTAAGTTGCAAGAAATTTTTAACGGTTAAGCCCGCTACTCAGCTCACAGAAGAAGATGCTTTTGCTTCTGAAGCAGGTTTCCAGCAGGCGTTGAATGGTATCTATGCACAAGCGGCAAGCCGTAGCCTATATGGTGATAACCTTACCATGGGATTTGTATCTGCATTAGAGCAGGATTACCTGTTAACGGCAACAGGTGCGACGCACCGCGAGGCAAAAACTTTTTCCTACACAGCAGCTGCAGTAATGTCGACAACCAATAGCATTTGGACAAGCGGTTACAACCTGATCGCTGGTGCCAACAAGATCATCTCGTTTACCGAGAGCAAAAGATCGTTGCTAAGCAACACAAGTTATGCAACGATCAGAGGAGAAGCTTTGGGAATGCGTGCATTAATGCATTTCGATTTGTTAAGATTATTTGGTCCCGAATACACGGCTGGAGAGAATAAAAAGGCAATTCCTTATGTGGATAAAGTGAGCCAATTACCCTTACCGGCGGTTACTACAAAAGTGCTAATAGACAAGGTTTTGGCAGATCTTGCCGAGGCTGCCACACTTTTAAAGGCCGCGGATCCTATTGTCACCAATACAAAGGCTCGGAAAAGCGTGATGAACTATTATGCAGTGAAAGCACTTGAAGCTAGAATTCGCATGTATGTTGGTGATAGAACAGGTGCCCGAACGGCTGCCTTAGAAGTAGTTTCTTCAGGAAAATTCCCGTTCGTAACTTCTACGGCAGCGTCGGCAGCAGCAGGTTCCAGAGATCGGCTCTACCTTCCCGAACTCGTACTGATGTTCAGGGTACGCGACATCGCAAGCTGGGCAGATAATGGTACTTCTACGTACTTCAGGTATTTTACGACCATTAATGATAAATTTACCACCAGTCAGGCTAATTTTAATTCACTTTACGAAACCGCCTCAGGCGGTGCGACCGATCTAAGGTATCTATATCGTGTTGAACTGGATGGTGGTTTTCAATTTCCTTCTAAGTATTGGCAAACCAATAGTGTAACTATAGCAAATACTTTAGATACCAACCGACTTAGCCAATTGGTGCCAGTGATCAGACTCTCAGAAATGAACTATATACTTGCCGAAACAGCGGGAACGGTAAGTGAGGGTATTGGGTATTTAAATGCGGTAAGGCAAGTGAGGGGGCTGCCTGCGCTTGCTACAACGGGCACAGCCTCCTACCTGGAAGCCGAAATTCAAAAAGAATACAGGAAGGATTTATACGCGGAAGGACAGCTATTTTACTATTATAAGCGTAAAAATGTGATGCGTATGCAGTTTATGACAGCGGATATTCCCTCCCTTGCCATTTATACCCTGCCCATTCCACTACTAGAATTAGAATATAACCCAACTTATAAATGATAATGATTCAAAAATTATGAGATATTTAATCGCTATTGCATTAGCTTGTTTGTTGTTTGCCTGTAAAAAGGAAGAAGTACCTTTTTATTCGGAAAAGGACGGTATTGCATTTTATACCAGTACTGTTGAGGGTGCAGATTCTACTTCCTATTCTTTTGCCTTCAACGTTACGCCGAAAGTTCGTGACACGGTCTATTTCAATATGCGGGTAGTCGGACGTAAAACTGACCACGATCGCATAGTAAAAGTAGTTGCTGGTCCGGGAACCACTGCAAGGTTAGGTGTGGATTTTTTGTTGCCCGAGACTAAACTGCCAGCAGGTAAGCTCGAGCTCAAATACCCAATTATCTTGCTAAATTCATCAGAAATGACCACTAGAAGCTTCGACATCGTAGCTGATGCGGCAGAAAACAACGATTTTATTTTGGGAGCCATTGGCCAGTTACCAGTATTTAACAATACCACAACCATTAACAAACTCAGAGTTAAAGTTTCGGTAACCAACAGACTTATACAGCCAGCGTACTGGCCAGGTGTACAGGGGATTTTTGGTGCTTTTAGTCAGATAAAGCTTAAGTTCATGATCGGCGTTCTCGGCATGAGCGATTTTTCGACACTTACCGTAGATCAGCAATTTAACCTGCCCGTCAAACTTAGGCAGGCTTTAGCTGATTATGAAGCCACAAACGGACCGTTAATCGATGAAAATGGATTGCGCGTTACTTTTTAACATGATTTAAAGAATAGCATGAAAAAATATAAAATTTTAAGCCCGGGGTTCTTCACCATATTGATGGTATTGTTGGCCTGCAAAAAATACGATCAACCTTACAATTATAAAAAAATTGACGATATTAAAATCAGTACCTCTGCTGTAAATAACAGATTTACAGTAGTTATCAATGATACGCTAAAAATCGAACCAGTTATTGCGGAAACCAATCCGAGTAACGACGAATTTGAATATGAATGGCGTCTTCTCGAGCAGATAACACCTAAGTTTTGGGTAATCTCACAGTCAAAGGACCTAAAAGCTAAAATTGATATTCCTGCGGGGTCTTATTACTTAGGTTTTAAGATCACCAATAAACGAACCGGTCAGATTTTTACTTATCAGGGCATGGTATCGGTGATATCTCCATTTAATGCAGGTTACTACGTAACCAGCAATGTGGGGAATCAGGGGAAACTATCTTTTATAAGGGCAAGTGATGACATGATTTTTTACAGTGCACCAGAAGAAGTAAATGGCAATAAAACATATCCTGGCAAAGCCCTCTTCGCCGATAACAGTGCTGCTACTGGAACTTTGGTATGCTATTTTACTGACCAGGGCATTTATCGCTTTACTGCGAACGATTTTCTGGAGAATGGCAGAGATGCACAAGTGATGGATGGTGCAAAAAAGTTTAGTCGCGCACCAATAGCCTATGGCGACGGGGCATCAGCATGGGAGGTGTTCATGATGGGCGACGGTGATCTACATGTAGGCATTGGAAGTACTATGGCTTCATTCTATGGAAATAACTTGCTTTTAGCGCCATTTTCTGCACGGCTGGTAGGCGACTATTCACTTTATAGTGGCATTTTTGTTACGTCGTCGACTACGATGTTCTATGATAATAAGTTTAAGCGATTTATGTATTGCCCTACGCAAGGCCGAAACCTAACTATCGCTCCAGCCAGCCTAACGTCTGTATTCAATGCAGCTGATGTAAAAATGACCTTGATTAGTTCAGATGCTGGACAAGCTACCAATGAATACTATTACCTGATGGAAAACGCTGCCGGGGTTCGTTATCTTTTAGGAACTTTAAATACAACACCCAATTTATATCAAATAATTGGAAATAGTCCAGACATAGGTACTGCTACTGTTATAGCAGCTTCCAAGCTCGTTAAACATGTTTATTACGCTTCTGCAAATAAACTATATGTATACGACATGCTTGCTAACTCTTCGAGGTTAGTTTATACCTATCCTTTAGGTTATGTCATTAAAGATATGAAAATGGATCGTAGTACAAGTAAGAGGCTGGTGTTGGGAGTGTCGAAAAGTGCATCTGAAGGTGAAGTACACTATTTCGACCTTGATAATTTAGGAGCAGCTGTCGGTAATTCACCAGTAAAAACCTTTAAGGGTTTTGGGGATATTGTAAGTGTAAATTCAAGATAATGAGAAAAAAACTTTATTATGCTTTGATCGCGCAAGTGAGTCTGTCTATGGTCAATTTGAAATTAGCAGCGCAGACTTTAGCAGCCGATACTTCCTTATCCGGGATCTACAACTTTGTGAAATCTGCTACCGATGCCAAACGCATGGAAATGATGACCGAGCTTTTCATGTCGAAGGTTGCTGATAAAAAAGATAGACAAACGGACCAATGTTGTAAGTCTGTGGCCATTGCCTATGCCTGTGAAGGAAATTTAGAAAAATCTATGTACTGGTTGGACAGATGCAATGAACGTTCTACAATTAATTTGGCAATAGCTACGGTGATGAAAGAGTTACTGACTGCTAAGCGTACCGATTTGGCGGAGCAGTTTTTGGCTGCTAAAGTAGTGACTTCGAATTTAGAGAAAAATAAGCTCGATGTGCTACGTGGCGAGCTCCTTTTCGAGCAGGGTAAATTCGCAGCATCCTTGCCTTTGTTAAAGCCTGCCTTCGAAAGTACCGGAGAGGGGGCCGAACGTTATGCAACTGCGCTGTTAAGCTCAGGCTTTTCGGACCAGGTCTTTAACGAGTTTAGTCAAATAGTTGCCAACCAGCTTTATTTAAGCGATAACCTCAAGGAATTTGCTAAAGAAAAATTTCGAAAGAAATTTGGAACTGCATCCCGACTCTCGGCTATTTTTGACTCCACCTCGGTAGTTCAACGCAGCATAATGGATGAACATGCGGCGAAGATGGCCATCAGCCAGGCATCTCCCAATTTTGAACTCAAGGATTTGAACGGCAGGATAGTATCGCTGAAAGCTCTACGTGGTAAGACCATATTCATCGATTTTTGGGCAACATGGTGCGGACCTTGCGTCTATTCCTTTCCGGGCATGCAGAAGGCCGTCGATTATTATAAAAATGATTCCTCTGTAGTTTTCCTATTTGTCCATTCTTATGAAAGGGTGCCCAATGCTACAGAAGAAGTTAGGCGTTACGTAAAAGATAAAAAATACCGGTTTGACGTGTACATGGACTTAAATAGCATTGTAGCAAAGCAATTTAATGTTAAAAGTTTGCCCACCAAATTGGTTATCGATAAAGATGGTGTAATCAAGGTGAGAAGTGTCGGTTTGATCAAGGAAGACAGGGCCATTCCAGAAATCAGGGCAATGATTGAGCTAGCTCGTAAAGGAAGTTGAGGTGCACAATATCTAGCCTTTTAAGTTTAGTACGTTGGTTAAAATCGTTAGTTAATTGCCATTTATTTCCCAAGCCGATTCGGGCTTGGGAAATATCAAATCGCAAATCCAATTATGTCATTCACGAAAAGGGAGCACAGCAGTAGCCAATAATTTTTATGCATCTTAACCAGGATTAACAGATATCAAAGTACATATAAAATAGTTGAAAGCCATGCTTGGCCTAAATTTTTGCTTCGGAAGAGCGAAAATGGTGATGACGCAGATATAAGGTCATTGATAGGCAAGGCAGCAACATTGGTCATTGATGGGGCACAAAGATCCAATTTGTGAGCCTATGCAGTTGGTCGGCAACTACACTCTAGGATTATAAATGCCATAAGTAACGGTGGGAAACACATGAAGTTTTTTATTCGAACGTCTGTTTTTGGTATCGGGAATCAGATTTTTGAAACTTTCCAAGGCAGCTGGAGTTGCCTTAAATGTTATGTTTTCCTGTGCCATTACCCAGACCGGAATTATGATGTAAGCGTTTTTATAAGGTTTGAAGGTTACTTGTTTTTTTGTTTTCAAATAAGTTGAGACACTCTTTAAAGAAACTATTTTATCTAAATTGGCAGCTCCCTGGGTAAAGGCTACCTTTTCTATAACTCCGTTTTGATTGGTTTCAATCACTATTGAAAACAAGGTCGACCTCTCATCGATCGGGACACCAAAGAACATATATTCTATAGAAAGCAACGATACTCCTCCGCCTTTGCCATAATCTAGGCAGTCCGAAACCACTTTGCTCATTTCATGGTTTTGTGCAAAAGCGTGCTGGGATCCAAATAGGAAAATGATGAGGAATAATTTCCGAATATTCATAAAAGAGTTTTTAGGCAAGAAAAAGCAATGAAATGAGGGTGCCGATGACAAATCGGTATTTCTCAATAAATTCGCTGTAGAAAAAAGAGCGTGGTTCAGTCATGTTTTTACGATAAAAGTATGGAATTTAGCGCTCAGCTTTGGCATCTAGTGGAACTGGTCAATATGTCCCGAAACAGGGTGGTCAGTTTTTTTCTCCGAAACTTACAGTTTCACAAACATAAACATAATCAAGAAAATTTTGGTGCCCAGTAGCAGTAACATTTAGGTAAAGTTTTTTTTGTTGGTTATATGTTAAAATTGACCTGCTGCAAGATTGTTTTTTTATATATGTTTGCACCAAATTAACGTAATATATGAAGAAAACGCTTTTTAGCTTTGCTCTCGCAATTGCTACGCTCTCAGCTAGCGCTCAGGAGAAAACCACAGACTCAGAAAAAACCTTTAAACCTGTTGCCGGATCATTTGCAACCGAACTCAATTTTAACCCCTTTAAAGGAAACCTTAGTCTCAACAATTCCCTCAATCAAATTAAAGTCAGGTATTTTGTAAAAGATGAGCTGGCCATCAGGTTGGGTGTTCATGTCAGTTCGAGGGATACCTCAATCAACACAGGAACACCTTATGGAACACAAAGTAACTTTGTAAAAGATGACCGAAAGAGCTCTACTTTTGCAATAAACCTTGGTATTGAAAAACATTTTAAAGGAACCTCCAGACTTTCCCCTTATCTGGGTGCTGATGTCACATTTGGCAGTAGGTCTTCAAGCCAGGAGATTGTAAACAGTCAAATTACCTACAATATCAAAAATGCCTGGATGCAATCTGTATATACGAGCGGAAACCCGCCGTATTATGTCTCACAAGCTGTAGAAACTGCCTATCGCAAGTTTGGACTTACAGCAGTGGCCGGATTTGATTTCTACATGGCCCAGAATTTCTTTATTGGTTATGAGTTCAACCTGAGTTACATGAATACCAAGTATAAAATTCCTGAAACCACGGTGACTGGCAATGTTCAGAACAATCCGGCGCCAATGGAGGGGAGCAACGAAAGTTCTACGTTCGGAACCTCATTGATGAATGGTATCAGAATTGGTTACGCTTTTTAACGCCCGGACATGAAAAGATTTATTTTAAGTATGGCAGTGTTGCTGGCTATTGCCAGCAGTTGCAAAAAATCAGATGACTTTAGCGGTCCTCAGGTTCAAACGGTGTCATTGACAGCACTATCGCCTACAACCGTGGTATTTACTGGTAATTTGACCAAAGTAGGAAAACCTAAGGTTATTGACCATGGCTTCATTTATTCCAACAACACCAATACGCTGGACGAAACCACTGGGATCATAGTATCTTTAGGTGCTGATATCTCAGAAGGGAATTTTACTAAAACTGTAAATGCGCTCAAAATCAATAATTACAATAGTTATCAGAATATTATTTTTGCGCGTGCGTATGTTAAAGACGAAAAAGGAACCGCTTTTGGTGCAGTAGTGAATGTAACTTTGCCAAGCCCTTCAGCAGGTAATATCCAGCCTTCATCAGGTAAGTCTGGTGATGTGGTGACGATAAACGGGAAATTCTATAGTCCGAATTTATCAGACGTAAAAGTTGCTTTTCAAAATATAAATGCCAAAGTAATCTCTGCTAATGATACTGAAATCGCGGTAGAAATCCCGACTGGAATCCCTGCCCGACATGGTTATACAATTGGTGTATCGGTAACTATTGGAAATATTCCTGTGATTACATCCAGTAGTTTTACCATTCTTGCAAATGTTAAGGATTATTCTCCAAAATCTGGTCCTATAGGTACGATGATTTCCTTTACGGGCGATAATCTTTTGGCAGAATACAGCAATGGCAATGCCTTTGTAGTTCATTTTGGAGAAAAGCAAGCATTAATTGTGTACGGATCCCAGATGCAGACGCAAGTTCCTTCAGGTTTGAGTGGTAAAACACAGGTATCTATAGCCTATAATGGTCAGAAATTGCTCTTACCTGGTGAGTTCACAATATCTCCTTCAGAAATTAGCAGGGTGACACCGGAAACAGTGATGCCGGGAGAGGTACTCCGGATCTACGGAACTAACTTCCCCACTCAGCAAAATTCGTACGAGAGCAATCCGATGGTTAAGCTAGGTAATGCAGCTTATGAAAATGCCTATTATGACTATCAGGGTTATTATAATTTTAGTGTACCTGAGAATACTCCTGAAGGATCGCATATACTTACACTAAAACTTGGTTCAACTGAACTGGCTGCACCTCAAAAAATCACAGTTAGGGGTTACTCAGTTAGTGGTTTTTCTCCTCAAACCGGGGCCCCGGGATCTGTGGTTAACATTACGGGCAACTTCAGGACAGGAACTGGTTACTATGTGTTTTTTGGTGCTTCCCAAGTCTATGCTGAAGCTACTTCGGCAACCAATCTGCGTGCAGCGGTTCCAAACGGAATAAATGCAGGAAAGGTAAAGTTGTCTGCTCAACTTGGAAACAAAAGGTTTACAGCGCCCGGAGAGTTTGAGGTTAACGGTCCATCGATAACTTCATTTTCTCCTACGGCTGCTATAGCTGGAACCATCATTACAATCAAAGGATCTGGATTTTATCCCGGTGATTACTACACCACTGTTAAGTTTGGCACCATCTCGATCCAGGCGATCAAGGTAACTGAGAATACCATTACCGTGGCTGTGCCGTCTAACCTGAACCCTGGTGCAATGAGGCTGACTATTGTAACCGGTGGACAGGAAATTATGGCTGACGCAAATTTCACTGCTACTAATTAACACTTGTTTAAATAATTGATAGCATGAGGTTTTCTCTTTTTGGGCAAACCTCATGCTTCTTGTATTAAGCCTTCCTTACGAGCTAACTCATGCGCGTAAAATTTAGTCGCCATGTTTCGCTTTTGAAATTTTATATACAGTTTTGCTAAAATTATTTACTATGGACGAGGGAAAAAATAATTTATAACAGTGTCTGAATTGAGTGTAGACAACTTGATGGGGAAATTGGGTCTGAATAGGGAAGATGCCGCAGAATTGCTATTTCAGATGGGATATGGCATTACTAAAACTAATTTACCTGGCTCATAAAAACATCAGCCAAAAGTGAACAATGCCATTAAGTAACTGGGGCGTTACTCACCGCCCTGACACAGTTTATTTTACATACCCATAAATGTCATTTTGGTTTAGATACTCCTTCATGATTCCTGATATCTGAAATAATGTACTTGCATTATTCATTCCAGCCCCGCTAACCAAAGTAATAGCAACATTTGCTATTTTAGCATCGATTGACTCAGGAAGCAGTATTAACTCACTGGTAATAAAAAACTCTATTAGATATTGATGTCCTTCTTTAGTAGTAAGAGGTATTACCTGATCTAGTGCCATCAATCAAATAAGCGCACTATTTTTTAGGAAAGTACTTAGTTTTAGATGCAAGCAAGGCTTCCTTCTTAGCATCTTTTTCTGCTTGAAGTTTTCTGACCAAGTCCAATAGTCCTTGAGAAGGATTTTTGATATGTAATGCTTTGTTTGTCATTATATGCAAATATACTAGTTTTCTCTCACAATAACCAAGCTGTCATTGAGAATGCTATCCTTGAAACTCCCAGGTAGGACAATGTATATCGAAATTTAGAGCTTACGCTTGATTTACTATTTCTTTGATTTTATATATATTTAGCGCAAATCGCTTATATGAAAGATGATAAAAACAAAATCGTAACTCCAGTAGCAGATCTGACTACAGACAGTTTAATGGAGCATTTGGGCTTAACCTTCGAAGAAGCCAAATCATTGCTTTTTCAGATCGCAAAATCTCATGGCGTGGAGGTCGAACCAATACTTAGTCAAAAAGGGGAGGAATTGCTCAATAAGTTACCAAAAAGCCCTTCCGGTGAGAAACGTGATTATTTGAATTGATAGATAATAAAGACGGCCCTTTCTTAGGGCAAGTTTTCCTCTTTTAGGGCAAGTTTTCAAACTTGCTCACCTTCGCTAATTGACAATCATCGAAAAGTTCTAAAATGCCGGCTGGCAATCTCCGTAGATAGGGTTAAAGCTCATGGATACCTTATCTGATGCTGAGTACGATTTCCTGATCCACAAGGGTATGAGGAAAAGATAAGGTCTTATACATTGCCACAGCCGGTAAATTGTTAGGCTATCACACGTTCTACTCAGGCAAACCCTATCCTGATTCTGCCATTGCTATGGAGGGGGCTGAAATCCTTTTTATCACTATAGGAGCGTTTAAAAGTATGGCAAGTCAGTCAACAGGTTTTGAGCATGCTTATACCGAGATGTTGGGAGAGGAGCTGGTTGTCTTTGGTAATTTTGCTTCTCTGGGCAAATCAGGACATTCAGAAGCCAGTTTAGCCAGGACCTTGGTTGTGCTTGCTTATAAGCTCAGTTATGGTCAGCTTGGAGAAAACCTGGAGGTCAGCATCTCCAGGAAAGACTTGTCCAATCTGATTGACATTGCAGAAGAAAATATCAGCCGTTTTCTAAGTGCTTTTAAAGCAGAAGGACTGATTAGTACCAAAGGCAGCAGGATTACTCTTTTAAAGGTTAATAAGTTGATTACATTAGCCAATGAACCATTGCTGGAGTAGTAACCGTCACGTTTGGCTATGTAAGCGGATTGAATTAATGGCTAGTTTCCATCAACTGCCTGTTTTGGTATAAATGTATCTGGCATTTTCTGTTTTACACGTCAACAATGGGGCTTCCTGCCGTTTCTTATTCATCAATACGGCAAGTGATTTTTGGAGATCGGCTGGTGTAAAAGAAAGCTCTTTCTTATTTTTTAACTTTAAAAACAACTCCAACGCATTCCGATCGCCGTCGAAGTAACCTTCCTGGCAAAGCGCCAAAACTATAGCATGCAAAGCCTCATTTACTTGCTTACGCTCACCTTTGATTGACTTTTTGCTCCATATGATCTCTGCCGATTTAGTGCCATCTGCAAAATGGACACGGTGTTTGTAAACTATTTTTGTCGCAGAGATTTTTTTTGATGCATGAAGGATGACTTCTTCACCAGGCTTTAGGTCATTGGGTACGAGGTTTTGAATGGAAATTTGGAGGATGCTGGGCAATATATCCAACTGTTCTGTTTTCAGCTTGTCCTTTTCCGTTGGATCCAGTAATTCAAAGAAGTACTTATTGCGTTTTCCTATTAAAAATGATAGTTCTTCACTTGCTGCTCTATAATTTGAAAGAAGCCGCTTGTGAAAAAGATGCAGATGCCCTAAAAATGGCCATGAAGGTATACCAAGCCTTTATCTGGGATACAGATCAGGAATTTGAACCCTGGCACACTGCATGGGTTTACGTGCACATTATGGGAACGCTGGACGCATTGATCCAATTGAATACCAGCTCTTTTTTTGACTTTGAGTACGGACAGACGTTCGGAAATTTTTATGGAGCCTATATATATAAGTATGCCGATCGATATCCTAAACCTCCGGATGCGGATACTACTGTGAACTTATTATATGAACTTTTCCAAAAAGTAGAGGCATGCTATATTAATTTATAAATTTCACCGAATCAAAGAGTACATTATGAGATATTGCAGGAACTGTTCAGTGCGGTGCAGTTAAAATTTGCTGAACCCCAAGCCATCCAAATACATCTGGCCTTTTATATGGCGAAGGAACTGGAACACTCAAAAAAGCGCCGCAGTTGATCGGCTCGATCAAAGACGGCAATAGGCCGGTGGTTACCGCTACCGGCGAATGCGGGCAGGAACAGAAACTGCGCATCGAAGCGATGCTGCGTTGCGGTAACTACAATTTGTTGTGGAATTTTTTCTTTTGCCCAGCGGCTGGGTGAAATCAGCAGATAATCAGCAAATGATATTTGGCTTAATCTAACATTTACCTTAATCCAGCGTTTGCTCAGGAGACCAGAATGGTCTGATCTTCAACTTGGCTTTGCAGTATTTATGAGCAAACTTGCAGCACGGTTGTTCAAGTATTCGTCACTCTAAAAGGTTTTTTCAATTAAAAGCTGGGTTAGCGTGTAAAGAGGTTTCAGAGAAAAAGAGCAGCAAATAAATCAATTGGTGTTTTGGGAAACGGGCCTGTCCTTTTAGGCAGGGCTTTTTTTTGTGATTTTAACTGATCTGTTGTATGTATAACGCGGAAATTGCGTCGTTTGTATGTGGGAGAAAATATACTCTGAGAAGCGATTTTTTATCACACGGAGGTACTACTTTTGAGAAAATTTAACGATTATGAGTACAGATTTTCATCCAGATAATTCGATTGTGAGGTGCTGCATCAAAGGTATAAGGCTTGAAGAACAGGGGCAAAATGGAGAGGCAGGCGTTCTTTTTCTTCAGGCCTGGGACAACGCTGTCAGTGACTTTGATAGGTTTCTTGCCGCCTGGTTTCTTGCAAGGGTGCAGCCTGCTGTTTCTGAGCGGATTTTGTGGTATGAAAGGGCTTTAGAATTGGCGCTGAAGGTGGGTAATCAGGCTGTAATCAGTGCCTTCTCTTCTTTGCACAATCACCTGTCAAGCTGCTATCAGCAAGCCGGAGATTTGGAGAAAGCCGCCAAACACCAAGAGCTGGCAATAACTTCTTTAAGCCAGCCTGAGGATAGGGGACCGTTTTACCATGGAACCAGGGCGCAGCTGAGTACTGGTGATTTATTGAATCCCGGCCGGGTGTCCAATTATCAGTCAGATGTAGTGATGAACCATATTTACTTTACTGCCCTGGCTAGTGGAGCTGGCCTGGCTGCTGCACTAGCACCGGGAGAAAATCCGGAACGGGTTTATATTGTTGAACCAACAGGCGGCTTTGAGGATGATCCCAACGTGACTAATCTAAAATTCCCCGGCAATCCGACGCGTTCCTACCGGAGTGGCGAAGCCCTGAAGATTATTGGGGAGTTGAGTGAATGGCAGAGAACAACGCCAGAACAAATACAGCGGATTCGCGACCGGTTCGCTGGCCAAAAAGATGAAATTATCAATTAATGGTTTTTTATTGGTGTTGGATTAGCGCTCGTATTATAGTTCTTTTTCAGTGCTTTGCATGGGATGGTTAATTCATCCGACATATCAGGATTGCTCTCAATCGTCCAAGACACTCTTTTTCGTGGCATTTGCCGCAAATGACAAACAACGGTGGCTCATTTATCTGAACGGCTTTGCCCACTTCCAAGGATAGGAAACTGTGTCGAAGTTCAGGGAGGAAAGTTGCTGTATTTCATGCATCTGTTGGTTTTGCTACCAGGTTAACCCTATTCGTGTGGAAATGGTTTTTGAACATTAGAAACGCAGGATCAAATGAAAAAGCCGGATTGCTCCGGCCTTGTTTTCATAGGTAGGTATTTTATTCGCTGATATTTTCCAGACGGTAGCGATAGGTCTCAATTTCACTCAAAGCCTCGCGGATGCCGGTACGCTGTCTTTGCAGCAGTTCGATGTGGTCGGCATGGGTAGCAGGGTCATCCAGTGTCTGGTCGAATTTTTCGAGAGCTGCTTTTTCTCCGGTTTCAATGGCGTTAAGGATGGCAACATCTTCTTTGCTGGTCAAAGCTTGTTTGATGTCGATCCAGGTACGGTGCAGTGCGCCCAATATTCCCCCAGTTTCATTTTCAGATTCACCACCGTGTTGTTCCAGGTGTGCTTTGAGGTCATCGGCAAAAGCCGCGCGCTGGGCGGAATATTTCAGGAATAGCCCTTGCAGTTCTATACTCTCAGTGGTTTCGCTCGCAGATTCGTAGCCCTCTTTACCATCGTTTAGGATATTGATCAGGCCTTTCAGGTCGCTGATGATTGTTTTGTTGTCTTCCATGGTATTGCTCTTTTTTGTTTGTGATAACCTTCCATCCGGGAAAAAGTTTACTTTTTTGGCTAAAGGCATTTCAAAAAATTAGGCGTGAAGCTATTG
Organism: Pedobacter sp. GR22-6; assembly: GCF_037402555.1. Lineage (NCBI taxonomy): Bacteria > Pseudomonadati > Bacteroidota > Sphingobacteriia > Sphingobacteriales > Sphingobacteriaceae > Pedobacter > Pedobacter sp. GR22-6. Next base: position 519,973 of record NZ_JBBEUC010000001.1, read on the forward strand.
ATGGATCTGGGGCCTCTGGATGGCCTGAATAGTAAAGGTTGGATGATCGAGATTTTTAGGGGATTATCTTTCTTTGTCAACGTAGGCGCTAACACGCTCTAGGTCTTTGCTTGAGTATGACCTGGATTAGCCATGTGGCATAAGGCATACAAGCAAATTTGTTTAATCACTTTTATCACATTATGTATGAAAATTTTAGTAGTAGGGGGAACGGGGCTGATTGGTAAAGACGTCAGCAAAAAATTGACAGCAGCAGGGCATGAGGTAATCATTGGATCACCTTCGTGTGGGGTTGACGTAATTTCTGGTGAAGGTCTTGTCAAAGCTATGGAAAGGACGGATGTAGTCATTGACCTTTCTAATTCCGCATCACCAGATGACCAAACGGCTTTGACTTTTTTCCGTGCCGCAGGGGAAAACCTTATATCTCATGAAAAGAAAGCAGACGTGAAACATCACCTGGTGCTGTCGATCGTTGGGACAGACAGGGCCACCTATATCGGGTACCTACAGGCGAAAAAGGAACAGGAAGATATCGTCAAGAATTCTGGGATACCCTATACCATCATCCGCTCCACTCAATTTCATGAACACATGACTACTTTAGTTGCCGTTCAGGGCACTGAGACGGAGGTAAATATCTCGACAGTCGATTACCAGCCTATCGCTGCAACTGATGTAGTCGATATGGTGGTCAAACTGGCATTGGAAGAACCTAAGAACGGTTTGGTCGAGATCGCAGGTCCGGAACGCAGCTTAATGACTGATTTCGTTAAGCAATATCTTGAGCACATTAAGAGCGGGAAAAAACTTGTTCAAGATGATGACAATAAGTACATGTTTTTTGAGATCCCTAAAGATCTTTTGGTTCCACTTGCCGAATATAGGTCTGGTCAGATCAGTTTTAGTGACTGGCTTGATGTATATTCAAGCTAGGTATATAGATCACCGAGGTAGGTTACGTGGTAACCTACTGTTGGTTATTTCAGTTCTGCTAGCGCCGCTGCAAATCTATCCATCTCATCATCGTTGAGAGATGCAAAACCCAACCTAATACCATTTACGGTTTCTGAATACCGGTAAATGCTTCCGTCATTCATATAAATGCCTTTCTTATATAGCCGGCCTGACAGTTCAGTTATGGAATATTCCTCGGGAAAAAGGAGCCAAACCGCCATTCCTCCCTGTGGGATGGAAAATTGGACTAGGTCTCCTAACGATGCTGTTAAAAGCTGGCAAAATCTATCACGTCGCTGCCGGTACAATTTAACCGATCTATTTAAATGTCTTTGCATTTCACCGTTACTGAAAAGGTGCGCTACAGAAGCTTCGAACAAAACATCGCCCCGTATTTCCACAAGTTGTTTAAACCTTGATGCCTGCTGTATAAAGTCGATACTTCCTACTAGGTAACCAAGTCGTGTAGAGGATGACAGGGTTTTGGAGACAGAGCCGACATAAAGTACATAACCACCATGCTCCGCACTGGCCAAAGGCAAAATTGGACTGTTGTTATAATGAAAATCATAGTCGTAATCGTCTTCTATCACTGGCAATTGATATCTGCGGATTATCTCTAAAAGCTTCATTCTCCTCTCAGCGCTCAGAGTGACCGTTGTTGGGTGATGATGGTGAGGAATGATGTAGAGCAGGTCAGGTCGGGATTTTTTACAAATCTCCTCGATTTGGTCTACATCGATACCATACCGGTCTACCTTCACCTTAACTAGTTTCGCGCCTAATTGCTCAAATAGCTTATCGGCCAGGATATAGTTGAGCTCGGCAACGATTATCCTGCTCCCTGGCTTTAAGATCATACTTGCTGCTATATAAATGGCAAGTTGCGCGCCGTGAGTGACTAAAACCTGATCAGCTTTTATATTTAAGGCTCTGGTTTTTGATAAGAAGCTGGCAAGCTCAGTACACAATGATGCATTGCCCGCTGGGCTACCAGTCAAAAAATGCCGATGTAAATCCGTTCTGTTCGATAAGGCTTTGTAGCGGTTGAGTATAGAATGGATTGGCGCGACCCTTGGGTCTGGCTGACCATCATTGATCATCAAGTGATAAGGTTTCACTTCCCGGTATGGTGGTGGGTCAAAGCTTATCCGGTGATAGAAATCTGGCAGAACCTGTGCATTTCGACTTAAGGAATGCGTTGATTTAAAACTTATTGGATTCATCACTGGTAAATTTCTGGAAACAAAGACGCCTTTTGTTCCTATCACTTCTAACCAGCCTTGAGCTTTCAATTCATCATAGGCGGCGATCACGGTTGTACGGTTAAGTTTGATTATAAATGCCATATCCCGACTGGAGGGCAGCTGATCTCCGGCCCTGATTTTACCCTCTCTGATAAGTTTCGTTAATCCATTTGCTAATTGGTTGAAGATTGGCGTAGCTGAAGTTCTATCAATGGATATCAGGTTCGCAAAAGGCAATGTCTGGATGGTCATAACAATCTTTTCTACTGAACTAGGTCATCCAATTTACGTTTAATTTTAAGAAATTCCAGATGTTGCTCATGTACGTGTTTTGGATAATTTGTGTAAACCTGTCTTCTGGTCTGAGGTTAATGTTCTTGGATAGCTCAGTATGAACTTGTTTCGGGGATTTATGCTGAAACTTTTTCTATTTAAGGGTGTTGATTTAGCTGTCTAACTAATTAATACTTCCACCGCAATCTGCGGATCCGATCTGCTTAAGGATCTATTTTCCTCATTATAATTTAAAATCAAAAGATTTCAAAGATTAAACTGGCATATAAGGACTCTTGCTGAACCTCCACTGACGCCAAAACCTGGCGTAGCCAATTTTTAATTAGGATTATTTTTATTGTAAGATTAAATTAAATAGTTATGTTCGCGTCAACGTAACTATCCCTTACACTCTTATGAATAGAATTAAATTTTTGCCCGAGAAATGTTGGTTTAGCTTGTCATTAATTGGCTTGGGAGGGTTTAGCTAACATGGAAGATAAAATGCACGAGTATTTTAATATACAGGCCGCTGTGACCAGCGGTACTGATCTTGATTCCCAACTTTTAAAAATTGATCAAATTTTGAGCGCTATAAATGCCGACACTACCAACGAGGAACAGATCGGGTTATTTGAATCTTTGAGGGCTGACGTTCTTTTTCACTTGAAAAGGTATGATGGAGCATTGGATCAATTAAGAAGCCTATATGATAAAAACCCCATACTTCGTTCTGGTTACGCCAGACGGATCGCTGACGTATATCTGAAAATTAATAGACAAAAAGATGCAATTTCTTTATTGGAGACAAGACTCAGGGAAGAAACTGATGTAACTTTCAAGTTAAATATATTAAATTGGTTTGCTACAAATATCTTAGATCCTTCAGCGTCAATCACAGATTTTCAAGTACACATCGGTCAGACATCCGATGAGTTGGGAATCAAAATCCCCGAAAATATGGATGCTCGTGAAGCTGTGAGGTTTTTAAAGTCAGAATTGAAGCTGGCGGAGCAACGTTTTATTGAGCTGACGAGATCTGGCGAAAATAAGCCCGTGGAAGAGCAAATTCGTGATATCGAAATCTATATTGCTCAGGAGAAGGTGGTTCGATTTCGGAAGTTCGCGGAACAGCACTTGCTGCATCTGGAAAAATCAGAGTAAGCATTCTAGTCCTTACAAGACCAAATGACTTTCGAGTTTAGTGTTTCTGAAAAATGGGAGAGTTCAAATTTTCGCGGCGATTGAATTTGTCAATGAACATGAATTTTGAAGGTTATTACTTTATAAGCTTTAAAATAATCATGCTACTTTTACAGGTATTATTACGACAGGTATGAATGACATTAGCGCAACCTCAGGAGAACATCTCATTTCACTAAGAAGTGTAAGCCAAAAGGAACTGTGTCTTCCGGCACAATTTAATCAATATACCGTCTTTTTTATTTCTGAAGGTAATGGGAAATTCCATTCTGATTTTGGTATATTCAATTTTGAGACTCCGGTGTTGCTTTTTGCTACCCCATTACAGGTTATACACATGCAGGAATGCAGCAATTTGATTTGCAGGATGCTGCAATTTCATGGCGATTTTTATTGCATTGAATACCACCGAAAAGAAGTGGCATGCAATGGGTTACTTTTTAACAATATATACATTGATCCGGCAGTTTCGCTTAGTCCTGAGGATGCTCAATTTTTCGAGAGCCTGATGCAGCAAATAGCTGTTGAGTGCAGCCAGAGTGCATCATCAGAGATTGTACTTCGTGCCTACCTGCAGCTGTTTCTGGCCAAAGCGAGCACCTTGAAACAGAGAATTCTGGGAGCACAGGTATACCAATTGGAAAAAGATGATCAAATGGAAAAATTTCGGCTGTTGTTGGATGAGCACTACCTGATCCTTCATAAACCCTCAGACTATTCGGGCCTGCTGGCCATGTCACCCGATAACTTCAGCCGGCGTTGTACAAAATATTTCAAGAAATCACCCTCACAACTGATTCAGGAGCGCTTGGTTCTGGAAGCCAAAAAACAATTGCATCTTACGCGTCAAAGCATTAAGGAGATTGCGTACAACCTTAAATTTAAGGATGAATTTTATTTTAGCCGGTTCTTCAAAAAGCTAACTCAGGTATCCCCTCAGGCATTTCGTGATCAAACTGGAATCTCGATAGTGGCGGATTTGTCCAGTTATTAGCCGGAGTTGTCCATGGTCTGGAACGATGGCTTGCCGTAGTTTTGATAAAAAACAACAGCATGAAAAATACATTTATTTTCAGCATTGCGGCGCTCGACAGTTTCGGCAAAAATGCCATCAGACTTGGCATAGTCATCGTGTTTATTTGGATAGGAAGCCTCAAATTTTTTACTTATGAGGCAGATGGCATTGTGCCCTTTGTGGCCAACAGTCCATTCATGTCATTCTTTTACAATCATCCTTCAGACTACAAGTCACATCAGAATAAAGAGGGCGAAATGATCAGGGGCAATCACCAATGGCATAAAAGAAACAACACCTATGGTTTTGCTTATGGATTGGGCATTTTCCTTATCGGAACCTCCATACTTGTTGCTTTACATCCTGTGGCTCCATTACTGAGCATGGTTGGGAGTATCCTGGTATTCCTGATGACCTTGGGTACTTTATCCTTCCTGTTGACCACTCCAGAATCCTGGGTCCCAAGCCTTGGCGATGAGCACTGGGGCTTTCCTTATTTGTCCGGCCGGGGAAGGCTGGTGATTAAGGACGTCGTTATCCTTGGAGGAGCACTGGTCACCATGAGTCAGTCGGCCCGATTATACCTGGATCGCCAGAAGCAAAAAAAAACTTTAAACGATAGATCAAAAAACATGAAAACAATTGAAGTACCTGCCAAAGCGCAGGTAAGTACCGAATCCCAAGCCATCTTTGAACAAATTCAAAAAAAATTAGGCAAAGTTCCAAACCTGTATGCAGTTATTGGATATTCCGCTCATGCACTTCAGGGTATGCTGGAATTTGAGGACAGGTTAAGTGCCAGCAGCATCTTTACTGCTAAAGAAAGGGAAGCGGTCAATCTCATCGTTTCGCAGGTCAATTCTTGTGATTACTGTTTGGCCGCCCACACCGCCTTGGCGCTGATGAAAGGCTTTAGTAAAGACGATACGATAGCGATACGTAAGGCCGAGGTGACCGAGCCTAAACTGAGCAGCATTGTACTTCTGGCACAGTCAATCGCGAAAAATAAAGGCGCAGCTGATCAGGTTCTGCAAGACAATTTTTTCTCGGCTGGTTATACTGAAGCGGCTCTGATTGAACTGATCGGACTCATTACCCTGCGTAGCTTTACCAATTACGTATTTGCTGCTACAGCGGTTCCAGTCGATTTCCCGCTTGCCGACACCATCAGTTTCGATTGAGCAATCGGTTATTTGTTCTTCAAAGTCAAAGCGCGATCTGGTAAGCAATTGCCTGAAGCGCTTTTGCTGTAAATAAAGGCTGCAGGAAATTGACTTATTTTAAATCAACTTAATTATATAGTTTTGCATTCATAACCAGGTATCATATGCAATTACGGGATGAATAGTTATAAGACCTTCAGTGATACAGAGCTGTGCTCCTTATTGAAGGACGGTGATGAAAGTGCCTATACCGAAATCTACAATCGGTACTGGCAAACCATCTATTCCATTGCCTACAACAGGCTGCGGAATCTGGAATCCGCGCAGGATCTGGTACACGATACCTTTGCCAGTCTGTGGATCAACCGGGAGAAAGTCAGTATTGAAAATTTAAAATCCTATCTCGCCGTGTCGATCAAATACCGCATTATTGAACTCATCCGCCGGGAAAAGCTCGCTAGTACATTTGAGCTTCTGGCGCCATCAGCGTACCCTGGAAATTTTAATGATGCCAGTGAAGCGTTGCATTTTAAAAATATACTCCGTTTGATGGAGGAAGAAATAGAAAACCTTCCAGAACGTTGCAAACTGATTTTTAAATACAGTCGCAACGAGAATAAATCGGCAAAAGAAATTGCTTCCGAGCTGAACATCTCTCAAAGTACGGTCGAGAACCAGTTGAACAAGGCCCTGAGCAGATTGCGTCTCGTCCTTAAAAACCTGAATTCTTTTTTCTTTTAGGCATAAGCACCCTCCCGGGCTGCATTTGCGCCAATTTTATAACTAAATTATTTTTTTTTCATTTTGGCGTAGGTGTGATGGGCGAGAAGTTGTACTTAACATACAAACGAGTATAAATGGGGATGTCGACACCGCTGTTAACAGCGATTGAAAATTATATTAACGGTAAGGCTTCACCGGCTGAAAAGCAGCTGGTAGATGACTGGTATCATACCTTCGATGATAGGAAAGTGGTGATTCATTCAGCAGAAATGCAGTTAAAAGAACAAATAGATGCGAAACTCCGCGCACGATTGGTAAAAACAACCGCGGTGGAATCCTTAAGGTCTGCCCCTGTACACCAACTAAATGCTCCGGCCTGGAAAACCTGGGCAGCAGTAGTGGCTGTGTTAGTTACCTCCGCAATTGGCCTTTATTTATTTACATCCGGGAATAGCAGTCAGGATTTGTTGGTCTCAGTGCCTGACTTTGCTCCTGCTAAAAATACAGCTATACTCACCCTGGCCAATGGTAAACAAATCAAACTGACGGACCAAAGCCAAGGGCAATTGGCTACGGAGTCTGGAGTAAGTATAAGTAAAACCAAAGAGGGAGAGTTACTTTATACTGCACTCCAGGACGATCGGTCTGCTGCGCTGCCGGTAACTATCAATACCATCGCAACTCCGCGGGGGGGGACTTATTTGGTGAGCCTGCCTGATGGTACCAGAGTATGGCTGAATGCCGCTTCCACGCTTCGTTATCCCACACGGTTTATTGGAAAAGAAAGGAGTGTTGAATTGAGCGGAGAAGCTTATTTTGAAGTAGCGAAGATTCATGATAAGCGGATGCCCTTCTTTGTCCGCAGCGAGCGGCAAACCGTCGAAGTTTTAGGGACACACTTCAATGTCAATAATTATGATGACGAGGAACAGGTTAAAACAACGCTTCTAGAAGGATCCGTACGGATAGGCTCGATGAATGGAAAAAATGCGCTGTTAAAGCCGGGCGAGCAGGCGATTATTCAGTCAGGCTCCCTGAATGTACAAACTGCTGATCTGTCGACAGAAATGGCCTGGAAAAATGGTGAATTTATTTTTACCAATAACGACTTTCGAACAGAAATGCGTAAGGTTGCACGCTGGTATGATGTAGAAATCATATTCGACGAATCTGTACCTAAAGACATCTCACTGGGAGGTTTTATCTCCAATAGCAAAAATATCTCTGCTGTGCTGAAGCTCATTGCGCTGACAGGTAAAGTTCATTTTAAGATCGAGGGAAGGAGGATATTGGTAACGAACTAGACAATTCTACTTAAAGTTATTGCTGAAAAAAGACCAGTGTGCGACAACACAACTGGCCTTAACGATCCGGCAAAAGAAAATAAATACCATTCTATAACTTCTAACCAGACTAAACAAATGTATGAAAATTCCGCCAGGAACCTTGGTGCGCCTAATTGGCATGTTCAAAAAATTCTACGTATTATGCGGCTAACAACTTTACTGTTAATGCTTTTTATGGTTCAGGTGAGTGCGGCGGGCTACGGCCAGCGGGTTACGCTCTCACATAAAAAAGCAAGCCTTGGAAAACTTTTCAGGGAAATTCACAATCAGACCGGCTACGATTTTCTCTATGACGCGAAGAAAATCAGTGAAAAAGCCCCCGTCGATATCAACGTTACGGACAGAAAGTTGGAAGAAGTGCTCGACCTCTGTTTTAAAGGACAAAACCTGGAGTATTCTATCGAAGACAAAGCTGTCATTGTCAGGGAGATCAAAAACTCGGCGAAAAAATCGATCCCGATTGACATAGATAGCAGGCCCTATAGCTTACAAATTTCTATATCGGGAAGTGTAAGGGACACTCTTGGAAAAGGACTACCCGGAGTAAGTATCAAAATAAAAGGAACTTCAAGAGGAGCCAGTACCGATCCCGATGGTAGGTTCAGTATTGTGGTACCGGGTCCTGAAAGTGTTCTTGTCGTTTCCTATGTTGGTTTCATTACCCGGGAGATCACAGTAAGAGATTCCAAAATCCTGGATATCGTTCTGAAAGAAAATTCTGACGCCTTAGATGAGGTAGCGGTTGTAGCTTTTGGGACGCAAAAGAAATCCAGTATGGTGAGTTCTATTACGACCATCAACCCTAAAGAATTAAAAGTACCGTCCAGCAATCTAACCACAGCATTGGCAGGCCGTCTTTCCGGTGTCATCGCTTACCAGCGAAGTGGTGAGCCTGGAAGGGATAATGCGGACTTTTTCATTAGGGGAGTTACTACTTTCGGTTATAAAAGAGATCCGTTAATATTAATAAACGGTGTGGAAACAACTACGCAGGAGCTGGCCAGGCTACAGGTAGATGATATTGCAGCTTTTTCCATCCTGAAGGATGCCACGGCAACAGCACTTTATGGTGCCAGGGGTGCCAATGGTGTGGTTCAGGTGACTACCAAAGAAGGCGCTCAGGGCAGTGCAGTCATTTCATTCAGGGCTGAAAACTCTTTTTCGTCAAACACTAAGGATATTGAACTCGCGGATCCGGTTACCTTTATGAGAGCAGCCAATGAAGCGAACCTGACCCGGGATCCGCTTTCCGGTTATGCTTATAGCCTGGAGAAAATAGATGGAACTATTTCTGGAGAAAACCCACTGCTCTATCCAGTTACTGATTGGCGTAAAATGCTCATCAAGGATGTAACCGCCAATCAGCGATACAACCTGAGTGTGAGCGGCGGTGGTGCGATTGCCAGGTATTACATATCCGGAGCGCTGAACCAGGATAACGGAAACCTGAAGGTAGATAAAACTGCCAACTTCAATAATAACATCAACCTAAAATCCTATCAGTTGCGTAGTAACGTGAATATCAACGTAACCAAAACGACAGAAATCATTGCCAGACTGGCTGGCAGTTTTGATGATTACAATGGTCCGGTCGACGGAGGTGAGGCCACATACAAGAAAATTATGCGGTCTAACCAAGTCTTATTCCCAGCATTCTATCCGGCTTCAATGATGCCCTCTACCAAACACATCCTCTTCGGAAACGCCAGTCGTGGTGATGCCAGTTCCGGAGCCAGCTATTCCAATCCATATGCAGATTTGGTTAAAGGGTACAAAGATTCCTCAAAATCATTGCTGGAAGCCCAGTTTGAGTTGAAACAAAACCTTGATTTTGTGACCCCGGGTTTTTCAGCGAGCGGGATGTTCAATACTTCAAGGTATTCCTATTTTGATGTGAATCGATTTTACAACCCATATTTTTATAACATCAGCTATTACGAGCCTCAAACCAATCAATATACCCTTTCCTTGCTAAATGAGGCTAATAACCCAACTGAATATCTGAACTATAACGAGGGTGGCAAAGACATCAGCACGACGCTGTACCTTCAGGCCAATTTAATGTATACCCGACAGTTTTCGGGCAAACATGACCTCAGTGGTTTGCTCGTTTTCCAACGCAGACAGCAATTACTGGCAAATCAGGGAACCTTACAAAAATCCTTGCCTTACCGTAATCAGGGCTTGTCGGGCAGGTTCACTTATGGCTACGACAACAGGTATCTTCTAGAGATGACTTTCGGTTACAACGGATCCGAGCGCTTCGACCGTAGTCACCGTTATGGTTTTTTCCCTGCAATCGGCGGTGGATGGGTAGTTTCCAATGAGAAGTTCTGGACCGGAATCAAAGAAGTCGTACAAAAACTCAAACTCAAAGGAACCTACGGTTTAGTGGGTAACGATGCCATTGGCGATGCAAATGATCGCTTCTTCTACCTTTCGGAACTGAATACCAGCGATGGCGGAAAGGCGTATACCTTCGGGGAAAATTACGACTATACGAAGAATGGATTTACCATAAATCGTTATGAGAACAGGGACATCTCCTGGGAAAAAGCCTACAAAACCAATATAGGGATAGAGGTCGGATTTCTGCGGGGATTCGAGTTCCAGGCAGATTATTTCTCCGAAACAAGAGAGAATATCCTGATGGATCGCGCCTCGATTCCAGCAAGTGTTGGCCTGGCCGCCAATCCAAGGGCGAATGTAGGGCGTGCAAAAGCAAATGGCCTGGATATGTCTCTTGATTACAATAAAAGCTTTAACAATTCCCTTTGGCTGCAAATGCGTGGCAATTTTACCTACGCACACAGCGAGTACCTTCAATATGAAGAGCCTGCATATAATGAAAAATATCTCCTGCATGTAGGACAGCCGATAGACCAAATATTTGGCTTGCTCGCTGAGCGACTTTTCGTTGACCAATACGATGTGAATAATTCCCCAAGACAAACTTACGGTGAGTACGGCCCCGGAGACATCAAATACAGGGATATGAATGGAGACGGCCAAATCACTGACTTGGATAAAGTGCCTATCGGTTTTCCAAGGGTTCCTGAGATCATTTATGGATTTGGTTTTTCAACTGGCTACAAGGGCTTTGACCTTTCCGCATTTTTTCAGGGCTCTGCAAGATCAACCTTCTGGTTGGACGGAAGTAATACATCGCCCTTTCAAAATGACATCCCATTACTAAAAGCATATGCCGATGACCACTGGTCTGAGCAAAACAGGAATCTCTACGCAATGTGGCCACGATTTGACCCAAAGTATAATGGAAATAACCTCAGCCAATACAGCACCTGGTTTATGCGGAATGGCGCTTTTCTGAGATTAAAAACCCTGGAGCTGGGTTACTCCCTGTCTAAGGACGTCAGCAAGAAGCTATTTCTTTCCTCCGCGAGGTTTTATGCCAGTGGAAATAACCTGTTCCTGCTAAGTGGATTTAAAATGTGGGATATAGAAATGGGTGGAAACGGCTTGGGCTACCCGGTTCAAAAAGTTTTCAATTTTGGAGTACAAGTAAAATTTTAATACGACAACAATGAAGAAATTTAAAACCTTTATTATAGTGTGCTTAACCATGTTCTCTTTGTCCTCTTGCAAGGATTACCTGGATCTTGTACCAGATAATGTGGCTACATTAGACAACGCATTTGCCAACCGTCTTGAGGCGGAAAAATATTTGTTTACCTGTTATTCTTATCTTCCTTTACATCAAAACGGCTTTGGAAATATCGGTTTAACGGGTGCCGACGAATTATGGACCTGGTTCCCCCAGCGCAGCGGTGTAAATAACTATTCCTCTTGGGAAATCAGTCGTGGGAACCAAAATGTAAACGACCCATACATGAACTTCTGGGGAGGACGGAATGGTGCCCAGGCCCTCTATCGTGGCATTAGGGATTGTAATATTTTCCTGGAAAATGTCACCGATGAGAATAAGGTGTTCGATTTGACACCCACCATGCGAAAGAGGTGGCTTGCCGAGGTGACTTTCCTTAAAGCTTACTATCACTTCTACCTCTTTCGGATGTATGGTCCAATTGTATTGGCCGACAAAAATTTCCCTGTAACCGCTGATGGTCAGGAACTGGAGGTTAAGCGTTCTACAGTTGACGAAACTGTAGCATACATATCCAGCTTGCTGGATATCGCAGCGGCAGATCTTCCTAACATCATTACTAACCGTTCCACGGAACTCGGTAGAGTGACCAAACCTGCAGCACTGATGCTTAAGGCTAAATTATTGGTGACGGCCGCAAGTCCGCTGTTCAATGGGAACACTGATTTTTCGAACTTCAGAGACAAGGATGGAGTAGTCTTGTTTAACCCCTCCTTTGATGCTGCCAAATGGGACAAAGCCGTAGAAGCATGTAAAGCGGCGCTGACCGCATGCGACCAGGGCGGAATATCTTTATATCAGTTCTCAACATTCACCAAATTGAGCGACACCACTGTTACACAGCTTAGCATCCGAAACAGCGTGACAGAGAAATGGAACACCGAATTAGTTTGGGGATTATCGGGCAGACAGGTTGGAGACCTCCAGAAGGAGGTAATGGCCAGACTAGATCCAAACTATAGTTTGAACATCTGGGGTTCTAAAGAGTTGATGACACCCACTTTGGAAATCGCTAACCTATTTTATACCGATAAGGGTGTGCCGATGAATGAGGACAAAACTTTCAACTACTCAGGTAGATACGACATGCGTACCGCCAGTCACGAAGAACGATTCAACCTGATCGAAGGTTATGAGTCTGCTTCGATTCAATACAACAGGGAACCAAGGTTTTATGCGGATTTGGGTTTTGATGGTGGGGTTTGGTACATGAACAATAGCAGAAGCGGTTCAGATGAAAACACCTGGGTAGTAAAGGCTAAAACAGGTCAACCGCAATCACGCATTGGAGAAAGCAATGTGTCGATTACAGGTTTATGGGCAAAAAAACTTGTCAACTGGAAGTTTGTCATCACCGAAAGAGATGCAACTTACGAGGCTTATCCATGGCCGGAAATGCGTTTGTCAGATTTGTACCTCCTGACTTCGGAAGCACTTAACGAATCAGGAAACAGCGCGGAAGCCATCAGTTGGCTGGATAAAGTGAGGTCCCGCGCCGGGCTTAAAGGAGTTCAGGAGTCCTGGACGAATTTCTCCAACAAGCCGGGAAAATACATGACTAAGGAGGGCCTTCGGGAAATTATCCAACAGGAAAGAGGGATCGAACTGGTATTCGAAAACAGCAGGTTCTGGGATCTGAGGAGATGGAAGACAGCAGGCAGGGTGCTCAATCAGGGCATTCATGGCTGGAGCATAGAACAGGAAGCAGCAGTAGGCTATTACCGCCCCAAACTACTTTTCACCCAGCGTTTCGTGGCCCCCCGTGACTACCTTTTTCCGCTTAGACAGTTTGATCTAATTGTTAATCCCAAACTGGTACAGAATCCAGGTTGGTAGTATACCGTTCATTAATCATAGAACAGATGAAAACATTAAAGATTTTAATCCTCACTGGTATCGTACTCAGCGCATTTAGCAGCTGCAAGGAAACGGAACTCAAACCCATTGAAAAAGATGGTACAGCGCCAGGTACCTTATCTAATCCTACGGTAGAAAGCTTGGCTGGAGCCGCAAAAATCACCTACAATTTGCCCGGAGACCCGGATATATTATATGTTCAGGCCAGTTATAAGAATCAGGCTGGTCAAAATGTGGAATTTAAATCTTCCTACTATAGCAACTTTATTGTTGTGGAAGGATTCGCAGACTCGGCTGCACACAATGTGGAAATGTATGTGGTAGACAAGAGCGGCAACCGATCTGCAGTAACAACAGTGTCGGTAACACCCAAAGCACCACCGTATCTGACAGCCTATAAGTCGCTGCAGGTAGTTTCAGATTTTGGCGGTGCCTCCTTTAGCTTCAAAAACCTGAACAAAGCGGAACTCGCAGTTGTGGTGTCCACAGCTGATTCAACGGGTAAAATGCGCGTAGCCAGAACTTTTTATACTGCCCGCGACAGTGCCAACTTCTCGCTCAGGGGTTATGCCTCTGAATCTCGTGTCTTTAACATCTTTGTTCGGGACAAATGGGGAAACAGTTCAGAAGTGTTGAGCAAGGAACTGACTCCAATCTATGAAGTTCAGTTGGATAAGAAGAAGTTCCGGGAAATGTTTCTCCCCGGTGATGCGGTATGCAATTTCTGGGACGGCGCTATGCCCTTCGCTTGGGATGGAAAAGCAGTTCCTGATCAAAGGGGCGCCGGACTTCATACAGGAAATGCGAGCACTGGTATACCAAAATATATCACATTTGATTTGGGGGTACAGGCGCAGTTGAGCAGATTTTCACAACAAACAATCCAGGACGAACGGCACTGGTATAACGACGTATCATTGAGAAGATACGAGATCTGGGGAACAAACCAGTACAATACCAATGGCTCTTTTGATGGTTGGACCAAACTTGCTACAGTCACCAACGTCAAACCCTCCGGATTGCCGACCGGTATCTTCACAGAAGATGACCGTGTTGCCGGTCGTATTGGAGATGAAGTCAACATCCCGGTGGACATGCCGAAAGTCAGGTACATCAGGATTCGCTGTCTTCAAAACTGGTCTGGAAATACCAATATGTGTATTTCCGAAATGACCTTCTGGGGAAATGATAAATAATGTCAGTCTAAAATTTCAATGGAAAAGATGAAAAATATAAAATATCTCGCCATCCTTTTGCCACTGGCAATACTGGCACTCGGATCGTGTTCCAAAATGGACGATTATCTGAAATATACCGGTGGTAAGGAACTGCTATATACAGGCAGAGTAGATTCACTGGTGGCCCATTCAGGGATCAACAGGGTGGTGCTTCGTGGTCTTTTGGTCTCTGATCCCAAAATCACCAAGATCAAGATTTTCTGGAACCTCCGTCAGGATTCCCTGATCGTCGACATTAAACGCGGGCCTGGTGTCGATAAACTGGATGTGCCCATTCCCCTGGCACCTGGTAATTATAATTTCGAAGTTAAGACTTACGATGCAGTTGGGAACTCCTCAGTTACTGTACTGGCTTCAGGAACCTCGTACGGTACATCCTACCAGGAATCTGTCCAGAACCGGCCAATTAAACGTGCAGAAAAAGTAGGCTCAGAGGTTACAGTCGACTTTTTCAGTGGCTCTGATAATTCGCCGTATACCAGGTTGACCTATACTGGAACAGACAATAAGGAACATACACTGAAAGTAACAAATGATCTTCCTACTGTTAAACTGACAAATTACAAAAGCGCTACTAAATTCAAACTACAAAGTGTGTTTTTGCCGGATACTATGGCCGTGGACACCTTTTATGCTAGTATTCAGGAAATCGGTGTAGCGGAAGATGTGACAAACGCTTATCTCAAAAATGCCGGAGCCCCTATACTCAGAGGAGACACGGAGACGGGCAAATGGGGAACACCCAGGGACTGGCAGTTTAACTCAGCAGCGACCAATCAAAATAACGGAAGGGGTGGCGGCTGGTCCACAGACAATGGTGGTGTCATTCATTTTGAAACTAAAGATTGGGGAGGAGAGGGTGTAAACAATGGAAAGGTATGGCAAACGGTACTGCTGCCTGCCGGCAACTATACGGTATCGTTTGAAACTGGTTCCTACGGCGGGGATGTTTACACCGTAGAGGAAATGGTCGCCAGCGGCACAAGCCTTCCAAATATCGGGATTTCAACGAATGTATTAGCGGTATTTCATGGCAATAAAAACAATCTTTCGGGTACTCACGATGTCAAGTTCGAGTTAGCTGTTCCCACAACCGTATCCATCGGATGGGTCGTAAGTACCGGTCAATATGTTTACCTCCAATTTAAATCCGTCAGAATCAGAACTACAGCAAGCGGATTTTAGTCCCTTGCTGTAGGAATAAACCAATCCTATGCTCAACTACAATAAGTCCGTACTGAACTTTACCATTTTCAATCTATTTCTGTTCGCTCAAATGTTTGGTGCTGGGGTGTATGCGCAAAGTCGCATCATCCCAATTGCCACCGCAAACAACGCGCTGGTACTGCAGGTAAACGCCAATAATGATCTTAACATCATACATTTTGGGAAAAAGCTGAAGGCGGTCAGTGAATATGCCAGGCTGGATTCTGCTTATCGTCAGGGCGGCGATTATACGGGCCTGTCCAGTTCAGCTTATACTCCCTCAGGTTCTCGTAACCTTCTGGAGCCTGCCATAAGCGTAACACATGTGGATGGAAACAATTCTCTGGATCTAAAATATGTAGATCATACTGAAAAGAAAATAGCAGAAAACGTAACACTTTTACAAATCCGTTTAAAAGATCCGGTATATCCTTTTGAAGTGACACTGTTTTACAGAACCTTTTACAAACAGGATGTAGTCGAGACCTGGGCAGAAATCAGACACCAGGAAAAGGGTGCTGTGCAACTTAATAAATTCGCTTCAGCCAACCTTTACCTTAGAGCTGGGGCTTTCTGGCTGAATCAATATCATGGCGACTGGGCTAAGGAGATGCAGCCCGAAGAAACCAGGCTGAGCCATGGCATCAAGACCCTGGATAGTAAGCTGGGTACCAGAGCAAATTTGTTTCAGCCATCGGTATTTATGATTTCATTGGACAAGCCAGCTACAGAAGATGAAGGAAGCGTGATCTATGGCGCCATGGAATGGAGCGGCAATTTCAAAATTGACCTGGAAGTCGACTATCAGGATAACCTCAGGGTGATCGCTGGTATGAGCAACTATGCTTCTGCTTACAGGCTCAAAGCTTTAGAAGTATTTAAAACACCCGCATTCTTGTTCACCTTATCTGATGAAGGAAGAGGTGGGGCAAGCAGGAAAATGCATGACTGGGCCCGGAACCATAAATTGTTAGATGGGAAAGGAAATAGACTCACCTTATTAAATAACTGGGAGGCTACCTATTTTGATTTCAATGAAGCAAAACTGGCAGAATTGTTAAAAGATACTAAAAAGCTGGGAGTGGACTTCTTCCTGCTTGACGATGGCTGGTTTGGAAACAAATACCCCAGGAATGATGACCGGGCGGGCTTGGGCGACTGGCAAGAAAACAAAACGAAACTGCCAAATGGGATCGCCTCTCTGGTAAAAGAAGCCGGCAATGCAGGCACACGTTTTGGGATCTGGATTGAACCTGAAATGGTCAACCCTAAGAGTGCCCTGTATGAGCGGCATCCGGAATGGGTCGTGAAACAACCAGGCCGGGAGGAGTTCTATTTCAGAAATCAACTTGCCCTGGACTTGAGTAATCCCGACGTTCAGGATTTTGTCTTCGGCATTGTAGACGGTTTGTTTACCGAAAACCCGGAGCTGGCTTACATCAAATGGGATTGCAATGCCGTTATCTACAATGCATATTCGGCACACTTAAAAGACAAGTCGCATTTTTACATCGAATATGTTCGCGGTCTATACAACGTGTTGGAAAGAACCCGTGCTAAATATCCGAAAGTGCCCATGATGCTATGCTCAGGTGGCGGCGGACGTGTTGACTATGCCGCATTACAGTATTTTACGGAATTCTGGCCAAGTGATAATACCGATCCACTGGAAAGGATTTTTATGCAATGGGAATATTCTTATTTCTACCCCGCCATTGCCAGTTCAAACCATGTAACAGACTGGGGGAAGCAACCGATCAAATTCCGTACAGATGTAGCCATGATGGGAAAATTGGGATTTGACATTGTCGTCAGTCATCTACCTGAAAAGGACCTGAAGTTTTGCCAGGAAGCTATAAAAACCTACAATCAGCTTAATTCTGTGATCTGGCAGGGCGACCAGTACCGACTGGCTAATCCCCGTGAAGGTAGTGTAGCGTCCATGCTGTATATTGACCAGGCTAAAAATAATGCCGTGATGTTCAATTACCTCGTAGACTATCGGTATGGATCCGGTAGTAAATTGCCCATCAAACTCAAAGGCCTGGACGTCAATAAACAATACCAGATCCAGGAAGTCAACCTCTATCCAGGGCAGAGCTCAACTTTGTCCCCGTTAAGTTATAGTGGCGATTTTCTGATGAATATCGGATTTAATCCCGATTTGAATTCAAACAGAACCAGTGTCATTCTTAAAATCTTTGCAACACAATGATGAGCAAACTTAAACATTACTTATTTCTATTACTGGTAGTGGCCACTCAGTTTCAGGCAAGGGCCCAAAAAAAGTCAGGCGCATTGGCTTGGGGAGATCAGCGTAATGGAACCTACAACAATCCCGTGCTCAATGCAGATTATTCTGATCCTGATCTGATCCGGGTGGGAGAAACGTATTATATGGTATGTTCTGATTTCCATTTCATGGGTATGCCGGTACTGAGTTCTACAGATTTAGTCAATTGGAAAATTGTGGGCCAGGTCTACCACAGACTTGACATAAGTGACAAATATGATTCGATGAATGCTTACGGTAGTGGTAGCTGGGCTCCCAGTATCCGTTATCATGATGGTAAGTTCTTTGTATACTTCTGCACACCCGACGAGGGATTATACCTGAGTACTGCAACCAAAGCCTCGGGGCCATGGTCACCGATTATCGAAGTAAAAAGGATCGCCGGATGGGAAGATCCCTATCCATTTTGGGACAACGACGGACAGGCTTACTTAGGCCACAGTAAGCTGGGAGGCGGACCGATTATTTTGCATAAAATGAGTCCGGATGGAAAGCAGTTGATAGACGAGGGAAAAACAATTTATGAGGGACCAACCGCTGAGGGAACCAAGATCTACAAGAGAAATGGCTACTATTACATCATTATTCCTGAAGGAGGTGTCAGTACCGGCTACCAAACCGCATTACGATCTAAACACATCTACGGGCCTTACGAACGGAAAATTGTATTAGAGCAAGGTTCCACAACCATCAATGGCCCACACCAGGGTGGCCTGGTAGAAGATCCTGACGGTAACTCCTGGTTCATGCACTTTCAATCGGTCGGCACGCTTGGAAGAGTATGTCATTTACAGCCAGTAAAATGGGAAAACGACTGGCCGGTTATGGGCGTAGATTACGACCATAACGGGATCGGAGAACCTGTTACAAACTGGAAGAAGCCCAGCGGAAAAAGTAAATCTTTTCTGCCTCAAGCTGCTGATGAATTTAATCAGGCATCACTTGGATTACAGTGGCAATGGAACCACAACCCTGTAGATGCGAAATGGTCCCTGAGTAAGAATAAGGGTTATCTGAGGCTGGAAGCCTTAAAGGCAGAAAACAACAAAGCTGCCAGAAACACCCTCAGTCAGAAACTGATGGGCAGTTCGGGAACCATTACTACGCTGCTGCTGTGTAAGGAAATGAAGAATGGACAAAAAGCCGGTCTTAGTCTGATCGGAAACAATATACACGAAGTTGGTATCATCAAAAGAAATGGTCGCCTGACTCTATTCGCAGATAATGAGGGAAAGCAAACTTTAAGCGCAGATATCTCCCAGGAGAACGTCTTTCTCCGGATTGTATATGACCTGGACCGGTCGGAAACTTACCTGCAATACAGTTTGAATGGGCAGGAGTATCTGGGTATCGGCGAGAGGTGTAATCTATCCGGGCACAACTACTGGAAAGCCGTGAGGCCAGCGCTGTTCTCCTATACCAAGGATGAACAAGGCGCCGCATTATTCGACTATTTTCATGTAGCATACTAACAACAATATGGGCTTTTGTTCTCTATCATTCGCATTTATTAACCAATTATAAAACCCAATGAAAAGAAAACCAATTCACTTCGTGATTGCCATGGCATGCCTGGTATTCACCCAATGCACCAAAGAGAATGAAATGGAGAGCGGCTTAACAGCAGAAAAAGTCAGAAAGACCGCAGATGTTCAGGCGCATGCGACCATGTGCGCAGATTGCCAGGAAAGCTGGTACAAGATTACCGGTTCCGAAGCTTATAACCTGGCCTGGAACTTTGCGCCGATACTCAAGTTCGACCAGGCGGCACCCGATTATCCGACTAGCATTGAAGACATTTGGGCAAGTACAAATCCAGCCAGTATCGTGTGCAACGGAACTTTAATCATGACGAATAGAAATGCGCCAAGGAGTAAAAATTTTCCCACCTATTTTGAAGTTCAGCGTCATCCAAACAACTCCAACAGGATATTTATCGACTATTGGTGGACTTATAAAACCCAGACTACCTGTTTCGCCAACCTGGGCGGACACGATTATGATTGGGAGCATGTAGTTGTACAGGTAAATACACAGACCAATCGCATCGTTACTGTCACCTATTTTCAACATTCAGGTTGGTATACCAGAAACTGGCAAAATGTAGCCGCAGGCACACGGCCGCAGGTATTTGTGGGTAAAAAGGCCCATGGTTCCTACCACAATTCCAATTCAATCTCATTTCCCGGATACGACTGTACTTACTACGGCGATTACAGAAACCCAAGTGGGTCCAATGATTTCGTCGAAACATGGAATACCAATTTGACAGAAATGACCTGCCAGAGCAGCTACTTCAGCTTCAACGGGAATTTCGGTACGATTGGCAAAGGGCCACTATATCGCTACCGCGACTACTGGTATTTTTCATCTTGTAACGGAAGTGCCGGCATTACAGGTACAGATGGATGCAGTCAGAGTAACTATCCCTCTGGAACGCAGTTAGGAGGTATTTAACAAACGGGCCGTATCATTTATGGTACGGCCTTAACAATATGTTAAGGGTGAGAGGTGAAGCCCTACAAACAGACATTTTTACAATATACATTTACATCCATTTTGCAAATCAACACACAACATATGAAACAATTACACTTTAAAAAAACTGTCGGCCTGGGGTTACTATTCTTCGGACTGGCTGTACTTTCTGCCTGCCAGGTGGCTCAAAAAGGGAACAAATCCAAACAATCGGTCTATCCAGAGGCTAAACTCGGGTGGAAACTCGGATCACAGGCCTACACATTTAAAGAATTTACCTTTGCAGAAGCTGTTGCTAAGATCGACAGCTGTAATCTGAGATTCGTTGAGGCCTATCCGGGCCAGACCATAGGCGGCGGAATTCCTGGTAGAATGGGGCCTGATATGGATGCGTCCACCAGAAAGGCAGTTCTGGAATTACTCAAAGTAAAAAATGTCCAATTGATGGCTTTTGGTGTCACCGGAGCAGACTCAGAAGCAGACTGGACTAAATTATTCGAATTTGCTCAGGCGATGGGCATCCAAACGATCACTTCAGAACCTAATGAGAAATTTTTGCCCTTCATTTCCACTCTATGTGACAAATACCAGATCAACCTGGCCATTCACAACCACCCCAATCCTTCACAATACTGGAGCCCGGATATTGTACTGAAAGCTTCTCAAGGAAAAAGTAAACGCATTGGCGCATGTGCCGACATCGGCCATTGGGTCAGATCCGGATTAGATCCTGTAGCCTGCCTGAAAACTCTAGAAGGCCGGGTATTTCACCTGCACATGAAAGATTTACATGAGAAAGGCAGAGAAGGCCACGATGTACACTGGGGAGAAGGCGTATCCGATATCCCGAGTGTGATTGCAGAATTGAAGCGCCAGAATTTCAAAGGGGGGATTTCAGCAGAATACGAATACAATTGGAAAGAAAACAGTAAGGATGTGGCCGCTAGCGTGGTCAATTTCCGCAAGATAATCAGCAGTAAATAATAAGATATGAAGAGAGGAATATTTTTGTTCACATTAGTCACAGGCATCGGACTGGTAAAAGCCCAGCAACCCCTTTCAAGACCCGATGAAAACCGGTTCACAAAAGTTGTTTTGCAACAAAAGCTCGAAGAACCCATGCAATTCCAGATTTTGGCCGACGGTAAGGTCCTGTATGCGGAGCGTAAAGGCAAACTAAAACTATACGACCCGGTAAAGAAAAAAATGGATGTCATTGCCGAATTTGCGGTGAGCAGGGAATATGTGAGCAAAAGCGGTCAGCGGGAAGAAGGTGAGGACGGCTTACAGGGTGTGATCCTGCACCCAGATTATGTTAAGAATCATTGGATCTATGTTTTTTATTCCGCAAAAAATGCTTCAGTCAACAGACTTTCCAGGTTCACCTGGACCGGAGGTAAGCTAAATATGGCCACGGAAAAAAAGATGCTGGATGTTATTGTACAGCGTGAAGAATGTTGCCATGTTGGTGGAGGAATGGTATTCGATAAAGATAAGAACTTGTTGCTGAGCACGGGTGACAATACCTTTTCCAGGTCATCCGACGGTTTCACACCGATAGACGAAAGGCCGGGAGAAGCACCAAGAGATGCACAAAAGTCTTCTGGCAATACCAATGATTTAAGAGGTAAAATTCTGCGCATACATCCGGAGCCAGATGGATCTTATACCATACCTGAAGGAAACCTGTTCCCGAAAGGAACGCCTAAAACCCGTCCTGAAATCTATACCATGGGAAACAGAAACCCATGGAGATTGACCGTGGACAGTAAAACGAACTGGTTATATTGGGGTGAAGTTGGACCTGATGGCTCTAACGCTTCAGATTTAAGAGGACCGAGGTCCTATGACGAATTTAACCTGGCTAAACAGGCGGGGAACTACGGCTGGCCTTATTTCAATGGAAAAGAGGGCTACCGTTATTATAATTTCGCGACCAAAGAATCGGGTGCATGGTATGATCCGCAGAGACCTGTCAATAATTCTCCGAACAATACCGGGTTGAATGTCCTTCCACCGGTTATCCATCCGCTAATCTGGTATCCCTATGCCGCCAGTTCCGAGTTTCCTGAAATGGGCAGCGGCGGAAGAAGTGCCGTGGGCGGGCCTATCTTTCATCAGGATGACTTCCAAGGAGCAAATCATGTATTCCCTGCTTACTATGAAGGAAAATGGCTGATTACGGATTGGGTTAGAGGCTGGATTTTAGCAGTCACCCTGGACAAGGATGGCAACTACGTTTCAATGGAAAGGTTCCTGCCCAACTTGACTTTAAAGGGACCAATAGACATGAAATTCGGCCCTGATGGCAGTTTATATGTCTTGGAATACGGAAACGGATATTTCCGGGACAACCCTGAAGCAGAATTGATAAAAATTGAATATAACGGCGGGAATCGTAAACCTTCTGTACTGGTTTCGGCGAATAAGACCGCAGGCGCAGTCCCACTGAAAATTCAGTTGAGTTCAGTAGGCACAAAAGATGCCGATGGAGATGCCTTGAAATACGACTGGAAGATCAGCCGGGCCGGAGTACTTAAGCAGAGCAGTACTAAAGAAAACCCTGAGATTGCACTTAATTCACCGGGTATTTACAAAGCTACGCTGACGGTGACCGATCCAAGTGGTGCAAAAAACAGTAAATCATTGGAAATTATTGCTGGTAATGAAGCTCCAAAAGTGAAGTTTAATTTTACGCAGGGAAATTCGAGCTTTTATTTTCCCGGGAATACGATACGCTATTCCGTGACAGTAACTGATAAAGAGGATGGAAGTCTAACCAATAAGCGGATTCTGCCCTCTGCCGTTTCGGTTTCCATTAATTACTTGTCTGAAGGATATGACATGACCGTTGTTGCGCAGAAGCAAAATACGTTCGATGCATCTGCCCAACACGAATTGGCAAAGGGACTGATCAGGAAGAGTGATTGCAGCGCTTGCCACGCACTGAATACCAAATCTTTGGGGCCATCATTTACCCAGGTCGCCTTTAAATACAAAGGAAGCAACACAGCCCAGAATTTCTTAGTGAAAAAGATTGCAAACGGGGGCTCCGGCGTATGGGGAGATGCCATGATGCCGCCACATTCTACGATGCCAAGCTCAGAAATCAGTGCGATCGTGAAATATATCCTGAGCCTGGGCAACAAACAAGCCAGTCAGAAAAGCCTACCTGTAACCGGAACTTATGTCACTAAAGTTCCGGCAAATGCAACGAATAAGGGAAGTTTCATTTTCAGAGCAGCATACAAGGATAGAGGTGCAAATTCTGCTCCTGCCCAGTTAGGAGAAGATATCATCATCCTGAAAAATCCAACCATACCTGTAAACAATGCAGATCTTTCTGCTGAACTGACCTTCAATGATGATCACAGCATCGCTACTTCAGGTAAAGCTGGGGCTTACCTCTTGATTAAGAATATAGACCTAAGCGGTTTAAAAAGCCTGTCAATAAATCCCGGTGCTGAAACTGCTTCAGGAAACATCGAAGTTCGCATTGGAGCTGTTGATGGCAAGCTGATTGGAACAGCAGCTTTATCTGATGGAAATGTCGTTTCCACAACTATAGTTCCCACAGCAGGTAGACAAAACCTCTACCTGGTATTTACACAGCGGGGTCTGAAAATAAAAGAATTTACATGGAATAACCGATGATTCGGACATCAAAAGAAAAGAGGGAAGATCCAGAGGTACTTCCTCTTTTCTTTTGATGTACCTATCTCTGTTTCGACGCGTAGAATCGCTAATGTGCTATGGATTATTTTTGTTATCATAGCAGTCTATTGATTTTTTACAGTTCTGGTGAAGAGGGTTATTATGATCACCTAAAGCCTCTTAGCTTCGATTGTCGCGCCCTGGGTAAATATCATTTTGCTCACTTTACCCTGCGCATCCTTAATGAATTCCATTTTAGCATTGATCACCTTGAAAAAGAATTTGGTACTGGATTCTGCATAAGCGGCGATTTTGGATTGGCCGGTTGCCTGTGCGTAGACCTGTTTACCTTCCCGGCTGATGCTGAGTACCAGGTCCGGTGTAAGCTGATAGTTTCCCAGGTAGCTGTCCAGTTCCTGATCTGAGACATCTGCCAGTACGATCTTCCTGGTTTTATTTAACCCGGTAAAGCCATAAACATGGGCGATGCTATTGATCAGTTCCTGGATAATCTCGCCGTTGTCTGAATTTACCATAATTACCAATCCGTTGCCTCCTTCGAAGCTGCCGTAATAACCCGACCGGAATCCTTCATTAGATCCGCCATGCCCAAAATACTTGATGCCATTGTAATCCTCGACAAAGACGCCCAGCGCCGATTCTTTATTCATATAGGGACTGAGCCGCAATTTGGTTGACTCCTGATCGAGCAGCTTTGCAGATTTTCCTGCCAGTGCAAGCTGCGTTTCAATGATGTATTTGGCCAGGTCGCCCGGGTTTGTCCAGAGACCCGCAGGGGCCTGTTCGGGATAAATGTGGTATTTCCCTTTGATTTCCGTTCCTTCAACATCGTAACCTGTTGCCAGCATTCCTGGTTTTAAGCCAACAGGAGGCTGTGCAAAGGTACTGTTCTGCATTCCTAAAGGCTTTAAAACCTCGTCTCGCATGTAGTCCTCGTAACGTTTTTTTGTAAGGTCAGTGACCATTAATTGGGTAATGGTAGTTCCTCCTCCCGAGTATTGTGGCCGGATGCCCGGTTCAAAGAGCGAACGTACTGCTGCGGAATTTGCTGGCTGCTCGCCATTCAGAATCTGGATTACCGTTGGAATTGCGGTTCCCGGTTCGTAGCCGGCAAAACCATGTACGCTGAGGCCGGCGGTATGGCTGAGCAGGTTTGCGGTATTGATCTTTTTTCCTTTGGACAAAGAATCATAGGGGAACTTCCAGCTTTTTAGGTAAGTGTTGATGTCGGCATACATGTCCAGCTTTCTGTTTTTGAACAGCTTTATGACGCCCAGGCCATTCAGCGATTTGCTGATAGAAGCGGCCTGAAACAAGGTCTTGTCGGTAACAGGGATTTTTTGTTCGGAATCTGCGAATCCATAAGATTTCAGCCAATCAACTTTGTAATCTTTAATGACGGCAATGCTCAGACCTTTCACTTTGTAATGTGCCATTCGCTGCTGAAGGTTCATTGGCCCCGATTCACCAAATTGAATATTTTCAGTGAGGTTGTTCTCGACCTGTTTGATTCGTTGCTCGACACCGGACTGGGCAAGAGTCTGGTTAAAAACAGCAATTAAGAGAAGTAGGAGCAGCAATGTTGGACTTATGGTTTTGTACATATTTATATGGGATTCTTGTGATATAAGACAATGCTTGTGAGCTAAAGTTACAAAGAAGAAATGGCTGGCAATTTTTAGTATTTGAAATTTATCGATTTTTAATATTTTTACAGTATGCGCCTCCTCGTTTTGCGAACTCACAGCCGCTGTAGCATTTCATAGCATATGAAGAAACACCTTAAATACATTGACAGCGGTTCGGATAAATTTTGGCAGATTGAAGTCGCTGATGATTCGTATACTGTTACTTACGGCAGGAATGGCACTGCTGGTGTCTCACAGACTAAAAAATTTGCAGATCATGCCGAGTGTCTGAAAACAGCAGAAAAACTTTTAGCTGAAAAGATTAAAAAGGGCTATTCTGAAAGCGGCGAAGTGGTCAAAACTGAAGCGGCAAAAGTGACCAAAGCAGGGAAAAGCCAAACTACCGATATCGGGGAGGTACTTCGCAGTTACGATACGATCGTGAAGGTTGGGGATGTGAGAGCACTTTTACCATTTTTAGAGCGGAACACTAAAGGAAATCTCGAAGCACTTAAAAAGCAGATCAGGAAGAACAAGAAGTACTGGCTGGAGTTTATAGACCTCAGTAAAGAACCTGACGCTAAGCCCTTCAGCAGCTCTAGCTGGGGAATACGTGGAAATGCGTACCAACGGGAAATCATAGGCCTCAGTGCGGTCGCAACATTCAATAAAACGGAAATCATGTCCTGGGATGAAGCATTTGAGGTGCTGAGCAATGCAATGGAAGCTCCGGTCCTGGCCATCCTGAAATGGGCGAATCCCCCATGGATTGAGGTCTACCTGCTGGATCAGGCCAGAAAAAATCTATGGCGACGTTTTAGTTATCCCACCTTACGTCTTTTGGAAAAAGAATCACTCGTTGCCTATCAGCCTGAACTATTTGCCATTTGTTTAGCCGGTTTCAATGAATACAATGGAAAAATGAAATGCAGGGATTTTATCCACAATGTGCTCAATGATCCATTGGCTTATGAGCGGGATGTTCCTGAACTTTTCAACTATGAAACAGATCTGCACGTCCATTATTTCAGGGACCACAAGGATGAACCTTACAATGCCTACAATACCTGGGAGATTATCTATACCATGCTTTTGCAGGAAGGTAAAATGAATCGGGACTACTTTATTGAGCAGGTCATTTTGATCCAGACCAAGGATTGGAACAGCAACCTCAGGTCTTTCTTTCGGAAGAGGCTGACGGAACTGAGTCCGACCGCAGATGAGCTTGTGACACATCAGGAAAACATCTTTTCCTGTTTGCACAATTCCCTGCTCCCTGTTACCAATTTTGCGGTGGACCTGGCTAAAAAGATGTACGAGCATCAAAAATTCGCAGCATCATCATTTCTCGATTGGCTGGAGCCAGTAATGATGAGCGCGGACAATAAGACAGCTGTAAAAAATCTCTTATCACTCCTAGAAAAAATAAACAAGTTATATCCGAAATTCAACAGGAAAATCGTTGATCGGATTGCAGATGTATTTGTCATTCCTGATATGAACCTTCAGGAAAGAGCGAGCAAAATACTTCTGAAAATAGCCTCCGAAAAAGACAATGCGCTAAAAGAGAAGCTGTCCAGCTATATTCCACTCATGCAGGGGAATATCCGTTCCAGCTTAGATCGTTTTTTAGTTGGGGGAGCAGGCTCGGCAGACAACAATGAAGGAGAGCCTTACGTGTGTGCGCCAAAACAAGAACCGGTACTGACAATTCCTGTCGAGCTGCCCCGGAACTGGAATGATATCCTTTACCTCTTCGGTAAGTTCATTGCATCTGATGAGGTTGCCGACGCAGAAATGCTGAGCAACGCATTCATCATGCAAACCAGTTTATTTCCTCCGGATTATACCATGCAGCTGCAGCCCTATCAGCAGCAACTGGAGAAAAAATACTTAAATAATGTATATAAAGCCTATGTGGACGTATTTCTCCGTCAAAAAATAGGGAACTACAATAGCCCTTTCAGGGTCAGGATCAATCAATACCATAAGATCAAAACCTTATTGCTGGGTAAGGAGCTGCTCGAAGCTGCCGATACCAGGATGATGCGCGAACTGAAGTCGCCCTTACTTTCTTTTCCCACACACAGGCCGCATTGGGTAGCGCCCAAAGTTTTAGTGGAAAGACTCATCGCAAGGCAGCAGTACGATGAACCAATAGATAGACTGGACCTCAGCGTCGCCATTAGCAGAATGCCGCGTGAAGAAACGCAGGAAGCCATTGTACTCCTGGACCAGTTGAGCGGTGAATTGAAAGCATTGATGGCATTTTGTTTGGGTGTTAGTAAAGAAATTCCAATCAAATCAGCATCGCTGATCGGTAAGTTGTTTTCCAAGATCGCCGGACCGGCGCCGGAGGACCTGAAGTACGTATGGGCAGTGGCCGCAAGAACTTATTATCCGGAGGAGGACTTTCATGAATTTGAGCAAAGCGGGTTAAAAAACCTGGACTTCGCTGTTTCGCCATTCAGGCCCCAATCGAGAATAGAAGAGCGCTGGAATGAAGTCAGAAATTACAAGACCAACAAGATGGAGCGAACGCCGTCATGGTATGAACTCAATTTAGACCTCTCCGCTTATAAGGTGGTCCCCAGTCATTATTTGTTTGCACAAGATCTCTATGGCTCAAAAAAAGGGTGGGAGTATCAGTTGACCGAAGGCGATGTTTATTACTGGAATAGCCTGATGCCTCAGCAAAATGATCCGCTAGGCTATTTTTTACTGCGCGGTTCCTGTATGAATGCGAGTAGTGGCAGTGATGCACTGAAGGGCTTCATGAATGTGATCAATTCAGCCGGCTTCCGTTTTTCAGAAATCACCATGCTGGTTTTCGCCTGCGCATTCTTCCAGGAGAAAAAAGAGATCAGGATCATGGCCGCGGAGGTACTGATCAACCTCATCGAAAAAAGAACCGTGGATGTCGTTCTGCTTGCTGAAAAAACAGCCTACCTGGCCTCCAATAAATACGGAGTTTTCTCCAGGCTGGTGGAGAGCCTTGCCATGTTAAAAGACGTATCTCAACTGCACAATTCGGCATTTCTGCAACTCATGGAAAGCATTTTCGGAAAATTGGATATGGGAGAGAAGCTACCGGTTAATTTTAAACGAATGGTGGAGCATTATGTCGACCTGCTCTACCGTACAAGACAACGAGCTTCTCCGGATTCCATTGCTTTTTTTGAAAAATACAAGGACAGCGCCTCGCTAAAAACGCTGACGAAACAAATTTTAAATCAACAGACATGACAGACCTGCAATATCAATACAATGGTGTTTCTACCTATACCAAAGTAAAAGGCATCAACAGCCTGGTCTTAGCCCACCAGACAGAGATCGAGGCTGTAAACGATATCCCTTGCTTTTTTTGGGGAAGCCTTACTGATCCCTATGTAACCGCGAAATGCTGGACGACGATTGCAAAAGTAGTGCGTTCCAGCTTTGGTCCTATACCACCCAGCCTACGCGATCCGATAGTATCTGCAGGAACCGAGCGGATCAGGTTTGAAGGCTTCTCTTCTTGTAATGGGGTGTATGTAAGACTGGACATGAAGCCTGAATCTATAGACGGAGAATTTATTGCCAATGGAACAACAAATGTGGATTTCAATGAACCCATGCTGAATGCACTGAATTCCATTCAGAAAAATGAAAAGGTGACACTTGCCGTAGGGCAGCGCGAGCTTCAGGTCATCACTTCAAAAACGACGGTGAAAGAGAAGAAGGTGAGTCTGCCCTTGCGCTGGATTAAAGGCCTGACCAGCGTGCAGCTATACCTTGCAGATATGGAGCAGAAATTTGAACTGAACAAGATCCAGACCCTGCAGCTTTTTCAGACGCTGCCCAAAGGAAATGTCAGAAGCGATTTTTTCATTACTAAAAGGGCGGGCAAATTTATGTTATCCACGATGGCAACCAATGATGGCGTACGCATAGGCGGAATCCACAGGTTACGACTCCTGGAAAGCATCCTTTCTATAGTGGATAAAATCTTTGTATATGCATCTCCTGACCAGGAAAGCTGTGCTGTTGTAGGCGAATTTGGAAAGATGCAATTATTGATGGCATTCTCACCCGATGCTTACCGGGGATTTTCAGGTGAAGGGAAAGTATTGGAAAATATGACCGGAGACCTACCCTTGGAGTGGGTCTATGGGCTGAACAGCTTGTTGAAAGCCAATGAAACATTTGATCCGAGCTTGCTGTCTATAGAACATGATATCGGATTCGGAACGATGGACCAGCTGACTTCCAGCCTGTCCTCAATTGGTTTGCTTGGTTATGACTTGACCGTAGGCAAGCATTTTTACCGTCAACTGCCTTTCAAGACCGAGCGGATATTGAGCCTGAACCCAAGGCTGAAAAATGCCAAAAAGCTTGTGGACAATGCAGATGTCCAAATCCTGAAAAAAGAAGGTAATTACGTGGAAGCAAATGTGAAGGGTACAGGAGTACAGCATAGGGTGGTCATCAATAATGAAGAGCAAAGATGTACCTGCGATTGGTTTACTGCTTATCAGGGCAAAAGAGGGATTTGCAAGCATGTGCTTGCTGTAAAGATGCTGATGTAATTACCCCTGAAATCAAACGCCGCTTTCCTTTCGCATCATGCTTAGGAAGGCGGAAGGTATTCCTCCATATACAGGCGGCGGTCCGCAAATTTGAGCATATTCAACATCAGTACCGGCCCTGTACCTTGCACGGTTTCCGGAATTGTTACGACTGTCTTAGTTTTTATATTTTCCATACCACAAAGCTCGTCGGCCGAGTCGACAAAAAAGTTCAACCAGTTGAAGATTTTGAAAAAGTAAATAGGATCTTTAATATGTTCAGTGTAAACCAAATTTGATTTATCTTCGGTCATGCAATTCAGACAGGCAGAATTAACCGACATCCCGGGGATGCAGGTGGTACGTCACTTTGTGAAGGAAAATACGCTGAGTGATCCATCACTTGTACCTGATGATGATGTCGCACTTTATATTAGCGAACGTGGGAGAGGCTGGGTATGTGAGGCAGAGGGAAAAATTATTGGCTTTTCCATCGCTGATCTCCTGGCCCATAGCATCTGGGCCTTATTTGTCGACCCCATCTACGAAGGAAAAGGGGTAGGGAAAATATTGCACGGTTTAATGCTGGACTGGTATTTTGCCCAGACTAATGAGACTGTCAGGCTGGGAACTGCAGCCGGAACCCGTGCAGAAAAATTCTATGAATTTCAAGGTTGGAACCAGGTGGGGGTGTATCCAAATGGGGAGATCAAATTTGAAATGACTGCTGAAGTCTGGAAATTGAGAGGAAACACACAGCCTGATCTCTAAGCGACCCTGACCTCGTAGAAGTCCTGTTGCACATCAAAGGCTTGCTTCTTCTGAAACCTGGCTTTTTTCAACACCTTTTTAGCGGCGATGTTCTCCTTATTGACCACGGCAGCGATATGCGCAATGCCCTGGTTCAGCAATTGCTCCACAGCAGGGGGAAGCAGTTCCGTCATCAGGTAACATCCGCTGGCGAAGCTGCTCAGGTAAAACTCCAGGAAAAAAGGGTAGCGGTCTATGTGGTAATGTTCACGCGCCAGTTCCGGAGAGATGAGGTCGATCATGCCCACAACCTTCCCAGTCTTCTTATCACTGATGAAATGCAGGTAGTTCCTGCCAGCGTAAAAGTTCAGGAGCATGCCTTGCAGGAATTGTTCTGCATCGTGCAGGGTATCTAGTCTTTTTGCAGGAAGATAGCGTAGGGTATGGTCATCAGAAAGAATGCTAAAAACTTCGAGGGCAAGGTCATTGAAACGATGAAGGTCTTGAGGTCGGAAGGAATGAATCAGGAATTTTTCGTTTTCAAAGGAAATAGGCTGGATCATGATTTGACCGGGTATTTTGAGATTGGGCTTAGATGGTTGACTTAAATTTAGTACTATGCTGTCAATTTTTGCTTGTCCTGTCTTTTTGACCCAAGGTGCAGAAAACGGAAAGGCCTGATTTTGCTCAATTGTTTGCGAGGTTTTGACAACAACATATCTGTCGCAAGAGTTTTATAAGCCTGCAATGCATCTTTGTCAGTGTCTAGTCCTCCCGGCAAAGAATACATGGCGATATTAATGGCACAGTCAACCAATTGATCTGAAATTTCCTTTGTTTTCATATCTCGTGTGATTGCAAATCCTGTGCCCTGATTTTCAGGAAATCTAATATTCGTTAGAGTTGACAAAGGATTGACGATTATCTCCAAGAAGAAAATTCTAATAATACATTTCGTACGTCTGATTTGGGATTTCTATTTTGTTGTCGCCCGGAGTAAACGCATTCATTTTTGGCAGGGGGATTTTTAGTTTGAAGTGTTCTGTCCAGTTTTTTAATGCCCCTTTTCCAGCATTGTCGTCACAACTTTCCTGAGCATACTTCGCTACCACATCTCCGGTTGATAAGTTGTAGTCGAGATCAGCAAAATAATCACAAGGTGCACCGGAATGTATGCTGGCACCGATCAGATACCAATCGTTATTTTGGTAGCGATAAATATGATTATAACTCCATTTTTCGCGACTCCCGCCAAAATGGCTAATGATGATGGTGCGGTTTTGAATAGCTACTCCATCAAAAGGATTACCCATCATGCCACCATCCTGTGTACCCATTAACGCTGAGGAAGATTGGTGCCAGAGTGTCCATTTGTTTCCTGACTTTTTAAATACTGCCAGTACCTGCTCAAAACCGGGGTCAATCAACATGGGTGTTTCAAATACGGCCACAGCTTCATCCCCGGCTACCTTGTCCAAATCGCCGAAAGCGGTCGCTTTTAACTTCCAGAATTTCGGTGTGAAGTCTTTTATCTCTTTGGCTTCTGTTTTTGTGATTTCCGTATCGTAGTTCCCTTTCTCCACTGCATTGTTAAACTCATCGATAGACTGTTGTTTTTGTCCGGCCGATTTTGGAATTGAAGCGCTTACTTTGTTAATTTCTTTTGAGAGGACAGGGAAATCAAAGCTGCGGATTTTAGAACCGCTTTCAAAATAGCTGATCTCACGCTTTTCATGTTCCAGCAACTCTTTCTTGCCGCCCTCTTTTACATTGAGGCTGTATTTTCTCCTGTCGGTCCAATTGTCATTTTCATCATATACATATTCAAAAATGTAGGGCTGTAGCTCGTTTCCCGTGTATTCCCTAATTTGCTCAAAAACCAGGTCGCCCTGTGCGTTGTATTTTCTCAGGTGTCGGCTGGATTTTTCCGTCCCAAGCTGGTGGTAATCCTGCTGAATGCGTTCGGCGTAACTGGCATGGTATTCATATTCCGTTTTGTTTTCTAAAGCACCGGCCTTTATCCAGGTTTCGGAGGTTATAAACCCATTCTTATCGTAAGTATAGTCGACTTTTCGGTCATCAAAAATGTAACCTTCTGTCTTAATCGGTTTATAAGCGGACACTATCCATTTAAAGTGCTGTTTCTTTGACTGGTAAAGGGGTTTATACTTGATGAGCAGGTCGTCAATAAAGCTATATTTCTCTTGCGGGTCCGGAATACTGTCGTAGCCAATATTTTCGATGCTGACGATATTCGTGTCATTGTGTTTTTGAAACTTGTAAGAGGTATATCCTTCGAAGTCAAATTTTTTGCCGTTGTAGGTCCTGTACTTCAGTTCTTCTTTAAGCACTTTGTTGGGATGGTATTTTAAAATGTGATAGTAGTTTTTTTCATTTCCTGGATCAGGTTCCATCCTGTGGAACAGCAACAGGTTTTGAAGTTGTGCATCATAATGGTACCGCTCTACACGCTTACCGTTATCGTAAACATATTCCTTGTAGCGCTTGCGCCCGTCTTTGAGATACTCGGTATAGGTTTGCAGGTAAAAATCTTTGCCCTCGATTTTTTTAACTGTTTTATTGTCATTTTTCTCTTTTACTGCTTTGTAATACCTGATGGAGTAGACAGGTTTCTTCAGCCGGAACGTCTCCATATCCTCGGAGGCATTGCGGATCGTAAAATTATCCAGGTTGTTGTTTATGCGCTCGAAATTGTTTTCCTCAGCTACACTTTCAGCAGCCTCGATCTCAACAGATCTATTTTTATCCGATTTTTTTGGTGAGCAACTTGTTTGAACTAGGTAAAATAAAATCAGTATAACCGGGAGCGACTTTCTCATTGATCAGGTGTTTTTCTTTGATCTTTATCATCCTAAATTTCATGCCACTGTTCGAATTCTCAAAACATTTTTCCCATACATCGGTTAGCTAAATATATGAAGAGATTTGATACATTCGAGTGGGCGCTGATCTGCATGTTGATCGGACTTTTTGTAGTGGGAATATTTGTTGCCCTGAATCGGCATGATGCTAAAGATATGGTCAGTATCAACCAGCAGCCTGCAGCTCAGCATAGTTTAAACTAATCCCTCTCGTCGTCAAACTCTACCCATTTCTTTTGGAAATACACTGTTGCCGGTTTCCTCTGAGATCCACTAATGTGGGCTTCAATAAAAGATCCATGCTCACCGATATATTTAAGAACCAGCCGATCACCTTGTGCTGAATCATAATAGGAACCGTAGGGACATTCAAAAGGGTT
The DNA here is from genome assembly GCF_037402555.1 of Pedobacter sp. GR22-6. Classification (NCBI taxonomy): domain Bacteria; kingdom Pseudomonadati; phylum Bacteroidota; class Sphingobacteriia; order Sphingobacteriales; family Sphingobacteriaceae; genus Pedobacter; species Pedobacter sp. GR22-6. The sequence goes on from NZ_JBBEUC010000001.1 coordinate 554,459, forward strand.
TTTTTCCACATCAGATGTGAATACAGAAAACAATATCATTTTTCGGGTATTGGTATCTGGTGCTTCATAACCTATGATCCGGTAGTCTGCACGAATATTGCTGTACACGTTAAAACTACTGTCACGCCTTCTGATCAGGGCCCTTTGCATCGCCTCCTCACTGATTTCAGGTGGGGTGTAAGGGCGTTTTTTGCTGCTGTCCTGCAGTTCAGAACCGACAGCGACCCCGGAATCTTTTTTTGCCTTAACTACAGTATCCGCATGAAGATGATCAGAGTTGCCTGCGCTATCTCTGACACAGCCGGAAGCCAATAAGGAGACCGTGAGTATAAATAGATTCTTCGTTTTGCACATAGATCGGTATTTATAGATTATACACGTACAGATAACCAAGTCCTGATGAGCTCCTGCAGTTCCGTCTGGGCTGCGAGTATGATCGCGCGCAACGCTTCGATTCGAAGTCGCAGGGGATGATTCAACTGGTCTAGAAACTGGGTGACGTTGGGATTCATAGGGCTAAAATAACAAAAAATCCTTATGCCGGCCTGAACTATCATCATTCCTCTTTGTAGATGTTGAACTTAGAGAAGGGCACTTTTCCAAAGACTTTGCTGGTCTTGACTTTTTCGCTAACCTTTTCCGGATCACTGGCATGGTAGCTTTCCCCTCCGTCTTTGTACAAAAACCAGTTTTGCTCCTTCGGAGAATACTTAAAGGTGATGATGCGTGTCCATCTCCATCCGCTGCCTCCGTAATGTTCTACAGAAAAGTAGCCGTTTTTGATCGTGATGCCAGTGAATGGATCGCCCATTTGCCCACCACAGTCGACACAATATACCGCGTTGTCGTTCCTGGCCATGAGTCGGAAATTTTGAGCTGAAGTGCCGGTAAAGATCAGTAATGGTCTTTTTGTAGGGTGCTCAATGACCTCAGATGTTTCCTTTTCATCAGGTTTGTGCAGTACCAGTACGAAATCAGGGAAGGCATCACGGTTCAGGTCTCCCTTACTGCTTTCCAATACGGCATAACCTGTAGGGATGTATTTTTTAACGTCGGGAGGTAATGGGCTTGAATTATTTTGAGCCTGAGTATACAAGACCTGAAATAGGAGGGCACAGCAGATCAGTGGGGTATTCAGTCGTTTCGGTATCATGTTTATTCAACAAAAAATGGTTGAGTATGTTTCGGCAGTGAATTTGGTAATTGTACTCATATTATGATGAGTCAGTCTTCATTAAGGCTAGGTCAGGGTCTCATAGATTTCTCATTCGTATTCTTCCAATTCCATGTCTACTCTATTGTGTCACAATCTTAATTATTTTATTTTAAGATTCAAGGATATCACATTCGAAGCCAGGTTGGTGGATCTGCTATAATGTCCGTACCTCAGTTCCAACATACTGATGCGCTGCAAGCCAAATACACCCTTCGGTGGCGAAAGCCTGATTCCCGCACCATAGAAGTTGCTATTTAATGTAGACAGGTCATAATCACTGGTAAAATAGGTGCTACCGGGAGCGTGCTGTCCATAACCGGCAAAATAGCGCGTTCCTGTCTGTTTGTTGTACCTGTAAAAAGGGCTGATGGAAACAAATGAACTCAATTTCACAGGTACTTCCAGTTCGGCGGTATGCGCGCGGACTCCCCAGTTGTCCATATAGTAACGGTAAAAAGTCCTCAGCAGGATATGGTCAGTAGCGAAGTAATTTAAGCGCGCAGCGATAGGTAGCTTAAAACGCTTATCTGGAAGCGTCTCTGCGAGCAGCGAACCATCTGTAAAGTAGTTGCGCTGATATTTGGTGGCCAGCAGCCCCTTTTGAAATGAGGGTTCTACGATGATCTCTGCCTGTAGCTTCTGGTTGATCACCTGGGAAACTGAAAAAGATGAACTAAAGCTGTTACGCGGGCTCGAACCCTCGGTTTTCGGCTCGTGTCCATTTCCCGACCTCAGTTCAATGGGGAGAATTACTGTCCATGTATCTAGAAAAGCCTGAAGCTTAAAGTCAAACTGGGTGTTTTTATTGGCTGACAAACGCGTAAGGTTGAATCCTGCACCGAAAGATTGATAATCGTATTCGCCGGAATAAGACCCGGTAAATCCAAAAGAATTCCCGGTGGATTCATTGGATTGCGTCCAGTTCAGTGAGGGATAAATTCTGGTGTCAGCACTTGATGCAGAAGAAATGGTGGTTGGATCTATTTTATCCGAGGAAGCTGAACTATAATGATCTATGCCCAGTTCAAAAAGGAAAGTATTCTTTTTCCCATTTTTATTGAATTTCGACAGTTGAAGATCAAATGTATTGGCGAGATCGCTGAGCTTCTCAGTACCTATACCGCCCGTCACCGCAGAGTTGTTGCCAGCCTGGTTATAGTAGGCCGAGACCAGGTTCATTTCATCGATCTTCAATTTCCGGCTCTGATAAGCACTGGTATCAGAAGGATTGGATTTTAGTTTGATTTGTCCCTGAGCATTTAGCACACCCAGGAAAAGCATGATCACATGCAGATAGATCTTTCTCATGATTTAATCAGATTAGTTACAACCACAACCACCGCCACTTTTACCGCCGTTCGCTCCAGATGCAGCTTCTCTGTAGAGCTGAAAGCTTTGCTCAAACTTCTGCACCTTCCTGGATGAAAGGCTCATTTCCGAATCATTCAATTTGTTCTTTTGATAGGGCTTAACCGTGCTGCAGGCAGTTAATAAAGCCAGCAACAGGAATCCCGTACCTAATGAGGTACCCAGGCTTTTCGAAGATTTCATATCAGTATTTTAGATTAATATTTTTTGAGGCATAGAGCCTGTCATCGTCGTCGATCACCACGCATGCCACATTATTCAATTGATTGATCAGGTCCAGTCCAACCTTTACACCCATGACTACAATCGGTGTGGCCAGCGCATCCGCCAGTTCAGCACTTGGGCAAATGATGCTGACGCTCTTAACTCCCGTCACTGGCAAACCGGTCTTCGGATCAATGGTATGGGAGTACTTCTTACCGTCAATCACTGCATATTTCTCATAATTTCCAGAAGTGGCAATGGCCATATTGCTGATGCTCAATGCTGAAAAAGCCTGCTGCTTATGATTAGGATCTGCAATACCGATGGTCCAGGCCTGACCGCCAGGCTGCGTGCCCCAGGTTACCAAATCTCCTGCGGCATTTACAATTCCACTTTGGATCCCCATACCCATCATCACCTGTTTGGCACGGTCTGCAGCATAGCCTTTACCAATTCCACCAAATCCAATGCGCATGCCTTTGTGCTTTAGCATCAAAGTTGATTTTTTAACATTGACCAGTACATGCTCATAATTGATCAGGTCAACTGATTTTAGCGCCAATTCTCTGTTAGGCAATGCAGTCATGTTCTGGTCGAAATTCCACAAACTTTTGTCGACCGAACCATAGGTGATGTCAAAAGCACCCTGGGTAATGGATGAAATCTTCTGCGAACGGACAACCAGGCCAATCACTTCTTCATCTACCCTCACCGGACTGACACCGGCCAACCTATTGACCTCATTGACCTGGCTACTTTCCTTAAATGTGCTTAGCAATTCTTCTATACGTTTCACTTCAGCAATTGCTGCTGCAATAGCCTTTGGTCCCATTGCATGATCATCAGTGACAGCGGTAAACTCAAAGCGGTTTCCCATCAGCTTTACGATTTCCTTAAATGCTTTTACAATGGCCATTTCTTTGCTATTTTGATCCCGACCTGGCAATCTGTGCAATAAAGGCTTCGGGGCCTTCTCCGGGAAATCCTTCCCAGCTCCTCATTACTTTACCTTTTTCATCTACAAGTACGGTATAGGGGAATTTTCCCTCTGGATTGTACCGCTCAGCCAAAGCCTCATTGAGTTTGGTCTGTTCAGCGGACAGCCTGTTCTTTTTTTGTCTGGGGAAGTCTGCGCGTACCAACAGCAAATGCTCGCCTGCATATTTTTCGAACACATCACTTTCAAAGATTTCTGCGCTAAGTCTGATGCAGGGGCCACACCAATCTGAACCTGAAAAATTGATGAGGATGGGTTTATGCACTTCAGCAGCCTGTTTCAAAGCCTCATCAAATTTGCCCATCCAGTTCAGTGGAGGTACAATTAACCAAAGTAAGGAGATCAGTAATACTTTCATGATATACAACTTGTTTTAATCCTGAAGGCAATATCCAACTGAATTCTGGAGACATTATGAAGTTGAACGTTAAAAAATGTTAATCGGCCAAAGCATTGTCAGCAGACTGCAATTTAAAACGGATCTCAAAGCAATGGAGGTTTTCAGTATAGGTATACTTAAAGCTAAAATGCTGACGGTTACAGATTTGCTTCAGAATGGCCAGGCCCAGACCTGTTCCTTCGGAATGGTGATCCTTATAAAAACGGTCAAAGATCTTATGCTCATCGAGTGCCAGGGGCCTTCCTGTATTTTTGAAGATGATGCTTTCTGCTGTCAAACTGATTTCTATATTCCCATTCTCGTAATTGTGCCTGATCGAATTACTCAGCAGGTTATTGACTAATGTCTCCAGCAAATACCGGTTCGTTTTATGAATTACCGGATTCAGGGTGGTGATGACACTTAGATTGCGGTTTTGGATAAGTTCCTGAAAATAAGATAGCCTTTCGACCAGCAAAGCGGAGACATCGACCTCTTCCTGTTCACTGATAAGGTTATTATCTATTTTTACCAGCAAGAGTAAACTCTGATTTAGCTTCGTCAATCTTGAGGTAGCTTTATAGAGATCAACCAGTGTTTCACTTTCTTCTTTTCCCAGCCGATCCGACTGCAGCATCATATCCAGCTTGGAATTGATGACGGCCAGTGGGGTCATCATTTCATGTGAAGCATTTTCGGTAAAGAGCTTAACCTCACGGAAGTCTGAGCGTATGCGGAGTGAAATGTCCAAAATAGCCTGATTCAGTTCCCGGAATTCTTCAACAGGACTTTTAATCACTTCAAATGGTTTTTCCTGATTTAGATTGAATGTTTTAAGATTTTCTAATATTAGTCTAAATGGCTGCCAGAGTTTGCGGATCATTAAGCGGTTGATGAGCAGCAAAGCAACCAGCAGTAGTAGTACCGGTGAAATGATGGCCAGAAAAATGCTTTTGATCTGTTCTTCCCGCTCCACTTTTGAGGTAAAGATCAACACCTGGTAATGCGAACCGTCAATGGTTATTCCGGTACGGAGGTACCTTGCACTTTCCAAAAGTTTCTTTTTCGGGTTGTAAAATACCGTATCAGCGAATCTTTTTAGAGTATCTGAATACCCTGTTCTTTTATATTCGATCACCAGATCCAGGTATTGTTCAGGTGCAGGAGCGATGTTGCGACTATGTGTAAAATCTTTTACCTCCATGAGTTCCTCAACTAAATTGTTGTCGATCTGTTTATTGAGGTAGAAGCTTAGGGTACGGTAAAAGAGGAAGCCGATACCAATCAGCCCGATGGCACTGGCAAACATCAAAATTCTATTGTAACGACTGAGCAGCTTCATGTTCACTGAAATTTATAGCCGATGCCGTAAACGGAGTGGAAGTAGTCCTTGGCACCAGCATCTGTCAGTTTTTTCCTGATATTCTTGATGTGCGTATACATAAAATCGAAGCTGTCTGCCATATCTGCCTCTTCACCCCAAATGTGCACCGCGGCCGCAGACTTGGAGATCACCTTTGATTTGTTGGTTACAAAGTACAGTAGCAGATCAAATTCTTTTTTGGTGAGATAGACAGGATTGTGGTTTACTTTTACCTCTTTTGAGCTGATGTCAATTTCAATTTCCTGGAATGTCAACTGATCATTTCCATTGAAACTTCTTCTCCGGAAAATTGCGGTTATCCTGGCATTAAGTTCGGAAAGGTGAAATGGTTTCACAAGATAATCATCTGCTCCAAGGCTTAGTCCTTCTACCCGCTGTGCTATGGAATCACGGGCTGAGATGATCAATACCCCGTCCTGCCTTTTGTTTTTTTTGAGGTATCTGAGGAGCTCCAGTCCTTCGCCGTCCGGTAAGCCTAAATCCAGCAAAATACAGTCGTAATCAAAGAGGCTAACCTTTTCTATACCCTGATCATACGTTGCGGCCATATCGCAAACGTTTCCTTCAGCAGTTAGATACTGTAGGATACTCCTTCTCAGACTTTCTTCATCTTCGATAATTAGCAACTTCATAGTTTAAATATCCGATTAAAATCTGAAGAGAAGTTGAAGTTGGTTTGTTTAGTGATGAAAAATAAAGGATTTTAGCTGTAAGTCTGTGTGAAAATTTGTAATCATATGTCGTCGCTTGTTATGCATCGAAGGGCTATTTTTGGCTAAACAGAATTTAAAGCAGATCTTTTGACCGATAAAGTTTAGACGTTATGGAAATAGGCATTGATAGTTTCGCCTCGGCGATGTATGGGAGCACAACACTGAGCAGTGTAGATGCAATGGAACAACTACTGGATAGGATCGTTGCGGCTGACCAGGCCGGATTGGACGTTTTTGGTATCGGTGAACATCATAAAAAAGAATTTCTGGATTCTGCTCCGGCAGTGATCTTGTCTGCAGCTGCAGCGAGAACGAAGAGGATACGTTTGAGTAGTGCGGTGACCGTACTCAGCACTTCAGATCCGGTAAGGGTCTATCAGAATTTTGCTACGCTGGATCTCATTTCCAGGGGCAGGGCCGAAGTTGTGGTAGGTCGAGGCTCTGCAGTGGAATCTTATCCGCTTTTCGGATTTGAACTCAAAGATTATGATGCCTTGTTTAAAGAAAAGCTGGATTTATTGCTCCGTATCCGTGATCAGGAATCGATTACCTGGGCGGGAAAATTCAGGCCAGCACTGGTCAATCAGCCAATTTATCCAAGAGCTTTACAGGAAAAATTGCCAGTTTGGCTGGGCGTAGGCGGTACACCAGAATCATTTGCGCGCGCCGGAACTCTAGGAATGCCACTGATGGTGGCTATAATCGGAGGGGAAACCGAGAGGTTTCGGCCATTAATTGATCTGTATCGTGAAGCGGGGCAACAGGCAGGTTTCAAGCCTGAACAGTTGAAGGTTGGCCTGCACTCGCCTGGTTATGTGGCAAGCAGCAATGATAAGGCCATAGCGGAATATTATCCCGGTTATTCAGAACTATGGACGAAACTTGGCAGGGAGCGCGGTTGGCCTCCGGTGACGAGGACACAGTTCAATCAGCTCAGTGGTCCTAAAGGTGTATTGATGCTGGGAAGTCCGGAGCTGGTCGCCGAAAAGCTATTGCGGCATAGCGAGTCATTGGGTGGCATCGACCGCTTCACTTTTCAAATGGACAATGCCGGTCTCAGTCATGAACAATTATTACAGTCAATTGAGTTAATTGGCAAGGAGGTTATTCCTTTATTAAGTAAGTTTGCTTAAATGGAAACAGTTACACTTGCCTGGCTTAAGTCTCTGGATGTTTTTGCTGAAGTACCCGAAGTACAACTGCAATGGTTGATCAATCATAGTGAAAATAAATTGTATCAGCAGGGCGAGTTCATACTCGAACCTGGCATGCCCATAACCGGGCCTCATCTCGTGGTAAAGGGTGAGCTGAGTTTTTATATGGAACAGCATGGCAGCAAAAGAGAATACAGTACCTTCATCAGTGGCGATGTCACTGGCTATCTCCCATATTCCCGGGCAAATGTTTCCTCTGGCTTTGCCAGAGCCCTGAGCGAATTGCAACTACTCAGCTTTCCGACCAGTTTTGTTCCGGAGATGATTAAATCCCATTTTGAGCTTACACAGGCACTTGTACATGTGATGAGTAATCGTGTCAGGAACTTTGCAGTGATGCAGCAGCATGCTGATAAAATGATGGCCCTGGGTAAACTTTCAGCTGGACTTGCTCACGAGCTGAACAATCCTGCCTCAGCGATATTGAGGGATACTTCATTACTTAAGGCACGTTTGGAGTCGGGGCGCCAGGTTAGTCATGCAGCAACCCTGGCCAGTCTGGATCCGGGCATCGCTGATCAGGTAATGGCGTTATTGTCCCGGGTCACTTCAGGAACAGATCGTTCATATTTGAGTTTAAAGCAGCGGATGTCATTAGAAGCTGAAATTGAAGACTGGTTGGATGCACATGGGGTACAGAATGCGCAAATGCAGGCAGAAACCCTGGCAGATTATAATTTGGGAACAGAGCAGCTCACCGAACTGGTAAAAAACCTGCCCAGGGAGCAACTTTCTCCAGTTTTTAGTTTGCTGAGTAGTTTGCTGGAGACGGATAGGATGGTTGAAGATATTTTACAGTCTTCCAGACGTATCGTTGATTTGGTCAGTTCGATAAAAAACTTTACCCATATGGACCGGGCACAGGATAAGCAGTTTACTGATATCCGTATAGGTATTGCAAATACAATCACCATGCTGGGTCACAAAATCAGGCAAGGTAATGTGGAGATCGTTGAGGAGTTTGTTGACCCTATGCCACCTGTACGGGTGTACGTCGGTGAAATGAACCAGGTCTGGACGAATTTAATCGATAATGCCCTGGATGCCATGTCTCAGAACCAAAAAGGCGTGTTGACCATAAAAATTATAACTGAGGACGACTTCATTAAAGTGTCTGTGATCGATAATGGCGAAGGAATCAGTCCGGAGTTACTTTCAAAAGTTTTTGATCCTTTTTATACCACGAAACCGATGGGTAAGGGTACAGGCCTGGGATTGGAGGTGGTGCAACGCATCGTCCGTCAGCATAACGGTGTTGTAAAGGTAAATTCTGTTCCGGGACGTACCGAATTCATTGTTTGTTTTCCTTTTGACAATTAAAATTAGTTTATCAAGACCTTGAATATGAAACTCCCAATACTTTTAGCGATCGATGATGACCCGCAAGTTTTACGCTCCATTAGCCGTGATCTGAAAATGCAATATGCTACGGACTATAAAATTCTCAGTACCACCTCTGCAAATGAGGCCTTAGAAACGCTTATAGACCTGAAAAACAATGCTGATGTTGTCGCACTTTTTCTCTGCGACCAGCGGATGCCGGAAATGGAAGGGGTTGCCTTCCTGGAAAAAGCAATGACTATTTTTCCCGATGCCAAGAGGGTGCTCCTCACTGCTTATTCGGATACGGATGCTGCAATCAGGGCCATTAATGAAGTGAAACTGGATTATTACCTGATTAAGCCCTGGGATCCTCCACAGGAGAAGTTGTATCCTGTACTGAATGAGCTCCTGGACGACTGGCTTAGCGGATATGTTCCGGAGTTCAGGGGAGTAAAACTGATCGGGTTTCAATTCTCTCCGCAGTCGCATTTGATCAAAGATTATCTGGCCGGTAATCTTATTCCCTATCAATGGATGGATATCCAGACCCATCCGGATGCATCCGGCCTTTTAGCATTAAATGGCCAGGCGGAGGATGACCTTCCTTTTGTGTTGTTTGAAGATGGAACATTTTTGGTCAAGCCTTCCATCAGGGAGATCGCGGCAAGAATTGGGAAAAACGCTGAACTTGTTCATGATATTTACGATGTAGTCATTATAGGAGCCGGGCCAGCTGGGTTGGCGGCTGCAGTTTATGGGGCTTCTGAAGGTCTGAAGACCTTGATGATCGAGCGTAAAGCTCCCGGTGGCCAGGCTGGAACAAGCTCTAGGATAGAAAATTATTTAGGCTTTCCCTCGGGTTTGAGCGGGGCAGACCTGACGAGGAGAGCAATCAGCCAGGCGAAGCGTTTAGGAGCTGATTTCCTTTCGCCGCAAACGGTCAGTGACATCCGGGAAAAAGATGGCTATAAAATGATTGTACTGGAGGATGGCATTGAGATTGTCAGCCGGACAGTAGTCATCACTACCGGAGTGGATTACCGCAAATTGGAGGTTGAAGGAATAGAGACATTTACGGGAGCAGGAATTTACTATGGCGCAGCAACCACTGAAGCATCGGCCTGCAAGGACAAGCAGGTGTATGTCGTCGGCGGCGGGAATTCAGCCGGACAGGCTGCGATGTACCTTTCGAAATTTGCCTCATACGTGGGTATAATTATCAGGAAAGATGATCTGTCTTCCACGATGTCTTCTTATCTTATAGACCAGATCGGTCTTACACCGAATATTGAGTTGCTGGCAAATACGGAGGTGATCAATGCTTCAGGCAGTCAGTCACTGGAGACATTGACTTTAATAAATGTCGATACCAAAGAAACCCAGGTTAAGGAAGCCAGTGCACTGTATATTTTTATTGGTGCTAAGCCTTTTACTGACTGGTTAAAACTTGACATTGTGAAAAATGAGAGGGGTTTCATTGAAACCGGGCGTGAATTAAAGCGGTACAGCGAATTTGATAAAACATGGAAGCTGAAGCGTGACCCTTATTTGCTGGAAACCAGTTGCCCGGGCATTTTTGCAGCCGGTGACGTTCGGTCCGGGGCGATGAACAGGGTGGCATCTGCTGTTGGTGAGGGATCTATGGCAATCAGCTTTGTGCATAAGTACCTGGCTGAAGTGTAAATGATATACGATCCTCGGAAATAAAAAGTAAATTTAACTCAGTGAAAAATATTTTCTAAAACAGCCAATTCATACAAACCACCAAAACCCTAAAACCATGAGTACATTAAAATTAAAAGACGGACAGAAATTTTTTACAAGGATCAGGGAGAAGGACCAGTATTGATGTTTCATCACGGATGGCCTTTATCTTCCGATGATTGGGATGCGCAGGTGATCTTCTTTTTACAGAGAGGCTATCGAGTGGTCAGTCACGACAGGAGGGGTCATGGCCGCTCCAGTCAGAATATCTATAACCACAACATTGAAACTTATGCTGCTGATGCCGCAGAACTGGTAGAATTTCTGGATTTGAAAGATGTTGTTCACATCGGCCATTCTACAGGTGGGGGTGAAGTAATTCGTTACGTGAACAAGTATGCTAAAGGCAGGGCCAAAAAAGCAGTGCTGATCAGTGCAGTTCCGCCTATTATGGTGCAAAGTGACAGCAATCCGGATGGTGTTCCCCTGTCTGTTTTTGATGGCATCCGGGAGCAGACATTGAACAACAGGCAGCAATTTTATATTGATTTAACCATTCCTTTCTACGGGTACAACAGGGAAGGTGCAGAGCTGAAAGAAGGTGTGCAGCGGAACTGGTGGAGACAAGGAATGATGGGCGGGATAGTGGCGCATTATGACGGTATCAAGGCATTTTCAGAAACAGATTTTACTGAAGATTTAAAAGCAGTTGACATTCCTGTACTCGTGTTACACGGAGAGGACGATCAGATTGTGCCTTATCAGAACGCGGCGCTTAAATCGGCTAAGTTATTGAAAAATGGAACATTGATTACATATCCGGGCTTTCCCCATGGGATGCCGACTACAGAAGCAGCAACGATCAATAAAGACCTTTTGGAGTTTATCCAGTCTTAAGGTCGAGGTAGTTCGATTTTATGTTGATTTCTATTTAATTGGTTGGAGGCGATGGCCTGGTCGAGGTACAACTGGCTTTAATCTTTGTTAGCTTCTATTAGCGAAGCCATGCTGGAATTAAAGTTGGGGAGCTCTTTTTCCAGGGTGGAGAAGAATTCAAGGTCAGCGGCCTCTATGCAGAGGATAGCCTTCTGAAGCACCGTCTCCCCACTTTGGGTCAGACTGATGGTCTTTGCCCGGGTATCAGTTTTATGCTCCTTTCTGGTTATGAATTTTTTCTCTTCCAGGGTACGCAATACCTTTGAGACCATCATTCTATCTGCGTTACCCTGGTTGGCTATGTCAACCTGGGTAACCTCGTCGCTTTCCCTGGAGAGCCAGGCCAGTGCACAGAGCAATACAAATTGGGTAGAAGTCAGGTCCAAGGGATCGAGCACACGTTTCTGTTTGCGCTGCCATAGCATGGTTAGTTGGCCGAGCAGGTAGCCTGGACTGTCCAGTGGACTCTTAAAATGGAATTCTATTTTCTTAGCCATCGTTAGTTGGGCTGTAGTAAGGTGATGTTGTATCCATCGGGATCTTTTACGATCAGTGTCCTTCCGAATGGAGTGTTGTTGATAGATCCCAGAACCGGCACTTCCTCTGAGATAAGCTGTTTTTCCAGATCCTCGATATTTCCCTCGATGGCAAACCATAACGATGCGCCAACGCCGAGTTCTTTTCCTTCCAGGTTTCCTATGGGTTTTCTGATCGCAAAGCTGGCCTCGCCCTGGTTATAGCTAAAAATACAGGCCTCTGGTGTCGAGACTGCTATCTCAAATCCCAATTTGCTGATGTAGAAGTCTTTTGAAATGTCTAAATCTCTGACTTGGAGGGAAGCAAAAACTAATTTTCTCATGTTCTTTGTTTTATTGTTGTCGCAAATATAGTATTAGTGACAACAATATGCAAGTGTTTATATGTTTAATTATTCTCAGCGGTATGAATGAATTTCCCAGTGCTTTATGTTTCATTGTAAATCAAATCTGGCCTGGAGTTCAGTTCCGGCAGACGTTTCGAGAATTTATTCCTGTATTCAATGGGGCTAAGGCCTGTAATCTTTTTGAAAACGTCCCGGAATGCTTTGGTGTCCGTGTAACCTACATCGAACATTACTTCTGAGACATTTTTTCGTGAGGCCTCAAAGAACTGTTTAGCAGCCTCTATTCTGACGTTTTGGAGGTATTCAATCGGCGTGTGATGTGTCGCTTCTTTGAACCTTCTTTCAAAAGTTCTGCGTGCCACGCTGATGAGTTTGGCCATATCGTCGATCGTGATCTTTTCCTCGTAATGTTTTTCTATATGATCCTGTACCATTTGTATTTCCGGGTCTGAGTGGTTCCGCTGCCCTTTGAAAATGGCGAACTGGGACTGACTGTCCCTGCCGATATCTAAGGCGAAATACTTCGAGATCATGATGACCGTTTGCCGGTCAGAAAATTTCTCCAGTAAGTACAAGATCAGATTCCAAAGGCTGCTGGCTCCACCGCTGGTGTAAATGTTGTTGTGTGCGGTGATTACTGCGCCGTCTTCAACCAGAACTCCCGGATAGCGCTGTTTGAACTCCTGGATGTGTGCCCAATGTGTGGAGCATTTGTTGCCCTCCAGTAAACCGGTTTCTGCCAGCAGGAAGGCACCTACGCATAAACTTGCCAGACCGCAACCTTTTGCATGCAGTGCCTTGAAGTAAGCCGTTGCCGCTGCATTGGCCTGGATTCCTCTTTGAATATCCCCGAACACAGGTGGGATAAAGAGCAAATCAGTTTCCTTTACGTCTTTGAGCAGCCTGTTGGTCTGAACCGTGTACTCTCCGTTATTCGCTTTCACATGTTGATTCAAACCGACGTATTCCACTTCAAAAATCGGCTTTTTTCCAAAGGCGGTCAGGAATTCATTGGCGGTTTGAAAGGATCTGAATGGGGGTGTGATGCCCTCTATGGTTCCATGTTCAGGAACAAAAATGGAAATTCGCATAATTTTTTTTATGAAGATAAATATAATTGGCGTAATCTGCCCCTTAGGTTGTCGCTTTTACAACAGATGAGAACTGGTAGTTTTGCCCAACTTTGTGATGTAACCTAAGAAATAATAATATGAACCTATAATAATCAATCAATTATGAACAGCAACTCAGTTTCTCTACATCGGATATTAACGGCAAGCCCGGAGAAGGTCTTCCGCGCTTTTTCAGACCCTATTGCCCATGCCAGCTGGCTGCCTCCCTATGGTTTTGTCTGTCAGGTTCACCAAATGGACTTCAAGGTGGGGGGGAAGTTTAGAATGACTTTTATCAATTTCGGGACGTGGAATGGGCATTCATTTGGCGGGGAATACCTAGAAATAGCGCTTAATGCCTTGATTAAATACAGCGATCAGTTTGAAGACCCCAATCTGCCAGGGCAAATTACCACCACCGTACGGCTAAAACCAGTTTCCTGTGGTACAGAGCTCAGCATATTGCAGGAAGGTATTCCTGAAGCCATTCCAGTGGAAATGTGTTACCTGGGCTGGCAGGAATGCCTGGACAAATTAAAAAGGTTGGTTGAACCGGTGATCCCTGACGCCTGATTTAAGTTATGGATGAGCAGTACCGGTATACTTCAGGAGCAGGTATCTTTATTACATTTTCCGGAAATTGCAGAAAGGCGCTGACCTTATACCAAACGTGCTTTGGTGGTCAGCTCTTTTTTGAAAATTTGAACCAAAGCCTACCGGGGTATCCTGAACGCCCTATTGTCATTGGTTCGCTGCTTTCAGACAGGATCTTCATCCAGGGCTCGGATTTAGTGCAGGATGAAGGAAGGAAAATTGGTAACCATATCGCTATAATCTTTACTTGTGCGCATAATGCGGAAAGGAAAAGGTTGACGGAGCAGTTGTTGGGATGCTGCGTTCCTCTGCCTGTGGCCTATGAAGAGGACCAGGTTTTGATTGAAATTGTGGATGTCTTTCAAGTACGCTGGTTGCTGAGTGTAAAATAGCTAAGGTCAGTTTTATTTCCGAAGTCGGCATTCCTTGCTGAAGCGGCCATTTGCATGCCTGATAAGCTAAAACGTTATAAAGAGCAATACAATAGCTTTGGTGAATTTTTTTAAAAAAAAAGCACTATATCATTTGGTTTATTTCCAAAAAATAGGACAGATTCGCAGTAATAAATAACTTTTTTAAAATAAATTAATGGATATCGACTCTTTTTTGCTTAACGCTCATGCCTTCGAGGGCATCCTTATTGAAAAATATCAGACAAAATTGCCTTTATTCTTCCTGTTAGATGGAAATGCACTAGAATTTAAGATTGTGAATGGGAAACGCAGGGTAATTCGCTTTTTTGGACCCAACCAATTTATTTTCCGGCTGAATTCTGCCCATGAAATAGAAATACTGAACCGCTCGGGGATCATCACGCTGCCTTATGGAAAGGTTATTAAATTGTTCAGGAAACATCCTGAAATAGTAGAAATTCACAGGAAAGTTAAGAGGGACTATCTGCGAAAGAAAGAACTATTTGAGACGGAACGTCGAAAAAAAAATACAATTGAACGGTATTTTGACCTTATGGAACGACAGCCCTGGGTATTTAGAATTGCAGAGCCTGCCGATATCGCATCTTATTTGAATATTTCCTTAACACAATACGAGCGAATGACGGAAGTGAATTGATATTTACCTTATTTTTACCGGATGGAGCCACTTAAAGAAATGTTCAACGAAGGTTTTTACCGAAAGTTTGCAAATGCTTTTTCAAATGCAGATCCCAATTTTAACGAAGAAGATTTTATCGATAAAGTAACTGGTAATATGGCTGCTTTATCTTTGAATGGTAGACTTCGCAATACTTCTTTGGTGCTTCATCATTATTTGGCTAAGGACTTTGAAAATGCATTATCGGTTCTTTATGCAGCAGCGCCGCTATTACCACATGGTTATACCGCATTGGTTTTGCCAGATTTTGTTTCTTTATATGGTCAGCAGCATTTCGATGCATCTATGCAGGCCCTTAGAGATTTTACTGCTATGGGTTCCTCTGAATTTGCTGTCAGGACCTTCATTAAGGCTGATCCGAAAAGAGCCTTGAAAATCATGCAACATTGGGCAAAGGACCCAAATGTACATGTGAGACGGTTGGCTTCCGAAGGAAGCAGGCCTCGTTTGCCATGGTCTTTCAAGCTCGATGCAATCATTCAAGACCCCTCGCTTACCCGCGACATTCTGGAAGAATTGAAAGCGGATCAGGAGTTGTATGTACGTAAATCTGTAGCGAACCACTTGAATGATCACTCGAAAGATAACGTTGACTATTTACTTGCGCTGCTTAAGGGTTGGGATCTGAACCACAGCCATACTGGATGGATCATGAAACACGCCAGTCGCTCGCTCATCAAAAAAGGTGCTCCAGAAGTATTGCAACTGTTTGGCTTTGGGGGAGGGGCGCAGGTAGAACTGGAAGAGTTGGGCTTAAAAAGCGATGTGTTGAAACTCGGTGAAACCTTAACATTTAGTTTCACACTCCATAGTAAAGAGTCTGTACAGCGAAAACTGGTAGTGGATTATGCCATTCACTACCCGAAGTCGGCAGGATCTGTTTCCAGAAAAGTCTTCAAATTGAAGGAAATAGCGCTGGAGCCAGGTCAGCGCATTAGCCTGGCAAAAAGCCAGGTGATAAAAGATTTTACTACCAGAAAACACTACGGAGGTAAGCATTTACTTGAAATTATGATAAATGGTCAGACGATGTCTACCACTAGCTTTGATCTCTTTGTGTAAGTAAAATCCTGGAAACCTTCTAGCCATTAAGGCACCATGTTGCCTGTAAAAAGCATCAGGGTCACGACGATAAACATTACAATGAGTAATAAATCCAAGGGAGAAAACAGCTTAAACATAATAGAGTTTTTAAGCCTGGTAAGCAAGATATATGCCATTCGTAGGCACGTTCTCTTATTAGAGGGCTTATACAAAAAACATGATGGACAAAAATAAGGTCAAGTAGAAAGACTTGACCTTATTTTATTGCTTCAATTCGATAGAAGGCTTTGTGTTTTTGATAAAAAGCACCGCGTCGAAATCTCTTCCCGGACGTATAGGAAGAGGTTTAAGATTTTGCCAATTGGAATAGATATTGGTGATTAAACTGATGTTGGCGCGGGATGGGTTGGTTTTTTCATCAAATTTTAAGTAAAAACGGCTAGCTTTTGCTTTTGACATCAAGCCTGAAAGTGTATGTTCATTTGTCTGGAAATTATGCGATTCAAATTTTCGATCCTGATCCAATACGTTTACCGATCCTTCATAGGTGTCCAGCGCCAAGGCAAAATATCGATCATCAAAATCCTTTCTTAAGTATCCACCCATGCTCATAAATTTGGCCGTTGTGTCCTTAAGTATATGAACGTTATGTGCCCAGAGAATGATTTTGTCATCCTTAGCCCTGACCATTTTAGTTACATTTTCGGCCATGAAGCGATCACGGGAAATAGGATCTACCCAGTAATCCTTGCTATCAAAGCCAGTCAGCCTCACCTGTTTATCAGATTTTTTATTTTTGTTGTAATCCCGAAGATTTAAAAATAAGTCACGTATTTCTTCGGTGCTATATAATCCCAAGCCCTGCATGGCCTCGTTGAGGTTCCCCTGACCATGCTGCACGAATGAGTTGATCCGGAGCATTATAGAATCAGGGACTTCAAATGCAATTACACTAAACCCGCAATTTTTGATAAGGTAACTAATGATGCGCCCTTTATAGACATAAAATTCGTGAGTTCCATGTGACGCCTCTCCAAGTCCAACGATATTTTTTCCCTTTAGGTCCTTTTTTAAAAAGGATAAGTCAGATTGATCAGTGCGCGCATCAGAACTTAATACCTGAGCATTTTTGTTGATCCATTTGAGGGTATCGACCTGGGCCTGAGCATTAAAACTGAGGAACAACAGGAAAGATAGGAGGTATTTCATAGGCTGAATATTTTGTTTTATGGAATAGATGCTAGAACTAAAGAAATTCCATATTCCTAACGCGAGTTTTTCCAGGTTGCGCGGGAAACATTCCTGAGACTTGATTTGGGGAAATCCCATATTTTTTTGAAAATGAAGTAAAATGGGAGAGGTTTTTTTTTCGCCTTCAGCATTAGAATTTGTTCAACGGGAACCGGATTCAAGGTGATTCCTACCGGATTCAGTTTTTGGTAAGTAAGCCATCCTACTACAGCCCATTTTTGTTGAAAAATCAAGCAAAATGAAGAAATCAATTATCACAATTACAATACTCCTCGGAGCCTTCTGCAGTTTCTGTCAAACTATTGACACCGCTGCACTGCATCTTATGCAAAAGTCCTGGGACAAACTGAACGCAATGGAAAACATCAGCTACCGGATGAAAACATTAGATACCATGATCCGTGCAAATCACATGACGGTCAACTGGATCAGTCTCGACGGAACTGTAAAAAAGAATGATTATTGGCATGTTCGTCTCGAAAATAATTTGGAAATGCTCGTCCGCGGTGATACCCTTTATAGAAAGGAAAAACCCGATGCAGCAGTAACTTTCAGTACGGATTGGGACAGACATCGAATAGGAGCCTGTAATATTCACAGCATACTTGGCTCAGAACGTCCGGCTATAGGTGACAATACGGTTTCAATGGAATTTGTACCAGATGAGCAAAATGCCTCATTTTATACCATACATGTCGTGTACAAGATAAAGTATGATTCGGATGAAATTCAAAGCCTATTTAGGTACAGCAGATACTATATCGATAAGAAAAGTATGCTCCCGATCAGGAGACTACAGTATGGGAAGAGCTTGCAAGATGGAAAAGAAGCGGTAGATAGTTACGATTTCTCGGCGGTGATTAATCCTGATCCTCATCATTTTAATGAACAAGACTTTTTTCAGATTGCGCCGTTGGAGGAAAAAGACCGTTTCGAATCACTTAAAATTGGCAGTATCGCGGCCAATTTTACAGCGAGGGATGTGAAAACGGATCAGGTACTCAGCCTGGATAGTTTCAGGGGCAAGATTGTAGTCCTGGATTTTTGGTATCTTTCCTGCATGCCATGCCGGACGCTCATGCCGAAACTACAGAAGCTCCAGGAAAAGTTTGGGAAAGATAAGGTATTAGTGATTGGAATTAATGTCAGGGATACAGATGCAAAACAGATTCAGCAGTATCTGGATGAAAAGCATTTTAGCTATCGGCAGTTCTATCAGGCAGGTCAACAGTTGTCATCGAATTATAAATTGGTGGCATTTCCCACTACATTCGTGTTGGACCGGCAGGGTAAGGTGAAAATGACCGAGGTGGGTTTGGGCGAGGATACGGAGCTGAAATTGGAACAGGCGATAAAAAAAGAACTATAAAAGATGAACATGCGGACCTATTATCTGGTAATTTTCTTCATGTGTGCAGTTACGGAGTTGGCATATTGCAGGCAGAAATCTTCCGTAAATCTAAACAAGGAGCCTATTTTTAAGGAGGTTACGGTCAGGAAAAAAGATCGGGGCATCATCTGCGACACTTGTGTGTTCGATTTCTACCATCACCATGATGGTGTATCTTGTAGCTTCGTTTTGACTGGGACTCGTGGAACTCCCTGGCGTCTTTCTCGTTTGCGAGATAGTGTTGGGACGCCTGTAGCGGGAGGCCAGAGCCTGATCGTCTCCGGCCCTGACATCAGCCTTAGCTTTGTGCCTGATTTCCTGGAAGAAAAGGGAAAGCGGACACAGCTTTATAGACTCAGGGGGCTGGATTACAGTAAACTGGAGTTTCTGACCAGTCAAAACGGCAAAATAATTCGTTCATGGACCGCGATCAGCAGCTTAGGGCAACCTAAAGATTTTGCTATCCTAGGCCGGAAAAGTGGCGCTGATCAGAATGCCTATGTACCTTGGAACCGCAGTTTTTTTGCTGGAAGTTTTCATCTGGCTGTCCTTGATACAGTAGTGATCACTATACGCAACATCCTCACCAAAAAGATAGTGCATGACATTTCCATTTTTCGGGCGGAGGACAAGGCTACAAAATTCTTGTACTATCAGATTCCGGTGACCAGCAGTACTTTTAGTATTAATCTACAGGATGTGCTGAATATCAACGCAAAGGCTTTTAAGGTATATCATGGAGATACCATAAATGTGTTTGAGAAAGATCCTGCGGCTATCGGTTTGCTTAGATTTCTATTTTTAAATAAAAATGAGCAAGTACAATATTCTTTTAAAGCCGAGCCTCAGGATTGGAAGACAATCGGCGGTATAAATTCAGAAGATGGGCTTTTCCTGGTTCTGGGAAATGATATGGAGGCAGGCAAGGATCAGGACATTTACTTGCGCTTCAAGAGTCAGCCTGAAACGATCCACAAGATCACGATTAAAGTTAAACAGAAGCCTCTCCGTATTCCCTGGATGCTGATCGCTGCCAGCAGTTGCGCATTATTGGCCGCGGCTGGTCTTGCATTCTACTTTTGGCAAAAAGCCAACAAAAGAAAGTTGGCTAAACTGAGGCAAAAAAAGGAAGATGCCGAGGCACGACTTGCTTTATTGAGTGGTCAGTTGAACCCCCATTTTCTATTCAATTCGCTTAATGCCATACAAGGGACGCTGAAAAGTGGCAATCCAGATAGGGTATATAACTATATCGGCAACGTGGCGGGATTTATGCGTGATGTGATGGACAATGGCAAGAAGGAATTTATCTCGCTTGAAGAAGAACTCCTGCTGGAGTCTGGTTATCTGAAATTGGAACAGGAGAGAAGGGATTTTATATTCCATATTCATGTTGCCGCGGATCTTGAATCCTCGCAGATTGATATTCCACCATTGTTGTTGCAGCCGGTACTTGAAAACAGCGTCCGCCATGCATTTGCTTTGGACCACAAGAGTCCCATTCTGAATATAACCCTGTCTAAAGTAGGCGCAAACTTGGTCATTGAGGTTTCAGATAATGGCAGAAATCGCTGGGATATTGAAGGTGCAAGATTCGGACATGGACTTTCATTGACCAGGAAAAGGATCGCCGTTTATAACGAGCGGCTGGAGGGCATGTCGATCCAGATGGAGGTTCGCTACGTTTCAGAACAGGGAACATTCACTACCTTTGCGTTTAAAGATTGGTTGGCATGAGGAATTTTAGCTGTTTTATTGTTGATGACGAACCCAGTGCTATTGCTACGCTTACAGAATTGATTGAGCGGTATTGCCCTGCACTCACTATTGCTGGCAGTGCAAATACTGTTGATCAGGCGCTGAATTTTCTAAATGCGAGCACAATTGATATCTTGTTTTTAGACATTAAGATGCGGCAGGAAACCGGTTTCGATTTGCTAAAAATACTTCCTCGCAGCGCTGCTCATATCATATTTGTTACTGCACATGATGAATATGGCATACAGGCCATCAAATTCTCCGCTACTGATTATTTACTGAAGCCTGTCCGTCCGGACGAACTTGTCAATGCAGTTCATAAGGTCGGTCTACAGAGAAACAATCAGGAGGAGCAGATCACCATGTTGCTGCAATCTTATGAGTACCAAAGATTCAATATGCAAAAGAGAATTGCGATCCCTGATCAGCACGAGGTGAAGTATGTGCTTATAGATTCCATAATTTGCTGCAAGGCCGATAATAGTTATACTAGCTTTTATATGACCAATTCGGATAAAGTATTGATCGTATCTAAGTCGATATCTGAATATGAGCAACTACTTTCTTTATATGGTTTTGTTAGGGTTCATCAGTCCTGGCTGGTGAATAGAAATCACATTGAGTCGTTTAAAAAGGCTGATGGTGGGTATTTGGTGATGAATAATAAAATGAGTGTGCCTGTAAGCAGACAGCGTAGGCATCTGCTAAAAGAACTGAACCAGTTGTGATTTTTTAGGATCAGTCATCCTCAGCTCAGGTATGCATCATCGTGGCTTATTTTAGATCGATTGCAACCAAATAAAAATAGATAAAAACCATTTAACCAGCTTTATTTAGTCAGAGGCATGGGCTGAGGTGTAGTGGTCGGTCCGACCACTACGATCTTTCCATCAGTATTGATATACATTCGATCAATGAATACCACCCTTTTGGAACCTGAAGCCGTTGTTCGGCCGTGATAGACGCAAAACATCTGTTTTCCATCTGGAGAAAAAGCTATGCTGTTGTGGCCTGTGCCGGTTACTCCGCCTCCCTGACCTGTGTTTTTTTGCAGAATTGGGTTATTATCGGCTTTTTTATAGGGGCCTAATGGGTGTTTGGCCGTTGCGTATCCGATAGCATAATTCTCGCCACCAAAGAAATTGGCAGAATACATCATATAATAAGTATTTCCCTTTTTAAATGTGAATGAACCTTCTGTCCAGCGCCTGTTGACTTCTTTAGAGGTTACCGAGCGGCTTTCCCATTCTGCTTGAGGATCATCCATTTTCAATGGAGGGCGTAACAGTAAAACGGGACTGCCAATAACCCCACTTAAATCAGGTTTCAACTCTACTCCATAGACCCAGCTTTCTTCTATTTCATTAAACCAGCCTTTTTCCTTTGCCCAGTCCGCAACCTCACTTTTTACTGGATTTTTGTAGCAGCAACGGGAGTAATACAGGTATAATTTGCCATTCGGATCAAAGTAGACATTTGCATCGATTACCGGATAACCAGGGTCAAACAGCGGTTTGTCGGTCATATCGATAAAAGGCCCAGTCGGCTTGTCTGCCACAGCTACACCAATTTTAAAGTTCTCCAGTTCATTAGCAGGATTATGTCCCCACTGCGCACTGTAGAACATGTAGTATTTGTTCTTGTAATGATATACTTCAGGTGCCCAGAAATCGCCGATGCCCCAGGCGCCTTTTTGCTTTCCAAAATAAACCTGTCCTTCATTTTTCCAATTGACCAGATCGCTGGACGAATAGCTGCCAAAGCCATCTTTCGCACCTCCTCCGGTGCCATGCATATAATAGGTCTTGCTTGGTTTATCGAAAAGGATATAAGGGTCGCCAAATGAAACGGGCAATGGATTTGTATAGGTTTTTAAAGTGGTTTTGTCTTGTGCAGATAGATAGCCTGACAGCAGACAAAAAAATACCAGGCCAAGGGAAAATTTAAACTTCATGATATATTTGATTAGTGGCATAAATATACTTTTTCAATGTTATTTTTCCCTGTGGCCAGTCAATTATATTCGTTTTATTCCTTTTTGATCTCAATGACGCCATGATAATCTGTGCCATACTGTGCGTAATTGCTTAGAGAACCGGAAGCATTAATAGTGGTCATCCCTTCTAGATCAGCTGGGTTCAATTTTGCTGCATCCTTTTCCGAATGTATTTTACCCTCGATCAGGATCAGAACTTTTGCATTTTTTGGAAGATCTAAGGAAGCTGAACCGCTCTTCGTTCTGATTTTTACCCTGTCAAATTTTTCCCCACCTTCGTTTTTCAAAGTGTAGCGAATATAAGGTGCTGTGCTTTTTTCAGCATTAATTTCTGTTTTTACATTTTCAATATCCGTTTTTGTGGCATATTCTATTTTGTTGCCATGGGTGGTGATGTTAATGCCATCGGAAGAACCGCTAGTTGTGTGGATACATCTCGGACTAATCCTGGTCAGTATATCTGATGGATAATTTGTGCCATCTATGGTAACTTTTGGGTTTAGCCCCAGATCACGCCCGATCATTCTAATGGTGTCCTGGTCCTTTTCTTGAGGAGAAATCACAATTGATGATTTTACCGTTTTTACAGGCGTTTGCACCTTTTGAAGTTTGTCTTCCGGTTTGTCCTTAATCCGGGTAATTTCTACAGATTTCGATAAGGCGGTCACTGGTTTCGCGTAAACCACTTCTACGCCGAATAGTGCAACTAGCCCAAGCCCCATGGGTAGGGCAAATAGGTACATTAACTTTTTCATATTTTTTGATTGATTGGTGAATAGCATATTGATTCTTGCTTTGACCTGGTCTCTTACAAAGCTATGTAATAGGGCAGGGTGGTGCTTTTGGATAGCAATAGACAGTAATATTTTCGCATAAAATGTGTTGCCTACCGCGCTGGAGGCTTCCTGGTCTGCTTCATATTCGTGCATTTCTTCCAGTGCCTTTCCAAATAGGTAAACAAAGGGGTTGAACCAAAGAATGACCTGAATGAACTGAATAAAGACTTTGTCCAGGGAATGGAATTTTTTTGCATGGATGCTTTCGTGTCTAAGGATCACATCCAGTTCATCAGTACTCAGGCTGTGATGGTCTACAAAAACATAGTTAAAAAAAGAACAATTGGTAAACCCAGTTGATTTATAAACGATCTTTAATTGTCCAAGCCTGTCGTCGGGCTTTCTAAATTGCCTGGCAAGATGGATAAACCTATATGACAAAGCAACAAAACAACCCATCACTGCCAGCCAATAAACCAAAGGCAGGAAATCCAGCCATTTGTAGTCTGTAGAACCGACGACCCTTTGTTGGAGAGTGGAAGCTGTGCTGCTGGTGTGGTTCATCTTTATAGGAGAATCAGTGGTACTCACATGCTGCTGTAAATTTACCCGGCTTTCGATTTTCATCTGCAAAGTTGGGATTAGGAGACTAGCGATCAGGCTGGACAATAAATAGTATCGGCTGAAGCTGAAAAAACTCAATTTGCGTAAGGCGATAAAGTAGAATGCGTAAAAGAATGCCATGCAAACGCTTACTTCCAGAAGATAGCTAAGCCATTCCATTACTTTTCATTTTTATTGATCAATGCTTTCAGTTCCTCAATGTCTGTTTCGCTCAATGTCTGCTCCTTAACCATGAATGACAATAGATTAACTGGTGAATTGTCAAAATAACCGGAAAAAAGTTTAGAAAAAGTCGTGCGGGTATAGGCATCTTTGCCGATTGCGGGATAGTATTCATAAGTCTTTCCATAAGCCTTGTAGTTCAGGTATCCTTTTTTCTCCAAAATCCTGACGATAGATGAAATGGTGTTATATGGAGGTTTTGGCTCCTCTTCCATTTCCTCAATGATGTCGTTCACGAATGCTTTTTTCAGTTTCCAGACGATCTGCATGATCCGCTCTTCTGCTCTAGTTAATTCTTCCATAGATTAAAGGTAAAACTTATTTTTCAGTTATACAACTTATTTTTAAGTTATTAACCTTATTTGTAAGGTATGATCGCTTGGGAGTACATGTGATTTCCTTTAAACGTCATTTAGACGTTTAAAGGAAATTGCTATATTTATGGAAATTCTTTTGCATGCAACCAAATATTTCCAAACCTGCTGAGGTGTCCCATAGCCTACATTATAAAAGTATAGAATTTAAGAGGAGTTATCCGTTCATTTATGAGTATAGGGAATTTTCAATAACCTATATTAAAGAGGGTAGTGGTAGATTATACGTTGGAGGAAGCAGTTATGAATTTCGAACCGGAGATATTTTCCTGATTCAGGGTGGAAGTCGACATTATTTTAAAGTTAAAAGTGAACATGAAAACACTGCAATAGCTGGCCTCAGGACTTGTTCGGTTTATTTTGATCCCAGGCTGGAAATGCAAGGATTCTTCAATCTTCCCGAAATGAAAGTGGCGGAAGCTGGGATATTAATGACCAATACCTGTGTAAAAGTTCCCAATGACTCGATAGATTTTATCAGATCGAAGCTCTTGCAAATGGAGGAATGCTCCGGAATCAAGTTAATGATGACATTTACCGGCTTGATTGGAGCGTTATACCGGATTGAAAAGTCCGTTCTGTTTGACAGTGCGCGTATTTATTACGTTTTCCAAAAATCCGACCGGATTTATCCGGTATTGGATTACCTGAACCAGCATTACGATGAAAAGATCTCACTTGAGCAGGCCGCGGAAATGACCTGTATGACGCCAAATTCGTTTTGTCGGTATTTCAAGAAGACAACCGGACGCACATTGGTTTCATACGTACAAGAATTACGAATTGAACAGGTCTGCTTACAACTATTGACTAGTGATCGGAAAATAAACGTAGTGGATCTGGCCTACAGGGTCGGCTTTAATACGGTGTCGAATTTCAACCGTACTTTTAAAGCAATTAAAGGAATGTCTCCAAAAAAATACCTGAGAAAGTATACCGTAATTGACAACTGATGACAGGAATGTAAGATCCAGTATGATTGTCTTGGATGTAAAATATATTTTTTAGAGCTATCTTGCCGGAAATTCGAAAGGTTTTTCTAAATTAGCTTTCAACCCAACCTATTGCCATGAATAATACGCTCGCTGGAATCTCATTTCCGGGATTCGACTACGCCGCCACAGAAATTATCAGGTTCAAAGAAACCATTGAATTTTTTTCTATTATGCTGAAAGATGGACACGTGATCCATTATTCACCCGCTGATATCAGTTCTTTCAGAAATTGGTTGCTCCATAACGCTATTCCGGATGTAGCCGCGTCTTGTGCAGAACAGCTCATTACTACAATCAGGCACTTGTCGGTATAAAACGGTTTTTCCTGCACGTTTTTTTACATAGTAAATTCCATTCAGAAACATAAGTGTAACTGTACTGTTTTTTGCTGCGATAAACAGATATTATTACTTAAATTGTGACCATGGAAAAAGAAAACGAAAAAATTGCCCTGATTACAGGAGGTACTAAAGGTATAGGATTTGGAATTGCAAAATCATTGCTCGAGCATGGTTATAAGGTGGCGATCACTGGCCGTAGTCAGCATAGCGCCGATGAAGCTGTTCAACATTTACAGGCATTTGGCGAAGTTATGGGCATCGCAGCAGACGTAAAAAGTCTGGACTCACAAAGTCATACTGTATCTACAGTCCTGGCCAGATGGGGCAGATTAGATGTTTTGGTTGCCAATGCCGGAGTAGGGCATTTTGCGTCAATTGAGGATTTGGACGCAGCGCAATGGCAGGATACCATAGACACGAATCTTACTGGGGTATTTTACAGTATCAAAGCTTCATTGGAAGCATTGAAACGCTCTGAGGGATACATCTTTACGATATCAAGTCTGGCTGGAACTAACTTCTTTGCCGGAGGTTCTGCTTATAATGCCAGTAAGTTTGGCTTAACTGGCTTTAGTCAGGCAATCATGCTCGATTTGAGAAAATACAACATTAAAGTTAGTACAATCATGCCTGGTTCTGTAGCTACTCATTTCAATGACCATGAACCGGATGCCGAAAAGGATGCCTGGAAAATCCAACCTGAAGATATGGGACGATTAGTGGTAGATTTACTGAACATGCCAACGCGAACTTTACCTAGTAAAATAGAAATCAGACCGCTAAGAACTTCGCTATTATAATTATCTTCATGGTAACAAATGAACACCAAACTTTTGACACCAATGAATAGATACCAAAGCACGCTCTGCGTTGCATTGCTACTGCTTAGTAGCCTCGCTGTTGCCCAATCTCAAATCAAATACCTCTCAGGCACGGGAGCAGATCGCACAGTCAGTTGGGATTTTTACTGCAGTGATGGCATGAACAGTAAGAAGTGGACTAAGATTCAGGTGCCATCCTGCTGGGAACAGCAGGGCTTTGGGGAATACAATTATGGCCATGTTCCGTTAAATAAGCGCCTCAACGAACAAGGACATTACAAACACGAATTTGCTGCGGCTGCCGACTGGAAAGAAAAAAATGTGCAATTGTTTTTTGAAGGCGTATTTACAGACTGCGAGGTTTTGCTGAATGGGAAATCCGTGGGGCAGCATCAAGGCGGCTTCTATGAGTTTAATTTTGACGTTTCCGCTTTTCTGAACTATGGTCAGAAGAATCTCCTGGAGGTTAAGGTAAAAAAGCGCTCTGATAACAAATCGATCAATCAGGCCGAACTGGAAGCTGACTTCTGGAATTTCGGCGGTATTTTCAGACCTGTATACTTACAGGTGAACCCAAAAGAATATATTGAGCACCTGGCCATTGATCCTCGCGCTGACGGCAGTATAAAGACCGATGTGACGGTCAGTAATTTAAAACAGACAGCAAAAGTACAGTTGTCGATTCAGGATTTTAAAGGAAAGGTACTTGCTGCTTTTAGTGATCCGGTTAATGGAAAGTCAGGTATTTTCCACACCAGTCACAAATTCCCTAACCCTAAGTTGTGGTCAGCAGAATTTCCGAACCGCTATCTGGCTGTTTATACTTTACTGGATAAGGCAGGTAAAGTCCTGCACAAAAGGACAGAGAAAATCGGTTTCCGCACTGTTGAAGTCAGGGCCCAGGACGGAATTTACGTAAATGGGGCAAAGATCAAGTTTAAAGGTGTGAATGCCCATACTTTTCATCCCGACTTCGGACGTACTTCGTCTGAGAAGTTTAGCATTGAGACTGTAAACCTGATCAAGGATATGAACATGAATGCAGTGCGTATGTCTCATTATCCCCACGATAAACATTTTATGAATGCATGCGATTCCTTAGGCTTGTTTGTGCTGGATGAACTTACCGGCTGGCAGGCACCCAGTTATGATGCAGTAGTTGGGCGTAAATTGTTGAGGGAACTCATCAAACGTGACGTAAATTATGCATCTGTATTGTTCTGGGACAATGGCAATGAAGGAGGCTGGAACCGTGATTATGACCATGAATTTGCGGAGCAGGACATTCAGAAGCGGGAAGTATTACATCCATGGGAAGCATTTGGGAAAACGGTTACGGCACACTACATTGACTACAATTACCTGTCGGGTGATAACTTCGCCAATCGTCAGATATTTTTCCCTACAGAGTTTCTTCATGGCCTGTATGATGGCGGTATTGGCGCAGGACTTAATGACTATTGGACAAAGATGTGGAGCAATCCGCTCTGTGCCGGCGGTTTCCTTTGGGTGCTGGCCGATGAGGACATCATGAGGACAGACACCAAAGTATTGGATGGCGACGGCAATCATGCACCTGACGGTATTGTTGGACCTTATCATGAAAAGGAGGGCAGCTTTTATACTGTAAAAGAAATCTGGTCGCCGGTCTTTATAGAAGACAAATACATTACTCCTGAGTTCAATGGTCTACTGAACATTGAAAATCGCTTCAATTATACCAATCTGTCACAATGCAAGTTGGCATACCGATGGGTTAAGCTACCGACGCCTTCTGCTAAATCCAGAACATTGCTGGCCCAGGGCATGCCAATCGTTAAAAATCTTGCACCTATGGAACGGGGAGTTCTGAAAGTAGGCCTCCCGATCAATTGGCAGGAAGCTGATGTACTGGAGCTGGAAGCTACAGACCCGCATGGAAGACACATTTATACTTGGACGTTTCCGGTTAAAAGTCCGGTGGCTCTGACTAAAAACTTATTGTCTGGTACTAAATTTAATAGTGTTGTACAGTTTACCGAAGATGATGATGCATTTAGGTTTAAAGTAAAAGATTTGCAGATCGCTATCGATAAAAAGGAGGGACTTTTACAGCAAGTTAGCAATGCCAAAGGACTACTGCCACTTAGCAAAGGGCCTGTGATGGCCGCCGAAGGTTATCCCTTGACCGATATCAGTCATGAGGAGAATGCTGGGGTTCATCAGATAATCATGAACTATGAGCGTAACCGAACCAAAATAATCTGGACGATCAAACCGGATGGCCTTGTGTATCTGGATGTCAAGTATCAGCCTAAAGGTAATGCCAGCTCATATGGTGTAGATTTTTCCCTGCCAGAATCAGACGTTACCAAAGTCAGATGGATGGGTGATGGGCCTTACAGGGTCTGGAAAAACAGGCTGAAGGGAGTGAATTTTAATGTATGGGAAAAGGCATACAACAATACGCTGACCGGCAGTGCAGGCTTTATATATCCTGAATTTAAAGGTTATCATGCCAACTTGTATTGGGCCGAAATCGCTTTGAAAAGCGGGCAGTCGTTTAGGGTATATTGTAGTACAGAAGATGTGTTCATGAAGCTATTTAATCCACTGGCAGGTCCGAGTCCTGAAAATGCCATCACAAAAAATTCCGCAGGCGACCTTTCCTTTCTGAACGGTATTCCCGCAATTGGCAATAAGTTTAGTGCGCCAAATTCGCTTGGTCCAGAGTCATCTAATTATCAATATGACTTCAAGCGTGTGTTGGATGGATATTTGAACATCAACCTGGTTTTTGATTTTATCAACCCTTAGTCATTAAATTAATTACCTTTGCCGCGATTTTTATTAAATACCTTATTCTTTGGAACAGCAATTATTAGAACGAAGCGGCAATAAATGTGAATTATGTGAGGCCTCTTTGGTACTCAAATTATATGAAGTAAAATCCCCGGCGAGTGTATCGGAAGATAGCTGCGCCATGCTCTGTGAAAAATGCCTGTCACAATTAGCACCTGCTGCGGATCTGGACACCAAACATCTGGGATGTTTACGGACAAGCATTTGGTCTCCGGTCCCTGCCGTACAGGTGTTAACCTGGCGGTTGTTGAACCGGCTGAAAACGGAAGCTTGGGCCGCAGACAGCTTGGATGCCATGTATATCGATGAGGAAACACTTGCATGGGCCCAGACCGGTCTGGAGGACGATAATGATACTGCAGAAGACGTTCATAAGGATTGCAACGGTGCGGTCCTGCAGACAGGAAATACCGTAGTGTTGATCAAGTCATTGGATGTAAAAGGTTCGCAATTGAACGCGAAAATGGGTACAGTGGTGAAAAATATCCGGTTGGTGGATAACAATACCGATCAGATAGAAGGTAAAATTGAGGGACAGACTATCGTGATCCTCACCAAATATGTCAGAAAGCAGGGCGTCTAAAGTCCTGCTTTTCTATTCTTCTTCAAGGTAAATTTCATGCACCAGAAACTTAGCATGTTTCAGCGGTTCCAATAGCTCAGTGATATCTTCCGAATCAATATGATAGATGGTTTCACCCGCATCGGGAATTTCCGAATCGGGAATTAGCTCGAAAAATTTAATGGAGAGGTCAGTCTCAAGCTCTACTACTTTAACGTAGTCGACACCGTTATCTTTCCAGTCTTTTAGGATTTGTGCATTGAAGAGCACATAAGGGTTATTGGTTTCAGTTGCCATTTGGTAAAACGATGTGGTTGATCTGATCTTTAAGATGAGTTAATTTATCGAGGATCTGGGTATTTGATTCTGCTTCATTGCCAATCAAATCCTGCAGATTGAGCTTGTCCAGCAATTGATCTACAGAAAATTGAATCATCTGCCATAAAGATCGAACGGAACAGTCTATGCTATTGGTGCAGAATTTCATTCCACCGGAATAATCCCCGCAAAATTCTTTACTGTATAGTGAACCCCCAAGTGTTTTCATGACCTGATTGATGTTGATTTGATCTGCTGGCTGCGCGAGTACGTACCCGCCTTTGTAACCCGGTGTACTATTGATATAGCCAGCCATACGCAAGCTGCGTGTCAGTTTACCTACATATGCAGTCGATAAACCCTCCGTTTCACTCAGGGCGGGAATGCTGATACCATCGGTATTTCCATCTCTGGCAATTCTCAGCAGGATTCTCAATCCGTATTCTTCCTGTGCGGTTATCTTCATCTTGCTACTGTTTTTACATCATTCCTAGTTCCAGCCTGGCAGCTTCACTCATCATATCCTTGTTCCATGAAGGTTCCCAAACGACTTCCACAGAGACTGTATTTACACCGCCCAGGGCTTTCAGTTTTTCTTCGACTTCAACAGGAAGGGATTGTGCTGCCGGACATCCGGGCGCGGTCAAGGTCATAATAATTTCTACATTATTGAGCGGTGGTAAGATATTCACCTCATAGATCAGGCCGAGCTCATAAATACTGACCGGGATCTCCGGATCGTAAATGGTCTGCAGGGTGTCGATTACCCTTTCTTTCAATACTTCTTTATCCATCATATCAGTCCTTTCTTTGTCCTATAGCTTCGAAAGCCAATGCATAGTTCTTCATTTGTTTGATCATTGCCAGCAAACCGTTAGAGCGGGTCTGGGCCAGGTGGGTCATCATTCCGATCTCTGCAATAAATTCCATTTTGGCGCCGAGGATTTCCTGCGGTGTATGGTCTGACAATACTTTGATGAGCATGCTGATCAAACCTTTTACAATCACTGCATCACTATCTGCCTTAAACGAGATCAGTCCATTTTCGTAGGAGGCATTTAGCCACACAGTCGACTGACAGCCTTTGATCTTATGCTCATCTACTTTGTGACGATCTTCCAGTGGCGGAAGCTTTTTGCCGAGGTCGATGATGTACTCGTACTTATCTTCCCAGCTATCGAACAATGCGAAATCCTCAATGATCTCTTTTTCTATTTCTGTAATCGGTTTCGTATTCATTTATTTCTGTGACCTATAACAGCATTTTAATGGCTTTTTGTAAACCTGCAACTAAACTATCTATTTCTTCTTTCTGATTGTATAGCGCAAACGAGGCACGTACCGTACCCGGTATTCCGAAACGTTTCATCAGGGGTTGTGTACAATGGTGACCTGTACGTACTGCAATGCCCATATTATCAAGCAATACGCCCAGGTCCTGAGGGTGGATCCCTTCGATCACAAAAGATACCAGGCTGACTTTATTCTGGGCTTCACCGATGATCCTAAGACCGGGTAAAGTCTTCAATTGTTCCGTTGCATAATTAAGCAATGTTTCCTCATGCGTCCTGATGTTTACCTTTCCTATTTCACTGATAAAATCTAAAGCTGCTTTTAAGGCAATAGTATCCGCAATGTTCGGAGTACCAGCTTCGTATTTGTAAGGAAGATCCGCGTACGTCGTCTTTTCAAAACTAACTTCCCTGATCATCTCCCCGCCTCCCTGAAATACAGGCATGCTTTCCAGCAATTCCCGTTTGCCATATAATGCACCTACACCGGTTGGACCATAGACTTTATGTCCGGAAAAAGCAAAAAAATCTGCGTCGAGGTCTTGTACATCAATATCGAGATGTACTGCCGATTGTGCACCGTCTATTAGTACTTTGGCTCCGACAGCATGGGCCGCATCGGTCATCTCTTTTACTGGGTTTACGGTGCCAAGCGCGTTAGAAACATGGACCACAGATAATAGTTTCGTGCGTTCGGTTAATAGTTCTCTAAAAGCGCTGATCGATAGCGAACCATCTTCTTCTACAGGAATAACTTTTAACGATGCCCCCTTTTCCTCACATAACAATTGCCAGGGCACTATGTTAGAATGATGTTCCATTTCGGAAATCAGGATTTCATCGCCCTTGCTGATGTGCTGTCTGCCCCAGGTATAAGCCACAAGATTAATAGCTTCTGTGGTACCTCTCGTGAAAATAATTTCTTCCGTAGAAGCAGCGCCAATAAAATCTTTAACCGCCATACGTGTGGCTTCATAGGCCATTGTAGCTTCCTCTGCAAGGGTATGGATACCACGGTGGATGTTGGCGTTATAATGCGAATAATAATGCCGGAGTGCCTCAATTACCTGTAAAGGTTTTTGTGAAGTTGCGGCATTGTCGAAATACACCAGTGGCCTGCCTTTCACCGTTCTTTCCAATATTGGAAATTGCTTTCTTATCTCTGCTACATTCATTGGAACTGATACTAATTTTATTAAGAAATCGATAAATGATCAAAGATCAGTTTTTCTACAAAAGCACGGAGCGCCATTGGTTTGATCTGTGCGACAATATCCGCTGAATATGCCTGTAAGAGCAACACTTCTGCCTGGTCTTTTGGTACACCCCTGGCCCGAAGGTAAAACAAGGCTTCCTGGTCCAGTTGTCCTACTGTGCAGCCATGTGAACATTTGACGTCATCGGCAAATATTTCCAGTTGAGGTTTCGCATTAATCGTGGCATGGTCCGAAAGTAGAATGTTTTTATTCGACTGGTAGGCGTTGGTTTTCTGTGCATCGGGCTGCACCATGATCCTTCCGTTAAATACTGCAGTAGATGCACCATCGGCAATGCCCTTATACAATTGATTGCTGAAGCAACCAGGTTGTCTGTTGTCAATCAGGGTATGATTGTCTGCATGGGTTTTACCCTTCAGCAGGTAAAGTCCGTATAAATGCGCCTCGTTGTTTGCGGCGTCCAGGATCAGATTTACATTGTTGCGCAATATACCTCCGCTTAGTGTCACAGTGACAGTGTGGACATAGCTTTTACCCGTTTGGGTAATGTGTGTAGTACCGACCTGGCTGGCGTTTGTCTTATCGTTTTGAATTTTATAGTATTCGATATGTGTGTCCTGAGCAACAACGATCTCCAACACCTGATTGATCAGAGAATCCTCATTACCGATTGTTTTGTAGGTTTCAATCAATTGTAGTTTGCTGTTTTCGGAAACATAAACCAGACCGCGCGGTTGTGCCAATACGGGCTCAACTCTAGCATCCAGAATATGGTACACATATACAGGGTGCTGTACCTCTTTGCCTTTAGGTACGTAGATGAACAGGCCGTCACTAAGCATTGCTCCATTCAATGCATGGATACCGTCCTTTATATAATCACTGCTTTTATCCAGATGTTCAGTCACGAGCTCATGATAGCTGCCGGATAGTGCATCCTTTAAGCTCATGATCACCAATTCTGAAGGGGCAGAAAGGATGGAAGACAAACCTGCGGAATATTGCCCGTTGACAAAGACCAACTGATTGGCTTTATGATAACCGGGTATGCGCATATCTTCCAGATCCCCGGCTGGTAAATCCACAATAGGGCGGAAGCTTGAATTTCCGTAATCAACGTCAAACAGATTACTGATAGCGGTGTATTTCCATTCCTCCGTACGGTTCGTTGGCAAGCCCTCCTTTTCAAAGGCGGCGAAACTTTGCGACCTCAGCGAAGCCAGTACATTTCCTTCGGACTCGGTTTGAAGACTTTCGTAACGGTCTTTAAAATAATTTAAATCCATTTTATTTTTTTATAAAGGCTGTTGAGCAGCCAGATCAATCTCTTCTGTGATGAAATCGTAACCCTTTTCTTCCAGTTCCAGTGCCAGTTCCTTCGTGCCGGATTTTACAATCCTGCCTTTGTACAGTACATGAACAAAATCTGGCTGTATATAATCCAGTAAACGCTGATAATGGGTGATCACCAATACCGCACGGTCAGGCTGGCGCAATTTATTAATGCCATTGGCTACAATGCGTAAGGCGTCAATATCCAGTCCGGAATCGGTCTCATCGAGTATAGCCAGCTTAGGTTCCAGCATTGCCATTTGGAACACTTCGTTACGTTTTTTTTCTCCGCCGGAAAATCCTTCGTTGATAGAGCGGCTCAACAATGATTGGTTGATTTCTACCATTGCCATTTTTTCCTTCATCAGTTTCAGGAAGGCAACTGCATCCAATGGTTCTTGTCCATGGTATTTACGTTTTTCATTGACAGCAGCTTTGATAAAATTTGTGGTACTTACACCAGGGATTTCTACCGGATATTGGAAAGCCAGAAACAGCCCTTCACGTGCACGGTCTTCGGGAGCAAGTTCCAGCAGATCTTTTCCCAGAAATTCTACAGAACCTTCGGTGACTTCATATTCTTCACGTCCGGCCAGAACCGAAGAAAGTGTACTTTTACCAGAGCCATTTGGGCCCATTATCGCATGAACTTCGCCTGCTTTGATTTCCAGGTTGATCCCTTTAAGGATTTCCTTGTCTTCTACTTTTGCGTGTATATTTTTTATTGATAACATTTTCGTATAATTTGATTTGGTATACCGCTTTCGCGGATGATTTACCCAACGCTTCCTTCCATGCTGATCGCCAGCAGTTTTTGTGCTTCTATTGCAAATTCCATAGGCAATTGGTTCATGACTTCTTTTGCAAAGCCATTGACAATCAATGCGACTGCTTCCTCCGGATCAATACCGCGTTGTCTGCAATAAAATAACTGATCTTCACCGATTTTAGAAGTAGTGGCCTCATGTTCTACAATGGCCGTTTTATTTTTGACTTCTATATAAGGAAAGGTATGTGCACCACATTTATCCCCCAACAACAAGGAGTCGCATTGTGAATAGTTGCGGGCATTCAGTGCGTTTTTTCCAGCTCTCACCAATCCGCGGTAACTGTTTTGACTAAAACCTGCAGAGATTCCTTTAGCTACAATTCTGCTTCTGGTATTTTTACCCAGATGGATCATTTTAGTGCCGGTATCTGCCTGTTGATAATTGTTGGTAAAGGCTACAGAATAAAACTCACCAATGGAATTGTCGCCCTTTAGGATCACACTTGGGTATTTCCAGGTAATTGCCGAGCCTGTCTCCACCTGTGTCCAGGAGATTTTAGAATGGTTTCCTTTACAAAGCCCGCGTTTGGTCACAAAATTATAAATCCCTCCCTTACCATCTTTATCGCCAGGATACCAGTTTTGTACAGTCGAATATTTAATCTCCGCTTTTTCCATGGCTACTAGCTCTACCACAGCAGCATGCAATTGGTTCTCATCACGCATAGGCGCAGTGCAACCTTCCAGGTAGCTTACGTAGCTTTCATCCTCGGCCACAATAAGTGTACGTTCAAACTGTCCGGTATTTTCTGTATTGATGCGGAAATATGTCGATAGCTCCATTGGACAGCGTACACCTTTTGGAATGTAGCAAAAGGAACCGTCAGTAAATACCGCGGCGTTTAACGCAGAGAAAAAATTATCGGTCATCGGTACAACTGAACCCAGGTATTTTTTGATGAGCTCAGGGTGTTCTTGTATGGCTTCACTGATGGAGCAAAAGATTACGCCGATTTCTGCAAGTTGTGCTTTAAAGGAAGTTGCAACAGATACACTATCCATGACTACGTCTACCGCGACACCGCTCAGGCGTTTTTGTTCTGCGATAGATATGCCCAATTTCTCAAAAGTGCTGAGTAATTCGGGATCTACTTCGTCCAGGCTATTCAGTTGTTTTTTTGGTTTCGGGGCAGCGTAATAGATAATGTCCTGATAGTTGATGGTTGGATATTGCACATTAGGCCAATTTGGTTCTTCCAGCTTGAGCCAGTGTCTGTAAGCTTTTAACCTCCAGTCCAGCATCCATTCCGGTTCGTTTTTTTTACTGGATATCAGCCGAATTACGTCCTCGCTCAATCCTTTAGGTATCGCATCGGTATCTATTTCTGTGACAAAGCCATACTTATACTCATTTTGTACAGCCAGGTCCAGGGTATCTTGGTTTTCTTTCATGGGGTGTTGGTTTTTTGAAAGATTTGAATCTGATACAAAGATACCGTCTTTGGCTTATTTATACAAAATAGTATAAACAGCATAGTGTCATGATTGGTTTAAATGCAAAAGGGCGACTCGAAAGCCACCCTTTATTACCTAATGGTAAAAAAAGCTTATATGCTTTTCGGTGTGAATACTTTCACTACGCCATCATTTTCGCTGCTCACAACCAATAATGATTTTTTAGTTGGACTGTCTTTGGCCGGGATGTATAGTACACCTTCCGGTGCATCTCCGCATTTCAGAAGTTGAAGGAATTTAGGCGCAGATGGATTCGTTACATCATAAATAGCAACGGCATCCGCTCTTTCCATGCCTACAAAAACTACATTTGTATTGCCTACTTTTCCCAGCGCAATTCCTTCAGGCTCTATACTCTTATCGTCGCTACGGCCATCATCATATACTCCCGTTACAGCAGATGTTTTTAAGTCTAGCTCATTTTTGCTGTCGAAGATCTGCGCTCCGGTGTTGCCGTTCCATACGCTAAAAGAGCGTGCACCCAGGGAATACAGCTCGTCAAAATCCCCGTCTCCATCGGTATCACCTAGCGTAGTTGTGATATTTAGTCTACCCAATTGACCGTCTTTTCTTAGATCTGCCCAGGTTGGAAATTTAGTGGGGTCTAGTGTGATGGCTTTTACGCGTTTCACTTCAGCAAAGCCTGCGTATTCACGCGAATCACCTTCATTGGCTGTGAACAAATATGGTGTGCCGTTATTTTCCATCACCGCGATCGCATCTGGCATGTAAATTCCTTTAACTGGCCATTTGGCGGCTGCATAAACTTTGTCATCATCTGTAGGGTCAATTTCACTACTGGCTGCACTGTAGTCTTTGAATCCTAACGGGAAGATGTCAGTGATCGATTTGGTGAGGATGTCGACTTTAGCAATCGCGTTATTTTCCTGCAAGGTTACCCATGCCGTTTTGGAATCAGCAGAGATGGTGATGTATTCTGGTTCAATGTCCTTCATGAAGTTCAGGCCGGGTCCAAAAATACGGAAGCCTTTTTGTACAAGTTCATTCTTTTTAGCAGCCCATGTAGAGAAATCGAGGGTTACCACGCTGTAATTGTTTTCTACTGAAATGATAGAGATCGTTCCGGATGGGTCATTAGTGTAGAGGTCATTTGGTTCACCTTCATTGGCGGTCATGATAAATTTGCCGTCAGGTGAATAGGTCACCATATCTGGAAGCGCACCCACAGTTACTTCAGCTACTTTGCTGTAATCGCTGGTGTTGAATACTGCAACCTTGCCATTTGCCTGTTTATCATTGGCCTGTATGGCAGCAGCAAGTTTGCCATTGCTTACAGATAGGCTATTAACTACTCCTCCAAAAGAGGTCATGCTGATATTTCCTATAACGGTCATTTTTGATGGATCCTTAAAATCGATCACTTCAATGCGATTGAGCTGGTTTGCTGTTCCTTCATTCTCATTTCTCACCACAAAAAGACGGTTCGTCGCTGGATCAAAGGTGGATATTTCAGCGGCACCTGCATCGCCAATATCCAGTGAGCCGATCTCGGCAAAGCTGGCTGCATCTTCATTGACAAAGAATTCAGCTTCTTCAGCAGGTGGCGTGTCTTTTTTACAGCTGTGTAAACTGAGGGCCAACAGCCCGAATAGTAAAATTTTCTTCATACGAATTAATTAAACCACGAAAATATCTGCCGGAAATTAGTGTGATATAAGGAAATGGTTATGTAATTGTTAACCGGTGTTATCTTATTATTAAGGCTACTAAATTGGTTTAGTATTGCTATTTTTCAGTATATTTAGCCTCCTGATATCAGGTGATTAACCAAATAAAATCTAAATAATCAATATTCTATGAAATTGAAACGCACTCTTGTCAAGAAACTGCTCTTAGTTTCCGGCTTATCTTCTCTTGCAGCTATCTCGGCTTTTATACCTGCGGGTATGGATCCTGTAGAAAAGCTGGTTACTGCATTACAACGGTGGACCGATAAAGCAATGGTCGAAAAAGTTTACCTCCATACTGATAAACCTCATTACGTAGTAGGCGATACCATCTGGTTTAAAGCCTACGTTACGGCCGGACCTACTCATCAGCTTTCTGCTATTAGCGGGGGAGTATATGTAGATCTGATCACAGAATCAGACTCGATAGCAAATAGCATAAAACTGCCGATCACTGCTGGAATGGCCATGGGGGAATTTATCTTGCCCGACAGTACAATGCGCGAAGGGAATTACCGCATACGCGCTTATACCCAATGGATGAGAAACGCCGGTCCTGAATATTTTTATGATAAAGTGTTCACCGTTGGAAATTCTGTGGTCAGCGCGGTGAATACGCACATCAACTACGAATACAGTACCAAAGGCAAAGAAACAGTGGTTACTGCGGTACTGGGCTATG
This sequence comes from Pedobacter sp. GR22-6, assembly GCF_037402555.1. NCBI lineage: Bacteria > Pseudomonadati > Bacteroidota > Sphingobacteriia > Sphingobacteriales > Sphingobacteriaceae > Pedobacter > Pedobacter sp. GR22-6. The sequence continues at coordinate 593,407 of NZ_JBBEUC010000001.1, forward strand.
AAGATGAAAATGGTAAACCTTATGTAGGAAAGACTGTGAAGTACGCACTTAGAGAAAAAGGAGCTGTGGTACTGGAAGGCCGTGGTGAGACGGATGCTAAGGGTGAACTTCGTGTAATTCTTAAAGCGGCTAAAGGATCTGCTTTACGCAATACACATATGTATACCAGTATTGAGGCCAGCAAGACCGATGTGGTCACTAAAACTTTTCCAATTAAAGTGGCCTCTTTAAATACGGATGTACAGTTTTTCCCGGAAGGAGGCTCTTTGGTAAACGGTGTGCGTAGCAAGATTGCTTTTAAGGCTACCGGAACCGATGGTTTAGGGGTGCCGGTCAAAGGTGTTGTGCTCGACAATCAAAACAATCAGGTTGCGGAATTACAGACTCAGCACCTGGGTATGGGGTATTTTCTGATCTTGCCTGAAGCAGGTAAAACTTACCAGGCTAAAGTGACTTATCCTGATGGAACAGAAAATGTTGTTCCTCTGCCTGCAGCTACAGACTCGGGTTACTCTTTGGCAGTTTACAATAATCCTGATACTATTCTTGTAAGGGTAAGCGCACATCCCTCTGTTTACCAGAATGCTGCGCAACGTCTCACCCTACTGGCTCATGCGGGAGGCGAAGTTGTGTACGCATCTGAACTAAATATCAATAAACCGGCAATCTCCCTGAGAATTCCAGTTGCTGATGTTCCAAGCGGTATTGCGCAGATTACACTTTTCTCTGCCACGAATGAACCTTTGAACGAGCGTATATTTTTTATACAGAATAATGACCAGGCGAAATTGAGCCTGAGTTCGGCAAAAAAAGTATACGCCAAACGTGAAAAAATAGAAATTGATCTGGATGCGAAAGACAGTAAAGGTACACCGATCATCGGAAATTTCTCTGCTTCCGTAATTAATGACAATGTAGTAGCCGCTGATGATGTAAAAGCTCATACGATCTTGTCACATTTGCTGCTGAGCTCAGACATTAATGGATATATCGAAAATCCAAACTATTATTTCATCAACCCCTCTGAGGAAACCAGGGCCGGACTTGACGCACTGATGCTGACCCAGGGCTACAGAAGGTTCATATGGAAAGATTTGCTTGCAGATAAATTTGCGGAGCCTAAATTCAAGCCTGAAAAATTGGTTACGGAGGTGAGCGGAAGATTAATGACGCTTGGGAATAAACCATTGGCCGGCGGGAAAATTAAGTTGTTTAATGTGAAATTGGGCTTAAATGAGGATCAGATCACTGATGCTGACGGTCGTTTTAAATTTGGGAACCTGCTGGTGACTACGGGTGTTGTGCTTACTTTACAAGGGCGGACAGCTAACGATGGTAAAAAAGTAGAAGTTTTACTGGATAAAGTGCCGGGACAAGCACCTTCCAGCAGTTTCAACCTTGGTGACCTGAATGTAAGCATTAGTAAAAGTATGGCTAACATTCTGGAAAATAATAGGAAGCAAGATAAGGAATTGGAGCGTTTTGGTCGTTTGAGCCGTGTTCAGGAACTGAGAGAGGTTGTGATCCGTTCTAAGAAAAAACCTACAGGCAGTTTTGGTATCACAGTAATGGAAGGTGCTTCTGACCAAACCGTAAAATTTGCGGATGCCGGAAATTGCATAGATATGATGGATTGTTTGAGACGCAGCATCAGGCAGGTTGATTTCAGGTTGATCAATACCCAGGAATGTGGGCCTGTAGAGTTGCCTTTTTCACGTAATGAGCAAATGAAGGTTGTCCTCAATGGCAGACTCATTAGTGGTTGTGAATTCTCTGATTTCCTGCAAATGAATGCAGATAATGTTGAACGTATCGAGGTGGTTAGGTCCAATCAGGCACTGATTTCCAGAATTGGTGGACCGGCGCTGGTGATCATCACTAAAACAAGGGGTGTAGGTAACAATTATGATCCATCTGTGGTGAGTTTTAGTCCATCAGGCTTCAGTAATGCAAAACAATTCTACGTTCCTAAATATGATGTGGAAGACAGTAACCCTGTGACAGATTTGCGCACCACTGTTTACTGGAACCCATCAATTATCACGGATAAAAATGGTAAAGCAAAAATGACCTTCTTCAATAGCGATGGTGTTGGAAAATACCGTGTAGTGGTAGAAGGTATTGATGCTGATGGTTTGCTGGGCCGACAAGTATACCAGTACGAAGTTAAATAACAGCTATTCCTGCATCTGTGTAATGTTGCAGTTTGCCTTCAGCGGGATCAACATCGGTAATAATGGTGTTGATCTCGTTGGTAGCGCAGATGTAATAATTTTCTGCAGTATCCAGTTTTTCGAAGGTTGATAATGCAATGATGTGTTTGGAGGTTTCCACCATCGTCTTCTTCATCTGGCTATCTTCATAATTCAAACCTGTAACCCCGATATTTAAATCTATACTGCAGATTCCCAGAAAGCAGATGTCGGCTCTTATGTTTTTTAGTGACTGAATAGCCTCATAACCCATGGTTGAAAATGCAAACTTATATAGTCGGCCGCCAATAAAAATCACTTCCGCATTAGGATGATCTTCCAGAATGTTGGCTACAGGGAAACTATTGGTCACTACCGTAATCCTCAGTTCCTTGGGTAACCTGGCTGCTACAGCTAAGGCCGAAGTACCGGCATCAAAGATGATTACCTGTCCGTCTTTGATAAATTTAAGCGCTTTGTCTGCAATGATCTCTTTATGACGAATGTCCTGATGTTCCCGCTCCCGGTAATGCAGTGGGATAGGAGAGTGGAGTATAGCCCCTCCGCGTACGGCTTTGAGCAGGCCTTCGTCAGACAGTTCCTTGATGTCCCTTCGTATGGTGTCTTCAGAGACATTAAGTGCTGCACTCAAATCACCTAGAAGTACTTTCCCTTCCCTGCTGATGTGGTCTATGATTGCCTGTTTTCGTTCTGCTTTCATCATGTTTTTTGCAATATTATGCAATAATAGTAAAATTATTTTGCAATATATTGCATTTATGTCTACTTTTGTTGCAGGTTATTTCAAATGTATGAAATGATTTTAACATACGGATATGAAGAAAACAATTGGAATAGATATGGATGGGGTGCTAGCCGATATTGAGATGCATTTCATTAATTGGTACGAGCGGGAGCATGGTGTAGAGGTCGACAGGTCTGCCATGCTCGGTGTACTGGAGCCGGACGGTTTTCCAGACAAGACCGCCGTAGGGCGTTATGTGCACACCCCTGGTTTTTTCAGGACCATTCCTGTGATGCCGGGCGCTGTTGAGGCCGTTAAAAAACTGATGGAAAACTACGAGGTATACATTGTTTCTGCAGCGATGGAGTTCCCACAGTGCCTCTCAGAAAAACGCGAATGGCTGCAGGAACATTTTCCTTTCATCAGCTGGAGAAATATGATCTTTTGCGGCGATAAGCGCGTGGTTGTGACTGATTACCTGATTGATGACCATTGCAAAAACCTGGATTTCTGTAAAGGAAAAGCCATCATGTATACTGCCGCACACAATGTAAACCACAGTCACCACCAACGCGTAGACAACTGGAACGATGTACTGGCCTTTCTTGCAGCAGAAGAAGTGCCCGCATAGGGCTTCCTGCGCAAACGTTTTCGGTAATAAATGGCTCGGATGATGCTTTTTATATGCCAGACAAGCTATATATTTAGTTCTCCTATTTTGTTGGCAGTACCGATACTGCAGACCAAAAGGGATTACTAAATATAATGATGAATACGGACAAGAGTATCTATAAAATGACCCAGACCATGCGCTGGTTTGGTCCAAAAGACCCTGTGAGTCTTTCAGATATCAGACAGGCAGGCTGTTCAGGCGTTGTCAGCGCCCTTCACCACATTCCTAATGGCGTAGTGTGGACAATAGAAGAAATCACAAAACATAAAGAAACCATCAATGCTGCCGGGCTAGACTGGCATGTTGTGGAAAGTGTACCTGTTCATGAGGCCATCAAGACCCAGGACGAAGGCTTTGAACAGTATATTGCAAGCTATAAACTTTCTTTGCAAAATCTTGCAGCTTGTGGCATAACGGTGGTTACTTATAATTTTATGCCGGTGCTCGACTGGACAAGGACCAATCTCGCTTTCGAACTGGACAATGGCGCCAGGGCCCTGAAATTTGAGCGTGCGGCACTGGTTGCATTTGACGTACACATGCTCAACCGTCCAGGTGCAGCTGCCGATTATACGGCTGCTGAACTGGAAGCAGGAAAGCAACGTTTTGATCAGATGACAGCGGACGAGCGCCTGGTTTTGCAGCGCAATATCATCGCCGGACTTCCCGGCAGTGAAGAAAGTTTCACGCTGGCACAGTTTCAGCAGGCATTGGATAAATATGAAGGTATAGATGAAGATAAATTATCGGCCAACCTGATCCATTTCCTTTCGGAGATTGTTCCGGTAGCGGATGCCGTTGGCATCAAACTGGCTATCCATCCTGACGACCCACCTTATGCGATTTTTGGGCTTCCGCGTGTTGTGAGTACGGCTGAACTGGTACAGAGGCTGTTTACGGCAGTGCCTTCGCTCAATAACGGCTTGTGTTTTTGTACAGGATCTTTTGGGGTACGCCCCGATAACAACCTGGTGGAAATGATACAGCAGTTTGGCGACAGGATCCATTTCCTGCACCTCAGAAGTACAAAGCGCAATGCAGATGGTGATTTTTACGAAGACAACCACCTGGAGGGAGATGTAGATGTGTACGGTGTGGTCAGGGAGATCCTCTTGTTGCAACAGCGCAGGGGAATCAGCATCCCGATGCGACCAGATCACGGCCACCAGATGCTGGACGACCTTTACAAAAAGACCAATCCTGGTTATTCGGCCATCGGCCGTTTAAAAGGCCTGGCAGAATTGAGAGGCCTTGAATTTGGAATCGTAAACGAATTATCGCGTAAATAGGATGAAAGAAGGAAATGTAATACCCGAAGATTTTTTGTTGAACAACAACAGGGCGGTCCGTCTTTTTAATGGCTATGCCAAAGATCTGCCCATAATCGATTACCACAACCACCTGCCGCCCCAGGAGATTGCTGAGAATAAGAAATTTGCCAACATGACCGAAATCTGGTTGAAGGGCGACCACTATAAATGGCGCGGAATGCGTGCGCTGGGCGTTCATGAAAACCTGATCACCGGTACAGCCTCTGATGAGGAAAAGTTCATGGCCTGGGCCAAAGTCGCACCCGCTACGGTAAGAAACCCGCTTTTCCACTGGACACATATGGAGTTGAAAAACCCGTTCGGTATCAATACTTTTTTAAATGAAGCCTCTGCACCTTTGATCTATTCACATTGCAATGCAGTGCTGGCACAGGATGCGTATTCCACCCAAGGACTGCTTAACCATTATAAAGTGAAGATGGTTGGCACTACAGATGATCCCTGTGATGACTTAAGATACCATAGGCAGATTGCTGAAAGCGACTTTGAAGTGAAGGTGAAACCTTCCTTCCGGCCAGACAAAGCTTTGGTGATCGAGAAGAAAGAACAGTTTAAGGATTATGTGTCAAAGCTGGCGCAGGCATCCAGTATAGCGATCACTGACATCGATAGCCTGCTGGCAGCGCTCAAAAGCAGGGTGAGGTATTTTGCCGATCATCAGTGCAGTATATCAGACCATGGCTTGTCTGCTCTGCCTTTCAGCTATTCGTTGACTGACACGGAGAAACGTGAGTTTGAGTCGTTTTTAAAAACAAATGATGCTGTATTTTCTAACCCTGATGCTTTTGCTGGTTATGTTCTGACGGAACTTTCTAAATTGTACCACGAATTGGGCTGGGTGCAACAATTCCATCTTGGAGCAATTCGCAACAACAACTTAGGGATGTTTGCCCGGTTGGGTGCAGATGCAGGCTATGATTCTATTGGCGATTTCCGCCATGCAGAAAGAATGTCTGCCTTTTTCGGAAACCTGAGCCTGACCGATCAATTGACTAAAACCATTATCTATAACCTGAATCCCGCTGACAATGAAGTCTTTGCGGCTATGGCAGGAAACTTTGCTGACGGAAGTGTAAAAGGAAAACTACAATTCGGTTCTGGATGGTGGTTTCTAGACCAAAAAGATGGTATTGAAAAGCAATTGAATACCTTGTCAAACCTCGGAATGGTCAGCAACTTTGTTGGAATGCTGACAGATTCCCGTAGCTTCTTATCGTATTCCCGTCACGAGTATTTTCGCAGGATCTTGTGCAATTTATTTGGAACAGAGATGGAAAATGGACAGTTGCCAGATGACGAAGCCTGGATCGGCAAAATCATCAGCGACATCTGTTATTACAACGCGGAAGATTATTTTGGATTGGGTTAGCTATAGGCTAACCCATTATAAATACCGTCATTCCCTTGGGGCCGTGGGCACCAAGTACCAATGACTGCTCTATATCGGCGGTCTTGGAAGGGCCAGCGATAAAGGCACCAAAGCCGTAGTCTGAATTGCCAATTCGCTCATAAGCATCATGCATCGTTGCAAGAAGATCTTGCTTTTGCAGTACAACCGCCAGTTGCTGACAAATAAAGGGTACTGCCCGCTGTTGCATTAGTGATTCGGTAATCCATAGGGCAGAATTTTCAGCTACACCAAAATGCGCAGTGATTACCGCCAGATCCACATCCTCAAAGCTATGCGGATGCTGTTGCTGCCAGCCTTGCTCGCTGATGACTGCCAAGTCAGGCAAGGTAGAAATGATACGTTGACCATCACCATAGTGTTCTTTCAAATAGTTGACTATTTCTAAACTGTCTTTTATTTCCACGACTGCACCTCCAATGCCTTTCAGCACTGTGCTGAACTGCGCTAAGAGGTCTTCCGTTGGGTACATGGTACTCAATTTCGCCGGGAGCGGTGTTGGTTCGGACTGGTTTCGTTTTATTTTGGAGAGGATCTCTGCTCTGCTAGTCATTTTTTATATTTTGTTTATACCACTCGCCAAAAGACTGTTTTGGGCTTACCGGCATCTCCCGGTGGTTATACCAAAGGTTCATTTTGTTATTTACTACAAAAGGGATGTATTTCAGTACCCATCTTCCTGCTTTTCCCGCGGTTCTGTAGACTGTAGGTTTGCTCAGGGTAAACTCCATAGCCTTCATGGCCATCGCTTTTTTGGGCTCAGCATACCCTTCTTTGACAATCACCTGCCGCCATTTGTAAAGCTGCTCATGGATATTGATCTTTACTGGGCATACATTGGTACAGGAGCCACATAGTGTAGAAGCAAAAGGAAGATCAGCATATTCCTTCATGTCCAGGTTAGGTGCTAAAATAGAACCAATTGGGCCTGCAATAGCTGTGTGGTAGCTATGTCCGCCACTTCGACGATATACCGGACAGGTGTTCATACAGGCACCACAACGGATGCATTTTAAGGAATTGCGGAAATCTTCCCGGCCCAGCTGTGTGCTCCGCCCGTTGTCTACCAATACGATATGCATCTTTTGACCTGGTCTGGGCTTCTTGAAATGGCTGGAATAGGTGGTAATTGGTTGTCCGGTAGCACTTCTGGCCAATAACCTTAAAAATACAGAAAGGTGCTCGCGCAGAGGAACCAGTTTTTCTATACCCATGCAGGCGATGTGTACATCGGCCAGGTGCGCACCCATGTCGGCATTTCCTTCATTCGTACAAACTACAAATTCTCCGGTTTCTGCCACGGCAAAGTTGACTCCTGTGATGGCTGCTTTCCTGGTGATGAATTTCTCGCGAAGGTGTTCACGTGCCGCTGCGGTCAGGAATACTGGGTCTGACATTCCTTCCGGGGTACCCAGGTGCTCATGGAACAGCTCGCCGATCTCTTCTTTCTTTTTATGGATACAGGGGAGTACAATATGACTTGGGGGTTCCTTGGCCAGTTGCACAATGCGCTCGCCCAGGTCGGTATCAATGACTTCTATACCGCTATGTTGCAAATGTTCATTGAGGTGACATTCCTCCGTGAGCATCGATTTGCTTTTTACGATCTGATCGATACCTTCTGCTTTGAGGATGCCTGCAACAATTGCGTTATGTGCTTTGGCATCTGCAGCCCAATGGACTTCAATGCCGTTCTTCTGTGCATTGGATTCAAATTCAATGAGATAGTCGTGAAGATTGGACAACACATTGTCCTTTATCTGAGAGGCTGTACTGCGAAGGAGCTCCCATTCCGGAAGACCATGAGCCGCTTTGTCTCTCTTAGCCCTAACAAACCAAAGGGTCTCATCATGCCAGTTGACCCTCGCCTCGTCGGCATTAAAGGTGTCTGATAATTGTGCGTGGTCTTTCATTATCCTTCTGAATTTAATATTTCTGCAATATGGATCACTTTTACACCACTTTCCTGTCTCCTCAGGATTCCTTCCATATGCATCAAACAGGACATGTCGGCCGCCGTGATGTATTCCGCACCATTGTTAAGGTGGTCTGCCACACGGTCTTTACCCATTTTCGCAGAGACGGCTTCTTCTGCTACGCAAAAGGTGCCACCGAAACCGCAACACTCATCCGGGCGATTTAGGTTAATGAGTTCCAGATCTTGAACCATATTTAGCAATTGCAGGGGTTTGGAGTAGAAAGGCGCTACCAGCTCTGTCATTTGCGACATCATGAGGCCACGTTGTCCGTGACAGCTTTGGTGGACTCCCACCTTATGTGGAAACCTGGCTTCCAGCTTTTCCACTTTGACTATATCGGTGAGGAACTCCGTAAGTTCGTAGATTTTTTTACGTATACTTTTTGCTTTGCCTTCATGACCCTCGGAATGCAAATGATCTTTGATGTGCAGCACACAGCTTCCGGAAGGGGAGACGATATAGTCGAACTCAGCGAAATTATCAACAAACAACTCATTACAGCCTTTAGTCAGGTGTTCAAAACCAGAATTGGCCATTGGCTGGCCACAGCAAGTTTGGTTGACAGGATATTTTACTGTTATGCCAAGTTTGCTTAATAGATTTAAAGTCGCAATGGCCGCATTAGGATAGAATTGATCAATATAACAAGGTATAAATAGGCCTACAGTCATGTATAAATGGTTATTACAGCTAAATATAGAGTTTTTAAACAATTGAACCATCCTGTACTGTAGGAAGGGAGAGGCCTTTTGCAACTTTTATGAAAACGTTTTCATGTTTGCTATATATTGCTTAGCTTGCAATTCATTTCACGGATAAGTTCGTTGAGGAGGTGACAAACAGCGCCTCGCGATTAGGAATAGACCAGTATAAAAATGGCAAACGAGAAAAAAGGACAACAAAATACGATACTTGATATTGCAGAAGCATTGAAGCTCTCTCCCGCAACAATATCACGTGCCTTGAATGGTCATCCGCATGTGAAAGAACAGACAAAGAACGATGTATTGGAGATGGCAGCCAAGCTGGGCTACAGGCGTAATAACATGGCTTCCGGTCTTCGAAGCAATAAAACACATACAGTGGGGCTTATCGTTCCAAGGATTTCTATGTTCTTTCATGCGGAAGTGATTACTGTGATCCAAAACGGACTGCACAAACATGGTTACAACCTGATCATCTGCCAGTCCAATGATTCGGTACTGATGGAGAAAGAATTGACAGAAATTCTTTACGCTTCAAGGGTTGATGCACTTGTCGCTTCATGTACTTTATTTACCACTGATTTTGTACATTTCGACCGCTTGCTAGAAAATGGGACACCGGTGATTTTTTATGACCGGGTGCCTCTGAAAGATCTTGGTGCCGTCGTCATTAAAGGCGATGATTTTAGAGGGGGCTATATGGCTGCATCTCATTTAATAGAGGTCGGTTGCAGGAAAATCGCACATATTTCCGGTCCGCTTACCTCAAATCTGTATCAAAACCGTTCTGCAGGTTTTCTGAAAGCAATGGAACAATATGGCTTGCCGGTAAATGAAAACTGGATTTTTCATCAGGAACTAACCCCCGTCAATGCACGTATAGCCATGGAAAAGTTATTCCAAAGCGATGAAGTACCCGACGGTATTTTTACCGATAATGATTCCAGTGCAATAGCAGCATTGGAATACGCCAAAGAAGCGGGTTTAAACGTTCCTGCCGATTTAAAAATTGTCGGCTATTCTAATGATCCCAGGACATCTATCATTAGTCCTTCTATCACAACTATTGAACAGTTCCCCACAGAAGTAGGAAAAAAAGTAGTAGAGGTACTGATCGAATTGTTGAAAAAAACTGGTGCCTCGACTACTATAGTTTCGCCGATCACCATGCCTATTGAACTTATCCGGAGAATGTCTACCTGAAATTTAAATAAAATAAAATACAAGCATGCAAACAACTTTTAAAAGCCGCTATGCGATAAGTCCCAATGAAGCCAAAAGTATGGACACTGAAGGATTGCGCAATAATTTTTTAATAGAGAAAATCTTTGAAGCAGATCGGATCCATCTGGTATTGTCACACTTCGACCGGTACATAACTGGAGGGGTAATGCCGGTAAACACAGCAGTGGAACTGTCAAACCCTGACGAGTTAAAAGCTGGGTATTTTTTAGAAAGAAGAGAGTTGGGTATTATCAATGTTGGAGGAAAAGGTACAGTAATCGCTGACGGTGAGCTTTATGAACTTGACTATAAAGAGGCCTTATACATCGGCAGGGAAACTAAGTCAGTTACTTTTAAAACAACTGATATTGACCATCCAGCCAAGTTTTATCTAAATTCGGCCCCGGCACATCGGGTCTATCCAACAACCCGAATCTCAAAAGCAGAGGCAGATATCGTAGAATTAGGTAGCCCCGAAACGGCCAACCATCGTGTAATTAATAAATTGCTGGTCAATAGTGTATTGCAGACCTGCCAGTTGCAGATGGGCATGACTGAACTAAAAAGTGGTAGTGTTTGGAATACCATGCCTGCACATACGCATGACCGGAGAATGGAAGTGTACTTCTATTTTGAGGTTCCTGAAGGACAGAGTATTTGTCATTTTATGGGAGAACCACAGGAAACCAGGCACATCTGGATGCAAAATGAACAGGCAGTGATCTCGCCGAATTGGTCCATCCACTCTGGTGCCGGAACAAGCAACTATACTTTTATCTGGGGCATGGCTGGGGAGAACCTGGACTATGGTGACATGGATCATTGTGCGATTAATGACTTAAAATAACAACGAAATGAAAAAAACAGTCGGATTTCTACTATTATTTGCTACCGGTTCCATTTCCGCAATGGCACAGGGTAGCATTAAGGCAAGTATTACCCTGAGCAACCCATTAGGGATAGAAAGAAGTAACGAAGTGATCAGCATCAGTTGGGCCAGCGTATTGTCCAGGTATCCGGACATTGATACCGCTAATTTTAAAGTACTGGATGCGGCTACGAAAAAAGAAATCCCTTTCCAATTGGAGCACAAGGGACAACCTGGAATCCAGAACCTGTTGCTTCAATTGACTTTGAAAGCTAAAGCGACGGTGAAACTCAATGTTCTCGCAGGAAAACCTGCAAATGTGCCCTCAAAAACCTACGCGCGTTTCGTTCCCGAACGTTTTGACGATTTTGCCTGGGAAAATGACAAAGCTGCCTTCCGTATGTACGGTAAGGCATTGGAAACCCGAAAGGACAATGCTTTTGGAATGGATCACTGGTCCAAAAAGACAGATAAACTAATCCTTAATGATTGGTATAAAAAGGATGATTACCATACCGATCACGGAGAAGGCATGGATTATTATCATGTTGGCTTTACCTTAGGAGGAGGGGATATTGCCCCTATACTTAAAGATTCTATTGTATATCCAAAAAATTATCACCACTGGAAGATTCTGGACAATGGTCCTTTACGCAGTACATTTGAACTGGGTTACGACGAATGGAATGTGGCAGGAAAAGCAGTAAAGGTGGTCAAAAGGATTTCGTTAGATGCTGGTTCACAAATGAATAGGATAGAAGCAGTATATCAATACAACAACAGTGCAGATCTTCCTGTTGCAATAGGAATTATCAAAAGGGGAGAGCCTGGTTTAATCTTGATGGAGGAACAGAAGGGCATTTTGGGCTATTGGGAGCCTCAGCATGGTGCCGATGGAACTACAGGCGTAGGTACTATCGTTTTAGGTGACAAAATTAATATGGGAGCTGATCAATTGCATTTCCTGACCTACACTACCGCAAAGAATAACCAACCAGTAATATACTATAGCGGATCTGTGTGGGATAAGGCGAAGGAAATCAGCAGCGCAACACAATGGTTCAATTATTTAATCAATTTTAAGGAAAAACTGGCCCATCCCATCACGGTGGTACTAAATTAATAGCAATGGCAGTACTTGATTTATTCAATTTAGAAGGAAAAACAGCGCTCGTTACAGGTTGTAAAAGAGGCATAGGGAAGGCAATGGCTGTCGCTCTGGCAGAAGCAGGTGCAAATATCATTGGGGTTTCTGCCAACCTGGAACAGAGCGGTAGTGAAGTCGCTCAGGCGGTAGAAAGCCTGGGTCGTAAGTTTTACGCCTATCAATGCAATTTTGGCAATAGAGCGTCTCTTACCGCTTTTTGTAACCTGGTTAAGGATGAACATCCGGTGATCGACATCCTGGTAAATAATGCTGGAACTATCCTAAGAAAACCTATTGACGAGCATCCCGACGAATACTGGGATGAAGTGATTGCAGTCAATCAGACGGCACCTTTCATCCTTACAAGGGAGATAGGACGGGACATGATTGTTCGGGGCAGCGGTAAAGTGATTTTTACAGCGTCTTTATTGACGTTTCAGGGGGGGATTACCGTGCCTGGATACGCCGCAAGTAAAGGTGCTATCGGACAACTGACCAAAGCCTTCGCTAATGAATGGGCAGGTAAAGGGGTAAATGTAAATGCAATTGCCCCTGGATATATTTCCACAGACAATACTACCGCCTTACGGGCAGATGAAAATCGTAGCCGTTCCATTATGGAACGTATTCCCGCAGGAAGGTGGGGTGAAGCCGACGATTTTAAAGGGCCTGTCGTGTTCTTGGCTTCAGATGCATCAAGCTACATGCATGGAACGGTCATGACCGTAGATGGAGGCTGGATGGGGCGTTAATTAACGGGATTTCACCGGCAGAGGATCTCCCTACTTATGAAGATAAGACTTTTGGTAGGCTAGGGGACTTTTGCCGGTGATCATTTTAAAATGCTTGTGGAAACTTGCAAAGTTATGAAAGCCACTCTCATAACAAATCTGTTTCACATTCATGCTGTCTTCAATCAGCAATTTACAAGCATGTCCTACTCTGATCTCACTGATAAACTGGGTATAAGTTTTCCTGGTTCTTGATTTGAAATAACGGCAAAAGGAATTAGGACTAATATTAGCTACAGCAGCCATTTCTTCCATCTGGATTTTGCGTTTAAAATTGGTCAGGGAATAATTATATATGGCGTTGATCCTGTCATTCTCTGTTTCTTCAAAATTGTGCCGGAAACCAATTGATGACAAAGTAATATTGTTGCTGCAGTGCTCAATGGATAACAGTGCTTCCATAAGGGCGATAATGCGTTTAGGCCCTTCGGAAACTAGAATGGATTCGATAAGTTCACCTATCTGTCTTCGGCTTTTATCCTGAACCTGTATACCACGTTGCGCTTTTTCCAGAATATTTTTCAAGGCTTTATTCTCTGGCAGAGCGAGAAAAGCACTGCCCCAGAAGTTTTCGCAGAAATGGACCACCACCACATCTGCATTGTTTTTTTCGGTATCGTTGAAGTACACCTCATCAAATTTCCAATAATGTGGAAGATGGGCTCCCACTAAAACTACATCGCCGGAACGGAAGCGTTTGATGCTATCGCCAATAAATTGTGTACCATTGCCCCGCTTAAAATAAATAAGTTCTACTTCGGCATGGTAATGCCAGCGGTTGTTGATATAAGGGACATTGTCCCGTCTTGCGCTGAAAGAATTTACAGGATTGTTCGCTACTTTTAGCAGTTGTGGCTTCATGGTGTGATTTGGTTAGCAATCATTAGATCAAATGCTAAAATATAAAAATCATTGAAAAATACATAAGCTCTACTGAAAATACTTGTATGTATGTCAATATCACTGAATGTTCGAAGCCTTGATTGCTAAATTTTTTTTCTAATAAAAATAAAACCTATTCTTTGTCCGTTTGTTATCATAGGCCGTTAAATTAAAAGAATGACTATGTCAATAGAACTGAAGGATCAGACGACGAAAAAAATCCTCATTGTAGAAAATGATGAAAGCCTCTTGGGTGTATTTGAGGATTTATTTGGCTATGAGGGATTTAGCGTGCAGTCACATCAGGATTCAGATGATATCTTTGAACTGGTTGCGGGTTTTAAGCCGGACATCGTATTGTTGGACTATATGTTGCCGGGCATCAACGGAGGAGAATTGTGTGCACAACTTAAGCGGGAACCGGAAACCCAACACATACCTGTTATCATCTGTTCAGCATACGCCCCTGTAATACTTTCACTGGGCAGTTATGGCTGTAATGCATTTATATCTAAGCCTTTCGATATGAAAGATCTTCTTTTTAAAGTCAGGGAATGTTTAGCGAACCCCGGAAAAGTGTTTGAGATCGAGCAGAAAAAAAAGGCATTTCCTATTTAATGTGCGATTGCGCTAACCTGCATTGATTTTCATTCTTAACGGTTTCTTTTGCACTAAACACTCAGAATAACAGTGACTTGTGAGATTTTCAAAAAACTGTGATTTTCACCAATAAAAAAGTGTGTTTAAACTTTCATTTTATATAAAAAGATTATTACATTTGGGCTTACCCTTTCGGGGGTATGTTTTTCATAGGTAGATGTAGGGTCGAAAATTAATTTTTCGGCCCTTTTTTGTTGAGCCAGGTTCCGTATCTTTAACAGGTCTATGAAAAAGAAGAAAGTTGTCGTTGCCATTACAGGAGCCAGTGGATCTGTTTATGCTAAGTTATTGTTGGATAATCTGTTGGACTTATCTGAGCAATTGGATAAGGTAGCTGTGGTGATGTCCGACAACGCAAAAGAAGTTTGGCGCTTTGAGCTTGGCCATGAAGATTACAATAAATATCCTTTTGACTTTTATTCCAAAATGGACTTCAATGCACCATTTGCTTCCGGTTCCGCAAAATTTGACACTATGATTATTATTCCCTGTTCGATGGGAACACTGGGTAGAATTGCGCATGGAATTTCTAATGACCTCATCTCCAGAGCGGCAGATGTGATCCTCAAAGAACGACGGAAATTGATAGCGGTCGTACGTGATACCCCCTTCAATTTAATCCATATCAACAATATGAAGGTCGTTACCGAAGCCGGCGGTATTATCTGCCCTGCAAATCCTTCCTTTTATTCCTTACCTAAAAATATTGAAGAGCTTGCACAAACGGTGGTCAGTCGGGTCGTCGATCTCGCTGGACTGGAGCAGGAGAGCTATCGGTGGAATGAATAGTTTTTTCTTATCTTTGTCCTTCCATGAACAAAGTTGCTTTTTATACCTTAGGCTGCAAGTTGAATTTCTCAGAAACATCAACGATCGGCCGGTTATTTACAGATGCCGGTTACACTGTAGTTGATTTTACTGCAGGTGCAGATGTGTATGTGATCAATACCTGTTCGGTGACTGAACATGCCGATAAAAAATGCCGTAAGGTAGTTAAAGAGGCATTGAAATATTCACCGAATGCCTATGTAACCATTGTAGGTTGCTATGCACAGCTAAAACCACAGGAAATCGCAGAGATTGAAGGGGTAGATATGGTTTTGGGTGCTGCAGAAAAATTCCGCATTGTCGAGTACATTACCGACCTCACCAAGCAGCCTAAAGCAATTGTTCATCAGCAGAACATTGAAAAAGTAAACCACAATTTTATTGCTGCTTATTCTATTGGCGACAGGACCCGTACCTTTCTCAAAGTGCAGGATGGTTGTGACTATCCTTGTACCTATTGTACTATTCCACTGGCACGTGGGGGAAGCAGAAGTGATACCATCGAGAATGTGATCAACCGTGCGAAACAAATTGCTGAAAGTGGCGTGAAAGAGATTGTATTGACAGGGGTCAATCTCGGCGATTTTGGGATCAGGAATGGTCAGCGCGAAGATAAATTCTTCGACCTGGTCAAAGCATTGGACGAAGTCGAAGGTATAGAACGCATCAGGATCTCATCCATAGAACCAAATTTACTCAGCAACGAAATCATTGAGTTTGTATCAACCTCCAAAAGGTTTGTTCCACATTTCCATATCCCGCTGCAGTCAGGGTCCAATAAAATCCTTGGTTTAATGCGCAGACGTTACCAACGGGAACTGTATGTAGAACGCGTAGCAAAAATTAAGGAGGTCATGTCCAATTGCTGTATTGGTGTGGATGTTATTGTGGGCTTCCCAGGCGAAAGCCATGAAGATTTTATTGATACTTATCAGTTCCTCAACGAACTGGACATTTCTTACCTGCACGTCTTTACCTATTCGGAACGCGAACAGACTCCTGCAGCTGAAATGAAAGGCAGGGTAGCGGGTAGTACACGCGCCGATCGAAGTAAAATGCTGCACATTCTTTCTGAAAAAAAACGCAGGGCTTTTTATGAATCGCAAATTGGAAGCTCTGCTGAGGTGCTTTTTGAAGACGATCAAAAGAATGGCTTCATGCACGGTTTCACTAAGAATTATGTAAAGGTGAAAGCCAAATATGATCCGGTAATGGTCAACGAGATCAAAATGGTTAAACTCACCGCAATCACCGCTGAGGGAGAAGTAGAAGTTACAGAAACAGAAGAAGTATTAGCGCATTAATCCTATATTCGCATAAAACTTTTTTATACGTATGTTTCCTACTGTATCGCATTTTATAGAATATCTTTTTGGTGTACAAGTTCCGCTCCCGTTCAATACTTTTGGCGTTTTCGTAGCACTTGCTTTCATCGCCGGTTATTGGGCCTTTACCCAGGAATTTAAACGTAAGGAAGCATTGGGCTTACTACATCCCATTAAGAAAATGGTGACCATAGGCAAACCCGCCACAACTGCTGAATTGGCCTCAAATGCCATATTTGGTTTCCTAATCGGCTATAAACTCGTTTATGCACTTTTAAACTACAAGCTTTTCGTTAGTGATGCTCAGACTGTCTTACTTTCTTTGAAAGGAAACATCCTTGGCGGCTTGTTTTTCGCAGGCCTGTTTGCTTACTGGGACCACAAAGAAAAGAATGCACATAAATTACCGAAGCCAAAAACGGTCGAAGTTACCCAACATCCTTATGAACTCATGGGTACACTCATCGTATGGGCTGCGGTCTGGGGTTTTTTAGGAGCTAAGATATTTGATAACCTGGAACACTGGGATTCATTTGTGAAAGATCCGATCGGTAGCTTACTTTCCTTTAGTGGACTCACCTTTTATGGCGGCTTGATTTGCGGAGGTGCAGCTGTGCTGATAATTGCCCGTAGAAATGGTATAAAACCCCTCCATATGCTGGATATCGGCGGACCCGGCATGATGCTGGCTTATAGTGTCGGTCGAATTGGTTGTCACATGTCAGGTGATGGCGACTGGGGTATTGCCAATCTGAATCCAAAACCCTTCAATTGGTTGCCCGACTGGCTTTGGGCCTATACTTATCCAAATAATGTAGCGAATGAAGGGGATCCTATCGCAGGCTGTGTAGGTAAATTTTGCAATGAATTACCTCTGCCAGTATACCCCACGCCAATCTATGAAGTCATCGTGGCTTTTATTTTGTTTCTCATCCTTTGGCGCCTGCGTCATTTGATCAAATCTCCGGGTACTATGTTTGGTATCTACCTGATGATGAACGGTACAGAACGCTTCTTTGTGGAATTGATCAGGGTCAATACGAAATATGATGTCGCAGGTATACAATTTACTCAAGCAGAATTGATTTCCCTTTTACTGTTCTTGTCAGGCCTTGCTTTGGTGTTCTATTCTCAAAAGAATAAAACAAAACTGGCAACCTACTAATCATTTTTTCATGGATTACGAATTACTCTGTACCAAGGTGATTGCCATCACTAGGTTAACTGGCAATTTTATACGAAAGGAATCGATGAGTTTCGATGCTACTGCGATTGAGTTTAAAGGTTTGAATGACCTGGTTTCCTATGTAGATAAAACAGCAGAAAAGCAATTGGTAAGGAATCTGTCCAAACTGATTCCGGAAGCTGGATTTACCACCGAAGAAAAAACTATCAATACCAAAGGTGAGATTTACAATTGGATCATAGATCCCCTGGATGGCACGACCAATTTTATCCATGGCATTCCAACCTATTCAGTTAGTGTTGCTTTGTATGAATACGATCAACCGGTTGTTGGGGTAGTTTATGAGATCAACAGGGCCGAGATGTTCTCAGCCTATAAAGGTGGCGGAGCCTACCTCAACAATAAGGAAATTAGGGTATCTCAGCGGCCCGTACTCTCAGAATGTCTTCTGGCTACTGGATTCCCTTATTACCAGTTCGATCAACAGGAGCAGTATATGAACCTCTTCGCAGAAATGATGCAGAAATGCCATGGTTTAAGAAGAATAGGTTCTGCTGCTGTAGATTTGGCCTATGTAGCCTGTGGTCGCTTTGATGCCTTTTTTGAATATAACCTGAATGCCTGGGATGTTGCTGCCGGAGCATATATCGTCCAGCAGGCAGGTGGACAAATTATGAATTTCGAGGGAACTGAAGAGTTTATTGAGAAACGCCAGATCCTGGCTACAAATGGAAAGATAGATCAGGAGATTCTGGATCTAATGAAAAAGCATTTTAAGTAATAAGTCTTAAGTACCTGGATTTACTCCGGTCTCAATACTTATTACTTAAAACGGGTCAAGTTTTAAAGCGCTTCCGAAACTACTTCTTTCACCTCTGGTACCATTCTCTGCAAAAGGTTTTGGATACCGGATTTTAAGGTAATGGTAGAGGATGGGCAACCACTGCAGGAGCCTCTTAATTCTACAGTTACCACCCCCTCATCAAATGACTTGTAGCTGATCGCTCCGCCGTCCTGTTCTACAGCAGGACGTACATAGTCGTGCAGGATTTGCTGGATTTTAATTTCTATGTCGCTACCTTCAAATGCAGGTGCTTCAGCATTTGAATCCTCTTTTATCTTATATTCAGATTCCACAGCACCTTTTACAAAATCTTTCAGTAAAGCCTCTATATCAGCCCATTCAGCATCTTCTGTCTTAGTGATGGTCACGAAGTTACTTGCGAAAAAAACACCGTTTACAAAGTTGAACTTGAACAATTCCTTTGCAAACGGAGAGTGCTCCGCACTTTCTTTCGTAGCAAAATCTTCACTGCCATTGATCAGTAGTTTATTCACCATGAATTTCATGGTAGCAGGATTGGGTGTCTGTTCTGTATATACGTTGATCGTCATTGTCTTTCTTTTTCTTACAAAAATAAATAATTCATCAATCAATAGATGTCTGAATTAGGTCATTATATATTAGAACACACCAGTGTAATTGAAAGGTGTAATCTGCTTCAGTTCTGCTTTCACAGTGTCACTAACATTCAAACCATCAATGAAATCGGCCATTGTACCAGCGGTGATCTTTTGGTTCGTACGGGTAAGGTCTTTTAGGGCTTCGTATGGATTAGGATAGGCCTCTCTTCTCAGTACAGTCTGGATGGCTTCCGCAACAACTGCCCAGTTGTTTTCCAGGTCAGCATGGATCGCTTCCTCATTTAGCAATAATTTATTCAGACCCCTTAAAGTGGAGGCAATGGTGATGACGGTGTGCGACATCGGTACACCTATATTTCTAAGTACCGTTGAATCTGTTAAATCCCTTTGCAAGCGCGAGATAGGCAATTTTGCTGCAAAAAACTCGAACAAAGCATTTGCAATTCCTGCATTACCCTCCGCATTCTCGAAATCGATTGGGTTTACCTTATGCGGCATCGCTGACGAACCTACTTCACCTTCTTTGATTTTTTGCTTGAAGTAATTCTTAGAAATATAAGCCCATATGTCGCGATCCAGATCAATGATGATGTTGTTGATGCGTTTTAGCGCATCACACTGTGCGGCGAATTGATCGTAATGTTCGATTTGGGTAGTATATTGCGCCCGCTCTAAACCAAGGGTTTCGTTTACAAAACGATTGGAAAAATCTACCCAGTTGGTGCCCGGATAAGCAATGTGATGGGCATTGAAATTTCCCGTCGCGCCACCAAATTTGGCGCTGTTTGGAATGCTTCTCAGGTTGTTCAGTTGTATATCCAGACGCTCTGCAAAAACCATAAATTCCTTGCCCAATTTAGTAGGTGAAGCGGGTTGACCGTGTGTATGTGCCAGCAATGGAACCTGCTCCCAGTCTTTCGCCAGTTCCCTGATCCTATCGATCAATTCCGATAATTTAGGGTAGTATACTTCGTTAAGGGCCAGTTTAAATGTATATGGAATTGCAGTATTGTTGATGTCTTGTGAGGTCAGTCCAAAATGAATGAACTCTTTATAAGCTTCCAGTCCCAGCAGGTCAAATTGTTTCTTGATGAAATATTCTACTGCTTTCACATCATGGTTGGTGATCTTCTCCGTGTCCTTGATGTCCTGCGCATGACTGTCATCAAATTGCTCATGGATTAATCTAAGCTTCTCATAATTCGCTTTATCAAAATCTGCTAAGCCGGGAAGACCAGCTTCGCACAGTGCAATAAAGTATTCTATCTCCACGTAAACGCGGTATTTGATCAATGCAGATTCCGAAAAATATTTTGAAAGGCTTTCTGTTGTATTTCTGTAACGGCCATCAACCGGGGATATGGCTTGAAGAGGAGATAAATTCATTTATTTTAACTGTGATTAATAAAACGCGAAGTTAACATATTTATAGCTGTTATTCAATTTAGCCTCCAGAATGTTCATTCCTGACCCGACAGTTAACATCAAGTAAACATTCCGTTTTTAACTTAGGCGGAAAATTATCCAATGGAAAGAAGATCTGCATTAAAAGGTATCGGCAGTTTATTTTTGCTGCCCTCTCTTGCTTTTGCTGCTAAACCAGCGCTGAGCAAGCCTGCATTAAGAATTGCACACCTCACTGATGTGCACCTGAAAGATGAATTCGGCGCACCCGGGAAATTTGCAAAATGTTTGCATCATCTCCAGTCTCAAACGCCTAAGGTAGATTTCGTCCTAAATGGTGGGGATATCGTGTTCGACATGAACAAGGAAAATCTCCATAGAATCAATGCACAGTGGGAACTGCTCGAGAAAACCATGAAGTCAGAATGCAGTTTGCCAGTGCATTATTGCCTTGGCAATCACGACATCTGGTGGCAGGAAGAGGATAGGAAACAGGCATTTTATGGTAAAAATTATGCAATGGAAAGATTGGAATTGTCTAAGCCTTATTACAGCATGATCAAGGGAGGCTGGAAGTTTATTATATTGGACAGTGTCCACCTGGATATCGACGGGACTTGGTACATTGGTAAACTAGGCGATGAGCAATTCAGCTGGCTCGAGCAGGAACTTAAGGTGACAGACCCGAAAACACCGGTATTGGTGATGTCTCACATTCCTATCCTGACCGCATTGTTGATGATTGAAGATAATATCGTGAACCGCTGGGAAATGCTTGGGGGGGACATGCATACCGATACCTCAAAGATCATCAATCTCTTTTATCAATATCCGAATGTCAAGTTGTGCTTAAGCGGCCACTTGCACATGCGCGATAAGGTGGTCTACAATAATGTGACCTACCTCTGCAACGGTGCAGTTTCAGGTGCCTGGTGGGAGGGCAATCGCAGGCAAACAGCTCCCGGATATGGATTAATTGACCTTTACGCAGACGGAACTTTTGAAGAACGTTACGTAAATTATTAGATTTAACATTCACTTAGCATTGGTTCTCTATTATTGCATGTGCGTTTTACTGAATTTTCATGGCTCCGGTCATACAGGGCAAAGCTCCTTTTAAGTTTTTTTTCATTCATAGTCGTCATCCTGGTTTGGGCTACGGTCTATCTTTTCGTTGGTCGGCAGCAGCGCAAAATCAGTGCTTTTTCGTCCCGCCTGGCTGCTGCTCAGTTGAAGTATCTGGAGAGTACACGAGACCTGCAGCTTTTTATGCTCAGAGGCTATCATGAACAGGAATTTTACGCCAGTGGCAAACAACACAATATAGATAGGTTCCTGCATTTGCAAGGGGATATTGCGACTGAATTGAAAGCTATAGAAATGGCCTCTAGCGATAGTGGTATAGAACTGACCAGCCAGCTTGACAGTCTTCAGCAGATGAACAAAAGCACGCAGGAGCTGGGAATTGCTTTGAGAAACCTTTATCATAAACGTGGTTTTCAGGATCATGGTTTGGAGGGAAAGATGCGCAACTATGCACATTTCCTTGAAGATTCTACAACACTTTCAAAAACGGCTGTGTTGCAGTTGCGCCGGCACGAAAAAGATTATATGCTACGCGGTGAGCAACGTTTCATCCGGATGTTTAGCCAACAAATGAAGCTGAGTCTTCAAGGTCTGCCAGAGGACAGCAGGACTTACCAGGCATTAATGAATTACAACAAATGCTTTCTCGAGTTGGTTGATGATTCAGAAGAACTGGGTATCCAAAATTCGAGCGGATTGATGCCGCAGACACTGCAAAGCATCCGACAGTTTGATGAGTTGTACAGAAGTATGAGTCAATTTTCAAACAATGAAGCTGAGCACCTCAATGGCAGGTTCAGAACGTTTATTATTGCCATTACACTCATTTCACTGTTGCTCATCATCCTGTTGAGCTGGTCGCTTTCAAAATACCTGACAAGGGATATCACAGAGCTGAACCGCCGCGTCTCAGGCTTTATTTTTTCAGGATTCAGGCACTCGGCACAGGATTTAGCGTTCCAACCCGCCAGCAGTGAAACCGCGCAGTTGTATGCAGATTTCAATTTGCTAAAAAGTACACTGGCAGATCACATTTCCAATTTACGGGAACGCAATGAGCAGTTGATCCAGCAATCTGAGAAATTACAGGAACTAAATGAAGAGCTGCAGGTACAATCGGAAGAACTTATTTCTCAATCAGAGGAATTGCGTGTTCAGCAGCAGCAGGAACACATAGCTAGGGAAGAAGCGGAAAAAGCCAATCAGGCGAAAAGTGTTTTTCTGGCCACCATGAGCCATGAAATCCGGACGCCTATGAACGGTGTATTAGGAATGACCGCATTGTTACATGAAACAGCGCTCAATACTGAACAGGCAGAATATGTAGAGACCATCCGCAGCAGCGGGGAAACCCTGATGAACGTCATCAACGACGTACTCGATTTCTCCAAAATTGAATCAGGGAAAATAGAGCTGGATCCGCATGATTTCAATCTGCGCTTTTGCATTGAAGAAGTGATGGATATGTTTGCAGGAAAAGCTGCGCTCAGTGGAATCGACCTCATTTATCAGATCAGCGAAGACATACCGTTGCAATTGGTGGCAGATAGCCTGCGCCTGAAACAGGTTCTGATCAATTTGATTGGCAATGCGGTCAAGTTTACACAAGAGGGAGAAATTGTATTGAGTGTCTGCTCTTTAAAAAATAATTTGAAGGAAGATGGCTTATTTCTCTCGTTTGAGGTTAGCGACACCGGAATTGGGATTCCTCAAAATAAGCTTCATGATCTATTTCAGGCCTTTAGCCAGGTGGATTCCTCCACGACCCGGAAGTACGGCGGCTCCGGACTTGGATTGGCCATCAGTACCAGGCTAGTCGAACTCATGGGAGGCAAGCTGGCAGTGAAAAGTAGTCTGGGAAAAGGAACTTCATTTGAATTCCAGTTGCGTGCTGGAATCAGCCATGAGCAAATGCGGCATCAGGCAAAATGCATGATGACTGGGCAGGAGCACAAGCAGGTCTTAGTAGTAGATGATAACCAGACCAACCGGAGAATTCTCCAGATTCAATTGGAACAATGGCAACTGATCCCCACTATGGCAGCATCTGCAGCTGAAGCAATGGCCATCATCAATGAACGGGGCTTCGATCTTCTGGTGACAGATATGCAGATGCCGGATATGGACGGAGTACAATTGGCTACCTGGATCCGCGATAAAAATGCCTTGCTGCCAGTCATCCTGCTTAGTTCCATTGGCGATGAAACCCGAAACAAGTACCCTCATCTTTTTGCGGCAGTCCTGACCAAGCCTGTGAAGCAGCAGCAACTGTGCCGGGTCATACAAATGGCACTCCAGCAAGTCTCCCAGGTTTTGGAAACAGAACCCGCCAAAACGGTGCTGCTGGATAAAGGATTTGCGAGCCAGTATCCGCTATCTATTCTGATTGCAGAAGACAATCAAATCAACCAAAAACTGATCATCAGGATCTTGAATAAGTTAGGCTATCAGCCTATGGTGGCAGAAAATGGTTTGGAGGCATTGGAAATGGTGCCACAACACCGATACGATCTTGTGCTGATGGATGTGCAAATGCCGGAAATGGACGGTTTAGAAGCTACTCAGGCAATCAGGGCGCTGGAAATCGTGCAGCCGAAAATAGTTGCAATGACTGCCAACGCGATGATCGAGGATAGAGAGATGTGTATCGCTGCTGGAATGGATGATTATTTGTCTAAACCGCTGGACATTCCGGCCTTGATGAAGGTGCTGTCTCAGGTTTGGGAAAGCCGGAGTTATTAAGAACTAAGGTGATACATTGCAAGGCTGACTCTTATTGATAAGTTAATGCAGGCTTAATGTTTTCATGTGTTTGTGCGGCTAGTTTTGTGGCTGGGAATTCCCTAATGGTACAGCATGTCAAAAACACTTAACGATTTACCGGATCAAACTCTACTCGAAAAATTTCGGGATGGTAATGCTGCGGCTTTTAATGTGCTCTTCAAACGCTACTATAATGGAATCAAGTGTTATGCACAAAAGAATGTTCGGGATGCTTTCATGGCGGAGGAACTGTCTATGGATGTCATGCTTGGGTTGTGGAAGAATAAAGGTGCAGTGGAGGTGCAGGCTGACCTGAAGCCCTTCCTCTATAGATCGATTAAAAATGCCATTTACAACCACTACCGCAAAAAGGCATTGCAGACAGTGAGTCTGGATGTGGTATCAGAGCGTCCCCAGTTGAGCAGCCAGGCAGCAGACCACGACTTACAGGTTAAAGAACTTCAGCGCATTTACAATCAACAGTTGGAAAAACTGAGCCCGCAACGCCGAAGGGTATATGAAATGAGCCGCCTGGAAAATAAGAGCTATAGCGAAATCGCTGAAGATCTGAACCTTTCTGTAAATACAGTAGAGAATTACATGGTGGCCTCACTCGCCTTTTTTCGCAAGAATTTAAAGGAACATGCTGATCTAAGCATCATCCTGGCCATCTTCTTAAAAATATTTTAATTTTTTTTGTTTCGCATAGGTGGTCGCCCACCAAAATTGTGTTTCCCTTATTGAATCACAATTTATATGCACTCAGAAAATAAAAATAAAGAGCTGATCCGAAAATATATCTCTGGCGATTATACAGCCGGGGAATGGGAGGAAATCAGGGAACTCATGGCAAAGCCAGAGTCTGCTGGTATTTTCGACCAGGTACTGGCCGAGCGCTGGACAGGATTGGAGGTGGCGCAAGATTTGGATAAAGCAGCGTTCAATCGTGATCTGCAGAATTTTTACTCCAGGTTACAGGAAGAAGAAAAGCAGAAACATCTTGTTGAACCTAAAAAGCCAATATTGCGTAGGCTAAACAGGCGAAACCTTTTTCAATATGCGGCGATATGGGCGGTATTGATGATCGGTGCAGGATGGTATATTTTTCAATTCAATGAGCCTCAGTCCACTCAGGAAGTACGCATTGCGATGCGTGAATTGATGAATCCGAAAGGGCAACGCTCCAAAGTGCTTCTGCCGGACAGTTCAGAAGTGTATCTGGGTGCAGATAGTAAATTATCCTTCCCGGAACAATTTGGCGCGAGCAGCAGGGAGGTACGTTTAGAGGGCTCGGCCTTTTTTGAAGTGACAAAAAATCCTAAAAAGCCCTTCATCATTCATACCGGCCAGGTACAAACCAGGGTACTCGGTACATCATTTAAAATAGAAGCTTTTAAAGGCAAGGCCCTTACGGTGTCAGTTGCAACCGGAAAAGTACGGGTTGATGAGATAGGCGCTGTAGGTTCCAGGGCTTTGGCAATGTTAATTCCGGGACAGATGCTGTCCTATTTCAAGAATCGTCCTTCGGTCAGTACAACAGACATACAGGAATTGCAGTCCTGGAAAAAAGCCAGGCTCAATTTTCATAACCAGACGCTGGGGGAGATCACTGCTGAACTGGAGCGCTGGTACGATGTGCGCATCAGCTATTCCAAGCCAGCCAAGGCCAATGAAAAGATTTCTGTGATGCTTCAGGTGGATACCCCACTCAATAAGATGATGAATGTGCTTGCCGCTACAGGGCATTTCACATACAAAATATCCGGTAAACAGGTGAATATTAAATAACAACAGGGAAAGGAAAGATATGTAAATCAGCTACTAGAAAACAAAAGTTCCCCGCCGGTGGCAGGGAACCAAATGCTTAAAACCGTGTGAATTTCGACGTCCGTACGGTTTACAATTCATCCGGATCTTACGATCCGGCATTTATAACAGATCATCGCTTCGCAGCGAATTAACCCATAATGCCCAAAAATATGCAAAAAGGATTAAAACATTATCCTTCAATCAGATTTATTATGAAATGCTCATTTATGCTCATTGTGGCCCAGCTGACCTTCATCAGTATGCTGCTGGCCAACAATGTGAAGAGTCAGGATCTTGATCAACAGATTAGCCTGCGACTGGAGAATGTTTCCGTCTCAGAAGGGCTTACCGCTATAGGTAAGCAAAGCAATATCAGGTTTTCGGTAAGAGAACAGTCGATGAAGACTGTCAAAAAGCAAGTCACGCTTCTAAATGCTAAGATTAGCGTGAGGGAAGCCCTTCGTCAGCTCTTAGCGAATACGGGTTTACAATACAAACTGGTAGAAGGCTATGTGGTGGTGGATACCAAGCCAGTTCCCATCGTGATTACCGGAACGGTAAAGGATGAAAAAACGGGGGAGACGCTCATCGGTGTAGGGATTAAAATCAAAGCCGGCTCAGGAGGCACGTCTACAGATCTGAACGGGGCTTTCCGCATCAGCATACCTGAACAGGGTGCTACACTGGTATTTTCGTACATCGGCTACCAAAGCAAAGAAGTAAAGGTAAGCCCGGATATGAAGCAGCTCAATGTCCTGCTTAGCGCTTCGGCTACACAATTAGGGGAGGTGACTGTTCAGGCCAGAAGGAAGGCCAATACCGATGCCTCAGTGCTGGACGAACGCCGGAATGCTTCCATCATCCAGGATGCGATATCTTCGCAACTCATCGAACGCACAGGTAGCATCACTACTACGCAGGCGCTGCAGAGAGTTTCCGGAGTGACGGTGACCGACGATAAATATGTTGCTATTCGCGGTCTGGGTGACCGCTCGGTAATTGGCCAGCTGAACGGTGTACGTCTGGCTTCTTCAGATCCGGACAGAAGTACCATTCCTTTAGATCTGGTACCTGCTTCGTTATTGGATAACATCACCATTTATAAGACCGTAACACCGGATAAACCTGCGGATGCAGCGGCTGGTATTGTAGAGCTAAAAACCAAATCTGTACCTGAAAAGGAGACTTTTGAATTCATCATGCAAAGTGGTTTAAATACTAACGTAGGTGTTGGAGGTCAGTACAATAGCTTTTACAATAGCGATATGGGCGCTTTCGGGAATAAAATAAATGATAAGAACCTGAGTCAGGATTTTAAAAACCTGGCTACACAATACCCTAACGGACTTGGTTCTATACAAAGCATGATTGCAAATAGCAATTACAGTCCAACGGCTTACCAGGAAGTGAACCGCATCAATAACATCATGCAGTCTTTTGATCCGG
Source organism: Pedobacter sp. GR22-6 (assembly GCF_037402555.1). Classification (NCBI taxonomy): domain Bacteria; kingdom Pseudomonadati; phylum Bacteroidota; class Sphingobacteriia; order Sphingobacteriales; family Sphingobacteriaceae; genus Pedobacter; species Pedobacter sp. GR22-6. Next base: position 621,283 of record NZ_JBBEUC010000001.1, read on the forward strand.
TGATGACTACCCAATACAAAAAAGCACCTCTAAACCAGTTGTACTCTGCTACCTATGGCAATAGCTTTACAGTATTTAAAACACATAAAATTGGTTTGATTATGGGCGGTAACTACTATCGTCGCATTACTGACATTAGTGGCGGCGACTTAACCCAATATAGTATTTATCAGGGGGTGGTTACCGGTAATCCAGATGTATACAGTCCGCGGAACATTCCGAATTACATCACACCCAATAGCCTCTTTATGGGTAAATACCAAACCTACAAAGAAAATACAGGCATCGAGACCTTGAACTATGGAACGCTGCTTGGATTAACCTATCGTTTTGATAGTCGAAATGAAATCAGTATGCAATATTTAGGTAGCTGGGGTGGCGAAAATAAGGCCAGTAATTTGTCCGGCCGTTATGAATACACTGGTCTGCCGGGAGAGGTAAATACGAGTACCTATTCTTTGAAGCAGACATTCAGAAACCTGAATACCTTTAATTTACAGGGCGAGCATAAATTCTTCGACAAGGAACTTTCCCCACGCTTAAGTTATAATGTGGCCAGTTCCAGGTCAAAACAAAATGATCCTGATTTTAGATTTGCGAGTTTAGCAGATTACACACCGAGAGCTGGCGGCTGGTATACCAGGCCAACGGTAGGTGCGGGAAGCACGGCCGGTACGCCAACTTATAGCAAACATTTATATGCGCTTACTTCCGGATATGTAAATGGATTTGGTCCTTTTGGCATTATACAGGCCGAACCAAACGGCCGCAGGTGGCGTAATCTGGATGAGCAAAATTACAATTACAAAGCTGACCTGAATATTCCCTTTAAATTGTTTGGACAAATACAGCAATTGAAAACAGGTGTAAATTACCTGTTCAGGGACCGCACCTTTAGCGAAAACCAGCTGTTTTTACCCGGGTCCAACTTTACGACCAATAAGGCGGTACCCTTATATGATGTAGAGGGTAACCTGAACCGTTTAGTAAGCAGCGAAATTATCGGTGTTAAACTTCCTACTGGTAGCCAGGGAGAAGGGATGATGCCAATAGATGGCTTTTTGTACAACAGTCAGAAATCTCCTAACAACTACACCGGTTATTTTGAAACCAATGCCCTTTACGGAATGGTAGATTTAAAACTCACAGAAAAACTGCGTGTTGCTGGTGGAGTACGTTTTGAAATGACCAATATCGGTTCTTCTGTAGATACCTCAGGGGTGTTCTTAGACCCTTCACTTACTGCAGGAGGTGCAAATGGCGGCCAGATTGCATTAAACCCCATTGACCCAAATTCGGTATATAAAACAGGTTATAAGCCTTTTTATTCTGTAAATGCTACCTATACTTTAAATGATCATATGAATTTCCGTACGGCCTATAACACTACGCTAGCCAGGCCGGAGTTGAGAGAAATTACCAATGTCTTTGAATTTGATGCCTTTCAAATGGGACTGGTTGTGGGCAACCCCAACCTGAAAAACCAGTTCACCCAAAACCTGGATTTCAGGTGGGAGTGGTTTCCGGCAAAAGGGGAGGTAATTGCGGTATCTGCATTTGGCAAACGCATAGAAAACCAACTGGTAAAGGTATTCAGTTTGCAAACAGCAGGTTTAGCTGCAACTTATCCGGAATTCCCGACCATTCAGTTTCAGAATGATCCGAATGTAGGTAAGGTGTATGGAATTGAATTGGAACTGGTAAAAAGTTTAGGTTCCATGTTTGATCCTTTAAAAAACTTTTACCTGGGCTCTAACTTGTTGCTTGCCCAAAGTGAAATTCAAAAAACACCACAACGGTATGAAGCCATCCGTTCACTGGATCGGTATACACCCAAGAACAGTCCGCTTTTTGAACAGGCACCTTATTCCATCAACGCCTGGTTAAATTATGAAAATCCTAAATCAGGTTCTGATTTTACGCTGACTTTTAATATGGTAGGCGAGCGTTTGGTACAAATTAACCTAACGGGTGAACCCGATTTATATACCATGCCGGTACCGTTTTTGGATTTTGTATTTAGTCAGCGCCTAAGCAAAAGCATCAAGTTTAAGGGCTATGTGAAAAATATCCTCGATCCGGCCATCAAAACTGTATATGCCAACCCCCAAACCGGTGGTAAATGGTACGGCAACGAATACATTAATAGAAGTTTTAAACGTGGTGCCGAAATTATGGTAGGCTTTACTTATAATCTCTTTAAATAATGAATAAGATAAAATATAAATGCTTAGGTCTTTTCTTCCTGAGCACCATACTCTTGCTCCAGGCCTGTAAAAAGGATAAAATTGACCTTGCAAGGGATAACCGTGCATTAACAGAAAATCGCGCTAACTCAAGCGCCCGGATCATTAATCTTGGTGGTTTTAACCAGGTGATTGCCAATGGGGACAGTTTAACAAATTTTGTGGTGTTGAACCCAAATACATCAACCGGTTATCAGTATCCGGGAACATCTTATTTTCCTGCCAACGGACAATTGAGTAAAACATGGTATGTGCCCCAGGATCTTTTTAATGCGCAGGAAACTGCAAAACTGGATTTCATGACCAGGGCTTTTCAGGCCATAGAGACAGACATCAAGCTTGATGTCAAAAATGATTACTCCAATCCAACCGACTATTATTTGATGCCTACGCTTTTTATGGATGGACAGCCTGAAGTGGTACCGGTTAAACGGGGTATTTCAGCGCCTTCAAGACCCGATCATTTTAAAATTCGGGTTGTAAACCTTTCCGGTGGTATTAAAAATCGGGCTAACAATGGTAGTGGCTTACAGGAAGATTTAACAGGGGCTGTATCCTTGGCATATGCTGATGGTACGCTGGTAAGTTCAGCAACGAATAACATCAGTTCGGCACAAAAAACATCTGAATATGTAGAACTGCCTTATGGAACCTATCAGTTTAAAATACTGATGCAGGATGGAAGGCAGATGCCGGCAATTGGAAATGAACTGTATGACTTTACCCTGTTGGATCCACCAACATCTACCATTCCTAAAGACATGATGAATTCCACAGGCCTTACTTATGCACCCATTCAAACCTATCAGCCCGGTGGCATTTATACCATTTTGATTGCGCCACAGCGTTACAAATATTTGATCAATGAAAATTCTGAGACTTCTGAGACTTATCAAAATTCATTTCAGGTCATTAATGACAATAGTCCGGCCGCCAATAATACTTATTTTAGGGTACAAGCCTTTAACGCATGGAATACCCAAAATATAAGCTTTAGGGTAGATGGTAAGGCAATAGCTGCCAATCTCGGTTTTGGAGCAGCTGGAGATTACAGCAACTTTATTCAGGGTAACCATACCATTGAAGCCATGGATGCTTCGGGGAAAGTAATTGCCGTAGCAAATCAGGTGTTTCGCCCGGCTCAGAATTATACCGCCTGGCTTTATCCTGATGCCAGTGGTGGAGCAAAATTGCTGATGGTTGCCAATGATTTGAGCGGTGCTACCTACAGCGGCGGTACAGAGGATGATGCCACATTTTCAAGAAATCAGTACCGTTATTTTTTCTTTAAAAGATTTTTAAATCTTTCTGTTGGCAATCCTTACCTCACTTTTACACTGAACAACGGACAATCTATTGCGACAGGTAATGACAATGCGAATGCCGGAATTAACCTGCAGCCAGGTTTACCCTTATTTGAGCGTCCATATGTAAGCAGTGCACACTTGCAAAATGCATTTGAAATTATGGCCTATCGATCCAAACCCAATGTGGTACCCGGCGTTTGGGCCAATGACATAGTCTTACTTAAAAATGATGCATTTATTGCCAATAAAGCACTATATCAGCAAGCATCAAGGGCATTGCCTGTTCAGGAACCCGGTATTTATACGGTAAGTGTTATCGGACAATCCGGAACGGGTAGTACCACTGCCAATAAAGCAAGAATGATCATTGTAAAACATAATAAATAATGAAGAACGAGAGCTTATACAAGAGAAATATATTTGGCAGTTTCAAATCTTCTGCCTGGCTTTTAGCCTTTAGCTTATTGCTTTTGGCTTCAGGCTGTGTCAAAGTAGAATACAGTAAAATTGAGGATCCTGCGTATCTGAGGGTATTTAATAACCTGAATTACATACAGACCCTTGGCAGCAAAGATAATAAAGTCCCATTTTTCTGTATGTTCATTAACCCTGTGGTTGATGCTAGTGGCATGCCTGTAAGTGCAGAAATTGTAGGTGATTTTTTAGACCAGCGTGATGCCTATGCGCCACCTTATCCATCACATATTGGCAGTAGTATTTCTGTAAACAATCCGGAATATCCGGGAAAGGAGAATGTGTTGGTAGGCCCTATCTTAAATGGATTCGATTTGAGCAGCTGGGCCCAGGTGCCATCCGGGAAAGTGCGGATTATGTTTGCCTACCGTCCTAAAAATACGGTACCGTTCTTCCAGCTGGAAAATGAGTTAAAAAAGGATATCCTGATAGATACCACCATTAACCTGACCAGTAAGGAAGTATATACTTTGCACCTACTGCAAAAGGACTTTGTAAGTAAAAGAACTGGAATTTTATTAAGGCAGGAGATCTTTCAGAAACTTCCTTTATCTGATTCACTGACCTACGTGAACTTTTACAATATGAGTAGTAAGGGATACTGGGAAGCAGACAGGTCGCTTAAGGCAGATAATTTTCTGCTGGCGAGTTTTCAGGGAGGGATGAAAGACGATATGAATGTTTTTCTTAGCCTGTATGAAAACCAGAGTAATCTCCTTCAAAAAGGTCCTGCTATAGCAGGTTATAATGGGAAATACCTGGCCAATGTAAAGCTGAATACCAGCACCGGGGTAGTTAACCCCTATGTAAGTTTCCCTATTTGGGCCAGTCAGGCTACCAATGGCATTACCACAAATATGTGGCAAAGGTTTGATTTCTTTACTCCCGGTATGGACATCACAAACAATCCATTTTATCAGGGCTCTACTGAAAATGGTGGAAACTGGGTTTCGGTGAATTGCATGCAAAATGGCAATGCAAGGGTGCAGTTCAATGACAATGCTGCAATGCTGCCCAATTTATTGGTCAACATTCATTCTGGTATCCATAATCCTGCAACATTTGCCACAGTAAATAGCATTGAAGTGGTAAATGGAAGGATTTATCTAACCACCATTCAGAGAAAATATGCACCGCCTGTTTATTAAAAATAAGATTCAAATGAAGAAATTAACATATTTATTTGCGGTTGGTTTATCGCTTCTGTTTTTTGCTTCCTGCAAGCATGACGATCTATCAATGGCAAAGCCCAACGAAAATGTTCGTCCCGCCGCAGATTTCGTGAAAAATAATTATGAGATGCGCTTGTTTTACGCTGCGCTGCAAAAAGTGGGTTATGTAGATCAGCTAAATGGAAAGGGTCCTTTTACCGTACTGGCACCTACTGACGAAGCTTTTAACAACCTGGGCATTTATACTGCAGCAGATTTTGACAAAATGAATGCAGATAGCCTGAAAAAAGTGATCGGCTATCACGTGCTGCCGCGCCGGCTAAGGGTTGCTGATATTCCAAGCAATGGAATTGATGTACGTTACGCCACTTTAGAGGGTACCGCGCTGTATGCTTCTGCAGCTTCCCTGAATCCTAATGGGGGGGCATTGGATGAGCTTTATTTTAGTGGGGTAGAGGCTACCCGAAAAGATGTACCAATGGCCAACGGTACCTTACATGTGCTGAACCAGGTCATGAAGCCCAATTTTAGCAAAACCATCCAGCAATGGCTGGCACAGCATAAAGAATATAGTGTGTTTGTTTCGGGCCTGAAAAAGTTTGGCCTTTGGGAGCAACTGGCTGTGCAGGGACCCTTCACCATTTTTGCCCCCGATAATAAGGCAATGGAAGATCTGGGTATTACCGAACTTTCTTTAAGCGCTATGGATGCCAGTAAATACCTGGGTGATTTGCTTTTTGGAGTCTATATTTTATACGATAGACACTTTTTTACCTCAGATGGACAGGTGTTTGCCGGCATTAATTCTAATGGCTCATATAATTATTATCCGAAAAATACCACTTACTACATGACCTTTGGTGCCGGAAAAATGTACCCCAGCTTTAAACTCGCTTACTCCCTTGTATTACGTACAGGACCGACATCCAATGATCCCCCCGTCGCAGTATCCGGTGACATCACCGCAAAAAATGACAATTTATGCAGCAATGGCCTGGTCCACCATCTAGCGGGTGGATTAGTCAGACCGGAAGAAGCTATAAAAAGATAACAAATCATGATGAATATGAGAAATTTAAAAAAATTGAGCGGGGTCATTTTGTTTGCAAGTCTTTTGTTTACCGCCGCTTGTACTAAAACAGAATTCCTGCCGGATCCTGAAGGGGCTCAGGTTCCTTTTCAAAGTAATGCCACGCAAACTGTAGAAGAGTTGCTGGCTGCTTCGCCTGCAAAACTATATTACAGCGCATGGCAAAAGAGCAATATCAAAAATGTGCTGAACCAAAAAGGGAGCAAAGTTTTGTATACTGCTTTTGTACCAAATGATGCGGCTATGCAGTCTGCTGGATTAACTGCCAGTAAAATTGATCAAATGTCCGCAGCAGAACTGGATGACTTTATACTATTCTCTGCCACGATTGGACAAGTAACTGGCGATGAACTTAAACTGAAGAGCGATAATTTTATGGTTAAAACCCTTCTGGAGAACCGGGATCTTTATGTAAAATATTATGAAAACCCCGAATCGAACCAGTTCGATTATTACGCTTACCGGCTTTATGTTGGCCTAAAGGGCGATGCCTTACTGGTTAATGGTAAAAATATGGGTAAGCTTAATTATTTGCCGGCTACCAATGGCGGACTTTATCTTATGGAAAAAACGCTGGAAAAACCTACTAAAACTATAATTGAAGCGCTAAGGGCAGATGGAAGGTTTACGATGTTTCTTGAATCGCAACGGCTTGCCGATGAATTGTACCTGGATAAAATTGCCTCAGATATGGAGCCCTTGTTTGGATACAAGCCAGATCCCGAAGAAACAATGATGTATGCAACCCAGCGTCTTTTTTATCAGAAAGACTGGGATATTCTGAGCCCTTATCCGGGGTATGGTACCAACATTACGATATCAACTTTGTTTGCCCCAACAGATGAAGCTTTTCACAAAGCTGGCTTTCAAACTGTGGCTGATATCTTGAAATTCAATGAACGTGGCGCTTCGAGTATTCATTTTAGTGACATGACCTTTACAGATGAAGGGGCTTATCCCATGGATACCATTTACAACTACCACCGCAATTGGGGAAGGATGTTTCAGCCTGTAACCGTTGGAGGAGATAAGGCGATCAGTAATGCTACTGTATTTTACAGCAATGAATTATCCCCAAGACTAAATGAATACCTCGTCAGTGCAGGTGGAAATCCATCTATCGAATATGCTTACAAAATGCCTTTGGAGTTTTCGGTAAATAACAGCAGCATTCAAATTAAGGTCAAAGGTTCCGAATATCCTGCGGCTAACGTAATTGAAGGAGACATCAATACTTTAAACGGGCCTATCCATGTGGTGGACCACCTGTTTATTCCTAAAGGATTTAAATTGAATTAAAACATGGCGCAAAGAATTAATTTATATAAAAAAAACACCTTATTTTTCTTGCTGCTCATTGCCGTATTGGGCACCGCCTGCAGTAAAGAAGAAAATCAGTTGAGCGATTACGATAACAATAAAATTAACCTGGTGATCGCTGATAATTTTAATCTATCTGCCTTCAGTGCAGCATTAAGATTGAGCGGACTAGATAAAAATCTTCAGGATGGTGCAGGACCTTACACTGCCCTGGTCCCTTCAGATGCCGCATTTAGTGCTGGCGGTTATTCCGGGCCTGTTGCTGTTTTAACGGGTAGCCCCAGTACAATTTCAAGGATAGCCAATTACCACACCCTGGATGGTAAATATGAATTGAACAAGCTGCCGTTTCTATTCAATCAGGAGCTTAAATCGCGTGGTGGCAGGTTATATGCAACGCATTGGATCAAAGGGACGGACACCATTCTTACGATCAATGGTTCAAGGGTGATTTCACAGAACATTCCTGCTTCAAATGGATTGGTACAGGTAATAAACCGCGTACTCACGCCTTACCTGCACGATTTACTGGGTGATGCCATAGCAGCAGAATCCAGTATTACATTATTTACGCAGGCTTTAAAAACTTCTGGTTTACTGGAAACGATTAAAGAACAAGGCCCATACACCATTTTTGCCCCTAATAATGCAGCAATGCAGACTATGGGCTATACCAGCATTGAACAAATTAGCAATACCAATGCAGAGGTATTGAAGCGTTTGGTAAACTACCATATTGTTAAAGACAGGCGGTTTATCTACGATTATATCTTAAGTACGGGATCGACCAACACCAGCCGACAGGCCATGCTCGACGGCAATTCGGTTACCATCACTTTGAAATCAGACGCCAATGCTCCGGGTAGCTTTAGCGGGATTACATTAAAGGGAGTTGGAAACGTTACTCCAGTTAACCTGGTTGGCGGTAAACAAGATATCCTGGCTGGAAATGGGGTGCTACATATTATTGACGGTGCTTTACGGATTACCCAATAACAGGGCGTACAAGCAATTAAAATTAAATTCATGAAGAACATATATTCAATCGTTGTGCTTTGCGCCCTGCTACTGGTGTCGATATACAGCATGGCGCAAGAAACAAGCGGCTCGCTAAGCGGCCAGGTTAAAGATGCCAAAGGGGTAGTCATACCAGGCGCAACCATTATTGCGATCCACACCCCTTCAGGCACACGTTATGCCGTCTCTGCCGATGCAGATGGCCGTTATTTTTTAAATAACCTCCGGATTGGTTCGCCTTATGAACTTACGGTATCCTTTATAGGGATGAAAAATGTCATGCGTAATGACATTGCCGTTCGCCTTGGAGGTACGCAGCAGATCAACTTCGTCCTGGATGATAATGCGCAGGAGCTGAATACGATAGTGGTCACAGCAAAAAGCATTTCCCGTCAAAAAGCAGATAGCTATGGGACAGGAAAGAACATCAGTAGTGAACAGGTTAAAAACATGCCTACGGTTAACCGCAGCATTACCGATATTACCCGCCTCACTCCTCAGGGTAGTCGGGATAACAGTTTCGGTGGTACCAACTTCAGGTACAACAATGTCACTATAGACGGTGCTGTTAACAATGATGCCATTGGTTTTAGTCCCTCTAATGGGGGGCAGACCGGAACATCCGGTATGAATGGCAGTAGCACCAGGACCAATCCGGTTTCTCTGGATGCGATAGAAGACATGCAGGTATACCTTGCACCCTTTGATGTGAAAATCGGGAATTTCACCGGTGGATCCGTCAATGCGGTTACCCGCAGTGGTACCAACACCGTAAGTGGTTCTGTGTACGGTTTCGGCAGAAATGCAGCCCTTACCGGTAATGACCGTGTAGGCAGCCTGGGCAAAATGAACAGCGAATTTTATGATTACCAGACAGGTTTCCGCATCGGTTTCCCAATCATTAAAAACAAACTGTTCTTTTTTAGCAATGAGGAAATTACCCGCCGGCAGGATCCCACACAACTGCTGGTAGGTACGCCAGAAACCAGTCCTATTTTTAGTGTAGCCGATGCCCAATCTATAAAAAACACAGTAAAGAGCCGCTACGGAAATATTTTTGATGCGGGAACTGCAGATGCATACACCAACTGGAGCAAATCACAGAAGTTTTTTAACCGTTTGGACTGGAACATCAGCGATAAACACCAATTGGCTGTCAGGAATAATACCATTTTTAGCAAGGCTACACACATGGACCGTGATCAGCAGGATTTCCGTTTCAGTAGCATGGCTTTTTTACAGGAAAACAACCAAAGCAGCACTGTTGCCGAATTGAAAAGTCGTTTCAATAATGAACTTTCGGCCAATGTAGTGCTTGGTTTTACACATGTTAGTGATAGCCGTGACCCTCTAAGCGATCCGACCCTGCCACAGGTACAGATTATGGGCCGCACGCCGGGTACCACTATTTATTTGGGTACCGACCGTGAGGCCAGCATTTTTAATATGAAGCAGAAAACCTGGGAGTTTACCGGGAATTTAAACTGGAGCAAAGGCCGTCACAAAATTTTGCTGGGTACGCACAACGAATTGTATGGCATCCAGTATGGTTTTGTAAATGCCTGGAACGGTCGTGTAGATTACCAGAGCATAGAAGATTTCACCAACAACAATCCGTACCGTGTAAGGGGAAGTTACGGTTATACCAATAACGACAGGGATTATTTAATGAACAATCCAGCGGCAGATTTTAATGTAAACATGTACAGTTTATATGTACAGGATGAAATCAGGATCAGCGATCAGTTGCGGATTACACCTGGTTTGCGTGCCGATATGGTGAACTTACCGACCATGCCTGTTTTAAGTGATAAGGTACGCAGTATCATGGCCGACCCGAATTTCGGGAATACCTATACTTACACGCCGCTAAACCGGATTGAAAATAAATTCTTAAACAAAGTACAGCTTTCGCCACGTTTAGGTTTCAGATACGATGCTCTGGGCGATCAGAAGCTGATTTTTAGAGGAGGAATCGGGATGTTTACCGGCCGTATTCCTTTTGCCTGGCTGGCCTATGCCTACTACAACACGGGCGACAGCTTTGGTGCCATAGACCAGCGGGCAGATCAGCAGCCTTTTGTGCCAGGTGTAGATCCTGTTAAACCAAACCCTAATGGTATAGCTGGTTTCATTGGTCAAAACGGAACAGTGATCAATAATCCAAATAGCGGGCGTACCCAGATAGATTTGGTGGACAATGACTTTGTAATGCCAAAAGTATTACGTGGTAGTTTGGGACTCGATTATGAAACAGAAAATGACTGGCGTTTTACCCTGGAAGGGATGTATACCAAGAATATAAAAGATGTATTGTTTCAGCAGCTGAATACAAAAGATAATCCCTTGTATTATGGTTATGACAAGGAAAAACAGCAGCCTGTTTACAGTGGAACTGTTGATCCACGTTTCTCTAACATTTACTTATTAAGCAATACCAGCGATGGTTACCGTTACAGCCTTACTGGTACTGTTGCCAGAACGTTTATAAATTCTTTAAATGTGAGTGCTTCTTATACCTACGGACAATCAAAAGATTTAAGTAATGGTGTACGTAACTCGATGGAAAGCAACTGGCAGCTAAACCAGTCGCTGGTGCCCAACAACCCAACCTTAAGTTACAGTAATTTTGATATCCGCCACCGCATTGTGTCCAGCATCAGTTATAACCACGACTGGCTTAAGGCAGGCAAAACAAATATAAGTTTGTTCTTTAGCGCACAGTCGGGCAGTCCTTTTACTTACGGTATTGTAAACGCAAGTACGCAGGGCTTACCACAGCAGGTTAGTTTAACTTACATTCCTCTACATGAGGAGAGTATTCGCTATTTTAAAGACATTCCAACACAAACGGCGGTACAACAGGCAACAGCGTTTAACGCGTTTATTGATGGTAATGAATATCTGAGCAGCAGGAGGGGGAAGTACACAGAACGTAACCAGGGGCGTACACCCTGGAATGTACAGGCAGATTTACACCTCTCGCATGAGTTATTTGTAAACGAAGGTAAAACCCGTTCATTAAGTTTTACTGCAGATGTAACGAACATCAGCAACCTGATCAGCAAAAACTGGGGCGTTCAGTATTTTTCGCCAAATACGTTCAATTCAACCAGCAGTGTGGGTTTAACCCCTCCCTTGCTTAGCGCCCAGCAAAATGCAGGTAATTACCCGGCTTTTACTTTCCGAAATCCGGGAAAACCTTATAGCATAGATTACGTTGGATCCAGAACGCAAATGCAATTAGGCTTAAGGTATAGTTTTTAGTCTACAAATTAAATTAGAAGAATATGAATACGATCATTCAACATAAATGGAATTTAGGCATCGGTATGATGCTGTGTTTCCTGCTGTTTATTGGCGCTTGTAAAAAAGATAAGGTAGAACAGCCTGTTGTAGCGTTTAAAATAGAGAGCTATTATCCAAATAGCGGTAACGCAGGTACTTTGGTGACCATAGAAGGAGAAGGCTTTGGTACCGACATTGGTTTGTATTCCGCCAGTATTTCGGGAAAAGCGGCAGAGGTAATTAGTGCAACGGCAACTTCACTGGTAATCAGGATGCCGGAAGGAGGCGCTACAGGTACGCTCGGATTAAAATATGCTGCGCAGAACTTTGATGTGGGACAGTATACTTACCAGGATTTAAGTGTAAAAATAGTGTCCCCTGCCAATGGGCCTGCTGGTTCTCAAATTAGGATTACAGGAGAGGGTTTTAGTAGTATAAGCGCGCCAGCTACAGTTTTTATCAATGGTAAAGCTGCATTGGTAGTTAGTGTGTCTGATAAAATAATCGTTGCCGAAGTACCTGTAGATGCGGGCTTCGGGCCGATAGTGGTAAAGGTGAACGGTAAAGAAGCCCAGGGGCAGAATTTTACCTATCAGTCTATCAGTACGATTAAACCCCTAACCGGTGGGAAAAACACCAAAGTCACCATTACCGGTGTCGGGTTTGAAGAACTGGCAGCAGGAAATGTAGTAGATTTTAACGGAGCCAGCGCTACAGTACTGGAAGCTTCCAAAGAAAAACTGGTAGTTTCCGCTCCTGACGGAGTGAGCACGGGTCCGCTTTCTGTAAATATCAACGGACAGAAAACTACAGGGCCAATATTTACAGTAGTCGCTCCGCCATCCATACAGGTGGTTACGCCACTGAGTGGACCAAAGGATTCCCAAATGACCATTACAGGTACTTTCTTTAGTCCTGTGCTGGACGAAAATAAAGTGTTCATCAACGGTGTGGCAATTCCCGTTCAATCTGTTAATGAAAACCAAATTAAGCTTGTTATACCCGGTGGTACAGGAAGCGGTTTGGTGAAAGTAGTGGTGAATGACCAGGCTACTGATGGCCCTCAGTTTAAAGATCAGACACTGGGAATTATTTCTGTAAGCCCTGATAATGGTTTGGCAGGAACAACAGTTACCATCAAAGGGTCTGGTTTTAGCAGCACAATAACAAATAACAAAGTTTATTTTAATGGGGTCTTAACAGCTGTAAATACAGCTACTGAAAATACACTGGTTTTAGACGCGCCTGCAGGATTAAGCACGGGTAAGTTGAAAGTTGTTGTGGGAACTGAGGAAGCGCTAGCACCGCAGGAATTTAGAAGAGCCGGAGTGATGACATTGGCGGGCGGTCCTAATAGCACTACGTTTGGGCGTTTTATGGCAGGAATGGCCCTGGATAATAATGGTGTTGTTTATGTAACCGATTACCAGAATAAAGTTGTAAAGAGAATTGCAGAAGATGGTACGGTAACTACAGTGCAGGCAAATGGTGCAGATATTATTTTCGGAACACCTTACGGTATTGTATTCGATAAACAAAACAATATGTATGTATCAGATATTGGCACTAACCAAATCCGAAAAATTACCCCTACGGGACAAAATACAGTCTATGCATCTGGTTTTGCACCTGGAAGGATGACATTTGACAAGGCAGGAAATCTTTATGTAAATATCAATGCCACATTTGCAGGGATGAACAAAGTAAATGTAGCAGGTGGCTTTTCTAAAGTTACCGGGCCACTTTGGCCTGTTTCCCGTCCGGCAGTCGATGCAGCTGGTAACCTGTATTATGTAGATTCAGGATCAAGTAGTAACCATGCCATTTCCAATATACCTGCGGGTGGTACGAATTTGATCAATTGGATTGGCTGGTCAGATCCGGGTTATGCAGATGGAGCAGGTACGCAGGTGAGATTTAATAACATTTCCGGAGGATTGTTTTTATATGGCAGCGGTAAGATGATCGCAGGCGACCGGTATAATTACGCCATCAGAGAGATTGATATTGCGAGTAAAAAGGCTTCAACACTCGTGAAATTCAGCTCGGGTTCAGGTTTTGTAGATGGTACGTTATCCGCAGCAAAATTAGCGTCTATGGATGATATGGCTGTTGATAAAGATGGTAATATTTATATTCTGGATGCAGACAATAAAGCAATACGTAAAATCTTCCTGAAATAAGTTTTTTCATTTTTGATTATGCTCAACCGGGTCCGACTGTTGTCGGCCCGGTTTTTTTGTTTATTTATAACGTATATGTAACATCTTCTTAACACATGAGCCTTAGCTTTGCAGCATAAATATTTGGTTAGTATTTATAATACGTTTAGGTTTAGTTGATAAAAAAAGCCATGATGGATGTCAGGGCTTTTTTTCTTTATATTTACTCAAAAACACTGCTCATGGAAGTCAATTATAATATTTTAGTCCCCGTAGTATTTGCTGTCCTGGTATTGATTCTCTTCCTGATCAGAAGAAATAAAAGAGATGCGAAAAAATTTGAGAAGGAAGTGAATCAAACAGACACCATCACTGACAAACACGACAAGGATCGGATTTGAGTAGCACAAAATCGAGCCTAAACTTAATCTTTTCCCTGACACGCTAATTATTTCAGATTATTCCAGGTCTTCCTGACTTGGTTTGTCATTTACTGACAGGAACTTCTTTAATCGCATGTTAAGCACATGGTTGTTGTTATATTTTTGTTAACTTAATGATAATTTAGTGTTGAATTAATGTTTTGTATTTTTGTGTATGCAATTATCGGTCTATGTGATCTACGAGTTGCTCATTCGCCTGCAGGAACTTAATCCTGCAGTAGGGGAGTACTTATCTTACAAAAAAATCAGTGCGGGAATCAAAGTGCAAACGACTACAGGAAGCCTGGAGTTTCCTGATACCATGTTGGATCAGCAGTTCCATCATCCCGAATCAGTTGCGCCCGCTGACCTGAACTTGTTGCTCGGTTCTTTTAAACCGAATACCTCTGCAACGCCCCGTTAAGAATTATTTACTTCAAAACCACCGTAGCTCAGCATCTCTGCATTGTGCGACACGGTGAGATTTAGCTCTAGACGCTCAATCAGGTCTCTGGCCTGCACAAGGTTTCTGTGCATGTCGTTAATGCCCCTGATTTCAATTCCCCTGGCCATAAGTTTGAATTTGGTTGGAGCAAATTTATCGATGAAGATTTGCAGGTCTGAACTGATTTTGATTGCTGTCGTTTTCATTAGGATACCTATTTTTTTACCTGCAGCAAAGCAAAACAAATCATTTTAAGCCAATGGTGTTGTTTCGTTATCTTTTGACTGCATTTTCTTAAACATTCGCTAGCTCAAAGCAATGTCTGCCTGAATTCTTAACCTGCCGTTAATATTGTTCTTGCTAGCTTTGTTGCCACACTCCAAAATTCAATTGAAGCAGCAGGCAAAAAAGCAATACATCACAACTGTGTACAACAAGTTCTGGAAGGAGTTGTATGTCGTCGCCTTTCGCCGCTTGCGGGACGAGGCACAGGTAGAAGACATTTTGCAGGACCTCTTTCTCTCCTTGCTCGAGGGCGATTATGACCTGGAAAATGAAAATGCCGTACGTGCCTTGCTCCATACCCGGTTGAAAAGCCGCATCATCGACTTTTTTAGAAGAGCGCTCTTAAAGATGAACTTCGAAAATCAGGAAGCATCTAAGACCGAAGTCGATCCGCATTCCAGTGACGATCGTTTGATGAACCGCGAACTTGAATCTGTTGTCCTGCAGGAAATCAATAAACTGCCTGAAAAAATGAAAGAAATCTTCCTGCTCAGCAGAGAGGAAATGCTTTCTAATGAAGAAATCGCCAGTCGCTTGAACATCTCCAGTAAAACCGTCAGGAACCAATTGAGTACAGCATTAAACCGGATCAGGCTTACCATCCGCAACTATGGATCAGCTGAACCTAAGCCAGCTTCCCTTACCCTGATCATCACAATAGCGGCTTTGTTGTTAAGCGAACATTAACAGAACATACCGGTTGTATTAAGTTTTATTTTGCTCTGGGACAAGTGCCATACCCGTTCGGTTATATAGGCAAAGGACATCATATGGACGAGCAGGAAAAGAAAAAAATATTAGACCATTGGTACGCAGCATTCGATCATGCTGACGAAGACCTGAAGGTTTTTGCCGACGCTGAACATGAAGAAAAAGTACGGCTTCGGCTCTTAAATAGCATTACTGACCGAATTCCCGGTACTAACCTTAGGATCTTCCCGCTATTCCAGCCCTACGCCAGTTGGATGAAAATTGCTGCAGTTCTGGCCTTTTTAATCTGCAGCTTCTCCATGTACCAATACTTGAAGAAGAGCAGCAGTTCCACACAAACTGAAAACACGATTCAATGGAGCAGGAGCAGGGCCGGGCAAGGTAAGATGCTGAAAGTGATCTTGGCCGACGGCTCGGAAATTACCTTGAATTCGGGCTCGGAGATCCGCTATCCAGCTCAGTTTAATGGCCCTAAAAGACAGGTCTATTTAGATGGTGAGGCGTTTTTCAAAGTAAAACACAATGAAACAAAGCCTTTTGTGGTCTCTACCGCTCAGCTGTCCACCACAGTATTGGGCACATCCTTCAACATCAGGGCATACGCCAAACTAAATCAAATTGCGGTGAGCGTTGCTACAGGAAAAGTTGGGGTCACTACTGCCGGTAAAACGCTGGCTTTCCTTTACCCCAACCAGCAGATCAGTTTCGAGAAAAATACCGGGGATTTTACCACCACTGAAATTCCGGCCCGGCTGGTCAGCTCCTGGAGAGATGGTGTCATCAAGTTGGACGGCGCCCCCTTCTCTGAACTCGCCCTGGTCATCAAAAATACATGGGGACTTACACTCGAAACGAAAAGCAACAGGTTAGCAGCAGCGAATTTTAAAACTACATTTTATACACACAATCAAATAACAGAGGTTATGAAAACAATCAGCAAAATGACGGATGCAAATTACCGCATCAGGGACCATATAATCACACTCTATGAATAGATAAGGATACATAAAAAGAAACAGCGGCTAACTCCCCGTCGAAAGTTCGTTAGTCCCGCTGTGTAATTAAAGGCATAAACCATTTAACAACAATCAAAAATAGTAAAGCTATGCGGATTGGCAATGCAATTCCCGATTTATTCGGACGCATGGGCTGACTATCTTTTGTACAATAAAAAATACATGAAAAAAAACGTCACGGCGATCATGAGAGTCACGACAGTTGCATTAGGAATTTTAATAAGCTTAACCAGTATGATCTACGCCAGCGATAGCAGGGCACAGAAACTGGATGAAGTCAAGGTTACCATCAACATAAAAAATGAAAACATGGCCGATGTACTGGCCAGAATTGAAAAAAGTACCGGTATCGCATTTTCTTATGATAAAAATATACTCAGCAAATTAAAGCCTTCTCCACAGTTCTTTCGTGGGGAATCTCTTCCCATAGTGCTCAAAAGACTGTTGAAACAAACGGGCTATGATTATGAAGTCATCAATAATAATGTCGTGATTGGCCGGGCCAAACCGGCACCCAAACCTGCAGAGCCTGGCCGCATCACGGGTAAAATAACCGACGATAGGGGCGAAGTCATGCCCAGTACTACAATTAAGATTGTAGAGACTGGTCAAACGGTGCAAACCACGGTTGATGGAAAGTACAGCATCAGCATAGCACCAGGCACATACACTCTTGAAATCAGCTATATCTCTTATCAGAAGCAGCGGATTACCGATGTGATGGTCCGGTCACGCGAAAATACAACGCTGGATATTTCAATGAAACCGGATTCGAAAGGACTGTCAGAAGTGACCATCACTTCCACTTATAAAAAAGCATCCGTGGCCGGCCTGTATGCGCAACAAAAAAATACGTCCAACCTTTCTGATGGTATCTCTGCAGAACAGATTGCTGCAACTCCCGATAAACATGTAGGTGAAAGCTTAAAACGGATTACCGGGGTATCTACCAATGAAAATAGAAAGGTAGTGGTGAGAGGCATCGCTGAACGTTATAATGTATCTTTGCTCAACGGAAGTAGCTTGCCCAGTACAGATGTTCAGGAGCGGGATTTTGAATTTAACCTGATCCCGACCAATCTGGTAGAAAATATCGTTGTGGCCAAATCCATCACTGCCGATATGCCTTATGGTTTTGCAGGAGGTTTAATCCAGATTACGACCAAGTCTGTACCCGAAAGCAATTTCCTGTCCGTC
The DNA here is from genome assembly GCF_037402555.1 of Pedobacter sp. GR22-6. Classification (NCBI taxonomy): domain Bacteria; kingdom Pseudomonadati; phylum Bacteroidota; class Sphingobacteriia; order Sphingobacteriales; family Sphingobacteriaceae; genus Pedobacter; species Pedobacter sp. GR22-6. Next base: position 639,435 of record NZ_JBBEUC010000001.1, read on the forward strand.
AGCGCAGGTACTTCTTTCAATAGCCGCACCACAGGCAAGGATTTTCTGGGGTATGGACGTGGTAAATACGATTATTTGGGTTTTGATGATGGTACCCGGGACCATTTCCCTAAGAATTTGTTGAACCTCGCAGGGAAATTTGATCCTACGAAAACCGATGCCCAAAACGAGGTTAAATTTGCAGAAGTGGCTGAGCAAAACAAGCGCATCGGTGGAACTGAACGCTTGGGAACACGCAATTTTCAGTCCATGCCTTCGCAAAACTACCAGTTTAACTTGGGGAGAGTTTACTCCTTAAGTTCCAGGGCTGAGCGTAAACTGGGCTTTGTCGGTTCATTGAGCTACCGCAATACGCAGAGCAACGATTATGTCTCTACCATGCGCCGTGGAGACTGGACCCGGGAGCCTACTCGCGGAGATGATCCTACCGACATCAACACGGGTAATGTCTACGGTTTCAACACTACCCTGGGACTGTTGCTAAATGGTGGGTTCAAGACGGAAATGCACCAGATCAATACCTACAATTTATATACACGGATCTTCGACAACAGGTTCAGTCGCTTCAGTGGCTGGGACTGGAACAATCCTAAAGATGAGTCCGAAAGAAAATTCCCCAGCATCAAGGAAGATGACAGACCCAAGTTTTCGGATCTCCTGCAGAATAAGGTAAGTGGTGTTCACCGGATCAAACCCTTAAAGATTGAATGGAGTTTGGCCAGGACATCGCTTAAATCTTTAGAACAGGATGCTGTATCAACAACTCTGGGTAGTCGTGAAATTGGCAATAGGGTACTGTATACCTATGGCACCAGTTCCACCACGGATCCGGGCTTTGGAGCTACGCACAGAGATGAATACATCTATAAAGAGAATAACTTTGATGGTACTCTGACTGCGGCCTATGATTTTAAATTAGGTAATACCAAACATACTTTGAAAGCGGGTGCCAATTACCTTAAAAAACATGCGTACTACGACTGGCAGATTCTCCCTATCGCAATGGGAAGCAATGGTACGGTCCCTTTAGTTACGATACCAATCCAGGACTGGGGCAACTATATGAGTATGGAGAATACAGGAAATAGCATCTTCTATTTCAAACAAGATTATGGTTCCAATAAATTTGAGGCCAAAAGTGAGAACAAGGGCGCATTCGTAATGTTAGACCAGAAATTGCTTCCCAGCCTGCGCATGGTTTGGGGCCTACGCGCTGAATACTTCAAGTTAGATACAATTGTCAATTCTGCCAGCTTACTGAAAGATAAAATCAGCAGGATTTTCTTTGAGGAGAAAAAAGACTGGTATTTTCTGCCTTCGGCCAACATCACCTATTCTCCTTTTAAGGACATGAATTTGCGGACATCCTATGCCAAATCGGCCGTTAGACCAGGACTTATGGAAAGTTCAAGGTTCTCCCGTTACAATCCGAATTATGGGACAGATATCCGCAGTAGTGGTGTGAGCAGTACACTTATCGATAACCTGGATGCGAAAATAGAGGTGTTTCCAGGAGCAGGCGAGCTGATCTCGGCAGGTTATTTTTATAAATTCTTCGACAAACCAGCAGAATATTACAGACTGGACAACGAAAATAATGGAATTGGTTACATCACGATTTCCAATTCAGATTGGGCCATCGTAAAGGGATGGGAATTTGAGCTCCGTAAAAGTTTAGGCTTCGTCTACGACGGCCTTCCTTTTCTGAAGAACGTATACCTGAGCGGTAACCTTACGTTACAGAACTCAAAAGTACGGGCTCGGGAAATACAGTATGGCAAAGCTGCCGACCAATCAGATTCTCTGTATTATAAATACCTGAAATATCCGCGTGCGCTTTACGGACAGGTTCCTTTGCTGTATAACGCGGGGATTCAGTATGCTGGCAAAAAATTGGGACTGAATTTAACCTACAACCATGCGGGCTATAAGACTTTTATTACAGCCATAGAGCCCGGATTCGTGGAATATGAAAGGCCGAGATCTCAAATGGATGCCCAGATCAGTTATAAATTTTTGAAAGGAAAGATGGAAACCAAACTGAACATGAGCAACCTGCTGGATGCACCTTTCCGTTATTTCATCAACGATCCCAGTACCTATGAGCAAAAGCCTGGAACTGAGGGTGGACTGAATCTGGAGTGGCACGATAAGTACGAATATAAATTTGGCTTTTCTGAGAAATTCGAAGAAGGTTATACCGATAAGTTTACCAATAGGAGGGTAGGTGACCGACAAACTTTTACACGCTACGTTGGGCGTACATTCAGTCTTTCTTTATCCTATAATTTTTAATCTAAGCACATCATGAACAATAAACTTAAATTCATCTATCTGGTTGCGATCCTGCCTGTATTCCTGTTGAGTGCCTGCGAAAAGGACGGAACTTATGTGATGCCAACTATAAAGTCAATAAATAACACATTCGACATTTCTGGATTTGTATTGGGAGATACAATAGAACAATACTTTGACGGGAAAAAAATGCGCGAATATTATGGACGGGTGAGGACTACCGGAGCCATCAACCAACTCGCTTTTGAGAAGGATGAAATCAATATGGAACTGAAAAGGAAAAGCACCGGACAGATCGTTTATCAGCAAAAATTCAACATCAATGATCAGGAAAGTAAAGCCATTAAAATCTATTTTGATGGATCGAAACTCAGTAATCAGTATTCATATCCCAGTCCGCAGGGAAATGATTATACCGTTAATTTTTATCTGGATCCTTCTTCAGGCAAAGATCCGGTAGATATAATGGTCGATGTGCTGGAGTATTATTATGATGATACTAAGCCAGATCCCATTGTCGTAGTTAATACCACAAGCTTTCCTATTGCTCAAAATGTGCAGCCTGGTACATGGACGTCCTATGCTAAGATCCCAGTACCTACGGTCACACCAACGCAATCCGGCACTGAATTATATCCGATTGCGGTAGTAAGAAATGCGAAGACCAAAGAATATTACATCAATAAGAACAGAGACCAGAGTACAATAACTGTGGAGCTACCCTACGATGGAGTTTCTCCAGGTAAAGTTCAAAGCATATTTCTTGCAAAAAAGGCAGTCGCCCCAGCCACTGATTTTCTGGAGCAATATGAACTTATTCAGCTGTTCCCACGCTAATACCGCACAAAAGGAACCCCTCATAGTCCCTTCTAACTGAATAGACTATTGAGTCAAATACTAACATTTAGCTAACATTGTATTGGTATCTTCGGAGCAATTTAGCTTCGGGATACCAACAACAATGGAACATTTAGGCGAACAGGAATTATTGTCTTTAATCAGGGGTTCAGATTATGCGGCTTTTGAAGAACTTCACCGCCGTCATTACCAGTCCTTGCTAAACCTGGCCATCAGGAAGATTGGCGATGAAGATGAAGCCTATGACCTCCTTCAGGACATGTTCATAGAGCTTTGGGACAAACGGGAAAATTTCAACATTCAAAATCCTTTAGCCAATTACCTGAAAAACAGACTTTGGTTCAAACTTTCCGGCTATTTCCGTACAAAAGGTTTTAAAGAGAAACACTTCCGGAATTTTGCTGCTTTCCTGCAGGCCGAAGAGGGCAATAGCCCCTATCTGGATACGCTCGAAATCCGTGAAATGGACCAGCAATATGAATTGGTCATGTCGGTCATCAACCGGACAATTGAGGAAATGCCCGATAAAATGCGGGAGGTATTTTTAATGAGCCGCAGCAATCAGTATTCCATCCCGGAAATTGCCCAATTGCTCAATATTTCTCCCAAAACGGTTAAAAATCAAGTTAATATCGCTATGAATAGAATTCGTCAGGCTACCAGCGATGAATCGCTTTCTGCACTTCAGTTACTGATCTTAGTTTGGTTAACACATTAGTAACATAAGCTTAACTTAAAACATCTGGGCCTTTTTGCTTCCTGCTGCTTATTATATATAGAATGCAGAAAGAACAGAAACATTTAGAAGCACTTTTCAAAAATTATCAGGAAGGCCAGGTTACAGAAGAAGAGAAGGAGCTGATCGCCCAATGGCTCATCCAGCTGGACTTAAAAAAAGACTTATTGCCTCAACATGAACTTGAACAGCGGGAGGTATCTTCCAGAGCGCAGCTGAGGCAATACTTTTTCCCCAGCACAAAGTCTAAACCTGCGCCGCTCAGCTTTTCGTTTTGGCTGCGGTCTGCTGCTGCGGTACTGTTGATCTCAGGGCTTGGAGTCATTCTTTTTAAACTACAATACCAGGCTCCTGTACGCAACCCTGTTACCTACACCGAACTCACCGCAAATACAGGGGAGATCAAGACCATCGTCCTGACCGATGGAACCAGGGTCACTTTAAACCACGAGAGTAAATTGAGATACCCTAATGTCTTCGCAGGAACAACAAGGGAAGTGACGCTTGTTGGCCAGGCGTTTTTTGAGGTAGCACACAAAGCAAACAAACCTTTTAAAGTGCACACTGCGCTGCTGAATGTGCAGGTACTGGGAACATCATTTGATGTAAAAGCCTACCCGGAAGACCCGGTCTCAGATGTGATGGTCGTTACAGGAAAAGTCGGCGTAATGGCGCCAAAGGTCCACACTGCAAAAACTTACATGTTGTTACCTGGTGAAGGACTTTCTTTCAACCACCTGTCGGGAAAGTTTAAACACGGACCTGTCGACGTTCTGGATAACGCCGCATGGAAACAGGGCTTGCTCGTTTTTAACAATCAACGCCTGGAAAATATTATCCTGCAGCTTAAAAAGGCTTACAAAGTAAAATTTGTCTTCAGGAACAAAGCGCTCCTGGACAGGGAGCTGAACCTGAAGATCAAAAATGAAAACTTAAATGTTGTCATGAAGGCTTTAAGCATCCCGGGTGAATTCAAATATCAAATAGAAAAAGATACCGTAACCTTATGGTAGTAAAAGGAGGGACATTATGTAAATAGAAACAGCACAACAAGTATTGGCTGGATCATAAAGTAGAGCGAAAGTGGTGGTACACTTCCGCTCAGTATAGCTTTCTGATTCATCATTTTTCGGCAACAAATCATTTTTAAATAAACTATGAACAATTATACAAAAAGAAATTTAACAAAACTCTTATTTGCTATGACAAGATTTACCTTTATGGTAACGTTAGTCTCCCTGACCCTGACAGGTGTTTTATTAGGGGCAGAAGTCAGGTCGCAGGACCTGGAATCTGCTAAAATTACATTTCATTCCAGGACAGGTACTACATTAACTGATTTATTGAAAGCGATGGAGAAACAATCCGGCTTTACTTTTTCCTGGTCCAGGAAGGTGGGGGAATTGCGGATCAATAAATTGGATGCGGATAAAAAAGCAATGGCTGAATTGCTCAGGGAACTCAGCAGATCCAAAGGATTGAAATTCACACAATTGGGTAGCCTCATCGCCATCAGCGAACTGCCCATCCCCGCAAAGCCAGGCCGCATCTCCGGAAAGATCATGGATGAAAAAGGGGAAACTCTTCCCGGTGCCACAGTCAAATTAATTGAAACCGGACAAACCCTGCAGAGCAGCGTAGACGGTACTTACAGCATTAGCATCCAACCTGGTATCTACACCCTGGAATTCAGCTACCTCTCATTTCAGACCCAGCGGGTTACTGGTGTGTCTGTTAGCGAAGGGAACAATACCTCACTAAACGTGTCACTAAAAACCGATTCCAGAGGATTAGAGGAAGTAGTGGTTACCGCGGGTTATAAAAAGGCTTCGACAGCTGGCTTGCTGGCCCGCCAAAAGAACGCATCGGAGATCAGCAATGGGATCAGTGCGGAACAGATCGCAAGAACCCCGGATAAGAACATTGGCGAAAGTTTGAAGCGCATCAGTGGACTGAGTACTTTCGACAATAAATTTGTATTGGTACGGGGGATCGGCGAGCGTTACAATTCGGCCATGCTGGATGGCGTGCTCCTGCCCAGCACTGAGGCGCAGACGAGGAATTTCTCTTTCGATCTCATTCCGGCCAATCTTGTAGATAATGTGGTGGTGAGCAAAACGGTTACTCCCGACATGAACGCGAGTTTTGGTGGCGGACTGATCCAGATCAATACCAGGGATATTCCAAACGAGAACTTCATGGGCTTCACCGTAGGTACTTCATACAATGATCAGACCACCGGAAAGGATTTATTTAGTCACGAACGTGGCAAATATGATTATCTGGGTTTTGACGACGGAAGAAGATCTTTTCCTACAGACCTCGTACATACGGTTAGGGGACTCGAACCAAATATCACGTTAACTGCTGCTGAATTTCAGCAAAAGGTAGATCAGCAGAGCCAAAAATTCAAAACGGATAATTTTACACTCTATAAGTATAAGGCTGCGCCTTCACAAAATTACCAGTTTACCATTGGCCGGCTAATCAGCCTGGATACCAATAGCAAAAATAGGCTGGGCTTCACTGGGGCCATAAGCTATCGCAATACGCAATCCATCAATGAGATCGAACAAATGCGCAGAAGTGACTGGAATTTTAACTTCAACAATCACGGAGGGAGTTATGGTTTCAACACCACCCTGGGTGCCATATTGAATGTGGGAATTCAATTGGGCAACAACCGTTTCAGCTTGCGCAATACCTATACGCATCTCTATGACAATGCGCTCGTAAGGATCACTGGCTACGACAATGATAGTGGCACGGATGACCTGGCAAATGGTGTGCCGCCCAACCGTATACAGGAAGCAGATGATCCTACTTTTACCAGCTTATTGCAGAACAAGTTGGGTGGACAGCATCAGCTGAACAAGGTAAAGCTGGAATGGAATGTGGCAAGCACTGCAATAGATCGCAAAGAGAAAGACCTTTCTATAGCCGCCAGCATGCCTTTTTTGATTGGAAAGGAATACCGCTATTTTTATCAGGCATCTACTCAGATTGAAGCCAGGATCGACCCAACTTCCCGCCACAATTACCACAACCGCGAAAATCATTACTCCTGGAACCTGGATGCAACCGCACCATTGAACCTGGGAGCTGTTCGCAATACGGTAAAGGCCGGATACTTTGGCGTTCATAAAAGCGCGAGCTTTGATTGGCAGATTGCTTCTTTTGTATATAGCCCAAACAGGGCCGACAGTTTAAGGTTTATTCCGTTGAAAGAAATGCTGAATCCTGCCAACTTCGGTGCCAATGGTTATAATTATGCCATCACGCAGTATTTTTTGGATGAATATAAAGGGAAGAGCCAGACACAGGCGGGATACCTGATGTTTGACAGTCGCCCCCTGGAAAAGCTGCGCCTGGTATGGGGCATCAGGGCCGAATATTACAAGTACACAGAGATCAAAAATGGCCAGGTACTTAGAGGGGGAAGCGAGTTCAAATTACCGGAAGAAAAGGCCTGGCAATGGCTGCCCTCTGCAAACCTCACCTATAGCCCCATCGGACAGCTCAACCTCAGGGCCGCAGTTTCCAGCAGCATCGTAAGACCGGAGTTAATGGACAACAGCCAGTTTTTCAAGTACAGTCCCATTCTTGGTGCACAGTTTGGCAACCAGGGGCTCACCAGTACCCGGGTCGATAGTTATGACCTGAAGGCTGAGTGCTTTCCTGGCTTAGGCGAAATTATTTCAGTAGGTGCCTTTTACAAAAAATTCGATAAACCCACAGAACTTACATTTAGTATCGCTACAGGCAACATCAACTACTACATCCAAAATGCTGCAAACGCAAAAGTATATGGACTCGAGTTCGAATTTCGGAAGAATTTTAGCTTCATCAGTCAGACTGCATTGCTGAGTAACCTCAGCGCATATGGTAACCTTACCTTGCAAAAATCACGGGTACTGTCCAATTATAGGATAGAAAACCCGGACAAAGAAGTTGGTGGATATATACGGGTTCCGGTTAAGCAGGAGAGGTCCATGTATGGACAGTCTCCTTACCTCATCAATGCAGGGCTTCAGTATACGGGTGATCTCCTGGGCTTCAATGTAGCCTATAACAAGTCCGGGTACAAAACCTACATCGTAAGTTTCAATTTTGACCAGATCGAATACGAAATGCCAAGGGAACAGGTTGACGCACAGATCAGCTATAAATTTTTTAGCAAAAGATTTGAAGTTAAGCTCAACGCCGGGAATTTACTGAACAGCGCATCCGTATTTTATGTCAATACGGGTAGTTACGATCGTGGTCCAAAGGTTGGACAAAGCGACAATGGGCTGAGTTTGAAACCTGGATTTACCGACAAATATGAAAAAGAAGATCAGATCAGGTTCAGGCAAAAATTCGGACGCAGCTACAGTACCTCCATATCCTATAATTTTTAAAAGAAAAATATGAAATCAATGATAGTAAAATCGGGCCTTGCCAGCATGCTGTTGTTCATGCTGTGTATAAGTTGCAATAAAAAGGAACTGGCCCTTCCCGAGGAAGGAAAAGTAGTTAAATTAACCGTTAAGGGGAATTCTACGGAACAGCTGGAGTTTGTTTATAAAGATGAAGTAATTGCAGAAACAAAAACACTGCCCGCATTTGAGCTCAACACTTTATTGTCGGTAGATGGACAGGATGCAGAAATTAAGATCAGGAAAAAAGGAAGTGCCGGGATCTTGAAAAGCAATGTGATTTCAGCTTCAAGCTACAATCAGGATTTTACAGTTTACTATGATGGCAGCAAAATCTATGACAATTTGGTCACACTGCTGATCAAAGGTTACGTCTTATCCGGTGAATTGGAGTTTTTATTAGATGGCAATCTGGTTTTGTCCGGCACAGGCATCATTAACAATACCGGCAATGGAACTGCAGTTTTAATGGATAAAGGAATGATCCGGGAATTCCAGATCAGGAAAAAAGGAGAGGCGACAGCTTTGCTGACCAGGACAATCCAATCTCTTCCTGCACAACAGTCCGTAAATTTCTTTTTTGATGGCAAAGCCATAGTGGATAATGTCAAGCTTGATCCACCGGCAGATCCTGCCAATATGATGGTTAAGGCTAAATTCGAAACCCAGTGGCCAGCAAATTTCAAAGGGGTCGATGTGGAATTGGTATTGTATACGAAAGATCCCAGAACCAATGCTGCAGCAGTAAAAACCAGTCCTGAGATCAGGTTTGCTTTATCTAAAGATGGCAGTTTTAATGCTATAGAACTTCCACCTATCCCTGCCAACTACATTTACAGCTACGATATCGTGGAAAAAGGTACCGATCAAATACCATATGTCAATCTGGCACCGCCGATTCTTACGAACGGATTTCCATTTACACCCAATCTGGGGAGGTTTGGCGAACTTAAGTTTGAAGCAGGAAAATCAAAACTTCTGGTACTCCGTGATTCCAGATTTCTGATCGGAACCCCGCGAGGTACTGCTTTATCAGGAACTTTTACGGATTTATCGCAATACTTCCAGTAACGAATTCATAAAAAACAGCGCTTAGCCCAAGTCTTCGCTCTTAGTCCAAGTCTTTCTGACTTGGACTTTTCCCTCTTAATCGATTCTTCCTGACTTGGACTTTTCAGTTCGCTTAATCGCTAATGAAAAGCCAACGCGCGCTTATCCGAAGCATGGAATTTCTGCAAGAGCAGATCCAGATCTTCCCTGGTAAGCAATCCCGGGTTCTGATACTGTTTTGCAATAGTCTCGCTGTCAACCTCCAATTCACCCTTTGTCGTATGGATCACAAAGGAATCATTGCGGACAAAACTGGTATCGAAAGTCCCGATGTTCGGACTGATCTGTGAGAGTCTGTAAGTAAGTTCGTGGAAGATAAAGACTGGATAATTCATAAGGCCAAAATTACATGAACTAATAATTACTTAAAATTATCGTTTTGTAATGGCATATCAAATCTCATAACATAAGCTTAATCTACTTGCCCATAATTCCTTGAACACAAACCGCTTTAGGAGCCTTGGATCTAACATTGTGAAATAGTTGTTAACATAATGGTAACATTCATTTAATTTTAAAATAACACTTATCCAGTTCTTCCCAAATTGATTTTTCATTTTGAGCCGAATAAATTTACTAATCGGCTCAAAATTCGCTTATATTTGAGCCGAATAATTTACTAATCGGCTCATGACCTACAATTGGCAGCTTCCTGATTGGCCCGCGTTCAGCTATGATTTTGCTGGACTACAGTCTATTATGCTTGATTTCGCAAAAGAAGTTGGCGAAGTAAACGGCATTCTTCAATCCCTGCCACAATCCTTACAGGAGGAGGCTTTAATCCAGTTGATGATTTCAGAGGCTGTAAAAACCTCTGAAATAGAAGGTGAATACCTCAGCAGGGAGGATGTCACGTCATCTATTCGGAATAATCTGGGACTAAATGAAAAGCCCATCAGTGTTAAAGACCGACGTGCATCGGGTATCGCCAATTTAATGATAGAAGTTAGGAAGACATATCAGGACCCCTTAAATGCTTCGATGTTACAACAATGGCATTTCATGCTTATGGAGCATGCAAGAGGCATCACACCCGGGGTCTGGCGAAGCAGCGCAGCTCCTATGCAAGTCATCTCGGGATCCCATGGCAGGGAAACCGTGCATTATGAAGCACCGCCCTCAGATCAGATGGCTAAGGAAATGGATCGGTTTATCCATTGGTTCAACACGGTCAAATTTGAGTTGGAAGGTGATCTGGCCGAGGCGATTCTTAAATCTGCACTCGCCCATCTTTATTTTGAATCCATACATCCTTTTGAGGATGGTAACGGGCGTATTGGTCGCGCCATCTCAGAAAAGGCAATAGCTATCTCGTTAAAAAGACCCGTTATGCTAAGCTTATCCAAAGTGATTGAAAAGGATAAAAAGACTTATTACAAGGAGTTGAAAAAGGCTCAGCAGACTTTAGTGGTTACAGACTGGCTAAGCTATTTCGCCGGGGTAATTCTGGAAGCGCAGCGCGAGGCTAAGATAACTGCTCAGTTTACAGTGAAAAAAGCGCATTTTTATGATCGATATAAAGATCAACTCAATGAGCGGCAATTGAAAGTGATGAATAAGATGCTGGAAAAAGGTTCTGACGGGTTCCAGGGCGGCATGACCGCAGCAAAATATATGGCCATCACCCGGATTTCCAAGGCGACGGCCACACGCGATTTACAACAGTTATACGAAATTGCTGCGATGACTCAGGAGGGGGGCGGAAGATCAGTTCGCTACCATTTAAACATCTGAAATTTCAGGGATTCAATCGGCCTAAATACTGACTGTCAGATACCTTTTTTAAATCCTCGGCCATCACCGTCACATAGACTTCCATAAGAAAACCAGAGAGACCGGAAGGAAGCGGGAGCAAACATTGCCCTTCACTGCGCTTTGCAGCATTCAGGCAGTAATGCGCTTGCATCGGCTCAGTTTCAGGAAAGTAAGCCAATACCATCACGCGGTCGTTCCGGTTTCCATTGTTGACATTTTCCATAGGCCGCCAACTGATCTGCAGTCCGTTCCCCTGCAACTGTATGTCCTCAATGTCTATTCCTTGCAGATTGCCTTCGCTCAGTCGTACCTTGCTGAAATCAATTTTCCGGTTTGGGTATTCGCCCATCAGTGCATATTTCTTGTGATAGGAAAGCGCCTTGTTATGAGGGTACATCTGTTGTTGTTGTGCTGCGGCTGCAAAGCCAAGTTTGATAAAGCCGGAAATGGGCTTCAGAAAAGTAATCACCACAGCCATGTCCTGCTGGTTCATCAGCTGTTTTTCTGTAGCCGGGGTTTTGATCTGCCCCTTCAGCCGCACCACCTCTTTACCCAATACCCGGTATGCAACCAGATTGCCCACTTTTCCGGTAACTCCACCCAATAGTCCGTTTCTTAAAATTCCCATATACTTTAGTTTTTTAGGGATTATCCTGTTTTTTGATGTTTTTGAATTTCATCGAATCCAATCGCTATAGCAGTGCACCGCCCTGCGGTGTCTCAGCCTGCGGAATACACCAATACCCTCACGGCCACCCGCTACCGAAGTGTTTCCTTCTATAGTGCCTACCCAGTCCCCCCGTAGGTACTCTACCAGGCCAACGTGCGCGATTCGCCTGAGGGAGGGGAAGTAGATGCCCAGGACAAGCCCTTTGACTTGAGGTTGGTTAGCTGCGCTGAACTCGCCTTTGGCTCGGTTCAGACCTCGCAATAAGGGTGTGAATCGGTCGTTGTTGCGAGGCAACGAAGCAATCTCCACAACCCTGTTCTTCGGAAACAAGGCCGGACTCCAGGCTGTGCGTGGCTTCCTATATCCGGCTTGCCCAAATACCCAGCTTATAAATCCCGCGCACCAGGGCGACCCTTTCCGAGCACCAGCGTAAGCAAGATACGCCTCAACACGCGGACCGCAATTTTGACCACCACTTTCCCGAACCCCGATTTCTTTTCGGGCGATTTCAATAATTCTTTCATATTCATTTCTATTTTGATCACCACCTATAATACCGCCGCCAGCGAACCCAGTCCTGCAAACAACAAGATTGCAAAACAGGCATAATAAAAACCCAGTCTTTGACATACCGGCAATTCTTTAATTTGTAAACCCAGAGCCTTCAGCCCAGCCAATCCCAATGCTTCAAAAAGTCGCTTTATCAGCCAGTAAACCAATACTAGCAACAATACATAAGCCATCAAAGCCACCAAAACCAATGGCAGCATCTGCCTCAAAATATACATCACCGTCTGTTCTGGATCATCCATGGAAACGGGCAAAAAAGCCATACCAAAAATCAGTAATCCAACCAACAAATGCTCCTTTTTAAGCCCTTCCAATACATACAGCCCCCAATACCTCACGGTCATTCCTATCATTCTCATTTTTTCTTTTTTTTAAATTCCTATACAACATTCTCCGCACTCAACCAAACTTACCTGCTCCAAACGCTCTGCAATCAAACTCGACCCCCCACACTCAACCAAACTTACCTGCTCCAAACGCTCTGCAATCAAACTCGACCCCCCACACTCAACCAACTTACCTGCCCCAAACGCTCTGCAATCAAACTCGAATCGTTTCTTCAAACACCCCCACACTTAATCAAACATTCTGCAGTCAAACTCAAACCCTTTCTTAACATCCCCTCTGCGCCCAGGCCGGACCTCCCCTCTAACCAGTGTGTCATTTGGCCTTTCCGCTAGGCTAGTTCGCTGGAGAAAAATTGAGGTGTCTCTGACGGACCTCAGCGTCATTTTGAAGCCCGCAGGGCGAAAAATTATGCAGTCCGGAAGAGATCACCATCAATTTTTCAGAACTTAGCCTACCGGCACGGGCCCCAAATGCACACTGTCACTCACCAACTCGTTACTCGTACACATCAGCCATACCTGCACCATATTTCCGCTAAATTCTGCTGGCAGCAGCAGCTCATAGCTCAGTGCCGATCTGTTCACGACCTTCATTGCAATCGCAAATTCATCTGTTGTCGGATCATACACTGCAAAAGACAATTTGTCGTCCGGTTCAGCATTGTTTTCACCCAGGTTTGCTCCCCAGTCAAACACCACACTGATGCCGGTTCCTGTGGCCACAGTAGGTAGCGAGATTCCGGCCAGTTTACCACGGCTCAGCACCATTTTCGAATAATCGATCGTAAATGGGGCAGTACTGCCTACGATTACATTCCTTTTCGAATTGTAGGAAATACAGGCATTCATGGGCGACATTTTAGCGTCATAGTGCCTGAACCCTGCATCTATAAAAAGATTCAGATTGGCCGTCCAGCCTGTAAGCAGGCCAAATTTGTTCCTTTGGTTCAGTTGCGGCAGGCTTGCCGGCTTGTTAGATTTTGATGGGCGCATCGAGAAGACATTCCTGCCTTTTACCTTACGCCCCACGTTGTTCCCGGCCCTACCGATCATATCGTAGTAGGGACCTCCAGTTAAAAACGCCATTTTTTTATTGATGAAATTATCCTTGATCAGCACCTAAAGCAGAAGCTCAACCGCTGATGAAACAAATGTAAATACAGATTTCCGGAATACCCTGCAGCCTGGTGTTTTAGGAAAGAAAGCGGCAAAATCCGGTAAAGCAAAAACGCCCTATGACGGGCGTTTTTGCTTTCTAAGACAAGACCGACACTAAATTCGGCCTGGGTAGAAAAATAAACGTGCGCAGTCGAGTTGGTTAATACCGGGCGTAATAAAATATGACTGTACCAGGCCATTTTCTCCCGCAAGCGGAAAAAACTGGCTTCTTGCACTGGTCATGCTGAGGGTTTCATTATCGCGGAACGCCCATTGATCTGTAGTTCCTGCCTTGGTAAAATAGAGGTTTGCGGCTTGCATAGCATTTACAGTACTGAAATCTGCCGCTGCTACATAATCAACGGACAACCAGCTTCCTGGTCTTGCATTTTTTGCAAGGTAATGCCGGTATTCCTGACCGGTACTGGCATCTTTTCTATAAAGAAAGATGTCGATAGGGTCATTGCTTTCTGTGTAATGCAGGTAGAACCCCAGCTTATTGCTGCCAGGATTTGCTGCTATGCCTGGTATTTCCAGTTCCTTACCATCCAGGTAGATAAAGTTGAAATCGGCTTTATCCTTAGCCGGTAGGGGCCTGCTGAAAACTACTTTGCCGCTGCTGAGGTCTTTGACCGTCATTTGCCCTTTGGCCTCCGGTGTGTAATACACATAGGCCCTGTTAAACGTTGATATCGTGCGGGCTTTGATCAGCAGATCGCCGTTACGTATGCTTTTTTTATAAACGGTTGTATCCAGGGTGATTTCCAGTTCATGGTCACTGCCGTTATAGCCATTAACGATCACATGCATGACTTTCCCTTCATTCAGTTCTTCTTTATTACATGCGGTCAATGCAGTCACAAACAGCATCAGCAATAGGGTGGTGTATTTTTTTATCGAGTTCATCGCTTTGTTTTCTAGAGTTCAAGTTTTTTCGTAAAGAGCATGTTGACGCCGGAAGGGGCTTCTTCAAAGATATACAGTTTGGATGCGGAGCTCGATGCCGGGGGCAGGGGTGCCGTTGACGAGAGCACATTCCAGGTATAGGCAGATCCTTCGGTATACAGTTCGTTGGTTCCTGCTTTGTAGATCCTCGCCCTGAATGAAACAGAAGTAGCTTGCCCGTTGTAGAGCTGACCGGCCGCGGTAGAGAAACTGGGTACAGTTACTGCTGCCGAAAATTCGTTGGCTTTCAAATTTTTGATCCTGCCCAGCTCTTCAAATACCCTCGGCGTCACATAAAATTTCCCCAGTGCAATGTCTACGGCTCCGCTATATTTGGTGATCGTGGGCTTAAACATGTAGATGACCGAGTTTTTACCTTCCTCTACTGCGGGTTTCTGTGGAAGTTCGCTCACCTCTCCGTTCATGTAGAAAAGGTTGACGGTGGTCGGTCCATCACCTTTTTTCAGCGCTCTTTCCAATACTTTTTTTCCGGTACTTTTTTCACTGATCGTCAGGTTCACTTTTTCCTGATCTCCCCAGAATGTATAGGCATCGCTCAGGTTGATCATCGTGTTGGGGCTGAGTTCTGATTTGAAGGAAAAGGTATCCAGTTTTACCAGCAGGTATTCACTGCTGGCATTGTAACCGGTAATGGACACAGGAAGAATATCGCCCTTGTAAAGAAAATTGTCTTCTTTTTTGCAGGCATTGCAGAGCATAATCAGGGCAGTACTGAGTAAAAGATATAGCTGATTTGTTTTCATTTTCTTGTTTTTTAAATGCTAATCATGTGTTAAAAAGTATAGGAAACAGAGAGACTGAATGAGCTCCCCACCCTGCGGCTGAAGGTATTTTTGTCACCGATCCTCGTCTTGGTCTTCCCGTCAGCGGATGTTTCATAATACCCTTCTTCATATTTGTCAGAAAATCCGTATTTCCATTCGTAGATGTCGTTCCATTCCCTGGCCGGAATCTGGCTCAGCGACATTCCTTTCCACTGGTCCCTGAGTTTATAGGTGGCGGTGCTATTCGTATAGAAGCGGTACGGATTATTCATCAGGTTGCTCATATTTAGTCTTACACCCAGCTTTCTTTCTCTCAGAAACTTATAGCTCAACTGGGCGTCCAATTGGTTGCGCGGCCGTTCATACTCCACGATCTCGGGTTGCAGACCTGTTGTAAATGTCTTATAGCCCATATGGTTATAGGCAATATTGGCCCCGAGGCGATTGCCGTCATATTGTATCCCCATGTTATACACTACAGGGATCTGACCATAGAGTGCCCGCTTTTGTTTTTGCTGTACTTTGCTGCGGTAAGAAAAATTGTTGTTGTTTATATCATTGGCTATAGATTTTCCCTCAAAGATGCTGGCCTGCACTTCCGAGTTTTGTAAGGTCAGGTTAGCGTTTACATAAATGTTGTCCAGGAATTTCCAACCACCATAAATAAAGCCCAGGCTCTTGCGCAGGTCAAATTCCCAGCCATGCACCTTGGCCCAATCAGAATTCTGGGTGTAGAGGTACACCCGGCCTGTAGCATCCGGCATATTGCGGTACAGCTCCACCGGCTGGTCAAAATATTTATAGAAGTAGCCGGCAGAAATCACTTCTCCTGGTTTGGGGTACCATTCTACACGGAAATCATAGTGGTCTATCAGGGTAGAAAGCACACCTTCATTACGGCGGTAACTGCCTACTGCCGGATCATAACGAAGCATTCTTGAATTCTCGATCAATGCCGGTCTTACGACCGACTGTGCATAGGCAGCGCGGATATTCAGGTCTTTAAGAGGGCTGGCTGTCAAACTGGCGGAAGGCAGGTAACGCCAGGTTTTTTCTTCGGTTTCTGCATCGGCAAAAGGCTGTACAATTTTTCCGCTCTCGGGATCTACATACTGGTTCGCTGCTCCCTGCTCAATCAGGGTACTGATCAGGAGGTCATTAGATCCGTTCCTTATCCTTTCATATTTGTAATACTCGCCCCTCAGGCCCCATACCAGGCGCAACCAGCTGTTGAACCGGTTGTCCAACATGGCATAATAAGCCTGATTGGTATTCTGACCTTCGTAGCCGCTCCGGGAAAAGCTGGCGGGATAATACATGAGGTCTGTAAGCGGATTTTTAAAGTCCAGGAACTGGCCCCATTCCTGCACAGGAACATAGGGAAATATCGTACCCTGCTGGCTCCCGATAGGCAATACGAACCAGTCATAAAAGCCGTTGCGCTTCATATACTGGTAGCCTGATTTGATGTTTTGTTTTTGTCCCAGTAGATTAAATTGGTAGCTCAGTGCAGCCTCAGCAATCCTGTTGCTTTCTTGGTAGTCATATTGGGCTCTGTTGAAAGTGCCCGTACCCGGATTGGACAGGGGATTGGCCATCACGTTATAAACTATGCCATTGACGGTTTGAACTGGTGCCAGCCAGGCTTCTGTTGCATCTTTTTCCAGGTTTTTCAGCTTATTGCGCGATACGTTCCAGTCCAGACGGAAGGCGCCGAAACGGTGCTCGCCATTGATGCGGTTTTGTAACAGGTCTACGAACTTTGGCCTGTCATATTCCCTTATTGCAGGACTGTTCTCACGGCCAAAATCATTGCCCCAGCCGATGAGCCGCGAAAACTGGTTACTGAACATCCGGGAATAGAAGTTGCGTGAAGTGATGCTGTGGTTCTTGGAGTTCCAGCCTGCATTCAGCAGTGCTCCCCAACTGGTGTTAAAATTATACTGCTGTGATACACTCGGCAGAAGGGGCTTGCCGGTAATGGCATCATAGGCAGTCCCTTCACCGTCTTTTTCCCAGTCGCCACGCTCGAAATCGGAGATGTTGTCTATCACCTGCTCATTGCGGTAGCTTAAGGAACTCACAAAGCCAAGACGGCTGTTTTTCAGCTGATAACTGCGGCCCAGGCTCAATTGGTAGTTTTGTCCGGGTGCGGCGGTATAAACTCTGGTGCCCAGCCGCTCAAAGCCGCCGATCCGCCTGTTTTGTTCACCGATCATGGCTGGCGTCACATGAGGGAAATTCGGCGATGGAGGGGCATAGGGGTTCGCAGGGTTGTAGTTCAGTGAACTTAAGGTGATCAGGCCATCGGGAAAATGGCTTCTGCTGCCGTCATCGAAACCCAAATAATCATTTTTACCCCGTCCGTAACCGAGAAAATCCTTACCGGTACTGCCATTGGTATACTTGCTGCCAAAGCTAAAGGTGTTGAAGTTGTTTTCCGGAATGGCCAGCGTGTTGATCTGCACAAGGCCGCCACCAAATCCGAAGCTCATGTCGGGGGTAGAAGTCTTGGAAACGATCACATTGTCGATCATGTTGCTGGGTACAATGTCAAATTCAAAATCGCGTACCTGCACATCAGTACTGGGCAGCACAGCGCCGTCCATCATCGCCAGATTGTAGCGCTCGGCAATGCCGCGCACCACCACACGCCGGTTGTCATTGGTACTCACTCCCGAGATGCGTTTGAGTGTTTCCCCAACATTCTTGTCCGGCAGATTGGAGATCTGCTCACGGCTCAGTCCATTCGAAATGCCGGCTTCATTCTTCTGTCGGGCATATAAGCCTTCGATTGAGGCCGATTTGTATCCGGCAGTGACTACGATCTCCTTCAGGCCTTTAGAGTCTGTTTTCATCACCACATCCAGTGCTGTATTTTTTCCTGTGCTCACTGTTATTCCGGTGATGCGGCGGGTTTGGAAAGAAATGTAGCTGATTTCCAGAGTATAAATGCCTGGTTTGATATTGATCACATAACTGCCGTCTACATTACTCTGTAAGCTCTCACCGCTCTCCAAAACCTTTAAAGTAGCGCCTGGAAGGGGATCGCCCCGCTCATCGAGCACCTTTCCGGTGATGCGGCCGGGTTGCTGGCTGGCAGAGCGGGTGATTTTGATCATGCGGCTGACCTGCTCAAAATGGATATTGCCCTTGCCTTCCAGTTGTTTCAGCACATCGTACAGGCTGATTTTGCTGGCAGAGATGCTCACCGAAATGCCGGTACCTACTTCTTTGTTGTAGGCAAATGTAAAATCAGTTTGTTTTTCAATGGCATTGAATACGGTTTCCAGGTTCACGTTTTTGAACCGGAGGGAAACGGTATAGTCTTTCAGGCCCTGCGAATTCGCTTTCTT
The DNA here is from genome assembly GCF_037402555.1 of Pedobacter sp. GR22-6. Taxonomy (NCBI): domain Bacteria; kingdom Pseudomonadati; phylum Bacteroidota; class Sphingobacteriia; order Sphingobacteriales; family Sphingobacteriaceae; genus Pedobacter; species Pedobacter sp. GR22-6. The sequence goes on from NZ_JBBEUC010000001.1 coordinate 658,438, forward strand.
AGCCTGAAGTGTTCCCGCCAGGGAGAGGATGACTGTGGTTACCATAAAGGCAAATCTGGTCATAACATATAGTCGTTTAATTAAATTTCTTTTTGTAAAATTGTACATAGTCTTTTTAATGATTTGTCATATCGCTATTATAAATTGTTGATGGCTATTCAGAGCGGAAGTGTTGGTAGCACTTTCGCTTTTTTATGCCTTGTTAGAGTGATTTTCTCTACATAGTTTGTCCTCCTTTTTGTTTTATTTCCCTTTATTGATCCCTACCACACCGTAACGGTGAAGTTCCTGATGCTGTAATTGAATTCCCCTGCACTTAGTGCCTTCATCACGGTGTTCAGACTTTCATCCTTTTGTTTCAGCGTATACCGTTTATGCAGCAGCATTTTAGTTCTGAATACGAATTTTACCCCGTACCACCTTTCCAGTTCCCTGGCAATGTTCTCCAGGCTTTCGTACTTAAATGCCAGAATGTTGTTTTGCCAGTTCCTGCTTTCCGCCACATCGCCGCTGGTCTTGCTGAGGTATTGATCCTGCCTGCGGTATTGCACGCGCTCTCCTTTGAACAATATCAGCTTCTGTTTACTATGGGGACTGCTCACGGCCACTTTTCCAGTGGCTACAGTCACTGTTTCATGAGCCTCATTTTCAAATGCCTTCACATCGAAAGAGGTACCCAATACTTCTACCCTCAACTCTGGGGTATGGATGATGAAAGGTTTATGTTTGCGTTTGCTCACCTCAAAAAAAGCTTCCCCTTGTAGCTGAACAGTCCGGTCGCTGTCTGCAAAAACTTCGGGGTATTTGAGTGTGCTGGCATTGTTCAGCCAAACCTTGGAGCCATCAGAAAGACTGATCACTTTCCGTTCCCCGGGAAGGGTGCTCACTTGTTGGTAACGGAGGGCTACCGGAACCTCCGGTTTGAGGCGATCCCGATAGAACAACAGGGCGATGGAAACTGCAATGGTCAGGATCGCAGCCATACTGCCCCATGTTTTGATGAAAGCTAAGATCACTGTCGCTGAGCTCCCGCTGTCGGGAATGGCTTGAGCCACATTTTTGCTGAGGCGCTTTGCCATTTTGCTCAGCCTTTCCTCCGGGATAGATTCATCCGCCGCATTGAAGGAATAATACCAGTTCAATACCTGTTTTTCTTCTTCAGGACTGCAATTCCCTGCTTTGTATTTTTTTAGCAGGGCTTTTGCCTGTTCCTGGCTGTTTGTTGTTTTCATTCACCCCTATAACCCTTATATCGGGCTAGTGGTACCGTTAAGAAATGATTGTTGTTTTGTTAACTTAGCGTAAAGCACAGAGGATGCCTGTTGCGACCAATAGATAATGTTCCCTGCTGAGCGTCAGGCGAAGTCTTTTCAGCGCGGAGCTGAGGTTGTTTTTTACCGTCTGTTCTGAAAGCGAAAGCGCATTTGCAATTTCCTTTACGGAAAGCGAGTTTTCCCTGCTCATGTAAAAGATCGTTTTCATGGTCGCCGGCATTTTGTTCACTTCCGCATAAAGCAGCTCGTTCAGCTCCTGTGCGATCAGCACATCTTCTGCGGGAAACTCATAAGGTTCAGCTTCCAATAGCAACAATTGTGCTCTCGCCACCTGCTTTTCTGCTTTGATCATCCAATCTATGGTCTCGTATTTGACCGCTTTAAAAAGGTAGGGATATACGCTCTCTTCAACGGCTATGCTAAATCTTTTGTTCCATAAGGATAGGAATACATCCTGAAGGATCTCCATCGCATCTTCCTCAGATTTGATCCTCCTGGTCACGTGCCTGGTCAAAACCGCGCTATATCGCTCTACCAAACATGAAAACGCCCTTTCGCTGTCCTCCCTCATAAGGGACAGCAGTTCTGGATCGGACAGTTTTTTCATAAAGCAAAACTACAAAATGCACTAGCCCTATAGTGTTAAGTTTATGTCAACCATTCGTTAACGACTGCCTATAGCTTCTTTAATTGCTTTTAGTCCGGGTCTTCCTGACCCGGACTCCTATATCAACTGCTCCATGATCAAGCCCGGATCCAATCCCGTAAACTTTGCAAAGTCCTGCACCGTAATCTGCTGATACCTTCCCTTGCCACAACTTTTCCTGACCTCATTGATCAGCCGCTGCGCTGCTGTAGCCGCTTTTCCGCTCAGCCGCTGCACGTCCTTATTACTCAGAAATAGTCTAGCCATGGCCTATTGGATTTACAGCACAGCCTGCCGTCAGCATCATTCCATTGATGGCTTTTCTAAATTCATAGGGCGTATTGCTCCAGTCAAAATTCGAATCTCCTGAATCCAAACTTTTACACAGCTCCCATGCACCCAGTCTTACCAGTTCGCCATCGTAGCGGCAGTTCAGTTTCCAGGTCTTCTTGCGTGTGGTTTCTAAAGTATACTTAAAATCCTGGTTGGCTCCGGCTTCTATTGCCCGGCAATTTTGTTCCATTTCCCCGAGGAAAGGGAGGTAGTTTTTAAAACTGTGAATTTTACATTTCCTGTTTTTTGTTTTTAAAGTCAAACTGGCAGTAGAACTTTCATAGATCTGAAAATTTAAAAATAAAGGCTCGGTCATAAAGACGAAACTGGTTAATATTTGGCATACAGGTTTTACTTGTCTGTATTCTGCAGAGGGATGACCTGTTAACCCAGGGAGAAAAAACTCACGCTGTGATCAGGAGCGTTGATTTCAAAACAAAAATAGCCCCTCAATGGAGCTATTCACAAGTGTAAACGGGTGTATGCTAATCAAAAAACACATTCAAGTCCTCATACATACGTTTTGCTGCATTTCTCAGCGGTTCCAGGAGTTCCGGCTCTTTCAGGTACAGCTTGGATTTAATGCTTCCGCCGGAAAGGTTCTCTCTATGCTTTGTCGAAAAATTGCAGGCTATTTTATTGCAAAATACATCCAGGCTCGGTTCCTCATAGATCCCATGGTCCAGTTGTAGTTTCTCCCAAAAAGCCAGCTGCTCTGCCTTCCATTTGAATACCAGCTTGTTCCTGTTCAGGGGAACTTTCTTGCCTTCTATCTCAAACTGTTCCACGTCAAAACGTTCTTTGAAAGTGATTTCCTCATTCAGCCAGTGGATCAGTTCTTCTCTTAAACCGCGCAGGTCGTCATAATAGGGGAGGTTGCTCAGCATGTGCAACTGGCCAATCTCTTTTTTTGCGCGGTTCAGCATGTATAAATGCTCTTCCATACCTACAAGTGCTTCAGCCCTCATTTTTAAAAAATCGCTGCAATAATTGACAAAGCGTACATGGTTGAAATCCATTTTGATCATCACTTTCATCACCAGGTATTCCGGGCCGGCTTTGGGATCAAAATTGACCAGTTTCAGTTCCTCCAGGGCAGCCAGGTATTTTTTCAACCAGGAAAAATGGAACCATTTAAAATTACGCCTGGAATGACCAAACTCTTCAATGGGCAATTTTACGATGTCTAAAAAAGACGGATCAAGATTTATTGCTTCCCAGGATAAGAGGATTTCCCCCAGTTTTGATTTGAATAGGTTAAACTGTATTGCACGAAAAGCTTTTGGAAGTGAGAGATCTGGTGCCAGGATTTCTGGTAGCGAATGTTTCAGCTTGCTGATCAATCGGAGTAGGGGAGCGCAGTATTCTTGCGCTTGAATAGGATCATGTTGGTAAAGCTGGTCTGCCATCATCACGAGTTGCCGCATGTGCAGGTTAAATGAGCTTGTTTTTTGCTTTTCGTTGGCTTCTTGTAGTATGTCGCTAATTAGAGACTTATGGCAGGCATAGCTGAGTTTTTCGAGAGTAGTTAGGAATTTAGTGTGGTCACTTTCGGTAATTCCGTATAGGATAGTTGCAACTGTCCTTTCTAAGAGGTTAAAATGATACTTCATGAGGTTTAGTTTAGATAAGCTTGAGATTGATTAATTTATTTTGCTGGTTTTGACAGAAATTTGAAATTTAATACGGAACAAACATGCGCAGGACCGGAGCGCTGCGCATGTTTTACTTAATTTTAGTTTGCTTTTACTTTTTGGTTTTTGTATTGTCTTCGGGATCTCTGAATAGTAGTTTCCGCTCGCCTTTGTCATTGACGCGATAGAAACACTTACCTTCGATCAATAATGCTTCGGATTTACCTTTGGCATGTGGAACATCTGTATTGATCACGCGAGTATTGTAGAGTACGCTGATGGTGTCTGCTACGATAGTGTGTCCAGTAATAATACGGTTAGCTCCGTATTTAGCCAAAATATCTTCGAGTTCTTGTTGACTCGGATGCCTTACCGTAACATTTAGTGTTGTATCTTTAGTACCAATATAGTGGGAATCCTCTCCATAATAATTCCTATACCATAACGGCCCCCACTTTTCATCAAAGATCATTTTCATATTCAGATCAGGGGAACTTGTAGCTTTTCCATTAGCATAATTACGCCTTGCTAAGTTATTGATTTCCTGAATAGGCAGGTTTACAGCAGATGCAAACTCTAATCCAATGCCGCCATGGACAATCAGCAAATCTCCTATTTTCTCTACGATATTCTTCGTTCTTAGCCAGCGACCCAACTCTGAATCCTCACCATAGATTTCACTTAGCTTTTTACCCATCTTTTCTGCGTTCGCCTTGTATTTTGGCTGATGATACCGATCATCCCCTTGCAGGTTCATGATCTCGTGATTGCCCAGCACAAAATGGACGTAACCTCCAGCAGTTATCGCTTTTTCCTCCAAAGCATACATCATCCAAAGGCATTCCGTAACCTGCTCACCACGATCAAACATATCACCAGCGAATACCAATCGACCCTTACCAAAAATCCAGTTATAGTCTTTATCAATCACTTTGTTTGCCTGAAGCAACTTAGCAAAGGCTTCAAAATTCCCTTCGATATCTGATAATACCAGAAGCTTTTCTGCTTCCGGATGCAGGGCTGGTTCATGGATGAGTTTGTTTTTCAGGATAACTTCAAACTGTTTATCCAACTCATGTGTATTTGTTTTAATAGACTTCAAAGCATTTTTTTCATATGATTCCTGTCCCATCTTTGATCCGTTGAAGGTATAAACAATGAGTTTATTATCTTCATTCATCATATATGGGCCATCCTTCATTTCCACCAGTTGCCTTTTTACGAAATCACGCATTCTTTTGTAGCCCTGTTCACTTCTAGGATCAAGCTTAGGCAAAACGCTGATAGCCCTGCCATAACCATCGAGTAACACTAAAGAAGGATAGCCTGTAACACCGTAATATTTCACCATCGGATGTTGGTCGCCAATACCTCCGGTGTATACATTGATACCCGATCCAGAAGTATATTTAGCCTGTCGAATGCTTTTCATCCACACCTCCCTGGATTTGTCTATGGAGAGATTCACAAATACGACATTGCTATCGCTTTTAAATTCCTTTTCCATTTTAAGCATAGCAGATGCCATTTGGATACACCCTTGACAGCCCGTAAACCAGTAATCGAAAATCACCAACTTTCCTTTAAAATCAGTTTTGGTAATCATTTTTGCTTTTGTGTCAATCAATTCGAAATCCGGCGCTGATCTCGCATTTCTTCGTTCTCTGACTTTAAGTACTTCTGATTTCATATATGCTTTCCATTCGGGAAAGGTCGACTCTGCATAATATACATCCAAAGCTACTTCAACTTCAGGCACAAGTCCTTCTTCCACAACCAACTCATCAAATAAAATTTCAAAAATCATCTTTTCCCTCGCAAGACCTTGATATACTTTTTTGGCTTCTTCAAGGTATAGAAGTTTTCTTTTGAGCTTCGTATTGAAATCTATATTTGTATCCTGAAAAATATATTTTCTATCTATGGGCCATCTGAGTGGTTTCCAGGTACCCGCAAGGTGCTGGGCTATGTAAGGAAAATATTTATCAACTAGTGGTTTGTATCTAGAATCAAATAATTCTAAAGAACGTTCCCTTGTTATACCTATGCTGCTGTAATGCCACCAGATCGTTGCAAATTTATCGGAGTAAGCATCTAAACTACTGTCTAAAGTTGTTGAGCGAATATAGTTATATGCAAACACTGACAGTTTGTTTCTGTAGCTATCTATCAGCGGTATCGTCAACATAATTTGATTTGTAAGGTATTCATGCCATTCTAAATAGTCAGCTTCCGATTTAGTGATATTCTTACTGATATTCGCTGGCTTTTTAAAACTAATCTTTATTTTTCTTACACTATCAATCAGTTCATACTTTGATGCACCCAAGCCCTTTGCTTTAACCCCTCCAGGAACCAATTCTAGTGATACTCTATCTCCTGGCTCTGCAAGAAAATGGCCAATATTTTTAATCTTAAGAGCCACGGGCTCTTTTACTGGTATTAAATAGCTGTTTTTTTTGCCACTCCTTACGGGCAGTAGAGTTTGCCACTCCACTGTTCCAACAAAGTTAATCTTATGGTATTGGACTTCTGGGATATCAGCATTGTTCAAATTATTTATTTCAATGATTATCTCTCGATGAGATTGCTGTGCCATTGAACATTTTGCAGCACAGTGAAAAAATAGTGCACATAATAAAAACGACCTTATAAGTTTCATTTGTGTATTTTGAAATCAGAAATCTGTTAATAGCTTTTGTTTTGAGGAATACCCATTAGATTCACATCTGGCAAAGGAATAGGAGCAATAGCTTTGTCACTAGGATACGGTAGATCTTTAGCAGAGCTTATCGGAGCATCGATCCTGTTGACTCCTTTTTTCCAACGCAAAAGATCATACAAGCGGAACCCTTCAAAACACAGTTCTGTTCTCCGTTCTTTCTGTATCAGTTCCAGCAGTCCCTGCCCAGTTTCGTTTACCACTGCCGAAGAAGGAGCAGCGCGCTGACGAAGCTGAGTAACATAATCTTTTGCAGTAGTTTCGTCACCGGTTCTGGCGGCGGCTTCTGCGATGATAAGGTACATCTCTGAAGATCGCACTACACATTGATAATAGGCTGCATCAACCCAAAAAGTTCCCTGAACGTCAGGTACTAAAGAAGGAAACTTTTTTATCTTGTATGCTCCGTTTGATCCGCTGATCCAGACCTTTCTTACATCGTCTGCTGTTTCTGTAAGTAGTTGCGCTATATCGTTTGTGGCATGAAATTGATCTAATACGCCTAAATGAAAACCTAGGAAAGTTGATCCATTAAATGCGCTTCGTGGATTAGGACTACACTGAAATAATACTTCGGTTTCTGACGGATCCTTTATAAAATGAAATAACTTTTCCGGGTATCCCTGAGCTATTCTCATCAATGGCCTTTCATTCACTACCTCTTTCGCATATGCGAGTGCCTTTGGAAAATCTTGCTTTTGCAGATAGAAACGTGCTAACAAAGCTTTAGCAGCCAAGCGATTTGGACGTTTTACGTCAGTGTTTTGAGCCGAAAATAATTCTATAGCTCTATTATAATCGGCAGCGATTTTCTCATAGACAACAGCAACCGTCTCTCGACGATATGGCTTCGATATGTCTGAATCAGTGATATAAGGAATTCCGGGGTGGGCCGCGTCAGCGGTATAGTTATATTGCTGTCCGAATATATTGACCAGTTTGAAGTGGACTAAGGCACGAAAAAAGTGGGCTTGTGCTAACAGATCATCCGCAAATTCAGGGTTTTCACTTTGGTATTGACCTATCTCTTCTATTACAAAATTACAGGATCGGATGATTTTATAGCCATTTTGCCATGCAGAATTAAAGGAGCTTTCGGAGATTTCGTCTGCTACTTGCTTCCATAAGTACTGTGGAATTAACCGCCCAGAGATTAGATCCGTGGGTTTAAGATTATCAGCAGTGATTTCAGGATAAGCAGACATATATCCGGTTTCCGCTAATATGGTATAATTCATACTGATACCATTCACGAATTCCGACATTGTTGCTAAGTTTTTTACATATTGCTGGCGGTAAAAAAAAGTATTGTCTTCTATATCCAGGAAATCTTTTTTACAAGCCCCCGTTAATAGGAAGAAAAACAACAGGTATTTAATTTGATTACGATTCATGACTAAGTAATTTAAAAATTGAGATTAAAACCAGCAGTGAACGAACGCTGAAGGGGATAGCTGCTACCTGCATAACCTGCTGCGTTGGAGGATTCCGGATCCTGTCCTTTATATTTGGTCCAGCTTTTAAGATTATGCCCTTGTACAAATAGCCTCACGCCACTTAGATGGTATTTCTTTAATAAATCAGATGCAAATTTGTAGGACAGTGACACATTTGAAAGACGAATGAAATCTCCATCATACAAATAGCGGGTAGACGACCCTATCCCGTCATCAGATATTCCACTAGCATCTCTGCTGAATAAAAGTCTCCTTGGATTTGCAGTTACATCACCAGATTTCTGCCAGCGGTCCAAAGCATTTCTATCCTGATTGACAAACGGATCTGAGCCATCATTCAAGAAGCGAGACCCCAGCTGATTGAATACTTTGAAACCATATTGGTAATATAGCATAGCAGAAAGTTCCCATGATCTGTAACTAAAAGTATTAGTCAATGCCCCAAAACCATCAGGCTGAGGTTTGCCCACGAATTCCCTGGCATTCCTTGCCACACTGTAGTCGCTCGTTGGGTTTCCATCCGGTCCTTTCCATTGCGGACGTCCATCATCAGGGTTTACACCTAACCAAACCGGCATATAAAAGGAATTGTAATTCTCGCCAGGCGCACTAGCGATCTGGGTACCTTGCACCTGTTCAAGCGGAAAAAATGAACTTGTCAGGGTATTTTTGTTCTTACTCCAGTTTGTATTCAGATTCCACCGGAAAGGTTGCAATCGCAGCAGGTCCCCAGATACAGACAACTCAACGCCCCTGTTCTTAATATCACCAATATTAGCTTGAATACTCGTAAATCCGGTACCCATTGGTAGGTTCACTGTCGAAATCAGATTGGATGTCTTTTTTGTATAAAAATCTGCTGTAATATTTATCCGTTCTTTAAGCAGGCGCAGTTCCAAACCCGCATCCCAACTGAAGGTCTTCTCCCAGCGAACATCAGGATTTGAAGGTAGCGTAGGCAAAAGTGCAGGCTGGCCGTTGTAGTTCGAAGAAAATAGAATATCATATCTGGTGGTGTTGGAAATTGCGCTGGAGTTTCCTGCAGAACCCATACTTCCACGTAATTTCAGGTAGTTAATACTGTTCTTTAAACTCTTCAAAAAGTTTTCCTCAGAAAGCACCCAACCTGCGCCCACTGACCAGTGGGTGCCAAACTTCCTGTTATCCCCAAAAAGTGAGGAACCATCTGTTCTGAGACTTCCTGTCAGATAATAGGTGTTGCGAAAATTATAATTGGCCTGTCCAAAATAAGACAGCAGACGTTGTTTAGTAGACGCACCTTTTATTTGGAACATTGTTGCAGCAGAGTTTAACTGATCACCAGTAGGATTTCTCGTCGTACCTAATTTTTCCGTTGTGATTCTGTCTGAAGAGATGAGCTGCGCTTCCTGACCAACAAGCAAATTGAAATTGTGCAAGCCCAATGACCGGTCATACCTCAGTACATTTGTAGTGATCAGGCTCGAAGTCCGGATATCGCCCCGCAGAATGCTGCCTTTATTAGCGCTTGTAACCGTAACATCATAGAATGTTGGGTGTTTGGTTTCCAGGTTCTCATTCAGCATAAAGTCAGCCCCAAGACTGGTACTGAGTGTGAGGTATCTTAAGAAGCGGGCCTCTGCATTCAGTGTTGTCAAGCCACGGTAAGCGGTATTCCTGTTGTTATTTAGCTGAGCACTAAGTGCAGGATTTGGAAAAGAACCTATACCTGCCGGATCAAGACTCTGGGCATACCCCATTCCCCAATAGTACAGAGGAATATAGTCGCCCTTCTGATCCCTAACGGCATTCAGAGGGGAAATCACTTGCAGCAAACTTTCTGATGCTCCGGAAGAATAGTCTTGTATACTGTAAGAAAGGGTTGTGTTCAACCCTAGCTTAAACCAGTCTGCTGGTCTGTTTTCATAATTCAAACGGATAGATTTCCGGTCATAGCCAGTCTCTTTCTGGATACCATTTTGATCGGTATATCCCAGATTTAAGTAAAAATTGCTTTTTTCATTCCCTCCTGAAATGGACAGTTCGTTAGAAAAAGTAGTTGCATTTTTATTGAACAATTCATTTTTCCAATCCGGTGTCGCATAAAACCGAATATTTCCAGCTTCATCTTTATAATTTGGAAATCTGATCGACAAGTCGTTTAGGATCGCTACATCAGTAATCCCAGCAACAGAATTCCGATAGCCTTCATAGAGCAGTTCTAAATACTCCTGCTGACTAAGAGGTTTAATAGAGCTGGCCAAGCGGTTAGAAAGATCTGTCTGGTGACGAAAATTGAAACCGGTTTTACCAGTTTTACCCTTTTTTGTTGTAACCAAGATCACACCATTACTAGCTCTGGATCCATAAAGTGCAATGGCTGAAGCGTCTTTGAGAACTGAAATACTCTCAATATCTGACGGATTCAGTTGAGCCATTGGATTATTATTAATCAAATTTGAATTTGTTGCCTGAGCATCATCTTGCTGTACCGGAATGCCGTCCATCACGATCAATGGATTTCTTATCGTAGAGAAGTTACCAGTAGCATCGAAAAGCGAACCACCCGTGGAAATACCTCTGAGTACAAAATTACCTAAACCGCTACCTGGCTGACCGCTACCTTGAGTCACCAAAAGCCCCGGAACGAACCCTTGCAAGCTTTTGTCAAAACTACGGTTTGGTAAATTCTCAATTTGCTCACCCTTAACCACCGTCACTGCACCAGTGATCGCCCGTTGTTCCTGCTTACCATAAGCTACAACCACCTCTTGCAGTTCATCCGATTTCTGTTCCATCAATACTGAAATCTCAGCCTTAGCTGAAACCTCTTTATCTGCATAGCCAACATAAGAAACCACGAGAACGGCCTTATCGTCAATCCCCGGCAGGTAAAATTTCCCGTCCTTGTCAGTTACAACAGATTGCTTAAAGCCTTTCACTTTCACCGTCGCACCAGGCAGCGGCAGGCCTTTCTCGTCATATACAACACCGTTAACATTAATAGGAGGAGTAAGGGCATCCACCATCTTGTCCAGAAAGGAAGGCACTTTTTCTGTGACGATGATTGCCTTCTTCTTAATTTCGTAACTGAGGTTTTGCTTGCTGAGCAATTCCTTGATGGCTTTTTCCAAAGGTGTTTTGTCAAAGTTTACACTGACCGGACCTTTGCTGTCCATCAGGTCAGATTCACACAAGACCGTGTAGCCCGTTTGCTTCCGGATTTGTGTAAAGACCTCTTTCAAGGTGATCTTGTTGTTCCTTAGGCTCAGTTGCTGCGCTACCGAAGCGGCGCTCACCTGGACCAGGAAAACCGTCATAATGACGATGGTAATTCTCATAATACGCCACATTTGTTCAGATGCGACATATGGAATATTGCATCTGAATAGATGAATAAATTTCATAATTTTACTGCTGTTTTGATTGATCTGCAGCTGCCTGACTCTCGTCGAAAATTGACAGTCAGCCGCGTTTTTTAAAAAACAATTCCGCTTAGGGATGATAGATCAGAACTTTCAACCAGGTCCCGGTTCCTGCCGGGATCTGGTTCTTTACCCACAGGGCAAAGGATGGTTGGTCAAAAAATACTGATGTTGCTGTGTCTGGTATACTTACTTCATCACCCTGATCCTCCTTCCTTCTACCTTAAAGTGTATATTCCTGGTTGATTGCATAATATCTAATACTCCGCTTACTTGCTCATAACGGGATACACTGCCCCAATAACGCTTGCTGCGGTCAACGCCGTCATCATAAACCACTTCTACATTGTACCAGCGCGCGATTCGCCTCATGATCTGCTCCAGGGGCTCGTCTTCAAATATAAACAAGCCCTCTTTCCAGGCAATTGCGTCTTCGGCACGCACTGCCTGCACTTTTATCCCATTCCTGCTCAGAACGGCCTGCTGTTCGGGTTTCAGCCGGCTGCGCCCGACACCCACTGAGCCAACATCCACACTACCTTCCAATAAAGTAGTCCTCACAGTTGCTTCATCTTCATAGGCGCTCACATTGAAGTGTGTACCAAGTACTTTTATCTCCTGTTCGGGGAAACGATCACCTTTTTTGGTTTTCACCACAAAAGCTTGTGATTTATTCTTGGATATTTCAAAGTAGGCTTCGCCCGCCAATTCTACAGTCCGGGATACTTTGCGACTGAAGCTTGAAGGGAATTTGAGGGTACTGGCTGCGTTAAGCCATACTTTGCTGCCATCCGGCAATATCACCATATAAGTTTGTCCTTTGGCTGTGGCAGCGGTGTATTTCGCGTCATTAGTGCGGGATCCTGAAACAAGTTCAGGATGACGGGCTATAGCGTCGTCCTGAGTATGCACGTCATCCTGGGGATGCACATCATCCTGAATATGCACGTCATCCTGAACTTGTTTCAGGATCTCTCCATCGCTATACTTCAATTCATCCCCTATGATCACGCCATTCTTAGTTCCATCCAGTGTAATCACCTCGCCTGTAGATAAGGTAAGCGTCGCACCGTTCTTCCCTGGAGCTATGTCATTCACCGCCACGTCATCCTGAACTTGTTTCAGGACCTCTCGCTCGCCTGTAAAAAACCAGATCCCAAATACAATCGCGGCTACCGCTGCGGCTATTGCCACAATCCTTGGCCACAGACTCCTGGTCTTTTCTTTTCCAAGGATCATTTTCAGACTTTCTTCCTGACGCTGCCACAGGTCTTCTGGAAAGTCCATTTCATTCCGCTGCCGCACATCCTGATTATACCAGCTTTCCAGCAAACCGCGCTCTTCTGCACTGGCATTGCCATTCTGGTATTTATCAATCAATGCCTTTATTCCGGTCTTTGTCATGTTTACTTTGCCATTTATAAATACATGACAACAGTAGGCGGGGTATAGAGTACAGGAAATAAAAATATTTTTTGGATTTGGTTTTTTTCCGCAAGAGCGGCTAGATTCACCGAAAGCATCACATATGTCATACTAGTTACTCATAAAAACACCGGCTTTCCTGTTGCAGGAACTCGCCAAGTCTGTCGTCGATAGCAAGGCCATTAAAGCGGAAGAACGGGAAAAGTTCCTTCTGGCTATGAAAATCAAATTGGCCAGAGAACTGGTATTTAGAAAAATGCCGGGAGATAAAAGATTGGTGTTAATGAGATTCTTAAAATTTTACGTAGATTTATCTGATAAAAATAATGATCTTATGTTCGATCAGGAAATCGAAAATTTAAAAAAAATAAAACCTGCAACGTTATTCCGCTTGGTCACCCTCGCTAAAATCCTCGGAAGAACTGCCGGTATGGCTTTCATCGTCACCTGGATTTTCAGGTTTTTTTTCCGGTGATCCTGTATAACCATCGTCGCTCAACGAGTCATAGCCCTGTGTGCCTGTATTGTCCAGTCCGTCTTTCGGACCTATCGGTGTAGATGGAGTGATGAGTTTCTTTGCCATAGCATGATTTATTGATATTTAAACAGCCCGAAAGCAAACTTGTTTGATAAATGATTGCTGAAACTTTTTATGTTTGAAGGTGTTGCTGAGGGACATCCAACCCATTAAAACAGCAATTATGAAAGCAGCAGTATTCCACAAACCCGGCGACATCAGTTACACAACTGTTGCAGATCCGCGCATTGAACTGGCAACAGACATCATTTTAAGAGTTACCTCGACCGCAATTTGCGGTTCCGACCTGCACATCCTAAGTGGTGCCGTGCCCCAAACTACAGATATGGTAATGGGGCATGAATTCATGGGGATTGTAGAAGAAGTTGGCGCAGAAGTCAAAAATCTGAAAAAGGGGGACAGGGTGATCGTGCCTTTTCCAATAGCCTGCGGATCTTGCTTTTTTTGCAACCATGGTGCCTCACCAAGCTGTGAGAATTCCAATTACAAACATTATGGCCCAAATGGCGATATGATGGATCAAAAAGGAGCGGCACTATTTGGCTATACAGATCTTTACGGAGGCTATTCCGGCGGACAGGCTGAATATGTCCGTGTGCCTTACGCAGATGTAAGCCCAAGGATCATTCCGGATAACATCACCGATGAACAGGCCTTGTTTCTTACGGATATCTTTCCGACTGGTTGGTCTGGCGTAGACTGGGCGCAGCTAAAAGGGGGGGAGGTAGTCGCGATCTTTGGATCGGGACCTGTAGGGTTAATGGCCCAAAAGGCGGCATGGCTGCATGGCGCGAGCCGGGTTATTGCCATCGATCCACTGGATTACCGTTTGGAAAAAGCAAAAGCAGTCAACAAAGTAGATACCCTGAACCCACATGAAGTGGATGTGGTAGAAGCCATCCGCGAAATGACGCAGGGCCGTGGAGCCGACGTCTGCATCGATGCAGTAGGATTTGAACCGGAACGCGGTTTTCTGGATAAAGTAAAAGCCACCATCAATTTTGAAAAAGGCAGTATGAAGGTATTGGATATGTGTTTCGAGGCCGTAAGAAGGAGCGGAACGGTTTCTATTCTCGGTGTATATGGCAGCCCATACGACAATTTTCCGCTGTTCCGGATCTTTGATAAAGGCCTGACCATTAAACAGGGACAAGCACCGGTCTTAAACCATATCGATACCCTAATTCAACTCGTTAAAGAGGAGAAAGTCGTACTGGATGACATCATTACCCACGTGATGCCCCTTAGCGAAGTTTCTCATGCTTACAAAATCTTTGATGAGAAAGAAGACGATTGTGTTAAAGTGGTATTGAAACCTTAAAAAACGAATGGTAAATTGGTAAAAGTTCTTTTCGATTATGTACTTTCGATATTACAACGCGAATGTGATATCATAATCTGTTCGCCAGGAAATGGATACCAGGAAACCAAATATCACTGCTGAATCAGAACTTTGGAACCGCTTTCGGGCAGGGGATAGGACGGCCTACACGCAGATTACTACTGCCTACATCAACCCCCTGTTCAACTACGGATACAGAATTTGCCCGGACAGAGATTTTGTCAAGGATTGTGTGCAGGAGGTGTTCATCGAGCTCTGGAACAGACGCTCGACAATTAACGAAACGCAGTCTGTTAAATGGTACCTGTTTAAAGCAGTAAGACTCAGGATTTTTCGTGAGCTCCCAAAATGGGGCAGAAATGAAAGCTTAAACGACGATTACCAATTTACCGTTGAATTCAATATTGAGAGCAGGCTCATAGCCGATCTGGAAGTTCAGGAACTTTCCTCTAAAGTGAAAGCTGTTTTAAATGGACTCCCTTCCAGGCAAAGGGAAATTATGTACCTCAGATTCTATGAGGAGCTGGATTTTGAACAGATTTCCGAGATCATGCAGATCAGCAGGCAATCTGTTCACAACCTGCTCCAAAAAGCTTACCACAACTTCAGAGGAGAGTGGAATACACTGCTTCTGTTGTTGTTGATGGGCGAGGCTAAATTTTAATTTACTGTCATTCAGGTTGATGTAAAATAATTCTGTTTTTGGAGGGTAATATAGCCGGGCATTCTGCATAGTTATATAAACCAAATATCAGCAGGCCAATGAACAGCTACGAGAAATACCAGGTGGAGGACTTTATTTACGATGATTTCTTCATCGCATGGGTACTTCACAAAAATCCGGAAAGTGAAACCTTCTGGAATCAATGGATTTTGCAGCATCCGGAAAAAAGAAAGACGATAACGGACGCAGCACAGCTCCTTTCTTCCATCAAGATCGATGATCCTGCTAAGCCCTTATCAGCAGCGGAAATTGCTTCAATGCTGACCTACGTACAGGATCAGACCAGCATGCCATCCTGCAAACAGGAAGCAAGTACGCTTAAGCTGTATCAAAGTACCTGGTTCCGTATCGCTGCATTGATTGTGTTGCTCACAGGCTTTGCCCTCCTTTTCTACAAAAGTCCTGCTGGCCATTCCAGTGATGGTTACCAGCAGATCACCGTTGAGCCTGATGTGTATGAAGCGGTCAACAATTCGACCATTTCAAAGATGGTCCGGCTTTCTGATGGAAGCTTAGCCCTGCTAAAGCCTGGTTCTAATCTGCGTTTCCCCAAAACATTCAGCAGCACAACGAGAACCGTCTACTTGACCGGCGAAGCCATCTTCGAGGTAGCACACAATAAGGAAAAGCCTTTTTTGGTGCATAGCAATGGAATGGTTACCAGGGTCTTGGGAACAAGTTTCACGGTAAGGGCTTTTAAACGCGACTCATTTTTTAAAGTAATTGTAAATACAGGAAAAGTGCAGGTATACGAGGAAAAACAGCAGAGGCTGGAGAAGCAGTCTGTTCTACTGTTGCCAAACGAGGAGCTTACTTTTCAGCCTGCAAGCACCTCTTTTGAGAAAAAGCGATTATCGACGCCAACGCTGCTCAGTAAAGATGTAAGCGAAAGGGAGTTTTCATTCTCTGACCGGCCCTTGTCTGAAATTATAACCAAACTGGAAATGGCTTACGGCGTCCGGATCCAGTATGACAAAGATCAGCTGGGCAGCACTGTGCTGAATGCTTCGTTATCGGATCTGCCGCTGGACGAAAAAGTAAAGCTGCTCTGCAAGGCCATCAATGCCAATTGCGACTTCAGCAATGGAAACATCATCATCGAAAAAGAAAAGATTCAATAAAACCAGGTATAAACTAAACTCAATTTCAACAATGATCAAAAGAAATACATAGCGCTCCAAAAAAAATGACCGGCAATATTCGCGTATGGCCGGCCATTAATTTAAGCCCTTTTAAATGATTCGCGCCATTTAACTCAGCCATAAAGGTTGGGACAGGGCTTCTATTGTCAAGTTAACACTGAAATATTAACCTAAACCAAAACTATGAAATATAAACCTTTACTAGTAAAAATTATGAAAATAAGTTTTTTACAGTTAATAATGGCTTTAACCATTTTAGGTAGCGGCGTTGCAAAAGAAAGCCACGCTCAACCTATCCTGGAAAAAAAAGTGAGCATAAATGAATCGGACGCAGCACTTAAAACTGTTCTGAACCAACTGGAAAAAAGGTACCAGATCAATTTTGTGTACAGTCCGGAATTGATAGATATCGGAACTAAAATTAATGCTTCTTTTTTGAACAGGCCGCTCGCAGAGGTACTCAAAAATATCTTATACAATACCAAGCTAAGTTATGAAGTTTCTGGAGATGTCATCGTGATCAGGAATCTGACCCGGCAGAACAGAAGCCAGCCAGCCCTGACAGAAGCTCAGCGCCTGATCGAGATGCAGGTCTCAGGGAAGATCACCGATGAGAAAGGGGATCCTATCCCTGGGGTAGGGGTGTACATTAAGGGAACAGATAAAGGGACCATTTCGGATACGGGAGGAAATTACGAGATCCTCCTGCCCAATGGGAATGAAGTCCTGGTCTTTAAATATGTAGGCTACAAAACTCAGGAAATCGCCGTGGATACACGCAGAAAGATCAATGTTGCCCTTGAACCTGACGTCAGCAGCTTGAATGAGGTTGCAGTGGTGGCCTTTGGTACGCAAAAGAAGGAAAGTGTGGTGGCCTCCATCTCTACCGTAAATGTTCGGGATGTGAAACAGGCTGCTCCGCGTTCCCTCACCAATGCCCTCGCGGGTAAGGTATCTGGTCTGATCTCTGTGCAGAGAAGCGGGGAACCTGGTTACGATGATGCTCAGTTCTGGATCAGGGGCATCAGTACTTTCGGTGCGGGCGCCAGTCCTTTGGTTTTGGTAGATGGTGTGGAACGTCCCATCAGCAATATTGAACCGGAAGAAATTGAGACCTTTTCTGTGTTAAAGGATGCGGCCGCAACTTCTGTATACGGTGTGCGTGGCGCAAATGGTGTGATACTGGTCACGACAAGGAGAGGCGCAAGGCAAAAACCGAGCGTCAGCTTCAAACTGGAAAATGGCAGCAACAGACCTACCCGTCTGCAGGAATATGTCGATGGCCCAACCTGGCTGACCTTATACAATGAAGCGCAACTGGCCACCAACCCTGCCTTTATTTCACCCTATACACCTGAAATCATTGAAAAATACCGTAGCGGCGAGGATCCTTACCTATATCCTAATGTCAATTGGCTGGACATGATGCTGAAGAATCACGCGGCTAACCAAAGGGCCAATCTGAACGTAACCGGGGGCAGCGACATGGCGAAGTATTTCATGTCTGCGGGCTATTACCAGGAAGATGGGATCTGGAAGGGTGACAACCTGAATACTTACAATACGAATGCGAAGGTCAAACGCTATAACTTCCGCGCCAATATCGATATGAACCTGAACAAGGATACCGAGCTTAGCCTGGGACTGGGCGGGATTCTCGTGACATCCAACTACCCTGGCGTGGGTGCCGGAAACATTTGGAGCACCATCCAGAACAATACGCCCATAGGTTATTCACCTACTTATCCTGATCCGGCAAACCCTAACAAATTTGTTTATGGCGGGATCAGCAGCCTGATCAATCCTTATGCGCAACTGACCGGAACGGGCTTTGTCACAGAATGGCGCAACAATATACAGTCTGACCTGACACTGAAACATGACCTGTCCAGGTTTGTAAAGGGTTTAAACGTACAGGGTAAATTTGCTTTCGACGGTTACAATTACCACAACATTAATCAAACCAGGTCTTATGCTGCAAATAGCGACCAGGTCGATAAATATTTTGCTACGGGCCGTGATGCGAACGGTAACCTGGTACTGACCAGATTGGTCACCGGAAAGGCCGACCTTGGTTTTTCCAAAGCCTCAGGGGGTAACCGTAGGATCTATTTGCAGGCAAACATCGACTACAACAGGAGCTTCGGCAAACATGATGTGAAAGGGCTGTTGTTGTATAACCAGCAGGATTATCAGAATGCGGATGCTAATGATGCCATCAGCTCCCTGCCTTTCCGGCTTCAGGGTTTGGTATCACGCCTTTCTTATGGATACAACAGTCGCTATTTCCTGGAGGTCAGTGCAGGCTATAATGGTTCGGAAAACTTTGCCGATGGTCAGCGCTACGGACTTTTCCCTGCTGTTGCTGTCGGTTGGATCGCCTCTGAAGAACCCTTCTTTAAGAACAACGTCAAAGGGATTGAATACCTGAAATTCCGCGGATCATGGGGCCTAAAAGGAAACGACCAGATTGGTGGACGTCGATTTGCCTACCTGACCACAGTTGGTGGTGGCAACGGTGGTTACACTTTTGGCCTGGATGCCAACAATGGTTTCGGTGGACGTGGCGAAGACCAGTGGGGTGCTAACCTGACCTGGGAAAAGGAACGGGAGGTCGATCTGGGTATTGAAATGAGGTTCCTGAAGGGATTCAACCTCCAGGCTGATGTCTTCAAACGCCATCGTGAAGGGATCTTCTTGCAACGTGCCTCACTGCCTGCCATGCTGGGACTACAGAACAATCCCTATGGAAATTTAGGTGAGTTTGAGAATAAGGGATTTGAAGCCACATTGGAATACCGGGCCCGGCTTGGTCAACTGGATGTTTCGTTCAGAGGTAACTACACTTTCGCCCGTAATAAATTGCTGAATACCGACCAGCCTGACTACATGTATACTTACCAGAACAGGGTTGGCAAAAGATTCAACCAGCCATTCGGCTTAATTGCGACAGGCTTGTTTAAAGATCAGGATGACATCACCAACTCCCCCGTACAGCAATTTGGTACCGTAAGGCCGGGAGATATCAAATACCTGGATTACAACAATGATGGTGTGGTGAACTCCTTTGACCAGGTTGCCATTGGCAACCCCGCAGTGCCTCAGGCCATCTACGGATTTGGCAGTACACTGGCCTTTAAAGGTTTTGATGTTTCTGTATTTTTCCAGGGCAACGGTTCGGCAAGCTTTACGCTCGGAGGCACAGGCTGGTATCCCTTCCAGGGTGGAGGATTGATCGGCAACCTCAACGTCAATAGCCTGGACAGGTGGACACCGGAAAATCCAAGACAGGACGCCTTGTTTCCACGCCTGTCCTTCGGAGCAAATTCCAATAACTTCCAGACTTCTACCTGGTGGCAGCGCGATGGCAGTTACATCAGGCTGAAAACCGCGGAGCTGGGTTACACCATTCCGAAATCACTGACCAGGAAGCTGAAGATCAATACCCTGCGCATTTATGCCAATGGACTGAACTTATTTACCTGGAGTAAATTTGATTTTTGGGATCCTGAACTGGGCAGCGCAAACGGTGGTGCTTACCCGATCCAAAAGACATTCAATTTTGGTTTGAACCTGAACTTATAGTTTGCATCTCGCTAACCGAATTTAAAATGTACATTAAATCAGAAACATCATGTTAAAGAACAAATCAACATATATATTCCTGCTCCTGTCATCAATGAGCTTCTTGTCCTGCAAAAAATTCCTGGACAAACAACCCAACGACATGCTGAGCATCGATCAGGTATTCGCCATCAGGCAGGAAACCGAAAGGTACCTGGCCAATGTATACAGTTACATTCCTGATCCACTGCTTTGCAATGGTACCAATTATACACCAATGTCGGATGAGGCCGACTGGGTATTCAACTGGCCGCACCAGCAGATCAATACCGGCAACTGGTCGCCCGTTTCCGCTCCTTATGACATATGGGGAAAATATTATAAGGGCATCAGGGCCGCCAGTACCTTTATCAATAGGGTGGCAGAATGTAAGGAATGTGATGAACTCAATGCGGGCATCACCACACGCTACCGGGAAGAAGCCAGGATACTCAGGGCCTACTATTATTTTCTCCTGATTCGCCAATATGGCCCGGTGACGATTTTACCCGATGTCCCGCTGCCAATAGACGCGCCATTATCTGAAATTCAGCTACCCAGGAACAGCTATGACGAATGTGTGGATTTCATCGTTTCGGAATTGGATAAGGCCCAGCAAGTATTACCGGAGGAAGCCTTGAATACCAGCGATTATGGCAGGACGACCATTGGCATGGCCAGGGCTTTGAAATCAAGGGTATTACTTTATGCCGCCAGTCCGCAATGGAATGGAAATACAGCGTATGCAAGCTTTAAAAATAAGGATGGCAAACAGTTGGTCAACCAGACCTATAACCAGGACAAATGGCGCAAGGCGGCAGCGGCAGCAAAAGCGGTGATCGATAAAATGCCTGATGGTCTTTATAAAAAAAATGCAGCTGACGGAACTTTTGATCCATTCCTTTCTTATCAGTACCTTTTCCTCGACCGCTGGAATAAGGAGGTGATCTGGGCCAGACCGATGACAGGGGATGTGCTGCGCTACGAGCGCTGTGCTGCACCTCGACAGCTCAATGGCTATATCGGACTTGCACCAAGCCAGCAACTGGTCGATGAATATGAAATGGAAAATGGATTGCGTCCTTTTACAGCGGCTGGTACAACAGCAGTTCCGGTCATCAATCCTGCATCAGGTTATTCTGAAACGGGCTTTTCAACGGTCGCAACAAAATATACCAAGGCTGGAATCCACAACATGTATGTAAAACGGGAACCCCGCTTTTACGCATCCATTGGTTATAACGGCATGGATTGGTTATATAAGGGCGCGGATGGCAAGACGAATACCCGCGTAGAGCTTTATGCAACGGGAAGGGACGGCTACAATGGTTCCAATGACCATTCCAATACCGGATATACCACAACCAAAATGATCCACCCGGAGAGCGACGTCAGGAACACCAAGCACGTATTGAAATCCTGGATCTTCTTCAGGTTAGCGGAGGCTTACCTGAACTATGCGGAAGCATTGAACGAGTACGAGCCGACGAATCCGGACATCTACACTTACATCAACCTGATCCGTGAAAGGGGCGGTTTGCCGGCAATCCCTCCGGGCTTGAACCAGGAGCAGCTTAGGGAACGGATCTGGCATGAGCGTAAGATCGAACTGGCTTTCGAAGAGCACCGTTTCTGGGATACCAAACGCTGGAAAATTGCTGAACAAACGGATGCTGCACCGATCTATGGAATGAATGTGACCGCAGGAACAAGTTTTACGGACCTCAATTTCTATAAACGTACAGTCGCCGAATCCCGTGTTTTTCAAAAGAAGCACATGCTCTGGCCAATTCCGCAATCTGAAATGGACCGGAATGATAAACTGGTACAGAACCCTGAATGGTAAAATAAATGAATATATAGATAAAATGAATAGATACCATAAACGCTGGGTCAGGGCTTATTTAGCATGCTTGCTGCTTATCGTGTTTTTTGCCGAAGCCGGCAGAACACAGGGGATTGGCGGCGGCATGCATCCCCGGCCCCAAATAGATTTT
Organism: Pedobacter sp. GR22-6; assembly: GCF_037402555.1. NCBI lineage: Bacteria > Pseudomonadati > Bacteroidota > Sphingobacteriia > Sphingobacteriales > Sphingobacteriaceae > Pedobacter > Pedobacter sp. GR22-6. The sequence goes on from NZ_JBBEUC010000001.1 coordinate 680,679, forward strand.
GTCAAAAATCAAATCCGGCTCAGGAATGAGCCCTACCTTTCAGCTTATCAGATGCTCCTTAAAAAGGCAGACTCGGCTTTAGCATTGGAAAGCCATGCACTCGAGGATTTTAGCATACCGGGATATTATCAGGATAAGATAGGCCACCAAAAGAATTCTTTGGCCTTCCAGCTTGACGGCATCTCTGCATACAGCTGCGCCCTGGCCTACCGGCTTGGCGGGGAGAAAAAATATGCGAAAAAAGCGCTCTTCTTTTTAAATGCCTGGGCAAAAGTCAATAAAAAGTATTCCCAGCTGGACGGTTCCCTGGTGATGTCCTACTCGGGAACTACATTTATGATTGCTGCGGATTTACTGAAAGCAGATAAGGCCTGGAAACCGGCGGATCAGGAATTGTTTCGGACCTGGACCAGGAATGTATTCCGCCATGCCGCCAACAGCATCCGCTACAGAAATAACAATTCTGGCGACTGGTCGCGCTTTGCCTCCTTGCTGGCCGACGTTTACTTAAATGATCAGGAGGATTTTCAACAGAATGTGGCACTCATCAAAAAAGATCTGTTTGACAAGATCGCTCCGGATGGCCATATGGTAGAGGAAGTAAAGCGCCAGGTGAAAGGAATCTGGTATACCTACTTTTCTCTTGCACCCCTAACGGCATCCAGTTGGGTGATTTACACGCAAACTGCTGAAGATCTATTTAAGGTGGAAAGAAATGGCGCATCCATCAAAAAAGCACTGGATTACCTGTTATACTACAATCAGCACCCGGCGGAATGGAAATATGCCAAAAATCCAGAAACAAACCTGATCTATACAGAAACCGGACCCTGGCCTGCAAATTTACTGGAGGCCATGAATGGCATCTATCATGGCGCTGAATATGAACGCTTTGTATCCACTTATCGTCCTGTAATGTACCCTAAGCATGACTATGCCTGGACATTCCCGACCTTGATGCCGCTGAGCTTGACGGGATTTAAGCAGGTTCAAAAACAGGCGGCCGCTAAGCCACCAAAGCTGCAAAGTGATGATTTTAAGCTGGTTTGGGCAGAGGAGTTCAATTATAAAGGGGCTCCTGATCCAAAAAAATGGATTTTTGAAAAGGGATTTGAAAGAAATGAGGAACTGCAATGGTACCAGGAAGACAATGCCTGGTGTGAAAATGGGAATCTGATCCTGGAAGCCAGAAAGGAAAGGAAACTCAATCCCAATTATGTGGGTGACAGCAATGACTGGAAGAGGAACAGGAAGGAGGCTGAATATACCTCTGCAAGTATCAAAACAAGGGGACTCCATACCTGGTTGTACGGACGTTTCATCATGAGGGGCAAAATCGACATACGCGACGGAATCTGGCCTGCCTGGTGGACCCTGGGGATCAAAGGGAAATGGCCGGCTACAGGGGAGATCGATATCATGGAATATTATCGCAAACGTTTATTGGCCAACATTGCTTACATGGGTAGTGATGGTAAGGATGCATGGTTCAGTACAGAAAAGGACATCGAAGAGATGGGCGGTACGGAATGGGCAAAGCAGTACCATGTTTGGCGGATGGACTGGGACGAGCAGGGAATTGCACTTTATGTGGACGATCACTTGCTCAATAAATTAGAAATGAGCAAATTAGTCAATCAGGATAGAACTCATATCAATCCCTTCCAACAGCCGCATTACATGCTGCTGGATCTGGCAATTGGGGGTAAGCAGGGCGGAAGCCCTGCTAATACCTCATTTCCTGCGCGGTTTGAGGTGGATTACATCAGGGTGTACCAAAAATAGTGTTCTGCAATTATGACAATATGAAATATAAATTTTTCTCTGCAGCAGTGTTCGTGTTCGCGCTGATCCATTTTGCATTTTCGGTCAGCGCCCAGAACGCGCGCGCTGCTGCTTTTAAACCCGCGGCAATCTACAGCATGATGAAGCGTGTGGCTGATTGGCAAATTGATACCTGGAATACAAAAGGTTTCAACCATCGCAAAGTAGATTGGACTAACGGAGCCTGCTATACGGGATTTGTTGCTTTTGGGAACATTAAAGGCAATTCGAAATATCATAAAGTGCTGATCGATGTAGGCAATGACCTGGGATGGAATACTGGACGCATTCGATTTTATGCGGATGATTACTGTGTCGGGCAAACTTACGCGCAGCTCTACAGCAAGTATAAACAAAAGAAAATGATCCTGCCTTTCAAACTGCTGGCGGATAGTATTGTGAGGGCTTCTCATAATGAACCGCTGAATTGGAAAAATAACATTCAGCACAGGGAATGGGCCTGGTGCGATGCCTTATTCATGGGGCCTCCATCTCTGGCGTACCTGAGTACGGCTACCGGCGAGCAGCGATACCTGGATATGGCCAGTAAGCTTTGGTGGAAGACGACTGATTTTTTATACGATCCCGCTGAAAAGCTTTATTTCAGGGATGAAAGCTATTTCAAGAAAAAAGAAAAGAACGGTGCCAGGGTTTTCTGGTCCAGGGGGAATGGTTGGGTGCTGGCCGGTTTGGTGCGCGTGTTGGAAAATATGCCTGAAAAACACCCGGATAGGCAGAGGTTTGTGAAATTATTTCAGGACATGGCGGGCAGGATTGCCGAATTGCAGCAAGCGGATGGAAGCTGGCATGCTTCATTGCTGGATCCGGAAAGCTACCCGATTAAAGAAATGAGCGGTACGGGTTTCTTTTGTTATGCAATGGCCTGGGGACTGAACCAGGGTTTACTTGCTGAAAAGACTTATTTGCCTGTGGTAATGAAGTCCTGGCTGGCCTTGACCTCTGCTGTCCAGCCGGATGGTAAGTTGGGCTATGTTCAACCCATTGGGGCCAGCCCCGCTAAGGTTGATGCCAATAGTACGGAAGTTTATGGTGTCGGGGCGTTTTTACTCTCCGGTGTTGAGCTGTATAAATTCACAAAAAAACATCCTGTCCACTGCTATTACTCAAATGAACTAAATCACCGGCAGCGTACGTACAAACCAGGCCATAGGTAAAGTCCATGGAGGGAAGAACGAAGATGATGATTACTTCGACCTGATTGCCAATACATAGCTCAGCCTTTTTTTGGCTCAGGACTGTGCTGAATGTGAATGTCGTGTTGCGGAAAAGGGATCTTGACCTGGTGCTTTTTAAAGGCTGCGTTTATCGCAACGATCATATCGCTCCTGACCGTCCCGGCTTCCCTGAAATCTCTTGCCCAGAAATACACCTTAACATTAATGGAACTGCTGTCAAACTGTTCATATAGCACTACTGGAGCTGTTTTTTTCAAAATCCGGGGATCCGCCTCCAGAATCTCCAACAGAATGGTCTTCACTTGATCCAGGTCTGCCTCGTAATCAATGCCCAGAACAATGGACATTCGCCTGCGGTTGCCGCCAAGGGTCCAGTTGATCAAGTGTGAATTCAGTAGGTCTCCATTAGGCATTACTACATCGGCACCATCCCAGGTGGTGATCACACTGCTGCGGAATCCAATGGATTTCATGGTTCCTGCCTGCCCGTCAATGTCAACGATATCGCCCACATTTACGGGCTTTTCAAAAGCAATGATGAGCCCGCTGACTAAATGGTTTACCATAGTCTGAAGGCCAAATCCAATACCCACACCTAATGCACCCAGCACGATTGCGATTTTGTCCACAGGTATTCCTGCCGCTGCGATGGCCAAAAACAGCCCGGTAGCCAATATGGTGATCCGGACCAGCAGCAGCCAGCTGCCGATACCGCGTTTCTTGTCTTTATCTTCTTTGTCATGAACAAGATGCGCATCAGAAGCGAAAAAGGATACAATTTTTGAGACGATCACTGCTACACCCATAATCGCAAAGAACAACACAAGGCTGTTGATACTGAATGTATAATTACCCAAAGTCCTGTCGCGACCGAAAAAATCCCGCAGTGGTCCGGCGAGGTAGTCAAATCCTGCAAAGTTCCGCCCAAATAGAATGATCCAGCCCAGGATCAGCATGACATATAACAATACCGGAACCTTTTTGCCGACCCGATCAAAGTTCAGGTAAAATAGTTTCTTATCCTGTTGTGTATAAACACTGAAGGCCAGATAAAGGCCTTCATTAATGAGCCTTATGGTCCACAAGAAGAGAATAGCCACAACTACATTCAGATAGCCGCTGATCAGTAGTGTTTTCGAGAGGTTGTATCTTCCAAACAGATTCGCTGGAATAGAAAGGAACTCTAACACGACCATAAAGCCAATGGAGAGCACAATCATTTTTTCCCTCAGTTCCTGCTTCTTGCCGGTCATCAGGATGAAAATGCCACTGATGGTTCCCGTGAGAGACAGCCCGAGCATAAACCAGCGCTCAATCCGGGAAGCCTGAAGGATCAGGTTATCAAAAGCCGTTACTAAAAAAAGGACCACCATCAACAGCCATACACGCATCCAGTACCTGGTGATGAATTTATGAAACATGATGCTCAAACTGATGCAGGATATCATCCAGAAGATCACACTGAGTATAAATGGGGGCGATAGAAAAATGAACTGGAATATATTGATGACTAAAACAATCGCAGAGAGTAGTGGATAGCGTAAAACCAGTTGCCCGTCGAAATCTCCGGTCAACAGCTCATTTTCTTCGTATATGCGCTTTAGGGAACGTAAGTAATAGCAAGAGCAAAGGGTCAGCAGTAAAAGGATGATTAGTTTCCCAGAGTTGTTTTCTGCATAGAAGATCAATGTCAGCCAGCCTTTTGTCTCGGCCTGTTTTAGGATTTCCCCGAAAGGACGGTAAGCGGCTGCGGGTTCCCAGATGTTTCCAAAATCACGACCTAAGCTATTTTCCGCCATATCTTTCTGGAATACGGCAATCTCATCAAGCCCGGTTTGTAATTTCAATACCAAAATATTTGCGCTGTTGAGCAGCGTTTGAGCGGTCATGCTCGATTGCTTTAATGTGCTGTCGATAGGATGTACCTCATAGGAAGCAACTGCAATTTTCTGAAGGTATTTGATCAGTATTGCCGAGTCTGTCGGAAACTTAAACAGTGAGGGTACGCTGAGTAAAGAATCCAGTTGATAACGATAGGTATTAAGGGCTTCCTGATGCAGGTCCAGATTTGCTTTAAGGGATACTGCTTTGTTGAGCAATTGACCTAGTATCTTTGAGGTAGCAGTCAGGTTTCTAAAGGTTTGTCCGCTCCCCGGATTGCTCAGTACACCATCGCTGGCGGCAACAAAATCCTGTTCAATCAAATGGAGGGCTGCTTTTGTTCGGACCGTATCTGCATGCGATCTTAAATAGATCTTGGCTTTTTGCATCGTCCTGTTGATCTCTTCAAATACCTTGATCTGCACGATCGTGGCTTTATCGGCTTCAAATTCTGCGGAACTTTCTCTCGCATATTTTTTTGAAAGGCCCTGCATTTTGGCCACGAAATTTTTACTGCTGTCGGCCTGTAGGCTGTCTGGCCGCGCCTTTGCTTGCTGAGCTGCGCTGGATAGGCCCATCAGGGAACTCAGTAAGAAAATCAATAGGTAAGAAGAGAAACTTTTCATGTTAGGAGAATGCAGTATGCAAAATAAGCACTAGAGCCAATTTATAAAAATAAAATTGCTTTGTGGGACATTTAAATCGATATTGTTATATTTGATATAAATCAGAATCCTATGAAAAAACTTTACGCCCTTTTTATTTTGGTACTGCTTTCCGCAGGCCTTCAGGCCCAAACAGGCAACTCTTCAAAAGATGACATCCTTCAAAAAACAAACGGCGAAGAGATGAAAGGTAAAGTGATCAGGATCACTGATTCCGATATCACTTTCGTGTATTCCGGCGAGACTGCTGAATATGTTTTCAAAAAATCGGATATCCTGAGAATCGTGCATTCCAGCGGCAGGGTAGAGTTGATCAGTCAGGCCGGATCAGCTGCACAACAGCGTCAGAATGATGCAGTCGCGATGTCCGCTTCTCCCGCAGATCACCATAATAAAATTGCCATTCTCCCATTTACCTACCTGATGGACAACCAGCCTGGTGCAGATGCCATTGGATATAAAGCCCAGGAAGATACCTATAGTTTTCTTTCGAAAAACTCAGCCGGTTATACTTTGATTGATCCGAGGACAGCCAATTCTTTACTGAACAAAGCGGGCGTAACCCGGGACAAAATGGTGAATTTCAGTATGAAAGAGATTTGTGACATATTGGGCGTAGAATACGTCATAGATGGATCTGTGACGCAGAATAAGGGTTATCAGACCAGTTCCAGTACAGCCTCTTCAACCGCAAAAGTGAAACGCGACGGCGACAAAGATCTGAAAGGCATCACCACCTATGGTAGTAGTTCCAGCAATGCTGTCCAGCGTTATGATGTTTCAGTAAGTCTGCACATCTACATGGACAATAACGCGAGCATCTATAACCAAAGTCATAAGGCCTTCTTGTCTAATACCGACGGCTCCTACACCAGCCCCCTGGAATATTTATTGAAACGCTGTCCTTTGTACAGGAAATAGCCTGCAAACATTCAGTAAATACCTTTCTTGAGCAGTGTAGAAACCCGTTCTTCCTAAAACTCAATCACCGTTTTGCCAATAGCCTTTCCGCTCTCCAGCAACTGGTGCGCTTGCTTCAGGTTATCGCTTGTGAAGCCTGTCAAAGTATGATTTAAAGTGGATTTTAGCGTCCCTGCATCAAGCAATTCCGCGACCGTATTCAGTATGTGGTGCTGCTCGACCATATCTGCTGTCTGGAACATCGCCCGTGTAAACATCAGCTCCCAATGAAAACTGACACTCTTGCCTTTCAACTGGCGCAGGTTCACACTTTCTGCAGGATCACTGATGGAACCGATTCTGCCCTGTGGCTTGATGAGCTCAACCATTGCCGACCAGTATTGGTTGACATCCACAAAATCCAGAATGAAATCTACCTGCTCAAATCCGGCATTTCTAACTTCCTCAACCAGGTGGTTATGGTTCACCACAAAATCCGCACCTTGCTCCTTACACCATGCTGCACTTTCAGGGCGGGACGCTGTTGCGATGACCACCAAACCGGCGACCTTTTTCGCAATCTGTATCGCAATTGAGCCCACACCGCCTGCACCTCCAATGATCAATATCGACTTTCCATTGTCCTGCTGGTTGATGCGGATCCGGTCAAACAAAATTTCCCAGGCTGTTAAAACGGTAAGGGGCATGGCTGCGGCCTTGGCATTGGATAAAGCTGTTGGTTTTTTACCCACAATTCTTTCGTCTACCAACTGGTATGCTGCATTACAACCGCTTTTGGTAATGTCCCCGGCATAGTAGACGGCATCACCTTTTTTAAAAAGGCTGACCTCGGGACCAATTTCTTCTACAACACCGACTGCATCCCAGCCGATGATTTTGGGTACTTCCAGGGCCTGGTCTTTTGCACTTCCCTGACGAACCTTAAAATCAACAGGATTGACGCTGATTGCCTGTATCTTTACCAGTATATTTCTACCCTCAACTTTTGGTTTTTCGACTTCAAATTCAATAAAACTTTCTGATTCCGTGATTGGGAGGGATTTTCTAAAACCTATAGCTTTCATATTTTGATTTCAATTTGAAGCCCAATTTATTTAATCTGCTTGAATATCGTGTGGAGCAGAAGTCATTTGTTTTCTAAAATACGGAGCGTCTGCCAAATATTTAAGAATGGACTCAGGGTCTTTATCCTTAACTTCATTAAGGGTGAAAGCCTGGATATGCCCCAGTTTCAACAAGGATCCGCATCCTGCATCCTTAAACAGCTTGCTCAGTTTTTCATTTTGATCAATGTGATAGGAATTGAAGTCCGGAAGCTTGTCGATGGACAGGTATTTTTTATCCACCATTTCTACCTCCAGCATGCGGTTCAGCTTTTCACCCTCGGGTGTATCGTTGTTGGTCAGGAAGAGGAATGTATGCAGGATGAGTTTGTTTTCATATAACTTAACTGTGAAATAACCCACTTTCTCATCTGCGACCAGGTAGTCAACCTGACTTTCATAACCATTCCAGTGGTGGGGGATGCGCTCCTGAAGGAAAGTCAGCAGCAGGATCTCATGCATAATTCCGGGTGTAACATTGATCCTTTCATTTAACCGCTGCAGCGCATGCTTCGTAATATACAGGTCCAGGGGGATGTCCAGGCCCTGCACTTTAAAACCCAGGGCAGAGGCTTTTACTTTAAAATTTTCCCATTTAAAATCAGGGTTGGCCCAACCCAGCCTGATCGCATCTCTAGGTCCTTTTGCCGTCTCAACCCTTTCTATCGGGGGCTTGAAAGCATGGATCAGAATGTCATTTTGGGGATTGAAAGCGGCGAAATACGGTGTCATGGAGATATCAGCCCTATAGATGCGGTCGTTGTAATCACTCAGAAAGCGACAGGTCTCCGTAACCAGCTCATGCAGCAGTTCCTGGATATTGTGATGGAGCTCGCTTTCAGGATGATAGGGGGCAAATGCCGCCTTGATCTCCAGCAATCTGGGGTCACCTGCCGCATCCAGCGTGCTGATGCCATCTATTAGGGTTTGCGCTTCAGAAAGGTACCAGGCTAAGGGAATCTGAGCTGTTCCGGTAAGGGGAATTTCAATCCCTTCCATGAGCTGTTGCAACAGCTTATGGAATTGAACAGCCCTGGTCTTTGAAATCTCTGAACCAGGTGCTGCTTTGGCCTTTAAACTGGGGTAACGGCACTCGTATAATTTCTGAATATAGATCTCCGGGAATTTTTCCAGTAGGGTACTTCCACCGATCATTTCAATGATGGCTTTCGTCCGGCTGATGAAGCGTTCCTTCATGGCCTTACGCTGCTGCTCTAAAAGTGCTGCTGTTTTACTGGCGGCTAATTTCTTTTTCTTCCTGTCCATACCTGATTGGGCTTGATCAAAATTATGCAAAATACATGCACAAAGCCAAAATTCCCCCGATGATTAGTGCGGAAAATATTTTTTAAAATAAATACTACTAATTTAGTAGTATTTATTACTTTTGTCCCAGCGGGTTGTTTACTCATTGCAACCCGATCTTTTATTCCTGCTGTGAAGCACGAAGCTCGTTTTAATTTATATTTGGTTAATCAGGGAAAATCAGGATTGATTTTCCCTGATTTTTTTTAAACCCGTAACGTTGTTTATAACGCCGGCTTAATATGAAGTTCATAATCTGAAGATACTTTTGTCACAGATTATGATGAAACAATTATCTGATAGGGATTTATTAACGCTTCTCAAGTTAGATGATCATAAAGCTTTTGCTGAAATCACGCAGCGGTACTGGCAGGATTTGTTCAAGCACCTGCGTCTCAAAATTAAAAATGGGGAAGATGCACAGGATATGGTTCAGGAAATTTTCCTCAGCTTCTGGAAAAACCGCAACAGTATTCACTGCGATGAGCAGGGCCGACTTTCATCCTACCTTTTTAAAGCTGCCAGGTATGCAGCCATCAATTATTTCAGCAGACCCGGAATCACCATCGCAGGCATGGAGGTGCTGGAGCAAATGCTCGCTTATCCGACTGCGACAAAATCTGATGAAAAAATCCTGCTGAAAGAACTCCATAGCGTCGTAGATGCGGAACTTAGTGAACTGCCCGAGCGCCTCGTGGTTCCTTACCGCCTCAGCCGTGAGCAACATATGTCTATTAAAGAAATCGCTGCTTATCTTTCGATCTCTGAACAGACGGTGAAAAATAACATCTCTGCTGTAATCCAACGCATCCGTTTCCGGATAGGTCAGTACAATTCTGATCCAACCATCATCCTCATCATCGCTGCTGTTACCTTATTAAATCAGTATGAATTGATCTTTTGATAACATTCACTTAAAGTACCTGAAGGCTTTTGCTGTGATAGGTATTGTAGTGATGTCAGACAAGAAAAGAGAACAGGAACTCAAAGAAATCCTGAAAAGATATGTAAACAATCAGGCGACACCGGCTGAAATGGAAGCCGTCGACCGCTGGTACGATGTACTTGATTTTGAGGCTTCGACCGCACAGCTTTTCGTCGGGGAAACAAATGAACCCCTGGTTAGGGAAAGGAGGGGACATCGTTTAAGGTTCTGGTCTGCCGCCGCTGCAATCCTGCTGCTGGCTTTTACTTCAGTATGGTTTTTCAATGCTAAAAACACCGTGCAAGGTAAGGACCTGCTCATCAGCTCCGCAAAAACAGAGCGTAAACAATTGAAATTATCGGACGGTACGGAAGTGATCCTCAATACGGGGTCTGAATTGGTCGTCAGCAGCGATTTTGGAGAAAAACAGCGACAGGTGCAACTGAAGGGGGAGGCTTTCTTTAAAGTGGCCAAAGATGCAGGGCGGCCTTTCATCATCCGTTCGGGTCAACTCAAAACCCGGGTATTAGGCACTTCCTTCAACATCAGCGCTTATCCGGAAAGGGAACGAATCAAGGTTTCTGTGCTGACAGGGCGTGTGCAGGTCTCGGAGACGAGAGCGAAAACCGATACCATACTGGCTGAAAGCATGAGCTCCAACCAAACGATCAGTTTTTTCAGGAAAACAGGCAGGGTCGAATTGAATACGGAAGACGCCTCCCTGATCACCTCATGGCGCGACAATAAATTGTACATCGATAATGCTTCCTTACAGGATATCGCTGAACTGTTGCAGGGTTTCTATCACCTGGAGGTGAAGGACCTTAGCAGGGCGAAAGAAACTGACCGCTACACCATTCGTTTCAATCGCGAATCGATGAAAGCGGTGCTTGAAATATTAACTCAGCTGACCAAAAGGGAATTCCGATATACCAACAACAAGATCACCATTAAATAAAATGTCATGTAAAAGATAGAAAAATAAAAAACCGGATATGCGCTAACATTCCCGGTTTTAGACGGAGCGCTGTAGCAGTGCTCCGGTATTTCCAATGAATTCGTAAAACATTAAAAACAAAACAAATATGCAAAAATTTTACCCGGGTTGCAAATACCCGCTATGGTCACTTTTTAACCTAAAAATGAAGTTAACAATAGCCCTTCTCTTTTTCTCCAACCTCCTCATTTACGCTGGCCCGATCTCCGGCCAGTCGATGCACGAGGTAAAGATCAATTTGTTTGCCAAAGATATGCCCCTAAAGGAGCTGATTGGCCTGATCGAAAAGCAAAGCCATTTTGTCATCGGTTACAAAACTATGGAAGCCCTGCAGAGTAAAAAGATAACCATTGATGCTAAAGCGAAATCTATCGCCGCGATTTTGAATGAAGTGATGGCCCCAGCCAGCATCGAGATCAAACAGATCAGCGATAAATACATCATCATCAATCCGAAAAGATTCATTGTCCCTACTGTAGTCTCAGGTGTGGTAAAGGACAAAAGAACAGGTCAGACCATTCCCGGCGTGAGTATCAAGGTGAAGGGTACAGTCATCGGTACTCAAACTGATATCGACGGTACTTACAACCTTTCTGTTAAGGAAGAACGCGCAAACTTTACCTTGGTGGTATCTTATATCGGATATAAAGCCCAGGAATTCAACATGATGCGCTCTGCCACAAGCATCACACAAAATGTGCAACTGGAAGAGGATCGTCTGGGACTGGACGAGGTGGTGGTAACCGGCCAGGGTATCGATGTAAGTAAACGACGTCTTTCTACGAATGTAGTGAGCATTAGTGGTGCGGATATCGAAAAAACTCCTGGTAGCAGGATTGACCAGTTGTTACAGGCTAAATTGCCGAACGCACAGATCAGACTGACCGGCGGACAGGCGGGTGCAACGTCCATTATCCGTGCCCGTGGCGTGGTTTCTGCATTCATGAACTCTACTCCGGTGGTTTACGTAGACGGCGTGCGGATGGACAATCTGAATACACCTTCTGCATTAGGCGGTGGTTCTGCTTCCGGCGCAGGTGTAAGTGCTTTGGCTGATATCCCTATGGATAACATCGAGAAAATCGAATACATCAATGGGGGTGCCGCTACAACCTTATATGGTTCTGATGCAGCGAATGGCGTCATCCAGATCATCACTAAAAAGGGTGGTTCTGAACGTACGGCCATCACTGTAAATGCTGAAGCAGGCCCTGAAGTTTCTACAAATGATTTCCTGCATTTCAAAAGAACGAAGGACATGTTGTTCGAAACAGGAACTTTTCAAAAATATAACCTGGGCATCAACGGAAGCAAAGGCGGATTGGGATATAGCTTCACTGGCGGCTACTTAAATAGCTCGGGCGTGCAGATCATGGATCAAAATGCAAACAGAAGGATCGACATGCGTTCGGGTTTCAGAGCTAATATTGGCGACAAGGTTACTTACGAGAGCAGTTTCACTTTCGTCAACAACAGTTTCAAAAGAAGCAGGAATGGCAACCAGGGTGGTTACACTGGTCTTTGGTTTTTGGAAAGTGGAGCTTCGAAAATTAGCGGACCGGTCAAAAATCCCCTGATCGACGACCTCAATGATGAAGATTTTCAGAAATTAAAAGATTATGTGAGAGAAGCGGAACGCCTCCAGGACAATGAGATCGTAGTCAATCGCTTCCAGACTTCCCAGACTTTCAACTACCGTCCTATGGAAAGCCTCGTGATCAAGGCTGTAGGAGGGATCGATTACCGCACAACTAGGAACAAGGTAATCACCACCAATCAATACATTACGCACACCACTGGCAACCCGAGCACGGCTGGTGGAAGTATCAATAATGCGGATAGAAAATACTGGGGCTTAACAATGGAGTTGAACGGTCAGCATAAAGCTGAACTGGGTGATTTCTCCTTTGTGACAACTTTTGGAGGACAGCTTTTTCGCAATGAGGACCGTCAGGTCGCCTATAATGGCACTAACGTAAGAGACGGTATGCGCGACATCCGGTCGGTAGGTGTGTCTACTTCCAATGAAATATTTACTGAAGTTGTCAATTACGGACTCTATATCCAGGAGAATTTGGGTTACAGGAACAAGTTCTTTATTGATTTTGGTTTGAGGGGCGACGGAAACACAGCCTTCGGTAAGGAAGTTGGCGTGCAGTACTACCCTAAAGTTGGTTTTGCTTACATCCCGACAGCGGAACCTGGTTTTAAAGATGCACTTCCATTCGTTTCTTCAGCGAAACTTAGGGGCAGCTATGGTTTGGCAGGTAATTTCCCTCCTCCGTTTATGAACCAGCGGACGATTTCCTTTTCAAGTTACCTGGGTACACTGGGCGCTTCTTTTGGTAATCCGGAAGTTGACCTGAGACCCGAAAAAACAGCTACTTTAGAAGCCGGAATGGATCTGGGCTTGTTGCAGGACCGCATCGTAATCACAGCGGGCTTCTACCACAGCATCACCAATGATGCACTTTTCCAGGTACCTGCCACACCTTCTACAGGTGAAGTTCCAACAATAAGAAACGTAGGTAAGATCTTAAACCGCGGTCTGGAATTTAGTTTAAATGCTACTCCCCTGAAAACTCAGGACCTTTCGCTATCTGTTAACTTGTCTGCAAACACTTCATACAACAGGGTGCTGAGTTCGATGGGCAGCGCGCCTTTCAATCTAAACGGATTCAGTGAGCGTACCATTCAGACGGTAGTTCAGGAAGGATTTCCTGTTGGATTCATCCGTGCTGGTTCTGGTACCTTTGGTGCTGACGGAGTGATGAATTCAACAACACCACTGCAGTACCTTGGAAGCACCATTCCAGACCTTTACGGTAGCATGGGCCTCAACCTCCAGTTTAAAGATTTCAATTTCTTCGCCAATGCAGATTATCAGTCCGGTGCATATGCGAGTAACTGGGATAAGCAGTTCAGGTTCAACTACGGCGCAGGTAACGAAGGGATTCCTCAGGGCGAAATCGATAAAAATGGCAGAACCAACTGGCTCAACTTTACCAATATGTTCGTGGAGAAAACAGATTTCATCAAAGTAAGGACAATTGGTGCAAGCTACCTTTTCCGCGGTCCTAAACTGGGTAAAACGATCAAAAACTTGACCCTCGGTTTCAGCGTCACTAATCCATTGAACTTCGCATCTTCTGCCTTCGATCCGGAGAATACCACCAGTGGTAGTGCACAGGGACAGGGCAGGGCAACAACCGGTGGGGTTTCTTATGCTACTTATTCCGCACCGCGCCAATTTTTAGGTTCTGTTAAAGTTAATTTCTAATGTTTATAATGATGAAAAAATATATAATTTATCCTGCACTGGCGATGGTCTTAATGCTGGGCAGTTGCGAACTGTTTGAGGTGGAAAATCCTAACCTGATCGAAGATCGTTTCCTTGGTGCCCCTAATTCGGCAGTGGAATGGACAGACGGTATGCGCCGTCAAATGAGTGTAATGGTGGCTTCTAATACAGAGTTTATTGAACTGGTTTCCGACAATTATTTCAATAATTATACAGCCAGTAGTAAAGTATTCGATATCCCTCAGATCAATTTCTTTGATCAGGATGTCGCGAATCTGCAAGCAGGTATTCATCGCCTGATGGAAATGACGGATTATGGACTCACAAAGGTACTTCCTGCAGATGCTGCATCAACGAATCTTCAGAAAGCGGAATTATTGATGTATAAAGCATATGCGCACCTGCTATTTGCTGATCTTTTTATCGCTGCCCCAAGCAAGCCCCTGGGAGAGGTGCTATCCCCTCAGGCTCATCGCGATGCAGCTATAGCGTTGCTGAACGAGGCTCAACCACTTTTCAGCTCCGCCGACGATAAACTGGTTTGTGCACTAATGAGGGCACGTGCCTACTATGGTTTAGGTAACGCCGCTCAGGCCCGTACTGAAGCGACTACCGCTATCCAGAATCCGCTTTTGCTCAGACAAGTCATGTACGGAACGGCTAACGGTCCTTCCAATACTTTCCAGGGCAATATTTTTGTCACCAGTGGCAACAATGCCTTCGCCCCACTTCCAAGACTCGATTTCCTGGATCCTAAATATTTCAATACCAACGCTACAGCGGCCCTGGATCAAAAACCCATCGCCATCGCCAAAGCGGAAGAGGCTTACCTGATCATTGCTGAAGCAATGGTGTCTTCAAATGACCTGAGCGGAGCAAGGACGACCCTGAAAGCCATGTTGACGGACTGCGTTTCCAAAAGGGCGACTACCAGTCTCAGCGATAAGGCGGAAACACGTAACGGGGGCAATAAAGTCTATCCTGTAACCGCAATGAAAGTGAAATTTGATGCAGCCTCTGCTGAAAAAGATGGTTATATCCTCAATAGACAAACGGGCAACATCACGGCCTACCAGGTTTCTGGTACTAAAGTGACCGCTGCAGAGATCGATGCGGCAAGCACGCAGGATGCATTATTATATTTAGTTTACCTGCTAAGACAGGAAATCTTCATGTCGGAGGGCCGCCGCATGACGGATCTTGGAATCCGCTTCCCGGTTTCCGAGCGCGAACAGCTGGGAAATAGTAATGTTAAACCTGAACACACGCAAGCAATCATGCCTGCTTTTATTCCTAAAAACCGCGAAATGGATGATTTTGAAATCAACACTGCGACGGGTGTAGTGACCATGAAACACGACATGAACAAAGTGTTGGTACAGAACAAGACGGCTGCCGGGATCATGCCTTTCATCAATTAAATATGCCCATCATGAAAAGTTTAAAATTAATTGCAATAGCCTCCCTGTTCAGTACGGGGCTATTTGCTCAGGATAAGGTTAAAGGCTTCGTTTACAGCGATGTTAATAACAATGGGAAACGGGAAGCTAAGGAAACTGGAATTGCCAAAGTGGCGGTAAGTAATGGTGTTCAGGTAACGCTTACCAATGAAAAGGGTTACTATGAGTTGCCGGTTGGACAGGACAACGGCATCTTTGTCATCAAACCGAGAGGCTATAAAGTTCCGCTAAACGCAGATAACCTGCCTAAATTCTATTACCTGCACAAACCTCAGGGTTCTCCTGCTACATTGGAATTCAAAGGGGTAGCGCCAACCGGACCACTTCCAAAATCGGTTGATTTTGCTTTGCTGCCACAACAGGAAAGTGATGATTATACAGCGCTGCTTTTCGGCGATCCCCAGGCGTATACCGCCCGGGAAATGGAGTTCTTTGAGAAAGGTGTGGTCGCTGAAGTGGCTGGAATTAAAGGTGTTGCATTTGGTTTGAGCCTGGGTGATCTGGTGGGCAACGACCTCAACCTGCACCAACCCTATATCAAAGCAGTGAAAAAGGTTGGCCTGCCCTGGTACAACCTGATCGGCAACCACGACATGAACTTCGACGTGAAGGCGGACTCCTTATCGGATGAAACCTATGAGGCAAATTTCGGCCCGGCAAACTATGCTTTTAACTACGGAAACACACATTATATCGTTCTGGATGATGTTTTATACCCCAATCCGCGCACAGGAAAGGGCTATCTGGGTGGCTTCCGTAAGGAGCAACTGGATTTTGTGGAAAATGACCTGAAGTTTGTAGATAAGGATCAGCTGATTGTATTGGCATTCCATATTCCGCTGGAACATAATAATGGTGATGTATTTCGTCCGGAAGACCGCCAGCGCTTATTTGATCTCCTGAAGGATTTTCCAAATACTTTGTCGCTCTCGGCGCACATGCACACACAGTCACAGATTTTCTATGGAAAGGAAGCGGGCTGGCTTCAGGAAAAACCACACCATGAGTACAATGCGGGTACCACTTCCGGCGATTGGTACTCTGGTCAGCTGAACGAGCAGGGTGTTCCTGCGGCGACAATGCGTGATGGTACACCAAAAGGTTATGCTTTCCTCAACATCAAAGGCAATCAGTATACCATCGATTATAAAGTAGCAGGTAAAGACAAATCTTACCAGATCGAAGTATTCCACCCTAAGGTCGTGGGACAGGGCAAAAGTACCAGGGCTGGTATTTATGCGAACTTCTTTATGGGCCACCAAAAGGACTTATTGGAATGCCGCATCGACAATGGCAAATGGACTAAAATGACTCCGGTGAGTGCCGCAGATCCTGCTTACCTCGCCGAACTGCATCCCTGGGATACTTCTGAAGAACTTTTGGCTGGAAGAAGGCCTACAAATGCGACGGACAGTCCTCATTTGTGGAGAACTGCGATCGCAACGGATCTTCCAATCGGTACACATGAAGTGGAGGTCAGGGCAAAAGACCGCTATGGTCGGGTCCACACACAAAAAAGTACGTACAGAATCGAAAACCCTAAAGAATTATAATGATGATACAAAAAATAAAGGCACTGCTGTTCGCAGGCCTGATGGGACTGGCCTTACCGCTGTTTTCCCAAAGTTCCAAACACGTGATCCTGATCAGTATTGATGGATTTCGGCCTGATTTTTACCTTGACAAAGCCTGGCCTGCACCAACCCTGCAGGCCATGATGAAGGAGGGCGCACATGCAAAAGGTGTCAGGTGTATTTTTCCAAGCGTGACTTACCCTTCGCATACGACGCTCATCACGGGTGCACTTCCTGCACGCCACGGGATCACCTACAATACAATGCCAAATGAAGAGCATGTATATGAATGGACTACAGATAGCCGCAAGATCAAATCGGAAACGCTTTGGCAGGCAATTAGAAAAGCGGGTATGAAATCGGCTTCGATTTCCTGGCCCATCTCGGTAGGTGCTGAGATCGATTACAACCTGCCTGAAATCTGGTCGAAAACAAACATGTCGGACCGCAGATCGGCCATCAGGGAGTTTGCAACGCCAAAGGGTTTCTTCTCTGAAATCGAAGAGTATGCAATCGGTAAGGCTGAAATCAACGACCTCAACCTGCAATACCTGACTATGGATGAGAACAATAGCCGTGCTGCTGCTTACATCATCCGCAAATACAAGCCCGAATTCCTGAGCATCCACATCGCAGGTGTGGATGGTGCTGAACATAAGGAAGGTCGTTCGGGAGAAGGTGTTTCTAAAGCTGTTGCTTCTGCCGATCATGCTGTCGCAAACATCATAGATGCCCTGATTAAAGCAGGAATAAAGGACAGTACTACTGTGATCGTGACTGGCGACCATGGTTTCGTGGACATCAATAAGGTGCTTGCACCAAATGTCTGGCTGAAAGAAATGGGAATTGACAGCAAAGTCGGCACTGAAGAGCCCATAGCGAAGTTCCAGGCTGCGGGTGGTGCAGCATTTTTCCACTTAAAGGATCAAAAAGACGGGAAACTTTTAGCTAAAGTTCGTAAAAAACTGGCTGAACTTCCTGAAATGTACAAATCGCTGTTCCGGATCGTGGAGCGTGCAGAATTGGATAAAATTGGCGCTGATCCACATGCGAGTTTTGCTTTGGCTCCTGTAAAAGGCGTGTATATCCAGGACAAAGATTCGGGTCCTTTGCTTGGACCTACCAAAGGTGGTGCGCACGGTTATTTTCCGGATATTCCTGAAATCCAAACGGGCTTCATCGCTATTGGTCCTGGCATAGAAAAAGGGCAACTGGTCGAAGGAGTTAATCTGGAAGACATCGCCCCGACCGCTGCCGCATTACTGGGAGTCCGGTTTAATGCACCTGATGGTAAAGCGATTAAAACTTTGGTTAAGCAATAGCGCCTGCGCATAACTGACTCAAAATAAGCTGTCTCATCGAATCGTTGAGGCAGCTTATTATTTTGCTTAGTTCCAATTTTTTTTATATTTGGACATTCTTCCCTGAATCTGTTGTAATTAGCTATGATGATATGACCACTGAGCAAGAGGCATGGGATGAATTTAGGTATGGCGATGAGGGGGCTCTAAAGTTTATATTCAATACCTATTACCACCTGCTGTTTAATTACGGACACAAGTTTACGCCTGATGACCACATCATTGAAGATGTGATCCAGGATCTCTTTGTCAAATTATGGGCAGACCGCTCTGCAATAAAGGAAACGGCTTCAGTTAAAAATTATATTTATAAAGCCTTCCGCCGGAGACTAATCCGTAAACTGGATTATGCACCTAAAATCATGGCCTTCCCGGCCGCCGAAGACAAAATACAGTTTGACATAGAACTCGGCCACGATCACAGGATGATCAGTTCCGAGCGTACAAAACGCATTCAGCAAAACCTGTCCCTGGCGCTGGAAAAAATGACGCCAAGACAAGGTGAGGTCATTCACCTCCGCTATTTTGAGGAATTGGAATTCGACGAGATTGCAGATATTATGCAATTGTCTACTAAAGCTACTTACAAATTGCTGTATCGAGCCATCGATGCCCTGAAATTACACCTCCCAAAATTCGATTACCTGGTCATTCTCTACTTGCTGGATCTCTCCCGTAAATAAACGCTTTCATTTTATTTTAAAAAAAACCGCAAGAAAAAAAAATCTCGTGGGGTAAAATGTGAAAGACGTGTGTATATAACATTAATAAATCATGAATAATTTGAAAATCGCCGACTACATAGGCTTTGCTGCATTGGATTTTTTCAAGGATGAACATTACATCAGGTATGTTTTGCATCCCCTTGAGAGTGAGGCCGACTTCTGGTCAGGGCTGGAGCAACAACACCCTGAACTCAGCAATGCGCTGGAAGAGGCGAAGGCCTGGATCCTGCTGCTGAATACCCAACCCCTGTACAAGCCGAATCGCCAAACGGCCGAGTCATGGGAACAGATCAGCGAAAAGATGAGGCGCCATGATCGGGTTCAGTCGACCTATATTATACCACTTAAACGCAGCGTAAAATGGCTATCTGGTGTGGCGGCTGTCTTTCTGGTTTATTTTGCCGTTATAGAATTCATGCAGTTGGGCCGTCAGAGTTTTCGTTCTGAGTACGGGGAGCTGCGCAATGTGAATTTTCCAGATGAATCGGTAGCCACTTTAAATGCAAATAGCCGGATCTATTACAATCGCGATTGGCGTTCTGACAAACCCCGGGAGATGTGGCTCGAAGGGGAGGCCAGCTTTAAAGTAAAGCATGTGGCGGTGAGGAACAGGTTTCAAGAGGCAGATTCCTTCAAAGTACACGTAAACGGCCTTGAGCTCACTGTACTGGGTACCCAGTTCAATGTAAAGGATAGACGTGGAGAGACAGAAATCGCCTTAATAGAGGGTAGTTTGCGCATCGATAAAAAAGATGGAACTGCATTTACACAAATCATGAAACCTGGTGATGTTTACCGGTATGATGGACGTCAATTGGTAAAAATCAGGCAGCGGACAACCAAAGCCATCCAGTCATGGATCCGAAAAGAACTGGAACTGGAAGGAGGCACTTTACAGGATGTGCTGCATGTATTGGAAGACAGTTATGGCTACCGCATTACCATGAATGCACCTCATCTGCTCAACAGGCGTTTGTCGGGCACAATTCCCTTAACCAGTGGCAGAGACATCATTTTCGTCATGGAAAAGGTATTTGACATCGAAGTTGTACAGCGTAATCAGGAATTAATCATCAATAAGCGAAGATAAAATGAAAGAATAAATTCATCCAGAATCAATTAACCGTAAACCATAAAACAAACTAAATGAAAAGAAAACTACTCACCACCATGGCATTATTGCTCTGTGTAGGTTTTTTAAATTCCGGCTTCGCACAGCAGAAGATGAGTCTCAAGAAGGCGCTTTCAGTGATTCAGGAGACCTATGGGACAAAATTTGCTTATCAGGCTGAACTCATAGATGGGATGCAGGCGACATTGACCACGCCACTTTCCAAAACCGCTTCTGTAGAAAAAGCGCTTAAGCAGGTGCTCTACCCGAATAAATTGCTGTTCTTATACGTACAGGAAAACTACTACACGATTATCCGCGATACACGCACAGAAGAAGTTCTTACTGATGCAGCACGGTCTAACATTCCTGTGCCAAATTACAGGACCATCACAGGGAAAGTTACTGATGCCAAAGGAATGCCACTTGTCAGCGCTACCATTATCCCGGAAGGTCAGGGCATACGCTATGGAAGCATTACCAGCAGTGACGGATCCTACACACTCAGACTGTTGCAGGAGGTGTCTGCCCTGGTGGTTACCTACGTAGGTATGCAACCTAAAAAAATTCCCTTAGGCAGCGGCAATACGGTCAACGTCAGTATGGATGAAGACGTGAATCTATTGAAAGAGGTATCTGTGATATCATTAGGTTATACAAAATTAGCCACTCCAGGTTTCACCGGGGCTGCCAATTTAGTCACGGCCAAAGACTTGAAGGAGGTGCCTGCCGTGAATATTCTGGAACGTTTGGAGAACATTACTCCAGGTGTACAGGTTGACCTCAGAAAAAATACCATCAGGATTCGTGGGGCCAATAGTTTCAGTACGGCCAACGCTTCCCCCTTGATCGTAGTCGACGGCTTTCCTATAATGGAGACTTCTGACCGGGCTGGAAATCTTTCTGATCTAACCTCGAATGTGAGTGGCGGAGCAATATTAAACCGATACAATCCGGAAGACATTGAAAGTATCACGATTCTGAAAGATGCCGCTGCAGCTTCTATCTGGGGAGCGAGAGCGGGCAACGGGGTAATCGTGATCGAAACTAAAAAGGGCAGGAACGGTCCACCGACCATCAACTTTAGTACTAATTTAAGTATGTCTTCCCCCGCAGATTTAGATAAACTCAATGTCATGTCGTCCGCTCAATATATCAATTTGGAACAGGAAGTAAAGGCCCTGGGTTTTCTGACCGATCCGGCAATTAAGCAAAGCTGGCAGACTTTCAATAGTAATGCTCCTTTGGGTGAGGCGCTGGAATGGATGTTTAAAGTAGACCGTGGAACAGCCACGACCGCTCAACGCGATGCTGAATTGGCGCGCCTTTCTCAAATTGATAATAAGGGGCAGATTCGTGATTTGATGCTGCAAAATGCCGTCACTCAGCAATACAATTTGTCATTGTCCGGTGGTGCCAATAAGAGTACCTACTATATTTCCGGTAATTATACCAGGGATCTTCCGGTATTTCGTGAAAACCTGGCGCAGAGCGCTTTTTTAACTTCAAACTTGTCCAACAAGCTTTTCAATGACCGATTGACCTTAAATACAGGCATCAACTACACTTATGCCAACAGTTCAAACAATCCAACTGGTGCCAATACTTTGGGCACGGGGGTATATGGACTAAGACCTTATGAGCTTTTGCAGGATGCAAATGGCAACAACATTGCGAGGTCAATTCGTTTTAGGGATGAAGTGAGTCAGGATTTTTTGAATAAGGGTTATTTGCCCTGGACTTATTCGCCGCTCGACGAGTTGAACGCCCTCGACAACCAGGCTAGCTCTAATCGCTTGCGGTTCAATATGGATGCCAATGTAAAGGTGCTGGAAGGAATCACATTCTCCCTCCTGGGCTCTTTACAGCGCAACATAGAATCGACAGAGAACATCAATAAGGTAGAAAGTTACTATGTCCGTGATATGGTGAACTATGGTACAACCATCAATACGGCCGGCAAGAGGGTATATGGTGTTCCAATGGGAGGTACACTTGGTCTGTCCAATTACAGTGGCTGGGAATACAATTTGCGTTCGCAACTGAACCTGGACAAGCGTGTCACTAACTTTTTGAAAGTTAATTTTATTGGAGGTGCTGAAATTCGTCAGACCCGCTTCCAATCTTCCAGTCAGGTACGATATGGATTCAACCCGGATACTTATTCCAATCTTGTCGTAAACCCTACCATTGGATATACCAATGTTGAGGGTTGGAGTTCGACGATCAGCTATAACGATAACCTCAGGAAAAACGTCAATAGAGCGCTTTCTTATTATTCGAATGTGGGGCTCTCGTTACTTGACGATAAGTATGTACTATCGGGTAGTTTGAGATTCGATGATTATACCCTAACCGGAGCAGCAAGAAATCAACGTGGTAAACCGCTTTGGTCGGCAGGTGCAAAGTGGAATGCTAAGTCTGAGGCCTTTTTATCGAATGTAAATTGGTTAGACGGCCTTGCTTTCAGAATGACCTACGGTGTAGCTGGAACAATGCCTACCTCTATCGGAAATGTTGTGGTGCTAAACACGAGCACAGATAACAATACCAATGAGCAGATCGGGTCGATTTCCTCGCCTGCTAACAACCAGATTTCCTGGGAAAAGGTAAGGACTTTCAACCTGGGGACGGATTTTGCATTACTGAAAAATCGCCTTTCTTTCAACATAGACGTATATGAGAAGCGCATGTCTGACATCTTGTATCGTTTACCTTTCAATCCGACCTACGGTTGGTCGAGTTTGGAGTTCAATAGCGCTTCCATGAAATCGAAAGGTTTCGAACTGGGTGTGAAAATGGATGTGATCAAAGACCGGTCTTATGGATGGACCAGTTTGTTCAATTTCTCTTACAACACCAATGAAGTGACGGACGATCGCTTTATCAAGAATACGACCACGAGTTTGGTCAACGGTGGATCTTATGCTATAGGTCTTCCCCTGGACTATATGTATGCTTACCGTTGGGCGGGGCTTGACAATAAAGGACAATCCCAGGTGTACAATAAAAATGGCGAGATCGTAGCCTCTACTGTGGGTAACAATATGCTCTCTGCTGATGATTTAGTCTATCAGGGCCGTACCACTGCACCTTACTTCGGCGCTTTCAATAATGATTTCCGCTATAAACAATTTAATCTGGGTGTTCGTATCGCTTATAATATGGGCAATGTGTTGAGAAGACCTTCTGTTCAGAATTATCCGGATTACATAGGCTACAGGGGAGTAATCGGCGCACAACAGGATTTAGATAAAAGATGGAGACAGGAAGGTGATGAAGCTTTCACCAATGTTCCGGGATTGAAGAACATATCCTTCAATAGCTTGCAGCGATATATTAATTCAGACCTGCTGACGATCAGCGGAAGTTATATCCGCTTACAGCAGATCTCATTAGGTTACACTGCTCCGCTAAGTCTGCTGAAGGGTACACCTTTTAAATCCGCAAGTCTGAGTGCTAGTGCGAGAAACCTGGGCTTGATCTGGACGAAAAATAAAGATGGGGTAGATCCAAGTTATGTTTTTACAAACAACTACAATAACCTGCCGCCAGCTAAAGCATTCTTTATCAGTATCAATACTTCCTTCTAACCGCTGAACAAAAATGACAACAATGAAAACATCGATAGTTAAATTCTGGCTCGGAGGTATCTTTCTTCTGATGCTCACTGCTTCTTGCCGCAAATATGTGGAAGTACAGCAATATAGTTCTAGAACTTTAATCAATACTACAGACTATCAGTTCTTGATGAACAACCGGGATGAGTTTAAGCTCGGCTATATTTTGCCTACTGTCGTAAATGACGATATGGCTACAGTTACTGCATCCCACCAGGCTACCTGGGGTTCTGAGATCAAAAATGCCTATATATGGGCAGAGCAATATTATGTGCAGGGCCAAATGGACGTGGGCTGGAATAACCTCTACAAACAAATCTATACCAGTAATGAGGTACTTTATGGCGTGATGTCCAGCAAAAACGGCACAGAAGCCCTGAAAAAAGAAATATATGCAGAAGCACTTGTACAACGTGCTTACGCCTACCTTATGCTGGTCAATCAGTATGGGGAGATCTACAATCCTGCCAGCGCGGGCACACAGATCGGGGTTCCTTTACTTCTTACGCCAGACCTTTACCAGCCGCTCAACAGGGCGAGCCTCAAGACCATTTACGATAAGGTCATTAAAGATTTGGAAGAGGCCCTTCCCTCGCTACCGAATGCAGGCACCAACAACGGGCATCCTGACAAGGCTTCAGCCTATGCACTGTTGTCGAGAACGCATCTCTACATGCGGAATTACGATCTGGCGGGAGAATATGCAGATAAATCCCTGGCACTCCGATCCACCTTACTGGATCTGCGTACCTATGTAGGGAATACCGCTGCTTTTCCGCGTTCTTTGCAGGACCCTGAAATATTGCTGTTTAAAAATACCGCAGGTACTTTCCGCTCTGAGCTGAACCCGGAACTGCTGGCCCTGTTCGCTACTGGAGATCAGCGCTACACTTTGTATACAGGTACACAGTCAGGCGTACCCGGACGTGCTTTTGTACGCCCCAACTTCACTTTTGAAGGGATCTATGCCGGTCCGAGTGTCCCGGAAATGATCCTGAACAGAGCAGAAGTATATGCCAGGGCAGGTAACATTGCCAAGACCCAGGAGTTTCTGAACAAGCTGCGGGAAAAACGCTTTACCACCGCCACCTATGTGCCGCTGGTGATTGCCAGTGCCACTGACCTGCTCCCTGCAGTAGTCAATGAGCGCCGCCGCGAGTTCATGGGAACTGGACTTCGCTGGTTTGACCAGAGAAGGTACAGCCTCGATCCCGGCATTACCAAGCCGGTAACCCGGACTTTCGAGAACCAGAGTTACACACTTACAGCGGGAAGCAACCGCTACATTTTCCCCGTTGCACCTGGCTTGCTCGACCTCAACCCGGAAATACAACAAAGCCCTAGATAATTTAATCATGATGAAAAAACCATTTTTTTTCGCCTTATGCTTCTTGTTGTCCATCACCGTTTTTGGACAACAGGAAGCCTCAAGGCTTTCTTTGAAACCCAGTGCCCCGGTAGCGGGGAAAACCATTTCGCTCAGCTATAATGCGAAAGGTACCGACCTGGAATTTAGTGATGAGGTAAAGGCTGTGGCCATGCTGTTCCGCGATCTCAAATGGGTTGCAAGCCCCGTAACACTTACTAAAGGGTCAGAGTTCTGGACCGGTACGCTGCTGTTGCCCGCAGATGCTGATTTCTTTACGATCCGTTTTTTTCAGGGAGAAGAAAGCCGTCCTGAAGCTGCAGACAATAATGAAGGCCGTGGTTTTTACAGTCCGGTGCTGAATATGAAGAAAAAACCAGCGACAGGTTATTATCTGGGTGAATTGATGCTGATGATGGGCAATGCAGAACTCAGGCTTTTTGCCAGTCCTCAAAAGGATGGGGAGCGGGCAGCGCAACTTTTGAAGAAAGCAACGCAGTTGTCGGCCACAGGTCTTTCAGAAGCGCAATTGGCAGAAGTACAGCGTTATTATCAGTTCACGCTGAAAGATGACCTTAGGGCGGAATCACTGACAGCGGAGATCAAATCAAGGTTTCCAAAAGGCACGAGTGCCAGGTTTATCAGCTTTCAGAAAGCACTACAGGAAAAAGACCCTGCGAAGTATGTAGTAGCCCTGGAAACTTTCCTTCAGGACTTTCCAGTGGCAGAATGGAGAAAGCAGCCCGGTACGCAATCCTACATCTATTATACGGTTTACCGTGGACTGGCGACTGCTTACTTCGACAACAAGGCCTACGACAAATTCATTGCCTTATTCCAGGATTTCGATTTCAAAACCGCAAATGAAGCCTACCGCTGGAACCTGACGAAAATAGACCTCATGGGAAAAGAAGAGGACAAGAAAGCGATGCTGCCCTTGAGCCAGAAAATCATGCCTTACTTATTGAAGCTGAAAAATGATGGTTCTTATCAAGAGGACTTTGGAGGCAACGATTCCCTGGAGAACGAGAATATGGACAAGCAGATTGCAGATCGAATTGCAACGCACGTATCGTTTTGTAAAGCGGCAGGGGCATTTCGTGAGGGGGCAGACTATTTCCAATACCTGCCTGATCACAAGCGTTATGACAATGCAGATCTGAATGAGACCCACCTTTTCTTGTTGGAGCAATTGGGAGAAAAGGAAAAGATAAAGCCGCTGCTGGAACAAGCTGTAAAACAAAATGCTGTAACCCCGCTGATGTTCGACAAATTGAAGGCGGTCTACCTTGCGGAACACGATGGTATCGCAAAAGGTTATGAGCAATATCTGGCTTCGCTGAAGTCTTCAGATGCCATTGGAGCCCTGCGTGAGCATGTAATGGCCAATATGGTACATCACCCACTGATCCCTTTTTCATTGGAAAATGCAGAGGGCAAAATGGTGAATTCTGAAGATTGGAAAGGTAAAATCGTAGTCATAGATTTCTGGGCCACATGGTGTAGACCTTGCATTATGGCCTTTCCCGGTATGCAGTTATTGATCGATAAATACGCTAAAGACCCTACGGTTGGGGTATACATGATCGGTACCATGCAGTTTGGCGATTATAAAGAAAAATCTGTCAATTATGTGAAGAGCAAAGGCTTCCGTTTCAATTTACTGCACGATGCAATAGGAGATAAAGGAGAGCAGAATAAAGTATTCAAAAGTTTGATCCCATTGTTCAATTCGTCCGGAATCCCGCGCAAGATCATCATTAAAACCGGTGAAGTAAGGTATAGTTCTGAAGGTTACTCTGGCAGTCCGAGCCAACTGATGGATGAATTGTCTATGGCCATTGAAATATTGAGAAATGAAAAATAGAAAGATAAAATATACCTCTAAAATAGCCCTGATGGCTATCGGTTCCATGATGCTATCGTTTTCAGTTGAGGCCCAGATGAATCCCAAGGTAAAACTACAGGAAGCCCTGAAGCTGATCCAGGAAAACTACGTAGACCCCGTGCATGATGAAAAACTGGTAGATGTGGCCATAAAGGCGATGGTTGGCGATCTGGATCCCCATTCCAATTACATCAGTCGCGAAGATGCAGAAGCCATGAACCAGTCCATGAGCGGGAGCTTTGCAGGAATAGGAATTACTTTTGCAATGGTCAATGACAGCACCTTCGTGACGGACGTAAATCCTGATGGACCAGCAATGAGAGCAGGCCTGCGTCAGGGCGATTGCATATTGAGAGTAGATCATCAGCAGATCACCGGTAAAAATTTAAAAAATCAACAGGTGATGATGATGTTACGTGGAGAAAAAGGCAAGGAAGTTAGCCTGATGGTGCTACATCCCGGGGCTGCTGAACCTGTGACTGTGAAGGTAACACGTGAGCAGATCGCAAGTTTTTCCATCCGCTCCAGCTATATGGTAAACAAGGAAATCGGCTATATCTCATTGGGAATCTTTAGTGAGTCTACGCGCCGCGAGATGGATACAGCCTTGAAAGACCTGAAAGCACAAGGCATGAAAAAACTGATATTGGATCTTCAGGGCAACGGAGGTGGTTACGTGCAGTCGGCCATCGGTGTGGCAGATGAATTCCTGCCAAAAGAAAGCCTGGTGTTTTATTCAGTAGGCCATGACGGTGGTAAAGATCATTATGCAACAGGTGGTTTTGGCCAGTTCATGACTGGTGATCTGGTGGTTCTGATCGACGAATCTACAGCTTCATCCAGTGAGATCGTGACCGGTTCCTTGCAGGATTGGGACAGGGCTGTAGTCATCGGACGAAGAAGTTTCGGTAAAGGTTTGATGCAGAAACCAGTGGTGATGACTGACGGATCTGTGCTTCAACTGACGGGAGCACGTTATTATACTCCTTCGGGGCGTTCCATTCAAAAGCCATACGTAAAAGGCAAGGCGGATTATTTTGAAGATTTTAACCGGAGACTGGCTTCTGGAGAGTTGAAGGAGCCTGGGCATTTGAACTTTCCCGATTCTTTAAAATTCAGTACGCTGATCAATAAAAAAACGGTGTATGGCGGGGGCGGAATTATGCCGGACCGCTTTGTCCCAATAGATACCAATGTCTATAGTGGTTGGATGAATGCAATCATGAGCAGTGGCATTGCTACGAAAGCAGGGTTTGTGCATGTACAACAGCACCGTGCAGAGTTGCTGAAGCAATATCCCGACTTCGCAGCGTTCAATGCCCGTTTCCAGGTTGATGACGTGATGATTGATCAAATCCTGGACCAGGCATCGGCACGCTTCAAAGGGCTTCCCGCCAAATCAGATCAGACAGCCAGAAAGAGCCTTAAGGTAGAGATGAAAGCCGATATGGCTACTTTGCTTTATGCAGGAAGAGACTTTCAACTGAGGGTACGCAATGAGGCCAACGAAGCTTTCCTTGCAGCGGTGGATGTGTTAAAAGATCAGTCGCAGTACAACCGTTTGTTGAGGGGCAATGGCTTACAAAGGAAAAAGGGCAAATAGAATAACATCGGCCATGTTGGCGACAAGATTACATTAAAGATTAAGATATGAAAAAAATAATTTTAGGAATGCTGGCCTTAATGGCGCCATGTGCGATACATGCGCAAAATAATTACAGTATAAAAGCTCAGGTAGGAAAGTTGAACAAGCCGGCAAAAGCCTATCTTTTAATCAAAACAGGTAATACCTCGAAAATGGATTCAACCATGATCGTAAACGGTAAATTTGAGTTTAAAGGAAGTTTGGAATCTATTACTGAAGCAAACATCAGGGTGATCCATGATGCTCGGCCTGTGGATCCCTCGAAAAAATCTCAGATGGACATCAGAGCTTTCTTGTTGGGTAACAATGAGCAAATGGTCCTGATGGCAAAAGATTCAGTTAAAAATGCAGTGATCACGGGTTCGCCGCTCAACACAGAAAGTGAACGTGTGGATGCCTTCCTAAAACCCATCTACGATCAATATGGTGCATTGAACAAAGAGTTCAGTGCGCAACCGGAAGCAAAGAAACAGGATAAGAGCTATCTAAAGACGCTGGATCAACGTGCGGAAGCTATAGAGCAGCAGATCATAGCCACCAAGTTAGACTATGTGCAGAAGAATCCTAAACAATATATGGCAGTGATGGCGCTCAATTCTGCTTTGGGGAAGGAGTTCGACGCGCTGGCCATGGAAAAGGTATTTCTTGGGATCGACGAAAAGCTGAGGAATACTTACCTGGGCAAAGAACTGGAGGCCCGGATCTCGAAGGTGAAAAAAACACAGGATGGGGTAGCAGCACCGGACTTTTCACAGCCCGATCAGGATGGTAAGATGGTGAAACTATCCGATTACAGAGGGAAATATGTACTGGTAGATTTTTGGGCTTCCTGGTGTGCTCCTTGTCGACGCGAAAATCCAAATCTTGTAAAAGCCTATGCCGAATATAAAGCCAAAGGTTTTGAAATCCTTGGTGTGTCAATGGATAAGGCTGCCGATAAAGCAAAATGGCTTAAAGCGATCCAGGATGACAAACTGAGCTGGAAACAGGTTGGTGACCTTAAAGGTTGGGATAATGAAGCAGGATTGCTTTACGAAGTAACAGCAATTCCGATGAACTTCCTGATTGATCCTAATGGTAAGATCATTGGAAAGTATTTACGTGGCGAGGAGCTGGATAAAAAACTTCAGGAGATTTTTAATAAAAAATAAGGCCTAGATTTAGGCCGTCATTTTTATTTCAAAGCCGTCATGATGATGGCCATTACCGCGGCTGGGACATTGAGTTTCAGCCGCAGTAGCTTGAGGGCACGCTGGATTTGCGTGCGAACGGTATGCTCAGAAATGTTCAACCGCTCTGCGATCTCTTTATGACTCAGGTGT
Organism: Pedobacter sp. GR22-6; assembly: GCF_037402555.1. Classification (NCBI taxonomy): domain Bacteria; kingdom Pseudomonadati; phylum Bacteroidota; class Sphingobacteriia; order Sphingobacteriales; family Sphingobacteriaceae; genus Pedobacter; species Pedobacter sp. GR22-6. The sequence goes on from NZ_JBBEUC010000001.1 coordinate 710,869, forward strand.
TCATTTCGGCTAAGTTCAAAGATTTCACGCATCCGTGCAGGCATTTTTTCTACTTCAGCTTCAATGAGCTGTCCAAGCTCTTTCAGGCGTAAAGCTTCATCCGCTTCATAGACACCTTTTTGAATGAAAGCCAGGATTTCATCCAGTCGCGCTATTTTAACTTTTTCATGCTTGAATTCATTCAGTACCCGGTTTCTGGCGGAACTGTACAGATAGGCTGCAAGAGAAGTGTTGAGTTCAAGTTGTTCATACCTTAGCCAGATCCAGGTAAATAATTCCTGAACCACATCCTGTGCGCGGTCGTCATCCGATAGCATTTTCCGTACATGGAGGAAAAGCGGTGGCCAATAGCGGTTGTAGATTTCAGTGAAGGCAATGCGGTCTCCCTGCTTTAACAAAGCGGTCAACTCCTGATCAGAAAGCGCACTGTGAGCGATCATAATGTTCCCTTATTCTAAATATATGAAATCCAGATGCAAGAGTATGCATTTCTGAGAATAATACTCAAATTCGCCTTAAAATTTTTTGATTAAATTTTTGTTAACAATGATGCGTCTTAGGAGAAGAGGGAATTGATAGGGCTCTGTCACACATCTCTTTCGCATCTGCTTCGATTGGAACCGAAGTAAATCTGAATCAGATGCCGCTGAGGTGTTCAATAGAAATGCGAAATCCTGCAGTCTGGGATGAGACCAGCGGTTTGGTTCCATTTGACTTTAATAGAAAATAAATTGGCTGAATTTGGAATGAGCGTCGATCCTTGGAGCTTAGATCGAAGAAAATCTGATCTGGGAAAGAAAGTGGTATGCAATAAAAAAGGCTTCCGGGTATACCTCGGAAGCCTTTTTTTAAAAAGTCAACTTAGCTTAGTGAGCTGGAGCAGTTGTCTCAGTAGTAGTTTTAACAGCTGTATCTTGTACAGTTGAGTCAGTTACTGTAGTGTCAACAGTAGTTACAGTTGTAGTAGAGTCAACTACAGTTGTATCAGTTGATTCTGCTTTTTTCTCAGATGAACAAGCTGCTACTGATAAAGAGATTGCTAAAGCTAAAAAGCCAAATTTAAATGCGTTTTTCATTCTAATTCTGTTTTAAATAATTAATTAATTTTACACTTAATACGGTAAACTTTAAAAGGTAACCCAAGTATTTCAAAAAAAATAAAAATAATTTTTTTACCTCTTTTTACCGGCCGCAAATGTACTGTTTACCTGTAAATAATCAAGTGAAATAAAAAAAAGATTATCGGGTTACCCACGCCAATTGGGCGGTATTAAGGGTAAATCCTAAAAAGATTATTTTTTTTAGTTAACATTGGGTTACCATTCACGTATAAATGTATTAATTGGTGAGTAATAAGTTAAGCAGTTCAGTTCCAACAGATAGAGAGGTAGTTTTAGGGATCTTAAATAACTCAGAAGATGCGCTAAATAGATTGTATACGGGGTACTTTCCGATGATCTTACAGTTTATTTTGAATAACAACGGTGATGAAGACGACGCAAAAGATGTTTACCAGGAAGGAATCATCGTCTTATACAACAAAATTAAGAGCGGAAATTTTGAGTTAAGCAGTAAATTAAAAACCTATATCTACTCAGTATGCAGGCGCATCTGGCTCAAAAAGCTGGCGCAGCAAAGTAAAAAGTCAAACAACATCTCCGATTTTGAAGATGTCATGGCAGTTGAAGAGGAAGTAGAGCAGCACGAGGAGAAAGACAAGCAGTTTGAGAAAATGCAATCGGCACTGCTTCATCTGGGTGAACCCTGCAAAACCATTATTCAGGATTTTTACATACACAATTTGTCGATGCAGGACATCTGTGAAAAATTTGGCTATACCAATACGGATAACGCCAAGACACAGAAATACAAATGCCTGCAAAGGTTAAAGAAATTATTTTTTCAATCACTTTGAAATGAGGAACGAGATCGAGTTAGAAGGTATAATTGAAGATTACCTGAATGGTAAACTTACTGAAGCGGAAGTAAAGGCTTTTGAGCAACTACGGCTGAATGATTCTACGGTGGATCATAAGGTAGTGACGCATAAAGTTTTTATGGAGGCAATGGCAGATTATGCTGAGGTGATGGACCTGAAACAGAGGATGGACAATGCGCATCAACAAATTGATGTAGCTGGTTTAAGCAGACAGCTTGGACCGCACCCTTCTTTTATCGTCAACATGTGGCGTAAAAACAAAGCGGCGATCGCAGTGGCTGCATCTTTTATACTACTGACTGCGGTTACGGTTTATTCCATCAACCAAAATACGAAGCAGATAGGGGATGTGGAGCTGGTCAGCAGACAGCTTGCAAAAGTGAGGCGTGACCAAAGCGACCTGATCCGTAAGATCCATTCAAGTAATGTGATTGCAAATACGCCAAAAGCTACTAAACCAGCCAACTATGGAGGAACAGGTTTTGCCTTGACTTCTAATGGGTACATCCTGACCAACCAGCATGTGATTGAGGGTGCAGATTCTGTTTATGTGCAGGACAGCAAAGGAAATGAATATAAAGTAAGGGTCATCCCTATAGAGTCACAGCGGGATTTGGCTATTCTTAAGATAGAGAGTGAGTCTTTTAAATCACTTCCAAACTTACCTTATCGCTTGAAACAGAATAGTATCAGCATGGGTGATGAAGTGTATACGCTGGGTTTCCCTAAAGATGAAGCGGTATACGGTCTTGGCTATGTAAGTTCTAAAACCGGTTACAACTCTTATGATTCTACGCAATATCAGGTGGGTATTGATGTAAATCCAGGAAATAGCGGGGGACCTCTGTTGGATCAAAATGGAAACATCATAGGTGTGATCAGTGCAAAGCTGAACCAGATAGATGGTGCTACCTTTGCCATTAAATCGAAATACATACAAGAGGCACTGAATTCCATATCTAAAGATTCTTTAGGTAAAAAGGTTGCCTTTAATAAAAGGAATTCGTTGCAGGGCCTGAGCAGGACCAAGCAATTGGAAAAATTGAAAGATTATGTCTTCATGGTGAAGGTGTTTAAATAATACCGGATCTTAAAGCAGAAAACGCCGAAACTTTTTACTAAGTTTCGGCGTTTTTGTTTTATACGTTTTTGATTATGGATTTTGGAAAAGTACCTGCTGAACAGGTAAATCATGTAGATTTCACTTTGCCGGCAGATGGTGCGCAGACCGCGTTGACGCTGTCTGGTTTAAAAGTAGGGGAAAAGCCCGGCTTTTATATTGGCTGTGCAAAATGGGGGAGAAAAGAATGGTTGGATATGATCTATCCAAAAAAGACTAAAGAAGCTGATTTTCTTGATCAATATGTAAAGCATTTTAATTCAATCGAACTTAACGCTGTATTTTACAGCATTCCTAAAGCTGATCTGATCCGTAAATGGAGGCTCAAGGTTGAAGAAAATTCAGACAATGATTTCCTGTTTTGTCCTAAATTTTCAAGAACCATCAGCCACATTAAACGTTTGAAAAATGCCGAAGAAGCAACTGATCAGTATTTGTCGAGTATATCTGAGTTTGGCCCTTTCCTTGGACCTTGTTTTCTTCAGTTGGGCGACAATTTTGGGCCAAACAATTTTGAAGTACTGGAGGCATATCTGGAAAAACTACCCCAGGATCTGGAAGTTTTTGTTGAAGTAAGACATCCGGACTGGTATGCTGATGCTGAGATCAGGCAACGCTATTTTGCAATGCTTAACAGGCTAAAAAAAGGAGCGGCCATTACCGATGCCAGCGGCAGGAGGGACTGCGTACATATGGAACTGACGATTCCGGAAATTTTTATCCGTTTTGTAGGGAATGGTCAGGAGTTTAAGGATTCAGATTTCGCCCGGATAGATGAATGGACCGTACGTATCAAAAGCTGGCTGGATCAAGGTCTGAAGAAGGTATATTTTTTCCTGCACCAGCATGATGAGAAGGATACTCCGATCCTGGCCAATTACACCATTCAGCAATTCAACAAGCATTTGGGGGCAAATGTGCCGGAGATTCATTTCCTGGGTGGGGATGAAGATATTACAAATCAAGGAGAATTATTTTAATTTAGTATACTTAATTTGTAGACATTATTTTTTACCTTGTAAAGGTTATTATTTGACAACTAAAATTATAAAATTATGAGTTTAAGAATAGGCGATGTAGCGCCAAACTTTCAGGCAGACACCTCTATTGGTCATATCGATTTTTATGAATTTCTGGGTGATAGCTGGGGGGTGTTGTTTTCACACCCGGCAGATTATACCCCGGTATGTACCACAGAACTGGGACGTACTTCTGCATTGAAGGGCGAATTTGAAAAAAGAAATGTGAAAGTACTTGCCTTGAGTGTAGATTCTGCAGAATCGCATAAGGGATGGATCAAAGACATCAACGAAACTCAAAATACGGAAGTAGATTTCCCAATCATTGCGGATGAAGATAAAAAGGTAGCCGATCTTTACGATATGATTCACCCGAATGCTTCGGAGACACTTACTGTGCGTTCTTTGTTTATCATCTCTCCTGATAAAAAAGTGAAATTGATGCTGACTTACCCTGCTTCTACTGGTCGTAACTTCAACGAAGTATTGCGGGTGATCGACTCGCTGCAGCTGACCGCAAACTACAGTGTAGCTACACCGGCTGACTGGAAGGATGGCGATGATGTAGTGGTAATGAACAGCATTAAAACAGAAGACATTCCGGCGAAGTTTCCGAAAGGACACAAGGTAATCAAACCTTACCTGAGGACTACACCTCAGCCGAATAAATAAACGAAAGGTTTACAATAGCGAAAGCCATCCTGATAAGGGATGGCTTTTTGCTTGGGTTACTATTTGTGTGAGCGCATGTGTTAACTGCTGAGCCGCGCTTCCAGCCTTTGGTATTGCTCCCTGATCTGCTGGTTGAGCGGCATTTGTTTTTTCTCTGCTGTCATTTTATCCAGCTCGTAGAGCATGGAAAGACTGATCTTAATATCCCTGGTGTAGGCGGGGAGCATGCGGGGATCCAGCGAGGTGATGTAATTGAGTTCCTGATCCAGGTAACTGATGGTCTGACTGATCAGCGGATTGGCATTGCTGAGGTCATTCAATTGATAGAGGCTACGGATCGTCAGAAATTTATTGACGGTATCATTAATGGAATAGTTTTTTGATGGAAATTCATGAATATTTTTTAATAGAACCTGGTGGGCCATTTCAGGTTTTCCTTCGGCAATGAGGTTGCTGGCCAGGGTATTGTTCAATTGCCAGGTTCCCTGTGCAATCCTGCGGCTCTCCGGATCCAGGTATGCTGCAGTTTTGAAACCCTTGAAACTAAATTTGTGCATGATGTTGTCGTACATCTGCTCCGAATTTGTCCGTTCCATTTTATCCCGCTCATCGTTTGGATCAACTTTGAAAGGCAGCAGGCGATGGGCATAGCCTTCGAGGTACAGGTATTTATCGAGGCCAATGTAAGTGTCTTCGGAAACGGAAGTAGCAAAGTAAATGGGGCGTTCCCAATTGTTGTTGGCAAGGATATCGAATAAAGCCAGATCGGATTTCAGGACATAGTTTTTGTTGTAGGTCCATTCCATCTCTGAAGCCAGTTTGTCTTTCTCGGTAGCCTTGATCGTTCCGGTTTTGAGCAGTTGAGCTGCATCGATCGTGATCTTGAATTTCTTGGTAGGCAGGAAATTGTCGTAATCTCCATCCGTAAATTCTTTTTGATCCTCTTTATGATCAGAAGTCAGCACTGCCATGAGGTCTTTCAATTCCACACTGTCGGTGAAACCATAATCTATATAATACAGGTAATCTCTGACACCCTTTACATATTTATCGCCATCCATTTTGATGGGGAGCGGTGCCGACTGGTTCAGTTGCTGTTTCATCTGATTGATATAGGCATCGTCGGAGAGGTACTGCATATTGACCACACGTACATCTGTCCGGATGCCCTCAACTTCCTGTGCATACCATAAAGGAAAGGTGTCATTGTCGGCATTGGTAAACAGGATGGCATTTGGAGCGCATGAATTCAGGTAATTGGAAGCCCAGTCGAGGGCTGTAGTCTTCCCGGATCTGTTGTGATCGTCCCAGCCCTCAAAGCCCATAATGCCAGGAGCAGCGATCAGTCCGGCGACAGTTGCAATAATCAGGCTCAATTGCGGGGCATTGATTCTTGCCAGTAAGGCTTTAATGGCCATTACTCCGAACCCGATCAATATGGAAAAGGCATAAAATGAGCCGACATAGGCATAGTCCCTTTCCCTAACCTGCAGCGGATCCTGGTTGAGGTAGACGATGATGGCCAGACCTGTGCATACAAACAGTGTAAGGACGACCAGGGCGTCGTTCCGGTTCTTCCGGTATAAGAAGATCAGTCCGGCTATGCCCATGAGGAGGGGAAGGAAATAGAAGCGGTTATAGCCTTCATTAGCGGTGATGCTTTCCGGAAGTTTGGCCTGGTTGCCCAGGCGGCTTGCGTCTATGGCTTTTATCCCCGAAATCCAGTTGCCCTCATCATTGCTTCCCTGTCCCTGGACGTCATTTTGTCGTCCTGCAAAATTCCAGAGGAAATAACGCCAGTACATGAATCCCATTTGGTAGGAACTGAAGAACTTCAGGTTTTTGGCGAAGGAAGGAGATTCATTTTCTCCAAGCCCAAGCCAGTTCCTGTAGAAATCCACATGCTGAGGTTTATCGCTATAGGTACGGGGAAAAAGCATGTTTTTGTCATAGATGACCTTCATGGACTTCCCGGATACTTCATATTTTTCTTTACCGCGACGGTACTCGAGTCCTGTCTCCTTGATATCGGTACGTTCCGCATCGAAAGTCTGACCATAAAGAAAAGGTGTTTGTCCATAATTTACCCGTCCCAGGTAATTGTATAAGGAATAGGCATTATCAGGACTGGAGAGATTGAGGCTGGGTTTTGCATTTGCCCTGATGATGATCAGGAAATAAGAACTGAAGCCAAGCAGCACGAAACTTAGGCAAATCAGACCGAGATTGAGCTTGTATTTCCGGTGCTTTATAGAGTAGTGGATTCCATAGACAATTGCGGCTGCAAGCAAGGCAACGAAACTGATTGCACCAGAGCCAAAAGCGAGGCCAAAGGTGTTTACAAAAAGTAAATCGAGTTTGGCTGCGAAGAGCACAAAATATTGTACGATAATGAACTGTACTGTAGCCCAGATGAGTCCGGATACGGCTATGGCTTTGGCAATTCCGGGAAGGCTTGGGGAACTTGTTTTTTTGAAATAATAAACCAGGACAATGGCTGGGATGGCCAACAGGCTCAGCAGGTGTACGCCAATGGAAAGTCCGACAATGAATGCGATGAGTACCAGCCAGCGGTCGTTTGCCTGGTTTTCCCATTTCAGGATGGCCCAGAACACCATGGCAGTAAATAACATGGAAAGAGAATAGACTTCTGCTTCGACTGCGGAAAACCAGAAGGTATCGGAAAATGTAAAGGCCAGTGCACCAATGGCGCCGCTGGCAATGATGCCCAGACGCTCATTCATAGAACGTTTTCCCGGATAGCATTTGGAGGCAAGGGCGGTAATGGTCCAGAATAAAAACATGACCGTAGCTGCGCTGAACAGGGCTGAACTGAAGTTCATCCAATAGGCGATTTTAGCGGTGTCTCCGGCAGCGAGGAGGGCAAATAGTTTACCAATCATCAGGAATAGCGGAGCACCCGGCTGATGTCCTACCTGGAGTTTATCTGCGGCTGTAATGAATTCCCCGCAATCCCAGAAACTGAGCGTGGGTTCGAGCGTGAGGGTATAGACAATGAGCGCTGTTGCAAAAAGCAGGAAGCCCGTCCAATTGTTGATCTTTTTGTACTGATCCAGGTGCATAGGTTCTGTTGTTGGTTTAATCAAAAATAATTAAAACCTTGTACAATAGATTTTTGCAAATGTTAAAGTAAGTTAAAAAATGTTAAAGCACTCTGGAAGTATTTAATAATGCTGTTCGATTTCGGCAGCAATGATGATAAAGCCCAGGCTCTTGCTTTGTGTGAAGAGGAGAAAACGTTGCTGATCGGCTTTGATCTTATATTTTTTGACCAGATTTTCTGCCCTTTCCTGGTAATTCCTCGAAATGACGTTGCCAATCAGGTCTTTTTGCTTTTTAAGTTCTCCGGCATTCATCACCTCGCCGATTTTAAATATGCGTCCCGGGAACTCAGGCTTGAATGTTTCTGCAACATACAGTTGCGTTTGCTGATCCAGTTTTTGAAGCCCATACCTTTCTGCAATCAGGTTGAAGGCCCCGCTTTTTAACACTGCTGTGTCGGGTTCATATACATATCCGGAAAGGGGAGCCGTAGCGAAGGTGGTTGCCCTGACTTCTTCATTCAGGAAGAAACTAAAGCTTTTTGCCGCTTCATTTAGCGTTACGGCAACAATTTTTACTTGTGTGGGAATTTCCCTTTCGATGATCCAGAGGAGTTCCTTGACTTCATTTTTAGTGCTGACGATATGGACTTCAGCGACATGCTTCAGTTCTTTTAATCCTGCACTAATGTCCAGCAGGGGAGCGGTCTTGATGATGATCCTGTCGGCTTTCTCTAGCAGCAAGTCCAGGTGTTGTACGACATTGGGTGTACAGTCGGCAAGTTTAAAAACCTTGCCCTGACTGCTTCTCCGTGCGGGGTCAATGTAGATGGTTCCAAATTGCCCGTCGTGGTTGTTAAGGTATTCGAGTCCGTCTCCGGCAATGAAATTGATATTGTGGCTCCCAAGTTGTTTTGCATTGTGTGCCGCGATCTCAGACAGTTCGGGATTGATTTCACAGTGGGTGACGGCCGGGATTCGCTTTGCGAAGAAAAAGCTGTCAACACCAAAGCCCCCTGTCAGGTCGATCAGATCATCGCCGACCGCCAGTTTTGATTTATAAAGGGCAGTGGTCTCTGAAGAAGTTTGCTCAACGGACAAGCTTGAGGGGTAGTAGATCCCTTCCTGGTGGTACCAGGTCGGGAGCTTCTTCATTGCTTTTTGTTTTGCTGCAATCTGAGCTGCCAGTTCGCGTGCTTCCACCTGTGCAATGGGGCTTTTGGCCATGGCAATATGGTGTACATCAGCATTCAGGTGGCTATTGATGTACGCTTGCGCTTCGCTATCCAGGAGGTGTGTATTCAAATTATTTATCCCTCATTACGATCTGACAGGTATTTCTGCTTTTCACTTCCAGCAGGATGTTTTTGTTGACCGTTACCCGATCTATGGTTTGCTGGTTGTAATACCTGATGGTTACCAATTCCAGTCCTGTATTGTATTTTACTTTGTAGTGCAGGGAAAGGTCTGCCATGAGTTCCTGGAGTTTTTTGGCATCGTGGTCGAAGCTCACCGAGAAACTGATGGCCGAATTGAGCATGGTGTTTATTTTCACCTTGTGTTTGTGGAACAAGCTGAAGATGTCACTGAGGTTTTCCTCAATGATGAAGGAGAAGTCTTTCGGGAAGATAGAGATCAGTGCCTGGTTGACTTTAAAAATAAAAGAGGGAACCGGCAGGTGATTGTTGGTGCCTGTGATATCTGTACCTGGGGCATCCGGCTGAATAAATGACCTTACAAACAGTGGTATGTTTTTATTCTGGATGGGTTTGATGGTTTTGGGATGAATGATGGTTGCGCCGTAATAGGCCAGTTCAATGGCATCATGATAAGACAGTTGCGGAATGCGTTCCGTTTCATCGAACCATTTTGGATCTGCGTTCAGCACTCCCGGCACGTCTTTCCAAATGGTCACCGAGCCGGCATTTAAGCCTGCTGCAAAGATTGCTGCAGAATAGTCTGAACCATCCCGGCCAAGTGTGGTGGTGAAATTCTCACTCGTGCTGCCAATGAAGCCCTGGGTAAGGACGATGGTATTGGCCAATAGTGGAACCAGTTGTTTTTGAATTTCCTGTTCTGTTTTCTCCCAGTTGACCTTTCCCTCTTTATAGGTATTGTCGGTATGAATGAAATTACGGGCATCGATCCATTTCACCTTGCATCCCGATTCGTTTAAGAAAGCTGCGATGATCTTTGTGGAGACGATTTCACCGATGGAGACGATCTGATCGTAAATATAATCTGCCGCATCATTGGCTTCCTCTTCCAAGAGCCATTCGACCTCGACAAAACTATTGGCGATATCGTCATAAACCGGATGATGATGGTCGGGGAACAATTCGTTCAGGATTTCAAAGTGGAAGGCTTTAACTGATTCAAAGATTTCCTGGCTGTTGTCATCGCCGTTGATATAGGCATTATTGAGCTCCTCCAGTTTGTTGGTGATCTTTCCCATTGCGGAGACTACGATCAGCAGGTTGTTTTGCTCACACGTTGCAATGATTTTTGCGATGTTTCTGACTCCTGCTGCATCTTTCACAGATGCGCCTCCAAATTTATATACTTTCATTAATTATCTACTGATTAAAGAATTGGGTCTTGCGATGCCTTTCAGTTCACTGAATGGGATCAATAAGGTCGTTGTGCCATACACATAGGCTTTGATTTCGTAAGGATTGTATAGGAACTGCAGACCTTTCTCTGTGATGGTAAAATTGCGGTTTAGACTGAACTTGTCATTTTCGAAAAAATACCCCTCTTTCAGGTTGCTGCCTGGGGCAAGCTTCTCATTTTTCCGAAAAATGCCTTCCGCAATGCTGTTTAACTTATCCATTGATCCGGGTAAAATGAGCGAATCCAGCAGAATTTCCTGTTTATTTACCGGATCATAGTTGAGGTAGCTGAATACACTGTTTGGGTGTGCACCGCCCATATAACTTACAAATCTGGTTTGTAAGGCGATGTATCCTTTTTCCTGGCGCAATACTTTGGTACTGATGTCCAGGAACCAGGTTTGCTGGTAGTCTTTTTGCTGTGTTGAAAAATCTTCAAATTCTTTGGTGAAACCCTCGGCATAAGTCTGATAGCTTGAATAAGACCGGCCTTCATCTGCCGTAGCCAGTACTTTTTTCAGCACAAAGCTGCTCAGGGAGCTATCCTTAAAAACGGGGTAGGAGATGACTGCCTTAGCTGTATCTGTTACAGCCGGGTTTTTGGAGACTGGCTGCTTTGGATATACCCTTACTGAGTCGTAAGTATAGGTCAGTGTATCTATCGCGGTAAAAGTAGCTGAATCGGTCTGTCCGGCATCTTTTTTTTCAGTCTGGCAAGCGGCCTGGCAGGCAATGAAGCCCAGTGCCAATCCATATAATGCTAATTTTTTCATAGTTCTGCTAATTGTTCTTTAGTAAAAGAGGCATTCAGCCAGCCGGCTTCATAGGCAGCGGCATATTTGTCGTAAAAATTAATGGCCGGTTGGTTCCAGTCGAGCACCTGCCAGTTCATGCCATTGTAATTCTTTTCCTTCGCTTCCTCAACTATCCTGTCGAAAAGAAGCTTTCCGATGCCTTTGCCGCGGTAGTCTTCGGTGACGATGAAATCTTCCAGGTACAGACGACAACCTTTCCAGGTGGAATACCTTACATAATATAAGGCAAATCCAACGATTTTGTTTTCTGTTTCCGCTACAAAAGCCTTCCATACCGGGTGCTCACCGAAACCTGCGTCCTCAAATTCATCTAGTCGCACGGTTACTTCCTGTGGTGCTTTTTCATATAGGGCCAGTTCATGTACCAATTCCAGCAGCCGGGCACAGTCGGCCTTCTCTGCTACCCTGATGTGGATGCTCATTCTGCTTTATAATGTTTGATGATGCGTTTGCCGAAAATGCTGCTGCCGATACGGACCATTGTGCTCCCTGCTTCGATGGCCAGTTTATAATCTCCGGACATGCCCATCGAAATCTCTTTAAAAGAATCTTCTTTACGGAAGAAGCTCAGTTTAATGCCGTCAAATAAAACCTTAAGTTCAGTGAACTCATCATTGGTCTGTTTTTCAGTCGCATTATTACTAGCGATGCCCATTAAACCGGTAATGCGTACATTTTTAAGTGTGGCAAATTCTTCTGAGCGCAGCAATTCTATGGCTTCGTCGAAGCCAAGCCCGAACTTTGTATCTTCATCAGCAATATAGATCTGCAGGAGGCAGTCGATCACTCTTTTATGTTTGGCTGCCTGTTTGTTGATCTCTACAAGCAATTTGAGGCTGTCGACAGACTGGATCATGGTGATGAATGGCGCAATGTATTTGACCTTATTGCTCTGCAGGTGACCGATCAGGTGCCACTGGATATCCTGAGGGAGTTTAGCTTGTTTATCGACCATCTCCTGGACAATATTTTCTCCGAAAATTCTTTGGCCTGCCTCATAGGCCTCCAGGATGGCATCCGTATCCTGGTATTTAGAAACAGCGATCAGTTCGACCTGTTCTGCTGTCAATTCTTTTTTATATTTTAATAAGTTATCTGCTATACTCATTTATCAGTATTTTTGGTAAAATTAACAACCTTAGCGAATTTTGTCTAAGAAATAATGAGGTTTTACCCAGAAATGAAGCAATTTACATACGTCACACTCTTATTTTTACTGATTGCAGGCTGCAAGCCGGGTGTCCCAAAAGATGTTATACAACCCGAGGAAATGGCTGAGGTATTGCAGGATATCCACCTGGTTGATGCTTACGTAGGTACACTTGCCAATGTGGACTCTACGAAAGTAAAGGCAGCCAGCTATTATAAAGGCGTATATAAGAAATACGGGATCGATTCCGCATTGTACACTAAAAGCCTGAATTACTACCAGGAAGATCCCAGGGAGCTGGATAAGTTGTATACCGTAATTCTGGCCGACCTCAATGCCAGTAAAACGGCCATTGTGAAGGCTGATTCCATTGCGGGGGCAAAGATTGCCAACGACATCAGGCAAAAAATGCGCAGGGACTCTACACGTACTGCAGATTCCATTTATTGGAAGACTGTGTTGCTGAGGGATACCGCTACGCGCAAAAAAGACATCATTCAACCGAGGTTGATTTATAAATATTTAAGATAATACAGAATAACACGATCATATGTTGTATCCGGAGAATTGTTTGGAGCGTTTGGGATTTAATGAGGTAAGACAACTGATTCATAAGCACTGCCTGAGCCCCATGGGCCAGCAAATGGTGGCCAAAATGCAGGTCATGACCAAGTTTGACCAGATCAATAAATTCCTGAGGCAGACCCGGGAGTTTAAAAGCATCCTGGAGAACCAGGAGCCTTTGCAGATCAGTACATTTTTTGACATCAAGAGCCTGGCCGATAAGATCAGGGTGGAAGGTACTTACCTGGTAGAAGAGGAGCTGCACCAGATGTATGCTTCCCTGCAGACGGTATTCTCGGTATTGAGGTTTTTTGATGAAAGAAAGGAAATTTATCCCAACCTGGAAGCTTTATTTGAGCACCTGCCAGTGGAGAAGAACATCCTGAAAAAAATCGAGTCTGTACTGGACCCTAAAGGGAAGATCAAGCCCAATGCTTCTCCTGCTTTACAGAACATCATTGGCGATATTGCCAAAACAGAACAGGACGTGCGTAAACGCATGGATTCCATCTATAAACAGGCCATAAGCAACAATTGGGTGGCCGATGGCAGCCTGACCATACGTGATGGAAGAATGTGTATTCCGGTGCTGGCAGAGAATAAACGCAAATTAAAGGGATTTGTACATGATGAGTCGGCAAGCGGGCAGACCGTTTACATTGAACCGGAAGAGGTCTTTTCCCTGAACAATAAGCTGCGTGACCTGGAGTTTGACAAGCGTCGGGAAATCATCAGGATCCTCATTGCACTGACGACAGAACTGAGACCTTACACGCCATTATTGCTGAGTTACCATGGCTTCCTGACCAAGCTCGATTTTGTCAGGGCTAAAGCCCTGTTCGCTATAGAAGTGGAAGCAGACATGCCGGTCCTCATCAAAGAAGCAAAGATCAAACTGGTAAATGCCAGGCATCCGCTACTGTTCCTGTCCTTTAAAGAGGATCATAAAACGGTGGTACCACTCAATGCCCATATCAATGAAAATCTGAGGGTACTATTGGTTTCCGGACCAAATGCAGGAGGGAAATCTGTTTGCATGAAGACCGTCGGGCTCTTGCAGATCATGGTACAGACCGGCCTGCTGATCCCCGTCCATGAATCCAGCGAAGTGGGGATCTTTGACCAGATCTTTGCCGATATTGGAGATGATCAGTCGATAGAAAGCGATCTAAGTACCTACAGTGCCCACCTTACCAAAATGAGGTATTTCGTAGCACATGCGACTCCAAAATCGCTGGTCATGATTGATGAGTTCGGTACGGGAACTGATCCACAGTTTGGCGGGCCTATGGCTGAGGCAGTACTGGAAGTGCTGAACAATAAGAAGGTAAGGGGAGTGATTACGACCCACTATTCTAACCTGAAACTATTTGCAGGCAATACGCCCGGACTGGAAAATGCTTCCATGCTGTTTGATAATGACCGCATGAAACCCATGTATGTCCTGGAGATCGGTAAACCCGGAAGTTCTTATGCATTTGAGATCGCCCAGAACATCGGACTGCAAAAAGAGGTACTGGAACTTGCAAGGGCAAAGACGGGTACCAACCAGAACAGGATCGACAGTTTGCTGGTAGACCTGGAAAGAGAAAAGAAACAGATCTACGATACGAAAGTAAACCTCTCTAACCAGCAGAACAAAGTGAAGAACCTGGTGGCTGAAAACGAAAAACTGAAGCTGTTCCTGGACGAGAATAAAAAAGTATTGATCCGGGAAGCCAAACTGGAAGCACAGGCCATCATCAAAAATGCCAATAAGCTGGTAGAAAATACCATTGCAGAGATCAAGGAAAAACAAGCCGATAAGGTAGTTACTAAACAACTGAGACAAAGCCTGAACAAAGAACTGGTACAAAACCAGGTGAAGGAAGAGAAGAAGCCAGAGATAGTGAAGCCGCTCAATACACCGATTGAAGTGGGCGATTGGGTGCAACTGAACAACAGTGAAACTACCGGTCAGGTATTGGAGATCAACCGTGATAATCTGGTTGTGGCACTTGGCGACCTGCGTTCGGTATTGAAAAAGAACAGGGTCTATAAGATCAGCAACAAGCAGGCAAAAAAAGCAGCGCAGAGCAGCTCTTATACCGGTAGCATTTCAGAGGCCATATCCAGCTTCAATGCAGAACTCGATTTGCGCGGTATGCGTGGGGAGAATGCCTTGCATGAACTGGAGAAATACCTGGACAAGTCGATCATGCTGGGTTTTCCTTTCATTAAGGTTATTCATGGTAAAGGCGACGGGATCTTAAGGAAGCTGATCAGGGAGTACCTGAAGAAATACAGTCAGGTGAACCGAATGGAAGATGAGCATGCCGACAGGGGCGGCGACGGCATTACTTATGTTTACTTTAATTCTTAAACATATTTATAATTAGCCTGTTATAAGAGAAAAATCTTCTCTTATGAAAACGTTATTGTACACCCTGCTCATGCTCTCTTTTGCGTTCAGCGCCTGTAAAAAGGATGACGATGGTTCTGTTGAAGAAGAGCTGCCAGATGTAACACTTAAGGCACGCGTAGTCAGCTCTGGCTTGTCGAACATATGGGAAATGGTTTATGGCCCAGATCAGCAGATCTGGATCACAGAAAGATCCGGTAAGATCAGTCGGATAAATCCTGAAACCGGAGCCAAGACAGCTGTTTATACCATTCCGGAAGTGGTATCAAATGGCGAGGGCGGCTTGCTCGGCATGGCTTTACATCCACAGTTCAGTACCAGCCCATGGGTTTATGTGGTGTACAATTACGGTTCTCCCTATAAAGAAAAAGTCGTACGCTTTACCTATTCCGGTGGTACCCTTACTTCGCCGCTGGTGATCCTTGATCAAATCCCGGCAGCAAATATCCACAACGGATCCCGTTTGATGATCAGCAGTGATCAGAAGCTCTTTGTGACTACAGGGGACGCCAGTGTGGCTGCCAATGCACAGGACCAAAACTCATTGTCAGGCAAGATCTTGAGGTTGAACCTCGACGGAAGTATCCCTTCCGATAATCCGACGGCCGGCAGCAGGGTATGGAGCTTTGGTCACCGCAACGCCCAGGGTTTGGTAGAAGCCAATGGTAAATTGTACGCTTCTGAGCATGGCCCGAACAACGATGATGAGATCAACCTGATTGCAAAAGGCAGGAATTACGGCTGGCCCAATGTAGAAGGTTATTGCAATACGACCACTGAACAGGCTTTTTGCAGTGCGAACAATGTCGTAGAGCCTTTAACAGCCTGGACACCCACCATCGCCACCAGCGGCCTCAGCTATTACAATTCAGATTATATCCCACAGTTTAAAAACTCCCTGCTACTGGTCACGCTGAAAGCCTCCAAGCTGGTGCAGCTCAAGCTTAATGCTGCAGGAGATCAAATTGAAAGTCAGAAAGATTTCTACGTGAACGCCTATGGACGTTTACGTGCCATTTGTCAGTCGCCGGAAGGAAAGATTTTCCTGGGCAGCAGCAATGGCTCAGATGACAAAATCATAGAAATATCTAAATAAGTTGGTTCAAACACATTTTATAGTATAATTTAGTCGCAAACTTATTATGATATGATCAATAAAGTGGTTTCAGGGGCTGAAGAAGCGACCAGGGATATCCCGGATGGTGCAACCATCATGTTGGGAGGTTTTGGGCTTTGCGGTATCCCGGAGAATTGCATTGCTGCCCTGGTAAAGAAGGGAATAAAAGACCTGACCTGTATTTCTAACAATGCAGGTGTGGATGATTTTGGAATCGGGCTGATGCTACAGCAGCGCCAGGTAAAAAAGATGGTTTCGTCTTATGTTGGGGAAAATGCGGAATTTGAGCGACAGTTGCTGAGTGGAGAACTTGAAGTGGAGTTGATTCCTCAGGGAACGCTGGCTACCCGTTGTATGGCTGCGGGTTATGGTATGCCTGCTATTTTCACTCCTGCAGGGGTGGGAACAGAAGTGGCTGAAGGCAAGGAAGTGCGTAATTTTAATGGTAAAGACTATTTGATGGAGTATGCTTTTGATGCGGATTTTGCCCTGGTTAAGGCCTGGAAAGGTGATACTGCAGGAAACCTGATCTACAGGTCGACGAGTCGTAACTTCAATCCTGTGATGGCGATGGCCGGAAAGGTAACGATTGCAGAGGTAGAGGAGCTGGTAGAAGCTGGTGAACTTGATCCTGATCAGGTCCATACGCCTGGTGTTTTTGTACACCGGATCTTTCAGGGAGCCGATTATGAGAAGCGGATAGAACAGCGCACAGTAAGAACCAAAAATTAAGCCTGACCAAATATGCTGGATAAGAACGGAATTGCGAAACGCATCGCAAAAGAGATAAAAGATGGCTATTATGTCAACCTTGGAATTGGTATTCCAACACTGGTAGCCAACTATATCCCGGAAGGGATTAATGTAGTCCTGCAGTCGGAAAACGGATTGCTAGGCATGGGGCCTTTTCCTTTTGAGGGGGAGGAAGATGCAGATCTGATCAATGCAGGGAAGCAAACGATCACAACGCTTCCTGGCTCTTCTATATTTGATTCGGCCCTGAGTTTTGGGATGATCAGGAGTCAGAAGATCGACCTGACGATTTTAGGTGCGATGGAAGTTTCCGAAAATGGAGATATTGCCAACTGGAAAATTCCAGGTAAAATGGTGAAGGGTATGGGAGGGGCGATGGATCTGGTAGCTTCAGCCAAAAACATCATAGTTGCGATGCAGCACGTGAATAAGGCAGGGGAAAGTAAACTATTGCCTGCATGCACCTTACCGTTAACGGGTGTGAAATGTATCAAAAAGATCGTGACTGAACTTGCTGTGCTGGATGTACTGCCTGAAGGTGGTTTTAAACTGCTGGAGCGGGCACCCGGTGTAAGTGTAGCGTATATTCGTGAGGTTACCTCTGGTAAATTGTATGCTGATGAAGATGTACCCGAAATGATGATGGATTAAAATTCCATCATCTATCTGCAGTATTCTTTTTTCAGATCTATGGAAATTTCTTCGGTAATCCTGATGATGTCATCCGGTGTATCGTTGTTATTGACGACGATGGTATTGCAAATTTCCTTGTAGGGAAGTAAGAATTCCTTGTAGGCTGGTACGACGTGGTTGTGCCATTTATACAGTACATCATCCTCAGGGTAACCGCGCTCCATACCATCACGTTTGATGCGGCGCTGGAGTGCTACGGATTCTTCCGCCTCTACAAAGATGCGGTGATCCAGCATTGCGGCAATTTCCTGGAAATGCAAAATGAAGAGCCCTTCAACGATGATGATCGGGGCTGGTTTTACTTCCAGTATTTTAACAACCGCCAGCGGATTATTGAAATTGTATTCTTTTTTATAGACCACTTCACCTTTTACGAGTTTTTTGATGTCCAGGAGGAACTGCTCATTGTCGATGGTCGAAGGCAGGTCGAAATTGTATAGTTTATTTTCTTCCTGCGTCATATCTCCGGCAGGGAAATAATAATCATCCTGGGAGACCAGTGTGACCTCATCGTGTTTAAAGTGGTGAAGGAAACTGTTTAAGAAGAATGTTTTACCGGAACCGCTGCCCCCGGCGATACCGATGATGAAAGGCTTGTTATTGTTCATTCTCTACCGGGTCTGGTCCATAAGTTAAATTGCAGTAAAAACGCTTATCCAAAGCACCCAATGCATCTGCAACAGCTTTGGTCATGACGATAATTACATCTTTTGTCGACTCGTTCTCTGTAAATTTTCCTACGACTTTGGCAAAAGTAGTGCGGTTGGTCATTGGATTGGTAATTTTAATTACTTTTCCAATGGGTGCAGTGCGGTGCAATACCAGCATTTTTGAGGGATCAAGGTCCGCATCAGCGATCCATACCGCAGTGCCTTTTTCATCAACCTGGTTTAGACCGTAACGGCTTGCTGCATATTTCAAAGAAGGATCTTTAATGGTATTGTTGCTGTCGGGATCTGTGCTGGTACTTGTTGTGGTCACAGGAGGAGTAAAAGGCTTTTTAGCGGGATACTGGCCTTTGATCAGCAACTTTTGTCCGACGCTCAGAGCATTGTCTTTCAGGTTATTCTTTGCTTTCAGCTGATCCATGCTGATCTTATAGCGGGTGGCAATAGAATACATGGTTTCGTTTGAAGCTACAGTATGCTCAATAAATTCCTCGTCAGCAGTCTGCTCAACAGGTTTCGCAATGGGCTCCTTTTTATTTACAACTACAACAGGCTTTGGAGGATCTATTTTAGCTACCATTACCTCTGTTTTTTCTGGTTCTGCAACTACCTTTGCCGGTATTTTTAAGATTTGTCCGATCTGAAGGTTGATGCTGGTCAGGTTATTGGCTTTTTTGATCTCGTTTACGGTAGTACCGTATTTTTCGGCCAGCATGTTCAGGTTTTCCTTTTTCTGGACCACATGTTCGGTCAGGTTTTGCACATCTGTACCATTAGCAGTTGCTACTGGTGTGGTGCTGACTTTATTGTCTGTAAAAGGTAAGTTGGTGGGGACTTTAATGGTAATGCCGATGCTCAGAAATTTGCTGTCATTAAAATTCATGACATCCTTAGGTACCACATTGTACCTGCGTGCAATAGAGTAATAAGTGTCTTTGGCTAGCACCTGATGGATGATCACCTTTTTTCCGTTTTTATTTTCTACCCCTATAGAATCCCTTGTACCTGCACTCGCTGCGCTTACACTTAAAACAGCAGCAAAGATGGATACGATATAATATTTATACATTAATCTCGGTTCAAAAATTTTAGCAATAATACGAATAATATCAATAAGCCCTGAGTTGTAAGTATAAACGCGCATTGTAAAATACTATTGTATCATGACAATGTTTTATAAACTAATCCAGATTTCCCTTGTTATATTAGCCGTAGAATCACAAAATAAAAAATATATACAATGGACGCAAAAGAAATTAGTTTAAATGAGAAAGAAGTAAGGCCTGTAGTGGATTTGCTGAATGATTACCTGGCGAATTACCATGTTCATTATCAGAAGTTAAGAGGGTGTCACTGGAATATCAAAGGGCAGAATTTCTTCACTTTGCATGTTAAATTTGAAGAATTGTATACCAACGCACAACTGACAATAGATGAGATTGCCGAGCGTGTGCTGACCCTGGGTAAGCCACCTCATAGTCGCTTTTCAGATTACATCAAAGAATCTACGATCAAGGAAATCGATACGATAGGCCTTAAAGACCTGGATATGGTAGACGCGGTGTTGGAAGACATGGCTACACTGATCCAACTGGAACGCGAATTATTAGAAGCTTCTGATGCTGCAAGTGATGACGGTACCAATGATATGGTGAACCGTTTTATGCAGTTTAAAGAGAAGAATACCTGGATGTTAAGGTCTTTTGCCGGTAAAAAATAGTCAGTAATTTTGCTGGCAAGAAATAGTCAGTAATACTGTATTTAATATTACATCATAACAAATTTCGTCATGCTGAATTTATTTCAGCATGACGTGTTTTATGCCGTTGTTTGATATCTTTGAGCGTTGAAAATTTGACTATATGGGATATCAAAGTTTAGCAGATTGTGTAGCAGATCTGGAAAAGCACGGACACTTGATCCGAATTAAAGAAGAAGTGAACCCTTATCTGGAAATGGCTGCAATACATTTAAAGGTGTATGAGCAACAGGGACCGGCCCTCTACTTTGAAAAGGTGAAAGGGAGCAGATTTCCTGCGGTATCTAATCTTTTCGGCACGCTGGAACGTTCAAAATTTATGTTCAGGGACAGCCTTCCTAAAGTAGAGCAGTTGGTCAACCTTCGCTCTGATCCCGTAAAAGCACTAAAGAACCCACTTAAACTTCCTTCGGTCGGACTTAGTGCACTGACGGCTTTACCAATGAAGCAACAGCTTTTTAAAAATGCCTTTAGTAAGACCAGCATCAGTGAACTGCCACAGATCGTCAACTGGCCTATGGATGGCGGGCCCTTCATTACCATGCCCCAGGTATATACAGAAGACGCAGATAAACCCGGCATCCTGAATGCCAACCTGGGAATGTACCGGATCCAATTGGCTGGAAATGATTACGAACTGAATAAAGAAATTGGTTTGCATTACCAGATCCATAGGGGGATCGGTGTGCACCAGTCCAAGGCCAATGCCAAGGGACAACCGCTGAAAGTGAGCATATTTGTTGGTGGTCCGCCCTCGCATCCGCTTGCCGCTGTAATGCCACTGCCCGAAGGTTTATCCGAAATGACATTCGCAGGTGCCCTGGGCAACAGACGTTTTCGCTACTTTTACGACGATGAAGGCTTTTGTATTTCCGCTGATGCTGATTTTGTGATCACTGGTACTGTTTATCCACAGGACAATAAGCCAGAAGGGCCTTTTGGGGACCATTTGGGCTATTACAGTCTGACACATCCTTTTCCACTGATGAAGGTGCACAACGTATACCACCGCAAAGATGCCATCTGGTCATTTACAGTGGTAGGCCGACCTCCGCAGGAAGATACCAGTTTTGGGGCCTTAATTCATGAAATTGCCGGTTCGGCCCTGCCAAAAGAAATCCATGGTCTGAAGGAAGTCAATGCTGTAGATGCAGCGGGGGTGCACCCACTTTTGTTTGCCATCGGGAGCGAACGTTATACCCCTTACTTAAAAGAAAGACGTCCCCAGGAAATCCTGACCATTGCCAATCATATTTTAGGAAAGAACCAATTGAGCCTGGCCAAATATCTATTTATTGCCGCCAGGGAAGACGATGAAAACCTGGATACGCATGATCTTTCCTCCTTCATCCAACACGTGCTGGCGCGGATGGATTTTAGCAGAGACCTGCATTTTCACACCCAGACGACGATAGATACATTGGATTATAGTGGAGAGGGACTGAATAGCGGTTCTAAAGTGGTATTTGCTGCGGCGGGTGATGCAAAAAGAAAACTCAGTTCACAGTTACCCGCAGATTTTGATTTGCCGGAGCCATTCCATACACCGGCCTTTGTGATCCCCGGAGTTTTGGTGGTCACAGCACCCGTTTACTTAAGTAAAAGCGCTGCGGATGATGAGCATGAACTCCTGAACCAACATTTAAAGAAACGGGATTTATCGGGAATCGCCCTGATTGTAGTTTGTGACGATGCTACGTTTACCGCTTCCAATATCAATAACCTGGTGTGGGTGACTTTCACCAGAAGCAATCCAGCTACAGATATCTATGGTATCGGTGCCTTCATCAAAGATAAACATTGGGGCTGTACCGGACCGGTGGTGATTGATGCCCGCAAGAAGCCACACCATGCACCAGAGCTTATTATGGACGAAGCAGTGCAACTAAAAGCAGCACAAATTTTAAAGAACGCGGGCTTATGATATAAAAAAAGGCGGTTCAAATGAATGAACCGCCTTTTTTAGCTGAAAATATTTTAGAATCTCAGTCCGAATGTCAGGAATACATTGTTGTTGGCATTCTTTACGATGGCTTGTGGTTCGCCGCCAGCAGCCAGTACATAAGAACTCATTCTGTTTTCTGATTCCGAACGCTGGTAAGCGATATCGAAGAAATATTCGTTGATCCGGTAACCCAGACCACCGCTGTAATATTTTCTCTGGTAAATGTTGTCATTGTCATTTTTCAAAGGACTTCCATTGATGCCATAACCTGCTCTCAGGCTCAACTGATCGATTTTGTACTCTCCGCCAATCCTGTAATTCATGGTGGAAGTATATAGGGATTTGATGTCGTTGTTGTTGCTGCGGATCGTTGCGTTGCCATTCCCGTTCTGTGCTGAAAAACGGGTGCTGGCGTAATCTACAAAATCCACATCAGCAGAGATGATTGCAGTTCCTGCAATGACGTAACTTGCGCCTAAGGAACCTTTCATTGGGGTTTTTAAGCGGTAGGAGAAATCATCTGTATTGAAACGGTGGTTGGTACTGAACGGTGTTTTTCCCGAAAGTGTATTGTTCAGTACTTCTGCATAAGAATCATCGATGTACAGCCAGGTCGGTGTTTGTAAGGTGGCACCCAGGCGGAATTCAGGAACAGGCCTGAAGATCACCCCAAGACGTCCGTTGAAACCCGATCCTTTGGTTTCCTGACTTTGAACAAAAGAGAGGTTGTAGTTTTCAATGCCGGTGAAGCCATCAGTCGGATCATAGGGGTTGACTGTACCTTTTTCAGTATATTCAGCATCACTGATGTAACGCAGATTGACGATCCCTACACTTGCACCAATATAGAACTGATTGGAAATGTTGAAGGCACCCGAGAAATTCAGTTCTGATGTAGATCCTGAAGTGGTTTCTGTTTTCAACTGTCTGTTGGAAGTGAAAGGATCTGCGGTATAGCTGTTCAGATTTCCAGGTGAGTTGAAATTGATGAGGTAGCCATTAAAAGCCATGTCTTCCAGCGTATTGGCAGGAATAACACCTGAACCATCTTTAGAGCTATTGGCCAGTTCTGCGAAATAATCGCGCATGGAAGTTGCATCATTGGTGCCTTCGTAACTGTAACGCTGCGTAAAATCGTTGTTTCTGTTATAGCCGATACCAAATACCGTACTGATCAGGCCTTTTTGTGTGTCCTGACCTTTGGCCCTTAAACTCGGACTGTACCAGACCACCCCAACATGATTGAGGTTCATTTTGTCTTGTGAATCGCTGGTACGCTGGTTGAGGAAATCTGCTTTAGAAGTTGCATTGTTGAATTCCGGTGTGAGACTGAATTCTGATCTGGTGAACAAACCTAAGCCGGCTGGATTTCCACCCAGCGAACTCATATCCCCACCTACACCAATCTGTGCACCACCCATACCTTTGAACCTTGCTGAACTGCCGTAGTTGGTATTTCCGAAGCGAATAGCATCGCCAGCGTATTGTGCATATGTAGTACCGGTAGTGGCTACTATAGCCACCACCAGCATCTGTATCATTTTTTTCATCTAAGTATCTTGCTAAAATTATCTGCCGCCTCTGCTTGCTCTTCCACCACCTGTAGAACCACCGCCACCTGAACTTCCGCTGCTACCTGAGCTTGAGCTACCGGATGAACCTGAACTTCCAGAGCTGCTCCTGGTTGGAGGAGGACTGTAAGTAGGCGGGGTGTAAGATTCTCTTGATGGCCTGGCAGTTTCCGTTCTGCTTGGGGTATTGGATTGTGTCGTGGATGTTCTCGATGGTCTGCTGACTGTGCCACTACGTGGATCGGTAGTATTCGTGCTGCCACTTTGTCTTGCTGCCCTTGCGGCACTGCTTCTTGGTGACAAGTAGGCTTCGCTTCCGGCTGCAGTTGAACTCCTGCCAGGTGTGTAACCATCTCTGCTTCCCCTAGCAGGTCTCACGCTCTGAGGTACATTGGTGGTACGGCCTGTATAATAACCACCGCCTCCGTAACCTCCTCCGAGGAATCCACCACCATAGTAGCCGCCACCGTAATAGCCGCCGCCGTAGTAATTGTTCCATCCCCAGTTATTCCATCCCCAATTGTTGAAGCCCCAATTGTTCCATCCCCAGAAAGGTGAGCTCAAATAGCCCCAGCCTGAATATGGAGTGTTCCATCCGCCATAATAAGAACCAAATCCGATTCCCATCGACCAGTTGTCGAAGTAAGGATCGTAATAGGTCCTCCATGGACTGGAGTAGTAAAATCTGTTGATGCGTGAAGAGTAATCCATATCGTAGTAAGGATCACTGGTGCCATAGTAATCATCTTCATTGTACTGATTGCTGGCATTATTTTGAGTCTGTTGTACCGGTACTGGTGCAGGCGTGTACACTTTAGCCTGGGCCACACTGTTGTAAACATCATCATCATTGTTGCTTTGCTGCGCCAATCTTGGGGCAGAGCAGGACGTTACAACTATCGTTGCCAACGCGAGCATACTTGTGAATAAATGGTTAGGTTTCATAACTTATGTGTTGTTTGTGTGTTGCGATTTTTTTGTAGGTATAAATTTATAAATTTGTAGCCTACGATACAAGACATTTAACACAAAAAACGTTCCAAGGACTTATGAGCAAAGGTATTACAAGTAAAAACGAAGATTATTCCCAGTGGTATAACGACATTGTTATAAAAGCCGACCTGGCAGAGCACTCCTCCGTAAAAGGATGTATGGTGATAAAACCCTATGGATACTCCATTTGGGAGAAGATACAGGCGGTTTTAGACCAAAAGTTTAAAGATACAGGTCACAGCAATGCTTACTTTCCTTTATTCATTCCTAAGTCATATTTTTCAAAGGAAGCCTCGCACGTTGACGGCTTTGCTACAGAATGTGCCGTTGTGACACACTATCGTCTGAAAAATGACGGAAATGGCAACATCATCGTAGATGAAACTGCTAAACTGGAAGAAGAGCTGATCGTACGTCCAACTTCTGAGACGATCATCTGGAATACCTATAAAGGCTGGATCCAATCTTATCGCGACCTTCCCTTGCTGATCAACCAATGGGCCAATGTGGTGCGCTGGGAGATGCGTACGCGTTTGTTCCTTCGCACTACAGAATTTCTGTGGCAGGAAGGACATACAGCACATGCTACCGCAGAGGAGGCGATAGCTGAAACCAAACAGATGCTGGATGTGTATGCAGATTTTGCGGAAAACTGGATGGCTGTACCTGTAGTAAAAGGGGTGAAAACGCCAAATGAACGTTTTGCAGGTGCATTGGACACTTATTGCATAGAAGCCCTGATGCAGGACGGAAAGGCCCTGCAAGCTGGAACTTCCCATTTCCTGGGGCAGAATTTTGCCAAAGCATTTGATGTAAAATTCACCAGTAAGGAAGGCAAACAGGAACACGTATGGGCCACGTCATGGGGTGTATCTACCCGTCTGATGGGTGCTTTGATTATGGCGCATAGCGATGATGCGGGACTGGTGCTGCCACCAAAACTGGCACCGATACAGGTTGTGATTGTTCCGATCTATAAGACTGATGAGGAGCTGGCCAAAATCACCTCCTTCGTGGATATCCTCAGTGCAAAATTGAAGCGTCTTGGGATTTCGGTCAAATACGACAATCGTGATTCTCAGCGTCCGGGCTTTAAATTTGCAGAATATGAACTGAAAGGTGTACCGGTACGTTTGGCCATTGGTGCCCGTGACATGGAAAATGGTACAGTAGAACTTGCCAGGAGAGATACGCGCGAGAAACAGACCGTGAACCAGGAAGGCCTGGAAATCTATATTCCACAATTGTTGGAAGACATCCAGCAGAATATTTTCAATAAAGCATTGAACTTCCGCGATGCGCACATTACGGAAGCCAATTCTTATGAAGAATTCAAGGAGTTGCTGGATGGTAAGGCTGGGTTTATCGCTGCACATTGGGACGGTACACCGGAAACTGAGCAAAAGATCAAAGAAGAGACTAAAGCGACCATTCGCTGCGTTCCATTGGATAACAAGCTTGAAGAAGGTGTCTGCATTTATTCCGGCAAGCCTTCGACCCAAAGGGTGCTGTTTGCCAGGGCTTATTAACTTATTGTTGACTATTTACATCTTG
Source organism: Pedobacter sp. GR22-6 (assembly GCF_037402555.1). Classification (NCBI taxonomy): domain Bacteria; kingdom Pseudomonadati; phylum Bacteroidota; class Sphingobacteriia; order Sphingobacteriales; family Sphingobacteriaceae; genus Pedobacter; species Pedobacter sp. GR22-6. The sequence goes on from NZ_JBBEUC010000001.1 coordinate 737,276, forward strand.
ATACTTATTATATGAAATTCGCAACCAAAGCCATTCACGCCGGTCAGGAACCTGATCCTACTACTGGAGCAGTCATGACCCCGATTTACCAAACCTCCACTTATTGGCAGAAATCGCCGGGAGCGCACAAGGGATTTGAATATTCCAGAGGTACCAATCCAACGCGTAAGGCTTTGGAGGATTGTCTGGCAGCCCTGGAAAATGCCAAATATGGTCTGGCTTTCTCCAGTGGAATGGGCGCAACTGATGCTGTGCTCCGGTTGTTGCAACCGGGTGACGAGGTGATCACCGGTAATGACCTTTATGGAGGTTCATACCGCATCTTTACCAAAGTCTACGAGAAATATGGCATCAAATTTCATTTCCTGGACCTGTCCAGCCCTGAAAATATATTGCCTTATATCAACGAAAAAACTAAGCTGGTCTGGATAGAGACCCCAACCAATCCAACCATGCGCATCATTGATATTGAAGGGGTGGCAAAAATCACCAGGGAGAACAAGCTGCTGCTGGCGGTCGACAATACCTTTGCTTCTCCTTATCTGCAAAATCCAATCGATCAGGGAGCCGATATTGTAATGCATTCGGTAACGAAATACATCGGCGGTCACTCCGACGTAGTGATGGGGGCTTTACTCGTCAACGATGACCAGTTGTATAAAGACCTTTGGTTCATCTATAACGCCTGTGGCGCTACACCAGGACCGCAGGATGCTTTCCTGGTGCTGAGGGGCATCAAGACCCTTCACCTGAGGATGAAAGCACATTGTGAGAACGGTGAGAAGGTTGCACATTTTTTAAAGAACCACCCGAAGATCGATAAAATCTACTGGCCTGGTTTTGAAGATCATCCCAACCATGCCATCGCGAAGAAACAAATGCGGGGTTTTGGCGGAATGGTGTCCGTGACATTAAAGGATGCCGACCTGCAGGAAACTTTCCGCATTGCCTCTTCTTTCAAGGTATTTACCCTGGCAGAATCTTTGGGCGGTGTAGAGTCGCTGATCAACCATCCGGTGTCCATGACTCATGGTTCCATTCCAAAAGCAGAAAGAGAAAAGGTTGGCGTAACCGATAACTTGCTGCGTTTTAGTGTAGGTGTAGAAGATATTGACGATCTTTTGGAAGATTTGGAACAGGCGCTTAAATAAACACAATTTGGAATTTTTAGCACTTAAGGACTTTCTGGAGATGAAGACGGCGCAATATAACCGGCCGGATTTCATCGCGAATGATCCCATTTGCATACCCCATGGTTTTAAAAAGAAACAGGACATTGAAATAGCCGCATTTTTTGCGGCTATTTTAGCCTGGGGCCAGCGCAAGACGATCATCAATAAATGCAATGAGCTGATGGACCGTATGGACAATTCGCCACATGATTTCATCTGTGGACACAGTGAAGAAGAACTGAAATCTTTGCTGGGCTTTAAGCACCGTACCTTCAATGATACCGACCTGTTGTATTTTGTGGCTTTTTTTCAGCAGCACTATCAAGTGTCAGATTCATTAGAAACTGCATTTTTAGCTCCCGGAGCTGAGTCTCAGATAGCATACATACCCGGAGCAGAGGTAGAAACTGTGCCCTTGATCGAACGTTCCCTGAACCATTTCCGTTCTTATTTCTTTTCGCTGCCGGATTTTCCGAGGCGGACCATTAAGCACATTTCTTCACCTTTGCAGAAATCAACCTGTAAAAGGCTGAACATGTTCCTCAGGTGGATGGTGCGCAAGGATGAGCATGGTGTAGATTTTGGAATCTGGAGCCGTTTGACACCGGCCGACCTGATTTGTCCATGCGATGTTCATGTAGACCGTGTAGCCCGCAGACTGGACCTGATCGAAAGGAAACAAACCGATTGGCGCACTGCAGTAGAACTAACGGAAGAACTCCGTAAATTTGATCCGCTCGATCCTGTAAAGTATGATTTTGCCTTGTTTGGAATGGGAGTAGAAGAAAAACTATCATCAATTATCCTATGATTACATTTAAAGCAGAGATTGAGAAATTCGGAGAAATGGGAGAGAAGACTGGCTGGAGTTATATTTTTATTCCGCATACGCTGGCAGACCAGATCAAGAAGGATTGCCGGAAAAGTTTTCGGATAAAAGGTAAATTGGATCAGGTCGAGATTTCCGGCATGGCGACTACACCAATGGGAGAGGGGGATTTCATTATTGCTCTAAAAGCCGCTTTAAGAAAGAAATTGAGAAAGGAAGCCGGTGCTGTGCTTGAAGTTCAACTTGAGGAGGACAAAGATTTTAAGATTGAGCTGCCGGAAGACCTGGAACTCTGTTTGTCGGACGAAACCCAATTGATGGAAAATTTCATGAAAATGCCCATGTCGCACCGCAATTGGTACATCAACTGGCTGAACAGTGCAAAAACAGAAACCACACGTACCAAGAGGCTGGTGAAGATTGTCTCTGCAATGGACAGAGGCCTGGATTTCGGAGAAATGATGCGGGAAGGAAAGGGAGAGACTAAGCTTTAAGCAAGCTTATCGTATTTTCTGAACCAACTCCATACCTTCATCTGAATCACACCTAGAAAGGCTTCCCTGAAGATCTTGGTACTCATTTTAGAGCTGCCTTCTGTACGATCGGTAAAGATAATGGGAACCTCTATCACTTTGAATCCATATTTCAATGCGGTGAACTTCATTTCGATCTGGAAAGCATAACCCACGAATTTGATCTTTTCCATAGGGATGGTAGCAAGAACCTTCCTTCGGAAGCATTTGAAGCCCGCAGTAGCATCCTGAATGTCGATCCGGGTAATCATCCTCACATATACAGAGGCAAAATAAGACATCAGTACACGGCTCATTGGCCAGTTGACCACATTGACGCCATTCACATATCGCGAACCTATCGCTACGTCTGCACCATTCAGGCAAGCCTGACGCAGGCGGATCAGGTCATCGGGATTGTGTGAGAAGTCGGCATCCATTTCAAATATGAATTCGTAATCCTTTTCCAGTGCCCATCTAAAGCCATGTATGTATGCAGTTCCTAAACCCAATTTGCCTTTACGCTGTTCCAGATGGAGCGCAGGGTATTCCTGTTGCAGGCGTTTTACAATGTCAGCAGTACCATCCGGAGATCCGTCATCAATAATGAGTATCTCAAAAAAGTAATTCAGTGAAAAGACTTTTCTGATGATCTTTTCTATGTTTTCTTTTTCGTTGTATGTGGGTATGATAACTAGACTGTCTGACACGTAAATTGAATTATTCAGCGAAATTATGGATTTTATTTTACTTCCTGCATCAGTTTCCTGACAATTGGCGAGATCAGGATCAGTAGCACACCCGCGATGAGCGAGTAAATGGCCAGCTGTTTGTATCCTTCGGTGTAAGACATCAATTTCTGTAAGGGCGTGTCGTTTTCACCGGCTTCTGCAAGTCCGGCACCCAACAATCCGGCTACATACTGGCCGTATGCACTCGCCAGGAACCACATTCCCATCATTACACCCTGCAATTTGACGGGGGAAAGTTTGGTCATGATGGAAAGTCCGATTGGTGAAAGACACAATTCCCCGAAGGTCATGACCAGGTAAGCCACGACAAAAACATCCAGGGATGCAATGCCGCTTCCATTCGCAAAAAAGCGGGTACTGTAGAAAATAAAAAATGCACCGGCGAGGAAGAGGAATGCCAGACCAAATTTGATCACCGTGTTTGGCTCTATTTTCTTTTTTGCCATGGCAATCCAGATGACACTGAAAACGAAGGCAAATATGATCACAAAGAGAGAGTTCGCAGAGTTGTTGACCCCATTGGGATCCAATGTGAGCACACCGAGAACTTTATTATCCAGGTTTCTCGCAGCAAATAAAGCCAGTGAACCGCCGCTTTGTTCGTAAATGCCCCAGAAGATAATGGAGAACAGGATGAATACCAGGGCTGCGAGGAGCTTTTTACGTTCCGCCCATCCATATTTAGACATTTCGAAGATGAGGTATAAGAGCGTAGCTGGGCCAACAATGGCCATAAACCAATTGGTGTATTGCGTTTTCGCCACCATGATCATGATTACCGGAATGATAGCCAGAGACCCGGCATAGACTGCGTAGTCGTACCATTTTTTATTGGCTGCTTTTACAGTGATCAGGGCAGGTTCTGTTTGAACTTTCTCGTCGATGCCACTTACTGCAATGTCTTTTACTTCTTCATCCTGTCCTGGAGGAAGTCCGATCGGGCCAAGACTCTTTTGGGTAAATAGGAAAGTGACCAAACTGATGGTCATGACGATTGCTGCCAATCCGAATGCCAGGTGCCAGGAATATTCCTTCCCGATGGCGATACAGGCATAGCCCCCGAGTAACGCACCAATATTGATTCCTGCATAAAACACCGAAAAACCTGCGTCGCGCCTCGCGTCCCCGTCTTTGTAGAGTTTACCTACCATTGTCGAGATATTGGGTTTAAAGAAACCTGTTCCGACTACAGTAAAGCTGATGCCCAGGAAAAAGAACTGGTGTGGGTCAAAAGCCAGGATTCCGCTTCCGACAATCATCAGGATTCCACCCCAGAACAGCGACTTTCTAAAGCCCAGGATTTTATCGGCAAACAGTCCACCTATAAAAGTAAAAGCATATACGAAGGCCTGGGTTGCACCATACTGCAGGTTGGCATCTACGTCCTTCATGAACAATTGAGAAACCATGAAATAGGTGAGCATTCCGCGCATTCCGTAAAAACAGAAACGTTCCCACATTTCCGAGAAGAAAAGGGCCCAAAGTTGTTTCGGGTATTTACCGTTGAAATTCTGAATTTCCTGCAGACTGAGGTTTTGAGGCATGTTTGAAGTTTGATTTCTTTGATTAAAAAAGCCTCCCGATGGGATCGGGAGGCTTCGTATGTTTTATTTCACGCCGTGCATTAACCTTTTCATTACCGGAGTCAGCAGGATGATGATCACCCCCAGACCAACAGGTATTAAGGTAAAGATTAGGAAGAAGGTGGTCATGGAATATTTAGAAGTGATCTCGTCGATCATTCCACCCATTGTACCAGCGATTTTATTACCGATGGCAATGGCCAGGTACCAGATTCCAAACATGATGGCAATCATACGTCCCGGAACCAGTTTACTTACGTAAGACAAACCTACAGGAGAAATGAACAATTCACCCAGGGTATGGAACAAATATGCCAAAACCAGCCAGATCATGCTGACCTGGGCCACTGTAGCTCCCTGAGGAATGGTGCTTGCACCATAAGCCAATGCGGCGAAACCAATACCCAGCAGAATCATGCCCAAACCATTTTTAACAGTCGCGGCAGGATTGTATTTGCTTTCCCAAATCTTGGATACGAGCGGAGCAAGACTGATGATGAACAGCGAGTTCAGAATACCAAACCAGGTGGCGGGAACTTCTGATTTTACTTCGCTGTATTGGTTAGAAAGCATGTAGATGACAATTCCCCAGATGATCACAAAACCTGACGCCAGGATAATGTTACCAAATGCATATTTTGCAAATGTTTTGGAGAAGAGTTTGAAAAGTACATAAGAAATGATCACCAAAGGGATCACGGTAATCAGCGTGTTTACCACATTGAAGATCACCTTTGAATCGCCGGTGAGCACCCTTGCAGTATAGTCTTTGGCAAAGATCGTCATGGAGCCGCCTGCTTGTTCAAAAGAAGCCCAGAAGAATACGGTGATGAAACCAAGCACAACTACGGCAATCATTTTGTCCCGCAGTTTAGGCGTATATTGAGAAATCCTTTTTATCAGGATAAATACAAATAGCAATAAGGCAATGGTGATCATAAAGCTACTGCCTTCCATGCTTCCTACCTGGAAGTTGAAAAGGTTCATGCTGGTGATCTTGGAAACCGGATCATTGATGATCCAGGAAAGGCCGATCACAGAGATCAGGGCAATGAGTACCAGATCGAATTTAGAAAAAGGGTTTCTCGTAGATTCTTCCAGATCTGTAGATTCATCGTCGATTTTATCAGCAACCGGTTTCAAACCGATGTCTCCGAAAATGCCCTGAGTGAAGTAAAACTGGAGCATACCGATGAACATAAAGATACCCGCCAGACCAAAGCCATAGCTCCATCCCCATTCCGGACTTTCTCCGATGTAACCACACAATAACATTCCGAGGAATGCACCAGAATTCACACCCATATAGAAAATGGTGTAGGCACCATCTTTTTTCTCCGGATGGTTTTTATACATCTGAGCTACGATAGAGGTCATGTTTGGTTTGAAGAAACCGTTACCGATCACAAGAAGACCTAAGCCCAGGTACATGAACAAATGGTCAATCTCTATGGCCATAGAAAGGTGGCCTAAGGTCATCAATAATGCCCCGACAATCACCGCCCAGCGGTAGCCGATGATCCTGTCGGCAATATAACCACCCAAAATAGGGGTAAGGTATGCCAGACCGGTATAGGATCCGTAGATTGCGAGTGCATGTTCGCGTGGCCATCCCCAACCCGGATTGGCATCCGTTAATGTGGTGGTAAGAAAAAGCACCAGGAGGGCACGCATACCGTAGTAGGAAAAACGTTCCCACATCTCGGTAAAGAATAAAACAAACAGCCCGGCCGGATGTCCAAGAACCTTACTCTCAAAAAAGTTATTTGGAGTATCCAAATTTTGTGTAGTCATGTTTTTTTATGTGTGTATTATTTATCGATGGTTTAGTTAGTTCAGCGCGCAAGATAGGTACATGCAGGCAAACTCCCAAATTTTTTAATCGCCCTAAACGTGTACTAAATACACTTAAAGCTTCTTTACAGGCTTGATGCTCTTGTCTGTAGGATCTGCATAAAACTCGTCCATCGCGTTGGGGTCATTCTTCAATTCTACGTTCTCCACCAGTTTTAGTCTGCCATTGATTAATTTATAAGCGTCAAAGCTTAAATCAGAGGCGTAGAATTCAAAATTGCCGGCCATGTCCGGAGAAAAGGGCGCCAGATGGTCAAATACGATCATATTTGTGCTTTTATCCAGGCTTAGCGTCATGGAGTTGAGTTTATTGTATTCGAAAATGACCCTGTTCTTTACGGTACTACCTTTGGCGCCTTCAAGGACAGGTTTTCCGAAAACTGCCTGATCTTTGTCAAAAGACAGAACCTCGATCACTTTTTTAGAAGTCCTGGCGTTGTGGCCTTTCCAGCCCAGGAGTACATAATATGCAGGTTTTCCGTTATTGAGAACAGGAATTACCTCATAATATCTGGCCCCATACCATTTTTTATTATCGGTGATCAGGTTGGGATTGCTGATGCTGGCGGTTTCATCGATCAGTGGGAGCAGTTTCAGTTTTCCGTCCTTGGTAGCGATCTGGATGGCGCCAAAAAAGCGGTAGCTTCCATCGTCTACCGGGAGCGCCCAGGAGAAAATCCGGAAAGAATTGTCCGGTGATTTCAGGACTGTAATTTTTTTGAGAGAATCAAAAGGGTAGGCAAAAGATCCCTGTGTTTTAAGAGAATTGACCAGTGTTTTGATGAATTCAGCATTCTTTGCATAACGTTCGTTATTCTCAGGCAGGTTGAACATCTGTTCGCTGATCTTTATCAGGGAATCCTGGTAACGGCTCATGGCCGGACCACTATTGAAACTAAAGCTGTGCTGCGCCATGAGATTGCTCAGGGCGCAGCACAGTAGGATGATCATTACAGGTATAAACCTTTTATTCATATTTAAATAAGTTTTCGATCACGATCGCACTGGCTCCGCCACCACCGTTACAGATCCCGGCTACACCGATTTTTCCATTGTTCTGGTTGAGCACAGAGAGCAGCGTGACTACAATACGTGCACCTGAAGCGCCGAGCGGGTGACCTATGGCTACTGCGCCGCCATTTACATTTACATGATCCGGACTCAAACCCAGTTCTTTGTTATTGGCCAGTGAAACTACGGAAAAAGCTTCATTGATTTCAAAATAATCAACATCATCAAGAGTTTTTCCAGCTTTCTGAAGTGCCAGAGGAATGGCCTTGGAAGGAGCGGTAGTGAACCATTCCGGTGCCTGTTGCGCGTCGGCATAGGCCAATATTTTTGCCAGAGGTTTCAATCCGAGTTCCTTCGCTTTGTCGGCACTCATCAATACCAGTGCTGCTGCACCATCATTTAAGGTAGATGCATTTGCTGCAGTAACAGTACCTTCTTTTTTGAACACGGGTTTTAATCCCGGGATCTTATCGAATTTTACTGCGAAAGGTTCTTCGTCTTTAGTGATCAGACTTACATCGCCCTTGCGGTCTTTGATCTCCACTGGAATGACCTCCTGGTCAAACTTGCCTTCGTTTTGAGCAAACTGTGCCCTTTGGTAAGAGCTGACCGCGAAAGTGTCCTGATCCTCGCGGCTGATGCCACATTCGGTAGCGCACAGTTCAGCCGCAGAACCCATATGGTAGTCGTTGTATACATCCCAAAGACCGTCTTTAACCAATCCGTCGGTGATTTGTCCGTGGCCCAGGCGATAGCCTGTACGGGCTTTGTCGAGATAATAAGGTACGTTGCTCATGCTTTCCATGCCACCGGCAACAACAACGTCAGCCTGCCCCAGGGCAATGCTCTGAGCGGCAAGCATAATGGCTTTGGTTCCTGATGCACACACTTTATTGATGGTGGTGGCCGGTACATCCGGTAAACCCGCAAATTTGGCTGCCTGGGTAGCGGGAGCCTGACCAAGGTTGGCTGAAAGCACATTGCCCATGTAAACTTCCTGTACCTCGGAAACTTGAATGCCTGCTTTTTCCACTGCCGCTTTTATGGCGAAGCCGCCTAGCTGTGTGGCTGAAAATCCTGATAATGAGCCGCCGAAACTGCCTATTGGCGTTCTTACGGCGGATACAATGACTACTTCCTTCATGTATGATTTATATGTTAGTTGCTGCAAAGTTATACAATTGCAGTTACTGGAACTTCATCGGGTGGGATGTATTTTATATCAACACCGAAATTTCGTTTTAAGTATGCGGGAGCGTAAAAAAGATATAGGGCCGTTCTAATTAAATTTTATGCTATTTTTGATTTAGAAATCAAATTAATCACTTTGGCTAAGATCAAACGAAATTCCCACAAGGTCCTTTACAGGAAATATTCTTCCAACATCAAATACATAATGATGGTACTCTCCGTGTTGATCATCACGGTATTCCTGCCTAAACAACCACGGTTCCGGTACGAGTTTGAAAAAGGGGAGATCTGGAAGAACAAAGACCTGATTTCCCCTTTTGGATTTGCAATCCTGAAAACGAACCCACAGGTCACAACTGACAAGACAGAAGCGCTAAATAATATATTGCCAATTTATACACTGAATTCAGAAATGATTGGCAATATAGAAGACGCTTATCTCAGTGAATTTGATGTGAAGTGGCGCAGCAATGCCTTGCCAGAGAACGATAAGGCGGAGGTGAGGCAGCGTTCATTCAAATTATTGAAATCAATGTACGATAAGGGGATCATTGCAGCCGATCCTAAACACAATAAGGGGAATAAGTACTTTGATCTTTCCTTGATCAGTAACAATGTGACCCGGACAGTAAGCACTCAGGATTTGTTTACGGTTGCGACCGCATTGGAATACAGTAAAGATCATTTTGAGAACATCAATTTAAAAGTAAAGGAAATGGTGCTCAGTTTGATTGAAGACCACCTGCAACCCAATATTATTTTTAATGAAAAACTGACCGGCATAGTACAGGAAAATACGCTGAACAGTATTTCTACTACCAGGGGCATGGTGCAAAAGGGCGAGCTGATCATTGCAAAAAACGGTGTGATTGATGATGAAGTGTATCAGAAGCTACAATCCTTTAAAGAAACTTATGAAGCGCAGACCAAGACTATAGGGGATAGCAAACTGGTTTACCTGGGGCAAATCCTGCTGGTTGGTTTTGTAGTGACTTTGCTGATGTTCTTTTTGAAATTATTCAGAAAGGACATATTTGCCGATAACCGTCAACTGTCGCTGATCTTACTCGTCAATACTACGATGCTGCTTTCCCTGACCTGGGCGATCAAGCTCAATTTGCCCAGTTTATATTATATCCCATACTGTATAGTCCCGATCATTATCCGGATCCTTTTTGATACGCGGCTCGCCTTATATTTGCATTTGCTGGTCATCCTCATTGCTGGCTTTTTTGTGCCCAATAGCTTCGAGTTTGTGTTCTACCAGGTGACTTCAGGTATGGTAGCCATCTACAGTATCCGAAACCTGATCAAACGCGAGCAATTGTTGTTGTCAGCGTTATTTATCCTTTCTGCTTATTTCATTTCATTTATTGGGATCGCCCTGTTGCGGGAAGGTTCTTTTAGTCAGATTGAATGGGGCAATTTTATGCCATTTGTCGTAAGTGTATTGTTGTCATTGCTGGCTTATCCTCTGATCTATGCTTTTGAACGCCTGTTTGGCATCACTTCAGATATTGCTTTGATCGAATTGACCAATACCAATAATAAATTGCTGAGAGAGCTTGCTTTTAAAGCTCCGGGCACCTTTCAACATTCGCTGCAGGTAGCTAATCTCGCGGAAGCTGCCATTTTTAAGATCGGGGGAAATTCCCTATTAGTGAGGGCGGGTGCCTTGTACCATGACATTGGTAAAATAGAGAATCCGCAGTATTTTATAGAGAACCAAAATATTGGCGGTAGTCCCCATGATAAATTGCCCTATGAACAGAGTGCACAGATCATCATTAAGCATGTGCATAAAGGAATAGAGATCACCAGAAGGCACCAATTGCCGGAAAGCGTGATCGACTTCATCAGAACGCACCATGGAAATACAAGGGTAGATTATTTTTACCAGTCATTTTTAAAGAATTCACCGGAGAAATTTGTGGACGAAAACATTTTCAGGTATCCAGGACCCATTCCTTTTTCTAAAGAAACAGGTGTGCTGATGCTGGCCGATTCGGTGGAAGCAGCCTCAAGAAGCCTGAAAAATCCGGATGCTCAAGGGATCAGTGACCTGGTAGAACGCATTATTAATTATAAACTGGAACAAAATCAGTTGGACAACTGCGATTTGACTTTAAAAGATCTTGAGACTATAAAGTTGATATTCAAGACGATGCTGATGAGCATTTATCATGTAAGAATAGATTATTTGCAAAATGTGTAATTTTTTTTTGCAAACATAGATGAATTGCTATATTTGCACTCCCTCAGCGAGGATAGCTGATGATAAAAGGAGAGGTGCCTGAGTGGCCGAAAGGAACAGTTTGCTAAACTGTCGTACTGGCAACGGTACCGCGGGTTCGAATCCCGCCCTCTCCGCTGAAATATAAAAGTGAATAAGTTCGTTTTTGTCGATTCAAAATCGTTTCTTTGCACTCCCTTCGAAAAAGGGTTAAAAGAAGATACCAGTTCGGGGTGTAGCGTAGCCCGGTATCGCGCCTGCTTTGGGAGCAGGAGGTCGTAGGTTCGAATCCTGCCACCCCGACAAAAACCAATTGGAAAGTTGGTTTTAAATTGACCAGTAAAAAAGAAGATACCAGTTCGGGGTGTAGCGTAGCCCGGTATCGCGCCTGCTTTGGGAGCAGGAGGTCGTAGGTTCGAATCCTGCCACCCCGACGAACAGAATTTACCCTTCTGTTAAAAAGGCCTTAAATCTATGATTTGAGGCCTTTTTGCTTAAATCCTATATCCTCTGATATAACGTAATTTCAAGTATTGAGGGACCCTACGAGGGACCCTATCGAGGTTTTTCCATTTTAGGGTCCCTCGAAATCATTTCCATGTCTCGATCATCAATGCAACTGTGTTCACAGATTTGCGTGAAGTGAAGCTTTTTGGTGACCAAATTTTGTAAGCAAAATAGGGTCCCGAAAAGGGTCCCTTATTTGAAAAACAGATTTTCCCTAACAATGAAAAAATCTTCGTTTAAAATAGCTTAGAGGCTGTTTTTTTAGGGTCCCTCGGAAGGAAAATAGGGTGCCGGATTTCATGTCAAAACTGATCGATTTAAACCGATTAAATGACATAAAATGAAGACAGTAAAAAACACATTATCAGTAAACTTTTACCTTAACAAAACGAAGGTAAATAAGGAGGGGAAAAGCCCGATTGTAGCGCGAATTACGCTAAACACAAAACGACTTCAGTTTTCAACAGGTAAGGTAATAGAGGAGAGCCGATGGAATGGAGTAAAAGGAATTGCTAAGGGTAGTAAAGTTGAGGTTGCGCGACTCAATAATTTTCTAGCAAACTTTCATACAAGAATTTCCGAAGCCTATGAACGTTTAAATGTCCAGAATAAATTAATGACTTTAGAGGATTTGAAAATAGTCATTGAAGGCAAATTTAATGGGACATGGACCATTGTTAAGCTCATAGAATATCATAATGAAAGTCAGAGCGAGCTCTTGGAGTGGGGAACTATGAAAAATTACATGACTAGCCAGAAATATCTGCTCAGTTTCATTAAGAAACGATATGGCTATGATGATTACAACCTAGCTGATTTAAACTATCAGTTTCTTACGGATTTTCATTTGTTTCTTAGGAAACATAAAAACAAGCGAGGAGAATTATCAATGGCGAACAATGGAGTTATGAAGCATCTTGAAAGGCTTTGCAAGATGGTCAACCTCGCTGTTAAATTAGAATGGCTTGATAAGTATCCCTTCGCGGCACATCAGGCAAAATTTGAAAAAGTAGACCGAGCATATTTAAGCGCAGAAGAACTGAAGGCGATTGAATCAAGGCGATTTAATATTAGCAGGCTAAATATGGTGCGGGATTTGTTTTTATTTAGCTGCTATACAGGTTTGTCATATATAGATGTAATTAACCTAAAAAGTAGCGATCTCACAACCGGAGTTGATGGGGCGATGTGGATCATGTCCTGGAGAAAAAAGACATCCGTTCCCGTAAAAGTGCCGATTCTTCCTGTGGCTTCACAAATAATCAGGAAATATTCGAATTCACCTGAAGTCAGATTTACGGGTAATGTATTACCGTCTTTGTCTAATCAAAAATTGAATAGTTATTTGAAAGAAATCGCAGATCTATGCGGCATTACAAAAAACATCACTTTTCATACCGCAAGACATACCTTCGCAACTACTGTAACCTTGAGTAATGGCGTGCCAATTGAGACGGTAAGCAGAATGTTAGGCCATTCGAAAATCTCCACTACCCAGATCTATGCAAGAGTTGTAGAATCTAAGATATCAGCTGACATGACCAATTTGAAGGAACTACTCATGAGCCAGAATAGTAAGCCTGCGTCCTATGGACTCAGGGTAGTTAAGGACCAGGAAGACGAAATAGTTGAAGACAGTATTGAAGAACAAGAAGAATTTGTTTGGCCCAATATTCCGAAACGAAAAGCAAAACGGATCGAAAAATCAATAATCAGACTCAATAATAAATCTTAGCACCAAAACTATTTGTGAAATCTTAAATCCAGAGCTATATTTGTCATGTCATACCTATGCGGTTTGATCAATTCTGATCAACCTGCGCTGCGTCAGGCTAATATGTAGCTCATAACTACACATAAAGCTTTATCACCAATGATCACAGTCGAATTAATTACTAAAAATGATCTCGAAGTATTCAAAACAGAATTACTAAATGAGATCAGAGAAATCCTCCAGGAGGATGGGGGTTCTACAAAGAAATGGTTGAAATCTGCGGATGTCAAAAACATCCTTAAAATTTCGACCGCCAGTCTTCAGAATCTTCGGATTAGCGGCCAGCTAAAATTTACAAAAGTTGGAGGCATATTGTATTACAAGCCTGAAGATATCAACAGTTTGTTAGAAGCGGGATATGTTGAATAGGAGCAGATAAAAATGCAATATTCAACTTAGTAGCTAAGCCTGTACAGATCCACTGCTTTGATTTCAAATAGCAGTGGATTTGTTTCTTAAATAAATACCTATTAAGGAGATTTAAAGTTAAAGCAAGTCATAAGCTAACACTTGATATAGAATTCTTAATCTTAATTTGCTCTACAGCAAATGCCACATACTCCAATTGATCATTTCCAAAGTGTGAAATCATTCCATCGAAACCATAATGAACCATTAGGTCATGTCCATCCTCTGAATGGAGGCAATCATATAGATCACCAATTTCTCCCAGACCTATCTCTTCATTGAGCGTTCGAAGTGCCATTTTTGACTCTAGAATTTCGCCGGAAAGTATTTCCCATATTACACTTGCTTGAGATTCAATTGAAAAAATCGCATGGATCTCAATGTTTATCGGTTGGACGATCTTGAGTTCGCATTGTAATATCCGGTCACCAAACATCTGCGCATGTTCCAGAGTATCGATAAAGAAAAAACCATGAATCGTATTATGCCATTGGGTATTACTGCCCTTGAAGCGTAGGTCGAAATCGCTGAAATCGGCATTTGTGCCGTGATACAGCACAGGGGGAATAAATAAGGAGTCGTGAGTTGACATGATATATATGAATTTGAAGCGGCACACCTGAGCATGCCGCATGGCGTTTTTAAGAATTGACTACTTTGATTAGGGGAAAGCTTTCTGTCCAGAACTCTTCACCCGTGTGTTTTCCGTATGCCTTGAAGCTGCATTGCCCTTCTTGAGTGATCTTGAGCATGTGGGTATCCAGTTTGCTCTCAGGTGTCTGCATCGTCTCAACTTCATTTTCTTCAAGTTCAACGTATAGGAAATCGAATTCCGAACCCTGTAATTGTGCACAGATGATTTCGTCCAAATCAGTAAAATATCCGATAGGAGCGTCCCAATACACATGACAATAAAAGGACTGGTTACCTTTGAAGGATTTCACGCTCTCTAAGCGTTCTTTCGCAGTATTTAGCCACTGCTGGTCAATTTTGACGATGGCGAATTCACAATTGTCCCATTCGCTTGCTGTTCTGGCTTTTAGAAGAATAAATGAGCTGGGTTTTTCTGTTACTTTCATAGCTTTGATAATTAAATTTTGACTCTTTTAATTTTTTCTTTTGCCAGCTCTTTCTTTATTTCAGCTGGTGTTAAAAAGAAAGCGGAGAAGACCACGTCGCCAAAGCAATAGGAGAACTATAAGTCCCGCAGGGTGATGATCGGGAACCGGTCAGCATTATGGGTTCGCAATGCTGGAAGAGTGGATATTCGCAGCCTTTTTAACGCCAGCTGATATAAGGAGCTTAACCGCCTTCAGCAATTCCAGATTGTTGAATCTGGATCGATTACTTATTTTAGTATCGGGATTAATCTGAATTCATCATATGAAAAGAGAATACAACCAGGAGGTTACTGACCAGATAAGGGAGTTGTTAGTAGAGCAAAAGAACGTTGTTGAAAAGGAAATGTTCAATGGTCTGTGTTTTATGGTGGACGATAAGATGTGCATTTGTGTAACCAAAGAAGATCTGCTGTGCAGAATAGGGCAGGAGCGGGTCGAAAAAGAATCGGAGCTGGGGAGCTGCAGACCAATGATGATGAATGGCCGGGTAAGTAAGGACTTTGTTTATGTAGACTTGATTGAGATTCCAGACCAAAAACGCCTGAAACATTGGATAAGTTTATGTTTGGATTTCAATCCAATCGCAAAGGCATCTAAGAAATAACTAAAAAAAATAAAACTGAGACTAGGATCCGCCGGGATTTTATAACAGGATTCTGATTCAAGAAAAGATTAAGAAACACTGAGGGGAAGCATTCCCCTCAGTGTTTCTTAATCTACTGGCGCTGGCGCCAATGTTCAACGATGATCTCATCAATCGATTTACTGTCGATTGACACATTAATAAGTTCACCCGGTTCCAGTTTGAATAACCGCTCTAATTTGACCACTACCATATAGGGGATGTCCATTTTAGAATTGATGTCAATCTTCGTGTAGTTCCAGAAAGTATTATTAGATCTTCCGATCAGTTTGGGGATCACTTTGATGATGATCCGGTATTCACTTACCGTTAATTTTTCAAGACATTCCATGATTTTGTACTTTTCCATAATGATTATTTTTTTTGAGAGCGTTTAAAATCTCAGGTCCTGTCAGTCAAGGGCGGGAGGCACGACCGTTAATTTACCCTTTACTGGAATAGGACGGATTTTAGCTTTGCATAAAAAATAATCATGGAGAAAAGTTCAAATACCTATCCGGCACGCGGACGCATGATGTGCTTTAGCTGGTTTTTAAGTCCTGATTACCCATGCCATTAGGTCCAGGGTAGTTAAATCTATTTAGAATTTCCTTCTATATAGACTATACAGAATCACCCGATCTATCATCCAAAAATTGAGGCTAGTGGTGATTCTTCGTCTTCTTAATGTAAGATCTGTGTCAGTAATAATTGAAAATATTATATTTACTACAGAATAATGGAAGGTCCATCATCAGCTATCTAAGTTATTTTATCAAATGCACTCAACTCACATTAAGCTGGAACTCAATATTTCAGCACTGGAAGGTAAAGTTCTGCCTTCTGAAGAAGACATTCTTCATCACCTAACCGAAATATTGTATGATCTAATCATTGGCGATTCTGGAGTCGTAGACCTCGTACACGTTACTGAGGTGGATGGAAAGCCGACAAACGAATAGCTCGTAATATTATGAGTAAGGAATAAATCCCTGATCAAAGCGATCAGGGGATTTATCAAAAAAAACATGGTGTTACTTCACTTAGCGGTAACCTCATTGCCGATTTTCTGGGCAATGTTTTTCAGTTTCAGCATCGCTTTTCGAAATGCCTTAGGCTTCCAGCGTCCTGGCTTCAATGATGAGGAAATGCCCTATTCGTGAATTGATGAACCATCTTCCATTCTGATTCACGTATTCGTCCTCATATTTCACGCTATAGTCAGAAAGGACATGTTTCCCGTCTGACTCTCTGATCATTTTAATCTGTGAAAAAGAAATGCCCGTAGCAGAATCACCGTTGATCTTGACAGTATGCTGTCCATTCAAAGTAAAATAGCTTTTCACTTGGGCAGCGTGCCCATCGAACTCATTTTCAAGTGCGGCTGTACCTGCGATATCTGCCACCAGTATATTGTTCATATAGACCTTGTACGTCGCATCTGGAGTAAACAGAGCCATCTGTTCTGAAATTTTTTTCTCGTCACCCAGGGAGGCGTATGCATCGATCAAGTTTCTTAACTCTTCTTTGGTTTTTAAAGTTTCTAATGTCATGGCAATTATTTTTTGAATTATTTTTTAGTAAGATCAAAACTAATGTATGTTTGCTAACAATTTGTTAGTCCTTACCTAAAGGTTAGGAGCTTATTTATATGAAGCTTATGGAAAAGAACATTACAAAAACCACCAAGGGAAAAGAGTTTAGCGAGGACTGCACAAAGGTTTTGCTAGCCGTAAGTGATGCGCTCTATGTGATTGGGGGTAAATGGAAACTTATGATTATCATTGCCATGGCGAGGGGAAATAGTAGGTTTACCGAACTCCAACGCCAGGTAACTGGAATTTCGGCACGGGTCCTGTCCAGTGAGCTCAAGGAATTGGAAGCCAATGGGTTCATCATAAAGAAAGTTACAGCCAGTTACCCGGTTACCATTGAATACGAACTGCTTCCCTATAGCCAGACACTGGAAGAACTCGTTACTGCGATGACCAAATGGGGGATGCAGCACCGTGAAAAAATCAGAAATGAAAGTGCTCTTGAATCTAGAAATAAAAAAAGATAAAATTACATTTGCTGGCAGACAAACTATATGCTCTTTTTGCTTGCTCGATGTTGGTTGCCATTAGCCTTTATACTGGGTAGTGGGAATTTAAGATATTTGGGGATCAATATTTGGTGCTTTATTTTTAAAGGCTCTACCTACGGCATAAATAACTGAGCCAATGAAAATTCCGTTCAATAAAATGAACCACAAAGGATTAAATGATAGTCGAGTAGCCGCATAATCTCTGTGCATATCTGTGCTATAAATAGTTAATAACTCAAATATCCACCCGATATTCATTAGAACCGACAAGATTAATAGCACGTATTTATTACGGCCGAGTCTTTTGAACAATAGTGATAAAGGGAGAAGGGTGTTGGGGACTAACATAAGATAGAAGGCGGAACGGTAGGGACCTGTCGCTCTAGCCACAAAGCTCTCCATTGCAGCAGGCGAAAAGTAGACTGCTATATAACAAATAGTATTCAACGCAGCATAAATTAAGATAATCACCTTGGTAATTATAAATGCATTGCGATTATCTGCTTTAAAAACCTTACCTACTAAAATTATTGATAGAATACTGATGAAAAGACTTTTTATAAAAATGTCATTGATAAAATTGGTTAACAGGTATAAAGCTTCCACGGCTTAAAAATAATTATAAATTTCTAAATAAAAGCTCACACAAGCTATAACTATCCAGACCTTATCTTAAACCTCACAGACTGCCATTTGATTAAAAAATCCGCTTTAACGTAATGGAATCAGGAGCAACAGCCTGTTTAATCCCCAATCGCAAAATTGCTACATATCGAAATTCCCCTGTACGAAACGCACAGGGGAATTTTAGGGGATCAGGTTTTATTCATTGCCGATATTTTTTTGCGGTAGATCATTGTCTCGGTGATTTCGTCGATCAACTCATATTCAGTCCCTTCGAACTTATAGGTTTCTTTCTCCTCATCGAAGTCAATCAAGTTCAATTCGTCCTGTGCCAATTCAAATATCCTAAGTACATGATGTTCGTAAAAAGCCTCTCCAAACAGCTGATTGCCGTATTCCTGAAAACTCAGCTTAAAGCCTACCTGGAAATGCCGGGCAACTGCCACCATTACCATCGTATTGGGTGACCATTTGGTATTGTATTGGAGGACGCCTGCCTCCAATTCGATATCGAACATCACTCCCCGTTCCTCCAGCGCAACATCTGGAAGCTGGCCAAAGCCACTTTCAAATTCCATTTTGCTCAGGGCCAGGAAGTATTGTTCCAGAACTTTCAATTTATCTTCATCTGCGATAAATTCCACAGTATTCATGCACCAATTTGCCATTGTCTTATGCTTTAAATTTCCGAATAGGGTTAATAATAAAAAAGCTCGATAGCCTGATTGAACTTCTGATTGGGATGTTTAAACTGGCTGGTATACACCTGTACACAGTGATTAGAAAAACAAGCCAGGTAGCCCTCAAATAATAGCTTAGAAAAAGCCTTGCTGCTCCGGCAGAGAAGTTTTTTTCGGTTATCAATCACATCTTCCACAAGTTTTAGTAAATGCAACCAGTAATCAAAAGTAAATAGGCCTTCCCAAAATTCAGACCTGCATTTGGCTTCATTGGCCTTAATAGACACACACATGCCCTTGATGAAATCAATCAGCGCAGGCATCTCCTGGGGAAATAATTCGTGGATCATTTTCGCTTTGTCCACATTGGTAAAGTTTTGTAGTGCTTTCATAAAAGAACTGTTTAAGGGTTTAAAAAACTTATTTGTTCTTTTCTTTTTGCCCGCCCTTTTTTGCTGTCCGGGAGGATGAAAAGAAAGCGGAAAAAGGAGAGGTCTTGTGATTCGCTGAGCACTATAAGTCCCGAAGGGTGCCTTTTAAAGAAGGCATTATGGGTGCTTAGCTGAGCAAGGCCTTTATCTTTGCAGCCTATTCATATGACCGGACAGCAAGGGGAGGCTATCGCCTCCCTCCACTATCCTACTTTAAGTTTGAAAGGGAGCGTAGCGGTTTTCTCTACTCGCTTTAGCAATTCTACTGCTGAGAGTATACTCACTGCTTTTGCCTCTCCGATCCCGTGGAATCGGATCAGTTTCTGGTAAGTAAGCTTAGACAGTCCGGAAATTTTTCCACCAACGCTGTTCAGAATCATCTGGGCAAGGTCAACCGCTGTCAATTTCCTGGTGCCTGATCCGATCAATGTGGCCAACAGCTCAGCGTCTGATAGCGCATGTGCTCCACCAGCCACTAATTTCTCGCGAGGACGCTCTTCCGGTTGCCAGCTTTTGATCCCACGGCTGGGTAGCTGCTGGGATGCATGCTTGTGCTGTGTTTCCTTCCTATAGATGACACTGGTGAATAGCATAGAAAAACTCTCGATCAGAAACTCAAAATCATCTTCAAAGATGACCACGGACTGGCGTTTATAGGTACCATCCTGTTGCCGGTCGGAGCGGTTGATGCTGATGTATTCCGTATTGGTTTTGGACTTTGCGAAGTCTATGAAGTAATTTCTTTTTCCATCGCCGAAGCTTTGGCTTTCCAGGATCTGCTTTTTCATTCTTTTCGGATTTGTTCTCCCAAAAGTCTAATCCCTTGCCTGGTTAGCCGAAAAATACATGTGTATTAACCGTTATTATTCGTGTAAAATTTTTTACACGGATAAAGCGCTTCAAAAATTACCGTCGAAATCTGGAAATAATTATTTTAGTCAGGTACTTTCAAGATTAACGCCATGATCATCAATACAGAAGGAACCAAAAGGCAGTGCATGTACTGCGGCCGAGAGATACAGGTGGGCAGGATTGACAAAATATTTTGCGAAGACGATTGCCGGATCAACCATCACAACGCCAAAAAGAAGGCAAATAAAATGTTATTGCCCAAATCGGCCAAAGCGATCCTAGACTCTCTCACCAACAACTACAGCATCCTATGCAAGCTTAATCCTGAAGGGAAGATTGTCGTCCCGGAAAAGAAGATGATCCAAATGGGCTTTGATTTTGAACACCTCACCAATTATCACGTTACCAAAAAAGGGGATACCTACCACTATTGCTTTAATCAAGGTTACCTCAAACTCAGCGAAGGCATGGTATTACTGGTAACCAAAGATCTCTAAATAAACTTTTTGGAAGGCACCCGATTGAAACTTTAAATAAATCAAAGGCCAATGCCTAAGATATCAGCAGTAAACTATCTTAGTATATTCAAATTTAAAGACTCAATGAGCAAGCACATTTTATCTAAAGTAATCGGTCAATTGAACCAGGACAAAACTTTCCAGGACTGGTGGACTAGTGAAAAAGTTTCTATCCCATTCCTTGAAGGTTTCGAGTTGCCTGTAACATTTATGGATCTCGAACCTGAGGCTGATCTGCAGTTTATCCCTGAAGCCGATGACGCGCTGTCAAACTTTTTAAGTTTGAATGTCCAGGATAGAAATGCGATCTCTCAACTGGTATACGAAAACTGTATGGGCTTTTTAAATGAAATCGGCTATGATCCCGCTGATGAAGCACTTTGGCACATTAAGGATGTTAACGATATATGGAAACATGTACATTCCACGGATATCTACCTGAACAGGCGACACCGCAGGGACCAGGATATTTACCTGTCGATTACCGCAGAATGTGATTGGGAACAGGAGCACGGGCTGCAACTGGTATTCAGAAAAGGAAAGATGCTCACCCGTATCAGTGATCAGGACGGACATTTGACAGAAGCGGATGCCTATGACAAGCCAGATGAAGAAGATACCCTATTATATGCTTATCTCTCCCGAAACTAAATAAATCACAGATGCAATATCTCTATGACATGGGATTCCTGTCATGGATTTTACTATATTCAAAAAAATAACAGCGAGCAATCTAAATGGGCATACTCTCCTCTCTATTTGGTAAAAACAGCACACCAGCAATCAAAACTCCAGAAGAGTTCTGGACCTGGTTCAGTAAAAACGAAGCTTCTTTCTTTAAGATCATTCAAAGCGGGAAAAATATTGAAAAGGATCTTTTCACCAAACTATCCCCGATGCTGGACCAGCTACATGAAGGAATTTTATTTCTGGTCGGAATGCAGAACCCGCAAACGGCAGAACTGGTACTTTCGGCAGATGGTATTGTAAAAAATATCCCCTTTATTGAGGATCTGATCAATGCAGCACCAGCGTTGACTGGATGGAAGTTTACCGCCCTAAAGCCCGCAATGGAAATAGATGGATTTGGGCTAAACATGGCTGGACATACCTTTAATGAAGACAAACTTTTCTTCTACGCAAATGAACATCCAAATGCTCCCGATCAAATAGACCTGGTCATCGTTCATACCGATTTCCAGGAGTCAGAACGTTCCAACTTCAGTAATGGGATATTTATATTCCTGGATAATTACTTGGGAGAACTAAATATGGTCACCATGATAGATGAGCTGAGTATTGTTGGAAAAGAGGAAGCAATGGCTGACCTGATTCCAATCTCAAAACTAAAAGACTACCTGATCTGGCGCGAAAAGGAATTCATAGAGAAATACGGAGCACTCCGATACCTGGAAGAAGAAGATAATTTCAATAGCCTGGAAGCGGAGCTGGAAAACGGCAAACCATTGATCGCCATAATCAACTCTTCTGTGCTGGATTGGGACGGTAAGGCCACACATCCCTGGATAATGGCGATTGAGATCAAATACAACGGAGCAGCTCATAACGGAATGCCTGAAAATAATACTTACGAGCTAATGGATAAATTCGAAGATCAGCTGCTGAGCTTGCTAGATCCAAAAGACGGCCATCTCAACATTGGACGCCAAACAGCAGATGGAAGCAGGATCATTTATTTTGCCTGCGCAGACTTTCGTAAGCCTGTCCGGGTCATGGATCAAATGATTTCGGAATTCGCAGGAAAGCTCAACATCAGCTATGAAATTTATAAAGATAAATATTGGCAAACTTTTGACCGGTTTATTCCAGAGGTGCTGTAGAAAGCCATCGAATCCGGTTATCAATATGAACAGTGAGATGAAAATAGATGATGCAATAGCGCTACTGAATTCGTATTCTGGTCCATTCGAATTGATATTGCATCCTGCTGCTAGTGAAGCCTTGATCCATGCAGTAGAGCAAGCATATGATACTCAACTGCCTGAAGACTTTAAATCTTTTTACCGGTTTACAAATGGCTTTGAGATCGATGAGGATATTTTCAACATGATATCCTTGGATGAAATGATCAGCAACAGTAAAGATGATAAGCGTCCCGCGATAGCAGAATTTATGATCTATAGTGATCTTTGGTATCTTGAAATAGATTACACTGACGATGGTCAATATCGGATATATGTTTAAGCCATGATGCTGAGAAAATTATCCTGACCAGTTCCCTGGCTGATTTTATCGTACGCGCACTCAGTGGCAGTGTGTGTGAACCAGGCGGCTTGTATGAGTGGCAAACGGAAGTAAAAGCTGATACGCAACAATAACCATCGACCATATGCTTTTTAGCTCGAGATTCATGATGCTGTCCAACAAGAAATTGCCTTTTGCTTTATAGGCTATCCAATGCTCTGTTTGTCAACTCCCGGGTAAATATTTTAGTGGTATTACATTTTATATCAATCTGTTTTTTTGTACCTTTGTAAGGTCTTCTAAGTGGTCCGATGTGTACCGTATGAACCTGATTCTTAGGTTTAATCACATTTAATTAACCCTCAAATTCCTTTGAGATGAAGTTTCTATTTAAATTGGTTTTTCTGAGTTTGGTGTTTTGTTTACCCTGTTATGCGGGTTTGGGAATGAAGAACCCCGTACCAATGTTTTGGTTTGCCTGGGGATGTCTGGCATTTGCAGTTTGGGTGCTTGGATACCGCAAAAGAAGGAGAGAAGCGCGCTGGAGAAAAGAGTGGCATTACATTCGGGAAATGCATCAACGCCGATATAATTAGATTCAGGATGCCTGTTTTGGCAGCTTGTAGGTTCTGATCTGGCTTCTGAAACCACTGCATTTTTCAAATCGGTTCAGGCTGAGTTGATGCTCTGGGAAGTCATAGCGTTTGTCCCTATATTCCAGGCGGATCGTTTCGCCGCTTTGGTAGGTAATCTTGACGGCCCTTTTTTTTAGCCAGCATGCAATTTTTATGGCAGAGACTCTGCCTAGCAGATCATCCTCATGTAACAGGATGATCTTTTTTTTATCATGACATTTCATCATTGGATTAAACTGAGCCTCATTTGGCTGAGAGCCATAGTAGAAAAACCACAGCCTTTCCGGATCGGAAAAGCTGTGGCGCTGCAAGGCCAAGAATTCCATTGCAGCAGTTTCAGAGGGTGCCAGGATGAGGTGACTAAATGGATGGCAGGTGATGGTCATTATCTGGAACGGCCTGAGCGGGTATAACTTCGGCTTTGCTCGCTATCTTCAGTTTTACTGAACTGATGAGCTGCCTTCTGACTTTGCATTTCTGCCTCTGTTTTAAGATAGGCCTCAGTTTTCTGAGTAGCTTTTGGATCCTTGTTCAGGAGGCCCGCCAGGGTTTTCAAGCCATGATAGGCCACATAAGTCAAGCCACCATCTATCAGTATCGAGGCAATGAGTAGCATCCTGTCGGCACGTAGTGGTTCAGGATCTACTCCGGTGTACCGGAATTTAGTGCCGTCATTGATTTCAACGACCTCACCTTTGCGGAACTGCTCCCGCTGGCTTGCACTCAGCTCTTCGCCATTGACCCGCTCGGGAACGGTGATCTTCTGGGGATCAGTTTTGATGAACTCCCGTGTTTCCGGATCATACTCAAAGATCGCGTCAAATGAATTGATCTCAGGCTCCTTCAGCTTTTTATAAATGCT
Organism: Pedobacter sp. GR22-6; assembly: GCF_037402555.1. Lineage (NCBI taxonomy): Bacteria > Pseudomonadati > Bacteroidota > Sphingobacteriia > Sphingobacteriales > Sphingobacteriaceae > Pedobacter > Pedobacter sp. GR22-6. The sequence goes on from NZ_JBBEUC010000001.1 coordinate 761,738, forward strand.
CATTTTTTCTCCAGAGATCAACTGCGCCGCCTCATGCTGCTCCAATCCTTCAGGAGCTTCGGCATACCTGTTTATGGGATGCGCCCGAAGCTGGAGTTTGCCGGTATCATCCCGCGTTAGCGATAGTTTGACATCTATCTCGCTGATGTGCAGGTGACTATCCCCAATGTCCGATAGTTTTTGCAAAGAGCTGCGTCTGCCGGAAAGGAGGGCATCCTGATCTGCCTGTGACATTAACAACTTACCCTGACTGGCCAGGCCGAGTTTTTCAAGATCGGCCCATGGCAGATCTTTTTCCTCATATAGTTTCTTTTCCATGTGCTATCGTTTTAAATTCTTGTTTTCCGATCGTTCCTCGTTCAAATCGTTGCCCAGATCCTCCACTTTGGATGTATCCCTTTCAATTTCTACGGCAGGTTTATCGCCCCTGTATTTCGCCTGGACCAAGGACCGGTAAAGGCCGTCGGCAGGGGAGATCGGTATTTTTGCTCCGCTGTTGACATCCTCTATTTTGATCCTGTCACCTTTGATCCTGTCCAGGACTTTATAGGTTGTGTGGTTGTAATTGATTTGATCCCCAACAAACAGGTCCAGTCTCATCGGCTTTTGAGCAAGGTCTTTCCTCAATCCCAGCTTGCTTTCTGCTTCCAGCACGTAATCCGTGATTTTCTGTGCTTCATTCACCGCTTTTGCCAGAACAGCAGGTTCTGCCTTGATCATATTGATCCATTCGGGAATGAACCGTTCGAAATGTTTTGTTGGATATTTGCTGATCCCGGTTTCTGAAGCCAGCATGACAGTTGCGATACCGGTTGAAAGTTGCTCCGCAACATAGTCAGCGTTAGATATTTCCTCTGCAGGAGTCCTGTTCAGCCGATCGGGGTGAGCTGTCCAGTTTGTCAGTTGCAGCAGTACTGCCGCCGCATAATCCATTTTGGTCTCATAGTGATCCGGGCTTTTGGGCAAAGTTATTTGGTCTTTAGACCGATCAAAGCCTTCGACATTTTTCTTACTGGCTACGATTTCGATTCCGGCAGCCGCAATGAACTTGTTCAGGCGGTCTATGCCTGTTTCGGGCTGCTGATTTAGTTTTGCATCTTGTGTTATGGCAAGCTGAGCGGCATTGAATAACCAATGTGTTTCTTCAGTGGGTGTTTCCAGGGGTATGGTGGTAAACCGGGCTTTACCATGCTCATCTTTGATCCGCTTTCCCTCATCATCCAGCATGGGAAAGGTCTCAGCGGTTTTTACAATGTTGATCATGGTGGCAGATGTTCCCTTGGGGATCTTGATCTGCATTTTATTGGCCTGGTTCATGGTCATCCAGCGCGGATCCTGCTGCCCCTGCATTGCCAGCCATATGGCATTCATGCCGCGATAATTCTTACCGGTGCTGGCATTGACAGGCGTTTGGAAAAGGGCCGGACGATAGGCAGGCTGAGTGCGGAAAATGGAATTTTCGGATTCCAGATTTTTGATAAATAGCTCCGCTACTTTCTCATGGAAAGGTTTGTAATTGGACATATTAAATGATTTTGATTAATGAATAAATGATTTGACAAGTGCGTCGATCTCCTGGTTGATCTTCAGGAAATTTTGGAGCAGGATCTCCTGTTTCTTGCCATTGAAATCGTAATAAACCGGCAATTCCCGGTATTGCTTTTCCTCCGTCGAAATGGCCTTTGCATCAAGGTTGATGCGGCAATTGACCGCTGAGGTCTCAAACTGGCCGTCGTAGTTGACTTTAGGCTCCGAGGCAATCAGCCCGACCATTTCTCCAGTGTTCAATGAAGCGATTTTACCTGCGGGCACCAGGCTTTCCAGCTTTTCGTTTAAAGAAGTGGAAGTTTTATTGCGGTCGATGCTCAAGCTTTCTGAGATCTGAACACTTTTGCCAAGCAGTCTTTCCAGCCAGTCCAGCGTATCCTTGTCCCGAACTGCACCGGACAGCACATTACCCACAACCGAAACAATGGTCGCAGAGGCATCTTTACCATAATGCTGGCGGAACTGGGTCAGCTCCTGTAAGCCCAGCACAACCGCAACTTTGTTGGAACGGGCCGTAGCGATCAGGTTCTCAATTTTATGCAAGTATAAAGTCGGTAGCTCATCCACGATCAGAGCGCAGGGGAGGTTGCCTTTGCTGTTGACCAGCCTGGTCAGCCGGTTCATCACCACTCCAAAACAAGTTGAATTGATGTTCTGCGTATTGGGGTCACTGGCCAGGACCAGAATCCCAGGAGAAGAAGGATCCGAAAGCTTGAGGTTAAAATCGTCACCCGAAAATACCCAAAATGTCTCCAGGGTCGCCAGACGGGAAATGAATATCTTCAGCGTGCCCACCTGACCTTCCAACTGATCGAAAGATTTGCGGTCATAAGCACTTTTAAAAGGGCTCAGCAGGGAATGCAGCTCCGGATAATGGAACAACACCGCAAAGATCTCCGCGTATTCCCGGTTCAGAAAAGACAATACATGGGGGAATGTAGAGCACTTCCCTTCCTCAAAACGGCTTACCGCGTAAATGCAAGAAGTCAAAAAGTTTACCGCGGACTGGGTAAAGAACTGGTCTGAACCACCCGAGCTGTCACCTTTTTTTAGGGACTCAACCAATGCCTCCGCAGTTTCAGTCACATCAGCCAAAGTAAGCAAGTATGCTGGTTTAAAGACATTGATCCGCCGGCTTTTCTCCACTTCGACCAGGTTGATCACATGGAAACCAAACCCAGAAAAGCTGCCATGCTGCCGTCCCATTAAAAATTGGTGATAAGCAATACGGCCTAAGTCCGGATACTTGAAGTCGTACAGGCACATGGTAAATTCCTTGGCCAACAATTGCCTGATAAAGGGATTGATCACCCCGTAACTCTTACCTGAGCCAGGGGTACCGATCACCATCGTTGCCCTGTAGATGTTGGTTAAGTTGATATACCCAGACCTGACCTTCCCCTTATAATAGAAAAGCGTCGGAATGTTCACTGAGCAATCGGTAGCAACCAGATCCTGCGCCTGCATGAAACTTTCTTCCTCGATGTTCCACTTGTCTTTACCCAAGCCAGAGCGGATCATCTTAGAGACGTTATCCATCGAAATACTGAGTACCAGCGCACCGAGCAAAGAGCAGCTCATGTAAGCCAGGTTGTACCAACTAGTGTAAGCAAATACCAATCCCGAAGACTTGCCATAAAGCCAAAGACTTCCAAAGAACATCAGCAGCCCGGCAAACAGCGGCAACAAAATGTGCTTTTTGGGGTCCAGATCGACCTTTTTTTTAGATAGCGTACCAATGCTGACCAGGCAGATCAGGGTAAGGGTGGCAAACTTGCTATACAGCAAATTGTGATAAATGGGGATCAGCGCCAACCGATCCAGCACATACGAGAAAAGCCCCAGGAAAGGGGCTTTCGCATAAACGAAGATCATGATTTCGATAATGACCATCAGGTAGATGGTACACTGGAGGAAACCATGAAGTTTCTGTTGAGCTTGAGTTTCTTCCATTTTAAGAATGCTATGAATTGCGGAAGACCAGAAAAAAGGTGCATCTGGAGTGGGAAGTAGTTTATCGAGAGATTCTTGTAAGAAAGAACACCTAGAATGGCGGACAATTCAATTTGCCGAACTTTAACTTGAGGGGATTTTCTATTCGGCGGTATTCAGCCGGTGCTCTTTCAATAGATAGAGGGCTTTGTCGTAGGCCGCCTGATATCTATCGGAGTAATCGCGACGCTGCCTTTGTTTGGCATCCAGAAATATCTGTTCATTGATTTGGTACTCTTCGATATAAAATCGTTCAAGAATCACAGACAGTGGCTGTGTGCCCCAGGAGTCTTCTACATTTCCATCAGCGTGCAAAATTACTGCATGACAGAATCCGAGTTTGCTACCGCAATCCTGTGAATATTTCGAAACTTCAATTCCTAGAGGGGTCAAGCCTGTCAAATCGTGTAGTGCCTCGGCATAAGGAACACAATTACCGTGAGAGAACTGAGAAGCATCATGCCCTGAGATATATGGGTTTTGCCTTACAGGGATTAGCGCCAAAAAATCCCTGTTAGCCAAAATTGCAGCAGTCGCTTTTTCTATACCATGCTCACTTGCCCTAACCCGTAATGGCAGTTCGCGTAAAGCCTCTTCAGTGTAACACCTTGTTGCAATATGTTGCTTGTCACCTTTAACACGTTTCATTGCGATTTTCCTGATGATATGTTGATTGTAGGCCATGACGCTTTTTTTGCCCATAAAGTCGAATACTATATCCCGATTGGTTTCGACATAAACACGTACCGGGATCATATCTTTAATTTCAGCATGTTCATGACCAGTAAGCCAATCTACCTGCAGCATCCAGCCTGTAAGGCGGGCTAATGCAATTGCGAAATCTACGCCATCGTTATTTTCCCAATGCTGTTTTAGAGATTCGGGAAATGGCTTGGATTTTAGCGCTTTCTCAGTTTTCATAATTGAATGTAGTGATTAATCACAATGAATGAATACGTGTCTTGTAAAAGAAATGCCCGGTTACTGGAACCAGGCATTTGTAATTTAAATTAATTTTCGAATCGTCTGCATGGCAATGAACATCTTGCCAGTATCAGGGATCAGGATAAAGCCAAACTTCCTATAAAATTGAACGGCGCTTTGATCAAGCGGATCAACCACCAGGGCAAGTATCCCCAGCTGCTCAGAAAGCGCAAGGCATCGTTCCATCGCGTCCATCAGTAAATGAACACCATAACCTTTTCCTTTGCTTTCGATATCAACTGCGAGCCTACCCAGCAAAATTGTGGGCAGATCGCTGTAACTCGCCGGAAATTTCCGGATCAGGTCTTCCGGCATATCATCCCTTGAAACGGAGTTACTCGATAATGTATAGTAACCCAATACTTTATTTTCTTCATCAGCAAGTACATAACAAGCTGAAAGATCTTTCCTCACATCCTGTGAGGCTTGTTTTATAATATAATTGTCCAGTAAAGGAGTTTCGCTATTGAAATTTGCCTTATCATGGTGTTTTTGTAACAGTACTATTTTCTTCTCCATTCGCTTCTTTAAACTTGTTGTAATTTAATCGAGCTTTCTTAAGTGCGTCATTTGGTTCCGCAGGATTCAGAATGGCCTCCAAAAATATTCTTTTGTCCTCCATCGAACTCAGGATCGTGTTGCTGTCCTTGATGATCTTCTGGGCTTGCGCCTGGACGTGATAAACAATAAATTCAGAAAGGCTTTTGAAACCACTTAGCTCTGAGGCGTACTTAATTAACTCCTTCTGCTCTTTGCTGATACGAACATCGATTCTATCGTTAACTGTGATTGCCATGTGTTTATCTGTAATAAAATTGAAAAATATATAAGAAAAATATAAAGTAGAAATAGGTCCAATGAGGTGCCGAGCTTACATTTTCTACTTCCTAATCGCTCGTATGTACGTTGTTTTTGCCTGTATGTATTTAGTTGAACATGTTAATTATCTCATAAGCGACACACCAATTGGTGTGTTCATGAATCGATCAAAGTAAAAAGAACTAATCTGAGAGGTGATACATTTGATCTGAAAATCATTTAAGTTTTGATTTTTATAGCTGTTGTTTAATGTTTAGTACTGTCTGTTTTTTTTTGAAATGTTGTTTTAATTTTTTGATAGTGGTCATTAACTATACGACCTCGGTTCATATCAGCAAAACAAATGTACGTATAATTACCGTACTTAACAAATTTATCTGAATATTGATTTCAGCTAACTTTAATAGGAGAATTGCTCCATCACTAAAGTGAATCCGCGTCCAGTAGTTCCTTATACTTCAAACTCATTTCAATCACTCTCCCGGTGATCTGCTTTTCATTAAGTTCAATCTTTAAAATCTTGTGGCCAGGAAAACTGAATTTTTTGAAGACATAAACATTCCTGGAATGCTTTTTAAAAGCAGGGTTTTTAAATAATACCAATTCAGGTTTGAGTTCGATGGCCTGGACGGTTGTAGCCTTATTAATCTTTTGGTCTTCGATCTTAAACCTAACTTCATCAGTATCATACTTCAGATTGGTCCTATTTTCATACCCAATATCTAAAAAGATATAGTCGCCGAAGGTAGCTAGATTGTTGATATTTCCTTCGATTCCAAATGCTTTTGCATGCGCAATATTTCGATGTTGCTTTTTGAAAAGCAGGGCAGAGGCCAGTTTCTCTAACTGCAGTTTGTTCAAGGCCGGACCTGATTCCAAAGGTTTCATGTGATCAGGCAAAACTTCGATCTGCGTTGCATACTCGCGCCCGGCTTGCTCAGGTACATAACGGATCCGGTATTGAGCAATGAAACTTTCACCGGCGATGGTAACGATCGCTTCAGGAACTAAAGCTGGCAGATCTTTAGCAGCTCGAGCCGAATCCGCATTTCGTTTGATTCGCAGTACATTTTTGATCGGCAGGTCACCGGAAATGGATTTTACCGAGATATCAACATATTGGATCGGCTCAGGTGAGACAAAATGAAAAGACAGATTTTCAGGAAGGTCAATGATGGGCAGTTTTTGCGCTTGAATGGATGAGCTGAAAAATAGTAAGGTCATCCAGGTGATGAAATTAAATCGCATAGGAGTTGATGATGAATTGAGTTGAGGAATGATTGAACTATGGAGCGGTTGATGGATTGAATACTTGAATCAGTGATACACTACTAATAATCCTGCTGAGCTTTTTGCAGGTCTTCAGCATCGATCAGGTAGATGTAGGAATTGTATTTGATACGGGCTTTATTCTTGCGGATCAGTGAAGCGATTGCCGAAGATGTCGATTGGAACATCTTATCCAAACTAGACATTAAAAACTGGTTGGCATCCGTACTGTTACCCTGAATGTTCAACCCTTGCATGGAATTGCCACCCAGGTCTTTGGTAAATTCACGGAAAGCAGATTCCGGAACATAAAGCCCAGCCAGTCCGTCGGTGTCATACAGGTCCAGCTTGACCGGCAGGATCCTGCCGTCCTGGAGGATGGAACGCACACTTAAAGTCACCCGCTGATCGCCGAAACCTGTGATCAGCGCGTACAAATAAGTTCCTTTACGCACCAAAACCTTCCCAGCCCGGATATCCTCGAGCAAACGCAATCGGATTCTGGAGCCGGCATAACCGGTAACATTCTCATCTATCACCGCAGTGATAAAGTTGTCCGTCTTTTCAGGCTTGACCGTATTAAAAACCGCAGAATAGACCACATCCTTTTGCACGCTCAGTTTTGGGGTATTTTGTCTAACCTTTTCTGCTTTGTCAATCGCATCCTGGCGCTGCTTTTCTGCCTTATATTCAGGATCAGCAGCCTTGCTCACACTATCCATGTAAGCCATTTGAGCTTTGAACAATTCCATCGGGTCTTTCTCCTTTAGAGCTGGCATTTGATTTTGGACAGCCTGTGGATAGACCGCATAAGGATTAGCAGGCTGGTAAGCGTTACCTGGCAGGCCCTGCCGGTTTTGCAAAGCAGCCAGCGCCTGGGAAAGTTCCTGGTCTTGCCTTGTGCTGCCCATATTTGGATAGGCAACAGGATCTGCCGGATAGCTGCCTGAAGCGCTTTGAACGCTTCCTGCCATAAACCGGGCTTTCATCATCCGGTCAATGGAATCCAGCTGCGCATCATCCTGAATGGGATTCACTGCGGTATTCCCGTCTGCTTCTTTATATTGCTGATTGAAGGCATCAAGTTTATCCTCGAAATCCTTTTTCCGAACTTCAGCAGAAACATTGCCGATCTGGCCCTGAATGCCTTCCTCTTGCTGCGCATTTGATTCTGGCTTAGATGCCATCAATTGATACACATAAAAGAACAGGCACAGGAAGGGCAGCAGGATGATCGGAATGACATATTTTGGCTGATTGAATTTAATTTTGGTCATATGGATTGGATGTAATGGTGAGCTGATGCAGGCGGTCAATTGCCTTTTCCAGATGGACACTATCTGCTGCCGTCAGGGAATCTTTGTCGAGCATGAGCAGGATCTCCTCTTTGATCCGGACGCTTTCCCGGAGCGCATCGGCCTGGGTCAAGATTTGAGAAAGACCGTTTTCAACCGGCCGGATTACTGGGATCCTCTTACTGACAGCTGCCGTCGCTTTTGGCTTCTCGACACCGGTTAAGCTAAAGATCAATGAGGCTATAATAAGGCCGATCATCAATGCAAAGGCCTGTTTAGGATAGGCAATCAGTAGGGATCGAAGGCGGCTTTTGAGCTTGTCCAGGTAAACCTGGAACTCCTCAGTTAGGGAAGACCAGACCGTAACCCCGGGTTTTCGGTTAGAGTGTATTTTTCTGAACATTTTCTAGGTCTTTATTTTCTAAAGTTTTCCAGCCGGTGATCAACAGGCCATGAGGATTGTTATCACTTCTTGGGATGTCTTTCAAGTAACCTTCGGTTACCAGAGAGCGCAATAAGGTCGCGCTGCGACGGTCAATTTTCAGCTTTCCGTAGAACCGGAAATACTTGCGCGGGATGTCCAGCACAATGGAGTCCGTTTCCAGCGTGAGCACCGAACTGGAAGAAAGGATCGAATTGAAATACCCTTTCTCTTTCAGATTCAGCATTTGCTGTACCCCCGATTCATCGATCAGGTACATGGCCTTTTTCATCTGGTACTGGATGTATTTGTCGTCAGGGGTCAGCGAAAAGAAAAAGGAATGGAAAAGGTCCACATGTGCCCTGAATTCTGCAGGTCGGTTCATCTGCATATCTGTCTGGCGGGCCAGGATCGGGACATTGCCCGCCAGGATGTATACGCTTTTTCGGGCACTAACGACCTGCCGGTAGGCGAAAAATAAAGCAAAGCCGGAAATAAAAAGGGAGCACAAGATGCTTCCCAACGCAACATAAGTTGCCAGGCGGATCTTGCTTTCAATACTTTTGATCAGCATGAATGAATAAATTGTAGGTTTAATGGAGCGTTTAATTAAAAGCTGGCTTTAAAAGAACTTACCGGCCTTTTTAGCTGCTGCAAATACAGTTGATGAGCCTCGTCCAAAGCTGGATGCAGCAGAAGTAATGCCCGAGGTGGAAACGATCCAGGTCGAGATGCTGGGCACCGTGAACATACAACAGGCACCAATGAGAAAAACGATGATCACCGTTCCAAATGAAAGCACACCGTTTGTAGCGAAAATGGTGAGCCTGGCCATAAATTCCCCGTCAGTTCCGGTAGGGCCGATCAACGCCTTGTACTTACTGATCTCCGAGCTTAGCGCATATTTTTGCATTAGCGCCATGATGTACATCACCAGGTAGGCAATTCCGGAATATAGGTTCACCGCAATGAAGCGGGCGATCCAGGTACTAAAACTATCACGGAAGGCAGGCAGAATACTGACGGCCACGGCAAAAGGCCCAAGAATGATCAGAATGCTGGAGTAAATGATCTGGATGATGAAAATCACATAAACTGCCAGGCGCAAGATCCATAAAGCCAGGAGTTCCAGCAATTGGGTCAATAGCAATTGCATGCCAACCGCCAGCCGGTTCTTTAACTCTACCAGTGGCGCTACCACAGCGGAGATCCCTTCTTTAACCGTTCCGCTTACCGCATCCCAGGCCTGGCCATACCAGGTATCGGATTCTTTTTCGGCGACCTCGGATTCCGCCTGGAAGGAGTAAAGTGCATTGGCAACTTTATACATGTACTCCGCACGGTCAAAGCGCAGGCTATTGACATTGGCCTGTTCAGACTTGAACATCTCTTCGGTCCTGAGCGCCACCAGGTCAGTCGGGAAGGCTACCATTCGAACAAAAGCGCCCCACCAGATGATGATCATCGTCAAACCGAAAGGCCTGAGCAGCGGCATTACCTCCAATGTTTTATCCCCCGACATCATTTCATAGGACTTGATCGCAAAGAAAATGATCATAAAAATAGCGGCCAGGGCCTTGGCATCAGAGATGAACAAATCAAAATGCGTCCAGATGGAATCTTTCATTCCGGCTAGGAAAGTCATCATCCCTTCTTCATAGATGCCATTGCCCTGTAGGAATTCCAGCGACTTTTTATAATCGGGCGGAGGGCCCTGGGCATAGCACATAGCAGTACCGCTTAGCAGCAGAATTGCCACTATAAGTAGTTTTTTCATGGTTAGCATGTTAAAAATTTGATGAACAATAAATTAATTCAGGCAGAGATGCCTGATGTTTAAAAAAAGAAAACCAAGGGAGATTATACCCTAATTATTTCCACCAACCTTTTAGGTAGCCGTTAATCTGTACCTTGTTGCTAAGATCAATGATCTCTACCGCATTCCAGTCAACAAGCAGAAGGTTGGTTTCCTCTCCAAGATGATAGAGCGCATCCAGGATGATGTCATATTCAGTGACTGAGGTAATCAAATGGAATTTCAGCCAGATGGTCGCCACATATTCCTCTTCAATTTCAAAGAAAAGTGTGAAGGATTCGAAGCCATATGCTTTAGTTTTAGATTTCTTTAGCGACCTGATTTCCCCGGCTTCGTATCGCATGTGATGCAATTCAGGGAGTTTGAAAGATGAAAGGGCAACCTTTAAATAGTCTGCACGGAATTCACAGGAAATTGTCTTAACCGGATGATCTTCACGCTGAACAATATCTGTATAGCCGTAATCCGTACGGTGCTCCTGGTCAAACAATTCCAGTTCCTTCATCTGCTGTTGCAAAAAAGGCAGGTTTTCCTTTGGCACCAATTCTACCTGGCAATAGTCATCTTCCCACAACATCGGTATGTAACTTCGAGTAATGAGCTTACCTGATTTGAAGTAATTCAAGAATCTTTGGAATAATAAGCTCATGATTGCCTGTCCTTATGTTGTAAACATAGTGATAATTCTAATGTTAAGCAGGTAATCAAGCATCAAAATAGGCATTAATATTTGCGGGAGCGGATCACTTCCCGGGCAATTCCTACATCTGAACTGGATGTCCAGGAGTTGATATTAACTTCGCCATTCTTCAATTTTAAAGGCGTGTTGCCGAGTTTAAGCTTGTGCTCAGCATTTGCCGTTCGGGTCGCCCAGGTTGCTGCGAGCGTTCGGTATTCCCCCAAAAGCCTGTGGTAAGCTAAAATCCTCGAGCCACGATCCATGTTGCCAGTTCTTGCCCCGTTGACACGTTCCCTAAGGATCTCCAGTTCATTCTTGTACCAATCAAACAATTCTTCCGATAGGATCTTCCCGCGAACAGGTGCAGGCACAGCAGCCAGAATTTCAGCGACATTATGTTCCATAACTGGCTTGAGTTCTTTGCTGTAATACAAGATCCAAAGCGGATCGGCAGCAGAAAGTGCCCCGCTAAAATTACTGACCTCCAGCAGCGAAGTATTTCGCAGGGTATCCGCCTCCAGTTTGTAAGCATCGCTCGCGCTGTTCATTAGCCCAACCATACCCAGCCGCTGGGTCTGCGGTCCCCAGGCCGAAAGCGGTCGCCGGTCCGTGTCCGGGTAATTTGGATGCAATCCCCAGGTGAGCCAGTAATAAGGATTGATGCCCAGCCAGCCTGAGCCAGGCTCAAACTTCCCGCGATCCCATTGCTTAAAGACCATTCGTTCCTGCTGGTAACGAATGGCCTCGTCTTCGATGGCCCGCTGGCCAAAACCATAATGCCCGAGTAGCATAAAGGTGATGATGATAAAAAGAGTTTTCATAAGCATAAGTTTATTTAAGGTATTTGGCAGTCCGGATGATGTCTTCGACATGCTGCCGGTCCTGATTGATGAAATCATTATAAGGGTTCAGTGAGTGAACGATGCCCCGCTGCTTTGCCCAGAACATGGCTTTCCAGGCACCATAAACAAGCGAAGAAATAATTTGGAGCTCCTGGCTGACCTGGCGGAGCAGCTGATCCCGGTTGTTGTAATCGCTCAGTACATTGCTGCCTTCTTTCAGGATAAAGCCGGAAACATCTATCACCAGCCGGGTTGATCTGGCTTTCATCTGATGGGCGAAGTCCTCTGCAAAAAGCAGCAGGAAAGGCTCCTCCCTTGCCATATTCAGCATCTGGTTGCTGTAATGGAGCAGATCAGCAATGATGCTTCCCATCTGCAGCACGGCGCGGCCATTTTTCAAAGCAGAATTGACATTGGACAAACCATCGTAAATGATGGTCTGAGCAGTCACCACCGAGCCAACATTCAGATTGATGCGCTGCAGGTTCTGATCGATCTTTTCCAGGTACTGGTTGTGGTTGAGCTCAGCCGCATGCCGCGCTATCGCATTCTCATTGACTGATTGGAAGTGTTTCTTGTCATAGACTACGCGTTGTGCATCAGCCTGGTTGAGGAGTCCGGCTGACATCAGCAGCGAGATCATGGTACAGTGTGATCGGTTCATTTCAGGGATAATTAAGGATGTTCTGTTTGGGTCCGAACTCAAAGTGTTTTGCTTTCAGTGATCCAGGCTCAGAAAGCAGGTTTCTAGCTGGCATAGCGCATGCCCTAACCGTTTGGCGGGATTATTTAGAAAGAAGGTTCAGTTATTACTTTTATCATTTTAAATAAGCTGCATTTCCAATGATCTCCTGCACCAATGCCTTGTCCTGATCAATGTAAGTTTGAAATGGATTCAAAGATCGAAGGCCTCCCGAAAGGTTTGCGTAATACATGGAATTCAACAGGTTTGCCGACATGGACTGGATTGTATTCAGCTCCAAAAGTACATAGTCAAAAAGCACTTTACGGTCCGAAGCCTTCATCTGATTCACAGCGCCGATGCTTGCGCAGAGCCCGATCAGGTAATTCACCAGTGACCTGGCTTTGCTGACAAACTCAATTTCAGTCTGGTAAGCCAGTCCGATCAGCATCGGATGATCATAAGCCATCCTGTAAATGGAAGCCTGGTTGCGGATGATCTGGTTCAGCATAGGCATAGCCTGGATACCAATGTTAGCAGCGCTGATCAGGGCGCCCAAAGTATGATAACGTTCCTGCAGCTCCCGGTATTTGTTTTTCAGCCGGGCAAGCATGGTTTTGTTGGCCTGCTCGTTTGCTGTAGTAATGGCCTGTTTATCGCGGGCTGCATTCTGAAGACCGTATTCAGATTTAGAATCGGCCACCAGCTGGTGAATGCCAGCGATGTTCAAAGCCTTCTTTTGGCAATAACTTTTAGCTGAAAAGCAGCAGAGGCAGACCAGTATATAGGTGCTAAACCTCATCGCCGGAGCCAGTATACGTAATGTGATCATGACTGATATTAAATAGGTGATTGGGTTAATTATTTTTTGAGGTATTTGGCCTGACGGATCACCTCGTTAGCGATCTGCACATCGTTGCTGATCCAGGTTTGCCAGGGATTGAGCGCGCGCCAGATGCCCTGCATCTTAGCCCAGTACATGGCACGGTGCATCCCGTAGGCTACGCCTCGCAGAATGCGCAGCTCGGAAGCAATGTGGTTCAAAAGCTTAGCGCGTTCACCCGAATCCATCAAATTGTTTGCGCCCCCGCGCAATACGAAACTACTGACTTCCAAGGCCAGATTAGTGGCACGCAGCTTAAACTCACGGGCTCCTTCTTCTGCGAAGAGTAAGAGTACCGGATTGGACCGGGCTATACTGACCGCCTGAGAAACGTCATCAACGATATCAATGCCGATCTCGCTGATCTCCTTAATGGTCGTCAGGGAATGCAAAATTCCGGAGACTTCAGAAAGTCCGCGATAGATCCTGTCCTGGAGGTCATTGACGATCACCAGTTGGCCGGTTACCGCCATTTGCCCGCGTTGGATCAGCGTAAGGTTGTTGTTGCTGCGGTTCAGCTGGCCGTCGATGGTGGCGCTGTGGGAATACATGGCGGCAGAAACTGCCGGATCCACATATAAAGTTTGGGACCAGACCCTGCTGCTTAGCAGCAAAAGGAGAAATACGAATGAAAATCTACTCATAAGCAGTTGTTTTTTGACGAAATACTGAACCTAAGCGGTTGATCTCTGACACGAACTTTCCCATAGTCAAACCACTGCTGTTCATATCGGCAACAAAAGCCTCCAGTGCTTCAGGATAACTCCCGTAATGCTGGACATAGCTTTCTACGGCCATTTTCTCCGGCTTTTCCGTGGTATAACAGAGGTACTGATAGATCGAGACCTCCGTAGCGTAAACCTCACCGGTCTTTCCGCGGCGGATATAAACCTCTTTAAAGCGTCCCCGGCCAGCCTTGTTGTCCAGCTGATTGATGGTAAAGATCTTTTTGCGTTCGGTGTCGCTGATCGACAGCAAGGCCGCGATCTCATCATACTTGTCCTTGAATTTACTTTGATCCAGCAGGATCACTGTATCTGATTCACTGATGATACAATCTTTCAGTATCGGATTACCGATCACGTCCGAAAGCGACTGGGTCACCTCGATGATCTCACCCCAGAACTTACGCACCGTTTTGTTCAAATACAGCAAGAAATTAGCCATCAGGGGACTTGTGATCGCCTTCCAGGCTTCTTCCAAAATCAAAGCTTTACGCTGGTGTTTGCGCTGCCGCATCTTCTGGATGAAGAGGTCAATGATGATCACCGTGACAATGGGAAACAGAATTTTGTTGGACTGAATGCTGTCGATTTCGTAGATCACCAGGCGTTCGGAAAGCAGAGACTGATCAGCCGCTTCGTTGAGCAAGGTCTCGTATTCCCCTCCCTTGTAGAACTTTTTGAGCAAAAAGGCGAATTCCTCCAGATCAAAAGGGATGCGCTCCTGGGCCTTGATGCCAGGAATGTGTTCGATGGCAAATTCATAAAAGGAATTGAAGCTCAAAAAAGAAGCTGATCTAGATTCAGTCGAAAAATGTTGTCGGTAGTATGCCGAAAGCACCAGGGAAATCACGTCACGTTCTACGTTAGAAACCGTTCCCTCAGCGCCCCGCCATAGCAAACAGATCAAAGTGATCAGGTTATCCTTTTTTTCAATGTTGTATTCGGATTCCGAAATCGCGAATGGATTCATGGTGATAGGCTTCTCTTCGCTGTAGGTCATGTATTTGCCACCATAATAGGCACACAGACCGGAATAGGAGTGGCCGACATCCACAATGACCACATCCATATTATATAGCAGATACTGCTCGATCAGGTTATTGACGAAATAGGATTTGCCCGAACCGCTGGGCCCCAGAACAAAACGGTTCCTGTTAACCATCCTGCCGCTGCTCATCATGAAATCGGATAGACAAATACTAACAGGAATTCCTTGCCGGTCGGCAAAACGGATCAGGAAATCAGAAGGATCATCTACAGGCAGGGATTCCTTGTACAGGAAACAAAGTGCTGCATCACCCGTCGTCAGAAACCAGTCGTAGGGCTTGAGTTCTACACCATTGCCGGGGATGGCCGTGCGGAAAAGCTCCAGTTGATTGTAAGCATTATGGCTAGGAGTAATGCCCTGATTAAACAGTTCGCTTTCGATGAAGTTGCAGGCAGCCTGCAGCTTTTCGTGCGGCGCTGCCACCATAATATTAAAGTGCGCATTCACCAGCAACTGGCTATACCGGGCAACATCATCCAGCAGGGCATCAATATCGTCTACACACAAGTTATTGGCCGGATCAGGAATGCCGGAATGCCGTTTTCGTTTCAGGGTCAGTTTCCGCAATATTCCCGCCTGTTCAGGGATTTCGATCAGCTGATTGAATATAATACAGTGGTATTCAGGTGTGCGGATCAAAAAAGACAGCAGGTCCACAGGAAAGCCGCGAATGGTATCGGTATCACTAAGTTCCGTGTGGATACTGACTTTTTGCGGCAGTTCAATCTTGTCGATATCTATCAGGCTGATGCTGCGCAGAGAAAGTTGACCCATGCTGAGCTGCTGGTCAGCAGCTGAAATGTTATTCAGGCTAACCGATTTCCCGGTAAAATTGAGGCCAAGCATCCGCTTGATCAGCAGTTTGACATCGGCTTCAGCCAATAGTTTGGGCCCGGCACCTGCGGTTTCCAGAATACCAATCACTTTGATGACCATCTGGCGGAAGTCTGAGAGTGTTTGGGGATCAAAGGTGTAGAAGGCACCCTTTTTGACTTGCCGGGTTATGGTGAGGTAGGACTGGATCTGAGTAGCCATTCGGCCTTCGAAATGCCGGTTGTACTTGTCCTGCAAGAATTCATTTGCCGGCCTGTAAGGATAGGGGGATTTACAAATGATGTCCTGCTTCTGGAGTAAATATCCCTTACCGATGATCTTCAGGATATTGCTGAATACGCTATGAAGCTCCAGGTAAGCATCCCTCGAGCCGGAATATTGCAATACCGGATTGACCATTTTGATCACGACGGAGAACTCACCATTGAGCCCGTATAGCAGATCCATATCCTGGTACTGATCAATACCGATATAGGGCATCTGAAATGCGTTGTGCTTTGACATATACTTTAGGATTGATCTGAGATTGGTGATGAATAATTCCCTTAAACCGGGATTTTTGGTGCAGGCCCTTTTTCTGTTCAGAAAGTGTATAATACATACCGCCCGCAATACATGCGGCCAAGACCAGTACGCCGAAAAGCATGCTGAACAGGGCTATGCTTAAAGCGCCCAGCACCAGCCCGCATAATACCGAAGCCAAAGCCCAGTAAATGAATTTCCCGGAGAAACCCCGGTATACGAGGGGCCTCTGCAGCCCCTTGTATACGTTAAAGGTCCTTTCCATTACAGCGCAAAGAAAGCTTTGATGATCAGCGAAGAGAGCACCAGGAAAAGGCAGGAACCGCCCCAGCCCATGAGCTCCTTGTTGATGTCCTGATCTCCGGAGTTCCATTTGGAATAGACCCGCAGGCCACCGACCAGTCCGACGATTCCGCCGATTACAAGGGTCACATTGGTGACCGGACCGACATAAGTTTTAAGGGTTGTTGTGGCCGTATTCAGGCCTGTGACGCCGCTTTGGGCAAAAGCAGCAGTTTGGGTAATGGCGATCAGCATCGCCAGTACCAGTAAATGTTTGGTACGTCTCAATTTGTAACATAAATCGAATGCTTTGGAGGCCCGTTCCGGCCTGTCATAGAAAAACAAAAAAACTATATCCCAAATAACACCTGTAGAAAAGGTCCCATCAGGATCATAAAAAATGCAGCAAAAAACCAACCTGCCACTTTCAGATCGACCTTATCGCGGCCCATTTGCCAGTTGTAATAGATGTTGACTGCCCCGCAGATGCCCAGCAAACCTGCCAGCACCAGGGTTGCATCCCGGGCGGAAAAGAATGTGCTCCGCAAATTGCCGGTAGCCTGGTTCATCTCTGCAATGCCGGGCTGCGCCAATAGGGTGCCGCTAAAAAGGAGGAACAGAAGTGCCAGTAATGATGATCGATAATTCATAGGATGCACAACATGTGTAAAGATGATTAACTTAGCGGCCTTAAATACATATATGAAACGCCATCTGCAACTGCAATTCCCGACGCGCTCGCTGTCCTTCTCTCTTGTGCTCTCCATCACGGTACTCTGCTCATCTGCTATCCAGGGATTCGCGCAAGACACCAAAAAAATCTCACAAACTAAAAAAGGGGAGGGTTTTAAGATAAGTGAAAGTTACAGCGTCCTTAAATCAGATCCTGCTTTGAAGCATGGCCCTTATACCGCCTCGATCTCAGGCTACCGCGAAACGGGAAATTACGACAACGGTCAGCGCGTTGGGATCTGGGAGAGTTACTGGAAAGGCGAGCTTAGGTATAAATACGACTTCAGCAACAGGAAATTTCTCCAGCAGGAAGCCCCGCTGCTAATTACCAAAATTACCCAGATCGATGAGCAGGGCAATGCATTGAAAGAATTACCCCTTCAAAACCTATATATGGGAGGAAACAATAAAATGCTTTCGATCATGGTCGCCGCAGTTCGTTATCCGGTTAAGGCCATGGAATATAACGTCCAGGGCGCAGTCCTGATCAGTGCAACGCTTACAGCGGCAGCAGAAATCAAGGACATCCAGCTGGAAAGTAAACTCGGCTATGGACTGGAAGAAGAAGCATTGCGGGTTTTCAAACTACTGCCCCAGGAAGACTGGCTACCGGTCTATCTCGACGGTAAGGCGGTACCAGTTAGGTTTCAATACCAGTTTAAATTTAGCCTGAACTAATTAATACTAGAAGCTCACTGATTTTGTGAACTCAATGGCATCTTTTCTTGCCAGTACGAACAGCTCTTTGATAGATACCCCGCCGAGGGCAATAGATGCTGGAGATGAAGCAGCAGGGGAGCTCAGCCCGATATCTTCCAGGCTGATCTTTTCCGGCACTACAAATTCAGTGAAAGTAAGCACCGGGGAAACCGGATCAGCCTTACCGGGAGCGGATTTGCGCTCCAGTAAGATCAGCAGGCCGTAATAAGCAGCATATCCCATACCGAGAAAGCTCAAAAAATTAATCCAGGTCATAAGTCAAAGTTTAAAATGAAGTTTTTGATGTAAGTTTTCAGCTCGGGCTGGCTGGCAAAAAGGTGACGGACCGCAAAAGCAACCAGTTTGATGTTGTCAATGCCTGTTGCCATTTTAAAATGGCCCAGTAACCTGGCAGTTTCCTCATCCAGTTTGACATGCACCATGGCCTTGTTCTTAGAGGCATCATAATCCAGGATTTCCTGTAATATGAGTGGCGCAGGGTTGGACGATGACTTTAGAGCAGCCCCTTTTTTCCCGGTTTTGGTAACCGGGACCAGATTGTCACGCGGCTTAGAAGCCATGCTATGCCGGAGCTGATCGGCAAGAGATTTGATTTCATTCATATTTAGTATTCATTGAATTCGCCTGCACCGAAATCCTCGAGCAGGAAAGCAAGGTGATTGACAAAAAGCTGATCCAGTACCGGCTGCAAAACCGGAATTAGCGATTCCGGCGTTCGGAAAGTATTGACCCGCTGAAAATCGATCCGGTCAGGAATGGCCATGGTCACCATCCCAAAATTGGAAAGCTGCTGATCCACCTCCTGCTGGGTTTCGTACCGCACATTCGCTTTGATCCGGTTGGGAATAAAAGTGACCTGGACTTCCGGATTGATCTTATTCAATACCACCGAAAAAAGCACTGTTGACTCAAAACTGAACTCATCATAAGAGAATGGACAAAACACCAGGTCTGCCGACTGGAATACCGGTATCAAGCCGTCATCATCCAATTTCCCCGGGAGATCGATCAGTACCAGATCTTCCGGATTATCATTGAGTACCTTCAGCAGGCCAGCATAATCTTCAAGACCAGCGGCGATCACCTCATAGGGTTCCGCATTTTCCAGCAGTTTTGCCCGCTGGTACTTTTGCGATATCGATTGCTGATAATCCATATCAATCACCGTGACTTTACAGTGCCGGTAGATGGCCAGGTAGTTCGCCAGCAGCATGGTGAAAGTGCTTTTTCCTGCGCCGCCCTTTTGGTTTCCGATGAGTATGATCATGACGTTTTATTTTAAAATTGGATTGTATGTGATCGGTTATTTGAGTAGCTTGGCTTTAAAATATTCAAATGAAAAAGACGCTGTTTTTAATCGCTTTTATTACATGGGGAATTGCTGTTCAAGCCCAGGATACAGCAATTGTAAAACAACAAGCGCAGATTATGCTAACCGCCTTTCTCAAGGGAGACCTTAATACGCTGGTAAATTATACCTACCCTAAAGTTGTATCCATGATGGGTGGTAAGGCGAAAATGATGAGCATGATTAAAACCGGCACGGAGAAAATGAAAGAAGTTGGTACATCGTTTCGCAGTGGAACAATAGGTAAAGTCTCAAAAATATATCCATCAGGAAAAGAACTTCATTGCACCGTTGATCAAAACCTGATCATGGGTGTTAAAGGCGGTTACCTGACAACCGACAGTCAATTGCTTGGGATCAGCGGTGATAATGGTAAGACATGGACTTTCATTACACTTTCCAACCTGAATTCTACTCAGCTCAAGCAGCTTTTTCCGGAATTTAACAAGGCACTTGTTGTTAAAAAAGCAGCACCTCCGGTATTTCACGAGGAATAGCCTATAAAATTTGCATTAACCAAATGGCTATGCAGGCGACTGTTGAAAAGTACAGTTGCCGCCAAAATATTTTCCTAATATCCCTTAGCGCATATCCCATTGATGGTTTTACCCATTTGCTGATTTGCTGGACGAGAAGGGCTGTTGTTATACTAGTTATGACTATCAGCATGATTTTACTAAATATATGCTCTGTATGGAAAATATAAAACACACCATCAGCTTTCAGACTTCCTGACGTGAGAAAGGAGAAAAGAAATAGACTTAAGCCAATGCCATTAAATAATAAAACAAGAAAAGTGTAAAATGCAGTTTTCAACACGCCAATCATGATATTTATTGCCCGGTCATTTTTTCCAGTAAAGCGTCAGTCTAATTCGGTGTGTACCTGCTGAAAAGATCATATTCAGTTCAGTGTATATGCTATCAGTATCCCACAATGTGTTTCTTTTGAGATAGGAAGATCCTTCGTTTTTGATGGATTTTGCTGACTTGTCATCAGATGTTGGTTTCCCGAGTTTGTCGATCAGGTCTTTTTTAATTCTTTCATATTCCTCATTGTAGGCGTCGAATTTCTTATTCTCTTCCTGCCACATTTTCTGTTTATCAAAAAAGTTGTCGTAACGCCCCTTTTCCCAGTCATAAGATACCAATCTTAAAACAGAATCACCTGGCGTATAGAAATACTCGGCATAAATTGGAAGGTAGCCCATCGCTTCCCTATACACAATCACCGGATTTGTAACTTTGTACTTGTCTGCCAATGGATAGTGATCCTTGGATAGGAAAACATCCTGATTCAGAAATTTCGCTTCCGGATTGATCTTTTTTTCAAAAGCAATGACCTCGGAAATGTTTGATTGCCTGGTCCAGATTTTTTCCTGACTGGAAGCTGTATTAACGCTTAAGGCTATTAGGAGGGTATAAATCAGCGTTAATTTCATTGGTGAAAGATAAAATAAATTTCAGAATTCTTAACGTTTATTTGTTCGGGCTTGTCGTTTCCGTTGGCGATTTCTGCCATGGATGGCTTCGTCGTCGATATCGTCTGAAATGTCAATTCGGATACTTTGTGAGCAAGCATCAAATGCTTCCTCATTGCCCTGCTGTTGATCTGATGATCCGTTGAGTTGTTGAGGCGATGAATTTGTGAGGGCTTGATCGGATGATTCAATGATGGCGTGATCTATTGACTCTTTGTCTTTGATCTGATGAGCTGCAGAACTGCTGAGATCTTTAGCATTTCCATCCAGCAACTCGGCGATGTCCATAATTTCACCCCCCTTGAAGACGTTCCCATCAGCATGATCCACGATACTGTAGCCATATGGAGTTTTGCCTTCAGCGGCATGAAATAATAGTTGGATGCCAAAGGTCTTTTTCAGGTGTACGGCAAGGTCTGAGGTATAAGTATCGCTAATCTTTCCCGTCTTGCCTGGGCATGGGATGGTATCTAGCCGGAGGACTGCCGAGTATTGCTTCCGGAATTTGTGTATTAAGGCCGTGATTTGGCTCGCCCTTGATTGATTGACCACATAGTTGGATTTGCGTTCTTTGAGAAAAGAGGGATCAAAGTCCAGCAGGTTTGTACCAAACTTGCTCAGAAACATTTTTCCACTCGATTCAGCTACCGAATAACCCTTGCTTTCCAGGATCATCATGAACTGCGCCTTGGTTTGGAAGTTAAATTTCATGGCCTTATCCAAATCAGCTTTGGCGGTCAGTTTTTCATCCAGTCTCATGATCCGGTTCATTGCAGTTTGAGCGCGCACCTTTTCGTATGTACTGCTGATTTTCTTTCCGGAAAACTTGTCTACTCTTGAAGAGACGATGTGGACATGGTGGTTCCGGGTATCTTTATGGAAAATCACCAAGTAAGGCTGATCGGCATAGCCCATAGCCAGCATCCATTTATCGGCGATACCTGTCAGCTCCTCCTTTGAATTCTCCTTGCCTTTTGCGGAGATGACTACATGCAGCTGAGGGTAGATGACCTGCTTATTACGGGAAGAAATTGACTGGAGGTAATTGATGTAATCCTGGGGCATCAGTTGGGACATTCCCTGTAAAATGCCGAATCCAGAGACCTTCATCAGTTCACCCTTATTTTTCTCCACCTTATTGGTATTGTAGCGGACGCCTTTGAAGGTCTTACTCTTGACCAGGAACTTGACGATCATCCTTCTTAATGGGTTTATATTCCGTACCATTTTGTGCTTGCTCCTGATGTGCCTGGAGTTGCTCCCATTGTTCAACTAGTTTGTCAATTTTAGGCCGAAGTTGATCTGCGAGTGCATTATGGCCGGAAATGTAGCCTGAATGCCATGGCGAACAGCGCTCAGGAAGGAAGTAACATAAAATCTTATAAGCGCCCTTGATGCCGAAATACACAAAAAGCCCGGAAGCCAGGATGGGAAAATCGATGATGATCTGTGAATTCATGATGTGTTGAATTGGTGAATAATTGATTTGTTGAATACTAAGTAATGAGCAGGTGAACTAATGGCCCATTGAGCGGATGATTTTACGAAGGGACACTTCCAGCTTTTGCTGAATGAGCCCATGGGCGGCCAGCAACACATTAAACCTTTCGATGATCTGGGGAGAGAGCATTCCCCGTTTGGCTAGTGTATTTGCGTATTTGGCCAGTTGATTGATGTTGTTGCCGTTTCTCCCCAACTCGGCACCTATGGCATCGAGTGGCAGCAATAGCGCCCCCGCATTCACAATTAAATGCCCGGAGCTGCTCAGCAGCTTCAGCCGTACCAAATCGGTCCTGCTGATCCCGTATTTTTTCTCCATCGCTACAATAGCATTAAACTCCTCTTCGGTAAACCTGGCTTCGATTTTCTTGCTGCGTTTACCTGACTTCATCACCGGGCGGCCAGCCAGCCGCTTTTTTTTATCATCCATAAAAAGTCTGTGAGTTGCGAGCAGACTGAACTCCCTGAATATCGACTGAAGGGAAGATGCCAGGGCAAGATCACTTCTGGGCCAAAGGTGTTGCGCAGCAATTTCTGTCGGACAAGAAGACATCTTGCAAAGTAAAAGTCAAAGCAGGGTGCTGATAAGCAAAACGCCTGTTTGCCTCAAACAAAATAACCAGCATCCTTGTTGATTTCCAGCAAAAACTAATACCAGGCAGGATTTTGAAATTAATGCCAGTGACGACATCAAAGAACATACCTTCAGGCTCAAAGCGCTGGGTAACCAGTGGTATGAGATCTTCAATGAAGCAAATGAAATGGTAGGAGAGATCAGGATTGATCAGGAGGACCATCAGCATTGCCAGACTAGGGGATGTACCCTTGACCTTCCCATTCTCAACTCCATCAGAAAGAACATCTTCCTGCATAAAGTCTTTGCAGCGGACTAAGCCTAGCGGACCTGGTTCTGCAACTTCCGCGCTAATTTGATATCGGCAATGATCTTGTCATTGTAATCATTCATCCCCTTATAGAGCTCAGAACGGTCGGTAGAATAGGGCAGTGCTTTCATCCAGGCAGCTAAAGCCGTATATCCCGACTTATCCCTGTCCAGGTAAACATCGATCTCCGGAAAAGCCTTCCCCTTGTCCAAACCCCGCTCCAGCAAGGCCAGTGAATTCAGGACCAATGCGGTAGCATTGGAAGAAGGATTTTCCCGGCGCCAGCTCAGGTAATTCATATAGCCTTCAAACACCACCAGTTTTTTTGGATCTCCAGGGATCATCGTGATCCCCTTTTTACCCAGGCAGCCTTTGAAATACTTGTTGCGGATCTCCCATCCCCCTGATTCATTCTGCCATCCGGCAGCAAAATAGCGCTTACGTAATTTCTTCTCATCCTCGACATAATAATGGATCTCCTGCAGCCGGTCAGCAGCAACCTCAAAAATCCCGCGACCTTTCAAATAAGTATTGATCCCCTCAGAACTCCCAAAAGGCAAAACCTTTTCGATCTTATAATTAGGGATTTTGACCGCCTCCCTGATCCTGGGACGGGATGCTTTGCGCTGCGCACCTTCCGGCAGATCAATGCTGAGGTCACAAATCTGCCGGACCTTGTCCACAATCTCAGCAAAATCCAGGTCTGGCCAGTATAGCTTCCCAAAATCAAAAATGTTCCCGCCCTTACCCATCCCATGATCATACCAGGCACCAAGTTTCTCATTAACACTAAAGGAAGCATCTGTGTCCGAATCCCGGACCATACTGATATACATCGATTCATGACCTTTGGTCCTTTTTGGCTCATAGCCGAGCCGGGATAGGAAGTCGGTAAAGGAGATTTGCTCTTTGAGCACTTTCGCTTTTTCAGTAAGTGGGTTCATAGCTGATTTTATAATAGATAAATGATTTTCTTTTAAAAGGCTAATAGCCATTGTTGCTTTCCATCGAAACACAAAATTTAATGACTTCAACACGCCAACAATAATTGAGTAACTCAGTACAAAATATTCTTTGTAGATTCATGACCCAGTTCTAGCAGTCACAACTATTGAAACATCACCAGACACCTTTTACATCTGCAAAGCCCTCAGGATTTTGATATCCTGATTACTGTATCAGGCATTGAAATTAAGTACAGCGAGCTATTAGAAATAGCGCAGGGAAGTCCACAAGTCGGTCAGATTACAATGGATGGCATAAAGCTGGAGGGACGGTATACAGGCCCAGCTTTAATTGATGGGAAGTACCTATATATTCCCAGGCTGGAGAAAAAGCTTTTCAGCAGTTATTTTCGATTGGTAGAGATAGATACTGAAACCCAAACAAAAAGAAAGATAGGAGAGCTTCATCATTTGATCTGGATCCAGCGGATCCAGGATCACACGATTTATTTGAATAACTCAATAGATCAGCGCAAGCTACTCAGCTATATGATCGAAGCGGATACTTAAAAGAGCCTAGGCGACATTTAACTCATAAAGATCCTGCAGGGTGTCGAAACTACAGCTGCGTGAGAAGCGCGCTTTTTTAAGCACTTTTTTTGCCGGGATGTTTTGCCTGTCCACTACAGCGCCGATACAATCGATCCCCTGATCCAGGAATTCCGATACCATTGCCGGCAATACCTCGGTCATCAGGTAGCAGCCAGTAGCGAAGCTGCCCAAATAAAACTCCAGGAAAAATGGATAACGTGGTATCCGGTAATGCTCCATCGCAAGGGCAGGAGAGATCAGATCGATCATCCCTACCACCTTACCCGAAGCTTTATCGGTAATGAAATGAAGGAAATTGCGTCCAGCATGAAAATTCAACAGCATTCCCTGTAGAAAAACCTTTGCCTCATTCACATTCCACAAACGTTTTGAAGGTAAATAACGCAAAGTATGGTCATCTGACAAGATGCTGAACACTTCAGCAGCCAGACTGTCAAAACGCCCCAATTCCTCAGCGCGGAAGCCATGGATCAAAAAGCGGTCAGTTTCGAAAGTAATTGCTCTGATCATATCAGGCCTACTAATGCAACATCAGAAAAACCAATAACAACCGGAGTGTACAAGAATTCAGACATCCTAGTTCAATTTGCTCAGTGAGTTCAACTTGAACCGACAGCCTAAAACAGGAATCCCTGAATTGACCAAACGCCTTAAGCGCAATTTCGGCTGAGACAAAATCAGCTCAGAAGCCAGAATCCGGTAGGCTTGGCGCGCATCCTTATCGGTATCCATCATACCTGGCAGGGAGTACATCGCCAGATCAATCGCACAATCCAAAAGCTGATCTGAAATTTCTTTAGTCTTCATAGCCCGCTAAGCACAAATGATGTGCCTTAAAGCAGAAAAGACAGTAAAGAAATCTGCTTTTACAAAATGCTGACCAACAAAAAAATCCAACCGGAACCAGCTATCATAAAAACGCAAGCAAGCAAAAGCAAGGAATCACCAGCCATTTTTTTTCAGTAAAGCCGGAGTACAAATCAATCAACCGTACCGAAATATCCAATTCCCGTATAAGGTATATTTATATATAATATTAGCCGAAACGTTCGACAGCAAAGGCCGCTGGCGGCCTAAAGAATAAGGGACGTTTGCCGAAATATCCGACAGCAAATGTACATCGCCGAAATGTTCGACAGCAAAGCCGAAATACCCGACAACAAGATCAAAAAGCCCGACAGCAAAGCCGAATTGTTCGACATCAAGATCAAAATACCTGACAGCAAAATCAAAACGTTCGACAGCAGTGCCGAAATACCCGACAACAACAGCAGATCCCAATCAAAACAAATACTTATAAAACCTCATAAGCTCAATACACCAGACCTGACCATAGACAACGCATGTGGCAAGGAAACCGAAATCCCCATTCCCGCGTAGTAAGCCTGCGAGAGTACCTGGGCCTTTGCCTCTACGTCCAAATCCGGATCAACCAGCCAGGATTGAAAAGGATCCTTATCAAAACCATGGACAGCAATACCACTCTTCCGGCTATCAAACACAGCGCGGAGCGCTGAAAACAAGCGGAAATAAAAGCCATGCTCATTTTGCAAAGCACGTTTGGATAAGCTGGGTTCAAACAACAGTGTTACCATGTAGCCATTCCTGGAGGTAAATGAATATCTGAACCCAAACTTTCCGGTCTCTATAATATGATTGAAGATCCGCGACAGGTTTTGCTTCTTATGCGAAGGCCGGGCATCCATAATATCCGCGAACTCACAAAGCCGGTCCAAAGGAACCATCGTTTCCAGCTGACCTGTTGTCTGCACAATGTGACTGAGTTTAGACAGGTACAACAATAACTTTTTACGGGAATCCCCGCCACGGCCTTTACCCACCAGCTTATAACTATCGGTATTCACCGTATAATACCTACTCAAAAAACCCTGGAGCAGCTCATCGGAAAGCCGCACCTCGTACACCTTCAGCTCATTTTGTACCCGGCCAAAGTTCATCCGCAAATCCTTCAGAATCGGAAAATTATGCATCGCAATCACCGATTCCTTCTCCCTTACCTCATACCGTGAAGAAAAAATGATGTTCCGTTCCATCATGGAATACAAAGCATAATCAAACACCGTCTGAAACGCAAAGCCCTCAATCACAGGAGCAGCAAACCGCCCGGAAGCAAAATCCGCACAGACCAGAGACAGATCCTGCCGACTTCGCCCGGTCTGTTTGCAAAACTCCTGCAAAGTAAATCGAGTATACCCAAACAAATCCGTCTTCAGACGCCGAGAGATGAACACAATAAAATCCTGAACAATCCCAGACTGCGAACCAAAGGAACGTTGGATATCTTTAATGTTATCCGCAACAGCCCTATCAATACGGCTTAGTTCGCTTTGATTCATTGATTTCATCGTAAAGTTTGAGTTTGAAAAATGTATCTTTCCGGAAATTCTTTTGATCTAATGGATTCACTCTCAGATATAATGCTTGAATTAGAAACAATTAGAGCCTGTTCAAATTGTTTTCGTGACCCAGGCCTTAGGCTGGACGCCTTCCGACTAGGTAAATCGAAGGAAGGCGCATGCCCAAACTGCGGATCATTAGACGGTGCGAAACTCAGTAACGAAAACCTGGAAGATTTAAGTCACAGTTTTTTTGTCAATGGTTCAAGAATCAGGACAGACTATGGGGGAGCAGTTGCAATACAATTTAACGATTATCATGAGGGAATCGGGGATGTTGCCTTTCCAGAAGATTTAGCCGTGGATGCAAAACTCATCGCCGATATTCTTGGTGTTGGTTTTTTTCTATATGGGCCACGATTATGGATGGTTGGGGAAATTGAACCCTTAAATGCACTGCAGGAACCTGATCAGCGAGATGAGGTCATTGAAGCTATCATGAACCACTATCCAGAGACCATTTTGGAGAAAGGCACTCATTTCTACCGTCTAAGGGTTGATCCCACAAATCAGATGGATCCAACAGAATATGACAGCGCGCCTGAAAAATTCTTAGGCAGCGGCAGACTTGATAGCATTGATCTCCCTATTTTATATGGTTCGTTTGACATTGAAGCCTGTCTGCATGAATGTCGAGTAACTATCGAGCAAGAACTTTATCTCTGTAACATGAAGGTAGTTAAGAGTCAAAAACTTTTAGACCTAACTGCATGGCCTGAGGAACCTGGAATAACGGAATTTGAAAGTTTGAGTTTGGCTATCCATATGGTATTTCGTGCACCCGCACATTCCTATGAGATCATCCGCGCTGTAGCCCGGGCTGCCAGAAATAAAGGATTTGACGGAATTTTGTATCCGTCGTATTTCAGCAGGATCCACAGTTCAGAAGAAGTTGTGAAAAATATCGGTTTGTTCGGGAGGCCTGTTAGGGATGGAGTCGTTGAGTCCTCTGGAGTCAATAGAATATTGCTTAAAAAGGTTACCTATGATTATGCATTTGGTCCAGGTGATTTTTAAGTCAATCGTATGAGATAAATAAATAAAGACATAAAAAAAGGGAGGACAGAAAACTGCCTCCCTTTAAAAATTAACTAATTATCCGGGGTTACCCACGTCGGTAACTACATACCTGCCCAAACGGACTGCCTATGGTTCAGGATTTTCTCACCGTATTGGTTACACGTAACCGTTAAGACGAGAAAAGCCCTGCACTTTAATTCTCCGGTCACCCGGAAAACGCTTCACCCCAATAGGACAATGTACGCCAGGCATCAGCCCGGTTTTTTATTTTATCAAATCCATTGCAAAACGCAAAGGATCATCGGTTATCCGCCCGGGCAACAGCCTCCAGCTTTAACCTATCGATGAATTTTTTCTTACCAGAACCCTGCATACCCACCGGATGGATCAGGTTTTCACTGCACCATAACCTCACTTTGTCCTTACCATATAAACGGTAAGCCTCAGCTTTGGTCAATGTATCTGGAGATGCATCAAGTATATTCAAAAAATCATCAGTTCTTTTCATCACAATTAATTGATCTCATCTGCTCAAAAACTCAATTGTACATGAGCTCTAAAAATCAACGACGCAAAGTAAAGCCAGTACCGAACACTAAAAAAGTGTATGCGCATTGTAGGTAATTTCCTATTCCATAAGAAACTGATAGACAAACATATAAGGCGACCTAAAAGCAATGAATATGTTATTTGACAGTTTGAGAAGTAACTCCTGAGATACATTTAAATCAACAACTCAACAGTACATTTCTGGTTATTGAGGAAGAAAATAAGTAAGTTTGCATTGTAAAAATATTATAGCGACGGCTATTTGATCTTGTCTTAGAAATGTGGAAGTTTTAATGGGAACAAGAGAAAATTATGCTGCTCGCCTGCACGAATAGTGCGGGCGCGGCTGTTTTCTGTTCCCTAGGCTTTCCACAGCCTCTAAGACGGAATTCTGGCTGTGTCCCGCGCTATTTTGTTTTATAGGATTTGCTGAGTCGGGCCCGGCAACATAAAACCTAGAGATGACATCTCCAAAACAAGATCAGATCCTAGATTTTCCGATGCAGCAGCTTAAGCTAAGCGGGGAATTAAAAAGGGCAGCAAATGCTGCCGGGATCAAAACACTGAGGCAACTATGCCAGCACCGAACTGACCAGGTTCAAAGCTGGCCAGGTTTTAACATTCAACTGGTTCACGAGTACGTGAACTACCTAGAGCAAAATGGTCTTGGTAATCATGTTGATCACTGGTAGTCAGAAATTTATATGGAAATAAAAAGAGAATTTATTAAATTTATAACAGTAAAAGCGGAGTAATTAATAGCTAATATATTATGGAACTTTATGGTAAACTTACAGACGCAGAATTGCTCCTTTTGATAAAGGAAGGCGATGAGCTCGCGTTTACCCAAGTCTACAATACCTACTGGGACAAGCTCTTTTATATTGCCGCCAAAAAACTCAAAGACCAGGATGAAGCGGAAGAGGCCGTTCAAGATA
Organism: Pedobacter sp. GR22-6; assembly: GCF_037402555.1. Classification (NCBI taxonomy): domain Bacteria; kingdom Pseudomonadati; phylum Bacteroidota; class Sphingobacteriia; order Sphingobacteriales; family Sphingobacteriaceae; genus Pedobacter; species Pedobacter sp. GR22-6. The sequence continues at coordinate 791,523 of NZ_JBBEUC010000001.1, forward strand.
TCTTTCTGAAACTCTGGGAAAATAAAGCCCAGTTACAACTTAAAGAAAACTTTGAAAGTTACCTGGTCAGTGCCACCCATTACCAGATCATTAACCGTAAACAAAAAGCCATTCGAAGGGCCATCATCGAGCAAAAGCTTGGTAAAGCCACAGACGAAGAAATCAAGCTCAGCCAACTACCTGACCTCAGCCAGGAATATTTTGAGCAGCTTCAAGCCAGGCTCGATAAAGTCGTACAAACATTACCAACAAAATGCCAGCTTGTCTTTAAAATGAGCAGGAGTGAAGAATATACCAATAAAAAGATCGCCGCAGAACTCGGTATCTCTGAAAAGGCCGTTGAGAAGCATGTCACCCATGCCCTTAAAGTGCTCAAGGAAAACCTGGGACCAAGTGCCATGATCATTATCACCATTCATGAACTGCTCAAATAGCCAGAAAAATTCCCATCAAAAAATAAATAAAAAAAATATTCCAAGAAGGTAGGGTTTCGCTCCCTGTGATTTGACTATGTAATAAATAGCCAAGGAATGACCCAAGAGCAAATAGACTTACTTAGCCAAAAGATCGCAGATCAAAGCATTAGCGATGAGGAACTGCAGGAATACTACTCCTGGCTGATCAGCGATGATCAGCTACCACTGGAAGTAAGCAATGCAGTTAGCAAGGAAGAATTGCAGAAACGCATCTATTTAAATATAGCAACAAAAGCAAATTTCAAACTGATCGAGCCTAAGAAACAAACTCAATTATGGCCCAAGATCGTAGCGATCGCTGCTGCAGTTGCGACCATTGTTGTAGGAGCCTATTTCTTCAACTATCATAAAGACTCACAAAACACCCAAAATATCAGCAGCACCAACGACGTGGCTCCGGGTAAGCAGGGTGCGACATTGACTTTAGCGAATGGTAAAAAGATCCGCTTGTCGGATGCGGCGAATGGTGAACTGGCCAGGCAGGCTGGGGTGAAGGTGACGAAGTTGGCTAGCGGCCAATTGGTCTACGAATTGGAAAGTTCTTCAGCTGTTGGTACTGATTTGGCCGCGGTGAATACGCTGAGTACGGCGAAGGGGGAGACTTACCGTTTGCGTTTGCCGGATGGTTCTTTGGTCTGGTTGAATGCGGCTTCGAGTCTGACTTATTCGGCTGGTTTGCTTGAGGGCGGGGTTCGGAAGATCAAGTTGGCGGGTGAAGGCTATTTTGAAGTGGCAAAAGATAAGGAGCATCCTTTTGTGGTGTCCACGGGTAAGCAGGACATTGAAGTTTTGGGTACGCATTTCAATGTGAACAGTTATACAGATGAGCAGGTGGTGCGTACAACTTTGCTGGAAGGAAGTGTGAGGCTAAATGCGTTTGGTTCTCAAGGTGAAAGGAAGGGTTTGGTGCTGAAGCCCGGTCAGCAGGCTTTAATGTGGGATGATCGTTTCTTGCTGAAGGAGATTGATCCTGATGTGGCGGTGGCCTGGGTGAACAACAAGTTTATTTTTGAGGATACGGATGTGCGTACGATCATGCGGATGCTGGAGCGCTGGTATAATGTGGAGGTGATCTATCAGGGGCCGGTGCCTACGGATAATCTGGGTGGTTCGGTATCTCGGTTCGACAATATCTCAAGTGTGCTGAAGATCCTGGAAGCGGCGGGGGATATTCATTTCAGGTTGGAAGGTCGGAAGCTATATGTTTCCAAATCATGATAAGGGTTTAATCATCTCTATTGAGGGCTAATTAACAGAATATGAATCGTTTTAAACTTATGGGGATGAGAGAAATTTTACGACGGCGCGGCTAAGGCCGGATTCCGGTTGCTCAAGGGAACCACATGGTGAGTAGCCGGAGGAAAAACCAACCAGAAGTGCGGAAACACCTCTGATTGGTTGTTTGGAGATCAATTTAAAATTAATGTTTAATCGCAGTTGCCACAAGTTTCGAAGCAGGGGGCTTCTGCAAACACCAAACCGAACAAATGTACTTATTTAGAAAGAAATTAGGTAGGCCTAAACGGCTGTACCATAAAATATTGCTTGTTATGCGACTTACCACCGTTATACTGATAGCATCCCTCATGCAGCTTGCGGCGTCGACGAAGGCCCAGAAAGTGAGCATCAATAAAACCAATGCGTCATTGAAGACGATCATTAAAGAGCTGCGTTCGCAGACGGGGTTTGATTTTGTTTATAAAGAAAGGTTATTGGCGGAGTTTAACCCGGTAACAATTAAAGTTGAAAACACAGAGCTGGATCTGGTTTTAACTGAGGTTTTTAAAGGGCAGCCTTTTGCCTTTGAGATCAATAGTAAGACGGTGATTGTGAAAGGGAAGGAAGAATCATCTTTCCTGGATAAGGTGGTTGATCGGGTATCTGGTTATTTTGCACCTATTGATGTATCTGGTAAGGTGGTGGATGAGACGGGGCAGCCGATAGGTGGGGCTTCGGTAATTGTGAAGGCTACAGGCAAGGGTGTAAGTACTACGTCTGATGGTAACTTCTATTTGAAGAATGTTGAAGAGGGGGAGATGCTGGTTGTGAAGTTCGTAGGCTATGAACCGAAGGAAATCGCTGCTATGAAGGAAGTAGGAGTTGTAAGATTGACGATGGCGACTAATGAATTGGATGCTGTGCAGGTACAGGCTTATGGAGTAACTTCAAAGAGACTCACGACCTCTAACATAACAACAGTAAGGGCAGAGGACATAGAAAAGCAGCCCGTAAGTAATCCTCTGTTGGCGCTTCAGGGTCGAGTTCCTGGGCTAGTTGTGACACCAGTTTCCGGTTTTGCAGGAGGAACCGTTACGGTACGTATTCAGGGGTATAATACAAATTATGGGGGAGCGAATCCTTTTTACGTAGTTGACGGCGTGCCCTATAACTCTTACACTGTTCAGGCAAATGGTAGAATGAATGGTGTTTGGGGAGCACCCGAGGCTGTTGCAGAAAATGTTAATAGACTTAGCGGTGAAAGTAGTGGTAGTCCATTAAACTATCTTAACCCCGCAGATATAGAAAGTATAGAAGTGCTGAAAGATGCAGATGCGACAGCTATTTATGGATCTAAGGCGGCGAATGGAGCGATTATCATCACCACAAAAAAGGGCAAAGCCGGCCCAATGAAGGTTGATGCTTCTGTAAGGACTGGTATTAATAAGGTAACTAGATCTATAGACTTTTTAAATTATGATCAATATCTTCAGCTGCGTCTGGAATCAAAACGAAACAATAACGAGCCCATTTATGATTGGGACTATGATTTGAATGGTTTGTGGGGAAGCGTTTCGATCAATAGAGAATATCAAAATTCGATTTTACATAAAGCTGTCGCTAATCAAAATGCTCAGTTGGCTTTATCTGGAGGTACCGGGACAACAGATTATCGAGTAAACTTAGGTTATCAAAAAGAGGATGGCATTTTTGGTAATGATATGGATGACACGAAGATTTCCCTTGGACTAAACTTAAACACTGCTTCCATCAATAGGAAGTTTACAATGTCGCTATCTCTTATGGGTATGTTTAATGATAATAGATTACCATACACGAATCCGATAAACGATATTATTTATCTCCCGCCAAATAGTCCAGCTTTGTATAATGCTGATGGTACACTTAATTGGGCTTTAGATCAATGGGGGTATGCGTCTTGGATCAATCCAATGGCAACATTAGAAAGAACAAATAGAAGTAAGGCAAAAAGTTTAAATACTAATTTATTGTTAAGCTATGAGCTTTTACCTAGGCTCAAATTTACCACAAGTTTGGGGTATAATTTAACAGATATGGACAATGTTAGCAAGGCTCCGTTGACTGCTATTGAACCAATCAATAAACAATATAGTTTTTTTAGACAAACCGACCTAGGTACAAGTCGTTCAAGTAATTATTTGATTGAACCACAACTGAATTATAATAAGCAACTTGGAGAATATAAACTTGATGTACTTTTAGGAACAACTATTCAGAGATCTGATAATTCAGCACTCAGTTATGTTGCTTATGGCTTTCCAAGCGATGCTCAAATGGACAACTTGCCAATAGCTACCAATAGAAATATAAATGGATTTGTATCTAGGGTCTATCGTTACAATGCGGCTTTTGCCCGTTTAAATATAAATAGGAGCGACGAATTTATATTAAACTTAACTATCAGGAGAGATGGTAGCAGTCGTTTTGGCCCTGAAAGTCGTTTTGAAAATTTTGCTGCAGTTGGTGCTGGATGGATATTTACGGAAAGAAATTGGATAAAGGAAAACCTTCCTGTTGTCAGTTTTGGAAAGCTGAGATTTAGTTATGGAATAACAGGAAATGATCAGATTGGGGATTACACTTATCTTAATCTTTATAATAATTATTCAACAAGTATAGGTTATTTGGGAGGAGCTTCGGTGATAAATAGTGGTTTATATAATCAGAATCTTCAATGGGAGAGGACTAGGAAGCTTAACTTAGGGGTTGATCTAGGGTTTTTCAAGGACAAGATTTTTATTTCTGGAAATTATGCCATTAATCGTAGTGACAATTTACTGCAACCTATAGTTCTTCCAGAAGTCGTTGCAGTGGGAATTTCTAACGCATTGACATTCATTAATTTTCCTGGTTTGGTAGAAAATAGAAGTGTTGAACTAAGCGTGATAACAAAGAATATTCAGAAAGCCAAATTTAGCTGGAAGACAAATTTTCAAATAACGAAATCTTCTAATATTTTAAAGTCATTAACAAACCCATCTCAAATCAGTGGATTTGGTGCGAGTACTTTTAATTTGGAAGTTGGCCAAAGTATTCGTGCAGTACGGCTAAACCATTTTTATGGAGTAGACCCTCTAACTGGTAGACTAATTGTTTCAGACAAAAATGGAAACCCGTCAACATCCTCTGATAATATTGCAGACAAAACTTCTTTTATTGATCTTATGCCGAGTTATAGCGGTGGATTGTCGAATACATTCTCCTATAATGGTTTAAGTCTGGATGTGTTCCTGCAGTTTCAGAGACAATATCTAGCGCGTTATCTGCCTAGAATTGACTATGGTATTGCCCGAGAGAATGCCTCAACTTTTGTATTAGATAGGTGGCGGAAGCCGGGCGACGTAACCAGTTTCATCAGAGCGGGAAATACTGGACAGTCCTACAATCGCTTAGACGTTGGCTACGAGGACGCGTCGTTTATAAGAATTAAAAATGTAGCGCTTTCTTGGAATGTACCTTCAAAATGGATTGAAAAAATTCATCTTAGACAGTTGCGATTGAATGTCCAAATGCAAAATTTATGGACGATTACGAACTATTCTGGTCTTGACCCAGAAACTGGATCCAGTGCTCTACCGCTTCCTAGAACTATAGCTCTTGGTTTAAATGTTGGTTTTTAATTTTAAAATGATGAAAATGAAACACATTAAGAATACCTCAATGCTTTGGCTCCTTGTAGTTGCTTTGTTAAATTTCGGCTGCAAAAAGTTAGTAGAAGTAGATCCTCCATTATCTTCGGTTACATCTGAGGCCGTTTTCGCTGATAATATAACTGCTACAAGCGTGATTTCAGGGATTTACACTCAAATGTTAAATCAAAATGATGTAGACAGTAGATCTATAATAGGAATTTCTTTTTTTGCCGGGTTGAGTTCGGATGAACTAGCAATATTGCCCGGTCAAACTGATTTAAACTTGCAGAGTTACTTCAAAAACCAATTGTCTGAGGACACTAGGGTTTCTGGATTTTCGTCTTGGGGTCCGTTATTTGGAATAGCAAATGCGGCTACATATGCAATCGAAGGTTTGAATGCACAACCTACAAAAGACGTGCAAAGTGCTAGTAATCTCACTTTACCGGTTAAGAAGCAGCTTCTCGGAGAGGCAAAATTCATCCGTGCCTTTTGCTATTTTTATTTAGTCAACCTCTATGGAGATGTTCCATTGATTTTAAATAGCAATTTCAATGAGGCATCTAAATTGCCTAGGTCACCTAAGTCGGATGTTTATAAGCAGATTATTATAGACCTAAATGAATCAAAAGAACTTTTAAACGTAAACTTTACAGGTGTCGATGCTATTACTATTTCTTCTGAGCGAGTTCGACCAACTCGTTGGGCTGCAGCAGCACTATTGTCTAGAGTTTATTTATATCAGGGTAATGATTTCGCGAAAGCAGAAAGCAATGCTACAGAAATTATACAAAATACCAGTTTATTTGGCCTTACTGCTCTGGATCAATCGTTTTTAAAAAACACCAAAGAATCCATTTGGCAACTTCAACCTGTCAGAAGTGGATGGAATACTGCTTGGGGTAGATATTTTATTTTGACTGGGAGTCCTACAATCAACTTTACAAGTTATCCAAAACCTTTCTTCTTAAATGAATCTCTTTTAAATAGCTTCGAACCTGGAGATCCCAGAAAGTTGAATTGGACGGGGAGCATCGTGAACGGTGGCAATATTTATTATTATCCATATAAATATAAGAAGGGAGCTGAAGTGGATGGCAGCGTGAACTCTTATCAATCGATGACCGAATATATGACGGTATTGAGAATTTCTGAACAGTATCTTATCCGTGCAGAAGCTCGGCTGATGCAGAATAATTTAGTTGGAGCTGCAGCGGATTTAAATGCTGTTCGTATTCGCGCCAGAAATGGTAATAACTTGGTATTGCCTGATATTTCACCAAACGCTGACTTAACAAAAGCTATAGCACATGAACGTCAGGTGGAACTTTTTACAGAATGGGGCGATCGTTGGTTAGATTTAAAACGAACAGGTAAGGTTAATGAGGTGATGTCTACAATTACACCACGGAAAAGCGGTCAGGATTGGAAACCTCACCAGTCACTTTATCCAATTATGATGGAAGACATTTTGAAAAATCCATTACTAATTCAAAATCCCGGTTATCAATAATTTAGTGTTATGAAAATTATTTTTAAGAATATATTGCTGTTAGGTTTGCTATGTTTTGCTACGACTAGTTTTTGTCAAAACATAATTTGGACAGCAAAAAAAGATTGGGAGCAGATAAAGCTACAAGCTAAGATTGAAAACAAATTAATTTTTGTGGATTGTATGGCGACATGGTGCTTGCCTTGTAAAAAGATGGATGATGAAGTTTACAATCAGCCTAAAGTTTATGATATGATAAATGTCAATTTTATCTCGCTAAAGTTACAAATGGATAGCACCTCAAATGATAACGAAGCTGTTAGAAATCTGCGTGAATTTGCAAAGGCGACCGCAAAAAGGTACGGAGTTAGAGCTTTTCCCACTTATTTGTTTTTCTCCCCAGAAGGAAATTTGGTTTACCATGATACTGGAGCTAAAGTGGTGAATGATTTTCTTGCTGTCTCAAATAAGGCATTAGATGAAGGCAGGATATATGCCATCCAGTTGTTAGACTGGAATCGTGGGAGGAAAGATTATACATTAGCGCCATCTATGATATTGAGGGCAGAAAGGTTGAATGACAAATCTTTGGCTTCATCAATAGCTCGTGATTGCATTGTCAACTACGTTAACAGAGTAGAAGGGAAAGCCTTATATAATGCAGATATTTTACGTGCAGTTGGCCCCTACATCCTGCCAGAGGACAAAAAACTGTTAACTCTATTTTATCCGGAAGCTAATGGGAATCTGACAGATTCGTTGATTAATCACAAGGGTACGTCTCGGGCGATCATACGATCTGTTATGAGCAAAGATCTCAATGCTAGGCTTTTTGAGGATAACGATCTTAGAAAGCCAAAAATCAAGAACCCAAACTGGAATCAGATTAAAGCAGAGTTCTCAGAAAGGTATGGCTCGAGTAGAACTGAAGAGTTGTTGTTAAATACCAAAAAAGCATGGTATCAGATATCTGAACCTGATTGGGAGATACTATCTGACCTTTACTTTCTTGATATTGAAAAGAATTACATCAGCCGCGAAACCTTCAATCCTTCTGGCGTAAATGACATGTTGTGGGAGATTTTTCTTAATGTAGACAATAAAAGAATATTACGCCGTGCAGCTGCACTACAGTTATTAGCTATTAAACAAGCTAAAATACAGAACGGTAAAATTATTGAAACCTACATAGATACATACGCCGCATTATTATACAGATCTGGAAATAGGCAGGAAGCGATTAAATGGCAGGAAAAGGCCATTGAGGCTAGAAAGGAAAAAGAAGCTAAGCGAGGCGATGAAGAACCATTTCTTGGATTTATTAAGACACTAGAGAAGATGAAGAAGGGTGAGCCGATCTGGTTGAGAGTTGAATAGACTATAATTAAACTAAATAGAAATGAAAAAAAACATATATCTTTTTGCAACGGTCCTAATTATTTTTTCAGGCTGTAAGAAAAATGAAATAAAAAGAGAAGCTTTGGCAACCGTTAGTGTATTAAATGTAGTGATTGACGGAAAGGTCGCCAGATTGAATACAGCATTGAGGGATAGTTGTCTCAATATGGATTATAAGCATTTTTCTATCCTAGCTAAAGATGATAGCCCGTTAAAGTTGTACGCGAGCGGTTTGCAGTCGATTACCTACTATAATCAAAGCCTACGGGCGAAGTCTGGGGATATCTACTCTTTGTTCCTTACAGGCACTCATTCCTCCCCAGAATCGGTATTGATTAAAGAGACAATTCCGGAGTACCCCTCAGAAGAGGTAATAAATGTGAGACTAATTAACCTTGTACCAGAAAGCGTTCCATTAAGTCTTACTCTAGGGAATAAGCCAACAGAAAATGTCTTTTCAAATATTGGGTATAAGCAGGTGAGTGAATTTAAAACCATACCATTTCCTACAATACTGCCAGATGGTGGGAAACTGTTCCAGATAAGAGATGCCAGTGGCAATATCTTAACAACATATGATATGCCTGATTTTGGTACAGTAAGTACCTCGTCTTCGAGACATCGAAATATAACAGTTGCGGTCAAGGGCGTAAATGGTGGAACAGGAGATAAGGCTTTTGGTGTAGTAGTACTTCCACATTATTAATTTCAAATTGTGGCCTTTTGGGTGTGTTTTTTAACACATCCTAGCCACTGCTTTGCCTCGATTGCAAAATATACACACACAAATAAAAATGAAAAGAATAAAAATGTTTTTTGTGTTAGCTGTGCTTTCACATATGTCCTGGGCCCAAAAGAAAATAGAATTCGACACTCTGGCCAAATGGCCGGTAATTGGGCACGATGCCATTATGAGCAATGATGCACGTTATGTAGCATATGAGTCTAGGATACTTTCCGGGGGATGGTTAGTCGACCGAAAGTTGGTCCTCAAAGATATAACGAAGAATTCGGAAACCATACTCAATGCAAAAATTACCGATGTCGTCGGATTTACCAACGATAATAATTTTTTTCTTTATCGAAATGGCTCGGACAGCATTTGTGCGATTAACCTTCTTAGTAGTAAAAGTCGATATATAACGAACGTTGATAGGATTGTCATCCCTAAAGGAAACTATAGCGATAGGGCGCTTTATAGCACAAGATCGGGAGACTTGGTTTTTGCCAAAATATCGGGGAGCAAACCTATTTCTTTGGGGCGCGTGAATAGTTTCGAGCTTGCCAATAACAATGTGGATGTAATAATATGTTCATCAGTTGCCCCTCAAAAAGAAAGATTGGTGTGGGTTGACCTTTTATCACTCAAAGTGGTAGAGATTGCCTCTGGCGGTACTTATCCGGTACATATATGGACTGATTCCCACAGAGATCTTGTTTTCTTGGAAAGGACGGCGGAAGTATCAAAGGTCAAATGGTTCAAAAAGGATAAAACAGGGGTTTCGGAAGTCTTCAGCGACAAGGAATTAAATGGTAGAGATCAGTTGAATATTGAAGGAATAAATAGGATTTCTGGCAATGTAGAATCTATCGAACTATCACTTGTCAAATTAACAAATCCTTTTGTCGCAACTGGAAACCTACCAGCAAAGGTTAAAATATGGAGCTATACTGATGTTAAAAGAGCGCCCGAAAAGCCTTTGATTCCTAAGTCGCTAAAGAAGTTTTATAAAGCTCTGCTATTTACCAGTTCAGGGAAAATAAAAATGCTCGAAGCTAACGATTTGAAGACTTTTGAAATAAATAATGGTTGGTATAGTTGTAGCATGGCTGATAGCAGCTTCCTTTTGTCAGCAACCAACGGAGAAATTAAGATTCTAAAAAATCTTCCAAGCAAAAATACTATTGAAAATCTTCATAGTGTGTCTACAGATGGAAATTCACTAATCTATCCTTATGGCAATAGACTTTTTCGCTACGATGTAAAAAAGCAGTCTGCTATGTCCATTGATCTCCAAACCATTGGTAAAGATACTGATAGCAGTAGGTTTTCTCTTTGGCAATATTTGTCTGTCGCGAATGATGTGCTACTGGTTATGGATAAGTACGATGTTTGGTCATTGGATGTTAACGGCCGCAGAAAACCAATATGCCTTACCAACGGTTATGGTGAAAAAAACGACATCAGGTTCAGTTTTGAATCAGTGGATGGCAAGCCATTGTATTTCAATGGAAAGTTTCTGCTGAAGGCATTTGGAACTCAAAATAAAAAGCAAGGTTTTTTTAGCTGTAATGTTTCGAATTCTCAAGGTCTTGAAAAATATACGTTCAGTGATAATATATACGGAACTCCGAAATCTTCAAGAGATGGGAAATCATGGCTTGTCGCCAGAGAGGCAATAGATGCCTCGGTAAATTTTTTCCTGACCAAGAATTTTAAAGCATTTACTCCAGTCAGTGATAACTACCCTGAAAAATCCTACGTTTGGTTTACTTCGGAGATATTGGATTCTAGTCTCCCGGATGGTAAACAAGTTCAGTCTATTCTGTACAAACCTAAGAATTTCGATCCCTCAAAAAAATATCCTGTCATAATAAACTATTATGAGGGAATCGCCGACGGTAAAAACACATATCTCCCTCCAGGCTATTCTGGAGCTAATATCAACGTTCCCTGGTTTTTAAGTCGAGGCTATTTAGTACTGAAACCAGATATCTATTATAAGCTTGGCTTCACCGGAGAGTCTGCAGTAGCTTGTGTGAACGCTGCGGTGGATGGATTGGTAAAATTGGACTACGTTGATGATAAAAAAATTGGGATTAACGGACACAGTTTTGGAGGGTTTGAAACTTTCCATATCGTTACCCGCACTACGCGCTTTGCTGCTGCCTTGGCCGAGGCGGGAATATCTAATCTAGTTAGTTTTTATACCAGTGAAGTTGGTACGTGTATGCCTAACGGTCGTACTTTGGCAGAGAATCAAACTGAAAGGCCCCTCTCTTTTAGAATAGGTGCTACACTTTGGGAACGTCCAGATAGGTTTGTTGAAAATACTCCGGTTTTTTATGCGGATAAAGTGAAGACCCCATTGTTGATCATGCATAATAGGAATGATGGTGCATGTCCTTTTCAAAATGGTTTGGACTTCTTTATGTCAATGCGTCGATTAGGTAAGCCGTCATGGTTACTTGAATATGAAGGAGAGGGACATGTAATTGAGAATATTGAAAATCTTAAAGATTACACAATCCGTACAACGCAGTTTTTTGACCATTATTTAAAAGGTGCACCTGCACCGCTGTGGATGATAGAAGGACAGCGCTATAATGATCAGAAATATACACCAGGGTATGAATTGGACAGTTTGAACAGAAAACCTGGCCCTGGAATCAACAGTATTGAAGAGCAAAAGAAAATTGATGAGTATAGCAAGATACCGTTTTCCGAAAAGCTAAGACCTTTAATTGAAGAAAAGAAAAAATAAAATTTGATGAAAAGATTATTATTTGCGCTGCTTTTGAGCAGTATGACAGGAGCTGTTATGGCTCAGGAAAGGACGTCGGAATTATTTGCTGTGGTGAAAACCAGTAAAGACCCAAACTTTCAGAAAATACAAAAAGACTCCGTGGTCATAAAAAAAGAAATTGGTGCAAGTCAATATCACTCGCGCCTGAGTAGGTTGATTTTTAAAGGCGACATAGAACCTATGTTCGCAGAAGCAAAAACTTGGGATGAGATCAGTAAAACCTTGGAAAGTAAATATGGCGATGTTGGTGAGGAAGCTTATTTGGTAACTAGAGTTGGAATCTCGATGCAGATGAAGCAATGGCCTGAATATTTGCCTTTGGCTAAGAGGCTACTTGAGAAGTATGGTTCGCACCTCTCTGAAGCTGATCGTAAGAAGCATGAAGAGGCCATCAAAGCGAATCAGAAATAATAGATTAAGTTTCTAATCTGTCTGCTGCATGGGCGCTGGTTTGATGTATTAGCCAGTGCCGTGCAGGGCGGAACCAAATATTAAGTATGAATAACATGAAATTTATTGGGCTTGCTTTGCTTTGTCTTTTTGGCGTTGGAGTTTCGGCTCAGGAGGTGATTCCTCTGTATAGTGACTACAAAATTCCTTTTGCGAAGGATGGTGCTGAGGTACCTCGCTTAACGGTTTTTAGGCCCGCGAAAGATTTTTCTCGGGGTACGGCTGTGATTGTTTGTTCAGGTGGTTCTTATGGAGGCAGGGCGAATTCGGTTGAGGGCGGCCCGGCTTGCCGTAAACTGGCTGAGGCGGGAATTACGGCTTTTTTACTGGACTATCGTGTACCGAGATCGGAATGGATGGAGCGGAAGGAAGTGGTGCCTTTGACGGATGCGCAGCGTGCGATCCAATATGTTCGGGAAAATGCGAAGGTCTACGGAATTGATGCTGGCCGGTTGGGTATCATGGGTTTTTCTGCGGGCGGGCATTTGGTGTCAACGGTGGGGACGCATTTATCTTCTACTTTGCTGGATAATCCCAAGGGCACTTCACTGCGGCCTGATTTTATGGTGCTGGTATATCCGGTGATCAGTTTCTCGGATTCGCTGACGCATGAGGGCTCAAGGATGAATTTGGTTGGGCCTGAGATTACTGCTGACGAAATTGCTTTGTATTCTAATGAATTGCAGGTGACCGGTCAAACGCCGCCGACGTATCTGACTTCGGGTATGGATGACAGGATCGTGGATGTCAGGAACAGTTTGTATTTCGCGGCGGCTTTGAAGCAGCACCAGGTGCCGGTGGAGCTTTTCCTGTATGAGAAAGGTGATCATGGCTACGGGGTGTTCAATCTAAAAGCGAAGTTGCAGTGGATTGATGATTGTATTGATTGGATTACGAAAGATCGATGGAAAAGATAATGCTTTTGATGAGGCGATTCTTTCTCCTGATCTGCTTACTGATTTCAGTTTGCAGTATAAAGGCACAGCATGTTTTTAAAGGAAAATGGATTTGCGGGAATGAGGATGTTAATCTGCGGGAGGCACCACTTTTCAGGAAGGAGTTTCAGACTTCGGCTGCCCGTAGGCATTATGGGGATGGGATGCGGCTCAAAAAGGCGACGTTAATGGTTGCCGGACTTGGTTTGTATGAGCTGCATGTGAATGGTAGGCGGGTTTCGGATGCGGTGTTGGAGCAGGCTTTTACGCGTTATGATAAGCGTGTGTTGTACAATACTTATGATGTGACCAGGCTTTTGGTTACGGGTAGGAATTGCATGGGTATTGAGCTGGGCAATGGCTGGTTCAATGTGCAGAGTAAAACGATCTGGGGTTTTGACCGGGTGGACTGGCGGAAGTCGCCGAGATTCCTACTGGATCTGGTTTTAGAATACCGGAATGGCAGGACGGAGGTGATCAGCAGTGACAGCACTTGGAAGTGGAGTACTGGCGGCAGTCAGTTCAACAGCCTGATTGCGGGAGAAATTTACGATGCGGGGAAAGAGCCTATGGGCTGGAAAGCGGTTGGCTTTGAGGATAAGAAATGGTTTAGTGCGATGGTCGCGTCGCCTCCGGAAGGTGTGCCGGAGGCGCAGGCCATGCCGCCGGTGCGTGTGATCCGTAAGCTCAGGCCGGTGTCGGTGAAGAGGCTGCCGGGTTCGTTTTTGTATGATTTCGGGCAGAACTTCGCCGGGGTGGTGGAGTTGCGTGTGAGCGGTAAGGCTGGTGATACAGTGGTTTTGCAGCATAGCGAGAAGCTGAATGCGGATGGTTCTTTTGATGCTTTGCAAAATGCGGGGCATATGATTGGGGAGGCCTCTGATCCGAAATTTGCGACGGATGTGTATGTGCTCCGGGGTTCGGGTATCGAGGTGTTAAGGCCGAGGTTTACCTATCATGGCTTTCGGTATGTGTTGCTCAGGGAGCCGGGGCATATCCGGCTTGATCTGGGATCGGTTACAGGGCTGTTTTACAGCACGGACTTTAAACCTGCAGGTTCTTTCTCGAGTTCCTCTGAAATGCTGAACAAACTGCATGGGGCTGCGATCCAATCCTACCGGAGCAATTATGTGGGCATCCCGACGGATTGCCCGCAACGGGAGAAGATGGGCTGGCTGGCCGATGCGCATGTGATTTCGGAACTGGGCTTGTACAATTTTGATGCGGCTTCGGGATACAGGAAGTTCCTGGCTGACATCAGGGACGTGCAGCTGGAGGACGGGCGGCTGCCGGGGGTAGCGCCGACCAGTGGCATCGGCTACAACTGGATTGATCCGGATGACCGGGATATGGGGCCGGCATGGGGTTCGGCTTTGCCGATCCTTGCCTGGAATGTATACCGCTTTTCGGGGGATACTTCGGTATTGCGGGAGAATTATCTGGCGGTGAAAAAATATGTGGATTTCCTGGCGGGAAGGGCCAGGGCTTCGGGTTATCTCTACCGGACTGGCCTGGCTGATTTCCTGGCGGTGGAATCTACACCAAAGGCCTTCACTTCGACGGTTTTTGTTTTTGAGGATGCGGTACTGCTGTCTGAAATGGCTGCTGTGCTGGGGCATTCTTCGGATCAGCAGCGCTATGCTGTGCTGGCCGATAGTGTGAAGACTGCTTTTAACAGGGAATTTTTTGATGCTGCTGCGGGGAAATACAAGGTTCGGACTTTGACCGCGCTTTCGGGGGCTTTGGTCAATGGTCTGGTACCTTCGGGCTTTGAGGCTTCTGTAGCGGCTGAGCTGGCTGCTGGTGTAGTGGCACGGGATTATGCGCCTGACTTTGGAGTATTGGGTACCAGGTGGGTGCTGTCAGCGCTATCGGATCACGGCTATGCAGATGAGGCGTTCCGGTTACTTTCTAATCCGAATGCAGGTTGGGGCAAATGGATTGCGGATGGGCATACGACTTTGCTGGAGGGTTGGGAGCCCAAAGACCAGAGCTGGAATCATGTGTTCTTCGGGGATTTCGACGCCTGGTATTACCGTGGGCTGGCGGGTATCCGCCCGGATGAAGCGGGGGTTGGATTTAAGTGCTTTAGCGTCTGTCCGGTCTTTCCCGCAGGGCTGAACTGGATTGCAGTTGAGCATAAAACCAGGTTTGGTGCGATTAAGCTGAGCTGGAAAAGAAAAGTGGACGGGATCAGTGTGGAGGTTTTGGTACCTGAGGGGACATTGGCGGATTTTGAGGTAAAAGGATATAAGCGGGAACTGGGGCCGGGAAGGCATAGGATGAAGATCAAATTAAATTGACCAAATATAAATGAGAAAAAGATTTACACTGATGGTGAGTTGCCTGCTGTATGGCGGTATGACATTTGCCCAAAAGGCCGAAATTAAATTGGAACCCAATAAGGATGCGCCGCAGATCAGCCGGCACATTTACGGGCAGTTTGCCGAGCACCTGGGCCGCAGTATTTATGATGGCTTTGTACGCAACGGTAAGATCCGTACGGATGTCGCTGCGGCTTTGAAAAAAATCAAGATCCCGAACCTGAGGTGGCCGGGCGGCTGTTTTGCTGATCAGTACCACTGGAGGGATGGGATCGGGCCGAAGTTGTCACGTCCTAAGACGGTGAATGCAAACTGGGGAATGGTGACCGAGGACAATTCTTTTGGTACGCATGAGTTTCTGGAACTCTGCGGGATGATCGGCTGTGAGCCCTACTTCGCGGGGAATGTGGGTACGGGTACACCGCAGGAGATGAGCGACTGGCTGGAGTATCTGAATTTCAATGGCAAAAGCCGCTTGACGGATCTGCGGGCAAAGAACGGGCATCCTGAGCCTTTTAAGGTTTCCTTCTGGGGAATTGGTAACGAGAGCTGGGGCTGTGGCGGTTCGATGCGCCCGGATTATTATGCGAACCTGTACCGCCAGTACAATGCGTACTGCCACGATTACCCGGGTACGCCTTTGAAAAGGATCGTATCTGGAGCCAATGCGGATGATTACAACTGGACGGAGGTCTGCATGAAGAACATTCCGGGCAGGCTGATGTGGGGGCTTTCTTTGCATTATTATACCTGGCTGGGTGGGAATTGGCCGCCTTCAGGTTCGGCGACTGTGTTCGGGGAATCGGAGTATTTCAATGCCATGCAGCAGTCGCTGCGCATGGAGGAGATAGTAACCAAACATTCGGCGATCATGGATAAATACGACCCGGAAAAGAAGGTGGCTTTGGTGGTGGATGAATGGGGCATCTGGACGGCCCAGGAACCTGATCAGCCCAAGGACTGGTTGTTCCAGCAGAATTCTTTGCGTGATGCGCTGATTGCCGCCACTACGCTGAATATATTTAACAACCATGCGGAAAGGGTAAAAGTGGCCAGCCTGGCCCAGACGGTGAATGTGATCCACTCACTGATCCTGACTAAGGGGGAGCAGATGGTGCTGACCCCGACCTACCATGTGTTTGATTTCATGAAGGCGCACCAGGATGCCAAACTGATCCCGCTGTCAATTGCTTCGCCGGACTACAGTTTCGGAGGCAGCTCGATCAAGGCGGTGAACGCTTCGGCTTCAGTGGATGCGGCTGGTGTAACGAACATCACCCTGGTGAATATGGATGCGAATAAGGCGGTGACGGTTACTATCCCGCTTTCCGGGGCGGTACTTTCCGCACAGGTATTGACTGCGGCTCAGGTGAATTCTTTTAATGATTTCGGTATGGCGGCATCGGTGAAGCCGGCGGCTTTTTATGGGGCTTCAATGAATGCCGGGGTGTTAAATGTGGTCATGCCGGCGAAGAGTGTGGTGCAGTTGGCGGTCAAATAAATAATAACCTGATCTAAAAAATGATGAACGGACTCAATAAATCACAGCTTCTGGTAGATCTGGAGGTCTATGCGGCTTTTGTATCAGAACTGGAACTGGACAAGGATACTGACCGTCAGGACAAGGTGCAGGAACTGATGGAGTATACGGAAATTCTGCTCAATGGATTGCAGATGCGGGTACTGGTAGAGCCTTTTTTCCTGCTGATGGATATGACCATGCTGAAGCTGACTTGTGCCGAACTGATCTGCCGCTTGTTGCGGCTGAAAAGCGAGCATTATTCACTTTCCCTGGAGAATGCGAAAAAGTACCAGCCTAAGGTGGAATGGACTTTTTCGGTTTCAATGATGATCGTGCAGCTGGAGGAATTGTATACTTTTTACAATAGCCATAACATCATGGCGGGAGAGCTTGGTGGTATCTAAAAGGAATTAAAAATATGAAAAGAATAAACATCTGCCTTTTTTTATTGATGCTTGGTGTCAGCGTCCGGGCGCAGGTCTGGTCGCTGGCTAAAGCTAAAGCCTGGTATGGGAAACAAGGCTGGTTGGTCGGGGCGAATTATACGCCTGCCTATGCGGTCAACCAATTGGAATTCTGGCAGAAGGAAACCTTTGACCTTGCTGCCATTGACAGGGAATTTGCTTTGGCGGAAGGTATCGGCATGAACTGCATGCGGGTATACCTGCACCATGTGGCCTGGAAACAGGATCCACAGGGCTTCAAAAAAAGAATTTCGGATTTTCTTGGAGTTGCGGTCAAGCACCGGATCAAGGTGATGTTCGTGTTTTTTGATGATTGCTGGACGGATACTTATGCTGCCGGGAAACAGCCTTTGCCGAGGGCGGGAGTACACAACAGCGGCTGGCTGAAAGATCCGGGGAACCGCATTCAGAATCAGGGGAAACTGATGGATACGCTGGAGCGCTATGTCAAGGATGTACTGCGGAGCTTCAGGTATGATCCAAGGGTATTGCTCTGGGATTTGTACAATGAGCCGGGGCAGTTTGAGCAGCACAGCAAAAGTATGCTTTTGCTGGTCAATGTGTTCAAATGGGCGAGATCAGTTGGGGTGTCCCAGCCTTTGTCGGCCGGTGTACATGATGACAATGAACGGGAGTTGACTGAGTTCCAGATCAGGAATTCTGATATCATCACGTATCACAGTTATGATAAACCGGAGGTTCACCAGAGAAGGATTGATTCTTTGATGAAAGTGTCCGGCGGACGGCCGATGATCTGTACGGAATACATGGCGCGTAAACGGGGGAGTACTTTTGCTGCGATCCTGCCGATGCTGAAAAAGCAAAACATCGGGGCGATCAACTGGGGACTGGTAGACGGGAAGACGCAGACGAAATATGCCTGGGATGAAAAGAACTGGGGAACGGGGGAACCTGGGCTGTGGTTCCACGACATTTTTAAAAAGGATGGAAGTCCGTATCTACTGGAAGAAACGATTTTGATTAAGAAATTGAGCTCAGGGAAATGAGCGGAAGGATTTTCATACGGGCGTGCCTTGTGCACGCTAATATTTGGTTAAGTACCTGCGCGCCCGGATGGGGCGCAGGCTTTTATGATATAAATTGTAAAATTTCTGACATTATAAAAATGGCTTTATGAAAACGGTTTTACTGCTCCTTGCTAATGGTTTCGAAATATTTGAAGCAAGCGCTTTTATAGATGTGATCGGCTGGAATTATTTAGAAGGTGATAAATCTACAAGATTATTTACATGCGGGATTACTCATGAAGTTGCGAGCACTTTTGGACAAAAGATGGTTGTGGATTTTGTCAGTGATGAGATTGATTTTGATGATTTTGACGCTTTAGCCATACCCGGTGGGTTTGAAAATTATGGATTTTATACTGACGCCTACAGCAGGTCTTTCTCTGATGTCATCAAAAATTTCAATTATCAAAAGAAAACGATTGCATCTATTTGTACTGGTGCTCTTCCAATTGCGTATAGCGGTATTTTGATCGGCCGCAGAGCAACGACTTACAACCTGAACCCTGAAAGGCAGGGGGCTCTTGCGGATTTTGGTGCCATAGTCGTTCAAGAGCCTATTGTTATTGACAATAATGTGATCACATCTTGGAACCCGTCGACTGCATTGGACGTAGCATTTGAACTCCTGGAAAATTTAACTTCAATAGAGAATGCAAATTTAGTCAGGGAACTCATGGGTTTCAATAAAAAATAGTTATGAGAAAATTGATTTTAGCTTTTATAAGCCTTTTTTGTATAGGAGCAAATGCTCAGGAATTGAATGATGGGCCGTATGTCCTTTATTGCGGGGATACAGTAGTTCTAAATTCAGTGGTACGGGGTACTGCGATTCGGAATGGTTATCCCCTAACTAAAAAAGGGGAATTGGAAGTTCCGGTACGTTTTGCGGCCCATCCGGAATGGGATTTTAAGGTGAAGTTGCGCCAGGACATGTTAACAGAGCCTTCGGAATTTGCGCAACCGGAAAAGTTGTTTTTCATCTCTGACGTAGAAGGAGAATTTGAAGGCTTCCGAAAGCTATTGATTTCCAGTAAAATAATTGACGAGCATTACAATTGGACGTTTGGCAAAGGGCATATGGTCATCTGCGGGGATCTGTTCGACAGGGGATCCAACGTACCTGAAAGCATTTGGCTGATCTACAAACTAGAGCAAAGCGCCAAAGCAGCAGGTGGTTACCTGCATACGATCCTGGGTAATCATGACATCATGAATTTATCGGGTGATTTGCGTTACCTGCAGCCCAAGTATCTGGAGAGTGCCAAACTCATGGGCCTAGATTACATGAGTCTGTTTACTGTGAATACCGAACTTGGCCGCTGGCTGAGAACAAAAAACACCATCGAAAAGATCGGAGACAACCTCTGTGCACATGCCGGTATTGCCCCTCAGATCAATGAGCTGGGTTTATCACTCCAGCAAATCAATGCGCTCAGCAGGCCGTATTATGATAAGGCCAGTGCCGAAATTAAAGCGGCAGGCGAAAGTGTCTCTATGTTTTTCTCAGGTAACAGTTCTCCATTCTGGTACCGTGGATATTTCATGGAACCAAAAGCTACAGAAGCCGAGGTCGATGAAACCCTGAAGTTATATGGTGTCAAGCGAATTGTAGTCGGTCATACCATCGTAGCGGGGAATGTGAATTTCTATTATGGCACTAAAGTAATGGGTATCGACGTGAACCACCACGTGCATGACCATCAGGCAGCGTTATATGAAACCGGGAAATGGTACAAAGTCAATGATAAAGGAGAAAGAACAGAACTGAAGGCCAGTGGACGCTAAATATGGAAAACGCAATCACAGAATTGGAGCACATCATCGCTGTTTTGAGCCGGCCAGATATAAAAAAGCACGAATTAATCGACACTCAGGTCATCAACCGGGTTCTTCAGGAGGCTGCTGGATTTGCAGACCAGAAAGAGCAGGTTCAAATGTTAAGCGCAAATGCTTCCCTCAAACTGGAGGAGCTTTGTCAGATAAAGTATCCCAGTGAGCTCCAGTTGGCCAGCATTATGCGCTTGAAACGCATCACCAAATCTTTGCAGGAAAGCGCGCCGGCCCATCAGGAATTGAATCAAACCTTTCAACAGGGCATACGCTACAGAACATAAATCAATCACCCTTTAAACAATCATCCCTCACTATGCACATTACAAACATGCAAGAACGCTACGAACAACTCCAGCAGCAAATTGAGCTGGAATTAAGCAGTTCAGAAGTTTCCATTGAAAACGCCAAAGCTGCACTCCGGCTCATCAGGAATGCGCAGGAAGAATCTTTTGAATCCTGTCTTGGACAGGATCAGGATCTGCCGGCCGATCGACTGTATCATGACCGGATATCGGGCATGGAGTTCTACTACAAGGAACTGCTTTGGATATATTGTCATCAGCCCATCCTCGGAGACGGAGAACTCGCCGAATTTTATAAAAAACAGATTGCCTTTATCCGGCATTTTTTTAGCCGTCATGCCACTCAGTACCAGAGCCACAAAATACAACTCATGGAACTTGAGCCTGAGGATATGCCCTCAGACCAACAGTTACACTGGAATAATTTATTTGATGAGGAACTATCTTCTGCGGATGAGAATGACCTGCGGATCCGTTTTTTTGGCTATGAACATTTGCTTGAGGATCTGATCTGCCGCTTGCGGCACACCGAAGGCCGGATCAAGCAGGTTCAACTCAGCGGACGGGGTGAGGAACTGATGTGGACAGGGAAACTGGTCAACCTGGTCGAACTCGCCTATGGATTGCAGGAGACCGCCCAAATAAACAATGGTCGGGCCTCTCTTGCAGACATTCTCAAATGCCTTAAAGATTGCTTCCAGGTTCATGTGCAGGGACCTTATCGGATTTATAGTGACATCAAATCGCGAAAAGTCATGAATCCCTTAGCATTTCTGGACCAGATGCGCGATGCAGTTTCCAAAAAAATGGAGGAGGAGCTGGGCTATGTCCCCGGGGAGTACATCATCTCTAAATCCCGGGGTAAATGAGCAAGGTTCAATCATCTGATGGAAGGCACCCAAAAGCAAAATAGTTTAGGTTTCATAATTAGCGGCAGTTTCCGGATGGAGCTGCTGCTTTACAATTTAACAATGCCATGCACAACATAGAAAACATCCTGAAACAGCTGTTTAAAATCATGGATAGGATCAAACCTCAGAAGCCCGAATTTTATGAGCACCTGCTGCAGGTGATGAAATACCAGGGCCAGTATTATGCCGAAGACACCGTCATCTACCAGATCGGTGAGCAGGTCACCCGCGCCATGTTCATATCCGAAGGTTTCATCACCCGAAGTTCCCAGATCAGAAAAAAGAAAGTCCTGCTGAATATATATGAAAAGAACGAGATCAAAGCCGGACCTGATTTTATGTTCAATAACAAATCTGAATTTTTGATCGAAGCCACCGCTGGGACCTACATCGCTTTCATCACCTACGAGCAGTTGAAAGAAGTTTACCAGCGCTTCCCGGAAGCACAGGAGCTTGCCACGCTGATCGTATCCATACACAACCTGAAAGATGCACGGATCCGCGGAATGCTGCAAAATAAGGGAAGAGATCTGGTCTACCAGTTTTACAAAAGTTATCCCGATATGACCGAGCCCGGCGCTGTCCTGCTGGATGGTATGATCGCCTCCTTCTTGCGCATTTCAGAAAGGACTTTACGCGAACACCGGGCTGCGCATTTCGCCAGTGGCAGACTGATCAATCCGGCAACTTTGAGGGTCAAAAAACGGATTGCCTGAGCTGCGAAATTGCAGGTCAAATCTAATTATTTGCTATGTTTTTAGAGCCAGGAGGAATGTTAATAAGTATCGGTGCGGATGTTCCCTATGAGGAATTTGCGGAAGTATACATTCGCAGCATCAAAAAAAACTGATATGACAATTGATTTCGAAAAAGCAAGTTTTAAGGACTTCGAGGACATCGAAGGCATGGATCCATTCGGACGTGCCGCATTATTCAATGAGTATTCCATTTACAAAAGAGGCCGCGGGCAAATGAATTACCGGCAGCTGGCACTCTCAGGTTGCGGACCGGAAATCACCCTGCAGATTCCCGGGGTCAGCTGCGAGCGTTTTGTCAGCATGGTCTCCAATGACTACCTGGGTTTTACCCAGCATCCTGCGGTTGTGGAGGCAGCGATCAGCTCGATCAGAAAGTACGGCAGCGGTGTAGGTGCCTCTCCGGCCATAGGTGGGCATATGGATTTCCATGAACAAATGGAGCAGGCCATCGCCAGATTCTTTAAAAGAGACAGTGCGATCATTTATACGACCGGTTACACCTCCAACTCTGCCACCCTGCAATGTTTACTGCGCAAAGCCGACCTGGCCATTGTCGACCAGGCTGTACATGCCAGTGTTTATGAAGGTTGCTTGATGACCAACATGAAACGGTTTCCGCACAACAACCTGGCTGCACTGGAGCGGGTTCTTTCGGCCTCTAAGGGAAAATACCGCACCATGATCGTGATCGTAGACGGAGTGTATTCCCAGGACGGGGACATCGCTCCGCTTAAGCAGATCATTGCACTCTGCAAACAGTATGGCGCTTACTCGGTGGTCGACGATGCCCATGGTACCGGGGTGATCGGCAAAACCGGCAGGGGAGCACTTGAGCTGGATGACCTTTTTCAGGAAGTGGACCTGATCACAGGCACCTTCAGTAAAACTTTCGCCCATATCGGTGGCTATGTGGTAGCTAGTGCTGAACTGATCAATTTTTTGAAATTTCAGTCCCGTCAGCATTTGTTTTCTGCCTCCAGTACGCCCGCTGCCGCTTGTGTGATCAAAGCCATTGAACTCGTGGACCAGGAACCACAATGGATGCAGCAGCTCAGCGAGAAAACAAGCTACCTTAAATCCGGATTGCAAAGTCTGGGCCTGAATACCGGCATCACTGAATCCGCCATCATCCCGGTCAAGATCGGCAGCATTACGCAGAATGCACAGATCTGCAGGCTGCTGCTGGATGCTGGCATCTATACCAATCAAATCAACTACCCTGCAGTATCTATGAAGGACGCCCGCATCCGGATGAGCGTCATGGCTACACATAGCTATGAAAATCTGGATGCGGTATTGAATGCCTGGGAATGGGTAGTCACCAAATCAAACATTAAGAACTTCGAATAAGCGATTATGGCAGTACGTCCGCGTCAGAAAGGAAAAAAGAACAAGTTGACTACCATGCAGGAATTTATAAATGCTGTGGGCAGCATCCTGAAAATGGAAGGTTATACAGGGCTGAAAGTAAATAATATCTCTAAACAGAGTGGGCGGAGCAGGGCGCTGATCGGAAGGTACTTTACCGGGCTTGCAGGACTCCAGCGTTCCTACATCAGGGAAAAAGATTACTGGATGCCCTTTTTAAAACGCTTTACCCTTTCCGACGTAGACAGTATTGAAGACATTCAAGCAACCTTTACCGTGCTGTTGCAGGAGAACTTCAGGTCTTTCTACAGCAATGCGGAAATGCAGAAACTCATCATCTGGCAGATCAGCGAGTTTAACGCGATCATTTCCGAGGTCTCCAAGGCACGTGAGGCGGAAGGAGAGAAATTATTCAAAGCTAGCGATCCAGCCTTCAAAAATACCAATGTCACTTTCAGAATGGTAGTTGGGCTATTATTAGGCGGGATCTATTACATGGTGCTGCAAACTAAAACCCGGAACAGCGTGGTCTGCGGGATTGATCTGGACCGTGAGGAAGACCAGATCGATCTGCTAAAGACCGTAGGCCAAATGGTCGGATGGGCTTGTACGGCAGCAAACAATAATGACACAATATCACAATCCATACCTATGATGAACAACCAATTTGACACGCTGGATACCATAGTGGGTCAGTTATTAACGCAGGATGAGCCGGCAGCTACAGCCAACATTATCCTGGTGGGTGAGGCCAGAAAACTCAAACGTTCCATCCCCAACCATGTACTCAGCCTGAATAATGAAACCCAGATCCGCACCTACCTTAAAGTTGTGGTCACAAAACTTTCGGAGATCATTGAAGATCTTTACCGGCCTGAACACAGTCAGCATCCAGATGCAGATCTGATCGTGGACGTATTAAAAACCGTGATCAGGCACTTCTTTGATGTGCTGCCAGATGAGGTCGTTTTGCCTAAATGGTTTTGTATCCACGAAGCGGCAGAGATCAACCTGCGCTGGCAAAACCTGAAACAAAAGCTGGAAAAGGTGAATATTGATCCGTTTTTGATCGACGCCATTTATTTTCCCATCAGCAGATTGAGCAGCCCTGAGGTCGAAGTCAGGTGGTATGATTTCCGTTACCTCAAAGTCTATCTTTCCGTTCTGGATTCTGAAGCAGAGGGCTTCATCACCTGCCAGGAAGATTTGTTCGAGCTGATGATCGGCCTGGGTTATAACCATACCCGCTTCAGCGCTTTCTACACGGCTGCCCTCAAAAAATCACTGAAGGGATTAGATGAAGCGAGCAGGGTAATTGCTTTGGAAAAGGCCTTTACCGCAGTTGCTCAGGCGACCTCCAGGACAGATATGCGATTTATTCCTGGAAAGGCCGGCGTGATCGAAGACCTGCAAAAGTGGATCGCTGCTGAGCAAAAGAGAGGGGAGAATTTGCCCCTTAGCGGAGAAAACACCATTGTGGATTACAGCCTGAACACAACCTTGAATACTGCTGAATTGTCCTGCTGGCAAAAGCTGCAGCTGGATGCCGGAATGTACACCGAGGGCAGTGTGGATGAGTTTACCGATAAAGTATCCCATAACTTCAAAAATAAAAGGGGGATGCGGCCATCCAGCGCCAGCGTCCGTTCTAAATTATATGGTAAGGAGCGGGAGATCTACCAGACTTTACAGGCATGCGTGAGTAAAATTAAAGAGGACATTGACCGGTTCCTGCGTTAAGGGCCGGCGGTTTGGTTGGATACTGGCACCAGGCGACGGCCCGGTGCCGGTTCCGTTTACAGCATTTACAATTATGAGTAAGAAGAAGAAATCAAGTATCAGACCCGGGGTCTTCTCGGCCGCGCAGATCAAGAACAATGCCCTGGCCAGATTTGAAAGAGCTTGTGAGCTGATGATAGGACCTGGTCATTTTCATAAATTCAGCGATCTGTGCAGGGCCAGGCTGCTGGCCCATCGCTTTCCAGCGGTAAAGTTGAAGTTCAAACCCGGTATTGCGCCAAAAAGAAATTCTTTGAAATACTACCAGGAGATATTTTCCAGCCAGTTGAACAGCCTGACCTTCACTACCATCCAGGAGATTGAAATGCCGGTATCGCTTTACCTCAGGGAAGGGTTGGGGCTACTCATTTATACCGGTGCGATGAAACAGGAATCTATGCCGCATATACAGGTACTGGAAAAATTGTTCGGTCAGTACAATACTGATGAATGGTTAAGAAAGCCGGTAGCTGAAGTTGTTTTTCTTTTGCATAAGATGAGTATCCTGCTGACCGACTGGTCCAGTTCAGTATTTGTCTATTCCGTAGCCGGACTTGCTGCCCTGGATTCCATGGCAAATGATAACAGTGCTGTTGCGGAACTAATCAAACCGGAAAGCTGTAACGTAAAATTTGACGGCATCAATAGGGAAGTCGTCCGATTGTGCTGGAGCGAAACTGATGGAAATATAGAATATGTAAAGCTTTCTCCAATTTCCATCGGATACAGATCGTATAAGCCTGAGCAATTGTTTGATGTTTATATACAGGGGCATGCCTTGCAGCGCCTGGAGGAAAGATTGGGACTGATACCGGGCGTGGTGCATCATGCGATCCTTGAAATGCTGAAAAGGAATGAGCTTACCTGGTTTCGGCAAGGGCCTTCTGTACTGGTCAGGTTTAGCTTGTGGGAGAGAAAACTGGGATACCTGGTCTGCAGCTTAGTTGAAGAAAAGATCGTGATCCGGAGTTTTCTGTTCCTGACCAATGATGGTACGCCAGAGGGTAAAAAGTTGTCGGAGCTTACGCAACTGGAGCGGCTGGATAAGAAGTATCTGGGAATTGATTCCCTGTCAGGCTTTCTGGGATTGAAGATCCAGGAAGATGAGGGATTGGTTGCTTTGTTTACCGAGGCTGGTTGCGCAGATCTGCTGGACCTCTCGGAGATCCAAATGTATCACCTGGATGAGATCAGGGAACGTGATCCGGAGAAATTGCTGAGCTATATGATGGGGTTGGGAAGTAAGACGGAAGAATTGGTAGAAGGATAGTTTTTTTCTTTGTCAGTTTTTCACCGTAAATGCAAAGCAAGAATCTGAGAAAAATTTTGCAGGCCGACTAGTGTGCGATGGATTATATGATTTCAATTAGCTTATTCTAATTAATACTCGTTTTTTTGAGATGTAGCTTATTAAATCGCTAATTAGTGTTTAACTAATGAATTAGATGAACGACAAGTAAATTCAGGACTGGACAGTGGCTGACCAAATAAATAATGCGTAAAAAGGCCTCGCTTGGAAAAAAAAGCAAGACTGAGTATCGGCCACACTGTAAATGCTTTTTTTTGAGAATCCCGGATTTCAAAGGCCACTCAAAAAGGGGGAGGATGTTTATTTCTTTTCTTGAATATAAAACAGGCTCAATTACACGCATTAATTGTATCCTTATGTATCTGAATTCTCACCACCGAATTGAGTAACTTTGATAAACTAATTTAATCTATAAATTATGGCCGCTCAGGTTGATCTGAATCTTATCAATAAAATAAAACGCATCGTAATCACCTCACTGGTTTCAGATGATGATCTGTATGAACTGCTGATCTTAAAAGGGGGTAATGCGATTAGTTTAGGTTATGGCCTGGAAGACCGCGCATCTTATGACCTGGATTATTCGCTGGAAGAGGATTTTCCCGACCGTGAACAGGTCGCAGCAAGGATCAGGGAGCTGCTTGAAGAAGGTTTTGCAGCTAATGGCTATGTATGTTTTGATTATGAATTTGTTGATCGCCCACGTACCCAAACCCAAAATGAGAGTTTTTGGGGTGGTTATAATATTCTATTTAAACTCATTGAAGAATCAGAGTTCAGAAAAATAAACGGTGATCTGGATGCTGCCCGCTCTAAACATGCTCTTCGTCTCAATCCCAGTGGTTCACCAAAATTCAGCATAGACATCAGCAAATTTGAATACATTGGCGGGCATGTGGTCACCAAAGAAATCGATCACATCAGTTACCAATTGTATGCCCCGGAACTCCTTGTTGCAGAAAAACTAAGGGCACTCTGTCAAAAGCTACCTGAGTACACTACCGATATCCTCAAACAAAGTAAACCGGATAAGGAACGGGCAAGGGCCAGGGATTTTTATGACATTTACATTTTAACGCAGTACGCCGCTTTTGATCCTGCTACGGATTCCTTTAAAGAAGCATTGAGGCATGTTTTTGATGCTAAGAGGGTTCCTTACGATTACCTGAAAAGGATACGATCCATGAAAGAAGTACACCGGCTTGATTTTTTGGGTTTGGTCGATACCATCAATGACAAAGATGCCGCTAAAAATGGCTTTGAGTTTTATTTTGATTACGTGCTGGATATGTTTGAGCACATTCTGGATTAGCGTATACCTTTTGGATAATATATGTTCCAGTCTTCAGCGTAATCCGTTTCTTTCATGTCATAGGCCAGATAGAAGTTCAGGTCGGTTTTTAATTCCTTCAACCGTGCAACCTGCTGTGGTTTAAATGCTCCGGAAAGTTCCATGTAGAATCCTACAGCCTGCTGATAGGGATAAATGAAGTCCATTCTTTTCAGATAACTGAGTAGTTTGTTTACAGAGAACTTGCCTGATTCCCCAGCATTTTGATAGGCTTTAAGTACTTCGAATACGCCGCCAGAATAAGAGGGACGTACAGTTATGTCTACCAGCGTTCGCTCCAGATCCGTCACTCGTACATTTTTTACATCACCAATAGTCCTGACACCCATGTTTCCGGTTGCTTTCCCTCTTAATAGGACATATTTCACCTCATCCCATTCTGCAACTGCTTCGGATAGTCGTTGCGGTTTGCGGAAAGCTTTGTCTATATTTTCTTGTATCAGGTTGTTCCGCGCGTCCTGGGTATCGGCATGCTGTTTTACGGACTGTTCTACCGTGAGATAGACGGTTTTTGGTATCTGCTCAGTCAGGCCGTTGATGCTGGAAGCAGTGAAGTGTGACAGGTAAGCACGAGGGAATGCTGCAGTCGCTATTTCTTCTTTTTCAGGATTTCCCTGGGCATAAAGCCTGCGGGATTGTAGCCCGGCGAAGTTCAGTTCAATCTCCCTGAAATTTAGTTTTTCAACTAGCCTTAACACGAACCTGTCTGTATTCATGGATTGCGGCAGTCGCCATACTTGTCTGTTCTCTTCAAAGATTTCTTCCATCTCCGCATAGGTGAAAACCGACCTTTTGCTTCCTGCAAATAATCTGGAAATCTCTTTAAGCGAAGAATTGAAGCGTGATATACCTGCCATTTATATTTACTAAAAGTATATATACTTTTAGTATTACGAAGGTAATGGTTTTTTATGACATTGTCAAGTCCGGGTAGGGCAAAGGATGTTACGTATATTTTGGTGTTAAGGTATATATACCTTAACACCTTTTTAGTTTTTTTGTTTCAAATGATTATTATTATTGCGGAGAATGTAATTGAGGAACTTAATTAGACGATATAGTAGTTACCTATATTGTCAGGCAACTCATAAAAATGATGTGATCATAATTACTAAAAGTATATATACTTTTAGTATAACGAAGTTAATGTTTATTTTTCACAATGTCAAGTGCCAATGATCATAACTATAAATGAATTGTGAGGCAAGAGTGTGATTATGTGACGTAATATACTAAAGTATATATACTTTAGTATAGCGAATATAATGATTTTTCTGTTAATATGAAGCTTGCTTGATTCTAAATTACAAAGAAATGGCTTTGGAATGAGAGATGTGATCTACTTATTGATCCTAAGCAAGATCAAATAGTCAAGCGCGTTTCTGATGCTATCAAACAATATTCGACAATAGCAGACTCTATTTCAGCACGTAAATGTATCAGGATTATTTTCCAGGGCTACAACTGTAAGGTTTATCGATTGATTAAGTATTGCATATATTTACCATATACTCTCAATTATGGATTATAAAAAACACCTCGAAGCACTCAGATCCAAATTAGCTAATAAAAATATTTCTGTAATGGTAGGCTCTGGCTTCAGTAAAAATGCGAGCAGGAAATTTCCAACATGGAATGAACTTTTGCAGGATCTTGTTCATGAACAATACCGATCAGAAATTAATGATAAATTCTTTGAGACAGCCAGGCTTTTAAAAGGAAAGCGATTAGATAAGGGTTCTTTTGTCAGAAACTCATGTAATGAGATCATTAGACAACGTGGTTACCTTGATGTGGTTTCGGATTTTCTGCGTACCAATCATACAGAATCAATTGCTACCTACATAGAAGCGCGGACTCCATATATCAGAACCGATCAGGAAAAGAGATTGTGGATGGCAATTGGAAATCAGGAGGAAGAGGTGAAAGATGAATGCCTGGGCCTTCACAGGGCTATTGTCTCACTTCCCTGGAACAATATATACACTACCAATTATGACCAGTTGCTGGAGCTTTGTATAGACGAAGATGAATATGGCCGATTGCTGTTAGAAATCAAAACTCTCACAAAAGAAATTGAGGCATTAGATCGCCGGTTAGATGAAATTACTAAGGAAAATGAAGTTTTAGATCAGCAAGAGGCTGCTGAAAGCACAGACATACTTCGTGCTTCAGATAGCGATGAAATACCAAGACCCGATGGTTCCACTGCTAAATCTGTACTGATAAGTGATAGGCGCACAGCTTTAAGGGAGGAGCGAAGCAGAATTTTCTCCAGCAAAGAATTAAAGAGATCGTTAATTAAACTCAAAGAGAATGCAATTCCAAATTGCTATAATGTAGTGACGGAGGCCACGTCCCTAAAGTTAAAGCGAAATAACAATATCATTAAACTTCACGGATCACTCCGAAGTCCTGAGCAAAAGGAAAAACACATCTTCGAATTTGATGGCGATAATAAAAAGCAATATGTCATCTCCAGGGAAGACTATGAAACTTATCCTCAGAAACATGAGGCATTTACTCAGTTGATGCGAATTTCATTATTGCAGGAGTCTTTTTGCCTGATCGGCTTTTCTGGAGATGACCCTAATTTTCATGCCTGGATTGGATGGGTAAGAGATATCCTAAAGCGTACAAAAGAAACGCAGACTGATAAATCTTACAAAATTTACCTCATTGATGTAAATACAGAGGAAACTCCTGCGGATCGGTTACTATTTTATGAAAATTACAACATCATCCGCATACCGGTCACCAGTGAAGAGGTGATAAAAATTATGGTAAACGATCTCCATTCGAAATCCAACTCTGCATATGGAATCCGGGAAGCACTGGATTTGTTTTTGAATTACATTGGAAATCATGATGAAATCAAACCTGTAGTATCGAGTGTGGATTTATCCAATGAAACAGAGTGGAAAGACATTTGGAAAAATATCAGGCTGCCCGAGAAATTCTGGGTTAAGCATTCCAGCGTCCAAGAAAGAGTTGACCGTCTTGATAGGATACGACATAAAATTTCTGTGCCTGATTTTAGAGAAACCTACGGGCAGCAAAACTTAATCAACACTTTTTATTATGATAACAGGCGACATCCGAATAAAGAAATTAATGAGGATCTAGCTAATTTACTGACCTACGCGCTTCAGGATTATTATTTGCCCATTAGCCAGGCAATGGAACCGACAGGGATAGCTAAATTAAGAACTCAAGAGGCAGTCATCTCAAAAATTGACGACCTTGTGGGTCTGGATCACGCGATGTCACTTGAAAAAGAATCGACAAATGCCACAGGCTTTCACAAATTGTTGCGATTGGCATATAGTTTCAGTTTTGATGAATTGGAACTATTTTTAGAAACCTGGGAGCCGGATGTTTCAGAAGTGAATATCAAAGCAGGCTTTTTATCCTTATTTGATGCAAATAAGGCCAAGGTGTTATTGGAAGATCAGCTTAAATCCCATAACAAATTTAGTGCAGAACAACGACTTCACCTGATTGAACACCTCAGATTTTTAACCTTAGCAACGGATTACTCATCCAGCAGTAAACTAACACGTTTGCGCCAAGCTTACGAACAGGCGGGATTCAACCCATTGTACAAAAACTTTGAATACCTTTTAGAGGAAATTGAGAAGGACCGGGACCGCCCGGAGCCAAGAGGCGCAGGCAGGTATTCCGTGGCAAGAGGAAAAAATAATAGTTCAATGAGAAACCAGGAGCATGCGCTGAAGTATCTCATGTTGCTTAGTCATTCCGGCTTTCAATTTCGTGTCAGGAGTACGGTATGGTTATCTGAAAAGAAATGGTACAAAATCAGCAGATTGGGATTTGAAGCCTACCCCCATGCATTTTTGTTTTATGGCTTGCAGTTCAGCGATGCCAACTACTTAAAGCGCCTTGGAGAAGAATATGCTTTCAGTAATGTGCTTGAAACTGAAGTCCTGAATACAATAGCCAAAAATTTGCTACAAGCCATACCAAATGCACCAGAGACCTATAACAATCATATTGAGTTGTTTCTATCTCGTATGCTGAAGGGAGTCAGTCCAAAAATTTGGGAGGAGCCATTCATGTCACTTTGGCGAAAAAGTGTGAATGACGGTAGTGCTTTCGCTGAAACCCATCTGAATCAAATGAGTGAACTCTGTCATTTTGCTTTTCAATATCTGGAAAAGGAGGCAAATATTCGGGAAGTGCTGGAAGATGTTTTCCGTGATACAGTTGAAGGGAAAGGTGAAAACGGAATTAACTATACGTATTATCTGGACAGAAATGTGCACTATAAGCGACTTGCCAATGATTATGCAAACGAAGCATATATTGACAAGCTTATCGATTCCCTGGGATTTGACAAACTGGACCACCTTTATTTATTGAACAATACTCGAAGGTTACTTAAACCAAGCCAAATCGTGAATATCGGCGAGAAAATCAAAACATTTGATTTTGCACAAATTATGGATTCGCGCGCATGGCGGTATTTGTATTTATACGCAAAAGATGATGCGAAAACGGTCGATTCGATTAAAAGTGCAATTTTAACTAATAGACGCTTATGGGATACGGGCCGTGTAGATGTTAAAAGCTGGACGAGTTCGGATCCGATACAAATCAGTCAATTCAGTGCTGAACGAGAAAAATCAGATGAAGGAATTATCTGGACCCAGGAGGAAATCAGCAGCCTATTTGAAGCTATGCACAAATCGCTCATTGAATTTCACGGAGAGCATAGGACTAGAGACAACTTTTTTAATTTCAATGTATTGATCCAGGAAATCCACTGGTTTTTAAAACGTTTTGAGCCTGAGCTTTCGGAATTACCGGGTTTTGAAGAATGCAGAACGCTTTCATCCCAGATCTACAGCGACACGGTAAACTATGATTCGATAGAAGACGGCTTACTCAGTGCCGAAAGTGCAGATGTGGTTTGGGCGCTGAGCGCATTGGGTGAGATGTATAATAATGGGGAATATCATTTTAATTTGTTGCAGCTAGTGGTGAATAAATGCGTCATGCAAGCAGAACCAGCCCTAGAAGCTAGTATAAGTTATGTGGCGGCATGGCTAAATCGGAGTACAGAGTTGCTTACTTACATAGGAATGAAGGAAGCTGTCATTAGCATCCTCCGAAAATACTGGTTAAACCCGCTCGTTGACGGAGACGTGGCATTTGTTGAAGAAAAACTAGTATTGATTGCTTATGGAATTCAACCCTTCGATCCTGAGAATGAAGCTATAAACTGGTGGCTTGAAAGCGCGAAAACTTCTAGGTTTAATAACGTCCGGCAGTTGGTTTACCGCAGATCGGTGAAGAAAAAAGATGAAGCTGGATGAACCTGATGTGGTTATCGTGCTTCACCACCTAAAAGTTTTAGGATCGATCTGAATGTTTTCTGTGCCCTCAGCAAGTTGGTTGATCACCTTTTCATAATCGATCAAATCACGGTGCTGGAAATAGGACAAAATTGGGTGATCAAAAGATTTAAAGTCATTAATTTCACGTTCCCCCAACAAAATCAGATATTCAGGTTCACCATTTTCATCATGTTCTTGAATGAACACGCGTTCCACCTGTTCCTGATAGAATTTGCGGATGAGAATGGAATATCTGATGGTTCCATTTTGATCTTCGTAGGGTACAATCAAATCTGCATAGTCACCTGGAAATACCCGTTTGGATTCTACATGCCCTTTGGCAAACTTTGCAACTGATTTCAGATTGTGCCTTTTCTTGTCCGGATACATGGTATGTACAATTTTGGTGTCCTTATATGTGAGGAGGTGAACTTTTTCCGCAGGGTGATTTTCATGGGCATAAAGTCCGGTAAATTTGTCAAAGAGATCCGGCCGGTGGTTTTGGGTGATGTTTTTATTTTCAGGACTAAAAATGGCATCTACTATTTTTCTGTAATGTATCGGAGTAGTGTCAGGTCGGAATTTACTGGGCCGATCCAGTCTAATTATTCCATCTTCCGCTGTCGTCCAGTAACTTTTGTAGACATAGTGACCGTGACGTTCCCGTAAATGTTGATAGCCAGTATGTTCATTTCCTTCTGTAAAAATTACCTTTTTAATGGGTGAAATGGTGAAGATAGAAATTTGTGTTGCCTTCCCGTCGATGACAGTAGTGTCAAGATACCTTTTTTCACGATGCGTCGCTTCCTTGACGATTTTTTCAATTTCCTGAGGTGTAAATAGCCGTTCCGTCATAGTTTTAATAGACCTTTATAGATGGTGGGTGATATTTCAATTATGATTCTTCGTTCTCAACTTTCTCAATGTAGGAAGAAGGAACTTGTAATTTCCCGATAGTATTAAAAAGCAAGTTATGTATCTTTTCAAAAGCCAGCTCATCAGCGTAAAACCCTAGGAATAATTCCAACAACTGCGCAGATGTCATCAGACACAATCCTTGATTATTGCAATATTTCATCATCTGGTTAGGAAAATCATCCCCCTTCCGATCGCTTAATGGTTTTTCCCGAAAGGTATTGACAATCAATATTCCCTTAGGTTGGAAATCATGTTCAAGATGATATTCCGTAACCCATTTTTGCAATTGTACAGCCTGTTTTTCGGCGGAAGATCCATTTACTCCTTTGATTTCAATTACCGCTACTTGATCATTGTGTTTAATGATCAGATCATCGCGATTTTGTTGTGTTGGCAGTATTTCATAGCCAAAAGCTTTGAAAACCTCTTCAACCATGAATTCTAAATTTTTTCCGGATTCAAAAAGAAGGGATTTAAGACCCTGGTAGATTGATAGCGCTCCCTTTTGCTCATTGATCTGTTTTTCAATCTCAAGTGCCTGTTCTTCTAAATCCCGAAGTTTGGCCAATTCCTGCTTCTCATCGCCTAACATGTAGGAATTCGTCCATTCCGGGACGTTACTTGGCGTAACAATAGGGGGCAGCTTCTTCAGAGCCTCATCCAAATCCTCAAATGCCTGTAAAATTCTTTCATTCCTGTCGTAATCATTGTCATCTTCTAAGTAAAACAGCTCGATATCCGGTAAAATGATGATATTTCCTTTACCTTTTGGGATACATAAAGCAACTGGTTCCCCTGTTCTCGTAATGGTTACAATTGGGTATCCTGCAAATGAAGTGTAGATAAATTTATAGTCGCATTTGAAGTATGAAAAAAAATCAACAAAATGTTCTTGATCCTGAGTTACATTAGTGCCAGATAAAGTTTTGGTTTGAAACTTTGTCGAGTCGAGATCAAGGATATTCATGAGGTCGAAAGTCTCTTTGAACTCTCTTTGGTCGTCAACTACCTTGAATGTTCTAATCATATCTTCGCCACGAAAAATCAATAGATTCCCTCCATCTCCGAGGTATTTTGCCAGTTCAATTTTACGTTTCTCCACATATTCTAGGAATTTTTGATATTTTTCTACTCTTAATATCTTTTCTCCAAGATTGACATTGACAAATTCTTTATACAATTCATAATAGACATTATCCAGATCGATTACCAATAGGTCCGCATCTAAAAAGTAGTTGTTAGACATGTACCCAATTTGTGTCGAGTATCGATAACCTGACGCATCTCCTATTTCTAAAATATTCATAATAGCGAATTTATTCATTCTTTGCTAATTCTTCGAATTCAGCATATAATGACTACTCAATATCATCCTAAATGTGGCGGCAATAATCTTTGTGTAAACTACTGAGGCTGAAGGAATGGCTGAGCAGTGGTTTGGAGAAAGTTTATTTTATCGTGCACCGACATGACGGAACAGGTGCACATCTGTTGGCCAAATACACGATAGAACAATTCAATAAGCACTTATGCGCGAGTATCCCGGAAATTGTTCTACAGCCAGGTACAATGGACGAAGTAGTTTAAAAGCCTCAAGACTCCTGCTTTAAAAAAATAAGTACATCCGAAAAATAAGCATTCAAACTATCAAAAGGCTGTTCGCCGGGAATCCAGCTGGCAAATTTCCAATATCTCCATTCGATATGATCTGATGACGGTGGAACAAGCATGAAATGCTGTTCTTCCTGAAACCCTCCTATGAGGATACTGCTGGACAGAATCTCAGCTGTTTCCGGAACGCCGTGTTCCAACCATAGATCAATAAGATCTCTGTCCATGTTGATCAGGTAGTTTACCTGATCGGCCGGTAAAAAAGTTTGGTTCGGTGGAATCATTCACCGCTGAAAATCCATTGGTCAAAGCCAGGAAATCTTTATAGTCCTGTGGCAGGGATAATCCAAGGCTTTGCTCCAGTAAAAAGATTTCTTCCGTAGTTGCAGCGCCAAAACCAATCCATCCACTATCCTTTTGTTCCTCGGTATAGGGAACATCAGCATTTTCAATAGTCAGGGCAGAGATTGCTAATAAGATGTCTTTCATTTCAAACCTGATAGGTTGCTGGCCAAGGTAAGGAAATGCGGCCTGCTAAAGCGCATCAATATCAAATTTGGCACTAAGATTAATGATAGAAGCTATCGTTTTACAATTCAAGCAGAGGGTTCCAAAATACCTTTTTGAAATCCTTTACCTGATCGTCTTCAATGATGATCCCTTCTGCTTCCAACAGTTCCTGCATTTGAGTAGGGGTCTCGTAATGGTGTTTTCCGGTAAGCAATCCATTTTTATTCACCACCCGGTGAGCTGGCACCTGAAGTCTTGGATCATGGGCTTGGATCATTGCTGTACCAACCATACTGGAGGACCGAGCGGTTCCCAGTGCTTTTGCAAGTGTACCGTAGGTGGTTACCCTTCCAATAGGAATAAGCCGGACAATTTCATACACCTTATAGTAGAAGGTATCGGGAGTCATTTTTTATCTTGGTTGACATCGTTAGAAATCGCATTGACTAAGGTAATGATTGGTTTTACAGGATTACTTTGATAAATTCTATTAGGTTTCCATGATTAACATTACTAAATTTTAGTTAGTGCATTAAAACTATCAATTGCCTCATCAAATGTGAGGGCTACTGTATTATTTTGGAGGTAGATGTGATCCCATTCCTCCTGACGACGTTCAAGATTTTCAATCAACTTTGTCATGTTTGGCGACTGTTGCTGTCGTAGTGAGTCGATGAATTCTTTAAACTGCGCAATGAATTCAGGGTAGTTTTTCAAGTCTCGAGCTATCGATCCCAAAACTCCGTATGCTATGGCCAATGGCGAATAAGTGAAATTTGACTGGAATGGGCTCAAGAAACTAAATTCCAACAATTCCAATGCAATGGCTGTAAATCTTCTTGTATAGCCCATTCTGAACTTGTGGTGTACATGCAATATTTCCGGAAGTTTTGTTGATGTTTTTATTAAATCTACGTAATGTGCAAAAGCTTCTGTGTCACCTAGTTCTACTAAAATGGATGTTAATTCATTTTTTTTGTCCGTGTTTGATCTGTTAAATAGATTTTTTAGCTCAGCATGAAGTTTGTCTGTGTCAATACTTTTCAAAGCCTTATAGAGGTGATGCCTATTGTTCACGTCAGTTGTCGCCAACATTTGGTAAAGTTCTTCTACATCTCCTTCTAGAACAATATAAGCGGAAAGCATATCTTCCCATTTGGAACTGTAACCAGTTTTTAATTGATTAAGTAAAGCTTTTACAGCGGTTTTCAGATTATACTTTACGGCGAACTCAACATGATCTGGCAATACCAATCTAGATAAATTTATATCGGAAAGATTTTTAAGAACTTGTGTTTTCATCGCCGTGATAGGGATAAATTTTGTTAAGAATTCATAAAGCTTTTCTGACTTACCCTGATTGTCATAAAACTTGAGCATATTTAAGTATGTCACTTTTTGAAATCCGGTGATAGGTAGGTTACGAATAAAGTATACAAAAGCTGTTTCATCTGAATGTTTAATCACTCCATAATTGGTTTGGGACGGATGTCTAGTGAAATCTAAACTCTGCTCTTTAAATAAACACCATTCTTGAATCTCCGCAATTTGCGCATCGCTGAATTTAGCTTTTGGGTTGTCATGCATTAGGTCATAAACTCTACTTGGGAAAAGTTTATAGCTATTTAGACTCTCAAACTGTTGAATGGCGGAAAAGGTATAACCCGGTGATCCAAACCCTTTGTAATCAATACATGAGAATAACCAATAATAGTATTGACTCAGTAAATGGTTTCCGGGTGAAAGGTAATGTAAATCATCATAGGATATCGTTTGTTTTCCAGCAATTTGGAAGAGCATTTGGATCTCGAATAGTAACTTGCTTTTAGTAAATAAAGTTTCCGCTTTCAATTTGTGAAGTTCTTCAGCAAATTTATTGTGATCGACCACCTTATAAGAAGCAAGTTGAATTGACGGGTCGAGGGCATTATTGAAGCGTGTTGCAAGATTCTCATTGATATTTCCGAGTCGCCACTGAAGTGTTTCGGCTTCTTGAGGTTGTATAAATCCATTCGACACTTGCTTTGCGAAATATTCTATGCATTCTTCGTCGCACAGTTCAGCTACTCCTTTTGCAGTCTGATAATTAATAGTGTGATATGCCTTAACAAGTCTTTTACAGGTTTCCAATCGCTTACAAAGTCTCGAAAAATATTGTATCCAGCTATCATTTATATAGGAATTATGACTAATTGTAATAAAGTTTTCAATATAGATTTCGGAAGCAAAATTATAAAGGTTGAAATTATTAGGGTACTTTGTAGCTTGTTCCAGCGCATTTTTTATAAATTCTTTAAAGATTATCGAATGTTCAAATGCTTCATAGTTGTTTTTTATAAGTTCCATTCGTTTATTCACTGAATCGGCGTCGGTAAGATTTATCCATATATTTTTGAGCATTTGAGATTCAGTTCCGGAACGTGAATCCGTGTTATTGCTGGAATATCTCTTCCATTCTTCATCTACCAGAAATGCTGTCTCACGAATAATAAAATCACGGTAGATCAACTCCAGTCGAAATTTGTCAATCGCAGTGAAAAGCAAAGCTCTTAAATGTGTATACGGATTCGAGGCAAGCTCATCGAAGATGTATTGAAAGGATACTTTGTCAAAATCTCTATGGTAGATTAGTAAAAAGACCATCTTAAACTTGATGTCGTTACTTGCAGTAGATAGATGTGACTTAATGTGATTTTCAAGCCTTTCGAATTGAATTGGGTATTCAGCTAATTCATAGTGTACAAGTACGTCCAGTGCATTCCTGACATTAATTTCTTCAGATTGCTGGACTACCTGTATCAAAAAATCGATATTGTTTTCCGTCTGCGAAAAAGCGGCTAACTGTCTGATCGCAAAGCGAGTCTGATTGATTTCTCTTTTTGAACTTTTGTAATAATTGAAAATGTCTTGAAAAACTGTTTCCCTGATACTATCATCAAGATAGCCCGCTTCAAATTGCATTAAAACTGCTGGTTCACTCCTGCTTAGCAATTCAATCAATTTAGTTCGCATTTCTGAATTTTTGCCTGCAATTCCTACCAGAAAGGATATCGTATTGATCATTGCAGGCTTTATAGCTTTATTAGAGCTACCATTAATCAGGAGTGGTTCTATAAAAGAGTATCCTTTTTTTGAAAGTACTTTCGCAGCTAAATATTCCTGAGCATTTTGATGAAAGAAGCTCCATTCACCTTTGGAAGCGTCTCCTTTGATTAGTTCGCCACACTGCAGAATGAGTTCGACAATGTCAGAACGGAAAATAGTTTCAAGTTCCGCAGTAGTGAAGATGTTTTTGCCTTGTAATTCTGTTATATAGGCTATTTTTTCTAGGGCAGGTCTGGCTTCTTTCCTCTTATTTAATGCCTGAGTCTTATGGTACTTGTCAATATCTTTTTTAATTGCTTTATTAATGATGTCTTCATACATTTCGCCTTTATCAGCATAAATGTTGCCTGTATCAGCAAATCGCTCTGTGAAGTGTATGAGGTAATAAGGGATATGGATTAAGTTTTCTAATTTAGCATCGTAAACTTTTTTTTCAAATCCTTGAACATCAAAATTTGAAAGTGCGTTAAGATAATTGCTAACGGTACTTTCATTTAAATCTTTCAGTTTAATAATGCTGAATCCTGGTAGAGTGTTATGGTCAGGATTTTCATCTTCAAGATAGAAGTTTACTCGGCATGATACAATCATCCGCACATCCGGATAAGTTTTATGAAACAGTTGAATACTTGATAGTGCTGTCGCGTAGTGTATTGGAGGCACTTCATCAAGCCCATCTAAAAATACGATGAGGCTCGTGTGTTCTCGTTGTTCAAATTCTGGCACATATTCCGTAATGTCCTGACCTTTGTAGTATTTTAGTTCTGTAAAAAAAACATGATTTCCTAAACTAGGCTCGGAGAGCAGATGAGCAGCATGAGCTAGTTCTACAGATTTTCCGCTCAATCCCCACCCCAAAAATGCAATGTGCTTGTGTTCCAAAATACTGTCAAATAATGTAACCTGCTGTTCGTCAAAAATATCTGCAAAACTGAACCTGGGAGATTGTATTGTTCTTGGAATTCGATTTGGGCTTTGAGGAAGCTGAATGGGCTGAATGGGTATTTTAGGGTTTATTTGTTTTTTGATGTCTTTAAGTTTCCTGATAAGTTCTTTATTGCCATCCTTAAGTTCTGTTGCCGATTCTTCATCAATGACCATTTTAACATCAAAAAACGTTTTGACAACTGCTAGATGGTCATTTTGATGCAGTAATATGTTGATGCCGGCGCTATCGATTCGCTCTAATTTAAGAATTTTCACAGCATCAGTCAGTTGCTGGCTGATTTTAGTGTAGACAAGGCCATTCAACCCCATATGGCTCTTGATATTTTCTTTCGCGAATCTTTTAAACTTAGGATGTATGCAAATTGAATTAAGATCCTTCATCAAATTAATGACTTTTTCATCAAAGCCACCGGAACTAGCAACGTAATAAACGAAATCCTTGACTAATGCAACTTTGCTGGGGAATTTTACACTATATAGGATGAACTTGGAAAATTCTTTAAGAAACACATCTTCAGTCATTGTAGCGGTTGAAGTGGTATGTTTACACTGAATGGCTCCTTTCATGACACCATTTTGGTAAAGCACACAATCACGGCCAAAATCCCTGGTCGCTCTCATAATTGCGATGTCATCGTACAATTTCGCAAAGGAACCGTTGTTTACCTCAGTTTTATATACCCAATAGATCATATTTGCAAAATCATT
This sequence comes from Pedobacter sp. GR22-6, assembly GCF_037402555.1. Classification (NCBI taxonomy): domain Bacteria; kingdom Pseudomonadati; phylum Bacteroidota; class Sphingobacteriia; order Sphingobacteriales; family Sphingobacteriaceae; genus Pedobacter; species Pedobacter sp. GR22-6. The sequence goes on from NZ_JBBEUC010000001.1 coordinate 832,802, forward strand.
TGAGTTCATCTGAGCGAGGTTGTATGCCTTTCCTTGGGATGTTGAATATCTCTTTTTCGGCGCCACTGCTTTTGGTCTGCTGATGGTAATCATATATTATCGGATTCGTGCTTATACAAAATTGTAATTTAATAAACTTTTTAGGCAGAACGCAACCAATAATTAAGATAACTGGTGTTTTTGCTATCGTTATTACGTATAACGGCTGGTACTCTAAAATAACGACGCGATATATTTAAGAGAAAAAAAATTGGTTGATTTCCAACCAGTGTACATTTTGCGATTTAGTTATATTTGTTTCAAGGTGAGCCGACTTGAAGGAAGTCTGGGTTGCGATTTTATCAAGAAAATAATAATAGTATGATTGGTACAATAATAGACGGAAAATATGAAGTGCTAGCATCCAAGGGTGCTGGAGGCTTTGGGCAAGTCTTCCAGGTTAAGGAGATTGCTACGGAAGAGATGAAAGCCCTGAAAATTTGCACTTCCTCTGACCCTGATCATCTAAGGCGATTTGCCCGTGAGGTTCGATTAATGACAGGTGTAAGTCACCAAAATGTAGTCAAACTATTGGATTTAAACTTAACGGCTCAGCCGTTTTATTTCACCATGGAATTGGCTAAAGGAACTTTAGAGTCATACCTGCCAAGATTAATTAAAGATCACTTATTTGCATTAAGGGCGTTTCTGCTTGTCTGTGAAGGCGTTAAAGCTATTCATATTGCTGGTCAGTTTCACAGGGATATCAAACCATCTAATGTGTTGGTTTTAAATAATAATGTAGTGGTTGTGTCTGACCTGGGTCTGGGAGTATTTGAAGCCAGAGATAGCACTATTCTTACATCGTCAAATATCTATATGGGTACTGAAGGATATATTCCCCCAGAGTATAAGATCCCCGGTGGTACAAAGAATGCTGATCGAAGGGGAGATGTCTACCAGTTGGGCAAGATGTTATATAACATACTCACAGGAGAAAATCCAATTTTGATTAATGATTCGATACTTCCTCCGTCCCTCACATATATAATCAGAAAAGCTACCAAAGATAGACCTGATGATCGCTACCAATCGGTTGATGAATTAATTGATGCAATCAATAATTATATGGCTTCACTAAATTTAGAGGCTCACCCAATGAAGGCTTTTGAAGCTTATATCACTGCGGCTACAGACTTAGCTAAAAGGGGAAGTTATGATGAAACGTTAATTGCAAGTCTAATCTCATCGTTGAAGGCGGGTGAGAAAGATATTAAACAGTTTTTCGATATGTTTGACAAGATACCTTATGATCTTGTTACTAAAATGGTTTCAGATTTCAGTTCCCAAAGTAAGGAAGTTCTTCATTATTACGACGCAAATCTTGAAACATATTTAGGTGAGTACAGTAAGAGTTTTGAGTACGCTGAAAAAATTGCCGATCTCATGAGTGCTGTTTACTATGGTTCCAATGACATAGAAGTTAAGACAAATGCATTGCGGAACATTTTGAAAGCAGGTTGGTATTTCAACAGATATTATACGATGGGTGTATTTGACAGTATCTTAACTAAAATTAAAGATGACGCTGAAGCTAAGAATGTCGCTAAAATGCTGCATGAAGAGGCGAAGGCATTCGTTGATCGGATAGACCAACTTCCTTATGCGGACTTACACGTCGAAATTCGAAATGTTATTGACGTTTATAAAGTCCAACCCACAGCCTCAGCTAGTGGAGATTTAGATTTTGATTCGATTTGATGTTATGCTTCAATTAATGTAAAGATGACTACTGAAGAATTAGAAAGTGTAATTGAAGGCCAGACAGAAAGCCAAAACTTGGATTTCAAAGCCGACATTCCGTGGAGTCCTGCGAGCATGGTTAAAGATTTTATTGCTATGGCGAATGTTCGGGACGGCGGATCGATTGTAATCGGTGTAGGTGAATCTGAGGAAGGATTTATTGCGACCGGTGTTTGTGAGGAGAATCTAAAGACTTATAAGGTTGACGAGATGAAGGACAAATTGGCGAGTTATACGGATCCTTCTGTGGATTTTAAAGTTACTTTCCCTACAGACAAGAGTGGTAACAAATATGTCGTCATTAAGGTTCTGCCTTTTAGAGAAATCCCAGTCATTAGCAGAGTGTCGATTCCGAAAGAGATCAATGCACATACGATTTACTATAGAAATACCGATAAACGCTGGCAAAGTGCTCCGGTTTCAAATTCCAATGACTTACGTGATATCATCGAGACTGCTGTTGTAAAGATGATGCAAAAACGTTTGGAAGCTGGTTTCACTATAGCTCCATCAGTTTTAGCTAAATCTGATCCCAAAGAACAAGTTGCCAAAGCTGAGGAAACGCGTATTAATTTAGAGAAGGAAGCTGAATTTGAACCTGGGGAACTCTTGAAGAACATAATGAGGCGGGGTTATTGGAAAATACAGTTTATACCGGTAAAATTTGGAGATATTCCAACCGTAAAAGAATGTTTAGATATCGTCAGCCGTTCCAGAACCCGATTGAATTGGGACTTTCCTCACGTGCCTCCAAATAATAATAATAGTGAAAAAGTTGTACCCTTGGAATCTGGTTACGAAATGGAGTCTGATCTTGGCGCGAGAAAGGAATATTGGAGGCTTTATCAGTCAGAACAGTTTTTGATGTATAGGGCGCTAATTGAAGATTGGTATGCGGAAGATCCTTTCAGGTCTGAGTTGGCAAAGGATCGTAAAGCTGGAGTAACTTTGACCATCTATAGTTCTCTTGTCTTTTTGATCACAGAGACGTTTGAGTTCCTCTCAAGACTTTATCAGAATGGACTATTTCAGGATGGGGTTAAAGTTTCAATGACACTTTACAATTTAAAAGACAGAAAATTGCGGATAGATGCTTTGGGTAGAATGCCATTCAGCTATGATCGTATTACTGGAGCAGAACAAATTTCTCTTACACAAAATTTAAACCCTGACGAGATTTTAACTAATGGCTTAGCAGTTGGAAACCAATTTATACTATCAGTTTTGGATAAGTTTGCCTATAATCCTCCACCTGAAATGATCCTAGGGTGGCAAAAAGATTGGTTGGGAGGCACCTTCCAACACTAAGCTTGAAGAATCATTTTGTTACTGTTATCTATTTTGAACTCAATAATCTTTCCTGAAAATCTAACAATTTAGATTTGCTGTCTGGTCCGATGTATTGCTGCGTAGATTTAATATCCTCGTGCCCAATAACATCTTTAATTGTCATCATCGAAGCTCCAAGGTCGTGCATCATCGTGGCAAAAGTATGTCTGGGACACCTTGCGGATTTTAAGTTTTTCAATGAAAATGAAGATATGGATGAGATGGGTAATACAATGATCATGAAACATGTGGAAGAGATGGGGAATTTAACTACGGAACTTTGGAATGATCTCTTGGAAGGCTCACTGATCTTGCTCATGATTTTACTGTGGATTTGTCGAATATCGGTGACCCAGATGAGCTGGACTACTGGATTGTTCTTTCAGAACTGATGGATGTTATAATTCCCAAAGAAGCCGAATTGGACAAGGTCTATTTTGATATCCATTCACTGGGCGAATGGTCAAATCATATCAATAGCCTAACACCAAAATGGGGTATGTTTATCTTGTTACTTCAGAAAAAGGTGCTTATTGGGTTCAAGAATATATAGCGGAAAGCTATTCTAGTGAAAACATTGAATTTAAAATATAGGGCGACATCCATTGAGATGTGTTATCATGCTCCATCTCAATGAGCACGAAAAGGAGCGAGGTCATTAAACTAATCTTAGCTCCAATTCAAAAAATAAACGGGGATGAATCTGGCGACTCACCCCCGTTCAAAATTAACGCTCTCGCCACAAAGATATCAATGAGTTTTTATCCTGCAAAATTATTTGAAAATATTATGCAAGCATAGTTTGTTTATATGCAAATCTTGTTATGTACTCCGTCGACTAAACTACAGATGAGCCATCTTATCCAAATCAACCTGCTGGGAAAAGCGTTTGATTAGCTCCCTCAGCTTAGGATTGACGATGTTCTCACAAAAAGGTTTCTCAGGATTGCTGTAGTAATAATTTAGATATTCCGCCTTATTCAATTTAAAGTCAGAAAATTTAAGTACTTGTGTGATGATCGGCGCAGAAAAATCCGGTTGTAATTCAAGCAATATCTGACTGGACAGTTCAAACTGTGCCTGATCGAAAGTATAAACGGAAGAACGGTATTTGGCTCTCATGCCATGCGCTGAAGTACAACTATGGGTATGCAGGTGAATGGCGATCAAAGTATCCATTGTAATGACTTCCGGATCGTATTGTACAATGACCGCTTCTGAAAACGAATCGGGATCGTTATCAGGAGCAATCCAGCCCTGCTGCACGTCTAAAGTTTCTTTCAGCGAGAGAAAGATCGCCTCCGTACACCAATGGCAACTACCACCAAATCCAATTTTATTGATCATAATTTCCTTTGGTCAAAAAGCTATTCAGGCGCTGCCATCCCGAACTCCGCCCATTCTTCTCTGGAAGGACCATATAGCCCAATGACAGGTAAACCCAGCATTCGCATGACCACTGTCATTTGGCCTCTATGATGGGTCTGATGCTTGATCAAAACACTCAATACTTTGCCTTTTTCCAAGCTTTCACCATACATCTCTACTTTATCGGTCAAACTGGAGTCGGTCCACTTCAGCCGCACCGATCTGCTCAATAGAACCGCATATTGTTTGTAGATATCCAGGATTTCGGAAACAGATGCGGGAACTGCTTTATCTTCCAATTCATCCTCGCTGAATAAACCGGCACCTCATCGGTTAAAGCCGAAAAAATCTTTGCCGTTCCTTCTGATTCAAGTTCCCAGTCTTTGATAAAATCTTCAATGCTTCTGTACATAGCTGCGAATTTAAAATAATAAATCTACCTGAGGCAAATGTAATTCTTTAATTTATAAACTAAATTATTTAGTTTAATCATTTTAATCGCCAAATTAAATACTAATATAATTAGTATTTAATTTGGAATTGCGCTTCAGTTTAGACTAACTTTGCAGCTGTAACCTAATTTTATCATCATGTCAACGGAGAAACAGATTATCCATATGGATCAGGATGCCTTCTTTGTTTCTGTGGAAGTAAAGAAAGATCCCAGCCTGATCGGAAAGCCCGTCATTATCGGTGGAAGTTCAGATCGGGGAGTGGTGGCTTCCTGCAGTTATGAGGCTCGTAAGTTCGGCGTGCACTCTGCGATGTCATCACGGATGGCCAAGCAGCTCTGTCCGCATGCAGTGTTTCTCCGGGGCAACATGGATGAATATTCCAAGGCGTCCCATGAGATCACCGCCATTCTGAAAGAGCGCGTACCACTCATAGAAAAAGCGAGTATTGATGAACACTACATCGATATGACTGGTATGGACCGATTCCATTCCACCCACAAGTATGCGCATGAACTCAGGGCATTGGTGATCAAAGAAACTGGCCTGCCCATTTCTTTTGGACTCTCGGTAAATAAGACGGTTTCTAAAATGGCCACCAATGAGTGCAAGCCCAATGGTGAACTCAATGTTGCGCAGCCTGAAGTGCAGCCCTTCATCAACCCTTTGTCCATCCGGAAAATCCCCGGGCTGGGAGAGAAGACCTTTGTCAAACTCAGTGATATGGGCATTAAAAAGATTTATACCCTATCCCAGCACTTTCAAAGACCGCTCGGTGATCCGGGAGATCGGAAAAGTGATGGGATTGCCCAAATCAGAGATAGATGGATTCACTGACCCAAGCCGGTCTGCATTGAACGGTGATAACGAGACTTTTAAAAAGATCATGATGATCCATGAGTTGATGAGTGACATGCCCAACCAGCGCAGCATACACGCCGGTGGAGTATTGATCTCAGAGGAACCAATCACCTATTATACTGCTTTGGACCTGCCGCCTAAAGGAATGCCAACGGTACAGTGGGACATGTACGAGGCAGAAGAGATCGGCTATGATAAATATGATATCCTCTCCCAGCGCGGCATTGGTCACATCAAAGAAGCGGTAAAGCTGGTGGAACAAAACCAGCAGAAGCGGATCGACATCCACCAGGTAAAGGAATTCATGAAAGACACGAACCTCAATGCAAGGCTTAAAACCGGCAATACCATAGGCTGCTTTTACATTGAATCCCCTGCAATGCGGCAGTTGTTGACCAAACTCACTTGTGGGGATTACCTGACGCTGGTGGCCGCAAGTTCCATCATCCGCCCTGGTGTCGCGCAATCGGGTATGATGAAAACTTATATCCAGAATTTTCATCGGCCTGAGCAGGTAGTCTATCTGCATCCGGTGATGGAAGAACAGATGAAGGAAACCTTTGGCGTGATGGTATACCAGGAGGATGTGATCAAAGTTTGCATCCATTACGCCGGGATGGACGGAACTGATGCCGACATCTTAAGACGCGGGATGAGTGGTAAGTACCGATCCCGCGTAGAGTTCGACCGACTGGTAGAAAAGTTCCATGAAGGGGCCAAAGTTTTGGGTAGACCCGAGGAAGTGACCAAAGAGATCTGGCGGCAGGTCTCCAGTTTTGCAGGCTACAGTTTTTCAAAAGCCCACTCGGCGAGTTTCGCAGTAGAGAGCTACCAAAGCCTGTTCTTAAAGACTTATTATCCTAAAGAATTCATGGTGGGCGTATTGAACAATTACGGTGGATTTTATACGCGGTGGCTATATGTACATGAACTAAAAAAAGCTGGAGCAAAAGTTCATTTGCCCTGTGTAAACCATAGTTCCTCAGTAGTCTCCATTTCAGGAGAAGATGCTTACCTGGGCTTTGTGGGAATCCAGGGCCTGGAAGGAAAGTTGATCCAGGCTATACCTGAGGAACGGAAGCATAATGGGGAATACCTGGATCTGGAGGATTTCGTGAAACGCCTGGAGATCGGTCTGGAGCAAATGATCATCCTCATCCGCTGCGGTACACTGCGTTTTACCGGGAAAAGTAAAAAGACCTTACTTTGGGAAGTTCATGCGCTGCTTGGACAGAAGATCAAACCCAATAACCATGCTGAGCTTTTTCAGGTAGAAGCCAGGAAATTTGTACTTCCGGAATTGGTCAATACCAAACTGGAAGACGCTTATCATGAGCTGGAACTCCTTGGGTATCCCTTGAGCTTATCCATGTTTGATCTGCTAAAAACGAATTATAGGGGGGAAGTGAGCTCGAAGGACTTACCCAGTTGCATTGGTAAGACCGTACGCATGGTTGGTTTGTACGTTTGCGAAAAGACGGTTCGCACAAAGAACAACAAAAAAATGTGGTTTGGCACTTTCCTGGATCATGGCGGTGAATTCTTTGATACCACGCATTTCTCCAATACGACTCCGATCTATCCGTTCCGGGGTACGGGCTGCTACCTGATCCAGGGAAAGGTAGTTGAGGATTTTGGATTCCCCAGTATAGAAGTACAGAAATTTGCCAAGCTGGAAATACAACCAAATCCAGTAATGAACTGATAACAACAAAGAATTACAATTGATATGATTGAACTGATCTATTTTTCTAAAGCCGGGAATTCGAAAAAAGCTTATCAACTGATCCAGCCCCGACGTGGCGAGCCCTGGCAGATCGTAGATGGAGATGAGCTGATCGGCGAACTTCAGCAAATGCAGGGCCTCTGGAAACTGCGCTGTCAGGGAGATATTCCTGAAGGCATGTGCAAGGATTTGGCAATGCTGATCGAATCTCAACAGTTTAACCAGCTTCCAGAAGAAATCAAAACACACTGGCCTGGAAAAGTGCTTGAAGTCATTGTTATAAATGATGCCGAATATTTGGTCATCTGCCAGCCGAAAACAGATTTAGAAAGATTTGTAAAGGTATTTGCCGCCTATGTTCCGCATTTGTTAAAGGATGAATGGGCAATCCTGTTTAAAATATACGATGCGGAAATGAGCGAAGATTTTGAGGTTACCGTCCAAAGAGGGAAGGCTTGATGGAACAACTCAGCATGTTTAAGGAAGCGGGGCAAAGCCCCGGACTACCTGAAGAATTACTGGAATATCATCCGGGTTTATTTACTGAAAACGAGAGTGGTATCTTATTAAATCATTTTATCGCCAATTCCCCCTGGAAGCAAAAGATCGTCAGAATGTATGATAAGGAAGTCATTACACCAAGATGGACCGCATGGTATGCCGATGGAGAAACTTATGACTATACCTCGTTGCGAAGGTCAGCACCCAATCTCTGGACTCCTGAGCTGCAAATGATCCGGAACAAGGTGGAAGCTATTGCTGGTATCCGCTTTAATTCTGTATTGTTGAACTATTACCGTGATGGCAATGACTCGGTAGCCTGGCACAGTGATAATGAAAAGGCATTGGGTACTCATCCGGTTATTGCTTCTGTAAGTTTCGGTCAGGTTCGTTGCTTTGATATCCGCAATAAGGCGGACCATAGTCAGAAATATTCGATACGACTGGAAAGCGGGGCATTGATGATTATGAAGGGAGATTTACAACAAAACTGGGAGCATCGGATCGCGAAGAGCACTCATCCGATGAAGGCCCGCGTCAACCTGACTTTTAGGGTGGTGATTTGATTTTTGTCTTTTAGAAGACATCTGATCCAGGACTTTTTGGAAATAGCATTGCAACAATAGTGAAATATGGGCTCAAATGAGCCCCTCATTGTAAGTTTCGCTTAATTCAATGTAATATACAGCTAATGATCAGGGTTACTTTCTACCGCTAATTTCTGTATTGGTACTATTGCTTCGGTGACTTTCGGGGATACGCAGATTTTTAAAGTTCGCCATAAGTCCAAGAAAGACATTTCGCCGCTGGACGTTCCGCTCACCCATGGCAGCTTGCTGCTCATGGGGATACGATGCAGGCGCATTATGCGCATCATGTGCCGAAAACGGCGAGATCGGTCGGCCCAAGAATCAACCTGACTTTCCGGATTTCAGAATCCCTTAAGCCGGTCTATCTGGTCAGGCCTGTTGCTGAGGAAAGTTCAAAAACCAGGTTTGCCTGATACTTGTTAAATAAACAAAAGACTTGAACATGCTGAAAGAACCGATATTAAAGATCCTGAATAAAATCTATCAGCCTGATACGATGATAGAAATGAAATTCAAACGTTATGACCTAGCCTTTAAAACGGATACAAAGGGCAGGGCGATCTTACTTTTTATAGGGGAGAAGGATGCTTCCGGTAAAATTAAAGGGGAACGTTATGCCCGAAGGTTATTGGAAAATACGGAGGGTATCGTGCTGAAAGACCATTGGGATCATAAAGGCAAGGCAAGCGCGCAGCTCAGCTGAGTTTTCATTTCGCCCTGTTTTCCCGCTCCGTCCAGGATTGAAGGAGCCCATCCGGTCCGCTGCCAAAATAAGGGTCGTTCTCCGGTACAGGAATGCCATCCACTTTCTCGCAAACACCTTCAGGCCGCTGGTCGCTGAGCTTGATCAAATCCGGTTCTTCTCCACCGGGATAGGCACCGACCACTGCAAAATCCTCCGTATGTCTCAAGGAAATATGACCGGTTCCCGCAGGTAAGATGATCACATCGCCGGGATGTACCTCCAGTTTTTCTCCTTCGGGTCCGCCGAGCTGCAGGATTGCATTTCCGGCGTAAACCCCCAGGACTTCGTGGGTATTGGTGTGGTAGTGGTGAAAATCATAGACCCTCCAGCGGAAAGCATTACTCCAGCCATTTTCAGCAAACCTGTTCTCCAGGAAATCAGCTGCTGTTTTATCCTCCAGGTCAAGCCTGGTATGATAAACGATCACCGGATACTTACTGTTGGGAATTGTTCCGTCATCTGTGAAGTTGTATATTTCAGCTTTGCTTTCCATTGCTTAATATTTCTAGATTTCATGGGCGTAGATCTGCTGCCCGATTTCTTCGGCAACCCGGACAGGGAGCTGGCCAAAGCCATTCCAGAATATTCCTGCTGCAGTGATCTCGGGGTAAAGGTCTGCCAGTAACTTATTCCCATGACTGACCCTGTAAACGCCGTCTTCCATAGGCAGCACGCTGAGCCTCATGCCTGAGGCCTGGATCTGGTAGGGTTCTATTTCATGGAAAAAAGTTTTCATTACATGTTATGTTCGGTGATCAGTTCGCCAACCTGCTGCACAAATCCATCTTCCAGTTCGTCCTGGGTAGTCCATTTCACCTGATCGCCATCAGGCTCAGGAAAGATCACGCCGACTTTGATTTCACCTTCCAGGATGCGGTAAAGCCCGTTTTCAAGCGGTTCAATGGTAAAGCGGTCTTCTAATAGTTGTATTTCAAATGATTCCATATGATGTAAACAACATGCTGAGCATTAGGTTTTAGCTGATACAACCTGAGGTATGGAAATGAATGTTGCAAATGAATCCGGTTTGAAGGATACCGGCATTTTATTAAATTCGTAATGAATTATAAGCTATGGCGATACACGTTGCAATCACCCGCAAAATCCTTCCCGGGAAGGAAGAGGAATTTAAAGCATCCCTTCGGAACTTTCTTGGGGAATCCTTTGCGCAGGGTGGCGTACATGGTGCCGCAATTATTTCTTCGTTTCCCGGAGCGGAGGATAATGAAATCGGGATTTTAAGGACCTTTAAAGATATTCAGGAACGGGACGCTTTTTACAATTCTGAGCAGTTTATGCGATGGGAAGCTTATGCGTCCACACTTACTGAAACGCCTGTGTATAGGGACCTGACAGGGCTAGAGGCCTGGTTTCGTTCTGCAAGCCCTCCACCACGCTGGAAAATGGCCATCGCGACACTATGTGGAGTTTTTCCAACCAGTCTTCTTTTATATTATTTTACAGGTTGGTTATTGATTGGTTTGCCCGCTCCGCTGAGGATACTGATCACAGGCATGCTGATGGTTGGCCTGCTGACCTGGGTAGTGATGCCCTTGATTACCAAGATTCTAAAGCCCTGGTTGAGCAGAAATCCACCTTCCTGATTGCCAGCTGATTCGGCTATCCGTTAGCTCCCTGCTGTGTCTGTTTGAGCTATACCACCCGGACCATACAGCGCACATCTTTATCCGAAACGTACCATTCTAGGCAATAGCCCTGCGGATCAATATCAGGTAATTGGGTAAGCTCTTCGAATGCTGCGCCAATGGCTTCAATATTTTTCATAAAATCCCTGATCAGGATGCATTGGTATTCACCGGAGGGTAGGATCAGGGGAGCAAGATCATGCTTCGCCAGTTCACCAGGCTGCAGCTCTTCTGCCGCGGCTTTATAAATGATCCCTCCGTTTTCCATTCTGGATACACCAAAATATTTCCGTTCTTCAGAAAATGGCACCAGGGCATGGAGTTTCTGATGTGCCTTCAAAATGCCTTCGGGGAAGCTTTCTGCGTCCACGCAGAAAACTTTGATGTCTGTAGCAATCGTTATTTTTTCCATCGTCGTTATGTTCATTTTATTCGCTTGATCAGTACCCATTAAAGGTTCGTGCCTTTTGGTTCGCCAGGATGGTGGATATTTATCAGCTTCGGAAAGGTTATCCCGGCAACTGTTTATTGCTGCCCGGAATTACAGTAGGAGTGAATGGTCCGGATCCTACCCATGGCGTCGAATTCATAGACGTCGCAGGAGTGAACGGCATTAACCAGTTCTCCGTCCCTTTTAAATTCACCGTAACCGTAAATCACCACCTTGCCCTCAGCAACCAGGCTTCCGCCTTCCCGGAAGTCGGTTTCAATGCTGGAGAAATAGTCGGCGATCCCTTTGCAAAATTCCATTACCTGCGCTTTTCCGATCAAATGTTTTCGGTCTTCATAAATGTGGAACTCGACTTCGTCAGCAAGCCGGTCAGCAACTTCAGCGAATTTTCCGCCAGAGAACAGCCGTGCTACGCCCAATAAATTTTCCATATGTCAATTGTTTAGCAATTACTAAGACAAATATAGCTGAGCTTTGGTTTAAGGAAGCTTGCTGAATGCGTCATTATACAGGGGGTAATGCGCCATGACCTTGCTGAGGTATTGAACCTTATCTATCTTTCGGAAACGATCAGTTTCTCTTAATAAAATGCAAAAGAAAATCTGATATGGAAGCCAGGGGGGATAAAATATTTTCAATAAGAGCGGTAAATCTCTTCCAAACCTTATCTTCGGTCATATGAAATCCTCTTTTCCTGCCCTATATTCTACCCTTTGTCCAAACGCACTCTCCTCACTGATTTCAGAGAGTTACGATTTAGGTACTGTGAAATGTAAATTCCTGGTACGAGGTGTAGGTGATACCTACCTTGTGGAATCACCAAAAGACAGGTTCATACTTCGAATCTACCGCGCTACCCATAGAACTTTGCCGCAGATACAAGAGGAAGTGAAATTATTACTCGCATTGGAGCAGCAAAAGGTATCCGTATCTTATCCCATCACGGACAGATCAGGGAAAGAGATTATAGAGTTGGAAGCGGCCGAAGGATTAAGATATGGGATGCTATTTAGTTATGCTCCGGGTAAGGCAGTCAAATTATTGAACGATAGCCAGCTCAGCAATCTTGGCCGAGAGATGGCACAGTTTCACAATGTGTCATCCACCATTAGTCTGGGAGGGGCCAGATGGCATTTTAATCACAAAACAACGCTTCAAGAACCCTTAGCGATATTACAACCTGCACTTGCAGATGACCCCTCAGCATATGCATGGTTACAACATACAGTAGCACAGGTTGAAACGAAATTAAGTACGATAAATGATCTAGACTTCTCAAAAGGCTATTGCCATTTTGATTTTCTACCTAAAAATTTTCATTTCGATAATGATCGTGTTACCCTTTTTGACTTTGATTTTATGGGATATGGCTGGTTGGTAAATGACATCATGACCTTCTGGCAACATCTTACACTCGATGTATTTACAGGACGAATGACACAAGACGCGGCGGATGCAGCCTACAGCGAATTCATTAAAGCATACCGCCAATATCGGTCAGTCAGCGAACAGGAATTGTCCACGGTGCCTTACCTCGCAATTGGCTTTTGGCTTTTCTATATGGCTTTTCATACCACTCACGATCAATTTTACACTTTTAGCCAGCCATCGCAAGTAAAAGCCTACATCGGAGTTTTGAAGCACATTGTAAAAACCTACTGGGACAGTTGATCACTAAGCGAAGGGAAAAAACTGTTTGTGCAACCAGGGCCCTCCAAGATAGTTCCACAAATCAAGTCCGGTCGCTTTCACTTCAAAAGGAGTAAAGTCCTTTGACAATTCTGCCATCAGGGCGCTGGCCTGTTCAGGGCTGGTCTTATTTTGAATGGTAATGTGCGCCCTGAATCCCTTTCTGTCCTGGGCGCTGAGTGCCGCTTCGAATTTGACTTTTATCCCGTTGCGCAGGGAACTGAGCTCCGGGGCTTCCAGCTTGTAGGCGACACCGGCGCCAAGGTGGATGAGTTTACTGACCTGCATGTTGAATCTGGGGTGCTTTAGATCAGCAATTAGTTCTGCGGTCTCAGGACTGTCAGGAAGTTTATGAAATAAGGTTAGGTGCGCTTTAAGAAAGTTTCGTTCCGGCGGAAAATGTGCTTCTCGAAGTTTGTCAAAATGCGCTTGTGACTGCTCGTCGAGCCGAACAGTCAGGATCATGGCTGGCTCGAATTGTTGCATTTTAAGGTTTTTGGATGTCGTCCAGCGATGTGTGGTTCGAGCTTTCAGTTTTTTTGATCACCGTTAATTCCCCGTTAAGTTCCATAATGACCGCTACGACCTGGTCGACATCGAGCATGCGGAACTTTCTGATTTCGGCGTAAATTTCTTCATGCGTGAGGACTTCCTTTTTCATGGCTTCTTCCAGGAATACCCCACGGTAGAAGACCATCGTAGGGGAAGAATTGATCACCTTTTCCAGCGTTTCGGATTCGCGTGCCGTCCAGGCCAGCAGATATTGCAGTCCTATGATGATGGCCATTGCGACCGTTCCTTCCAGCATGGTCACTTTTCCCAGCATCATGGAAGATAAGGTAGAACCGAGCGTTACGGTGACTACGAAATCAAATGCGGTCAGTTTAGCGAGGGTTCTTTTGCCCGATATCCGAATAAACAGAAATAAGATAAAATAGGCCAGTATCGAGCATAGGGCTACATGCCATACGCTTTCCCAATTTTTAAACAGGAGTTCCTTCATATTAGACTAACAGTGAATTCAGGAGTTTGTTGATAGATGGTTACTCATCTAATGTCATCAGATCTAAATTCCTACAGGACACGCAATTTTCAAACTTCGGAACCGAGCGAGGAATTGGGATTTCTAAAAACTTTCACACCCCTCTCTTGTTAAAATTTTATAAATCGACCCTATGAAAGATAAGATAATATTGCCCTTAAGTGCTCCGCAGGCTCAGATTGTGCCTGTAAATAACCAGCCAGAGGTTGCCAGAGTAGAGCGGACACTTTCCTTTTTGGCTGGGGGCTGGCTCCTATATCAAAGCTTAAAGAAAATGGCCAAATTCCCTGTCATCGGATTACAGGGACTGGCAACTAGTGGATTTTTACTGTATCGTGGGGCTACGGGGCAATGGCCATCGTATCACCGACTGCAAAGGATCACCGGACTGACTGCTGCTGAGACCCCAACCGTGGTTATGCAGGTTCTACACTGAGTCCAAATTCGTTTTTGTAGTTTCAATAAGAAATATAAATGGTTCGGCTGATATATGTGTAACCAGACAAGGCACAAGCAATACTGCGAAATGGCGTTTAGGCAAGTTTTAGAAAGATCATGAGCATCTTTTAGGCTTCTCCGTCTACCGCAGAGATACTTCTGTACTCAGGCCTCAGCAACTAATGGATGTCGTAAATAGGTTCAGGATTTCAGGGCCATCCAGCGGTGAGCTGGTCGTTGCAGATGCCGATAATCAGGATGGCTATGAAGGGCAATCTGTAACAGAACTGAGCGCATAGAATGGCGAAGTCCACTAAAGCAATGGGGGCCAAGCTGACCCTGACTTTTAGGCACGTGATTTGATTTTTTTCTGATTTTCTGTTTTGCCTTTGGGACCTATTATAGATTTCGTTTTGTGCTTTGTTGTACCTGTTGATTTTGCAGCGGTCGTCCTGTTGCCCGGCTTTCTCTTTTCCATGCGTTGTTCGAGTAAGGTTAAGCGTTTTTCCCATTTGATCAAAAGAGGATCGGCATTCAGGGGCAGGCCGTCTTTATCCATAAGTCCCAGACTGATCGCTAGATCTTTTGATAAACCCGCGATGATCTCGTTATTTTCGATCCAAGCTTTTTGTTTTTCCAGATAACTGGTTTTAAAATTGTTGATAGCTAGCTTAATGATATTTATTTCTTTCTGGCTATTCTTCTGCCTGCGATAGATGATCATCAGGCGATCGTAAACAACATGTTCGTCGGAATTGATCTTCAGCACACTCTGGTACAACTTTTCTGCGGCTTTTAGATCGCCATCTTTTTCTCTCTGCCTGGCTTCTTTTACTTTCTGCCCTGCTCTGGATCGGTTCTTCATTCTCATTTTTATTAGGAAAACAAACGGTGAGCCCTTTGGTTGTTGTCTAAATCAAATCGTAAATGATATCCGTATTTGGGGGTTCAACCGCGCTAATGCGACAAAATAACAGCGATCATTCTAAACTGCTCTACCTAAAAATGTACCATTGTGTTTAGATCATACATTGCTGAATTGCTTGAGGATACTGGTATTTTATCTTTTGATTTTTGTTTGACTGGTTGGCTTGGGTAACTATATCTCGCGGTTGTTATTCATGAAATCAAGGATCAAATAGAGATTTCGCGGGCTTAGTTATTAGCTGTCGTTTTTACAAGCACTTTAATTTTTGTTTTCTTGTATTTGCTCGGCAGGATGGCTGAAATCCCCTTGGCTGCACCATTTGTTGATAAGTTCGGCAAGCTTGGTGGGATTGAGAATGTACCTGGGGTGGTCTAGGTCGACGATGGCTTGCGGCATGCCTGCTGCTTTGGCGGTCTCCGGATCTTGAACAAGCACTTTTCCACCGTTTGCTGCGATGGCTAGGGCGCCATTCAGCCCGTCTTTTCCGCCCCCGGAAAGGATGATTCCTATGGCTTTGCCTTTAAAGTCCCGGGCAAGTGATTCATAGAAGATGTCGACCGAGGAGTTGCGGACCTGGGAGTCACGGGATTGCACGCGCAGCCAACCCTCTGTTACAATCAAAGTGGTATTTTCTATCAGCACATAGACATGTCCTGGTTGCAACTGGGTATCACTTTCTACCCTGATTACAGGGATATCTGTTCTTTCGCATAGCAATTTATCAAGTATGCTTCTTCTGCCGCGTTCTAGGTGACTGAGGATGACAAAGGCTGCATCTACTTTTTTAGAAAGGTGATCAAAAAATTCATTTAATGCCTGGAGTCCACCTAGGGAGGATCCGATGGCTATGGTATAAAATGTTTTCTCCATTGGTTTAATTCTGGCTTTTTAGTAACAACTTGCTGGGATTTTAGTTTACAGTCGTTGGTCAGGGCTGAATCCTAGGTTTGAATTTTCAGGTCAATCAATCTTCCTAAATTTTATCGGCTAATATTACTAACCCTGAGATTGAGTAGGGGGAATTCGTTTTTTGATGCGTCTCCTCCGGTATCTGCGATTCAATTACTCGCGATGTAGTTTTTACGAAGACAAATCTTTTGAACTGACCATAGGATATTCAGACCAGGCGGCGACTTTGCTCAAAGGCCTTTACAAAACTAAGGGGGACAGTTTGAATGTAACGATTTTTATGCAGCAGCAAGCCCGTCAGGCACTTTAGAACAATCATCAATATTCTAGGAACACAAGGCTTTGACCTAGACCTATATATTGGGGTTTTTTGGTACGCACCCTTTACAAGGAGAGGAAATTAACCCTGAATTAAGCACTTTGTTGAAGGTTAGCTACTCATCTACTGCAGTTGCAAGACATTCGCACCTAATGGTTCTTCCCTTTTTCGCTCCAGCTTTTTATCATGAACGGTCACGTTGATCTCCAGTGAGCCTGTGCTTACGGTCGCTGACAGCAAATGTCCGCCCCAGGCTTTGAAGGAAGCGTCGGTGACTATGCCATGAACGTGTAAGGATGGAAGCTCCTTTTGCCATGCGATGGAACCGGTCATGCTGGCCATTTCTACCTCCTTGAAATCTTTCGGCTTGTATTCCTTGGTCTTGAAATCAAAGAAGCCAAAGCGTGCGTTGATAAAGCCCATTCCGGTAAAGTTCGCGGAGGGTATTTTTTCAGCAATGGCGAATTTCTCGATTTCTTTAAACACATCGTCTCCCTGACGCAGGACCATCAGGTATCCGGTAGGGGTTTTTACATAACGGGCGGTATCGGTAGTCTGGGCCGTAACGCTACAACCGAGAAACAGGAGCAACCAGAGTAGGGGGTATTTTTTCATTGTTTAGTTATTTTAATGAGCTGTGCATTTATTTACCTTCTTTTAAGGAACAGCAGGGCTTTTGCGATTGTTTCTGGAAATTTTTATATCTCTCAGGAATGGGAGTATCTAATGGGTGGAAATCTTCACAATATTGGCAGTAAGAAAATGTGACTGCCGCATTTGCTGAAAACTTTCCTTTATCAAACTGGTTATCAATTCAAAACTATCTATCATGGAAAACGATAAAGAGATTACCAGCGAGCTGAAAGGGCTGATCAACATTTTGAATGATGGCAAAGAGGGATATGCTTCGGCCAGCGATACCACGGAAAGTACGGAACTTAAGGGGCTGTTTTTGAATTATGCGGCGCAGCGTTCTGCCTTTGCAGAGGAACTGAAAGCCCACCTTGCCGCGCATGGCGGGGAATCGGAAAATGAAAGCGGCGGGGTACTGGGTGCCTTGCACCGTACCTGGATTGACATCAAACAAGCCTTGAGCAGTAAAGAGGATTCAGCAATTCTTGGCGCCATTGAAACCGGGGAACAGGCAGCTATCGATAAGTTTGATGCGGTGCTGGACCATCCGGAAACGCATGCTGATCATATTGAGCTATTGCAGCGCCAGAGAACTGCAATTCGTGAAGCACTGTCTGAAATCCAGACCTATCACCACCGCCTGGAAAACATCAATGAATAGCAGGGGCTGAAAGCTTTTCGCTGGACTTGGTAAATCATCACAGCACATCAATTAAAATTATATATCATGGAAAACGAGGAAAATAAAGAAAGCGGATCGCTGCTGTCAGGGCAGGAGCCACATCAGAGAGAAGAACTGGATCAGGCAACTGGCGCCAGCGCGGGATCATTTACGCTTGAACCTGAAAAAGGTATCACGCCCGAACCGGATGAGTATAATAAAGGAGGGGAGCAGGGCAACATCAAGCAGCTGGATGACCGGGAAACAGATATGGGAACTTCCACTGCCTTTGATCCGGTCAGTGAGATCGATTTGGATGCAGACGAGACCACTGTGACAGCGGAAGACCTTAGGGCTCTAGATGGGATAGACGATGACGAGAGTACCCTCTAAAATCGTTCCGGCATGGAAGAGATTGGATTTGGCGGCAGCTGTCACTGGTGTACTGAGGCAATTTTCCTGTCGTTGCGGGGCGTTGTTGAAGTACGCCAGGGATGGATCGCTGCATCCGATGCGCCATCAATATTCTCAGAAGCGGTAATTGTTTGTTTCGATCCGGAGCTGATTCCACTGGAAATGCTCATCACAGTGCACCTGCACACCCACAGTGCGACCTCATCGCACAGCATGCGCAGTAAATACCGCTCTGCGGTGTATTGTCACAGTGCCGCCCAACAGGCGCTTGCCCTGGCGATTATCCATGGATTACAACAGGACTTCGAGGAAAGCATCATTACAGAAGTGCTGGAATTTTCGGCTTTTAAGCTGAATCAGTCTGAATACTTAAACTATTACTACAGTGATCCTGAGAAACCCTTTTGCCGCAACATTGTCAATCCGAAATTGTTGCAGTTGCTGAAAGACTTTGCTGCACATGTGGATCCGGATAAACTGCGTCACCTGCGCAGTTCGCAGACAAAGGGCTGAATCCATCGAGCTGCTTTTTCTGACTTAGCCGAAAGTTTCCCTGGCTTTTGCGATGGCAGCAGCCATTATCAATTCCTTTCCCGATTAAGCCTGTAACCAGATCACCTGTTTCTCTGAGCTTGGAGGCTGCGTTGCGGATGGTAAAGTGTGAAATGTGAAACCTTTTTTTTCCGGCGCTGTTAGCTTCCTAAGACCTTAGACACTTGCCTATGCAAACCCAGACACCTAATCCGCCCTTAATCCGTAATAATGCTAAGCAGCTCAGACTGAAGATAAATGGCATCCCTTATTCTCTAATGGTCAAGCCTTGGGTCACTTTGCTGGATCTACTAAGGGAAGAACTCGATCTGACAGGAACAAAAAAGGGTTGCGATCATGGTCAATGCGGCGCATGTACGGTGCTCTGTGATGATAAACGCATCCTGAGTTGCCTGACACTTGCGGTAATGAGAGACGGCGCTGAAATTACTACCATTGAAGGAATTGCCCCCGAGAACGGACTTCATCCTTTGCAGACTGCCTTTATCGAACATGATGCTTTCCAATGTGGATACTGTACCCCCGGCCAGATCTGCAGTGCTATAGGGTTACTGAAGGAAGGTAAAGCAAATACCGAAGCGGAAGTGAAAGACCTGATGAGTGGAAACCTGTGCCGATGCGGGGCAAACCCGAATATCATCGCGGCGATCATGGAGGTTAAAAACGGAGGCAGTCATGAATGATTTCAATTACAATATAGGGGCAGAGTTTACAGAAGCTGTAAAAAAAATGTCTGAAAACCCGGGCGCGAAATATGTAGCGGGTGGTACCAATTTGATCGACCTTTTAAAATACAACCTAATGCAAGTCGATGAACTGGTCGACGTTAACCAGCTGAAGGCTGAGGCGGTATCCCCTATGGAAAATGGTGGGCTGATGCTGGATGCTTTTGCTGCGAATGCTGATACTGCTTATCACCCCTTGATTGAAAAACATTTTCCTTTGTTGAGTAAGGCCATATTGGCTGGGGCTTCTGCGCAGATTCGTAACATGGCTACTAATGGGGGAAACTTGCTTCAGCGTACGCGCTGCTATTATTTCTATGACGCCAACTCGCCCTGCAATAAGAGAAAACCGGGCTCCGGCTGTCCGGCAATTGTAGGTTACAACCGTAACATGGCAATATTAGGTGCCAGCGAAAACTGCATTGCCGTGTTTCCATCAGATATGTGCGTGGCATTGGCCGCTTTAGCGGCTATTGTCCATGTTCAGGGTCCGGATGGGAAACGGAGCATTCCCTTTTCAGACTTTCACAGGTTGCCCGGAGATCATCCAGAGATCGACAATAATCTGCAGTTTGCTGAGCTGATCACCGGAATTGAGTTGCCAGCTGAGGGCTTCTCTCAAAATTATTCGTATCTAAAACTGCGTGACCGGAGCTCCTATGCCTTTGCACTGGTTTCGGTAGCGACAGGACTTGAGCTGGCTGATGGTTTGGTCAAAGCGGCGCGGATTGCGTTGGGAGGCCTGGCCCATAAGCCCTGGCGCGTTCAAGCGGCGGAGCAGTTTCTTGTAGGAAAGACCCCGGATCGGGAAAATTTCAGTGGCGCTGCAGAACTAATTCTTCAAGGGGCTGTAGGTTTTGAACACAACAGCTTTAAGATCGAACTTGCCAAACGTGCAATTGTGCGCAACTGTATGATGGCGCTTGATCCTGCTTCACAATTACCCGGCGCTCAGC
This sequence comes from Pedobacter sp. GR22-6, assembly GCF_037402555.1. Lineage (NCBI taxonomy): Bacteria > Pseudomonadati > Bacteroidota > Sphingobacteriia > Sphingobacteriales > Sphingobacteriaceae > Pedobacter > Pedobacter sp. GR22-6. Next base: position 853,519 of record NZ_JBBEUC010000001.1, read on the forward strand.
CTTCCAAATAACCTAACAAAAGACCTTATGTCTAAAGAACCAATGATAGGCCAGCCGGTCAGCCGCTTAGAAGGAACCTTAAAGGTTACCGGCGATGCAAAATATGCTGGCGAATATAATGTTAGCGAACTGCTTTACGGCTATGTGGTCAGCAGTACCATCACCAAAGGGAAAATATTGAAGATTCATGCTTCGGAGATTTTAGCTATAGATGGCATAACTGCCGTTTTCAGCCATGAAAACGGACCTTCACTGGCCTGGTTTGATTTCCAGTATTCCGATATGGATGCGCCTCCGGGTTCCCCGTTCCGGCCATTGCATGATGAAAAGATCTATTCCAACGGTCAGCCGATCGCGCTGGTTGTCGCGGAAAGTTTTGAGCTGGCCAGGTATGCTGCCTCAATCTTGAGGATCGATTATGAAACGGAAGAATTTGTAACCGACCTTGAAGCAAACCTCTCCTTAGCAAGAGATCCTCAACCGGGGATCGCTACCTTCCTAAAACCATTGCCGCCGAAAGATAAGGGGGATGCCCGGGAGGCATTTGAAAATTCGCCGGCACAGGCGTCAGGTTATTTTACCCATGGCACCGAACACCACAACCCGATGGAACTTTTCACAACGACTACGGTTTATGAAGGAAAGGGAAAACTGACCATTTACGATAAGACCCAGGGCACGGTCAATTGCCTTTTATACGTTGGGAATGTTTTTGGACTACATTTTAAAAATGTACGCGTGATTTCCCCATACGTGGGCGGTGCCTTCGGATCAGGTCTGCGGCCGCAATACCAGCTTTTCTTTTCCGTGCTCGCGGCACTCGAGCTTAAACGAAATGTTCGGGTGACATTGGATCGCAGTCAAATGTTTACCATCGGGCACCGTCCGCCCAGCTCGCAGATTACGCGTTTTAGCGCCGATGCAGCTGGAAAGATTACTTCACTTTACCATGGGGCAATTGCAGAAACCTCTCGTTATGAAGATTATACCGAGGTAGTGGTGAATTGGGCACCGATGCTCTATCCTTCTGCAAATTCCAGAATGACCTATCAACTTGTGCCGCTGGACGTCCATACTCCCCTTGACATGCGGGCGCCCGGGGGATCTACGGGTGCGCATGCAATAGAATGCACGATTGATGAGCTGTCCTATGCTGCTGGCATCGATCCGATAGCATTCAGGCTCATCAACTACGCGGATACAGACGAGAGCCTTGGTAGGCCATATTCCAGTAAGGAACTTCGGGAATGCTACCTGCAGGGAGCTGAAAAGTTTGGATGGAACAAGCGCAGTGCAGAGCCGAGAAGCATGAAAAGGGGAAATAAATTAGTAGGTTATGGAATGGCGACTGGCATCTGGGAATCTATGATTGTTCCTGCCAGGATTGAAGCAATCCTTAGTCCTGAGGGAAAACTTGTGGTCAAAAGTGCGGTTACGGATATCGGTACAGGTACACTTACGGTGATGACCCAGATAGCCGCAGATGAACTGGGGCTTAAATTAGAGGATGTTAGTTTTGAGTACGGAGACAGTAAGATGCCCTTCGCACCGATCCAGGGAGGCTCATTCACCGTTTCTACAGTTGGTTCCGCAATTATGGTGGCTGGGAAGGCATTGCGTAAAAAGATCCTGAGCGCAGCTCAAAAGATGGAAGGTTCTTTTTTCAAATGCCTGAAGCCAGAGGAAGTATCATTTGAGGGAGGTTTCATAAAGCTTAAGCAAAAGCCTGAGCTGGCTGTGTCTTTGAGAGAAATTATCGACGCGAACGGAGGTAAGCCGATCAAAACTAAGAACTTCAATGTACCCAACTTGCTAAAACTAAAAGACTATAGCAGGGCGGCGCATAGCGCTGCCTTTGCAGAAGTGGAGGTTGATGAGGAGCTGGGGGTAATTACCGTAAAAAGAGCATTGACTGCGGTGGCCGCGGGAAAGATCATTAACCCGAAGACGGCCAGGAGCCAGATCTTGGGGGGGATGGTCTGGGGGATCAGTAAGGCCCTGTATGAGGAGAGCATATCAGACCATACACTGGGTAAATATATGAACCAGAATTTAGGTGAATATCATATCCCTGTTCACGCGGATATCCATGAACTGGATGTAATATTTGTGGAAGAGGAGGATAAGATTGTCAACCAGTTGGGAAGCAAAGGGATCGGGGAAATTGGATTGGTAGGTATGCCGCCGGCGATTGCCAATGCGATCTATCATGCCACAGGAAAAAGGATCAACCAGCTGCCAATCCATTTTGATAAGCTGTTGTAGCAATCACAGCGGACTGAGGTCATCACAGATGCCAGTCATCGTGACTGTCAATTGCTGCAGCATAAGGTCAACCTAGGTGCTGGTTATACCAGTGCTTCAAGTATCTATTTCTTTATGCATGGTTGTAAAGTTGAAAAACCGGGGTATTTCACCCGGTTATTGTCGGTAATTAAGGCGAATAATAATCAGACGAATTCAATCGCCATTATTGGATTTACGTGTTCATGCCGATTAACTTTTCCAAGTGTTTAGTTCAACGGTTTATACACCACTTGTTGGATGGCGAATTTTTTTACCGGTACAGAGTTGCTGTCGACCAACTGGTTGAACTGGGCATTCATTACCCAGATGTCCTTACCGTTTTGGGTTGCTGTAGCTGGGTAAGTAAACCTGTCAGTCACCAGTGTTGAGGCGGTGACCTTTGCCGATTGCCAGTTGTCGCTGCTAGTTAGCTGGAAGATCTTATCTGTTCCGCCGTTAACTACCATGGTTAAGGTATTGTTGTCATTTAGCAATAAGCCGTCGGCCCCCATGAAATATTGATCAACGGCAATTCTGGTTACTTTCTTAGGGTCTTTCAGCTCTATTTTGAAAAGCTGTCCTTTGGAGCTGTTGTCTACAATAAGGTACCCGGAAGGATGGTAGACGATTCCGTTTAGACCTACGCCTTCGGTTTTAAATTGTTCGTCTTTTGCAAAAATGCTGGCCTTTCCGCTGGGATCAACTTTATAAACTGCACCCGCAAAACTATCAGTGATGTAGGCATTGCCCTGGGGATCAAAGCTCAGGTCGTTGGCAAAATGTTTCCCTGGTACCAGCAAGGACAGGTCGGTATCTGAAAGCCTTTTTCCGGTTTTTAAATCAATGCTGATAAGTCTGGCCATTTTCATTCTGGTGGCAGGATTGGTGTATTTGCTGTAATTGGCGTCAGATACGCAGGCGAAAAGGCGCTTGCCGTCAGGATGTATTTTTAATCCGTAGGTGGATCTCAAGGTGCTGTCTGCGTGGAGGACAGTATAAGCACCTTGGGGACTTACCTTGCCAATATGGCCCAGCCTGGCTGAAGATACATAATATAGGTTAGCCGCTTTGTCAAAGGCAATGCCTTCAGGATATGCTTCCAGGGCGTCAAATTCTATTCTTGGTGATGGTTCTGGTCTTGTTGCGGCAATAGCGGTAATGGCGATTATCGCTATCGCGGAGTATTTCAGTAGTCTCATTTTAATTGGTTTTTTTAACTGCGTAAATGTTTCCTCCGGCGTCATCTGAAATGTAGATCGTACCGTTTTTGGTTACTGTAATTCCTGCTGGTCTGCCAAAGCGGGATTCACCCTGCAAAAAGCCGGTCAGGAAATCTTCCGCTTTTACGGCCTTACCATTTTCAAAATGGATCCGCTGCACTTTGAACCCGACAGGTTTCTCTGCATTCCATGACCCATGCCAGGCGACTAATCCGTCACCAGCCCATTCCTGGGGGATGTTTGCAGCGCCCCTGAAAAATGTAAACCCGATAGGTGCCATGTGCGCGGTCAACTCCAGAACGGATGGTTTGGTGTTTTTAACGACCGCTTCCTTGGTATTTCCCGCCGGATCTTCACGACTTTTGTCTACTTCCTGTTTACCATAAGCATATGGGAAGCCATAATCTCCGCCTTGGCTGATCTGGTTGACTTCTTCAGGTGGCCATTCGCTGCCTTTGGCATCTCCACCATTGTCAATACCCCACAGCTCTCTGGTTTGCGGGTGCCAGTCAAACCCAATGGTATTTCTCAGTCCGCTGGCATAGATGCTGCGTGACCAGTTTTTTGGGTCTACCTGTAGCATGGCTGCTGTTTCTTTGTCGCTTTCCTTACAGTCATTGCATAAGGAACCCACGCTGATATATAGCATCCCGTCAGGGCCAAAGTCCATGGTACGGTTGGGATGTTGTCCGCCGTCAGGAAGATCTTTGATTAGGGTTTCTCCAGCCATGGCGTCCAGGGTTCCGTCGGGTTTTACCGGGTATCTGCGGACTTCGTTGCTGTTGCAAAGGTACATCCAGTTGTCTTTCATGGTAATGCCATGCACACCCTTAAAGTTGGAAACTACAGTGACCAGGTTCTCAAATTTGCTGTCCCCGTCCTTATCCTGTAAGAGCAGGACATCACCACCGTCACGCCGGGTGACATAGACATTTCCCTGAGGGCTGGTGTAGAGCATCCTTGGTTTACCCAAACCGGAAGCCGCAAGACTTACTTGCCAGCCTGAGGGTACTTTAAGCAGTTTAAGCATCTCCGGTTTGAAATCCATCACCTGAGCATACTTGGTTACCGATAAGGATTTGGTTACCTCTTTAGGGGGTATGCCACGTTGGGCATGCACATATTGCCCGCTGAGCGTTAAGGCCACTATGGCCGAGCAGAGTAATTTATTGTTTTTCATAAGCATTTAGGTATTTGCTGTGTAAACAGCCCGGCTATGATATGGTTTTATAAAACGACTGCTCCATTCTTAATTGATCTGAACTTTCCAAACCGATAGCCAACAGTCGTTTTTTAAAAATAGACAGATGGCATCATCATTTGCGGTAATCATGGCCCCAGTTTTTTAGGGAGTATTCCCAGTTGGAGTCTTTTGGATGCTCAGGTTTTTGGGCCAGGTGCCTTTTGGCATAGGCATTCACTTTTTGCATGTGCTTGTAGTCGGCACTAGTTAAGTCTGTTTTTTTCTTGTGCAGGATCTGAATGATTCTTTCCCCAGATTTATGTCCTATAGATTCTCCGTCACCGCTGTCCCAACCCACGGATTTAGAGGCCTCGGTTTTTAGCCATCTTTCCAGGGCTGAGGCGCTCATATTTACGGTGTGTTTGAATTCCGTGTATATTTCCTGCATTTCTTCTTTTTCCATAGTCCTATTTTTTGGCTTTCCTTTTTTCCTCCGGGTGGTCTTTAAAATATTCCCTTGCCTTTTTTAGTCCGGTGGCGATCGCGATGCCTTCGTCATTGCTTTCGGCCAGTACGCCGTTTGCGATTTCTGTTGCCTTTTCCCTGAGATATTTGGGCTGGTTTTTATAAGATGCCGGGTATTCTCCTTTTGGCCATGGCATAATTCCTCCTTTTTTATATGAAACAAGCTTGGGGCAGGCTTGTTTCATATAAAGGTAATTCAATGGATATGATGTCTGATAACAACGAAGAATTTACAATCCGTCTGAGTCTGGAGGGTTTGCCGGAAGAGCTAAGGGTACTGCCTGCTCAGGCTGGAGTTGAAACTAAATATAAGCTGTACAATGAAGATGACTACTTGGGAACGGTATGGTCGGAATGTATCGAGGAAGGGCTTTGCTGGTTTTCCAGTGATGAACTTCCAGAAGACGTGGTAATAAAGATCGGTGAGGCAATTGAGACAAAAGACCGTTGATATTTATCATGATGAGCGTATTAGAGGCACTTTATTAAAAGTATTAGGATAGATTTATGAACCAGATCGCATGTTGGAGCTGTGCACGTAGTAAAAGACCAATGGGTCAATAAGGGGAACGCCAGTGCAAAATTTTAGTTTTCATCAGTAAGACAAAAGCGCAGTCAGCTTATGTTATTAAACATAAAGCGTTTTTCCTGCTGTTTTTTCAAATCTTAAATGAGCTCTTCCAATTGCGTATTCGGGACTGCCATCGAGCAGTCCCTTTTCATGGTGAAGCGAACACACTATCAGCGCCTGATGATGCGTTCCTTTTCCTCCTCATTGTCTGACCGTTCATTTCCGAGATCAGTCAGCGGTCGGTCGTCATAACTTTCATGATCGGCATTCTTTTCTATTTGCAGATCATTCATGTTTTCCACTGGTGGCAAATCATCAGTCAAGTCTTTTTTTCCTGAACTGTTAAATTTTGGGATATTGAGATTTTGCGGTTGGTTCAGCGGATAATCCTCTTCTCCTGGTTGGGGTGTTTTTTTATTTTTCATATATTTTATATATTATGCAGCGCTGTGTATCATTGGCAAAATGACCGCTAAACTGCAATAGCCAATAACGAATGAACGATTCTTCAGGCGTGATACCGCGCCTAAGAAGTTGAAACGCCTTCCCGAATATTTGTTTACAACCATAGCCATTTGCAATATTTTCACCAAGCCCTTAATTTAATAATTTACGTGATTAAAGCGAGGCAGCCCACTCGCTATTCTTAGGCCGAATGATTAGCCTCAGCGCCGGTTCATAGTTCGCAAAGAGCACCAGTTAAAAGGAAGCTTCAATTAAGGTCTTCAATCGGCAATCTGTATGCTGCTGAATGAAGACAAATCAGCCACTATACCTTGATTCAATCAGATCTGGTGTTCCTTAATCAATGCGCCCATTTTCTGAACAAACTTTTTCTTCAAAGGATCGTTCGTTACCCAGTTCATCCTCTTATCGCTTGTTTCAGTGAATATGACGCCTAATTTGTCATCGCCGTCCAGAATTTGGTAACGTCCGTCGCCCTGCGGCTCTATCGTTAGGTTCGACGCAGGCAGGTGTAAGTTATAACTAATCATATCAATAGGTTTTTTTTAGTAAACAGGGAGGTCGTAAAAATGTTTTGACCGCTTTCTCAGTACCGTGTGACCGAGGATTCGTCTACAATCCTTTAAGGGTTTAAGTTCAGTCGCTATACCATCATCGCCCTCTTCTTTTTTAAGTTCATCCCATGACTTCACTTCTCAGTTTCTTACGCTCAGGGGATTACGTCGCTCTTCCCGATGCTGACTTCAAAAGCAGTTTTTCGGCAATTTCCATATTCGTTAGGCCTTTCGAAAGCAGCTCAAGTACTTCCATTTGCCCGGGGGAGACTTCGATGTCGCATGAGTTTGCAACTGTTGTCTGCTAAGTTCTTTCCATGTTCATTGAAAGCTGGTCCTTCATGAGGGAAGAACATAAATATTGTTTCCCCGAATGCACATGTTGCAGGGCAAATACAAGTTCTTTAATAGGGGCAGATTTGAGCATATAGCCGTCTGCACCTGCAAGAAATGCCTCATGAAGATAAGTTTCCTCTTCATGCTTGGATAAAAGATGACTTTGGTTGCGTAACCGCGCGCTTTAATAGCCCTAGTCAGGCCATTCCGTCCATTTTCGGCATATTGATATCGGTAAGAACCAGGTTTACTCCTCACTTTGCGCTAAAAGTCCAGGGCCTGATTTCCATCTGCTGCTTCATCCACGATGGTAATACTGTCATTCTTCTCCAGTAACATCTTCAGCCCGTTATGCACCACAGTGTGGTCATCGGCGATAAATATATGTAGCATATGATCGTTTTTGTATTCAACAATATTTCTGATAGGGATGTTCTAATGTATAACAGTTATTTACAATAAAGTATTGGATCAAACAGATTCAATGGATACGGCCAGCCGTCATATATTATTTTGTTTTTTTATTTCTTGGGTTCGGGCCAGCTTTCTTTTCCATCTCCTTTAGGGTTTTTTCTTTAAACTCACTGAAAGCGTCCGCTAATTTCTGGAGTTCAGGATCTAATCCCGGGGCAAACTCTTCTGGTCTTTCCGGTGCGGGTGGAATCGGATAAGATTCTTTAGGCTCTTTTAACGTCACCAAATCAGTTCCGTCATTGGCAGGTGAGGATCCTTGGAAGATCTGACCCATCAACGAGCCGTCTAATCGGAAAGTATATTGTTCGCGGTTGATACCTGCATCAATCAGCTTTTTGACTTCAGGATACTGTGAAGCGTCAAATTTAGGAACAGGCAGGATTTTGCCCCAGTTAACCCCCAGTGTTTCCAGTGCCTTAGCGAAAGCCATCTCATGCGCTTCGTCACGGGCGATCAGAAAGGCAACTGTAGCTCTAAGCGTTTTATTAGAGGACATTTGATAAATCCTGCATTTCTGCAACCGTCCTGTTGATTCCAGTACCAAATTATCCATTAAGTCGAGCACCAGATTACCATGATTATGTACATAAGAGCCGCTCCATGGGTTCCCTGCAGCATCTACAGGTAGCGCACCCTGAGCGCCATGGATAAAATGATGCGGATTCTGTTGCTCTTTTGCCATATTCATCACTGGATCACCACCCGCACCGGGAACATCAAATTTTCCACCATGGTACTCAGGTGCACCATCTAAGAGACGAGAAATGGTTTTGCTAATCAGCTCTACATGACTGATTTCTTCGAGACCTATTCCCTGAATAAGATCCAGGTACGGAATCCCGTCCCCCCGGAAATTAAAACTTTGAAACAGATATTGCATCATGGTGCGCATTTCACCAAACTGCCCACCTAAGCCTTCCTGTAAGGCATTTGCTGCCGATGGATCCGGCTGGTCGTCCACTATAGGATTGATCAAACTTTGAACGTGATAAAACATATTTTTTTAGTTAGGTTATACATGTGGCGTAGGCCTTTTTGCTAACTAACTAACAATCGGTCAAAGTGTTTAGGCTTTTTGCAGATCAGGTATATACCCGGTTTTAGGGTGTAAATACTTAAAATTTATACTATTTAGAAAATATTATGTGTGATGTTAATACCTAAGATATGGCATAATAGGACCTAAACTGAAAATTTGTTTTTTCTAAAACAATCTTGTCTGCCAGATGTCCTTGGTGACGACAGTTCAAATAATTCGTTCACAAATTCATCCCTCATGAAAAAATTATCATTAATGACAATCGCCGCGCTCAGCTTATTTATTGCCGCCTGCGGCTCGGATAAGACAGGTGCAAGTTCCGCCGATTCCACGCAATCCAGCGTAACTGATTCAAACACCTCCACCGATTCCCTGGCTACCCCGATTGATACCGCCATTGGGAGGGGAGCCAACACTGGTACACCTGCCGCGACAGTTGACACAATTGGAAGGTGATTATCTTTAAAAGAAGGTACTCCGCAAGCTAGCCTTATTCGCATAGCAAGCTAAACCGAAACCTAATGAAAGCTTATCTAGTTCCAGCCTCATTATTTTTGCTCATTTGCATTGTCTTCTCATCGGCAGTAGCACCCGAGCCACAGTTTGAGAGGCGAATCATTGCCTCAGGGCTCAGTGATCCCTGGGCTGTAGCGATTGATCCGAATGGCAGTATTTGGGTGAACGAATCCAAAGGTTACCGTGTCCTAAAAATTGATCCCTCTACCGGTCGAAAGATCGTCGTTTTGGATTTAAGTGCAAAAAGGGAGTTTCCTGATTTTGATTTGCTGAAAAAGGTCAAACAGGCGACTCCGCAGGGAGGACTTATGGGACTTGCATTGCATCCGCAGTTTAGCAGCGGGCAACCTTACGTTTACCTGGCCTATGTATACCGGCAATTGGAGGGCAACCATTTTTTACTCAGGCTGGCCAGGTACCGTTACAATCCAGCTGTTAACAAACTCAGTAACAAACAGGTCATTTGCGATACGGTGCCGGCGAGTAATGACCATAACGGTGGCAGAATGGTCATTGCCCCGGTGAAGGGAACACCCTATCTTTTTTATGCGGTAGGGGATCAAGGTGCCGGGCAGTTTTCCAATGGAGGGAGGCAGAATAAAGCCCAGAATCCGCATAGCTATGAAGGAAAAATATTGCGTTTCGGTCTCAGTCCGTCTTCTTCAGGAGCCTGGATACCCCGAGATAACCCGATAAGTGAAAAAAGTGCTATTTGGTCTTTGGGACACAGGAACCCTCAAGGTCTTGCTTTCACCAGCCTTGCCGGTAAGGACAAGCTTTACTCATCTGAGCATGGACCATATTCTGATGACGAAATTAATGAAGTGATTAAGGGAGGTAATTATGGTCATCCCCTGGTGATTGGCTATGCCGACGGGAATTATGACGGACTTGCCGCCTCGGTGTCGACCGAGAAAAGCTATCCGGGGAGATGGCATACCAGCTATCCGCTTATTCGCTCCGAACGCCGAAACTCGGATTCCATTGGCAAAACTTTCAGGGAACCCATTTACAGTTTTTATCCTACCGGCCGTCAGATATTGAGCAACTTGTTTACCGCAGTTCAAAGTGGTGAGAAAGCAGATTGGAATGCATATGCTCCGTCAGGTATCGCAATCTACCATTCAAAAGTAATTCCAGACTGGGATCAATCAATACTGGTCACTTCCCTGAAGCAGGGTAAGCTACTGCGTCTAAAGTTAAAAGCTGATGGATCAGTCGATCAGCGAGTAAGCGAATGTTTTGCATCGCGGGCGAGATACAGGGATGTGACGGTTTCCAGGGATGGCACAAGGATCTACCTGGTCACAGACAGCTCAGCGATTACTTCCGGTCCAACAGAGGAGAATCCGAAAGCCACGAGCCTTCGTGGTTGTTTGTTGGAATTTAAGTTGAAGCCTTGAGCGGAATTCAGTTTACAGTTTATATCACAATCCCTTCGATAGCAGAGTTTGAACCAGTTGTCCTAAGTCATCGAGACTGAAGGGTTTAGCCAGGAAAGCATCACAGCCAAAGCTTTCAATGGGTAACAGCGTTTCAGGTAGGGCAGAGTAGAGCAACACTGGTAGCTGGCTGGTACTGGGATTGTCCTTCAATTTCCGACACAGCGTCCCACCATCGGGTCCGGGCAGCATGTAATCTATAATCAGCAAATCGGGCTTATGCATAGAAAGTACTTGAAAGATGTCATCAGCACGGGATAGTGTAGTGCAATTGTAACCATTCATATCGAAAAAACTTTCGAGCAATTCTGAAATCATCAAGTCATCCTCAATCACCAGAATACTTGCCTGCTCATTCCTACCCTTTAATGGGGGATTTAAATCTTCTATCAACATATCGGGATTTTCTGCAAAATTAAATTGCAGATCTAGTCATATCAAGCGTAAAAATACCCGTTGATCAGTCTGAGTGGATGTAAAATACTGCGGCTTCTTAAGCAGAATTACGTCGGCTATTGAAGTATTAATCGCCGCCGGAAACGAAGCAGAGCCATGATGTTTAATTGTTATGTTTTTTGTTGCCAGATATATAAGTCAGCTAAATCTTGGTAGTCTGAGATCGCGTGAAGCATAGTTATAGCCTAATCAAGGAGCTGGCTTCGATTAGGCTACGATCCAGGAACTCATTTACCTAACAATTTTAGGCATGGACGAAAATACAGGATGCAAATAAGCACTACAATAAATAGCTTGAACCTGCAATTAGCACGTCCCTCTTTGAAGATGGCATTAGTAATCTATCGATGTGGACTTGACTGCTTTTTATGATTTGGCCAACGAATTGTAATCTGCTGGTTTCCATTAATGGTAAATTCTAGGCATCCTGCTTTTACTTCATTTGCTATCAGAGGCTCATTTAGACTGCTTCCAATTACTTCGAAGGCTGGAAGCTTTCCGCTTCCAGTGCCAATTATCATCATCCTGCAGGTCAACCTTTCGTCACCCAAGATAGAAAAATGTATGTTTTTTCCTCTTCTTGCAGTGAATCCTATTGTTGGGTAGTCTATGTAGATGAGAAATTCTTCGCCTGGGACCTGAAGATAGTGTCGTGGCAGGATGCCAAAAGCATTACCAGCACCATAGACTTCCTGACCGACGGTACCTGATTTCAGCCATCCATCCTGCAAATCTTCCAGGGCAATCCATAGATTGGGATCCAATTCTCCTATTTTTGGTTTTTCTTCCAGCATGTCTTTAGGGAGCTTGGTCGGGTAGTAGAATGCCGCGCGATTCACTAAAAAACGTATATATTCGGCAATCAACAACCTCACTGAAGGCAGAATATCGACATCTTCAGCATGCTTAAGGTAATCGTGGAAAGCACAAAAAACTTCCTGCTCTTCGTATGCGGCTGTATACGGTGCGTCATTCAATGGGAAAAGGGCGAAGAAGGTGGGAAAATTTTTTCCATAGCCATAATTACAGTCCCAAAGCTGGGTATTCCGGAATATTCCCGCCAGGCACATGTAACTTAAATTCAAATAAAGTGTTTTTCCGGTGATCTTGAATAGCCGAAGCAGCGCTCCGGCAGTAAAAGCCGTGTTGTTGGCCTGATAAAAAATCTGAAAGCCCATACCCTGTAAGGTCTCAGCAGCCTTCTCAGCTTCATTAAGGTAGCGGTTTTCTTTCGTTAGTTCCCATGCCTGTAGCATGACGTGGGCGTAAATGCCGGCTACATCTTTTTCCCCGCCCATGCCTTCGGCTGTTTCTGCTTTGATGATTTCCAGGGTATCCATTTTGTAAAATACAGGCCACTGGTATTTGAAGTGCTGAGCTACCTTTATGGCGTAATCCAATGAGTCTACGAAAAGCTTTTCACAGACCTTGTCTCCCTTTAGCGCCAGCCTGGATAAATTCAGTAAGGGATGATGCAGGTACCAGCTGTCCATCACGCCTAGCTGTTTTTGTTCCTCCTCACCTTCGAGCTTGTTTTCAGCGGCGGGAAGCCAGCGGGTGATCGTTCCGAGCTTTTCGTCGAAAAAGGCCGGAAGACCTTCCTTTATTGTTTTCATTACTTCCAGATCACGTTTACTCCACTCCACATAGTCAAGCAGGGGTAGTAGTACGGCAAGCTGTACCATAATTTCCGGTGGGGTATTGTAATCGCTCACATAGGCATTAAAGTACTGGTGTCCTGCGACCTGTGTCCAGCAGCCTGGACTGTCGATGAGGTCCTTTAATCCCTGATCCAACACTTCGGGCCAGGGCTCATATTTAGTTTCAGGGACTGGAAAACATAAATAGATTCTTGCGAGCAGATCGAGATAGCTCCCGATCATTTCGGGCTCCGTCTCAGGCACTTTATTTTCAAACGCAACAAAGGCGTCATTGATGATCACCTTTTTACCCGCACGTATCGGTTTGTGATTTGCAACAGGTAGGGCAAAGCCAAGTTCTGGCCAGTTGCCGCCAACACTGTCGGAAAGCGATGTTTCGGTTTGCTCGCAATAATCATTGATCGCAGTCAAATTTTGCAGATACAATACAGTTCCAGATTTTGGGCGCGTCATACTCAAATAGATAAAACCTGAGCGGGTGCCCCATTGACTGGCGTGAATCTGGCCGGTTGTATTTTCAGCCTTACCATTTTTGGTAGTTATCAGGATATCTCTGGGCCAGAATGGAATGTAAAGGTCTTTCTCCGGTCTAAGGGTGGTGGTATATCTTAGTACAGGAACCCCGCCTTCTTCAAAGCTGATGTTAGTTTCAAACGTGCCAGCCTCGCTGCTAAGCCAAAGCTCGACACCCCTGTCGTTTTCTTTAATACGATTAATTTCCAAGGACGAACCCGCACCGAAGACAGCACGGAAAGCCATCTTAGCAGACCCTGGCATTTCTGCAACTATCCATACAGCATCACTAGTGTTTAAGATTTTAAAATGATATGAACCGGTAGAATGTGTATAAATTGCCTGTTCCGCCCCGGCCAGTTCGCTGGCGGCAGCCGCCGCCCATGGTGATATTCCATTCATAACATAAGAGTTTAAATGCAACAATTTACAATAAACATGCTGTTACAATTTTTGTTTATCCTCATCCTGAACAGCCAAGATTCGGCTTTTTTCCAGGAAGCATTGATTTTTTGATCTGAGTGCTTTCTGGTTGCAGCCTTGGATTTACTATAAGAAATGATGTTATCCAATGAACTAACCCCCCTTTGGGCATCATTCATTTTTTCTTTAGCATCATGTTTGAAAGCTGGGAATGTATTGTCAAAATAATTCATAAACTAAGGATTCAATACTATTACTCCTTTCGGGAATATTTGTTTTTGATTTCCAGAAAACGCGTATCAGCCAGTATTCAATAAGTATTTGCCGTAACCTCTCCGCGGTTAGGCCTTTTTATAGAACCTTTTATACGACAAGGTGTTATTCCGAAAAAAAGAAATTATGGAAGAGAATTCAAATAACAGCTCCCATGGAGAGATCAGCAAGGCCCAGGCGTTGAACCTGAATCTGCGGGAATTAAAAGATAAGGTAAACGTTGATCAGGCAGCCATTGATGAGGCCCGCGAGGCAGTTGGCGATGACGAAGAGAAAATCAGGGAATACCTGATTAATAATCGTGGACTTTAATCACCAAAAGGCAGATGTTCACCTGAGTCCGACTGCGCTATGAAGAGCCGGCTTATGGTATTTTGGTGGCAGGTCAAACCATTATTCAACAGGTTCAAGGTAAACCCGCTTGCAGTGAAAGCGGCTGTGGGTGCTTGTTGCAGTTACAGTATTTCGCGTATAGTCAGTTATCTACAATATCAGCTGGACATCCCGGGTCGGGACAGGAGTGGTTTAGCTTAGGGAACTCTAGTACAATTGGCTTGCTGCCGAAATGTTTCAGGTTAGGTCGTTCAGTATGGCGATCTATTGGAGCACAATATATAATCTGCGTGAACATTCTTCAGCCGAACGTGTTCAGGAGTTAGCCTTTGCAAAGGAGCAGCTTGATCCTTTTGTGTTTCAGCTGAAAACGATGTGATAAATTGAAGCTATGGAAAATAATCTTAACCTTAATCCCAGGGATGCGCAGAGCCTAAGCCCCTGGCAAAACATTTCTCCCGGAAAAATTACGCAGAAGGAATCTGCGGCTCATGAAACCGTTTATGATGTGGTTATTGTGGGGGCTGGGATCACTGGTCTTACTACCGCGCTGATGCTGCAGAGATCTGGTAAAAAATGCCTGATCCTTGAAGCTGGTAAAGTCGGCTTTGGCACTACAGGGGGAACCAGTGCACACTTGAATACGTTCTTTGATGCCACCTATCCAGAGATCGAAAGCGATTTCGGACAAGAGCAGTCTAAACAAGTAGCCGACTCAGGTAAAGAAGCGATGTCGATTATCGCCTCATTGGTCGAAGAATACCAGATTGATTGTGACCTGGAATATAAAGATGGGTACCTCTTTTCTGAAAATGAAAAGGAGAGTAAGCAATTGCAGGAGATTTTGGAAGCCTCCCGTCGGGCGGGGATAGCAGTAGCTGAATCAGATACCAATGATGTTCCTGTCGCTTTCGATAAAGCAATCCGATTTGCCCATCAGGGTCAATTCCACCCCTTGAAATACCTCGAGGGCTTGACGTCCGCCTTTATCAACTTAGGAGGAATTATTTTAGAAGACTGTTTCGTCAGTGACAGGAAGGAGTCTGAAGGCGTAATTAACATTTTTGGCGGGGGGAAAACATGGAAGGGTAGAAGCTTGGTTTATGCGACCCACATGCCGCCGGGTATTACTGTTTATAGTCTTCGTTGTGCACCCTATCGGAGTTATGTGTTGGGAATTAAGCTCAAAGATGATCACTACCCAACAGGCCTTGCTTATGATATGCAGGAGCCTTATCATTACTTCCGGACGCACCGTATAGATGGACATCCTTACTTAATTTTGGGTGGAGAGGATCATAAAACTGGTCATGATGATCCAGAACAGGCATTTGTAAATCTTGAGCAATATGCTCGGGAGCATTATGCCGTCGACTCCGTTGCTTACCGATGGTCCTCCCAGTATTACATCCCTGTTGACGGATTGCCCTATATCGGGCCTTTAACGTCAGGCGACAACACCTATATTGCCACGGGCTTCAATGGTAATGGGATGATGTTCGGAACTTTGTCCGGCAAGATCATTTCTGACCAAATTCTGGGTGTAGAGAACAGGTACAGCGGTTTGTATGCACCCTCAAGATTGAAACCAGTAGCCGGATTTTCGGAGTTTGTGAAAGAGAATGCAGATGTGGCCTGGCATTTCCTGGCTGATCGGTTTGGTGCAGATGAGCTCGAAAAACTTTCCGAACTCAAGAAGGGGGAGGGTAAGATCGCTGAGTTTCAGGGTGAGAAACTAGCTATTTTTAAAGATGATCAGGGCCGAGTGACGGCAGTCAGTCCGGTTTGTACGCATGCAGGTTGTATAGTGAATTTCAATGCGGCTGAGCAAAGCTGGGATTGTCCCTGTCACGGGGGGCGCTTTGATACTTCCGGGAAAGTCATCAGCGGGCCTCCGCAGAAGGATTTAAAGCAGGTCAACCTGAGAAGATAGCTCGTATGCCTGGCAGAGCGCAACCTTACGCCTCTGAATATCCTGAGCAGCAACTCGCTGACTTGCTGGGGCAGGTGGGAAGCAAGTCAGGTTTCAAGCTTGCGTATATGATTTCAATAATGATGTACGGGGATTTGCAGCTCAGAATTCAAAGACGCTCATTAAACTGAGCAAGGAAAGGTTGGGGAAAAGTAGCAATATTTGAATTGAAAACAGGCTGATAAACATGCTCAGCCTGTTTTGCTATGTTTTTAGGCGGGAACATTTGCCTCAGAGAGTGCGATTTCTGTCAACAGGTTATCGGTCTCTTTTTCTTCTGTCAGCGTCGCAGCGAGTAACTCTTCCGCTTCAGTATGACCCATCAGTTTTGCATATGTCACCAGGCAGCCATAGCTGGCGATTTCGTAATGTTCTACTTTTTGAGCCGCAGAAATCAATGCTGCATCGATGACTTCAGGCTGATCCTGGAAGCTCTCAACAATCTCGTCCGCTTCTTCCAGTAGTCCCTCCATCGCTTTACATTTTTTGCCTCTGGCAGACATGCCAATAGAGGCAAAGACTTGTTTCAAACGTTCAATTTGTCCTTCGGTCTGCGTATAGTGCGTTTCGAATGCTTTTTTTAGCGTCTCACTTTCAGTAGCAGAAGCCATTTTCTTCAGCCCTTTCAGCAACTGCCTTTCAGCGCCGAGAATGTCTCTCAGTTCATCAACGAATAATTCGTGTAGGTGTCCGTTCGGCATTTGAGCGGAACTGTTCTTTGAATTTGCCATATTTTTATTTTTTAAGGTTAATGATTGTAAAGAAAACAACTATCTGTGGACATGGTTTCTTGAAATTTTCTCTCGGCCATTTACCCGACCTTACTTTCCGTAAGCTTGTAAATTTAAAATGCGTTCCGTTTTCTGGTCAATTTCTCCCTGGAAAAATTGGTTGATTATCTCCATGAATATGGGATCAGCATTTGGTAATGCAGCAAAAAGTGTCATGCTGGAACGCAGTTTCAGGTCATCGGGACTGCCAAAGATTTGCTGAGCGGAAGTGCCTTTATGTTTGAGTAATTCCCGAGCTATGGTCAGCAGGCGTGGACCCAGAACCGGATGGGCGACATATGCTGCCGCTTCTTTCAAATCCTTAACAGCGTAATACTTGGCTGAATCGGAAAAGCCCAGACCCTGGATCTGGGGGAAGATGTACCACATCCAATGTGTTTGCTTCCTGCCGTAACTAATTTCAGTTAATGCCCTTTCGAAATCTCTTTCCTGGGCCAAAATGAACCGGTCTAGTCCTTGTATATTAGTGTTATCCATGGCTTAAGGGTTTATCGTTTCAACTACTCTATAACGGATCCATAACCATTTCAAAGTGAATTTGGTTTTCAAGAACTAGTGGACATGATAATTTGAACGTAACCTATGTGATCGATTCTGCCAGACGGGGATGAAGACTTCGTTGCAGGAAACTCAGGGTGGCAAATTAGCCTGTGCATACAGGTTGCATCATCAGACGCCACTTTTGTCCCAGACCAAGGTATATTAGACAGGTAAATTTGAGCTGATGTGGGACTAGAGTGTAAATATCCCTTTCCACTTTTGTTTTATGCCGAGGATTAATACGTATTTCCAGGATTAATACGTGTTTTTCATTGGGAAGGGATCTTCAGTAACCATTCTCTCTTTGGATTGTTATCTGGTCAATGAGTTCCTGAGGTTAACTTCAATAATGACCTATGAAGACAGAGAAAGAATTACGAGTGTCCATCGATCGGGCCGCAGGTGTACTGCTTAAACACGGCCTTACCATCGCTTTTGCGGAAAGTGCTACTGCCGGCCGCGTCGCTGCAGAGTTTTCACTGGCTTGTAATGCGGGCAAGTTTTTAAGTGGGGGGATTGTCTGTTATGATGCAAAGCTGAAGACAGCGTTGCTGGATGTGCCTCCTGCTATGATTGGAAAGTATACGCCGGAATCGATGCAAGTCACTGAAGCAATTTCCCGCGGATTGAGCAAGGTAATTCCTGCTGATATCCATGTAGGCATCACTGGGCTGCCCTGTCCGGGTGGAAGTGAAAGCGCCGAAAAGCCGGTGGGAACAATGTTCCTGTTTGCCGTTAAAGACGGGGTTCAGATTTTGGCAGAGCGCCGGGTTTTCCAGGGCGACCATCAGCATATTGTTCTTGAAACAGTCCGCTGGACGGCAGATTTGCTAGTAAGGGAACTTGGATCGCAATCCTGAACCAGAACTCATATTTAGCACCTTGAGATTGATTATTCACCCCTAATCCCAAACTATATGTTAGCAATGAATTATCGCGGCCCCTACCGGGTCCGTACCACTGAAAAGCCGATGCCGGAAATCCTGCATCCGGAAGATGCGATCATCCGCGTCACGCGATCCTGCATTTGCGGATCTGACCTTCATTTGTATCACGGTATGGTGCCTGATACACGCGTGGGTTCCACCTTCGGACATGAATTTACTGGAATAGTCGAAGAGGTTGGCCCCCTGGTCCAAAAGTTAAAAGTTGGCGACCAGGTGCTGGTGCCTTTTAACATTGCATGTGGCAGGTGCAATTTTTGCAAGCAGGGGCTTTTCGGCAACTGCCATGAGTCTAATCCGATGGCAACAGCGGTGGGCGGGATATTTGGGTATTCCCATACTGCCGGTGGATTCGACGGGGGACAGGCAGAATACGTGAGAGTACCCTATGCTGATGTCGGGCCGACAGTGATTCCTGCTGATATGGATCCTGATGATGCTGTCTTGCTTACTGATGTAGTACCCACTGGCTATCAAGCTGCAGAAATGGGCGGTATCAAAGAAGGAGACACCGTGGTCATTTTTGGTGCCGGACCGATTGGGATAATGGCAGCTCGATGTGCCTGGTTTTTTGGTCCCTCGAGAGTGATCATCATCGACCACGTTGATTACAGGCTGGAATTTGCGAAGAACTACGCCAAATGCGAGGCCTATAATTTCAAGGACATGGAAGATCCGGTCGTATTTCTGAAGAAAACGACAGACTGGTATGGGGCGGATGTCTGCATTGACTGTGTAGGTTGCGAGGCCGAAGGAAATACGCTGCAGACTTTCAGTGGCCGGGTAATGCTGATGCAGGCAGGATCGGGAACTGCGCTGCAATGGGCGATCAATTCAGTGAAAAAAGGTGGAATTGTGTCTGTTGTAGGTGTTTATGGGCCACCATTTAATTTGATTCCGATTGGCAATGTCGTCAACAAGGGCATTACGCTCCGGGCAAACCAGGCTTCAGTAAAAAGGCTGTTGCCCAAACTCATTGAACATGTTCAGTCCGGCAGACTCAATCCTAAAGGTCTGATTACACATCGGGTACCTCTGGAAGAGGTTGCTGATGCATACCGGCTTTTTTCTTCGAAACTAGACAATTGCATCAAAACTGTACTTATACCTTCAGCAAAACATTAAAATCATGAAAAATAATCAATTCAATTATAAGGATATTCCGGGATGGGGCATGGATGCCGATCCGGAAAACGAACCGAACTACCCGATGAAGAATTATACCGGGGATGACCACCAACGGATCAACTATGCGCGAGCGGATCAGCAGCCCATTGATATGGAAGTCCTGATGTCGAATGAACGTCCCGCAATGACCCGGGTGTATGGTACTTCGGTTCCACCCACAGGCTTGAGTGGCATGGTCAGGCGCTATGCCTTCAAACATAGTGAAGACCGTTACCGGCACTGGATTCCACTTATTTTGGCTGACCGCATTAATGTAGTGGAGGGGCTCATTGAAGACATCGGCCAGGGACACTTCCCGAACATTGCGGCCGAAAGGGGCTGGAAAGTTGAATGGAAGCACAATCCTAAAGGTATGGCAACTAAGGTGATTGTGGCCGCTGGGTTGGGCCTGCTGTTGTACCTATCCCTACGATCCAAAAAGAAAAAAAGCTGGAAAGCCTCATTGTTCAAATGATCAGTAGCATGCCCGGTACTTCCGGGCATGTCTATCTGATTGAATCTGATTTTATTTGGACAGGTAATAGTAGAACCGATTTACGCCGGTTTTGCCTGGGAAAGATTGGCATCAGAAGTAGGGTGCGCGTTATACGTATAATGCTGGCGATTTTTACCCGATTTAAATTTTCATTAAACCAAGCATTCCGGAGCTTGTTATGGCTGTAAATCATTTCCTATGAAAACCCAGAAAGAAAAATTAAGTCCCCTGGTTAAAAAACCTGGGAGTACCGTTGAGACCAAACAATTGAACCAGGCAGAGGAGCAGTTGACTTCGGCCAAGCGGCCCAAACCAGCTCAGCGACCAAATTATTTGCTACAGTTGTTGTAGTACACTCAGAAACCTAATTGGCGACAAGCCGTTAACAAATTTGTAACATACTATGAAAATTCAAGTTCAAAAAATCAAAAGCATCTCAGCAGTTCTGTTGGGTCAGGGCCTATTATCACTATTGCTCGTTGCAGGCTGTGCTTCTCCGGAATCCAGGGCAGAAAAAACCATTGATACCACAACCAGCACCCAAGCCGATGCTGCCGGTACAGACACGCTGACCAATACTGGCAGTATGTCTGGAAGCAATGGAACAGGGACAGATACGACTGATACCAAGCGTCAAAAGGCTAGCCGTCAGGAAGGTAACAATTAACCCTGAATGACCATCGGGAACATTCATACCGTCATCGTTGAGACACCAAAAGGTAAAGGCGCAAAATTTGATTTTGATCCGGCCTCAGGCTTATTTAAATTAAAAAAAGTGATGCCAGCCGGTATGGTTTTTCCTTTTGACTTTGGATTCATTCCGGGAACCAGGGGTGGGGACGGAGATCCTTTGGATGTGCTCCTGATTTCGGAAATAGAAACCTTCAGTGGCTGCGTTGTAGACTGCCGAATTATTGGAGCGTTGAAAGTGTTACAGCAGGGGCGTGATGGGCAGCGCATGCGTAATGATCGTCTGCTTGCTATACCGCTGGTTTCCAGTGTATATTCGCACGTAAATTCGATTGGGGAACTGCCGATACATCTCCTGGCACAAATTGAAGCTTTCTTCTTCGCCTATAATGAACAAGCCGGTAAAAAATTCGAAGTTCTGAGCAGAATTGGCCTGAAGGCAGCTTTGAAACTTGTTGAACAGGCCAGAGTTACCGACCAGCCCAGCCTGCTGATCCAATTATTGCTTCCGTTACAGGATGAAAATGGCGAAGTCTTTCCTGCTAGTCATTACGCTAAAGTTCATGAAAAACTGATAGAAAAATTTGGAGGCTTGACGGTTTATCAGCGTAATCCAGCTGAAGGCTATTGGAAAAATGAATCCAAAACAATAAAAGAAGCCATGCTGGTCCATGAAGTCCTGTCCGGGCCAATTGAAGAAGAGTTTTGGAAGAAGTTGAAAACCTCGCTCATGAGACAGTTCCGCCAGGAGGACATCCTAATCACCTGCAGCCCTATCAGTAAAATTTAACACAAAATATACACGTATATGAAGACCCAGTTTGCTTACCAGGTATCTCACGAACAGTTTAGGCCAAGCGACTTGATTGGATTTGCACAGCTGGCAGAAACCGTAGGCTTTGATGCCGTCGGCTCCTCTGACCATTTTCATCCCTGGAGCGAGCGGCAGGGACAAAGTGGATTTTCCTTTGCCTGGCTCGGTGCAGCAATGCAAGTAACCTCGATTCCCTATAGCATGGTTTGTGCACCTGGCCAACGCTACCATCCGGCGGTCGTTGCACAGGCACTGGCGACCATTGCTGAGATGTTCCCCGGGAGATTTGACATTGCCTTGGGTAGTGGCGAGGCCTTAAACGAGAACATTACCGGGGATAAATGGCCGGATAAAGCTAGCCGAAACCAACGGCTACTGGAATCCGCAGGTGTCATCTGCAAGCTG
Organism: Pedobacter sp. GR22-6; assembly: GCF_037402555.1. NCBI lineage: Bacteria > Pseudomonadati > Bacteroidota > Sphingobacteriia > Sphingobacteriales > Sphingobacteriaceae > Pedobacter > Pedobacter sp. GR22-6. The sequence continues at coordinate 875,608 of NZ_JBBEUC010000001.1, forward strand.
CTGGGAGGCGAGACGGTGACGCAAACCGGTCTGGTCAATGTAGAAACTGCGAAGCTTTACACTTTACCCGAAAAAACGCCGAGAATATTCTGTGCAGCTGTTAGTAAGGAAACAGCCGCCTGGGCAGGTAGCTGGGCGGAGGGGCTGATCACTGTACACCGGCCTCATGAGGAACTCAAGGAAGTAGTTGATGCTTTCCGTGACTCGGGTGGAGCAGGTAAACCCGTTCATTTGAAGGTGCAGTTGTCTTATGATTTAGATGATGAGAAGGCTTTGCAAGGAGCATACGACCAATGGCGTACCAATATCTTTCAAGGTACTGTTCTGGGAGATCTGCCCACAACTTCGCATTTTGACGCAGCTGCGGAATTTGTAAAACCCGAAGACCTAAAAAGCATGGTACGGATTTCAGCTAATTTACAGCGCCACATCAGTTGGTTGAAAAAAGATATGGAGCTAGGCTTTGAACGGATCATCCTACATAATGTCAACCGCTCGCAGGAACGATTTATCCGGGATTTCGGGGATATGGTCCTGCCTGCGCTACGCTAATTGAACAGGGTTACCAGACTGATACCTAATTAAAATCCTGACTTACGAAAACTAAAAGCCGATTTAGCGGTTCAAAGCATAAACATACCCTTGGAACTTTTGATTTTAGTCATCTTTATTTTTCTGATCAGCCGCCTGGCTGTGTCTGTATACAACTATCATTCTAATCCCCGGCTTTCTGTCAAACAAAATGCCGGATCTGAATTGGTTTCCATCCTCATACCTGCCAGAAATGAGGCGGCCAACTTGCCCATAATTCTGAATTCCATACTTCGAACACAAGGTGTTCGCTATGAAGTTATTGTGATGGACGATCATTCTGAGGATGGGACATACCGTATTGCTTCTGAGTATGCCTCTAGGCACGCCACAATTCGGGTACTAAAGAGCAAAGCCCTCAAAGCGGGTTGGACGGGTAAGAATTATTCCTGTGGACAATTGGCCGAGGCTGCCCGAGGCGAATATTTGCTGTTCGTCGACGCTGACGTATGTTTAGATCCCCTTTTGCTGTCCAGTGCTTTATATCGTTTAAAGGATCAGGACCTGTCTTTATTATCTTTGTTTAGCAAACAAAATATGCTGAGCCTGGGAGAACGCAGTACGGTCCCCTTAATGCATTATTTGCTGTTGACTTTACTGCCGCTGAAGCTGATACTTAAGCACCCTTTTGCCATCTTTTCAGCTGCCTGCGGGCAGTTTATGTTATTTAAGGCAGCTGAATACCGACGTTACCGCTGGCATGAACGTCTTCGAGGGCGGGTTGCCGAAGACCTGGGTATCATGAAGGCGGTTAAAGAGATGGGCTTGAGAGGAGAGGCACTCATGTCCAATGGTTTGATCAGCTGTCGGATGTACCGCTCTTTTGGCGAGGCCATTATGGGCTTCAGTAAAAATTTTATCGCCCCATTTGATTACCGGTTAAGCTTATTTATTCCCTTTGTATGCCTGCTGTTGCTGGGCCCACTGCTTGTCATTTATCAGGGAGATCATTTTCAGATCTTTTCAATGTTATTGTTCATTTCAATGATCCGTATTTATACCTCAAAGCTTGCCGGGGAAGACTGGCGGAGCAATGTGATGTTACATCCGCTCCAGATGCTGAGTTTCATGGTGATCAGCGGCATGGCGGTGCAGCAATATCTCTTCAAATCTTCGAACTGGAAAGGGAGAATTGTCGCGTCCCTACCGGTCAGTGATTGAATTTTTGCTAAGAGGAACCCTCAATGGTTCTGTTCTTTTTCGGGCCGGATGATTAACCTCAGGGTTGGGTCGTTGGTGGCGAAGCTCCAGAACCAGTTAAAAGCTAGCTTCAGTTTATTTCTAAAGCCGGCAATCGGTATGATGTGAATGAACAGCCATACCAGCCAGGCAAAAAAGCCTTTAAAAAAGCCTTTTGGCAGATCAACTACAGCCTTGTACTTAGCGATGATCGCCATGGATCCTTTGTCTTTGTAACGGAACGGCCGCATCGTTTTGTTCTCAGTAAGCTGCATTAGGTTTTCAGCCAGCAATGTCCCTTGTTGAATGGCCACCTGGGCCAGTTGAGGATGCCCTTGTGGAAATTTAGGATCGCCTTCCTGGATACAAACATCTCCTATAGCAAATACATTGTACAGACCTGGGAGCCTGTTGAATTCATCTACTTTAATCCTTCGTCCCTTTGCCGTGCTGTCCGCGGGCAGGCCGGGCGCTTCTCTGGCAATCACGCCCGAAGTCCAGATCAGTGTGGCGCTTGGAATACTTTCGCCATTGCTAAAGATCACCTGTTGATCCACATAATCTTTTACGGCTGTATTTAGCATGATCGTGACGCCGAGCCCCTGTAACACTTTGGCAGCTTCTTGCTGGGATTTTTCGCTCATCGGTGTAAGCAAACGGTCCAAGGCATCGACCAGGTAAATTTTACCCAGGCCTTTCCTTGCTGCTGTGGGATAATCTTTTTTTACAATGTTGCCACCCATTTCCGCGAGCATGCCGGCAATCTCCACGCCTGTCGGTCCGCCACCGGCAATCACAATATTACCAAGCCGCTCACGCTCGGAAGGATCTTCGCTACCCGCAGCCTCTTCCAGCCTCAATAAAACATGGTTGCGGAGTTCCAGCGCATCGTCAATGGATTTCATAGGTAGTGCTGCGCGCTTTACATTGTCCATTCCGAAGTAATTGGTTTCTGTACCCATGGCCAGTACCAGGAAATCGTAACTCAGTTCCGCTTTGTCAGTTTCTATTGAATTCCTGTGCGGATGAATCTGTTTCAGTTTACCCATGTGGAAGTTGAAATGAGTTTTAGACTGAAACATCCGACGAAAGGGGTAGCTGATGTTGGACGCTTCAATGAAAGCGGTAGAAACCTGATAAAGGAGCGGGGGAAAGAAATGGTAATTGTTCTGATCCACCAGTGTAATTTCATAACCAGGTTTATCTTCCAGCTTTTTTGCCAGATTCAGTCCGGCGAAGCCTCCACCCACGATGACAATTTTTGTTAAGGCCATTAGAATAGGATTACAGTTTAAAAAATAAAGCACCCAATCGGGGTGCTTTAAAGATTTACTTCATTGGTGGACGCATAGTGGTATCACGTTTGGTCGTGTCCCTTTTGCTGTCCTTCTTTTTGTCTCTCTTTTTGTCGGACTTGTCTTTGTGTTTTTTAGTTGTGTCCTGACGCGTTTTTGTTGTGTCTTGCCTTTCCTGGAAAGGACTCGCAGCTACTGTCAGGCTAAAACCTGCAAGCAGCATGATCATCATTAGTTTTTTCATAGGTATGATATTTTAATCTTAATTAATAGGCTAACATCTTTAACGATCAGTGGTTTTGGATTTTTTAATTTCGCTTAACACCGATTATTTACCCGTTTCCATATCAGGAGCATCAACTGGTTTAGATTCCGGAGAGCCTTTCTGCCGAAGGTAGATGGTCAGGAAAACGATTGCAAAAACTGAGAGAAATTCACTCTGCCAGTTTTGAAAAGTTTCGAACCAGAATTCAGATTGTCCCAGGTAGCCCAATACGGTATCTGTCGGCAAAGACCTGGCACTTTGCTCCACATTATGGTTTTGCCAGCTGCCATAGAGGTGCAATCCCCAGCTGGCAAAGAACAGGATGCCGAAAGCTATGGAAAGGGAATGTTGGTAGATTTTTAATATCCAACCCCCACGTCGGACTGCCCATGGAGCATCCGGACCAGGAGATGGTTCACGATCTACCTCTTCCGATTCATCCAGGCTCTTAGATTCAGCAGATCCGATCTGTCTGAGGGAAACCGTCAGCAAGACATATAAAGCCATTTGCAGGAATTCACTTTCAAAGTTCTCGAATGTGGCTGATATGAAATGTCCGCTTTGAAGGTACGTCCCAATTCCAATTTCCGGCTGGTTATCATCTTTTAGATCCTGGTTGTGTTTGTTCCAGCCAGTTAAGGCTTGCGCGCTCAGGGTTACCAGGAACAAAGTGAAAAAGACCAGGCTTAAGCCGTTCCGGTAGAGGAAAGACTTGGATTGGCGACCAGGTTTCATATGCTTTCCGATCTTCCAATGTTATTGCGTTCACTGGCACTGAAAACCGGCTGAAAGGAAACACTCGAACTCCGTGCGGCGACTAATGCACCGGTATCGGGCTTTTTATTTTGTTGTTTTTTAGAGGATGATTTTTTACGTGGCATAACAGGTATATTTTAAGGATAAACATAAGTACTCAGCTCCAGTGGCTGATGACTAAAGAATCTGCAAGTGCGGTCGAATCTGAAGGTAGATGATATCGCTTCGTTTCGGCTGGCAAAGGCAATAGAGTACGCTCATTGCAATGTCTTCCGCTTTGAGCATTTTTAAGGCTTCGATTTCCGCCGGTTGATCTTCCGGGGACACTTCGATCATGTCCGAACCTACCAGTCCGGGCTCAATCAGCGAAACTTTAATGCCTAACTCATTGACTTCCTTTCGTAAGGCTTCAGAAAAGCCCTGAATCCCTGCCTTTGTGGCAACATAAACCGAGCTGTCCTTACCGCGTTCATCCGCACTGATCGAACCAATGTTTATAATGTGGCCATTCCGATTAGGCTTCATGCGTTTCACTGCTTCGTGGACACAGGCCATATATCCTAGCAAGTTGGTGTCCGTTACATATTTCCAGTCTTTATATGAACCGGAAGTTACACTGTCAAAAGCCAGCGCTGCGTTGTTGACTAAAATATCAAGGCGATCCAGGTAGGCATCTGTCTGTTCAAAGATATTCCGGATCCCTTCTTCCGTGGCCACGTCGGCTATAAATCCGAAAGGGCGCTGTGCAGGCCCGAGCGCGTTGATCGCTTCCAGGGCGTCTGCTAATTCCGCTTCATGGCGCCCGAAGATAGCAACCCTCGCCCCCTGGGCAGCAAGCAGGATTGCAATTGCCCTTCCAATCCCGGTGGTTCCCCCTGTAATTAGCACATTTTTTCCTTGAATGGTTTCCGGTAAATATTCCTTTAAGTTTTCCATAGGTAGATGATTTTTAAAGCAAAATAAACTGAATGATAAAACAGCTGAAGCCAGGAACTGTTTGTTGTTCCTGGCTTGAAAAGCTTGACAACATAGCTGTTCGGGTATTTCGCCAGGATTTTGCGTATTTACCGCATAAGCAGCAAGTTATCGAAATTTTGATCATCGAAAACAAATCTCTTTGCAGATGGTTGATGATACCAGAAAAACAAAAACCTATGAAAAAATTACTTTATGCAATCGCAATCTCGGGAGCTGTAATCGGCTTCCAGAGTTGCAGTAACAGTTCAAAAAATGCAGAGGAATCCGCAGATACCTCCGCTATGGCTACTGACACGATGATCTCAGACGATCCGGCTCAGGTAAGCACGCAAAGCCCTGACACTGCTTTTACGAATAAAGCGGCCATCGGTGGCATGGCAGAAGTAGAATTTGGCAAATTGGCTATGGAGAAAGGAAGCCATGCCAAAGTAAAAGAATTTGCTTCGATGATGGTCAAAGATCACAGCAAAGCAAATGAAGAACTAAAGACCATCGCTGCCGCTAAAAGCATTATGTTACCAACTGCGATGGATGCCATGCACCAGGCAAAGTATGAGGAGCTCAAATCTAAATCGGGCGCTGACTTTGACAAAGCCTACACGGCTGCAATGGTAGAAGGTCATCAGAAAACATTGGCGCTGATGGAAGAAGGCAGCAAAAACCTGGGAGATGCTGAGTTGAAAGGCTTTGCGGCTAAAACTGCGCCGGTGGTAAAGCATCATTTGGAGATGATCAATGCCATCCAGGCTCAATTGAAATAAACTTCCGAAATCAAACACCAATAATGATGTTGACAGAAGAAGTCAACTTTTCATCGGTACGATGAACTTTCCCATTGTGGTAAAAATGAAGGCCAGTACACGTAAGATTTATCTTATTGCTACTGGTCGCATTTTTGCGAGCTTACTGGCTGCATAAGGTTCAGGGGACCTGGAAAGCCGTTGTGTCGATTCTTGCTAATGTGCAGCTAATTTCGTCTATTTGAACTGATGGATCAGGGTTTTGAGCAACTTAAACATTATATTGGACTGGTGCAGCCTCTTTCGGAAAAGGACTGGCTGGGTTTCGCGGCAATTTGGGAGCCTTATCAGGCAAAGAGGAAAGAGATGCTTACGGTGAGGGGCCAAACGGAACGTTACCTTTATTTCGTGCTGGAGGGTGCTCAACGGGTTTTTTATCTGGATGCAGAAGGTCGTGAAGCGACGCTGGTCTTTACTTACGCTCCCTCTTTTGGTGGTGTTCTGGATGCGATGCTCCAGCAGGAGCCTTCAAGCTACTATTACGAGACCTTAACCACCTCCCGTTTTCTACGCTGCCCATTTTCAGCTTTATTGGAGCTTCAGAAAAGCCATCCTGCAATCCAGGAATTTGTATTGAAATCGTTAACCAGGGCCTTTGCCGGTTTATTGACGCGCATGGCGCAGCTTCAATGTTTTAGCGCTCAGGAAAAATTTCAGGCTCTGTTTCAAAGAAGTCCGCAGTTGCTGAATCAGGTGCCCCATAAATACCTCGCCAATTACCTGGGTATTGATGCAAGCAACTTCAGCAAGTTCCTTAACAACCAGCACATCTGAAAAATCATGGAAAATACCAACATGATATTCCGGGCAAATTGGCAATTTGCGTTCCATGAATGCTAATCAAATATCGGATGTCGCTGTCTATTTCAATGAACTATACCAGGGCCTGGAAAAACAGTTGGAACAAGCAGAGCGAGTGTATCGGCAGCTGCCTACGGCAGCGCTGGAAAAGCCATCAGTGACTCAAGGTTGGAATATTGTCCAATGCCTGGATCACCTCAACAGTTATTACCAGCATTACTTGCCCCGCATTGCGCCGGCTGCTGAAAATCCGGATCAGCATATCGGTATGGTTAAAAGTGGCTGGCTGGGTAAATACCTCTGTAAAATGATTGATCCGGACAGGGGACCAAAGAGGTACAAAGCGATGAAAAAACATCATCCGGCACGCAAGCTGGATAACATTGAGGTAATTGAAGAATTCATCCGGCACAGCCGTGAGCTGAAAAGCCTGCTGGAAAAATTAGCGACAAAAAACATCAACTGCATCCGCATTCAATCCTCAATTCATCCTTGGATCAGTCTGCGTTTGAGTGATACACTCAGCTTTCTTGTCCTGCACAACGAGCGCCACATTCGCCAGGGCAACAGGAATCTAGCCTCGAATTAAAATTTAAATAATTTGCGTGTATTGACATGGTCAATCCTCAAGTCTGAGCTAAACCGAATTCCCTTTCATAGATGCATGCAGCCCTTCGTTATTTATTATTTCCAAGTTATTCATCTTTAGCTTAGGCGTTTTATTGAGCACCTGTACGAAAAATCAGCCATCCGGGCCAATGCCGGAACAGCAGCCGGCCCGTTTGAAAAGTATCTTTACGCTCTATCCCAAGGGATATATGATTCTAACGGTGTATAGCTACGATAAGCAGGTCAGGTATATCAGGAACAGATCAAAGTTGAGACGACCGGCTTATTTTTGCGAATGATTTTACACCAAAAAGTTCGACAAAATATTAACCTTCAGAGAGGTTTGTTGAGTTAAGGTCAATCAATTGTAAACCTGGCTGCACCCTAAATCTGTCTAACTTATTTCTTCGTTTACTAAACAAAAGGGAGCGCTATGCAGTGAATGTTACCTAACATAAAACACATACACAAATGAAAAAGCAAGTAATATTAATGATTGCAGGATTAAGTGCAATGCTTTCTTCCTGCTCTTCCTACAACTATTATTCGGTTAGCAACAAACCGCTGAGCGGGTACCAGAGCTATGCCTGGATTCCGGAGGGAAAATCCAAAGCATCTAAGATTTATGACAATGACATCGCTACCGACAGGATTGTTGAAGCTACGGCTAAACAACTCGAAAGCCGTGGCTTGGTGCTGGACAATAAAAAACCGGATCTATTGGTACGTTACACAGCGGTGGTCAATACGGAGGTGAAAAAAGTGAATGAACCCGTGTATTATAATGCGCCGGCACGGTTCAGTCCGAGACTGGGTTACTACCGGGGCAGGTCTTTTCTGTATTATTCTTATTGGAACCCGCTTCCGGTTTATGTCGGCAGTGAAATGAGAAATGTTCGGGTGAAGGAAGGCAGCGTCATGCTGGACCTGATTGACCGGAAAACTTCAAAAGTAATCTGGAGGGGCTGGGCGGAAGGTGAAATTACCAACCCTGAAAAGGCGCTGAATGAATTGCCAAAGGTGGTGGAGAATATTTTTAAGAAACTTCCGGGACAGGCCCTGGCTGCACGTTAATCTAACCAACACACCATAATTAATTAATTTTTTAAGGGCGGGTTTCCCGGAAGGGGCCTGCCTTTTTTTTCTTTGATTGCGTATTTCTGCGAGGCCCGCGTATTTAATGTGTTAGACCGGTTTAACTACCTGTTTTTAAGTGCTTGGCAAAATAAAGAGAACAAATGCGGGTTCCGACGCTTATTGATAGTGGGCAATGCAGCCCAAATAAATTCAAAGCGATGAACAGCAACGGTAATGGTAACGAAGATCAGATCAGGCAGGATGAGGATGCCCAGGTGAAAAAGAATGTTGAGCCCCAGAGCGGCTTTAGCGATGAGGAGGGCGATGAGCAGGACGATCCGGAGGTCATTGATGACGACACGCTGGAGGAGCAGATGGATGGCTCAGACGCTGACAGGGATTCCGGGCTGACAGAAGAGGATAACATGCAAGAAGAAGTGGAAGGCTCAGATGCAGATCAGGATTCCGGGGGAGCAGCTTCAGTAAAACCCGGGCAGGATTTATAAGCATGATGCGGAATTAGCGCATTAGCAAAGCAGGTTTTGTCTTCCATTCAGGTAATGGTACCCGAATTTCTTTTTGTATCGGGATTCGATAACAATAGCCTATAGCCCTATGGTACACAGAGGGTGTTGATTAAGAGGAGAGGGGGGAACAAAGGGATGTGTGTTCTCCCTTTTTTGTGCCTTGACAATTCGGGAGATGTACAAAACTTAAACTGTTCGCAGCAACCCCCAGACCGGAGCATAGCGTAAGCGGATGAAGATGAAATTGTCGCACTTCCTGACCTGGGTCAGCTAACCCTGCAATTTTAAATTTCCAAAACAAAGGAGGCTGGTTTATGTTTCGTTATTTCAGCGCTGGGTCCTCTCAGCCGGCCAAATAGACAAACAGTTAAATGAAAAAACGCATTTGTGTCCTCGAGGACAATGAGGAAATCCTCGATATCGTTCGTATCATCCTGGAAGATGAGAATTATGAAGTGTATGGTTTTGGAACGGTCTCCCAATTTATCAGCAGTTTCAGGATGCTTGAACCTGCGCTCTGCCTGCTGGATGTGATGCTTCCCGACGGCAACGGGCTGGAAGTCTGTGATTCCATTAAGAATTCACCTGACACCAGTGATATTCCCGTTATCGTAATGACGGCCAATACGCAGATCGCTAAAATGCGGGAGCGCTCAACCGCGGACGATTTCATTGCCAAACCTTTTGATATCAACGACCTGGCAGGCAGGATCAATCAGCTCGTGAATAGAAACAATCAAGCCCAAACCGCATAACACGCTTGTATGGGTAGCCTGAACCGACTTAGTGAAAAAAAACTTTTGGAGATCTTATGCCGGTCTGAAAACCCGTTAGCGGTCTATACCGGAGGGGAGATCCTGATTGAATTCGCGAATTCTGCAATGCTGGCAGCCTGGGGCAGGGGCCCTGAGGTGGTCGGAAAGACGCTGTCTGGAGCCTTGCCGGAAATTTCTGACCAGCCCTTTGTAGAGATGTTGCAAGAGGTATGGAATACTGGGATCGATAATGTGGGTGAGGCCATTCCTGCGGAATTATTTGTGGACGGAAAACTCCAGCTGTATTATTTTGATTATGCCTACCTGGCCATCAAAGATGAAAAGGATGAGGTGTACGCGATCATGCATACAGCCAAAGATGTGACCGAAAAGGTTTATAACGAGGAAGCCCTGGAAAAAGCAAGGGAAAAGGAAGCACTCCTTCTGCGGGAGCAGGCATTGAATGAGGAGCTGGCTGCCTCCAACGAGGATTTGTTTGCCACCAATGAGGAACTTCAGACCGTGCAGGAGAATCTCAATTCCCTGAATGCTGAACTGGAAGCCCGGGTGGAAAAACGGACTGCAGCTTTGAAACAGTCGGAGAGCAGGCTTCGTTATCTATTGTCGGATGCACCAATTGCGATTGCCGTTTTCCAGGGAAGGGAACTCATTATCGAATCGGTCAATAAAAAAGTACTGGAGGCCTGGGGCAAGTCAGCAGATATTGTTGGCAAGCCGCTTCATGTTGCCGTCCCTGAATTGGTTGGCCAGGAGTTTTTGGGGATTTTAGACCAGGTATACACCTCCGGGGAGCCTTTTTACGGATATGAGGTCAAGGCAATGCTGGAACAGAATGGAAAACTGGAAGAAGTATATTCTAATTTTGTCTACCAGCCTTTGAAGAATGAGGATGGTGAAACACAGGGCATCATGCTGACTGCCAGTGTGGTTTCTGAGCAGGTAGCCGCCAGGCACCGGGTTCAGCAGCTCAATGAGGAGCTGACGGTGATCAATGAAGAGCTCAGTGAATCTCAGGAACGCCTGCTTGCCGTCAACAGGGATCTGCGGGCAAGTGAAGGGCGCCTGGATAAGATCCTCAGTGAACTTCCGGCCCCGATTGTGGTCTTAATGGGACCAAATCAGATCGTTGCCACGACCAATGAGGCGCTGTTGAGATTTTGGGACCGTACCAAAGAAGAGGTATTGGGCAGGCCGATGCTGGAGATCTTTCCAGAGCTGGTCAATCAGCCCTTTCCTGGACTCTGGAAAAAAGTCCTGGAAACCGGAGAGCAGGTGATCAACCGGGAAGGCCAGGTCATTTTCAAAGATAAAATCACGGGTAAGGATAAGCCTTTTTATGTGGATTATTACTACCAGGCTTTAACAGATATCAACGGCAACCGTATTGGTGTACTGGCCACTGTGCTGGATGTGACCGATAAGGTACGGTCCAGAATGCAGATCGAGGAAGCTGAGTCGCAGCTTCGCCTGGCCATTGAATCCTCCGAACTGGGCACCTGGAACATGGATGTGCTGACGGGGGAGTTCGTTCCATCCGCAAGGCTGAAACAGATTTTTGGCTTCTATACAGATGAAGATATGCCTTATACTGCGGCAACCGATCAGATCCTGGAAGAATACAGGGAGGAGGTCATCAGGGCAGTCGATGAGGCCATCATGAATGGAAGCAGTTATGAAATGGAATACCCGATTAAGGGTTTCAGGGACGGGGTGATCAGGTGGGTAAGGGCGACCGGAAAAGTGTATGGGAAAAACGAGATCAGTAATTCCCCAAATTTTACAGGCACCGTACAGGACATCACCCAGCGGAAACTGGAGGAACAGCGTAAAGACGATTTTCTGAGCATTGCCAGCCACGAACTAAAAACTCCGATCACTTCGCTGAAAGGTTCCATTCAACTGTTGACCCGGTACCGCGACAATCTAGACAATCCACGCGTGCCACGTCTGGTTGACCAGGCCAGCGTGAGTGTAGAAAAAATTACCAATCTGCTGGACGATCTGCTGAACACGACCCGAACGAACGAAGGGCAGCTTCATTTGAACTATAAAACTTTTAGGATCTGGGCCATGCTGGATGCTTGTTGTGCGCATATTCGCATGGGGGACAAACATGAGTTGATCATTCAGGGACCGCCTGAGCTGGAAATCGAAGCGGATGAAGCGCGAATAGATCAGGTTGTGGTGAACTTTGTGAACAATGCCGCGAAATATGCTCCGGGCAGCAAAGAGATTTATCTGATCATTGAAGATTTAGAAAATGAGGTCAAAATATCCGTCAGGGACAGCGGTCCCGGCGTGCCTGCTGATAAGATGGCGCACCTGTTTGAAAGGTACTACCGTGCGGACTACAGTGGTGCTCAGTATTCAGGGCTTGGTCTGGGACTGTACATCAGTTCGGAAATTATTAAGCGGCATGGTGGCCAAATCGGAGTGGAAAGCGAGTTGGGAAGGGGCAGCACGTTCTGGTTTACCCTTCCTAAAAGACACTGACCGTGGTTGACGCCCGGTAATCATGAAATGCCCGGGAGTCAATCAAAGTGACTTGATGCCGACTTTCATTTCTTTAATGGCTATTTCTGCCTGCTTTTGCTTTTCAGATAGTCGGCAATTTGTTCCACTGCGTTACTGCAGCAAGCCCGGGCCGCCGTTTTTTAAAGATTCTGGTTTTGTGTCAAGTTTTTGAGACCAATACGTGAGCTGCGTGTGTTCAGAAAAGTCGATCAGCTGTGCGGAATGCGCGTTTGTGAAACTGTTCATATCAATTTGTTAGGTAAGAGATAACAATCCTGGTTTAGAAAAAGTTTTTAAGTCAAATACAATGCTTTTTCATACGAACGAGTTCATACGAATTCCACCATATGAATAAGGAAATATGCTAGCAGGCGGGTTGGAATGAAAATCGATATTGCCCCTGCGACTCAGAATTAAAAAAGGAGCAGGAATTTGGGTCACTGTTCGTGGTTGATGTTTGGTTGGGCGGTTCTTAAGAACTAGCAGGCATTTTTTTAAAGATATCACTCAGGACTTTCGGGATTTCATAATAGGCCGGAATATTCAAGTTGAAGTTGTTGTTATTGGAAGGTTTGGTTTTTGGAAGTTGTAGTCTGATGCCTCCATGATTCGACCGAATCCCGCTGAGCTCCCGGACTTAGGAAAGCACAGCTGCAGTCTCTGATTACAAAAGAGCTAAACGGGATAACTTTTTTGATGTTAATTTGGTTTATTAATCATGTCTGCAAAAATATTGATTGTCGTTACCCATCCGGATCTGGAAAATTCCAAGGTTCATAAGCGCTGGATCGCGGAGCTGGGAAAATTTCCTGATAAATATGTTGTCCATAACCTGCATGCAGTCTATCCGGATGCCCGGATCGATGTAGAAAGGGAGCAGCGGCTTTTGGAATCCCATGATACGATCGTCTTTCAATTTCCTATTTTCTGGTTCAATTGTCCGCCCCTGTTCAAAACGTGGCTTGATGAGGTGTTGACTGAAGGCTGGGCTTTCGGTGAGCAGGGCAATTTCAAACTCATGGGTAAGAAAATCTCATTTGCTGTGAGTGCGGGAATTTCGGAAGAGGGATATCAGCCCGAGGGTAGATACAAATACACCATGAACCAGTTATTGGCACCTTTCCAGTTGACTGTAGAATACGTACGGGCAGATTACCGTCCGCCCTTTATTCTTTACGGCCTGGAATTTCAGGGAACCGCCGGGCGGATTGAACAAAGCGCCGTTGAATACCGGGATTATCTGGATTTATTGGGAACTTAATTATCACTGACGGCATACAAAGCTGCTTTATCGTCTTAAAAATGATCAGTTTTGGCCGCAATTGATTAAAGCCTTCTTCAAAATCATTGCTGAATGTGTACGCAGCAGATAATATTCCCAGACCAAAATCAAAAAACTTTTTTTTTCGCAGGATGTTCGTTTAGGTACAGTTACCATATGAACAGCAAAAGGCTGTTGTGAAGGATAATATAAACCTTTAAAATTACGATCATGAATGAAGATAATAAGATGAACCGCCGAAAGGCGATCGGTGGTCTGGGCATGGGCATTGCAGCACTTGCGGCATCGCCGGTGTTTGGCAGCACAGGTAATACGACCGGTGGGTCTGCATTACAACTTTCACTGGAAGATCCAACGACAAAATATCCCAGACCTCCTTTTAAGGAGCAGTCACAGCCCTGGCCGGGTCTGGCGGGGAAAATGGAACCCAGACCTGATCACGGGGAGACGAGCTATAAAGGTTCGGGCCGCCTTGCAGGTCGCAAAGCACTCATCACTGGTGGTGATTCCGGAATGGGCAGGGCTGCTGCCATTGCCTATGCCCGGGAGGGTGCAGACGTGGCGATCAACTACCTTCCCGATGAAGAGGCAGATGCAAAAGAGGTCATCGATCTGATCAAAAAAGCCGGACGTAAAGCTGTAGCCATTCCGGGGGATCTGCGAGACGAAGCGTTTTGCAGAAAACTGGTGGAGGAAGCCGTTAAGCAGCTTGGGGGATTGGACATCCTGGTGAACAACGCCGCCAGGCAGCAAACGCATAAATCTATTTTGGACATCAGTAATGAGCAGTTTGACTGGACCATGAAAACCAATATATACGCCCCTTTCTGGCTGACAAAAGCTGCCCTGCCACATCTTAAGCCTGGTTCATCCATCATTTCGACCACTTCTGAGCAGGCAAACGATCCTTCTGCAGAACTGTTTGATTATGCCCAGACTAAAGCTGCCAATACAAGCTTTGTACGTTCGCTGGCAAAACAGCTCGGGCCAAAGGGTATCCGTGTCAATGGCGTCGCACCTGGTCCAATCTGGACACCTCTGCAGGTAAGTGGTGGTGCAACGATGGAAAAGCTGAAAGGCTTTGGGGGGGACACGCCACTGGGAAGACCGGGACAGCCTGTGGAGCTTGCCTCTATCTATGTCCAGCTGGCTGCAAGCGACGCCAGCTATGCCAATGGCCAGGTATACGGCGCTATGGGCGGGGGAGGACAACCTTAAGTCATTTCATCTCATGAAAGTTCATTCCCTGCCGCACGCTGTGCGCAGGGAATGAATATAAACAGCATAAACCTATGGATACAAAACCAATTTCTCCGAAAGCACATGCGCTGATCGATTATGCCCTGGCAGGTAGCCTGCTGATTTTACCCAGAGTGTTGGGAATGAATAAAAAGGTGAAAAAGATCTACAATACCGAGGCGTTGGTACCTTTGCCCTATATTGCCATGACCAGGCAGCCTCTGGCTATAAAGAAGCTTATTCCTTTCAAGACTCATGGAAAAATTGATCCGTTTAACATTGCACAGTTTGCCCTGCAAAGTTTATTGCCGGCATTTAGGAAATCTAGAAAAGAATTGATCTTCAATATCGCTTTTACCTGCGTTGCCGGCGCGACAGTACTGCTCACCAACTGGAACCAGAAAAGCTAGCAAGAGCAGGTTTAAGAAAATTTTTCATCAAGGATAAATCTCCAGTTGAGGCGGGGCTGTGTTTGTTAATTCCATAAAAATTTTTTTCTCATCATTTTGTCTAACCGCTGATCAAACGGGGTACTTGACTTTTTTTAATTCAGAGGAAAATTCGATGAATTAAAACACAGATACTTTGAAAACCTTACAACCCTTGGTTTTATTTGATTTACTTTGAAAACAACCAAAATTTAGGTGTGTTAGGGTAGCTGAAAAACTATCATCTACCAATTATGAAAACTAAATTATTTATTGCTATGGCCATTGCAGGACTGTTCAGTCTGGAGGCCTGCCAGTCCGGTAAAACCGGTTCGGATTCCGCTGACAGCACGATGTCGGCAACTGACACCATGACCAACGACAGCGTCGCTGCTGTAAAACAAATCAAACCTAAGGAACCTGCTCCTGCCTGGGCACCGGGTATTAAACCTGAGATGCAGGCGGTGATGGAGAAGCTGGCAAGTTATGGTGACAAACCCATTCCGGAGCTGACCGCAGTACAGGCCAGAAAAAACCATACACCTACTGATGCGGTGATGGATCTGATGAAGGAAAACAACATTCCAGCGCCGGTAATGAATGTGGACACCATGGGAAAAGACATTCCGGTTTCTGGAGGTAATATACATCTGCGCATGTACACACCGAAGACAGGAGCAAGTACCTTTCCGGTGATTGTTTATTATCACGGAGGAGGTTTTGTGATTGCTAACCTGGATGTGTACGATGCTTCAGCGAAAGCACTGTCTGATCAGACCGGATCGATAGTAGTTTCGGTTGCTTACCGCCTGGCACCTGAACATAAATTCCCGGTAGCGCATAATGACGCCTATGCGGCTTATGAGTGGGTGCTGAAAAATGCAGCTTCCTTTAAGGGAGATCCTAAGCGTGTAGCACTTGCAGGAGAAAGTGCAGGAGGAAACCTGGCGATCAATACTGCAATCAAAGCAAGAGACAATAAACTGATGATTCCTACGGCTATTCTGGCGGTCTACCCTGTTGCAGGATCTGACATGAACACCAAATCCTATCAGGCTAATGCCAAGGCTAAACCTCTGGATAAACCGATGATGATGTGGTTTGTGAAAAACTATTTAAACAGCATGTCCGAAGCTAAGGATCCGCGGATCAACCTGGTGGCTGCCAACCTGAAAGGACTTCCACCGGTGACCATCATTACTGCGGAGATCGACCCGCTGCAGAGTGACGGTATGTTACTGGCAGATAAACTCCGTGCAGCTGGGGTTAAAGTGGACGATAAAAATTATGATGGGGTGACCCATGAATTTTTTGGAATGGGCGCAATTGTTCCACAGGCCAAAGAGGCGCTCTCCTATGGCGCAGGACAGCTCAAATCCGCGTTAAAATAATTATTAAGCCTCTGGTGAAAGGCACCGGGGGCTTGACTTCGCGTCGCGTTGTCTGGCTGCCCCGAGCTGCGATAATGCCCCTTTTCCAGGAGCATTTTTATTTTCCGGCAGGGAATCGTTATGTCGGGATCAAGATTAGGCGATGAAAATGAATTGTCTCTGGATATGACTTTAGCTCCAGTCTTGAAACCATTTCTATGCAGGATTGTTAAAAGTCAGGAAGCCAGAAGATTGATTACTCATGGCCCCTGAATTAATCCTATTGATCACACATGCCTTAAAACCATGAAGATGTACAAGAAGTACTTGACGATTTTGCTGCTGGCTACCATGTTGCTCAGCTGCGAAAAGGATCAGGAGATCCAAAGCGAAACCAACGCCTTTGAAGACAGCGCTGCTGTTGCTTTGACAGATGCGGAAATGGCCGCTACCAAAACAGATGAAGAGAATGAAACTGATTTCAAGACCGATGCAAGGGTACCCCGGGTTTGCGTTTATAAATTTACCGACAGCGACCCAATTATCTTAGATGAAAGCGACGAAGTTAATCAGCGGGCGGTATTGCTTAAAGGCACCAAATGGGCTAATGGCAAAACCCTGAAGGTTTTTTTTATGAATGGAAGTGAATACCTGAGAGGAAAAGTGATGACTTATGCACGTAAGTGGGCCAACCATGCGAACCTGCACTTTGTGGTCACCAAAAAGAAAGCGGAATCTGATATACGCGTCGGGTTTAAAATTAACGGAGACAAAGGTTCATGGTCATATTTTGGAAAGGATGCAGACCGCTATCGTAAAGGCAAGCAGACCATGAATTTCGGATGGTTCAACAGACAAACGGATGAGGCTGAATTGATGCGAACAACAATTCATGAATTTGGACATGCCATTGGGCTAGCGCATGAACATTTGAGCCCGGTCAACACCATCAACTGGGATAAACCCAAAGTCTATGACTACTACATGGGACCACCAAACAACTGGACTAGAAAACAAGTCAACGAACAGGTGTTGAACGCCTACAAGCCCCGAGACGTTCGCAATACCAGATATGATCCGTTATCGATCATGCATTACCCGGTTGATGCCGCATTGACCACAGATGGCCAGTCAGTTGGGGTAAATCTGACCTTGTCTTCTAAAGACAAAACTTTTATCCGCAGAATTTATCCAAAATAATATCGCTGAAAACTTCAGAATAATACTGGCACCGAATTTTATTTGAGGTGCCTAATTGCTTTGCCTTAATTTGCCTCAAGAGCGTTTATATAAAAAGCGGATAGACTTTCATCCGCTTTTTAGCTTTTAATGGTCATTCATACTTGAAAGAGCTGATACAGCTGCCGAATCTACCACTTCCATAATCGGAATGGATTCATAGCGAAGTTGGATTGGCGCAAGGGTTGTCATTTCTAACACCCTAGTCACCCCATTGCGGCAGGATTTTACTGGCGATTCTTCGGAACCCTAAATAATGAAAAGCCTAATTCAACGGTTCGAAAAACATTTTTCATTTAGCCCAATATTCTAAGTGGGGAAAAGCCGCGAAGTTTAAATCATGAAAACAAAATATAGTCATCATGACTCGCGATCTGGGTCTTATGATATCTAATTAGGTTTGGGTTGTATTATCGGGTTTTGGGCATTGCTATTTGGTCTTTTAAAACATATTCTGTGAAGGTAATGGATGTCTGGAGTTGAAGGACCGCCCGGCATAAAAAATTAGACTATAAAAAAATAGACAGACTTGTCTGTTTATGTAATTTTTATTACTACTTTTGCATAAGTAAATTTTGATTTTATGTCATCACCAAAGAAAAGGATTCTAGCGACAGCCTCTGTTCTCTTTGCAAGTCAGGGTTATAACTCCACAGGAATTAATCAAATAATTGCTGAGGCTAATGTCGCCAAGGCAAGTTTTTATCAGCATTTTAAATCAAAGGAGGATTTGTGTGTAGCCTTCCTGGATGCAAGACATGAGTACTGGTTTAATGAATTGTATGATTACATTAAAAAGGCGGAAGGGTTGAAATCCAAGGTCGTTTCATCATTTGATTTTTTGATCCATATGAATGCAAAAGAGAATTTTCGAGGCTGTAGTTTCCTGAATATTTTGTCTGAAATACCTGGTGATAATCTTAAGCTATTAAATCCGATCCAACGACACAAGGAAGATTTAAGGGAGTTCTTTAAATCTCTGATTGCAGATGAGGCTATTTCGGATCACGTTTACCTGCTCTTCGAGAGCTGCATTACGGAAAGTAAAATGTTCAAGTCAAATCAATTAATAGAACGTTCAAAGTCAATTATAAATAACTTAATCAATTAAATCATGGAACAAAAATTTCCCCTACCTCCATATACATTGGAGAGCGCGTTACAAAAAATTCAATTTGCGGAAGATGCCTGGAACTCACAGGATCCTGAGAAAATCTCTAAAGCCTACACTGTTGACAGTGAATGGAGAAACAGAGATCAATTCGTGAATGGAAGAGCAGAAATTGTAGAATTTCTGTCCGATAAATGGAAGAAAGAGTTAAACTATAAACTTAAAAAGGAGTATTGGGCTCATACCGATAATCGCATCGCTGTAAGGTTCGAATATGAGTTCCAGGATTTAGATGGCAACTGGTTTAGGGCGTATGGTAATGAGAATTGGGAGTTTGATGAAAATGGTTTAATGGCCAAGAGATATGCAAGTATTAATAATTTAGCCATCAGTGAAGACCAGCGGAAAATAAAATAGTTTTACCTTCCACTAAATGAAAAAACACAAGCTCCTCAGAAAAGCATCCATCATGTTTATGCTGTCGATCCAAATTATTTTTCTCTTCTCGATCTTTAGAGAAAATCTTCAGTCTACGGGAATTCTCATTTCGATCGCTATCATCAGTATTCTGATACTAGTGGCGTATACGAGTGGGAAAATTCATCATCACGAACATCAGTATGAGCATATTCTGGTTGTATCATGGATTCCGATAGGAGCAGTGACATCTTTTTATCTTAATCATTATTTGGAAATGGGGCCGGTGATTTCTGCTTCTGCCGTTGGGCTAGTAGCTTCTTTTATCCCGAATTTCAAGAAACTATCGACCTACCTTCAACAGCTTCCTAGCGCCATATATTGTGGTGCGTTTATCGGCATGTCTAGTACAAACGTAGCTCCCAACCTGGTTTTTGTCCTTACAGCAAGTTTTTTTACCGCTGTTTTAATTTTAGTTTCGAAAAGTCTATTCTCGGGGGTAGGAGGAAAGCTCGGCACTTTAGCCTTTGCAGGAGTGGTCACTACCTCATTTATCTATTATCTTATTTCAAGATATGCTTAACCTATTAATACTAATCGGCGTGGGGTTTATGGGCGCTATCATTACATTTTATATTAATGAAGAATTGAAACAGGGGCCTGTGCGTTCATCGGCCATGCTATCCCTTTCTGTGGGTTTGCTTCTTAGATTTTCTAACTTCGGTATCGACCCATACCTAATAAAAAATATTCCACTTGTTTGTATTGGTTCTTCGTTTATAGGAATGGTTTCAAATCGCCTAATCAGAAACTATTGGCTCATTGGAGTCGCTGGGATTCTATTTTGCATTATATTTCTGAATGCAAGTAAATTTTTTCAGGGGTATGGCGGTGCCCTGGGCGCATCTGCCTGCATATCGATTCTAGCTATCTTGAGTATCCCAGTCATTACGAAAAAACATCGGCTAACAAATGGTTTTGCATTTTTACGAAAGTCAGTTTTCCTGAGCAGAAATCGGAAAGGCCGCTGAGTCAGATCCACTGCCGCTCCTCACGATTGGGAGGGAGCTTAAAGGCTGTGAGGTAATAAGACCCCATGGAGCAAATACCGGGACGTGGTATTCAATTGAGAGCTGTTGATTTCGCAAAGTTCGGGTGAACAAATCATTTATCAAATAACTGCATTACCGAAGCTCTGTCAATAGATATCAGGTTGACAAATGGCAATGTTTGGATGGTCATAATACTCTCTCTTACTGAACTAGATCATCCAATGTACAGCTAATTTATGAAAACCGGTCCCCTAGATGCAGATTCATCGCCAAATAAATATCTACTCCACAAGCGACAGTTACGCCGAAATGAAAATGCCCTGTGAGGCCTGGCTGGAATTTAAAATTATCGGCTATGAAATACAGCAAACTGCTGTATTTCGACCGCTTGGCATCGCCGGTAGTCTATACTAGTATGCAGTACTGCCTTTTCATTCTATCATCTCTAACGGGATCATCAGGCACATTGCCGACAAGTAAATAAAGACCGACCTATGAACCTGAATGCAAATGACTGCAGATCAAAACCAACCAGCTTCCATATTTGTATTAATAGGTATGAAGATAACGCTCAGTCGCAAAGTGTATATTTATTTTCTGATGCTGCTTGCATTTTCCTTTGTAAGTTGCAGTAACACCGACCAATCTGCTCCAATGTTAGAAAATACTTTGAAGGCAAACGAGCAGCATCCCAGCTACCAGGTGCTGCAGGATGTTGTAAAAAAACAATTGCGATCCTGGATTGCTGATGGAATAGAAGACACCCAGGTATTGACAGAATGTCCGTGGAAAATAGATGAGGCAGTGTTTTTCAATTCGCAGAAAGACCGTGCATACCTGTTGCTGCTCATCCAGGACGACCTGGAAGGTGCAAAACTGGATTATGTTTACGTCATGTATGCTGCCTTGGAAAAAAAACATTGGAATATTTATTTTGCCGGGCTCCCCAACCTGATATTCCCTCGGTCTGGCAACCAGCCTGCAAGCTGGAATGAGCTGTCCCAGATGGCCAGGGCAGAATTGTCGAAGCAATACCTAAATCCGCAGGGTCAAATAAATGACCAGTTTGTAAATCAGGCGTATACTGCAGACCTCAAAGCAAAACAAGCTAAATTTCTTACCAAAAAACTGCATAGATGAGATACTTGATGTTCATTTTGTTTACTGTCATCCACCTTGCCATGGTCTTGAAGATTCCTGAAGGGGCGATGAAATTTAAGTACCTAAAGTATATGGCCATTGCCATTCCAGTTGTGTTTGCCATTGCAGCCCTCAGCGCCCTGGTGATCAAGGCTACAGGTCATGTTCCATCTGCCCATTTTAAAAACACATTTTTCTCTGTTGTGCTCTCTGTGTTGACTGTATTGCTTTTAAACTGTATGATCATCATCGGTGCCTATATGGTAGACAGGGTGCTGGGATTTCACCAGGCGCACAATGCGGGCAACTTAAACAGGTTTCCCGTCAACTTTGTTATGAAGAACCACATCAATATCAAAACAGGGATAAAAATGTTCTTTTTTCTCGGCGCCGTACTGATGTTTTATGGTACATGGCTCGGGAGTAAACCTGGCTCTTCCCCACTTTTGGTGGTCGGAAGAGTTGAAGGTAAAATTGCACAGAAAAATTGCCCTTAAATGGGAACTCTTTGAAAGTAGTTGACTGTAATTTGACTAATGTTCTATTTTACCACCAAAAGCGGGGAGGAAACCTCCACTATACTGTCTTTGTGTTAGTAGAATTTAAATGTGTTTATTCATTTTTGAAATTAATTTATTTCTAAACTGTAACCTATGTTAACAGAAGACATCGGGGTATAGGTTAAGCACAACAGCGCAGACTTAAAAAGGTAAGGAAGGATTACGGTCCGTACATTTTACTATTCAGCATCCGTCGAATCTGGTACTTCTTCTTCTTCAGCAGATCTTTCCTCGCGGATATTATTAATGTCTTCATTTGTATATTGATAATATTCGCTGAAAGTTTTAGTTTGCTGGTTATAAATAAGTACGTATTTTGAACTTTTAGTTTGTCTGATAATCCCATCTACCGGTGCAGGCACCAATTCGGTTTTGTCCATGTAAATCAAGTCGCCCTTTTTAAAGCTTTTGATGGTAGGAAGCTCACCAGGTAGTTTTTTCCAATAAAGTACGTTTCCTTTTTGTGGAATGATGAAAATGGCGCTGCTCTCATAATCCGCACTTTCAAGTAAAAATGCCATTTCACGTTCGCCTTGTCCCGTAAAATTTCCATAGGCGATTACCCTGTAAGCACGGTCTTTAATTTTGGTGAAGAAATATATCTCGGAGGACTCCTTATTCAAGTAGTCATTGTCCATAAAAATCTTTACTATTCCTCTTTTAAAGGATACAGGGATGTCGTCGTATTGCGGAATGGTAAAGACTGCATCTTTCCAGTTGGCGTAATCCGCCGGGCTGGCCCAGCCATCCACGTAAACACTGTCTGCTGGATACGCAACATCATCGCCGGTCTGATAAAAATCTTTCCGAGCCTGGTAGCTGCCATAAAAATAGGCAAAGCCTGAAACTCCGATCAAGAGCAATAGGACCAACATGACCCAAAGAATGGTTCTTCTCTTCTTTTTTGGTTGAATTGGTTGCTGGATTTCAGTGTTTTGGCGAGAGTGGTCAAAATTGTGATAACGTTCTTCCATTTTAGTTGTATCTATTGATGATTATTGGATGTGTTCAAATTCTAACAGTTAAGAATTAATCTCGGATAGGATCGGAATTTTTGCAGAGCAAGGAAAAGGAAGCCTGCTTTCACTTCCCATCCGATTGATCTACGTCTGCGTCGAAGATTGAAGAACGCAATGCTTGACCGGTGTTGTTTGGCTTTTCAATGCCATCAGCAGTGCTTATGCGTTATTCGATAAACTTAATGGAACCTCCGGCAGAGGGATGGCGATAATTCCTTTTAAAATTTGGCTGGAAAGGGTCAATCATGGAGGTGTAATTTAACATTTTTATGTAGAATGCTTGGCTACTACTGATTTTGCTTTCATTTTGACACGGATTGATGATAAGCTATAGCAAGACGAGACACCCGACCATTAGTGGTTATGAGGTCGGTGTGTTGTGCGCTACAGATTCTGTAATTATTAATCAGGCATAAATTAGTGATCATGGCGAAATTACTATGATTTATGCATTGCCTGATCTTGATAAATTGTGGCAATTTGTCAAGATCACGTAAAATGCGATACTGTTATACATCAATCTTTTGTTTTTTGAACGGCGTTCAATATTTTTGTTGTGTCAAATACTTTTGCATGTTGAAGATGAATGGTGAGTTTATTAGATTCGATCCCTATCTTTAAAAATTATTATATCCATGGGCATAACGGAAAGAAAGCAAAAAGAGAAACAGGAAATGCGTCAACGCATCTTGAACGGTGCTAGAAAGGTATTTCTTAAGAACGGCTATCAGCAGACCAGTATGCGTAATATCGCCACTGAGATTAATTATAGCGCGGGAGTGATCTATTTTCATTTCAAGGACAAGAGCGAAATCTTTCAGGAGCTTCATAATGAAGGATTTATTTTATTACTCAAACAATTTCGGGTGCTCGACGCCGTTAAAGATCCTTTCGAACGCCTGAAAGCTCTGGGCATGGTGCTCATTAAATTTGCGCAAGATCATAAAGATTACTATAACCTGATGTTCCTGGTAGAAGAACCTTTGAAAAAATCAGAGGAAAACGGTTTCCAGATTGCAGAGGAAGCATTAAAGTATTTACGCAATCTGATTATAGAATGCCAACATACCGGCCGCTTCAAGGATATGGATACCGAGTATCTAACCTTTATGATACTGTCAGCTATGCACGGCATCTGCGCCCTGTTCTGTAAGGACAAGACGACGAGTTTCGAAAACAAGACCAATGAGGAACTGATGGAGAACGGATACGCGTGCTTTGTTGCACTGTTAGAAAAAGGGTAGCCCTTTTTTTTTGCTTAATAATTGAACACTGTTATATTTTATTACAATGATTAATAAACTTAATTTTCTACAAAACACAACAACTTTCTGCCTGCTGCTATTTTGCACGGTTTTCAACGCCAAACAAACAAGCGCACAGGAGCAATTGAACAGCTATATCCGGGAGGGGCTAGTTTCGAACCAAAGTATCAAAGAGCAGGAATTTTTGCTACATAGAAGCGTTTACGCGCTCCAGGAGGCAAAAAGCATGTTCTTTCCAAGTGTTACCTTTTCTACTACCTATACAAAGGCGGATGGAGGAAGAACCATAGACTTTCCCACAGGCGATCTCTTTAACGCTGCTTACGCCACGTTGAATCAGCTTACCGGGAGTAACTCCTTTCCACAGCTCCAGAATCAGCGCATCCTATTGAACCCAGATAACTTCTACGATGCCAAGTTTCGCACCAGCCTTCCCATCTTAAATGCAGAACTGGTGTACAACAAGAGGATCAAATCCCAACAGGTGGATATCCATAAGGCAGAAGTGCTGATGTATAAACGTGAATTGGTAAAGGAAATCAAAACGGCTTACTACAATTACATAAAGGCTACCAATGCGATCAGTATCTATCAATCATTTCTGAAACTGCTCGAAGAAGGGGAACGGGTAAACCAGAGCCTGTTCAAAAACAACAAGATCAACCGTACGGCAGTGATACGTAGCCAGAACGAAGTCTCAAAAATTAATGCCTCACTTACGGCCGCCAAAAAAACAGAGGAATCTGCCCGATATTACTTCAATTTCCTTTTGAACAGGCCCTTAACCGAGGCAATACTGATAGATGATGTTCCGTCCGTACCAGCACAGGACAACCCGCCAATCAGTGATGTAAGCGGCCGTGAGGAGCTGTCAAAACTGGAGATCGCCAAGGGAATCAATCGAAACCTTACTAGTCTTGCCAAGTCCTACCTGATCCCCAAGATGGGTACTTCACTTGACCTGGGCTCGCAGGGTTTCGACTGGAAGTTTAACGACAGGAACCGATATTATCTGCTGGGGCTTTCATTGGAATGGAACCTGTTCTCCTCTGGACGAAACAGCCATAAGATCAATCAATCCATTGCCAACCAACAGGCCATTTCGGCACAGACCGATCACGTGACACAACAGCTGCTTACCGAACTGAATGTCCGCAGGGCAAATCTTCAAAGTGCTATTGCACAGTATAAAGCAGCAGAGTCTCAGCTGAAGACCAGCAGGACCTATTATAATGATATGACCAAACTTTATAAGGAGGGGATGGCCATCTATATTGAGCTGCTCGACGCCCAGAACCAGTGGGTGGATGCTCAACTACAATCCAACATTGCATTATTTGATACCTGGATATCTTTCGCGGCAATTGAGCGTGCGAATGCCAGCTTTAACCTACAATAAATATCATGAAGAAGATCCAACTTACATTAATTGCGCTTACATCCATATTGTTCGCCTGCAAAGAAAAGCCAAAAAATACAAATCCCCCAGGTCAACCGGACATCATTTCGGTGAAGGTTGCACCAGTTTCCTCCATTGGTTCAACCCATTTAATTCAGGCCACAGGCTTGATCGTTACAGAGAACGTAGCCAACTATTCCTTTAAAATTGGTGGGGTAGTCAGCCGTATCCTTGTTGATGAGGGACAATTCTTTAACAAGGGGCAGTTGCTTGCCACGCTGAACACTACCGAAATCTCTGCCGGCCTGGCCCAGGCAAATATGGGCGTAGAAAAGGCTTCACGGGATTATACCAGAGCATTGAACCTCTACAAGGACAGTGTCTTTACGCTTGAACAGCTGCAGAATACCAAAACAGCACTGGATGTGGCAAAAAAAACAAGTGAGGCAACTGCCTTCAACCTGCGTTACGCCCAAATCCATGCGGCATCTGATGGTTTTGTGAGCCGAAAAATCGTCAGCGAGGGGGAGGTGATCGGCCCGGGTATGCCAGTGCTGGCCATTAACGAAACACAGCAAAATAACAACTACCTGCTTAAAGTCGGGGTAACTGACCGTGAGTGGGCAACAATCAATCCTGGGCAAACGGCAACAGTTTCCCTGGATGGATATTCCGATAAGAAATTCGACGCTTTCGTGTTCCGTAAGTCACAAGCGGCGGATCCTACACTCGGCTCCTTTCAGGTAGAACTGAAATTGAAATTAAACGACGTAAAACCGGCAGTGGGCATGTTTGGCAAAGCGGAAATAGCTACAGACCAGGAAGGAAATGTCAGGGTCATCCCATACGCATCATTGGTCGAGGCGGATGGTGATAAGGCATTCATATTCACACCTCATGGAGCCAATAAGGTCAGGAAAATTCCCATAAGCATTTCAAGATTCGACAATGAGCAGGTTTATCTAAAGGATGGACTTGAGGGCGTGAAAGAAATCGTGGTTTCCAACAGTGCCTATCTCAACGAAAAATCCACCATAAAAATCATCAGGTAATAATTACAGCAATGAAGATTACAAATTTTGCCGTCAAAAACTATCAGTTCACCCTCATCATATTCCTGCTGTTTGCGGTGGTCGGTGTACTTACCTTGTTCACGATGCCCCGTTCGGAAGACCCCACCATACATCCGCCCGAATATCTCATCACCGTGATCTATCCGGGCACCAGTCCAAAAGACATGGAAGAGCAGGTGGTGAAACCAATTGAAAATAAGATTTACGGTCTGGAGAACATTAATAAGATATTGACCACAATTGAGGATGGTGTAGCGGCATTCAAGGTCAAATTTAAATACGGCGTTGATATAGACAATAAATACCAGGAGATCTCCACAGAGATAAATGCGCTAAAAAATAGTGGCCTTCCGCAAAATATACATCTGATCAAAATACAAAAGATTTCTTCTTCTGACGTCAAGATTCTACAGGTGGCATTGATCTCGGACAATGCTTCCGATAAATTGTTGAGGGATGAGGCAGATATGCTTAAAACCCGCCTGGAGAAAATAACAAATCTTAAGGAAGTAGGATATGCCGGAATGCCAGAGCAGGAAATCCGGGTTGATCTGCAAGTGGATAAGCTGGCACAAATGAAAATTCCGCTAAGTGTCGTTGTCGGCAGTCTGCAAAGTGAAGCAGCGGACATTCCTGGTGGAAGCATCAACTTGGAGAGTAAGGTATTTAATGTTAAGACCAGCGGTAAGTTCAAGACCATTGATGACGTTGCCAACACCGTTATCTACAACGCCAATGGAAAAATCGTGTATTTGAGGGATGTGGCCGTAGTCAGTTATAGAAGCGAAACCGTCAACCATATTACGAGGTTGAATGGCCATCGTTGTGTACTGGTTACTGGTGCAATGAAGGACAATGTGAACATCGCAGACGTACAGGAAGAGTTTCTTCCCATACTCGAAGAATTCTCTAAAAGATTACCTGCGAATATTGAGCTTATCAAAACTTTTGATCAGGGCACAATGGTTTCTCAGCGATTGGGACACCTTGGATTTGATTTTACCTTGGCCATTGTATTGGTTGTCATTACCTTATTACCCTTAGGATTTAGAGCCTCACTCATCGTTATGGTTTCTATTCCACTCTCCTTAGCATTGGGACTGATTGCACTGAATTTATTGGGATTTTCATTAAACCAGCTCAGTATTGTTGGTCTTGTAGTGGCGTTGGGATTGTTGGTGGATGACAGTATCGTCGTGGTAGAGAACATAGAGCGATGGCTACGAGAGGGACATTCACGGATGGATGCTGTACTAAAGGGCACCAAACAAATAGGTGTAGCAGTCGTTGGATGTACCGCGACCCTGGTAATCGCATTTTTGCCACTTGCCTTCCTGCCGGATTCGGCCGGTGAATTTATGCGCAGCCTGCCCATGGCCGTAATTACCAGTGTGCTGGCATCAATGATCGTGGCCTTAACACTTGTTCCTTTCATGGGAAGCAGGTTATTGAAAACGCATACAGATGGAGAAGGCAATTATTTTCTGAAACAACTTCAAAAATTTCTTACCTACAGTTATCGCGGTATTATGCCCCGAGCTTTAAAATATCCTAAAATAACCATTGGAATATCATTGGCTGTTAGTGTTTTTGCTTTCTTCCTATTTACGAAAGCGGGATTCAAACTTTTTCCCACCTCGGAAAAGCCCATGTTCCTGATCAATATCAAAATGCCATTACAGGCTGACATTCCCGAAAGTGACCGTGTGACTAAACTTGTAGAAAATGAACTGAAGCAACACAAAGAGATCGTATACTATACAAGCAATGTTGGAAAGGGAAACCCTCAGATATATTACAACGTTCACCAACAGGATATTAAGCCCGACTTTGCCCAGGTTTTTGTACAGATGGAGGATGGAGCAAGTCCTCAGTCAAAAACAGGCTTGGTTAAGCAGCTAAGGGAAAAGTTCAAAGATTTTCCGTACGCCAAAATTGAAGTGAAGGATTTTGAACAAGGCCCTGCGATAGAAGCCAATATCGTAGTTCGGATTTTTGGTGAAGACCCGAATAAGTTGCGTGAGCTATCCTTCAAAGTGGAAGATTTGCTGCGCAATCATCCAGGAACCGTTTACATCAACAATGAACTGAATACCTATAAGTCGGATGTTAAAATAGAAATAAATAAGGAAAAAGCCCGTACGCTTGGTGTGCTTACCAGTGATGTTGATAAGGTGATTAGAATTGCCGTCGCTGGACTAACCGTTGGTGACTATATAGATGACAAGGGCGATTCACGCAATGTCATTTTAACGCTTGCCAGGGATAAATTTTCCAACTTAGATGCGTTTAAAAATCTATACGTAAATAATATACAAGGTGTGCCGGTACTGGTTAGCCAGATCGCAACCATCTCATTTGTGAAATCACCCACAGCCATCAACCATTTCAATAAGTCCCGTTTCGCCAAGGTTACCTCCCTGACCAAGGAGAATGTATATGCGAACGATGTACTGAAGGATATTGTTCCGCAACTGGACAAACTGCAAATGCCGGCCGGCTATTATTACAAGCTATCGGGTGAAGCGGAATCGGAAGGTGATACCCTGGGTGGGAATTTTCTGTCGGTGATCCTATTGAGTACATTCCTTTTTGTCGGCGTTCTGTTACTGCAATTTAAAACGTTTAAAGGCATCATCATCGTATTATCGATTATTCCGTTAGGGATTTTGGGTGGCGTGGTCATGCTGCTGATCACCGGCCATCCGATGTCAATAGTTTCTATCATTGGTTTCATTGGTTTATCCGGCATACAGGTCAAGAATTCGCTGTTACTGGTTGATTTCACCAACCAGTTGCGGACTGAGGGATACAGTATAGACGAAGCAATCAATAAAGCAGGAGAGACCCGTTTTTTACCTGTTGTACTCACGTCTATAACAGCAATTTGCGGACTGATTCCACTTGCCTGGAATCCCAATCCACTCATCGCACCTTTGGCCATTGTGTTGATAGGTGGCTTGATCAGTTCAACCATTCTTTCCAGAATTGTGACCCCTGTTATGTACAAGCTAATACCACCTTCCATTGACAGTATTTAATCATTTAAAAAATAGAGTACAATGAAACAATATATTTTAATAACCGGAGCATCATCAGGAATTGGTTACGAAATGGTCCAACAACTCGCGGCTTTAGAATACAACCTTATAATCACTGCCCGCAGCGAGGATAAATTGGTGGCTATGCAGCAGGAACTAACTTCCAGATACGGAATAACAGTGCACCATATAGCCACTGACCTGATCAATAAAGCGCAAGCGGTCCATTTATTCAATCACGTTAAAAACTCCGGCTACCTGGTTTCCCATTTAGTTAACAATGCAGGCTTTGGTGAATATGGAAGTTTCCTGGAAACCCCACTGGAAAAGGAATTAGACATGATCGACCTTAACGTCAGCAGTTTGGTTATCCTGACCAAATTGTTCGCGAGAGACATGGCAGCCCGAAAGTCGGGCAGAATCATGAACGTGTCCTCGGTGATTGCATATTTGCCTTTCCCATACCAGTCGGTGTATTCCGCTACCAAGGCTTTTGTCTTAGCATTTTCTCAAACCATCGCTGCCGAACTCAAAGGAACCGGTGTAGTGGTTACCACGCTTGCTCCTGGCGTTACAGAAACAGCATTTATTTCTGAGCAGATGCGGGAGATTAATCTACTGAAATCCAATAAACCCAGCCCCGTAAAAACAGTGGCTACGGAAGGAGTAAACCTCCTGCTACACGGAAAAGGAAAGAAGATTATTGGTTTTCAAAACCGCTTCAATTCCATTTTAGCAGGAATATTGCCTGACTCGGTGATGATGAAAATAAAGATGAAGCTGGCAAGTGCAAATTGATATTACACAATTCTAAAATCAAATGATTGGAACGAAAAAAATATCAAGACGAGAATTAATTAAACAAGGTGGACTTGCCCTATCAGTTATAGCCCTACCTTTACCATTAACAGCATTTTCAAATTTTAACGAAATGACAGATAACCAAAATTTTGACGTAATTATAGTCGGCGGAAGCTATGCAGGGCTTTCGGCAGCAATGGCTCTGGGACGGGCATTGAGAAATGTACTGATCATTGACAGCGGTTTGCCATGTAACCGGCAAACACCCCATTCCCATAACTTCTTAACGCAGGACGGAATAAAACCAGCAGTTATCGCAGATAAAGCAAAGAAAGAAGTTTTAGCGTACGACACTGTAAAATTCGTATCAGATCTTGCCCTTAGCGGAAAGAAAACTGATCGGGGATTTGAGATCTCAACCCAATCAGGGAAAATATTTTCTGCTAAAAAACTAGTTTTTGCAACAGGCTTAAAAGACAAGATGCTAAAGGTCCAGGGCTTTTCTGAATGCTGGGGAATTACAGTGCTTCATTGTCCCTATTGCCACGGATATGAGGTAAGGAATCAAAAAACAGGGATTTTTGCGAATGGATATGGTGCGTATCATCTAGCTCGTCTCATTAGTAACTGGACAAAGGATTTAACGATATTTACCAATGGAAAGTCGGAATTGACACAAGAGCAAACTGACGAAATCAAAAGACACAATATTGCAATAGTTGAAAAGGAAATCACCTCATTGAAACACAAAGACGGAGTAGTTGAAGATATAATTTTTTCAGACAATTCAACTTTTCAATTAAAAGTCATCTATTCAAGACCCCCGTATGAACAACACTGTAAAATCCCCGAATTATTAGGCTGTGAACTGACAGAACAGGGCCTTATCAAGGTGGATGCATTTCAGAGGACAACCGTTAATAATATATTCGCCTGTGGAGACAATGCCAATCCTTTACGTGCTGTATCATATGCCGTATCAACAGGGAACAATACCGGTGTATTTTTAAATAACATGATAACCGAAGAAGAATTCTAAATATCAATAAAAGCTTGGTGGAATATAGTTTTGAAGAAATATCGGCTGACAATAAATCTGCATTAATCGGTGTTTTTCCAGCAAAGTGGTCGACGTTTTGGAGGGTGACTCAATAACAAGTCATCCCTCGTTCTACGGTGTACCAACGTCTTAGGAACTAAGTTGAACGATTTTAAACCTCCTACTCCTCTGCCTGACAGTGCACTCCAATTAGTACCCAAAATTTTAGGCTAATTTCTTCAAACTGCCGTTTGATTTTTTTTGTGAAGCGTCCAGATAATTTTCCGATAAAAACGGTATATTTATGTAAACAAAGTTCATTGATTTTCGAGAAAAAATCGGGGTGTTCCCCCTACAATTTTTAATCAAAAATGTGAGGTACCTTTTGAGGTACCTAAGGTTAAAAATTTTTAATAAAAATATTACTATCAAATAGATATAAAGATGGCGGTTAATCCTGCCACCCCGACAACTAGAAGTCACACTTCTACTTAAAAGGCCTTAAATCTATGATTTGAGGCCTTTTTTCGTTTTAGCTTACATGTCTGATATTGAATATTATCATATAATATGTGGCCCAAAATGGAGATTTCGGAGATAGTATCCACCTCTTTTCGGGCCAAAGTGTCCAGTCAATTTTCACCCAACGCTTTCTGGATCCCCTGGACCTGGCGCTAGGTATTTCTGCCCGATAAATTCGCTTAGATTAGCGTTAGTAGCGTCCCTAATTCAGTTGTCTATAAGTCTGTGTTTAGAATCCAGATTTTACCCCATTTTCAGTTCACTGAGCCTTCTGAAACTGCTCAGCAGAACAGGAACGCCCACCCCATGTAAATGATGATTCAAAGCCTTTAAAATCATTCAAGTGGATACTTTGGCTGAAATTGGTGACATTTTGCAGCGAAATGGCTGGACAGTGGATTCCGAAATTAGGTGGACAGTATTGCCGAAACCTCCACAAAGGAAGCTGAAACCGTCGCGGATGCAGTAGTTAAACTCTACATGTGTTTCTGTTGAATAGCTCAATGTACCATGAGTGAGGTGAGAGCAAATTAATGATTTTTAGAATTAAGCAGACGATGAGTGATCGCGGTAAGCAAAAGCTCATTTAATATTATTAAAAAAAATTTGACTTCCTAAATTAATAGTGCAACTTTAATAATAATCAATCAAACCTATTCGACTCTCATCATGGTACAAGATGTCAGGCCAATTTTTAAATCTCCGATATCAAATTTTTTTCGGAGTAAATATCACTTCAATTCCTTGGTTTTGTTGCTAATTTTTTTAAATTCCTGTAATAACAAGCAGCCATTTAAACTTGAGTTGTTAAGCGTGGACGCGACCGTTATTGGAAAGGAAAATTGTTATGCAAATCCAAATAACGACTATTGGCTTCTGGAATTAGAGCCGGCTGACGGTAAGGTAATTGGCGATGAGGTGGAAGTTGGTGGAATCCTGTACAAGCACGTCGTTAAAACAAAAGGGCTTCCCAACGACTTAAAAAAAACTGGACAACATTTAAGGATAGGTTATGACGTACTTAGCTCAAAACGTGTTTTGGTTAATGTATGCGATGTCTCAAGCCCCGTCCAGTACGAAGTCTACGAAATTCCTATCCTTGCTTCCGAGCGACTTTAATTAATTTAAACCTCTATATTTCATGAACAGATTAACGCTTTTCTTCATCTGCATATCCATGTGCTTTTTTTTTAACGGTACAGCTCAGTTTAAACGGATAAGTACAAATTCAAAGACCCTTAACACGATAATACCCAGCTTTGAGAAATCGAAATTGAGCATTCCTGTAGCAAGTTTTAAGTTTAGTCCTTCAGAGATAAACCTAAAAAAGGGTGTTCGACAGCAGAATGGTCAGCTACAGGATCCTAAAGTATTGAAAACCTCTGAATACATTCCAGTAAACATTGATAGTAAGTCTATAAAGCCATTGAAAACTGCCAGCGGCGCAACTTGGGCTTTGAAGTTAAATGTACCAAATGCCAAAGGTATCGGACTGCTTTTTAATCAACTCAAGTTAGCTGACGACGCTGAGATGTATATTTTTGACGAGCAGATGACTTTATTGGACAGCGCAATTACGGCATCAAGTTTTAGAAATACTGACGTACTATCCATACCCGTATTCGACGGACAAAGCATTTTTATCTTCTTGATTGAGAAGGGGAACAGTGGTGAACTGAAGAGCTCATTTACGATCAGATCAATTGAGGCTGGGATAATTGAGCAACAGGGTAGCACGCAGAATAGGCTCTTGGAGTACACTACTAATTGCATCCCAAACTTCATGTGCTATTCTGATAAGATCAACCAAGCTCGAGCCGTAATGCAAATAGTTGTCAATGGATATACGGGTACAGGGACATTGATAAATTCCGAGGCAAATAATGGTAAGGCTTATGTGCTTACTGCCTTTCACCTCATCGATGCCGATGATGATGGTGTACTCCAAGTCAGCGAAATTTCCGGACTCTCCAACTCTAGTTTTAGATTCCAAAGGTGGTTTACAGAGTGTACCGGTTCCATCGAAAATGCTACGTTAAACTTCACCGGATCGACTCTCGTTGTTCAGGACGAATTGCATGATATCGTTTTGCTGGAAATGACTCAGCCACCAGGACTTGGTGATGGAGTTACCTTCTCAGGTTGGAACCGTAGCACTTCCGAACCTTCAGATAACGGATGCTATATTTTACATCATCCATTGGGTGAACCTATGAAAATTTCTTTTAGCAGTTCAGTAAATGATATGCCGGCTGGTTTCCCATACTGGAATGTAAATTTTAGCATCGGAGTTGTGTGGAAAGGCTCCTCAGGATCCGGACTGATCAATCCAAACAATCAGCTTGTTGGGGTCCTTTCCCATGGTGCCTCAAGTTGTATCTTTACTGACTTTTCGGATAACTTTACGAGATTTGATAAAATCTGGCCAATAATTCAGAGTCATATTTCCCCGGGATTTAACCTTGGGCAGCAAAACACAATAAACTTAGCAGACACTGAAATCTATGGGCCGAATTTACTCCCGTGTGTGGGCCAATCAGCAACATATGGGGTGCCAGAATTATATGGTTGTACTTACGCTTGGACAGTGAGTTCGGGTATTTCCATAAATTCAGGTCAGGGAACTAGGTCGATTAACATCAGTAGGAATGGAAGTATATCAGATCCACCATACGGAACAATATCAGTAACAATAACTAGCGCGACGGGAATTTCTCGGACATTGACCAAGGCGAAAGGTGTTTGGACGGATGGACCAAGTAATTCATCTCTGGAAGTAGTTTACAGCGGACCTTCCTGTTCCACCAGTTCAAACATAACCTTATCTTACGGGGCAAGACAAGATGGAAATTCTGGATGTGCGATCTACTCTAATTCGGATATCGCTGAGGTGGAGTGGCAATTCTACACGCCTTACAGCTACACTGTTGCTAATAATTCTGGTTCATTTAATTGTCCTTCAGTAATTAAGGGTGGAGTTAGTGTTACTTTTCCGGTAATGGGCTCTTCGTACTACGTAACAGCCCGCTGCAGAGTAAAGAACAAATGTGGGAGTTGGGGAGACTGGACACCAGGATTTTCTAATGTTATTCGTAGCTGTTACTCATCTAACGCAAACCCTTTGACAGTAAGCGTCTTTCCTAACCCAGCGTCTACTGAACTAAATATAGCTGAAAGAAAAATTTCAAATGAAGAAAATCAAAATGACTTTATCATAGAAAAGGTTGGAATTAAGGGTGTTAACACTGATAGGTTTTTGAAAGATGCGGAAAATAGAATTCCCGAAAAACGATCCTTCCGCCTCCTGAACGACCAAGGTATAGTGGTTCGTGAGGGTAACCTTAACGACACGGATAATACAAAAGTGAATGTAAGCGATATTCCAAACGGACAATATTTTTTGCATCTTAAGGGATACGGGAATATGATCAAGAGACAAATTGTAATTAGCCATTAGCCGCGAAACCCTAGCAAATCAATGATCAGACTAGAGCGGAACGAAGGTCCGATCGACAGTTCCGCTCTTGTTGGAGGTTTCGGCAATACTATCCACCTGATTTCGGAATCCGCTGGGTCTTATACGCCTATAGCTTTACAGTTGGTCTGATACGGGTTTCCCTTTACAGTTGGAGCTATCGACGAATAGTACCTTCTAATAACCATTTCTTTGCCTCGGACACCACTGTATCGTTTTTTGTGTTAGCCGAATCATTCACATTTACATTGGGAATAACTTTATCTTCATATGTTTTACCGGTTCGGTCAGCGGCGAATCTTTCTGCGAGCAAAAGTTGAGACCCATCGGAGAGGAAATAACTGTTGTTAGCTGTAGTGTAACCTGCAGAAGGTTGCCCAAAGACTTTTACGTTAGGCAGTCCGATGAAAGAGATCGCCGTCATTTCTCCACTGCTTCCTGTCAGTGAGTCTATAAGGACAGCAATTTTAATTTTCGTGTTCTTAATTTTGTAGCTATTGATGTTTGATGAAAATAGTTTTCCGTTTTGAATGGTCCAGGGCTGCTGTTTCTTTGACTTGGGGTCTACAAAGTAGCCTACGGTTCCATCTTCACTGAGCGCATTTAGTCCTGCAAGCATGGGCCACATATTTCCTCCGCCGTTGTGACGCAGGTCCACGATCCATCCTAAAATATTGCGGGCAGAATCAATTCGCTTTATTTCAGATCGGATCGTATTTGCAAAGGATCTGTCTTTTTCTGCGTCGAATGTTAAGCATTCGGGAACTTTAACCCATCCAATCGCTTCACCCAGATAATCAGCTTCGGGCTTTTCGTGTATTGGTGTCTCTAGGATTTTGGATATAGATTTCTTAGAAATAAAGAACGAATGTTTGTCTCCTGCCTCCCTTAGTCTTTTTGTGAAGAAATCAAATAAAATATTTTTGTTGATACTGTCATTTTCTGTAAACTTTAGTGCTGCCGACTCTTTTGTAACCCTGGCCCAATCTACCGAATCACGATACATGGACTTTTTTTTTATTATTGAAGAAATTTCCTTCTTTAATTTTGATATATCCTGCTGTGCATGTATTCCCAGCGGAAGCAGGAGTGCAAGAAATAAGATATGTATAGTCCTATTTGTTCTCATTGGTCATAATTTTTAATCTATTCATTTTATTTCGATTGGTGTTGATGAGATGTAATCTATCATAAATGTTAAAGCTATCACAGGTTGTTCATCTGTGACAAAGTACAGGTATCCAGCCAGCTTGTCAAATTTCTTAATGAGATGCTAAGCAAACCTGATTGATGATAAGACGATGGTAAATTAAATAGGTTGCAATGAACTTAAATTATAACCTGTGCTTAGGTTAGATTTTGCAATGGCTTGTTGAAAGTTAAAGCAATGGGGAATCATGCTTCAGTCCGATTTTGGCAATTTATTTTGCCTTGGAAATTTTTATAGATCAACTGCCTTTGACCAAGTGTATTAATACGCGCCCGGGTTGCCTGTTTATTAGGGCGATACTGTCAATCTTGGAAACATCCTGAAAATTATATGCTGAATTATCGACTCTGGATGTCATCAAAGTTGAGTATAGTGAATTAAATAGCACCTGCTCTACCAAGGTGCTGTCACCTAACAGGGCTCCTTGATGATTGCTCAATTCTGCCTGTTCAATTGCGATATCCCTTAGTAAGCCATAAGGCACTCTGCTCAGTTCGAGTGAGCCAAAGACTTCCGAGAGCTGTTCTGAAAGACTTTTTGGAAGTGGTCGTAAATTTATGGTTAATCTGATCAGACCGAAGCCTGCGCCACTTCTTTTACTTAAAACATAATAATAGGTGCCCGGGCCTAAAGTGTTGACCATAGAAGATCTGTTACGGGAGCATAACGGAGTATTTTCACCTGCATTGGTAATGATGAATCCGGATGAATTAATCAAATACATTCCGGTCGCGAATTCTGTTTCACAGTGTCCTATACTAACGATGGCGGAGTCTGAAAGCACAAATTTATGTAGAAGATCGGGGCTTGAAAAACCAACGTAATTTGGTAATCCTTGACTACTGGCCGCACTGGCATAAGGTATATGAGATTGAAGTGTGCCGGCGTTGATTGCTGCTGCACGAGCTGTCGCCGGAATTTGTTGTGCCTTAGATAAAAAGCCCATGGCATAAGAGTACCGAAAAATAGATACAAATCATGCTTTAATTTTGAAATTGATTACTTTTGTAAACCTGATCGAGAGATTAGAAAGGGCTATAAAAAACGAAACCCGAAAGCTTGAATTTCTTCAGAGGCTAAGCACCGGAAGAAGTCTGGGATAATCCTCCAGGCCAGCAGCGATGACCTCATAGGGTTCAACGTTCTCCAGCAATTTCGCACGCTGATATTTCTGAGCTATAGATTGCTGGTAATCCATGTCGATCACCGTCACTTTACACCGGCGGTACAAGGTCAGGTAATTGGCCAGCAGCATGGTAAAGTGCTTTTTCCAGCGCCTCCTTTCTGGTTTCCAATAAGTATGATCATAAAAAATAGGTTTAGATTGAATAAATTTGCGAGGAGAACACATCATGAGAATTGCAATAGTTGGTGCCCATAACGTCGGTAAAACGACACTAGCTGAATTACTTTCGGATTCCCTTCCCGGCTATACGCTGACCATGGAACCCTATCATGAACTGACTGAATCAGGATATGAATTCTCGGAAATGCCCGATGCAGTTGACTTTGTGATGCAGTTTGAACATGCCTTGAAACAGATTGCCACGCTTGAAAAGGACGTCATATTTGACAGATGTCCTTTTGATATTTTAGCGTATGTTCATGCTGTCGATCCTACACGTGATCTTCAGAACTACTTCAGAGAAATGCAGAGAGTAATTGCTGAACTTGACCTCATCGTTTTCGTGCCAATAGAGGATCCTGATTTAATCCCATGGCAAAAATCAAATTTTCCAAAACTTAGACTCAGAGTTGATGACATTCTAAAGGAATGGATAGCGGATTTCGACATAGAAGTGATAGAAGTTTCCGGCACGACTTTACAACGTAAGGATCAGGTTTTAAGAGGAATGAGCTGAATTCCAATGTGACTATGATAAAGTCCGGTAGGCCAAGGAGTGATCAGGGTAAGAATTGCAAATTCATCATGACCGCCGGTAAGACATCGACTGAGGTATGGGCGATGGTTCCAAATTTGATGAAGGGCTTTCCTGGGGTGAGTACAATGAATAGTTATTGATCATTCCTAAAAACTATTACTGGACATTCAGAACCTCATCACATCAGTATCCACAGGGATATGGCCGAGCAGCCTGCTCATGGTCATTGACTGGCCTTTGTGGTGGAATTCATGTGTAATGACATGAGTAAAAATACTATAACCGTCTGTTTCAATATATTTATCTGGCCATTTATAACCGTTTACCGGTTTAAAAGGGTATTCAGCATATTTCCTGCAGAAGTCATCCATAAAACCATCCACTTCCAGAAAAATTCCTCGAAGCTTTACAATGTCAGCAATCTCTTCTTCAACGAAATAAGCCTTATTTCCGCCGAACGCGAAATTCTTAACCCAGGCAAGGTAGGTATTGGCCACATGGATCAGCATATACCGTATGCTCTTGTCATTGAAAGAGGCGACTGGTAAGAAAATATCATCCCTGACCTTCGACTCCAAAAACTGAAACACCACTGCACGGGATTCTTTGATGAGTTGATATTGATGGATCAATAGATTTTGCATACCCTAATTTATAAATAATCTGCACCCCTTTACTGAACAATGGCAATTAAACCGGGCTACCGACTTTCCAAAGGTCAAATCTTGCAATGATAAAAGCTGCGGCCAGGATGTAGACCACTACGATCAATAGAAACTGAATCCAAAAAATACGACGGATCGTTCTATCAGAATATTCCATCTCCCTTCGGCACCATCTGCTCAGGTATTTGACCGACAGCGAAGTAACCAGGGCTAAGACAATGATAAAAATTGCTTTTCGTACCAGCACTTCGGACTCAGACAGATAATTGGGACTGGACTCATCTGCTGTACCACTAACCAGGAATGTCATTCCCAAAAAGATGAAAGCAAAGGCATTCAGCAAAAGCACAATAAAGGTATAAGCGGCAATTTTCAAAATGATCAGGTCAGACCCAAATGTAAGGAATAGATTTTACCTGGTGTTCGTTCTAACCTGTCTTTTCCGCTGCCTGTTTCTTCCGTGAATGGCTTCATCATCGATATCGTCTGAGATGTCAATGGTTACGGCCTGTTCAAAAGCCACAAATGCTGATTCATTGCTGACTTGCTGAGCATCTGAATTGTTGATGGAGCTAACAGTTGAAGTATTGACTAGTGGATCTGTTGAACAGTTGAATTGATTAGGCAGTACCTGCTCAACACCGACCTTTATCTTAACGTCCTCCTTAATTCTGCCATGCTGACTCTTCGGATCAGTATTGATACACAGGCTATCTTGAAGGGATACGGTAGCCGGTTTTTGAGCGAGCAGATTTTTTAAATCCATGATCTCTCCACCTTTGAACACATTTCCATAAGCATGGTCTAAAATACTGTAACCATAAGGAGCTTTACCCGGCGCACCGTGAAAGATCAGTTGGATGCCAAACCTCCTGTGAAATTCTTCAGCAAGATCGCAGGTATATCCATGCTTTATTTTGTCTGCTCCTCCAGGCATTGATTCTGTAAGGGGCCTGAGTTGAACAGCATATTTATCCCGGAATTTATGCAATTGTGCGGTGATCTGACCAGCCCTCGCCTGATCCAACTGGTAACTGCCTTTACGTTCCTTCAAAAAGGCAAGATCAACTTCGAGCAATTTCTTTCCGAACCGAACCAAATCCATTTTTCCATCCTTCTCAAACAAAGTATAGCCTTTACTTTCCAGGATCATCATGAACTGCGCCTTGCTCTGGAAGTTAAATTTCATGGCCTTATCCAAATCAGCTTTGGCGGTCAGTTTTTCATCCAGTCTCATGATCCGGTTCATTGCAGTCTGGGCGCGGACCTTTTCGTATGCACTGCTGATTTTCTTGCCGGAAAACTTGTCTACCCTTGAAGAGACGATGTGGACATGGTGGTTCCGGCGATACCTGCCAGCTCCTCCTTTGAATTCTCCTTGCCTTTAGCGGAGATGACTACATGCAGCTGAGGGTAGATGACCTGCCTATTACGGGAAGAAATTGACTGGAGGTAATCGATGTAATCCTGGGGCATCAGTTGGGACATTCCCTGTAAAATGCCGAATCCAGAGACCTTCATCAGTTCACCCTTATTTTTCTCCACCTTATTGGTATTGTAGCGGACGCCTTTGAAGGTCTTACTCTTGGCCAGGAACTTGACAATCATCCTTCTTCATGGGTTTATATTCCGTACCATTTTGTGCTTGCTCCTGATGTGCCTGGAGTTGCTCCCATTGTTTAACCAGTTTGTCAATTTTCGGCCGAAGTTGATCTGCCAGTGCATTATGGCCGGAAATGTAGCCTGAATGCCATGGCGAGCAGTGCTCAGGAAGGAAGTAACATAAAACCTTATGAGCTCCCTTGATGCCGAAATACATAAAAAGCCCGGAAGCCAGGATGGGAAAATCGATGATGATCTGTGAGTTCATGATGTGTTGAATTGGTGAATAATTGATTTGTTGAATACTAAGTAATTAGCAGGTGAACTAATGGCCCATTGAGCGGATGATTTTTCGAAGGGA
Source organism: Pedobacter sp. GR22-6 (assembly GCF_037402555.1). Classification (NCBI taxonomy): domain Bacteria; kingdom Pseudomonadati; phylum Bacteroidota; class Sphingobacteriia; order Sphingobacteriales; family Sphingobacteriaceae; genus Pedobacter; species Pedobacter sp. GR22-6. Next base: position 916,969 of record NZ_JBBEUC010000001.1, read on the forward strand.
CACTTCCAGCTTTTGCTGAATGAGCCCATGGGCAGCCAGCAACACATTAAACCTTTCGATGATCTGGGGAGAGAGCATTCCCCGTTTCGCCAGTGTATTTGCGTATTTGGCCAGTTGATTGATGTTGTTGCCGTTTCTCCCCAGCTCGGCACCTATAGCATCGAGTGGCTGCAATAGCGCCGCCGCATTCACAATTAAATGCCCGGAGCTGCTCAGCAGCTTCAGCCGTACCAAATCGGTCCTGCTGATCCCGTAGTACTTCTCCATTGCAACAATAGCATCAAACTCTTCTTCGGTAAACCTGGCTTCGATTTTCTTGCTGCGTTTACCTGACTTCATCACCGGGCGGCCAGCCAGCCGCTTTTTTTTATCATCCATAAAAAGTCTGTGAGTTGCGAGCAGACTGAACTCCCTGAATATCGACTGATGGGAAGATGCCAAGGCAAGATCACTTCTGGGCCAAAGGTGTTGCGCAGCAATTTCTGTCGGACAAGAAGACATCTTGCAAAGTAAAAGTCAAAACAGGGTGCTGATAAGCAAAGGCCTGTTTTCGGGTTGCCTTTGTCAAACAAAATAACCAGCATCCTTGTTGATTTCCAGCAAAAACTTATACTATGCAGGAATTTGAAATTAATGCCAGTGACGACGTCAAAGAACGTACCTTCAGGCTCAAAGCGCTGGGCAACCAGTGGTATCAAATCTTCAATGAAGAAAATGAAATGGTAGGAGAGATCAGGATCGATCAGGAGAACCACCAGCATTGCGAGACAAAAGGATGTACGCTTGACCTACCTATACTAAACTCCATCAGGAAAAATATCTTCCTGCATAAAGTGTTTGCTGAGGACTAACCCTCAGCGGACCGGGTTCTGCAGCTTACGTTCCCTTTTCAAATCTGCGATGATCTTGTCATTATAGTCATTCAGACCTTTATAAATCTCAGAGCGGTCGGTGGAGTAGGGCAGAGCCTTCATCCAGGTGCTAAGGGCAGTGTAGCCTGAGGGGTCGCGGTCCAAATATACATCGATCACAGGGAAGGCCTTTGCCTTTTCCAAACCAGACTGCAGCAAAGCCAGTGAGTTCAACACCAAGGCTGAAGCATTGGAAGAGGGGTTCCCCTTACGCCAGCTCAGGTAATTCATGTAACCCTCGAAAACCACCAGCTTCTTTGGGTCCCGGGAAATCATCGTGATCGCTTTCTTGCCCAAACAGGCCTTAAAATACTTATTGCGGATCTTCCAAGCCCCGAGCTCGTTCTGCCAGCCAGCCGCAAAATAGTTCTTGCGGTTTTTCTTCTCATAAATTATCGTTCAGAAAATTGATGGTCATCCATATTGTAATGCTCAGACAACTCATAAATACGATTAAATAAGTTATCTTACTTACCTTTTTCTCACACAACCACCCGACTAAATACAACAGTGAAAATGCAATTAGCATTATTGTGGTTACAACTATAAGCCTGGTGAACAGGAAATATAAGACCCCATTTTCAGCAAGCATTTGGTGAGAACTATATTGTGTTCCTAAAAAAGAAACGGAGAAAATTGCGGATAGGAACACTGCGCAAGCAAATATTAATATTGTCAGTACAGCACGGAATAATTCCAGAATGTCGCTTCCTATTTTCATGAGTCAATTCTAAGCAGTTAAGTACTTAACCTAATGGGAACACAGCAAAAAACAAAACCCCCAATTAAGGGGGGTAAGACTACTCAGAATGTTGTCTTGGCTTTTGCAGGGCCACTCAGACTTTTATCCTGTCTTAATGTCAAGACAAATGTAAAACAAATTCTTCACGATATGTTGCCCTAGGAGACTTACAGATGGTTACAATTACAAACTTGTTGGGTTAACATATTTTAAATCTGGAACCTTCAGGAAGTCCTTATCATTGTCAGCAATCAGAGTTAAATCATGAATGATTGATGTTGCAGCGATGAATGCATCTGGTAATTTCACCTTCGATTCTTTACGAATCCGAATGGTTTCAGATATCAAGGCGTTATCAATTCCATGGATGAAAGAGCCTGCAATAAATTGACTGCATATTAAAGCATTCTTTGGGTCGGGTGTATCCCAAACCTGAAGTTCGACCTCTGTAATGAAGATATGGAAGAGTCAGTGTCAAGTGCCTGATCTATGAAGTCTAAGCCGGATTCCGGCAAGCTTTCATTGAGGTATTTGATTACCGCGGAAGTATCAATTAAATATCTCTCCGCCATTCTCCACGAAGATTATTGATTTGATCATCAATATCATCATTGGATATTTTAGTGTTGAACTTACCCCGTAATGATGACAGTTTAGCTTGATTTTTAATCACACGAATGATCTTCAGATCTTCTAGATCCTGAAGCAGCTTCAAAGCCTTTTCATTTGTGATTTCTATTGTTAAGCTTGTCATAGTACAAACTTACATAATAATTTTTTAAATACTGAGCGCGGTACAAAACTTACCTGTTGCCCTAAGATCTCTTTTTGGATGCTACGATAGTTCAAAAGATCCGTCCGCTGCTGGGATGACGTAAAGTGGAGGGCAGCTGGGTACTATTGTGCTGGTAGGCAAGAGATCCTGAAACAAGTTCAGGATGACCCGTAATGAAGTAATAACGATGGACGAATTAGTAATCAGGTTCAACGTAATAGTTCGCCGGAGCGGACCAGGGCTGTGGCGTGGGGTATGCTGACTTCTATGCCTATGGCGGCGTAGTAAGACTGGATGACGATCTGGGCTTTCTGCTGTCGTAGACTGGGTATTTCGGCGAATGTGACTCTTTTTTCCGCAATTCAGCTGACCTTCATTCCGCTTCAAACTAGCCCCGAGTTCCGCGGCAAAGTAGTCGTTTTGAATTTCTGATCTTCAATTCCAGTCTTCGCGGTTCCATTGAGAAAGCCTTTCTGTGGCCGCAATAAAGGCTCTGGAGCACATTTTGGAACAATTGCTGAGGAATCCTTTAACCCGCTTCAAGATCCCCGGCTTCTGTTGCTTCAATATGATTTTGGAGTTTTTTGGGGCATCTGGAAGGGGTTGGATGCTAAGAAACTCAGTTTGAGTACAGAATAGCGCAGTTTTTGCGTTTCTGTGTGATGATCAGATCATGTTTGGGTGATTGGTAAATTTGAGGGACCTTTTTTTCCTACCGCCGGCAGCATCAAGCGACTACTTTACCGCGTAAATGCGGGTATATATTGAGTGAAATACACAGTTTGAAGTACAAACTACGTGGTTGTCAATTCTAAGACCCTTTAGTGATTGGCTGTCGCATGTAAAATAAAAGATTTGTCCATTTCATTAAGTAAATATGACTATTTCCAAGCTGCCGGTCTAAATTTCATTCTGTTGATGTAAAACATTTTTAATTGATTATGCCTTGTTTAGCTATGGATGCAACACAGATTTGGGCCAACCTGGCCGTTAAAGATTTAAAAATAACTGCTGAATTTTATAGCGCATTGGGATTTAAGAAGAATGGAACTGGCGATTCTACAGATTTGGTCAGCTTTTTTTTCGCTGAAAACGAGTTCGTTATCCACTTTTTTGAGAAGTCGAAACTTGAACACAATACTGGGATGAAAACCGCTGACCTAAGCCTGGGTAATGAAATTATGTTTTCAATATCAGTTACAACTGAAGGAGCAGTTTATCAATGGCTGGAAAATGTCAAAGGGGCTGGTGGTACGATCCAACGCGAGCCTGCAAGGGACGATCAGGGTTTTTTCTGGTTCGTGTTTTCCGATCCGGACGGACACCGGTTCAATGTGTTATTGATTGAAACGGGCATGTAGATCGCTTCAGTTATGACCAGCTGGTCTAAAACGTAAAATCATCACCCCCGAGTTGTTTAATATGGTGACCTAAAAGGCTCATTTTGGATAAAAACAAAAAAAATTGTGGAATTAGTACTTTAGAAAAGCAACTCCGATTAAAATGATACCGCCTATAAAGAAGAAAAAGTGAAACATCGCCTTGATGTTCGTCGAATTTTCGATATCATATTTTACTGGGTTCAGCCATGGTTTTCCATAAGCCTGGTGAAAATCAACTTGTGCATTGACCATCAGGTTGACGATACCGTAAAAAAAATTGAATAGGGTAAAGCCTGCGACGCTCATCAAGATAATTTTGAGCCAGCTTTCAGAAAAGCGCTCTCCGTAGATGGGTTTGATGTAGTCAAACCACAGTTTGATCGGGTATATGGAAGCCACAAAAAATAGGGGATATAATATCAGAATCCATTTATTTGTGAGTTTCCTATTCAGGAAGTAATAGCAATAGGTAAATACGATTACATAGAAAATATAGATGATGATTTTAAGGGTCATTTGCATTAAATTGATCTTCAGTAATTGTGCAATCTGCGTTCCATATTTGGCTAATAAAATTTTGGGGCAACATTATGCGGCCATCGCTGTTAATCTGATATTGAGAAGTTAAAAAAATGGACAGCATCATCAATATAGAAATTAAAGATCGTCATATCTCCTGGATGAATCAAGGGGATGGGTTTGACCTCAACTTTCAGTACAAAATTTTTCAGGCAGCATATATTTCGAATAGACAACAATTTCTAGTGATAGCGGATCCCCAAGAATGTGGCCCCAATAACCTTTTCATATACGATGCTTGTGGTAAATTAATCGCAAATCCGCCGGTGCCTGCATTTGATACAAAAGTAGAGGGTGTATACAGCATGTGGTATGTTGAAGGAAATGATCAGCAGATAGTTGTATTTTTGACACCGCATATCACATCCTATGAGACTAAATGTAAATTCAGCCTAATCGATTATACCTTTACGGAGGTCTCTCTTACTCGTTAAACTTCATTTTAAAGTTGTTATTAGCAAGATATTTGTGCTGCTATTGAGGGCTGAAATCAGACGTTAAGAGTTTTATCTGGTGTTTAAAATTTACTGCTCATATAATTTATAGCAATAGATTTACATATATCTCTCTTCAGTAGTAAAAAATGGCATCCGTCCATCGTCCCTTTATTCCATATTTAAGAGCCCAACCATTTGTGATGTATAATCAGAGGAAGACATTTCCTGAAGCAGTTGTAGTCTTGGCAGAAAAGGTAGGTATGAGTATGGACACTCCGTAAATGCTTTTTGTCGAGAATCTTTGATTTCGTAGGGTACTCAGGAAGAGTAGGGCATAGATATAAAACGCTACTTTCAAGTCTGCCATCTGGAAAGGCCCTATGGTTAAAGTCCCTCTGTCAATTTTGGTGGTAAGGAACATAGGTACATCCTAGCATAACAATCGCAATCATTGTATAATGGAACAATAAGCTACCTTATGTTAGATAGATCAACTACATCTTAGACTAATACTTAGATAAAATATCCTAACCTTTAAATCTAATTGTCGTAAGTGCCATTAAGCTATATTCAAGCCATAGATTTGGACAATTTTAGTTTAATTAGATTAGTCAAAAACCACCAAAATTGGGGAAGAAGCACTATTTCCGAAATCTCCACCGTACTTTAGAGTGCGGAAAGATTGAGCGATTTAGCTCTGATCTTATCTGTAAGATCAGAGCTAAAGCCCAGTGCAAGGAGATTAGTAGCCGCCACTTCCAGTTTTGCCATTTAACAATTATTTAGATAAGATCCCCGCCTTAAGCAGGATGTGCTGAAGTCCGGCATTGTTACTGAATTCTTCAGCCTCCTTTTGCTTCAGAACCGCCACTTTATCAAAGCTGTTGTCTATGGAAACCACCCCAGAATGGGAGGCCCAACGCTGGAAAAGCTGGCACAAATCAATCCGGATCGTGCCTTTGACATTTATAAAGAACGTTTTGCTGACGCTTCCGGTTTTACCTTTGTTTTTGTAGGAAATATAGATACACTGACGATAAGGCCGCTTTTGGAGAAGTACTTAGGGAGTCTGCCCGGCACAAATAGCAACGCGCAGTTCAAAGATCTTGGTATCGTTCCGGTGAAAGGAAGAATCGAAAAAACAGTGTATAAGGGTAGGGAAGAGAAAGCAACAGTGAATTTAGTCTTTTCGGGGGAATATGATTATACAACGAAACGGATGCTGGAGTTGGAAGCACTGAAGGAGGTGCTGCAGATCAGGATTTTGGAACGCCTGCGTGAAGCGGAAAGCGGGGTTTATACCCCACAGGTCATTGTGTCGGGAAGTAAATATCCAAGATCTGTTTACCAATGTCAGATTACATTCGGGTGTGCACCGGAAAACGTCGAAAATCTCGTTGCTTCTACTCTGGATGAAATTCAGCAGTTAAAAACGAACGAACCTACCCAAACACTTGTTCAGAAATGGAAGGCTGAATTCTTTCGTACCATAGAAACCCAACGACAAACCAATTATTACTGGTTGGCAAAAATCACCTCTCATATACAAAATGACGTCGTGTTCGAACCGGTAGATGCTTATAAAGATCTGGTGGAGAATATCTCGACAGAGGCCATTAAAGATGCTGCGAATTTTTATTTGAGTGAGAAAAACTACATTAAATTGGTACTCTTTTCCGAATAGGGGACTAACGGAGAAAATGGCTATTATTAACTGCTCACGGGCCATGGCATACTTATTGAATATTTAATTATTATAAATTATAGTATATGAAAAGACTAAATCTGATGGCAATCGGCCTATTAATGTTTGCGGCCTGTAGTGGACCGGCCAGTGAGTCGGAAGACAAGGTAACCGATGAGACTCTAAAAGTTGGTACGGATGAAGATGGACACGGATGTAAAGGCTCTCCAGGATATACTTGGAGTGAAATAAAAAATGATTGCATCCAGGTATTTAATGAGGGATTTAGGTTAAATCCCGTAGTGCTTGAAAAGGGTAAAGAGGAAGTTAGCGCTTTTGTACTAATGAATAATGATCAGTCAAAGGTAGAGCTATTCTTACCTGACAGTACAACTCGTTCGATTCTTTTAGATAAATCCGGAAAATTGCTCTTTTCAAATGAGACCTATGAGTACGATGCGGATAAATCGCTTTTATATGCGGATGGTAAATTGGTTTATAAGGGCAATGTCGAATAGTCTGAACTTTGCTTAGCTGATATGTTCTCATATTTATTAGACAATTAGAAATCAATGCTATTCTTAACAAAAAATGGTAAAGCATTCTGCACCAACCCCTAGTCAATTTTTTATATTTCGCGCAGGTAAATTTTATCCCATGAAAAAAAAATATTCAAATTTAAAATAAGAAGTCTTAAAGCAAAAACAAGCATCATCCCCAACCATGTGGTTAGAAGAGATTATACCTTCATTTCAAACAGTTTTTCCGCAGACCCGTTATTTCGAGATAGATTCCGAAGTTGCTGGAAACCGTTTCTCTGCTTCGGTTACTGTCCCAGCAGGGTACGACCAACAAAATAGCGAATCATTTCCTATTGTTTACCAAATAGACGCCAACCTATACTTTCCCTCGACTGCACCCTTCCATCTTGCTACCCATGGGGACGTGATGTCCACGTTAAGGCCATTTATTTTGGTTTCCATAGGTTATTCGCAGGAAGAAAGTCATAAATGGGACTGGCTACGTGTCAGAGACTTAGTGCCCCCTGGAGATGTTGTTCCAGAAATTTTTTATCAAACTTTGGATGGTTCTGTTCAGACAGGCCTCATCTCGCAGGATCAAAGTGATGTGTATCGTGCAATGTTCTCTAAGCCTGCCGGTGATAAATACTTGAGTTTTCTGGAAAACGAACTTCATCCTCTGTTAGCACAAACCTTTCGGATTGACCAAAATGATGTAGGCTTGTGGGGATTCTCTTATGGGGGGCTTTTTACGTCTTATGTAGCGCTGAAGGGATCCAGCATCTTCAAAAAAATTGGAGCGGGAAGCCCAGGTATTGTTGGGAAGGACAGCTATATCTCCAAACTCTATGAGGAAGCAATAGCCTCCAAAATAGATTTTTCGGGTAGAGGGCTGCATGTCACATTGGGCGCTCGCGAATTAGCCGACTTAAGTCCTTATCAATGGCTTACCGCACGGGGTACCAGTGAGCTGCTCGCTCAAACCTCATTACAGCCCTTGCCGGGTCTGCAGGTTTCCAGTGAGATCATTCCATTGGAGACTCACCTAACAGGGGGTATTCCTGCCTGGTTTAGTTTTCTGCGGGCTTGTTACAGCAAGTCTAATTAGATTTTCAGCCTCGCAATAGCGTGTGAGTTGTTCTACAAATCCGTGATGGAAAATGAATGGCAAATAAGACTCAATAAGTCGAACTTGCACATATTGGATCAGGAGGCAAGCAGGATCGCGTTTATTTCAGCGGACCACTTGACAGTCTGTACGCGTTGCTTACCTGATCCAATCAATGGAGTTTAACCGAAAGGCCCGGCATATGCCCATCCGCAGACTGATGCAGGAAGCGGGACTGGCCATACAGACCATCAAACCGGTATTTATGATGAGTCCGATGTCGATTGCTAGTTTTTTGCCCCCTGGAGATATTGATTTTGACCTTGTCATCTTTGATGAGGCCAGCCAGGTTCGCCCAGTTGGGGCGCTAGGTGCGGTCCTGCGGGGAAAACAGCTGGTTGTAGTCGGTGACACTAAGCAACTTCCGCCGGCGAGTTTCTTCGATTAAATGAATACAGATACAGAGGACGTGGACAATGTAACCGCCGATATGCAGAGTATTTTGGGTATGGCCGACAGCCAGGGTGCACCTCAGCGTATGTTGCGCTGGCACTATAGAAGTGGGCATGAGTCATTGATCAGTTTGTCGAACCGCGAGTTTTATGAAAACAAACTGGTGATTTTTCCCAGTCCGGGTTCTAAATACAGAATGGGATTGTCCTTTCATCATCTGCCTGATGCAATTTATGACCGTGGTAAGACCCGAATGAATGCAAAGGAAGCTGAAACCGTCGCGGATGCAGTAATTAAACTCAACATGTGTTTCTGTTGAATAGCTCAATGTACCATGAGTGAGGTGAGAGCAAATTAACGATTTTTAGAATTGAGCAGACGATGAGTGATCGCGGTAAGCAAAAGCTCATTTAATATTATTAGAAAAACCGACACTTTTTCTAGGCAGAGAGAAGTTTTCCCCCGGTGGACCCGGAAAAAAGAACAACAGAATGCTGGGTTTTAAACAGCATAATATTCATGCGTTTAAAAAAAAGGATGCTCAACTTTTCCCTGGGATATTACTTAGTCTTGCGCCGGAATTTAGAAGAGAATCATTTGCAACTCCACTAGAATCCGGGGAGAGAATTTAGAATTCAAACCAGTCAAACATTCCAGTGATAAAACGATTTAATTTCAGTTGGAATAGAGAGGAGGAAATATTATATTTAATTTATTGTTAACCAAATATTTAATCCCTTATGTACACAAAACTAAACCTGTGCTATTTGGCCCTATTGGTCATAGCCACCACAATCACTTCCTGTAAGAAAGATGAGCTCGTTACGCATCAACCTGAAACCGGTCGTTCCCGGGAGCGAATGATCTCAGCCATTTCAATCCCTAATGTTAAAAATGGCCCGATAGGTGCCTGTTACGTGGAGGTGAACTATGCAGATTTACGTAATGTCGGTAAATACACCTTGAATGCCGGTGGCAAGAGGTTGTTTGATATTGCCATTATTTTTGCTGCCAATATCAATTATAATACCTCTACAAGTAAGGCCGTTCTACATTTTAACACTCAGGTCACCAATGTATTGAACAATAAGAATACCTATATCAAGCCGCTACAAGAAAAGGGAATCAAGGTATTACTCTCGATTCTGGGAAATCATCAGGGAGCTGGAATTTGTAACTTTCCAAATCAGGCGGCAGCTCAGGAGTTCGCACAAAAACTCGCAGATGCTGTTAATCTTTATGAGTTGGATGGTATTGATTTCGACGACGAGTACGCCAATTATGGCGCTAACGGAACAGGTCAGCCTAACGCCAGTTCCTTTGTTTACCTGGTAACTGCACTCAGACAATTGCTACCCAATAAGCTCATCACTTTTTATTATTACGGCCCGGCAGCTTCGAGGCTATCTTTTAATGGGGTGACGGTGGGCTCTAAAGTAGACTATAGCTGGAATGCCATGTACGGAACGTATTCGGTTCCAAATGTCCCGGGCCTTCCAAACAGCAACCTGGGGCCAGCCGCTGTGGATATTCAATCCACAAGTGCGGCCACTGCAGCTAACCTGGCGACGCAAACAAAGAACAGCAGTTACGGCACTTTCCTCTATTATAATTTACCTGATGCCAACTCCCAGGCCTATCTCTCCAGCATTTCCAATGTTTTGTACAATACCAATACGCTTTTCGATAGCGGAGCTGGCGGCACAACAGGAGTGAACCTCTACCAAAATGCGAATTATGGAGGGGTTACCACCAATGGCATTCCGAAAGGAAGTTATACGCTTGCCCAGCTGGAAAACTATGGCTTTATCAATGACTGGGCGTCATCCATTAAAATTCCGGCAGGCTGGACGGTGACGCTTTACAGCGATGACAACTTTACAGGAACATCCTGGCAGCTGACAGCCGGTCATAGCAATTTTACCCAGCTATCTCCCAATGCGAATGACTTGGTATCATCCATTAAAATCCAATAGTTTCTTTCTAATTCTTCCGCAAAAATTGACTTGTTTGCGGAAGAATTTAAAAGGTTGTGCTATCAGTTGTTTCTCATTCAAGTAAAGAAAGGGGGTCATGCTCTAATTAATAAAATTTGTCGTCAGGATTTTTATAGAATTATTGCTCTAATGCCTTTCAAACAGTTGGTGACGTGAATATGGCTTTTTTCTGGCGCGCAGTCATTTTTTGCACGACATAGAATGGGGAGTCCAGCACTTAAATTGACGGACAAAACTCAGCGCTCGTGATTCGTGGAAATGAGGCTACGCCATTCAATCATACTCAGTTCCCCAAGACTTTTTCTGGGAAATCAACCTGGATCTGTAGCTCGCCAGTAGAATTACTTGCATTTGTTGGAACTCCCAGCCGAGCTAGACATCCACCACAGATAGTTAACAATACCGGGAATTTTCGCGGGTTTGTCACCCAATTTCCCATCGGACAGCGACAAGTTCATTATAGATGAACAGCTTATAAATTTTGGTTTCCAGTAAAAATGCTATTTTGTGTAGAGTCCTATAGGGAAGATGGTGCTATTACATTTTGGCGAAACTAAGTAGTTTTGTTGTCTTTGATGGCAATTAATGTCGATAAACGGTATATTAGTTAGAATTATTTTATGTTATCACAGGTTCAAAGGCACTTCATCTATTAGCATATGGGGAAATTTTCAACTTTCTGGCCGCAAACGAAATCAATCTTAACAAAATCTTGAAAAAGAATAAATGGAAGTACTACCTATTTTCACAGCGGAAGCGTCTTTGATCGACCTCTTTAGGGAATTTCTGGTGGTTTATGAGGAAACTGAACTGGATGATAAAGATGATGATACACTTTTCTTAAATAGGAAGGGCAGGAGATTTCACGAGATCTATTTTCACAACTACTTTGATGATACGCCGTACGAGCTTTCATACAACCATAGCGAGTCGGAAAAATCAATAATCGAATTGTTTTTTGATGGGAAGGAAATAAAATCTTTTTCAGTTCAATATAAAGATCTGAAATTTCTAGATACACTTTTGCGCGATCTTAGATTTTCATTAAAAAGTGAGAATGTACTTCAATGGACGCTATTAGTCCATCCACTTAAGCGTGTCGTTAAGCTTTCCGATTGTTTATAAATATTGTCTCAGAATAGGCTATAGGTGTGAGCGGTGTAAGTTTCGGATAAATTGACCTCCTCTGCACTAAGCACGCCGTGGGCCTGATGCGTTAGTTAACGTTAAAACATGGTCAGTAAGTCCTTCGGTCCGGGACTTTGTTAATAGGCATCCGCACACCAATTATTTACATCGGAGAACATCAGGTTTACCTCCCTGTCCCCATTTACAATGCGTGACTGTTTCATTTTATTATTTATTAAATTTTGATAAGACAAACTTCATTAGCATTCGACAACCCCACGTAGTGAAATCGGGGCATTATTTAGCCAAATTGACGAGTGTAATGACTTCGGTACTCTTGACTGGACAACCTAATTGCGTTGACTCTTCTTGCTGATTTCAGGAACAAAATCAAACGACTGACTGTCCATAAAAAAGAAGGCAACTTAATTTTCGTTAAAAGGGGTCAATGCTTACTGGTTCTTCCAATTGATGATATTTTTTATTGTTTACTAGGCAACATACTGAATTTGATAAATTTGCAGAATGAAAGCATTTATAGACTTCTTGTTGCAATTTGGAAATCTGAATCAACAGCAGATGGACTTAATTATGAGCAAATCAATAAATATAGAACTCAAAAAGGGCGATTTTTTTTGGCAAGCTGGGAAATCCTCAAAATACGTGGGATTTATTACAGATGGAATTCTCCGAGTTTTTTATGACAACGATAAGGGAGAAGAAGTTACAAATTATTTCGTTGACGAAAATCATTGGCTTTCAGATTGGGATAATTTAGATAAAAGCGTCACACCTATCGCAAATCTACAAGCAATTACCCACTGCTATTTTATTGGATTCTTAAAAAAGGACTGGAACGAATTATTACAGTCTATTTTTGAATTAAATGACATCATTCAAAAAGTAATTATAAAGCATAAGTCAAAAAAACTGGAAAGAAGGAGTCCGTTAATTTCAGAAGATACAACTGAGCGATATCTATCTTTCTTGGAACAGTATCCAAACATTGTCAATCGTATTCCTTTATCCTTTGTTGCGTCATATCTAGGTATGAAACAACAATCATTAAGTAGAGTGAGAAAAAATATTCGCTGATCACTTTTTCACAAATGTGAAAGGATTTTATTTTTTGTTGAGGGACCTTTGCGAGGTTGAAGTTTCAAATCAATAAAAAATATGAAAAAAGTATTCATTACAGGCGCCAATAAAGGAATTGGCTTTGCAACTGCAAAACGACTTTTGCAGAAGGGATTTTATGTGTATCTTGGTTGTCGCAGCCAGGAGCGGGGTTTGCAGGCTCTCGAACAATTAAGATCAGAAGGATTGACTAATGCCGAAGTTCTTCAAATTGACATTACCAGTGATGAGTCTGTGAAAAACGCCCGAACTGAACTAGGTAAAAGAGAAGAAAAACTTGACGTATTAATCAATAACGTAGGCATTACCGGAAATATGCCGCAAGATGCCCTGAATGCAACAGTTTCAGAATTTGAAAGCGTTTTCAATACTAATTTATACGGAACGCTGAGGGTCGTTCAATCATTTAAAGATTTACTAGTAAAATCTAAACAACCACACATTATTAACATTAGTTCAAGTATAGGTTCACTAACGCTTCACAGCAACACCAATTGGAAATATTACGAAAATGCGAATCTTTTTATGATTTATGCAGTTTCAAAAGCTGCACTTAATATGTATTCCATTTCGCTTAGCAATCAACTTCCAAGGTTTAGAGTTAATCTTATTGATCCGGGATTTGTAAGAACCGACCTCACTAATAATCAGGGAAATGGCACACCTGATGAAGCTGCCAGCACGATTGTGAAAACAATTTTAGACCAAAGTGTAGCGACAGGCACATTTGTAAGCAAAGACCATGATCCTGAAACTCAAGAGTGCCCGTGGTAATCCAGGAAATATAAGGGTAAGGTGGAGATTTCGGAGATATCTATACTAAAGTTGCCGGTTTGATCGCCGGGCACAAGGTCACCACTCCCGGGAATGTGCTGCCTGACATCGTTTTGCCTGATACCACTGGAAAAAATATGGTCAGTGTGAAAACAATCCGGGCCTCAAACAAATATGTGCTGCTCGATTTCTGGGCAAGCTGGTGCGCGCCCTGCCGGGCCAATAACCCCGCACTTTTGGAACTTTATGAGAAGTTCCATGCGCAGAAATTGGAGTTTGTAGGCATTTCACTCGATACTGACAAAAATAGCTGGATAAAGGCCATCAAGGCAGATCAAACCAATTGGCTGCACTTGTCGGATCTCAAAGGTATGACTGGGAAATATGCAGTCACCTTCAATACGCAAACGATACCCACTTATATGCTCATCGATTCTTCCGGAAAGCTGATCCTGAATACCCATGACATGAAGGAAATGTCGGACAAGGTCGCATCTCTTTTTTAAAGTAAAATTGATGCCCCAATTGTTACCTTTTGTCTTGCTTAGCCTGACTGGTGGCATGCTGAGCTTGCCTTCATGCGGCTAGAGAAGCTTAATTTCAGTTGCGGTTTAAAAGTATGAAAATGGGTAAAGGTCCGCTAGCTCTGGATGGATGGAGTTAATTGCAGCTTGAAATGCTTCAATGTAGGCTTTGTTTAGCTGATCATCATTTTCGTCCATCAGTATCTCAAGTTCCTGGTAAAGAAAGCCCATTTGTAAAAATTCCATAAATGAAATTCCCAAGTCTTTAAATTGGGATAGATTTGCGTATTCACCCTGTTCATGGTCAAAAAATAAAATGTGACCGTTATTTTTATCGATAAACCATTCATCGCCCTGACCCGTTCTTCCTATCAGCCATAGTGTGCCGGCAATTTTAGGGCTCTGAAGCGCCAGTACCCGGTTTTCAGTGAGGGCGGCTTCGTAACTGGATAATTTTAAGTCCGGCGTAATTTCCAGGCCTTCGTGCATTGCCAGGAAGTTTAGGTAGGCCGGATCCAGTTCGGGTAGTTTGCGCAAGTTTTTTAGGGGGGCGTTCCTTTTTGGGATCTGGTTAAGGATTTCAGTTGGGGGAAGTTTTTCAAACATATGGATAGGTGTTAATTTTGGGTGATTTATCAGTCTTCGCTATTGGTTACCAGTAAGCTGAGGAATTGGGTGCTTATTTTTTGTTGCTTGAGCAGCAGAATGGCCCTTGAGCCATATCCTTACTTCTTCAGGTATTCCTTCCATTTGCAGGTGGGTTTGGTGATATTTTGTAGCTGCATTTACGGCGCCAATGAGCAATACACTTTCAGACAATTGATATTTTCCAAGGAATTCGTAGGCTTCTGATAAGGAATAGGCTTTACTCATGAGATCGTTGTCTGGATTTCCAAAGTTATATAAACTAGATTCTTAACTACAATATGTTTAAACCATAATTGAGTTTACATCGCGCATAGTGCGTCGTTGGCCTGATAGAGCTATAAATTGACCAGAAGCTTCAGATCGTGTAAAAAATGGTTCGAAAAATGTTCAGTCAAGTCGACTTACAGAATATTGGTCGATATCTCCTTCACGGACATGAAGTTCAGCGTTTAATTAATTATAAGTTTTAATCATTAAATCAATTTAAGGAGGAAAGACGTATGACGCTTAGGGCCACTAGGCAGGTAAGGTAAACCAGAATGTGCTGCCCATTCCGAGTTCGGTGTCTACGCCAATTTCACCGCCGTGACGTGCGATGATGTCTGCGCAAATGTATAAGCCCAGGCCCAATCCGGAAACCTGGTTTCCTGAGTCATCTGCCCGGAAATACCGGTCAAACAAGTAGGGTATTTTGGCAGAGGGAATGCCCGGGCCCTGGTCACGGACACTGATCTTTATAAAGTCGTCCTGTTTTTCAATGTGCAGGTAGATCTCCCTGGAAAGCGGGGCATATTTTACGGAGTTGTTGACCAGGTTGACCACGACCTGGTCTATGCGGTGTTCGTCTGCGAAAACTTTCAGTTCCTGGTCTCCTGTCAGGATGAGCTCGTGATTTCCGGATTCCCGTATGTGGCTGCAACAGTTGTCAAGCAGGGTTGCTACCCTGAACCATTCTTTCTGGAGCGGCACTTCTCCCTGGCTCATTTTTGACACATTCAGCAGGTCATCCACCAGGTCGGTGATTTTACTGATGCTCCGTGTGGATTGTTCAATCAGCTTGGGGAAAAGTACGGGATTGATGTTGTGCTTCATGCGATCCAGCATTTGCAGGGATGCCTTTAGTGTAGTGATCGGGGTTTTCAATTCATGGCTGGCGATCGAAATGAAATCGTCTTTCTGCTGCTGCAGTGTCTTATATTCGGTAATGTCTACTACGGTTCCGATTACCCGTTCAGGAACCCCGGCCGCATCAAAAAATACGCGCGCCTGGAACCTGACCCATTTCATTTCGCCCTGAGGCGGAAAGATTCGGGCCTCGTAAAATATATTCCCGGTAATGCTGGCCTCCTGGTGTGCGCGATCACTCAGGTGCAGGTCCTCGGGATGATACAGCGACAGCAGTGTTTTGCGATCTGCATTTTGCAGGCCGAATATTTCATCGAAACGTTCTGAGGTTGTTAGCGTTTCAGCTTCGTACCGGAATTCAAAAATGCCGATGTTTGCTGCCTGGGTAGCCAGTCTCATGCGTTCTTCAATTTCTTCAATTGATTTTCTGGCATTGACCTTTTCTGATACGTCTATACCAATGACCATGATCGCGGTAACGATACCTTCCAGGCTTAGGACAGGCTCATAGACAAAGTCAATGAATAAATGCTCGAGGATGCCATGGCGAAGCAATGGGACCTGCGCTTCCTTTGCAGTGTAAGGGATATGCGTGCTGATGACCTGCTGCATTACCGGCGCGTAGACTTTAGCGGCCTCGGGAACGCCGTCCCAAATCCTTTTGCCATCCAGCTGAGCCCTGTTTTTTCCCACCAGCTCCAGGTAGCGGTCGTTGACATCGGTAACAATTAAATCAGATGCCCGGATGACGCATATGGCGAAGGGTGCCTGCTGTATGAGGTTTCGAAACCGTTGCTCGCTGGATTCCAGCTGATCATATGAACTGTGTAATTCCTTGTTGACATTTTCGAGGTCATCGTTGGTTGCAATAAGCTTTGCATTGATTTCGGCTAGTAATTCATTTGCGGCAAACTCCTGCTCATTCAATCGCTGTACGTCCGCTATGGAGTTGACCAGTTCCGTAACGTCGGTGGCGTAGCAGACTACGCCTGTATTCCGCCCAGTGGCATCTTTTACGGGTTGGTAGCTGAAAGTATAATAGGAGGTAGTAAGTTTCCCATCTATGATCAGTTCTGCTTTGTCATTGATTGCATAATAAGGTTCCCCTGTCGCCAGGACACGTTTTAATAGAGCTTCAAAAGGCTGACCGGCCAGTTCTGGCAGCGCCTGTGAAAACGGCATGCCGATTACACTTTTGTCCTTTCCCCAGGCCCTAAGGCAGGCTGCATTGGCGAGGGCTACCCGAAGTTTCTCTCCTACAATGAGGTAGACTGGATACGGTGAGCCTTCAATAAGGCCGGCAAGAATATGAGGATCAGGAACATTCATTCGGTAGTGGTCGGAAATTATATTTGTTTTTCGTAACACGAATTAATGAAAATATCTTTGCTTTCTGGCCACATTGATCAAATAATGTCAGGTTGCTGTATCTGTAATGGTTCACTGGTGTTTTAGGACTTCCTGTTGGTGCAGGATCTCAGGCTTTGTGCGGTCAGAGAAATGGCCTTATGGCGTAAGGTCTGGTTTCCCTTTGTCATGACCCAAAGCATGGCGGCGACGATAAGGGTAGATAACCTACTGTTGGAGATTTGTTCGTGCTTTATCCTGATCGCTTTTTCCAGTCGGTTTTCAGCCTGGTATGATAGGCTATGCTTCACTTATTAACATTTTGATAGAAGGTGCCGGCACCCAGGTAACAGCATGCAAACCAATGCCAGAAAAGTTTGTTAAAATAAAACACCTACTTATAAATATCATGATGTACAAGAAATGCTTAATAATCGCAACACTGGGCGCAATGATGTTCAGCTGTAAAAAAGACCAACAAAATCCAATCGAAATAACCGCTGATGCTGATAGTTCTGCAGTTGCCTCCCTGGACTCGGAGATGGCTGCAACCAGAACAGATGAGCAGAACGAAAGTGATTTCGACACCGATGCCAGGACCCCGCGGGTTTGTGTTTATAAGTTTACCGACAGTGACCCTATCATCCTCGATGAAAGTGACGACGTAAACGCAAGAGCTGTCCTGCTCAAAGGAACAAAGTGGGCGAATGGAAAGACCTTAAAAGTATTTTTTATGAATGGGAGCCCTTATCTGAGAAATAAAGTGATCACTCATGCGCGGAAGTGGGCCAATCATGCTAATATTCATTTTGCTGTTACCAAAAACAAAGCAGAATCCGACATCCGCGTAGGTTTCAAGATCAATGGGGATCAAGGCTCCTGGTCATACTTTGGAAAAGACGCGGATCGTTATCGCAAAGGCAAACAAACCATGAATTTTGGCTGGTTTAATAAGAAGACTGACGAGGCCGAGTTGATTAGAACAACAGTGCATGAATTTGGACATGCTATTGGTTTAGCCCATGAACATCTCAGTCCGGTCAATACTATCAACTGGAATAAGCCTAAAGTGTACGATTATTATATGGGCCCACCGAATAATTGGACCCGCAAACAAGTGAATGAGCAGGTACTTAATAAGTACAAACCAAGAGATGTACGCAATACAAGATATGATCCGCTGTCAATCATGCATTATCCCGTCGATCCTGCGCTTACAACAGACGGCCAGGCAGTTGGGGTAAACTGGACGCTATCTGCTAAGGACAAAAGCTTTATCCGTAAAATATATCCAAAATAGTAAATAACGGTGCACTGAAAGATACAGTGCGCCGTTTTTTTACAAAGATAGCGACAGGATTTTGTCCAGATGAGATCAGTTCTTTTGCGTGTTTCAGCCCATTACGGCACTGAATATATTGCTGCTGTTACCGGTCAAAAACGATTCGGGTAAAGCACAGAGGAGGTTGCATAATGCCTGAGTGCTGTAATTTTTGTAGGCCTTTCTCAGTAAGGTCATTTCCAGCAGATGGAAACAGGATATTCTCCCCAAGCACTTAAATGGTATAACTGCCGCCACCAGGTGTCTGGATCTCAGTGTCTGTAATGTCAGCATCAGTTTGCGTCGCAGAACTGAAATCTATACTGTTCCAGTTGGGAGCTGTTTTCGCTAATACTCGGCTGGTATCGGTTGATAAGGAATTACCAGCAACTTTTTAAGCGCGATTTGGTTTTTTGCTAGCAGAAAGTGAGCGCACAACGCAGCGAAGAAGTAAGATCTGTTGAGCAGGATTTCCTGGCGCAATGGAGCGAGTACCCTGCTGAGGACCTGGAGTAATTCTCCAGCGTCACTTAACCTAACAGAATAACACACACTATACCCGGGGGTCAATTCTTATTGCGTCAACCCCTTTTCCAAACCATCCCATCCACAAAACATTCCTGTCAGGAATATTGTTGTAGATTAAAACGATCGATATGCTACATATATTTATAGCCGATGACCATACCGTGGTACGGAACGGACTAAAAATGTTGCTGGAAACGAATGATAATATGACCATCGTGGGCGAAGCAGCAGATGGCCATCAGGCCCTTGACTTTTTGGAACAAAATGAGGAGGTAGACCTGGTGCTTTCGGATATCAATATGCCGGAGTTGGACGGAATCGGGTTGACCAGAGCAATCAAAGCACGTGGTTACGCAGCTAAAGTCGTGCTGCTGTCTGTGCATGAACAGGAAAATTACCTTTATGATGCATTTCGTGCCGGCGCTGATGGCTATTTGCTCAAATCTGCCGCTATTGAAGAACTGGTATTTGCCCTGCGACATGTGTATTCAGGAAAACAATATGTATGTTCGTCCCTCATGAAAGATCAGCTCTCGATGAACATGCAAAGAACTTCAGAAACAAGATTAGCACATTCAGGTGATATCGAGCTCTCCCCCAGGGAGATGGAAGTACTTGAACTGATTGCAACGGGCATGACGAATATGGAAATAGCTGAAAAATTATTTTTGAGCAAAAGGACTATTGAAGGACATAGGCAGAGCCTGATTGATAAATTCGCGGTACATAACACTGCTGAACTGGTATGCCTTTCAATGCGCGCGGGTATGCTCAGCTAATGCATGCATTACGTAAGAGATAATTGATGGCATCGGCGGCAGCACCAAAGAATAACCAATAACTGTTCATATTGTTTATGTTGCAGCCGTCAGCTGATCAATTGGAGCGGTAATTAAAGAAATTGTGGACAGCTGTCAGTAATATTTTCGCTCCTGCATTTTGTTGTTCCTATGCCTGGTGGCTTTTTTATAATGGAGTGGAGCAGAAGTTTTTATCGCAATATTAATATTGATGAATTTTGATCAATACCAATATTTCTTTTATTTTTAACTGGTTAAACATCTATCCCTGAAAATGAACAAAGCAAATCACGAGGCTAACGTTATACATCCAATACCAGCAAATGAAATGGACAGGATCATCCGATTATCTGAACTGGATCTTGACTATTCAAGCTTATCTGACAACTTTAAAGACCTCACACACTTAGCCGCAAGGATATCGGGTACTGATATCTCCCTTGTAAATATAATCGATTCTTTTACCCAGTGGACTGTAGGTAGTCACGGAATAGACTTGGAACAGATGACCAGGGAGGAATCAGCATGTCAATACACGATCATGGGTGATGACCATTTTGAGGTACCAGATTTATCTACCGATCAGCGGTTCCAGAATAACTTCTATGTAAAAGACCCCATTTCGCTACGCTATTACTTCGGCGTACCATTAAAAGATAAAGGCTCAGACGGCGTAAATTTTGGCGCTTTATGTGTACTTGATACCAAAACCAAGTCGCTCACGCCCGAGAAAGTAGAACTTTTAAAAATTATTGCTGATGAGGTTGTCAATCGTTTGAAAGCTTATCAGGCTATAGCCTTGCTCAAAAGCAAAGTTAAAGACGCCAACGAATCAAAGAAGAAAGTGGCACATGATATACGAGGGCCACTGGCCGGAATCATCGGGCTGTCCCAGATCATAGCTGAACAAGGCAAATCTGCAAACCTGGATGAGGTAATGGATTTTATTAACCTTATCCATAAAAGCAGTCAGTCGGTTTTAGAGCTTGCGGATGAGATATTGGTAGATGAAACCGCCCGGAATGCAGCTGCTGGCAACGAGTTTAACCTAGCCATGTTCGCAGACAAACTTCACAAGCTGTATGATCCTCAGGCCATTAATAAGGGTGTAGTTCTGGATGTAGATGTGGTAAAATCAGTAGACCATATTCCTATTTCCAAAAATAAACTAGTACAGATAGCTGGAAACCTACTTTCCAATGCGATAAAGTTTACCCCCAGAAATGGCCGTATCCATATCGTACTTAATGTTATTGTGCAATCCCATCAAAATGTATTGGCCATTACAGTTTCTGACTCTGGAACGGGCATGTCGCAGAAGCTTATAGACCAAATCCTGAACGGTACTGCCGAAAGCAGCAATGGTACCTCTGGAGAAGTTGGTTATGGCTTTGGGCTTTCCTTAGTAAAGCATTTGGTAGACGGTCTTAAGGGCAGTATGCAAATTACCTCAGAGCCTGGCCAAGGCACTGTATTTAACATCCTGATCCCCCAGGGCAACGCTTAATTATTGTATCCATATTTATCCCTGGCCCCTCATAGCTTTACAGCTTTTGGATAAATCATTCACTGTCAATGAAAGAAGAAGCAATTGCAAGAATTGATTGTCCTGATGAACTTAAGGAAAAACTAATAGAACTGGTGGTTTACCAGAACTATTCAAAAGAAGAAGTAGCTAAAAAGTACGGTCTGGTAAATACCTACATCCTCACCAACTGGATTATTGTTTATAAGAAAACTTAGAGAAAGGAGCCGTAACTTTAGCTCCCATGGAAAGCCGAAGACCAAAGATGCCGCTGAGCTTAAGAAGCGGATAAAGGATCTGGAGAAGGCATTAGAGAAGGCCAATGTACTTATCTATGGCCTGAACTCGATGATTGACCATGCTGAAAAGGCACACAAGTTTCCCATTAGAAAAAAGGGTGGTACCAAACAGTAAAGCTGATCATGGAGAAATGCATTACAAGGATGGGCTTCGGGCCAATTGTCGCACATACAACTGAGGAACCTTTGATCAAGCGGTGGAAGAACTGTAGAAAAAAGGTCTGCAATCTCCAGTTCAGCGAAGTATGCCTTATCTCCCCCGAGTGCAAAGTTATTGATCCAGGCAATGTAGGTATTGGCTACATGAACCAGCATATACCGGATGTAAAATATCTAGAAGGCCAAATCAGATCAATGCCATGTCAAAAGCGATTCAAGCGCCTGCGTTTACCCATCATGTACAACAGGATCGTACTGACCAAAACCAACGAAGCAATAATCAATACCACATTGCCATACGCCTTGTAGGGCGTAAATTCCAGTAAGATGGTACCCAATATAACCCCGGCTATACCCAACATTCCCGCCCAGGACATTCTCATTCTTAAAGATCTCATACACAAAATTAAACAGCCTAGATTATCCCGGCATTCATCCCCTGTTAAATTTTAAACAGGAAGGCATTCCGGTAATTTACATAGCCGGAGCTACCTATAGACAAAGGGCGTACCGAGTGGAAAAGAGTTTTCATTACCTATTGTGTTCGGTGATCAGTTTGCCAACCTGCTCCACAAATCCTTCCTCCAGGTCGTCTTGGCTTGTCCATTTTACCTGATCGCCATCGGGCTCAGGAAAGATCACGCCGACTTTGATTTCACCTTCCAGGATGCGATAAAGCCCGTTTTGGAGCGGTTCAATGATAAAGTGGTCTTCTGATAGTTGTATTTCAAATGATTCCATATGATGTAAACAACATGGTGGGCATTAGGTTTTACCTAATGCTTCCTGATTGCCAGCTGAATCAGCTGCCTTCGACAACATAGGCTTTCAACTCATGCAGTTTGCCCTCACGCAAGCGTCAGACATCGCAATAAGAATAGTCGACAGGGACAACTTCCTTATTTTTTAGATTGATTCTATCGGTGGCGATGACAAAATTCCCTTCCACTACCAGGTTTTCAACGCTGAATGTTGGTGGCTCGGTATACACCTCGGCAATATACTGGCGTACCGCGTCTTTTCCCTTCAAGACCTGATCGCCGCATTCGCGTTTTCCAAGATTTGTTTATAGTTTCCCATTAGGATTTGTTTAAAAACACCTTAATCGCCCCGATTTCATTTCCCACTTCAGCTACCGCTTCTTTGAGTTCATCATTGGTCACTTTCAACTGACTGGTCCAATGCTGTAGTTCGTAATCATTATCTAAATTAATGCGTTCTGCATCCGCGAAATTTTCTGGATTTTTCATCTGGCTATTGTTCGTTTACGCTATCAACTCAACAAATTCATCCCGAAGTAGTTTCGCCAAACCACCGTAATCTGTTAAACAGAACTTTTATGCCGCCCATTTTGTTGAATGAGGGATGAGTGACGCTAGAAAACCTTCTTACCTGAATTTTGATAAAGAAAGCTATCCCTGGAAGCCTGATGTTGATTACCACAAATTTCCCGAGCTGTACTGGGTGGGAAAGGGAGAGCAAGGAGTATCGATCTGCGAGCCGTACAAATCTGAGATTGGTCAGCACTGGCGCTTTAAAACGCCGGAGATCGCTATGCAAAGCAGTGAGCTTATTCTTAAAGTTTTTCATGAATACCTGGACAAAAACGATTTCGTTGGCGCTGATATGGCCAGAAAATTCTTACAGATGGGCTATACCCGTGCCAGGAGGTATCCGAATTATAAGGGCGGGAAAAAATATGATAAGAACGATGATTATAAGCAATTGGAGCGTGGGACGGGAGAAATTGAGAAGGCCGAATCAGCTGCCATCTTTTATTAAAAGTGGCAAGTGGCCGAGGCGGATGCTAGATATAGCCAATTGAAAGGGGAATGGAAAAAATATATGGATAATTTAAACAGGCAGAATATCGTTGATCCGGATGTTCCGGAGGAGACCGTGGTCAAATTTTCCAGGTGGAAACAGGCTTTCTGTATTTTTCTTGCATTACTTATCATTGGGGTCGGTGGGCTTTGGGTTATCTTTCCAAAGGGGGACCCCCTTTCTTTGAGTTCGATCTGGAGTTATACATTCGGCACGTTATTTATCTGTTTTGGTAGCGTTTATATTTAGATTACGGTGCAAGACTTCCTCAACCGGGATGCGCAACTGGTCATCGGTAGCCGGGGAATAAAAAGACTCGGCGGTATGTATTATCGCTGGAATGAGATCTCTGATGAAAAAATTGTTAGAAGGGGTTCCGGGAATCAACGAGCTATCGTTTGATCTACAGTTGCCCCGGGGGATCGGTGGATATGACCCTGAGCGGTCTAGATATGGGAAGAACCAGGCTCAGCCATCTGCTCCATGTGTACAGGCAGAGGTCCAAAAAGAAGTAATCGTCATTTGCTGCTTTGACGCTTTTCCCTCAATTGGAACTGATTGCCACTGAAATTAGGAATAACAAATCTCGTACTAAAGTGTTTTGCTTATATAAATCAGCAGCCATGGAACAACAGGAAATAACATTTCAAGTCACGGTACAAATTAACAAAGGGATGGAACCGACGAGGTTGACGGTTATCGCTGAAAAAAACACAGCACTTAGCCCTGATCATGAGCTGGTGTTCAAAATCACGAGGGACAAAGACAGTGAGCAGCTGGCCGTACTCATTCGAGATGCCGACCATTGCTGGCAACTCCTGGAGGGCGATATGGAACGGCAGGACGTGGAGTTAATCGGTGCGGCCATTTCCAGCGAAGGATCCAGAAGTATCTTGTCGTAGAAATTTTCCATAAGCCCTTCATTCCAGCAGGGGCAGGAGAACTGGCCATACTTTTGCAGCGATAATCTGATAGCCTTCTGCCAGCGGATGCAGCCCATCATGCATGTTGAGGTGGGCGATTCCCGCTACACCATCCAGCAGGAAGGGGAGCAGGGGAATTTGGTTTTGCCCTGCCAGGTTTTGGTAGAGCTGGCGGTACTCAGCGGCTCGCTGTCCCGGAACCCATAATGGCAGCTGCATGCCCAGTAGCAGGAACTTCGCATCGGGATGTTTGAATCTGACCTGATCAAAGATCTGCTGGAGATTGGATTGTGTGTTTGTCGGTGCCAATCCCCTGATCAGGTCATTTGCACCCAGCGCCAGCACAAATACGTCTATCGTCTGACCGAGCCAGTAGGATAACCTGTTCAGTCCCGAAGCGGACGTATCTCCGCTGAGCCCGGCATTGATGCATTCATACTTCAGTCCTGCAGTGTTGATCCTATTTTGAATCAATGCAGGAAAAGATTGTTGGGAAGGTTTGTTTAGGCCGTAGCCCGCCGTCAGGCTGTCTCCAAAAAATAGGATACGTTTCATAGCCTGATAAACCTGTTACGATAGGGATTTGTTTTTTGGTACGCATGCAAGGGCATATTGCTTGTCCTCCGATAAATTGGACGAGTGAGTAGAACAGCAGGTGTCCAGGCCAAACCATAATTGCTATCAGTTGTTTTTTTTGAGTTTTAGTAATACGAATACAATGGCTTCAAATGTGATGTACAAAGCATCCAGTCATGGATCCTTCAATGAATAAACCTAACAAATGAAAACAACATTTCCATCGCCCTTCTGGCTTTCCTACTGATCAATTCTGGCTGTAAAAAACAAAAGCCGGACATCAATGCCTGTGTGCAGTTCCTTTCTGAACGGCAACCGGACAGGGTACTGTTAAAGTTCGTCGATACAGCGAGCGGCGAGAGCCTGGTGAGTGCTGGCCAGATCCTGGAGTCAGACATCATTACAAAGGATTTGTCAAATGGTGCTGCTGTGAAAAGCTGGCGGCTGATGCTCAATAAACCTTTACCAGATTTGCATGGAGCAGTGGAGATTGTACTTCCCTTTCAGAAGGCCTCTGAACCCAATTACCAAATTTCGGTAAAAGGAAAAGCGGATGTTGTGCTGAATTTTAAAGTGAACGAGCAAAGGACTGATGGTCCTTGCGCCGTTTCGTATTTCGTAGCCAGTGACTATAAAGTCAGTAGCCATACCTACAAATGTTTTTAGTATGCCGGAAAAAGCTATGCCAATATTTTGATCGTGGAAATTTAATGTTCGACATGGTTTGAATTTTAGGCTGGACTGAACAATAAAAGGTTATCAACCGAATAGAAATAAGTTGTAAGTCCATAGTAAGATTACAGAACAATTTTAAGATCAGTCTGTTAAGTTTCTAAAATATACAGCTATGAAATACGGTAAACAAATTAAAAACATCCTAAATCAAAACAGGAGTAACAGCACCCTGGTAACAGTTGCATTACTAAGTGGCGTAGCAGTTGGTGCGGCACTTGCAGTACTTTTCGCGCCAAAAAAAGGCGTTGAGCTGCGGGGAGATATTGCGGGTGTTCCGGCCAAAGCAGCTGGCAGTCTATCAGAACTTATGGATTCGATAAAAGCAAAATTTGGTACAACTGCGGAAGGGGAAACTGTGGTCGATCATTATCAGAACGGGGCTGAGCGCCCACATGCGAATACTAAGAAGCCAAAATCGGACATTCGGGAGATTATTCATCAGGCCCATATTTCAAGCGATCCAGCTTTGCACCAAAATTAGTAAGCAAGAGTAAGAGGGGGGCTTGGTCTTTCAGGCTTGTTCACATACTTAAAGATAAAACAGAAATGCGGCTCAGGTCGCTTTCTTATACAATGCCTGCTGAAAATGAATGTCGCATTCGTTGAGATAGCAGAAGCAACCATTCTGCTGACCAACTGGAAAGGCAGCACACAAATGCGGTACATTTTAAAAACCTAAAGCAATATGGAAACGTTTTGTAAGCGATTATGGTTACAATTGGGTTAAATAAAATCGCATATCTGATTATTTTTCCGATTCTGATTTCCTGTGAGAACACGCTGAGCGAAACGAATGATGAGATTTGTGAGACTTATGTCGCAGGCAATAAAGGATTCTGGCTTGATGTTTATGCGGAAGATCTGAAAGATGATGAACTTACGTTTACCCTCAACAAAGGTAAGATAACTCCAAAAAGCAAAGAAATTGGACTTGTAAAAACCGGCTTTTTCATCACTGATCGTGTAAAACTAAGTGATACGTTATCGGTTGCTTATAAATCAAAAGTTTATAAAATCTATGATTTTAAGAATTTAACCGAAATAGCATTGAATGGTTCGAATCATAAAAAAAATAAGATATGCCGGGTTTCCACTGCAAAAGTTAATGGAAAGATCATTCCTGATTCTGATAACAATGTTTTGAAAATGGCTCTCAAGTAGATATTAGGTTAGCATTTTATCAAATAATATGAAGTACATACAGACAGCAATTGGCAGTGCAGTATTCTTTACGCTTGTGTTCATCACCACTTATTTATCAATGAAATATTTGTCTTTGCAACCATCGTCATCGTGTTTGAATTGTGCTTACCTGAAAGATGTCTTTTTCTTTTCCCTCATTTCGCTGTTTGTAGTTCCCTTATTGATTTTGGTACAGAAGAAGGCCAGGCTAAGTATAGTGGTAATGTCGTTGACTACTGCATCAGTTTTCCTCATTGCCGTATTTTTTAATAACTTTAATCTATTTCAGGACAGGGAGTCTTCCTGGAGCTCATATAGTACTGATGCCGAATTGTTAGCTGTGCTACTGCAATCCTTCCCTTATCTTACAGCAGGAGCGATCATTACTTTTTTTATCTTTTATAAGCTTCTGAAAAGCTGGGGATTTCAACAAATGTGTGCTGTTAGTACCACCCGCTAAGCTTTCTGTTATTTAACCCGTAAGCTGAGCCTTCCAATACACTCCAAAGTGGCCTTTTTGAACCTCACAAAGCGATTTAACCCCGGAATGATTGATATAACTGCATGTAAACTGGTGCTTTTTATAATTTAAAACGCGGAGCTTCACGAAGGATTTGTAGCTTTAAGGCCATTTGACCTAAATCTTGCAAATTATATTTATAAATGAAAGCTGATCCAAAACCAACAGATTCTTCCTCTACCAGTGTTTTTGACCTTTTGGGGGACAAATGGACACTTGTTATTTTACGGGACTTGCTATTTGAAGGTAAACACACTTTTACCGAATTCAAAGCCTCAGCGGAAAAAATAGCTTCTAATATACTGACCAGCAGGTTGAAAATGCTCGATGCCGAGGGCTTCGTGATCAAAACAGCTTCTACTTCCAATAAAGTAAAATACCAATACTCACTCACCGATAAAGCAATTGATCTCTTACCTGTTTTCCTGGCTTTATTTAGCTGGGCCGAAAAGCATTCGGAAGAGGACGGATACAACAATGCGGCATATCAGCAACTAAAAGGAAGCGATCAGGCATCGATCAAAACCTTTATCCGAAAATTGAGAAAACGACGTGATACTGAATTGGGCATTAATCCAGGCAAATAAATACCATTGTAATTTTCATGTCAATAAAATCAAATACTTGTTGCAAAATGCAACAAGTATTTGAATGATTCTCTAAATTTGTTGTATAATCGAAATCAAAAAATATGACAACTATAGAAATCACTGATGAGAACTTTGAAGAGCTGGTGTTGAAATCAGACAAGCCCGTACTAATCGACTTTTGGGCAGAATGGTGTGGGCCATGCCGTATGATCGGACCGGGGGTAGAGGAAATCGCTAAAGAATATGATGGGAAAGCTCTGGTAGGGAAATTGAATGTAGACTTGAATCCTCAGTCGGCGGTGCGCTTTGGCGTCCGGAATATCCCACTTGTACTATATTTCAAGGACGGAGAGGTGGTTGATAAACAGGTTGGTGCCGTAGCAAAGTCAGTACTGGCCGATAAACTAGCCAAACAGGTCAACTAAGGCAGGAATTCCCTTGATTGGACAAGCCATCTCATCATCATGAGATGGCTTTTTTATTTTAGAGGTTTGGAGAAGTACTACCGGTTAGGGAAGGCAGAGCAGCTACTTTTTTCAGGGTGTCCTGCTGGCGGTGCTGAAACAGTCCATTCTATTTATCCTGCTCTGGCTGATTTTTAGGAATGTACTCAGTACAGGCGAACTCATTGCTATGCAGTTCATTTCGGTGGCGATATTTACGCCGTTGCAGGATCTCGGCAACATGATCATTCTTTACAGGGAAGCCAATGCGTCGTTGCAAACCTTCGATCAGATCATGCACAAGCCGGTGGAGCAGCGCCCCGAAAATTCCGTGGAGCTCGGTCCACTGGCTTCTCTGCAGTTTCAAAATGTAGTGTTCAGGCACAAAACTGCGGGTTATAATGCGATAGATGACTTGTCCTTCCGCATCGCTTCCGGCGAGACCATCGCTTTTGTGGGACCTTCAGGTTCAGGTAAATCAACGCTGGTTAAGCTGCTCGTTGGTTTGTACAGTCCGGTCTCAGGACAGATCTATTATAACGATATGCTTTCTACAGCCATCAGGTACAACCCTTTAAGGAGGCAGATCGGCTTTGTAACCCAGGATACGCAATTGTATGCGGGTACGATCAAGCACAATTTGCTGTTTTCCAAACCGACTGCAACTGAACAGGAGTTGCTGGATGCACTGCATCAGGCAGCAGCAGATAAGCTCATTGCTAAAGCGGAACATGGGATCAACACGAATTTGGGAGAAGGAGGAATGAAGCTTTCAGGTGGTGAAAAGCAGCGGATTTCCATTACCCGTGCGCTGCTTCGCCAGCCCGATTTACTGATCTTTGATGAGGCTACCTCCGCCCTGGACTCGCTGACCGAAGAGGAGATTACGGGCACCATCCGCAAAATCTCCGGTTCCGGTAAACAGATGACTTTACTCATCGCACACCGGCTCTCTACGATCCTTCGTGCTGACCGCATTTATGTGCTGGAAAAAGGGAAAATCTCAGAAATGGGTCGGCACCACGAATTGATCGACCAAAAGGGGCTATATTACGCTATGTGGCGCCAGCAGGCTGGCGAACGAAGGTAACATCCCAAGCATAATGTTAGATTTAGTGAATCTTGGGCGATAGCAATTTCTAATAGCCGGAATTTTCATTTTCAGTTAAAACCAAATTACCTGTGTTAGAACCAGAAAACAGAGATTATGTGATTCATTAAAAACGCCATTGTCGGCATCGCAATTTACGAGGCTGTCAAATACCTGACTAAAAAGGATGCCCTGGGGCAATCCAAATTCGACGAAATTAGGGAGCAAGCTCCGGAATGGCTGGAAAAAGCCAAGGCAGTCGGCTCAGACCTCAAGGCAGAGCAGTTAGCCTAAACTTCAAATAAATGGCCGCTTGCGGCCATTTGCATTTTTAAACAAAATGGAACGATGAGCACAATACATGGTATAGCGAAGCTTGAGACTTTACTGATGATCTCGC
Source organism: Pedobacter sp. GR22-6 (assembly GCF_037402555.1). Taxonomy (NCBI): domain Bacteria; kingdom Pseudomonadati; phylum Bacteroidota; class Sphingobacteriia; order Sphingobacteriales; family Sphingobacteriaceae; genus Pedobacter; species Pedobacter sp. GR22-6. The sequence goes on from NZ_JBBEUC010000001.1 coordinate 947,156, forward strand.
TGCTGCTGTTTCCCTCTTTCTTCGGCTTAAACAAAAGCCAGCAGGTGTATGCTGCTGAGGCTTTGGTCTTACTGCCAGATGTGCTCTGAAAGATTTAGGTAGTTTCCTAGGCCAGATCAATAACATTCTCCTATTAGATAGCCCTTAAGCGCCGAATGGATATCCTTATCCTGTAAGCTCATAGTCTACTGAATTTTTACGCTCTTTGGAATAAAAAAAAGATATATCTTTGCATCCAATTCCTGATTTGTTAACCATTAAATATCAAGGAATCATGACAAAGTATATCTACATATCGCCCCTTTCGCTCATTGCCTAATTAGGCAGTCAAACCCTCGTTTTTTAAATAATTAACGATTGCATAGGTAACTTCTGCAATGTCTGCCTGGACCAATTCATGAGATTTTTCTAAGCGCTTTTAATTGGGCATATTCTAACTGCGAGCGTAATAAATACATTAACAAAATTAAAAATATATCCAGGTACAGTCCAAAAGAGGCTTATCTGGATTTAGAAACATAAACCCATATGGGCAATTTAAGAACAAAAGATTTAAGTAAAATAGGTTACCATAATAATCAGTTGCGAAGCCTGGTTATTGGCTTAGCCTCAAAAAATTTCAAACACTACAGTAAACAACAATTGCTTGATCTGTTGGTGGATATTAACAATGATCCGAAAGCATTTTTGGATAATGAATTTACGAGTAAGATCGCGGAGAAGATAATAGGCAAAGTGGAAGAGGCAACCTTTAAAACCTATGAGTTGCGCGATGAGCCTGTATTCTGTAAAACATATGGAGGTAAGGGTATTGAACAATCAACCAAAAAGCAAATGGAACTCGCGGGTCTGTTGCCGGTAAGCGTACAAAGCGCTTTAATGCCAGATGCACATTTGGGGTTTGGCCTACCTATTGGCGGTGTGTTGGCCACAGATAATGCAGTGATCCCATACGCAGTAGGCATGGATATTGGTTGCCGAATGGCACTTTCTATCATTGACGAAAGTGATAGTTTTATAAAAAGGTTTGAGTATCGAATCAAGCAGGCATTAAAAAATAACACTCATTTTGGAATGGAAGGTGGCTTGGATATCCGGCAAGAACATGAAGTTTTAGATAGTTCGGTGTTCAATGAAATACCATTTTTGAAACCATTAAGAGGTAAAGCAGTAAGACAATTAGGAACATCGGGCAATGGTAACCACTTTGTAGAGTTTGGCGAAATTGAGCTGTTAGCCAATAATACCTTCGGATTACCTGCTAAGAAGTACACTGCATTATTAACACATTCGGGAAGCCGTGGTTTAGGTGCAGCTATAGCTAAACACTACACAAAAATAGCTATGGATAGCTGTAAATTGCCGCGGCACACACAACAGCTGGCTTGGTTAGATATCAACAGCGAAGCGGGGCAGGAATACTGGCTCACTATGACACTGGCCGGTGATTACGCTAAAGCTTGTCATGATCGCATACACGCAAACCTGTTAAAAGCATTGGGGTTAAAAGCGCTTTGCGTAGTGGAAAACCACCATAATTTTGCCTGGAAGGATAAATTAATTGATGGTAGGGAAGTGATCGTACATCGTAAGGGCGCGACTCCTGCGCATAAAGGTGAGCTGGGGATCATTCCCGGCAGCATGATCACACCGGCTTATCTGGTGTCGGGTAAAGGAAACAACGATGCATTATGCTCTGCGTCACATGGTGCTGGCCGGGTGATGAGCAGACAAAAAGCTAAAGATAGTATGACTGTATCTGCCATGAAAAAGATACTTGCCAATGCCTGTGTTCACTTAATTGGAGGGACGGTTGAAGAAAACCCGCTAGCTTATAAGGATATTGAAACCGTTATCGCTGCACAACACGATTTGGTGGATATACAAGGTAAATTTTATCCACGTATTGTTAGAATGAATAAGGATTAGTAGTAAGGTTATTTCATAGAACGTTCGGATTCGAACAAGTTTGTTCGAAACTGAACATCAAAGATTTCATCAAGGCCAATTCGGGCTTCCGGAGGTGGTTTAAATGCGGCACATGGCTTGTCATATAAGTTTGACCGAACTATTTTGGAAGATAGTTTAGTTTTTAGTTAAGTTAAAAGCTGGTGACATCGGATGATGCACCAGCTCTTTATCCAGACCGATATGGGTATGGACTGCTTCACAAGATTAACAAATCAGGGGACTGGCAAGGAATTTGTATTTCCAAACAAAATCCAGCTATGAAAAATACAATCCTAACAACGCTGCTCTCAGCGAGCCTCATCACAGGAATCAGCCTTTCAGGATGTGGTAACACGCAAAGCCAAAAAATGGATAGTACCCAAATTCAGGACAGTAAAGCGGCACAAGACGCTCCATCAGAAACAAGTGTGGGCGGAACTTACGAATTCGGAGAAGATATAGAAAAAGGCCCCATTGGTATGGTCAAAATTCACCCATTGGGAGCTGACTCTATCCTGTTCTATATCGATGTCAACAGGGGAGCTCCCTCTTATAACATGGGCCAGCTTGCTGGAAAGATCGCTTTAAAAAACGGAACAGCAGAATACAAAAATAACGACTGCCATGTCAAATTTAGCTTTAAGGACAAAAGTCTCCATGTCGACCAGCAGGGAGATTGCGAATTTGGACATGCCGTCAGTGCCAGCGGAGAGTACAAGCTCACTGACCCAACAATACCAACTTACTACATCAAATCAGATGGTGATACCGTAAGGTTTCAGCCATGATGAAAAGATAGCTGACCACTATTTACGAAACCCACAGTTAGATAAACAATTAACATTAATCTAAACTTTTGGTAGCATTGCCAAGCTAATTTTGAGTAATCATAAACTTACTCAAATGATGAAAAAACTGATTCTAAACTTAAGCCTTGTTTGTTTATCGTTAACGCTGTTTTCTTTCATTTATAATAGCGCTCATGAATTATCAGGTATCTGGAGTTTCAATATTAATGAGGCGCCTGAGGGTTATAATGAAGGGACGATTGAAATAATTGAAAAGAACGGTTCACTTCAAGGTGAGATGATCACAGGGTCTGGCACTTTCCCTATGAATAATCTCAAAGTATCAAGTGATACCTTAACTTACGATCTGAAAGTAAGCTCTCATCTGCTGCAGGCAATATTGATTCAGGTTAAAGATAGTATTGCTGGCAAAATCATCACCCCACAGGGCGACCTGGTCATTACAGGTAAGCGTGTAAAAAACAACTAGCGCTCCATCATGAGTAGAAATATTTCTGAAGAGCAAAGAGAATTTGATGCCTTATTTCTTAAGTACTACCCTGGGCTCGTTCGGTTCAGTAAATCATTAATGAACTCTGGTCAGGCTGAAGCTGAAGATGTTGTTCAGGATGTTTTTTTGAAATTCTGGCAACGAAGAAAGGGCGTAGCCATACATACCGGTATGGCGTCTTATTTATATACCGCGGTAAAAAATGGTATATGCGATCTGTACCGTAAAAAGAAAATTACTACTTACGATCCGGTTGACTTTGTTGATGATCAGCAGGCGGACTATTATCTGGAACCCGATCGGTTACTGATGTTTAAACAGTTACATCTGGATGTCGACCAAATGATTGCCCTGCTGCCCGAGCGGACTCAATTGGTATTCAGGATGAGCCGTGAAGATCAACTGAGTTACGAGCAAATCGCCCAGCTGCTTGGGATCTCTGTAAACTCTGTAAAAACGCACATGTACCGTGCTATTAAATTTCTAAAAGAGGCTTTTGAACGGTACAATTCCTTGATTTAACATTAAGCCAATATTAACCGTATTACCTTTCTGTTAATTCGTGTGAATGACGTAAGGATATTGATTTTATAATGCGTCTTCTCTCTAAACAGTAATGATTTTGGAAGACAGAGAAAGCTATTTATTAATTACAAGATATTTATCCAATAAGACCAGCACAGCAGAAAATGAAATGCTGGCCGACTGGCTTACGGAATCTGTGGAAAACGAACAGACGTTTGAAACGATAAAAATGGTCTGGCTATCGACGAGACAAGCGGAGCATAGTATGGGAGAAGCGGCACTTGCCAGACTAAAGATCAGGATTGAGGAGGAGAATGCAGCGCCGCGCCGTTTAAAATTATCTTTCAAACGTAGTTATATCGCAGCTGCCGCGGTGATATTGGTATTCAGTGCTGGGTTGTTCTATTTTGCGCAAGAAGCTAAAGTTGTAAACCACGAGCAACAGTTGGTGACCAATTCCGGTGAAATGAAAACATTAAAGCTGAGCGATGGAACAAAAATTTGTCTCGGTCCAAAAAGTACGCTGATCTATCCGCAGTCATTTGAAGGTAAGCTTAGAGTCGTGAGGTTGTCAGGAGAAGCGTATTTTGAGGTGAGTAAAGTGGCTCACAAATCCTTCATCGTGCGCACGGCGGAGCTTGATGTAAAAGTTATGGGAACCCATTTTAATGTGAATGCCGGTAAAAATCAACGTTCAACAACTGTTTCTCTGCTGGAAGGAAAAGTTGCGGTCAATATCACCGACGATAACAACGAAGAATACATGTTGGTACCAGGCCAGGAGCTATCGTTCAATAGGATAAACCGCCAGGTATTTCAATATCAACTCGACAGTTTGTCCGTATTGGGATGGATGTCGAGAACCTTGGTGTTTAGCAATGAGAAATTGAGTGATGCTGCCTTGAAAATTGAAAAGATGTACGGGGTGAAATTAGTTTTCGAAAGCCAGGCTACTGCTGATACGCGGGTCTACGCACAATTTAAAAATGACAGTTTAAAGGATGTGCTGGATATCATCTGTGCTAGTGGGAACCTGCAATACCATAATGACCAAAATAAAATTTATTTAAGCTTCAAGAAATGACCTAAAAAACGCTACGATACATCACGAGGATCTGCCAGGCATGGTCTGAATGAAAAAAACCGGCATTTACGAGATGCCGGTCAAAAATCGCCTTTTTAAACAGTGAATATTTAAATAACGAAATAGCTAATTTATGAAAAAAAAGATCTACAAATCGTCTTTAGTTTCTTTATCACGGAACTTACTGATAATCAGCTTACTGCTGGCTTTGTTCAGTAGCCTTTATGCTGCTCCGGTTGTTAAAACAGAGCAAAACCTTGCTAATGTCAAGTGTTCTATAAATGCCAGCCACCAGAAGTTGGAGCAAATTTTTAACCTGATCAGGCAGCAGACGCAATACAGTTTTGTGTGTGTAGACAGAAGCGGGTTCCTGCAAAAGGAAATCAGTATCAACGCTGTAAACAGCAACCTGGAAGCAGTACTAAAAAAGATTTCAACATCAGCACCTTTTACGTACAGCCAAATCAGTCACAAGATTATTGTTAAGCCGATAGTTGAAGTTACTAGTGTAACTATAGAGCGACTGATCAAGGGACACGTTACTGATAATAATAGGCTGGCGCTTCCCGGAGTATCGGTCGCATTAAAAGGCAAAAATCGGGGAACAGTAACCGATCAGCAGGGTGATTTTGCTATAAAAGCAGATGATGGTGATGTGATGGTATTGAGTTATATCGGCTTTAACGCCCAGGAAGTTGTAGTAGGCTCAGCAAACGCCTACACGATTGAACTGGAAGAAAATGCTACGGGCTTATCTGAAGTAGTGGTGACCGCATTAGGTATTAAAAAAGAAAAAGCGAAGCTGGGCTACGCAACCCAGGAGGTACAGGGAGAAAGTCTGGTTAAGGCAAGGGAGCCAAACGTAATCAATTCGTTAACGGGAAGAGTAGCAGGCTTAAACATCAAAAACTCCACTGACCTGTTTCAAGATCCCGGAATCTCCTTAAGAGGAAGAAAACCGCTGATCGTTATTGATGGTATCCCTGACCAGTCGGCCGATCTTTACAAGATCAACGCTGATGACATTGAAACAATGAGTATCCTAAAAGGTGCAAGTGCTTCTGCACTATATGGTTCAATTGGTCAGAATGGAGCAATCATGATCACTACAAAACGTGGTAAAGGAAAAGACCTAAGCATTGATGTAAATACCTCCAATCAGATCCAGCCAAGCTTTATCCGGATACCGGAAGTGCAAACAGAATATGGTGCAGGATTTAAAGGCAAATATACCTATGTAGACGGATCGGGCGGGGGTCCGGAGGGCTCAGGATGGATATGGGGACCAAAGCTAGATCAGTTGGATCCTTCGACGCCGAGTGGATTTTTCGAAACACCCCAATTCAATAGCCCGCTGGATCCCAACACGAATAAGTTGGTTCCTCTGCCGTTTATTTCAAGAGGAAAAAACAATGTAAAGGATTTTTTCCAGACGGGTTTGATTTCCAGCAGTAATATCAGCATCATGCAGAGTTCAGACAAGGGAGCTTTCAGGGCTTCGGCATCACATACTTACCAGCGTGGTGTGGTTCCAAATACCGATTTGAACAATACTTCTTTCAATGTATCAGGAAATTACAAGTTGTCTGATGCTTTTACGATGGATGCGAGATTAAATTACAATCGCCAGTACACCAAGAATTTTCCGGAAACTGGGTATGGTCCGACAAATTACCTTTATAATCTGGTACTATGGACGGGAGCGGACGTAAGCGTTCAGGATTTAAGAAACTATTGGAAAGTAGGTCAGGAAGGATTGCAGCAGCGCAATTACAATAATTCGTACTACAATAACCCCTATTTTCAGGCCTATGAATATTTAAGGGGGTATCAGAAAGACAACACTTTTGGGGCATTGAACCTGAATTATAAAATCAGTCCTGCCTTCAGCGTACAGTTTAGAAATGGCATCAATGCCTACGGTTTAAACCGGACATTTAAAGAGCCGAAAAGCTATATCGGTTATGGCAATAAATCAAGGGGACAGTTTACTGTTTCTACAGGGAACTATTTTGATATTGCAACGGATTTAATCGGTGATTTCAACCATACTTTTACAGAGGATTTCAAGATTCATGCCCAGTTAGGTGGAGCGAACTACTACCGTAATTTTAAATATGGATCAGCTACTACAGACGGGTTGACTGTTCCCGGATTTTATAATCTAAGTAATTCCATTAGCCCGATTACGGCAACCAATGCAGTAGAAGAACGCAGAACAAGCAGCATTTATGGTGTGCTTGATTTAGAGTTTTTAAACGGAATCTATGTGTCTGCTACCGGCAGGAATGACATAATTTCTACGTTGCCCACTCAGAATAATAGCTTTTTCTATCCGTCAGTTACAACTTCGGTGGTCGTATCTCAACTGATGCAACTACCAGATTGGTTTACTTATTTAAAAGCTCGTGGGTCATGGTCCCGCGTTTCCAGCGCTACACTGAACGACAATGACTACACTTACAGTTATCTTCCATCATTTAATAAAGGGGTGATATGGAATAACCAGCCTTCTTTATACTTTGGTGACGCTTTATTGAACAGCAACCTGAAACCCCAAACGTCGGATAGCTGGGAGATTGGATTGGAGACGAAGTTTTTTCAGAACAGGCTGAATCTTGAGGCCACTTATTATCAAACACGCGATTTCAATAATATAGTTTCGATACCAACATCGATCACCAGCGCTTACAGCAGTCAGCTGGCCAACGGAAACGTTTATCAGCGACGAGGGCTGGAAATAGTTGCGGGTGGAACTGTAGTTAAGGATAACGATTTCCGTTGGGATGTCGCCGCAAACTTTAGTCAGTACCGTCGTTACCTGAAAGAGATTTACGGCAACGCGCAGACGCTGAACTACCTTAATTCGGGTGACCGCACAGATAGGATCTTTACCAGTGTTTACCAGAGAAACGCGCAGGGACAGGTGATCTACGGCAGCAATGGATTTCCATTATCGGATACGTTTCAAAGATTTGTTGGAAATCAGGATCCAGACTGGACTTATGGTGTAGAAAATACTTTCCGGTATAAAGATTTTACCCTTAAGTTTCTGGTAGATGGTCGCATTGGAGGTATGATGTACTCTACTACGAACCAAAAAATGTGGTGGGGCGGTACCAATCCGGGAACGGTCAACCAGTACAGGATCGATGCCAACGCAGGGCTTTCAACTTTTATTGGAGAAGGAGTGGTGGTCACGAGTGGACAAGCTACGTACGATGCGAACGGGAATGTGATATCTGATACCCGTGTTTTTGCACCAAATACAAAAGGGGTAAATTATATCGATTATATGACCAACACCAGTAATGGTGCCTACAACAACTATAACTATTTTTCTCAGACTTTTTTAAAGCTAAGAGAAGTTACGCTAGCCTGGCAGATGCCAGGTAAGATGCTTGGTAAATCCTTCATTAAAGGTGTTGACTTATCTATTGTAGGCCGTAATCTATTGCTATTCTCTAAAATGCCAAATGTTGATCCAGATCCGGCAGTGGATAATTTACAAACCCCATCTACCCGATCATTTGGTTTCAATGCTAATCTTAAATTTTAACCTGTTTACGGATATGAAAAATAAAATACTAGCGATACTATTTACAGTGGCAGTAATTCAGACAAGCTGTAAGAAGTTTGAAGAATTTCAAACAGACCCAAATAAATCTACAGTGGCCACCCCCGATCTACTATTGAATACAATTGCACAGTCGGCCTTTCAATCTTCAAATGTTGATGTTGCACTTGTGTCGCGTCAAATGGTATTTACTGATGCAGTGAGGCAGACACAGTATTATGGATGGACAAGAGGTAGTTATAATGCTTACAACAGCCTTCGCCAGGTACTTAAACTGGAGCAGGCCGCGATCGCACAGAATAAGGCGGAATATCTGCCACTCGCAAAATTCTTTAAAGCCTGGTATTTCCTTCAATTGACGCAGATGTTTGGAGATATTCCATACAGTCAGGCCCTGAAAGGCGATGACAATATAGCCACACCTGTTTATGACAAACAGGAGGACATCTATTTGAATATTTTAGATGAGTTGAAGCAAGCGGGTGAGATGATCACTACCGGCACAACTGCTGTAAAGGGTGATATTGTATATAACGGGAATATGCAGCAATGGAAAAAAGCGATCAATAGTTTGTCGTTAAGAGTTTTAATAAGCTTGTCGCTGAAAGAAAGCGATGCCAGATTCCAGATAAAGAAGCGTTTTGCCGATATTGTCAATAATGCCGCTGAGTACCCCGTATTAACAGGCAATGCAGATAATGTTCAATTGAAGTTTTATGATTTGCAGGGAAACAGGTATCCATATTTCAACAACAATGATTTCCAGACTGCATTTTACATGGAGGAAACCTTTGTTGATCTCCTTAAAGGTTTGAAAGATAGTCGCCTGTTCAGTTTTGCAGATAAGGCACCCAAATTTTCGGCACTGCCTTCAACAGATTTTAATGCCTATGGGGGAGCCAAGGGAAGTGCAGCTGTAAACGAAAACAATGCGCGTACAGTTGCAGGAGAAGTCTCCAAGATTAACCCTCGTTTTTACAACAACCCGGTTAATGAGCCAAGTATTGCTTTAGGATACTCAGAACTGCAGTTTATCTTAGCGGAAGGAGTGGTACAAGGCTGGATCGCTGGTAGTGTTAACGATTATTATCAAAGTGGTATCCGTGCATCAATGTCCTTCTATAATATTGCGCCAGATGTAATCAACACCTATCTTGGGCAACCCGCTGTTCAACTTAGCCAGACTCCTTTGAATCAGATTATCACACAGAAATATATTGCGTCATTTATGAACAGCGATTGGCAGCCCTTTTATGAGCAGCGCCGTACAGGTATTCCTGCGTTTGATGTGTCTGGTTCAGGTGTATTAAACAATAAAAGAATTCCTAAACGTTGGATGTACCCCGAGTCGGAATTGAGGCTAAATCAGGCTAACGTTACTGAAGCAATAACACGCCAATATACTGCAGGAGATGAAATCAATCAGCTAATGTGGTTAATCAAACCTTAAAAACCAAAGCGTCCCAGGCCAGGTTTGGTCTGGGATTTTTATTTGCAAAAAAGAACAACAAAATGGACCTACCAAAACACATTTTATTATCGGTAATATTGCTTGCAAGTCTTAATAGCCTGGCGCAAAAAACTAAAAAGGCCGTTTTTGTTATAGCCGATGGGATCTCTGCGGATGTGCTGGAGCGCATGAATTTATCCAATGTAAAAAGGATAACAGATAAGGGAAGTTATACAAGGATGTATGTAGGGGGAGAAAAAGGCGGATATAGCCAAACTCCGACCATATCAGCTGTTGGATACAACAGCTTGCTCACCGGAACCTGGGTTAATAAGCATAATGTGCCGGATAACGATATTAAAGCGCCTAATTATAATTATCAGAATATTTTCAGGTTACTGAAGACCCAATATCCCAGGAAAAAGACAGCGATATTCTCCAGTTGGACAGACAATCGTACGAAATTGCTGGGACATAAGCTTGCAGCAGCTGGAAACCTCGAAGTTGATCAATACTTTGATGGTTACGAACTTGATACCCTGAAGTTCAAACATGATAAGGCACGCGATTTTATGCATCGTATAGATGAGCAGGTGGTGAATCAAGCAGCAAACACATTGAGGACAGATGCCCCGGATCTTTCCTGGGTGTATTTGGAGTATACTGATGACATGGGGCATATGTATGGCGATAGCCCGCAATTTGAGGCTGCCATAAAGAAATTGGATGTGCAGCTGGGAAAGCTATACGATGCCATTGAATATCGAAAAAAGAGTCATAATGAAGATTGGTTATTAATTATCACTACAGATCACGGAAGAGATGAACAAACAGGTAAGCACCACGGCGGGCAGTCGGACAGGCAGCGAAGCACCTGGATGGTATCTAATTATCCTAAATTAAACACTTATGCAAGTTATTTTAAGCCTGCAATTATAGACATTATGCCCACTTTAGCAAGCTACCTGGGCGTGGTATTGCCTACGGAGATTGCCAGGGAAGTCGATGGAATACCTTTGATTGGCGATGTATCAATTGCAGCAATGGAAGCCAATTACATTAACGGATATATTGACTTAAGCTGGAAGGTATTGAATAACAATGGCATGGTAAAGGTTTGGTTAGCAACTACTAATTATTTTAAAACAGGGGAAAAAGACGATTACCATCTTCTTACGGAGGTTCCGGTAAGTAAGAAACACTTCGTTATTGATGTGACAAAATATCCTTCAAAATTCTATAAAGTGGTATTGGAAGCGCCTGGGAACACAGCCAACAGGGGGTTATACTTGATCAGCAAAAATAATTGTGAGGCTCAGTTCTTAAAAAGAGAAGTCAGCAGCCTTCATATGTACAACATGGCTTGCAAGATTTTGCATCATGAAGCTCCCCAGCACCAGGGAGCTTCATGATGCATGATATTGAAAACGCGATTTCCTGCTTTTTTACGATTAGCAGTTCCCATATTATCAATTCGATTCCACGTATTTCACGAAGTTGTTTAGGATTGCCTGCCATCCTTGCTTTTGATATTCAGGGTCATTTTCTGTTTCAGGATCAAAAGTAGTTGCCAGGTAGGTCTTACCATCTCGCTCGGTAAATGTGGTGGTCGCCTGCCTCCCATCACCCATGGTATAGGTAATTTCTTCATGTAAAACTACGCTATCATAAATACCTTCAAAATCGAAACCGAAACTTCCATCTTTAGCCTCCATTCTATTCTTAAACTTGCCACCAACTCTAAGGTCGTTTTCACTGCTGGGCGTATGCCAACTGGGATCGGGAGTGTTCCATTTCATAATATCGTCCGGGTTATTCCAAAGTTTCCAAACTGTTACTACCTGTGCATTTACTGTTGCTTCTACTGTGATTCTTGCTAGTGCCATTTGAATTATTTTGTTGAGTTGATTTCTATAGTCAAAGATACAATAGGACATCATTGATAGATGTTGTGAATGCGGCAATTTTGGGGGTGAATTGTGACAAATAACAGACCAGGTAGATTCAAGATCATAGCTAATTTGCCGGATGAACCCCCTTAGCAGAAAGGTAATCAAAAATCTCTTCTTGTTTTAGTCCTGAATTCTGCGCTAATTCGGCGATGTGCTGCAGGTTAATTTGTAGCAAGTTCATCAGCTCCGTTGAAGCATCTTTGGCGAAACGCAGCGCGAAGAAGGAGTAAAGGGTGTTTCTACTGCGTTCGGCCAGGAAAATCTCTACAAAGACGAGTGAAATAAAAAAAACGGGATGAAATATTGCCAGGTGATGTGCTGTGCTTGAGCCGCTGAGTGGAACTCCAGCGATACCAGCTAATAATTCAATTCCTGTTGGTATACCGAGAATCGGGATCAATGCGTAGAGCCGTGCTTTCTTTCTGATTTTAGTGCCCGCTTTGCTGAGCGCGTTTATATATACATTGAATCTGGAAGCCAGGGGAGAAAGTTGATTCAAGTGCTTTTGCTTCAATTGTTCCCTGTTTTTCCCATAACTTATATCAGTTTGGCTGATCTGTTGTGTAATTGTTGCTTCATGAAGGTTTAGTTTTTCCTGGTCTTTAATGATGGATTCCTGCTCTGTAATGAGTTGATCCATAAGATCCAGATCTTCAGGAATGCCCTGGTATAGCTGTAATTCTACATGTGCAATTCGCTCATCTACCAATTTGTATTTTGTTTTTAGTTCCGCCAATCTGCTTTGAAAGCCCTGTTTTTCTTTTCTGTATTCATTTTCCAGGTGTACAATTTCTAAACCATATTTGAAGTCGGCCAGGTTTTGTTCATTCTGTTGAAATCTGAGGTATAAATTCTTTAGGTCAGAAAGAATCCCTGAGCGGGGACTGGCAGGATTCATGAGTTTATCCTGATAGGCTTTTAAATCGGATTCTGTAAGTACAGGTATGGACATCAGCTAAAAAATATCGTAAAAATAGTGTGTTTAATTTTGTTTGTGGAGTGATTTTATTTTATTTGACATAAATTTCCACGACAAAGTAGCACACTTGCGGATAGACCAGTCGGGCAATCCGGATAAAGTCTTAGTCGAGGCTTATAATCATTCCTTCATCACCATTTATTTCCATGCTGCCTTTCATCCGCAATCCCTCTAATTTCGGATTTGTGCTGAGTATAATTGTCCCTTTCCATTCTGAATGTTCAGTTTTGAAAAATGCCGGGGTCGGGCTCAGGTTCAGCAGGATCAGAAATTTTGGTTTGCTTTCAAAAGATCTTACGAAGGACAAAAGACCATTACCTGCGTATACGCTAAGGTAATCACCCACTGCTAAGGCAGGTTCATGTTTACGTAATGCAATTAAGCGTTTGTAAAAAAACAGCATACTTTCAGGAATGTCCCGCTGAGCAGCCACATTATTGGTGCTGAAATCGGGGCTCAGGCGTAACCATGGTTTGCCTGAACTGAATCCGGCATTGACTTTGCTATTCCACTGCATAGGTGTACGGCAAGGATCTCGGCTAAGGTTCTTGTCGGGCATATTCAATCCCTGGGGATCCTGTATTTCCTCAAAAGGGATGTTGACATCCTGCATTCCGATTTCTTCACCATAGTAGATCGTTGGAGTCCCGCGTAAGGTGAGCAACAGCATTGCCGCGATTCTGGCTTGATTCAATCCGATTCTACTGACAAGCCTGAGTCTGTCGTGGTTTCCCAACACCCAGTTGGGCCATCCATCAGGAGGAAGGGCCGCTTCGTATTCATCTATTGCTGCGGCGATTTTTTCGGCATCCCAGGGCAGGCTAAGCAGCATGAAATTGAAAGGTAAATGGGCGCCGTCATTACTCTTACCATAATATCTCATGAGGCGTTCTATGGGAAGGTATATTTCACCGATCATCATTCGCTCATCGTATTCATCCAGTACTTCCCGCATTCTTTTTACGATTTCGAGAACTTCTGGCTGATCTGTAGAGTAAACATCGATTAATTGTTCGCTTGTAGGCCTGTGCTGCTCATAATGTGGGTTTACCGGGTTATCACGCAACTCCTGATCTTTGATCATGTACCACATCACATCCACCCGGAAACCATCCACCCCTTTATCCAGCCAAAAGCGCATCACATCCAGCATCGCTTTCTGTAGCTCCGGATTTCTCCAGTTGAGGTCGGGTTGTTCTTTGAGAAAAGCATGATAGTAATACTGATTAGTGGTATGGTCCCATTCCCAGGCACCACCACCGAAGACGCTCAACCAGTTATTGGGAGGAGAGCCATCTGCTTTTGCATCATGCCAAATGTACCAGTCCCGCTTTGGGTTATCTTTCGAGGATCTGGATTCCAGGAACCATGGGTGCTGATCAGAACTGTGATTGGGTACCAGATCCAATATCAGTTTCATTCCGCGTTCGTGTATGTCGGAAAGTAATTGATCAAAATCTTCCATCGTACCAAACAAAGACTCGATCCCGGTATAATCTGAGATGTCATATCCAAAGTCCGCCATCGGTGAGGGAAATATTGGTGAAAGCCATATCGCTTCAATGCCAAGCGACTGCAGGTAATTCAGACGTATGATGATACCTTGCAGGTCGCCTATTCCATCCCCATTGCTGTCCTGAAAGGATCGTGGGTAAATTTGGTAGATGATTGTCCTTTGCCACCAAAGGTATTGCGGAGTTGATACTTTCATTGTTATTAAATGGGGGATACAATCCCCCTAAGATGATACACTATTAATAACAATGGTTGCGGGAAATAGTTCGTTTAATGGATCAGGATAGTTTTAGTCATGCCTCAAAAGAAGTTCACTTTTCCATTGTCTACGTCGTAAACGCCTCCTACGATCTTCAATTTTTGTTCCTGTTCAAGACCAGCTATAATTGGGCTTTCCTTCCTGATGCGTTCGATCGTCAACTGGACATTTATCCGGGTTACATTATTTACAAAATCTGGATTTGAACCATCTCTATTTGAGGAAGTGGATTCCTCCAGGATCATTGCCGGACTAATCTTTTTAAGCAATCCCGTGAGATTTCCCAATTCCACATGATTACAGGCACCGATAATTGCTCCGCATTTGGTGTGGCCGAGAACAAGGACGATTTTGGTTCCTACCACCTTTGTGGCATATTCCATACTGCCCAGGATATCTTCGTTGAGGACATTTCCGGCGATCCGGATGCTAAATATATCTCCAAGACCCTGGTCAAAAATGAGTTCGGCAGAGGTACGGCTGTCCATACAACTCAGAATAGTGGCAAAAGGAAACTGACCTGCGGAAGTGTCATTGACCTGTTGCAGGAGGTTTCTATTTGCTTTAAGGTTGTTTACGAACCTCTCGTTTCCTTCTTTTAGAATATCCAGGGCCAGGTCAGCGGTTAATGTTTCTTGAGTTTCTTTTGAATGTGTACGCATAATGAAATTTAATTATTTAGCCGATCAAGTTAAATGCCAGTATTTCCGAAACAGGTGTTAATTGGCATTTGCAGATTTCATCGTCATTGAATATATGCATTATTCCGGTGCTGTCATTCCAAATGCAGCCCATTCTTCTTTTGAAGGGCCGTGTAATCCAATAACAGGGAGCCCCAACATCCGCATGATTACCGTCATCTGTCCCCGGTGATGGGTCTGGTGTGCGATCAGCACCCTTAAAACTTTACCTTTCTCCCAGTGCTCGCCATACATCTCCACCTGGTCTTCCAGACTTGAATCTGTCCATTTTAAGCGAAGGCCCCTGCTCAATAAAACACCATATTGCTGATAGCAATTTAAAATCTCAGCAGCAGAGGAAGTAATCTCCTTGTCTTCAAGTTCATCCTCTGCAAATAAGCCTGCACGTTTGCCCATCTCCGTAATTGTCTGTGTTAAATGCCAGGCTAAGCGTCCAAGTGAACGGATCTCTTCATGAATCTTAACGTTTAGCGATTCATCGGTCAGCGCTGCGAAAATCCTGGATGTTCCTGCAGATTCAGCTTCCCAGTCTTTAATGAAATCTTCGATACCTCTATACATAGTCGCGAAATTAAAAGAATAAAATGTCCAATGAACAAATGTAAATAAAAAAAGAATGCTAAAATATTTAGTTTAATTAATTTATCAGGAATGGTAAAGCTATCGTTGTTGGCTTTTACTGTGGTTGAAGGCAGATGACTATATTTGCGGAATGCACTATCCTGTTATTGTTCCCGCAAGCCGCGAAAATTACACAGAACTCATCCGCCTCTGGGAAAAATCTGTCCGCGCTACACATCACTTTTTGAAAGAAGCGGATATACAGTATTATAAACCATTGATATTGAACGAATATTTCGACCAGGTTGAGCTGTTCTGTTTGAAAGAGGGAGACAGGATCGCTGGTTTTATTGGAATTGATGAACAATTGATCCAAATGTTATTTGTCGATCCTGAGCGCAGGGGGAAGGGAATCGGCAGGGCCTTAATCAATTATGCCCGTGGAAAATTTGGGGTCAATAGTGTCGATGTGAATGAGCAAAACCAGGAAGCGGTAGCATTTTACCGGCATTTGGGTTTTGTAAGTATAGCACGGTTTGATCAGGATGCCGCAGGCAAGGCATATCCCATACTCAATATGGTACTCCATTGAAATCAACATCACCAATTTAAATGGCTGCAATTTATTAATTTTGAGCCGAAGAACATCACATACTATGCTTGGACTAAAACTACTGACTGACCCGCGCTGGGCGGATATCGCTGAATCGAATCTGGAAGAAATCCTCACTGACCATGCCTGGTGCGAGCAAAAGGCAGCTACAAATGCGATTACGCTTATCGCCAATAACTCAGAGCATATGGAATTGGTGGAGCAATTGACCGTGATTGCACTGGAAGAACTGCAGCATTTTCAAATGGTGGTTGACATCATCAAAAAAAGGGGCTATACTTTGGGTCGTGAACGTAAAGATGATTATGTCGGGCAATTGGTGAAATTTAGCCGCAGGGACGGCAGCAGGAATTCTGCATTTATTGACAGGCTGTTGTTCGCCGCGATGATTGAGGCCAGGAGCTGTGAACGGTTCCGCGTATTGTCCCAAAATATTAAAGACCAGGAACTTGCTACATTCTATCATGAGCTGATGGTATCAGAGGCCGGACATTATACTGTTTTCTTAAATTTTGCGCGTAAATATACCGTTGATATTGATGTAGACCGACGGTGGAAGGAGTGGCTGGACTTTGAAGGGAAGCTCATCCAGAGTTACGGCAACAAAGAGGCCATTCACGGATAAGGAAGAAGGGTTTTTATTTACAGGATGGATTTGCTACTTTGCATTAAAAAATAAACACACAGTATGAACTATTTAAAAACTAAATTCCGTTTAAGCCTGCAGATCGGGTTGATCGCGCTTTTGGCCATTGCTGGCTGTAAAAGCCGGACGGGTAGTACCGTAAAAACAGGGCAGCATCCCGAAGCTAAGCTAGGTTGGCAACTCGGTTCTCAAGCCTACACTTTTAGACTGTTTACTTTTGCCCAGGCCATCAAAAAGATCGATAGTTGTGATCTGAGGTTTGTCGAGGCTTTTCCAGGACAAGAGATTGGTGGCGGGATATCGGGGAAAATGGGCCCTGATATGGACGATTCCAAAAGGAAAGCGGTTCTGGAAATGTTGAAAGCAAATCATGTAAAGGTAGTTGCATTTGGAGTTACAGGCGCCAATAGCGAAGCAGACTGGATCAAATTGTTTGAGTTCTGCAAATCTATGGGGATCCATACCATTACCTCAGAGCCTAATGAAAAAGACATTCCTTTGCTGTCGAGACTTGCTGATCAGTATTTGATTAATGTAGCCATTCACAATCACCCGAATCCTTCGCACTATTGGAATCCGGATGTGATCTTAAATGCCATAAAAGGTCAGAGCAAACGCATTGGTGCCTGTGCAGATATCGGTCACTGGGTGCGTTCGGGCTTAGATCCTGTAGCTTGTCTGAAAAAACTTGAAGGTCACGTACTGCATTCACACATGAAAGACCTGCATGAAAAAGGAAAAGGTGGACATGATGTGCATTGGGGTGAGGGTGTTTCCGATATTCCCGGCGTGATCGCAGAATTGAAAAGACAACAATTTAAAGGTGCCATCTCTGCAGAATATGAGTACAACTGGCAAAGCAACAGCGCGGATGTAGCGGCAAGTGTAATCAACTTCCGTAATCTGGTTGCCAAAAAATAAATAAAGATTTTTTTAGCGGGCAGTTCCATGAGCTGCCCGTTTTTTATGCCCATAATCTGGGTTTAATGTGGTAAAATCCATCGAAATTGTTTATTATTGGTCTGAACCAAATAATAAACCCCGATGATTGTCAACCTCTACAAAAACAGCCGGCTGTTCTGCTTTTTGTGGATATTGTTATGTTTTTATTCGACAGTATCTTTTCCCCAAACTCCCAAAATTAATTTTAGTCACCTCACGGTGGAGGATGGCCTCTCACAGAGCACCGTTTTTTCCATTGCTCAGGACAGCATGGGTTTCATGTGGTTTGGTACCAAAGATGGTCTCAATAAATTCAATACCCAGGGTTTTGAAGTATACCGGCACAATAAAAAGGATCCGAATTCCATCAGCAGCAGTCAGAATATTAATGCGTTACTTACCGACCGCAAAGGCCAACTGTGGATCGCTACACAAAATGGGTTAAACCTATATATTCCGGAAAGCAACAACTTCAAACATTTTCTACATGATCCAGCAGATCCGCAGAGTATCAGCAACAATGTGATCCGAAGTCTATACCAGGACAGACAGGGGAATCTTTGGGTGGGAACCGAACAAGGTCTGAATCAGATGCTTCCTTCCGGGAAGTTCCGGCGCTTCTACGGTAAGGATAAAGGTGGAAATCTGGCCAACTCATTGATCAAAACCATTCATCAGGATTTTGAAAATACACTTTGGGTGGGAGGTAGTGCCGGCCTTACCAGTATGGAGCTTCGGCATGGAAACTATCGATTTAAGTCTTATTTCCATGATCCCGGAAATCAGCGCAGTATCATCAACAATGATGTCACAACGATTTATGAAGATCACTTTAGAAACTTGTGGATCGGCACACACAACAATGGATTGGAACTGTTTGACCGAAAGGGCCAAAGCTTTACGCATTTTAGTTTGAAGAAAGGACAAAATGATGGCTTGCGGAGCAATGTCATCCGGAAAATGAAAATGGATCACGAGGGCAGGCTTTGGATTTCTACCTTAAACGGTTTGAATATCCTGGATTTGCATACCCGTAAGTTTACCGCTTATGTGCACAATCCGGAAGATCCCAGCAGCCTCAATCAAAACTCGATCTATGACATCATGCTGGATCGGGCAGGTTCCATGTGGCTGGGTTCATACTATGGGGGGATCAATGTTTTTCATGCCAACTCCACACCTTTTAAAAAATACAGGGCAAGTCCGGGGAAAAATGGCATCAGCAGCAATGTCATCAGTGTAATTACCGAAGATGCCAGTCATAATTTGTGGATCGGAACGGAAGCGGAGGGTTTGAACTATTACAATAGAAGTACCGGTCAGTTCAGTAATTTTAAAAGCGATATCTACAACCCAAATTCGCTGAGCTCCAATCTGGTCAAGGCAATTTTGATTGATAAAAAGCAGAAGGTGTGGTTGGGGACTTACGAAGGAGGACTGGATAAATACGATCCAAAGTCCGGGCAATTCAGCCATTACCGGCCTGCCGATCAACCCAATTCATTACACTCCAATCGGATTGTCTGCCTGAGTCAGGACCATACCGGGAAGATCTGGATAGGTACCCGCTCGCATGGCATCTATTGGTATAACGAGCAGCAAAACAATTTTACTGTTTTCGAAGATCCCAGGTATTCCAACGAATTGAAGTTCGTGCGTTGCTTTTTTGAAGACGCCGCGCACAACTTCTGGATTGGTACCAATTCCGGAACTTTTGTGCTTAAAAAAGGAGCCAGTCGCCTGGTTCAGTTCAGTAATCCTCAGACTGATTTTGCTTTTGATGACATCAATTTTATCAGGGAGGATACTAAAGGCAATATCTGGATGGGTAGCTATCAGTCTGGCTTGATCAAACATACCCCTTCCAACCAACACACCCAGTTCTTTACCATGCGGGAGGGTTTACCTGCAAATAATGTACTGGGGCTGCTGGAAGACGACAAGGCCGAATTCTGGATCAGCACGTCCAATGGATTAGCTAAATACAATGGCCATTTTTTTATCAATTATACCGTACAGGACGGCCTTACCGGAAATGTATTCAATTACAATTCCTTTTTCAAGGATGCGAAGGGCGAGTTGTTTTTTGGAGGTTACAATGGCCTTGTGAGTTTCTTTCCGGAACAGATCAAAAGGAATACGACGAGTCCCGGTGCTGTATTTACCCAACTCCGCTTGTTCAATAAAGCAGTGGCTATTAATGATGAAAGTAAACTACTAACCAAAAGCATTCACCTGAGCAAAGCAATCAGTTTTTCCTATGACCAGAACATCTTCAGCATCGATTTCGCGATCCTCAACTACATTAAATCGGAGAAAAACAGGTATGCCTACAAGCTGGAAGGTTTCGAAAAAGACTGGAACTATGTCAGTACGCCCTCAGCAACCTTCACCAATTTGCCTTCCGGGAGTTATTCTTTATTGATTAAGGGTGCTAATAACGATGGCGTATGGACAGAAAAACCGGAGCGACTGATCATTCATGTGAAGCCGCCGCTCTGGAAAACCTGGTGGGCTTATCTCATTTATGTCGTCCTGATCATGGGCTTAATTTTCCTGGTGCTTAGGTTTTTATGGATTCGGGCACTACTGAGACGGGAGCACGAGGTCTTTCAAATGAAGTTGGATTTCTTTACTAATGTTTCCCATGAAATCAGGACCCCACTGACACTGATTGTAGGTCCGCTGGAAAATCTGGTGGAGGAGAGCCAGGAATCTCCCGCGTTACACCGTAAGCTGCTTGATGTAAAACGGAATGCAGGTCGTCTGACGCGCCTGGTTACTGAGCTTATGGATTTTAGAAAGGCGGAATCCGGCAAGTTGAAGCTGAACGTAGCACCAGCCAATATTGTAAGTTTCGCGAAGGAGATTTTTTTGTCATTCGGTTACCTGTCCCTGCAGAAACAAATCACTTACACTTTTGACTGCAGCGCAGAAGTCATTGAAGTGTATTTCGATGGCGAGCAATTGGAAAAAGTATTTTTTAACCTGCTTTCGAATGCCTTTAAGTTTACGCCTGATCAGGGAAGCATCCGTTTGCAGATTTCCGCAAATGCCGACAGTGTAGAGGTTCTGGTTGCCGACAGCGGTACCGGGATACCCGAGGCTAGCAGGGACAAGATTTTTACCAATTTTTACCAGGTCAGGGAACACCGATCAGGGAATACCGGAACAGGTATAGGACTGGCACTGGCAGAAAAGATCAGCAAATTACATCACGGTTCGCTCATTCTGCTGCCCGACGAGCGGCTGAGCGATCCGGAGATGCATACCTGTTTCTCCCTCAAACTGAAACTGGGTAGTCAGCACTTCAAAAAGGATGATTTAGCCGAAGATTTTGTAGATATAGAAGCCGCCATACATTACCGGGAAGAAATAGAACCTTTAGCAGAGGAGGACATTTTGGCTGAGTATAAGGCCAATGCTGCAAGTATTTTGATTGTAGAAGACAATGATGAAATCAGGACATTCATTTCCAGATCATTGTCGCCTTATTTTCGGGTTATAGAAGCCCGCGATGGACTTGAGGGACTGGCGAAGGCATTGGAGTTGATCCCGGACCTGATCGTAAGTGATGTGATGATGCCCAATATGGATGGCTTAGAACTTTGCAGGACCATTAAAACCGACCTAAGGACCAGCCATATCCCTGTGATACTCCTTACCGCCAGATCTGGAAATATCCATGAGTTGAAGGGTTTGAAAACAGGAGCGGAGGCTTACGTCACCAAGCCCTTTAGTATCCATACACTACAGTTGAACATCAATAACCTACTGAACCTGCAGGTCAATATGCGACGTAAATTTAGTCAGCAGATGACTTTGCAGCCTTCCAATGTGATCATAGAATCTACTGATCAGGATTTTCTCAATAAAATGATGACGCTGATTGAAGGAAACCTGAGCAATGAAGCCTTTGGTGTGAATGAGCTCGCGTCCGAACTGGGAATGAGTACGCCCATTCTCTATAAAAAAGTAAAAGCCATGACTGGCTTTACGGTCAATAATTTCATCAAGTCGGTGCGTTTGCAAAGAGCAGCCCAATTGCTGCAGCAAGGAACTTTTACCGTTTATGAAGTTGCCTATATGGTTGGCTTTAGCAGCAGCAAATATTTCAGTAAAGAATTTGCCAAGCAATTTTCACGTAGCCCCTCAGATTATGTAACGGCCCGGGATTAGGCTTTTTTTAAGAAAATGACCCTATTTCGTTAAGATTTTAGCCCCTTTATAATCGGGAGCCCTCATAGATTAGCAGTACCAAATATCAAACTAGTATGAAGATTTATTACTCAAACAAGCTATCGCTTCCGGCGATACTCATTGTGCTTTTGCTTTTCGGGCAGGCAGGCTTTGCACAGACGGTCCAAATTTCGGGAACGGTAAAGGATAGCAAAGGTGAAACCATACCGGGTGTAGGTATCCGGCTGAAAGACGCTAAAGTAGCTACCCAGACCGACAACGATGGAAAATATACCATTGCGGTTCCGAATGCCCAATCTGTTCTTGTGTTTTCCTATATCGGCATGGTAACACAGGAAGCTGCAGTTGCCGGCAGGAAGCTCATCAATATTGTCCTGGAAGAAAACCAGAGCGAACTGGACGAGGTAGTGGTAACGGGTTATGGCGAGAAAGTGAAAAAGCGGGACATCACAGGATCTATCTCCTCAGTATCTGCCAAAGACATTGCCGAGCGTCAGCCTTTAAACCTCTTCGATGCGTTACAGGGCAAGGCGGCAGGGGTGCTGGTCGTGAACGACAATGGCGAACCAGGTGCTGAAGGTTCCATAACGGTCCGTGGGCCATCTACTTTTTCCTCCGATGGAAATGGCACCAATCCCCTATACGTTGTTGATGGTGTAATTACACAAAACGCAGCATCCATCAATCCCAGTGATATCGAAAGTATAGAGGTATTGAAAGATGCTGCCTCAGCGTCCATTTACGGTTCGCGTGCCGCCAACGGAGTGATCCTCATCACCACTAAGCGCGGAGTAGAGGGAAAGCCCAGACTTGACCTGCAATATGTATATACTCTGGGAAAGATTGCCCATAGCATCCAGCAGTCCAATTCAGAAGACATCAGGCGCTACCGTCAGCTTCAGGGTCAGCTTAGTGTGCTTACCGATTCTTTGAACCCGGGCCTCAATTCGGCAAATGACCTGCAGAAACTGCTGCTGGGCAATACCGGTAAGAAGCACGATGTGAGGGTCTCACTGGCAGGCGGACAAAAAGGCTTGCTTTATGCAGCCAGTATTAATTATCTGGATGATAAAGGGATTGCCCTCAACACCAATGCAAAAAGGATTCAATCCAGGATCAACGTAGATTATCAGGCCACAACTAAACTAAAGGTAACTTCCAATATGTCGTTCTACCGGCAAACGGGTAATTTTGCCAGTATTGGCAATTCCATCCGACCGGTATTCGACCGGCCTTCCAGTTACCTGATCTATTATCCCGACGGGAAGTTGACCAGTTACATCAATAACAAAAGAAATCCAATAGCGAATGCGTTGTTGGAAACGAATACCAGGGAGGAGTATAAAGCGCAGTTTGTTTCTACACTGAACTACGATTTTTACAAGGATCTGCGGGCTACCGTTGCTTTAAATACCCAATTGGACGATGGCCAGCGTTTTACATTTACTCCCAGATACCTGCAAAACCAGAACGGAGACAATAACTCTGCTTCCAATCTCTGGAACAAAAGGTTTTATTATGAAGCACAGGCCTTCCTGAACTATAATAAAAGCATAAAAGACCATACCATTACTGCAACAGCAGGTATTACCCGGGACAGGGTAAGGAATGATAACGTATTTCTTTATGGAACCAATTTCATCCTTGAAAACATCAAGACCATTTCAGGCTCCAACCTGACCAACTTGACGCAACAGCGCACGACGGCCAGTGCGGTCTCTACAGGTTCATATTTTGGAAGGGCCAATTACAGTTACCAGGGCCGTTACATTATTCAGGGTGTGTACCGAAATGACGCTTCCTCCAGGTTTGGGGCAAATAACCGCTCAGGCAGCTTTTTGGCCGGTTCGGCAGCCTGGCGTTTCACGGATGAGGGATTCATGAAATGGAGTAAAAAGTATTTACAGGATGGTAAACTGCGGTTTAGCTATGGTAGTGGTGGTAATGATGCTATCGGCGATTACGAATCCATCCCGCGGGTGGAATTAGGGGGCAACAGTTACAATGGTGTCGCTGGTGCGGCCACCACTTCGAGCTTCAGCAATCCCGATCTGAAATGGGAAACTACCTATACTAAAAACCTGGGTTTGGACCTGACCTTCCTGAAAGGCCGCTTGACTTTCGTGTTTGATGCCTATGTGCGGACTACAGATGACCTGCTGTACGACCGTCAGATGCCGAAAGAAACAGGGTATAATACCATTAAGGTAAACGTGGGTAGCATCCAGAACAAAGGTTTAGAGTTTGCCATAGGAGGTACGCCGATCGCAAAAGATAAATTCAGGTGGGAAGTCAATGCCAACGTTTCGCTTGAACGCGGAACTATCCAGAAACTCAATCAGGCTGAGCAGTTCATTGCTGTAGGTACGGGAGGTGTCAGTGGGGGCAACGCTACTTACCTGATTCGTGAAGGAGGCAGAATCGGCGATTTTTATGGTTGGAAGAACCTCGGTGTTTACCAGTATGATGCGTCCAATGCCTATAGTTCAGATGGCAGAAAGCTAACGCCGGTAAATGTGACCGTAAAGTATCCGGTGAGGGGAACCTCTGCAGATCCTGTTGCATCTACAGCAGAATATTATACACTTGACGGGCAGCGCTATACTGGAGAAGTACTAAAGAAAAAGAATAGCGACGGCTCTGTGCTGCTGGGTGGAGATACGGAATGGGAAGATGTGAACAATGATGGACTGATCGATGAGCGCGACCGGCGTGTGATCGGCAATTCCCAGTCGGATCTCTACCTGGGTTTTGTCAATAATTTCACCTACGGGAGGTTCAGGTTGTCTTTCATCATCAACTCTACCATAGGTGGACAGGTTTACAACCAGTTTAAACAGAACCTGACCAATTTCGCGAATAACGGGAATCCATCCCTTCCTGAAGCCATCTATGGCGCCTGGACCAGGCAGGGGGATGTAGCTACCTATCCCTATTATCCAGATAAGAATACCAGGGGCAGTCAGCGCGGTGGTGGTAATAGCTTCTTCCTGGAAAATGCAAGTTTCATCCGGCTTTCTAATGCCAGGTTAACGTATAACCTGGACAGCAAATATGCGCAGAAGATTAAAGCCAGGAACTTGTCGGCCTATGTATACGGCGTAAACCTTTTGACTTATACCAATTATACCGGCTACGATCCTGAGTTTACCTCATCATCTGGTTTGACTCCGGGTGATGACACCGGTCGGTACCCGAAGAGAAGAGAGCTTGGTTTTGGTTTGAACATTGGATTTTAATTTATAGCGATGAAGAAGATATTAAGCATTACTGTTTTTAGTCTATTGCTGCTATTGGGCAGCTGTAAAAAAGCGATAGACGAACAACCGATATCAGAGGGCCTTTTGAAAGACTTTCTGCACAATAAAATTGAAGCCGATGCCGCTATAGCGGGAATGTACGGCGAATTTCAGCAAACCATGATTGGCGATGGACAGTACCGTAACCGAATGACCTGGTGGGGAGAAGCCAGGTCTGACAATTGGGAGCGCAGATTGACCTATACCGTAAATGCAACCAATGAAATTGACCTGAATGGCCTTACTGAAATCAACGACTATGCAGACTGGAGCTTTTTATACAGTACCATAGGCAGGGCCAATCTATTGATTAAAAGGCTGCCGGAGATTAAACAATTTACCCCGGTGGGTACCGTAGGGGCTTTAACCCCTGCTTTGGAAAGCAGTTATATGGCACAGTCGCTGGCCATGCGCGGTCTCTGTTATTTCTGGATTGCCAGGGTCTGGGGAGATGCGCCTATCCGTACAGAACCCTATTTAAGCATAGACGAGCAGGCGGAGCAGGCGAGGGATCCTAAAGCTAAAGTACTTGAGCAGGCCATTTCCGATCTTACACAGGCCTATGAGCGGACTGTAAAGGGGGCAAATGCTCCGGTCTGGTACCTGGGTGAAGCAGCAATAGCCGCTATTCTGGCGGATGCGTACATGTGGAGGGCTGGGACTACTAAAAATAATGCAGACTATACAGAGGCACTGGTATGGTTAAGGCGCTTGTTTGCGGCTAAGGCCCCGACAGGAAAGGTGTACAATGCCACAGGTGTTGCAGCCAACGGAACAGGGGGAGATGTGGCTGATCTGCAGTCGGGCCCCACCTGGAATGCGCAGTTCATCACGCCAATGAACAGTGTAGAAACTATTTTCAATATCCATTGGGACAACATATCCAATGGCTGTGCCTGTATGGCTGGCGTATCCCGTACCACCAATGAGCCGATGATCAGAATGGCAGACCCTTTATGGACCAACTGGCCCGCCGTGGCTACTGCTACTTATGGAGCCATAACAGCCACGGTAGACAGGCGTGTAAAGCAAACCTACAACATTACGTCAGCTACCAGTCAGCCGATAAGGGACAGGAGCTTCTGGAAGTTCTATGCCGGAACCTTCACAGCGGCCACGGCAACGGCAGGATATAATTTCACTTTGCCTACTGCATCTTATTCAGGCAGTTTACCCTACACTACCGAAACGAATGTCTACATACCTATGTATCGACTGAGTGGTATGTATCTCTTGTATGCGGAAGCCTTGAACAAAACCGGCGACCAGCTCAACGCAGTGAAGTATTTGAATTTCATCAAGTCGCGGGCCGGAGTGCCTACGGTAAGTACTGCGCAGTTTGCCTCAGCCGATGCTTTGGAAATGGCCATCCTGCAGGAACGCCAATACGAGCTGATCGGTGAAGGGGTTAGGTGGTTTGACCTCGTACGTACCGATCGGGTCAAAGAAGTGATGGATCCCATACTGATCGCACGGCAGACCGCGGCCGGAAACCCGGCTGTGGGATGGGGAAGCGATAAAAACCGTTACTACTGGCCATTGGCTACAAGGGTGCTGTTTTCCAATAGTTTATTAGTTCAAAATCAACCTTACTAAGACATAAACCAAATATCATGAAACGATCAAAAACCATATGGGTCTCATTATGCAGCCTGTCTATATTCGTAAGTTCCTGCTCTATGTTTGGCCTCGATTTACAAGAAGATTATGATTACAAGAAATCGGTGCTGGACCCGCATATTTATAAAACAGCCAGACAGTACCTGGAAGAGCGCGGCAAAAATCCTGTCGTGGCGGGGGATACCCTTTTCAAATGGATGCAGTTGGGATTGGAATATGCCGACATCAGTCTGGGAGAATTTGAGAAGCCCGGCCGCACTTATATTTTTCTGAGCAATGCGGCGATCCGCATTTTACCTACACGGACCACAGCCGGTGTAGTCGTGACCACCAGTAATGTTCCCACTGCAGGAATGTGGTTTACTTTTCCTATAAACCAGAGAAATCCGGATGGCAGCCTCAAAGTGACCAGTGGAATTGTAGAATCGAAGCCAGCCGTTCGCTGGTCCGATTACAGTAAAGCGGATGTGAGGAAATATTTTCTTTATTTGATTGCCCTGGGGGATTATGGCTTCAACAATGGCGGGGTAAACAATACAAGTTTAGAAACCTTGCTCCCGGCAAGTACTTCGGCGAGCGATTCCTCAAGACTGGGTTTTTACCAGGTGGGCCTGGTGCCAAACTTCAACGAAGTAGGTGCCAGAATCATCACTCAGGTGGCTGCGAGGGAGCCCGGCCAGAAGTATGGCTTTGATCCGGAAGGTAAAATCAACCTGAAGGTGGTCAACGGTGACTACTCGCCTTTGCAGATCAATGACTTCAATACGCTGACGACATCAGGGCTCATCGCCACTAATGGACAGATTCATGTATACGCACCAGGAGGTACCACTCCCGCTCCGGTATATCCATTTAGATACTAATGCGGATATGAGATTCAAATTAATTTTTTCTTTAGCGCTAATGGTGTTTATTCAGCAGGCCTTTGCACAGCGAAAAATGCGTTTAAATGACAACTGGGAATTTGTGAGACAAGATCTGGGCGGCATTTGGGAAGCTGTACGGCCAGTGAAAGCCGGAGACCCCGAAAGTGTACCTCTTTGGGAAAAGCTGAGCCTTCCGCATTGCTTTAACGCACAGGATGCGGTAGATCCGGATGTCAATTACTACCAGGGACCAGGATGGTACCGGAGCAATATCAGCATCGACAATCCTTATGAGAATGGACGAACGCTGCTTCATTTTGAAGGGGCTGGGCAGAAAACAGAGGTATATGTCTACACCACCAAGGTGGGCTCCCATGTAGGGGGCTATGATGAGTGGACGGTAGACATTACAGATGCTGTGGCTGCTTTTAAAAAGACAGAAGTCTTCAAGGGCAAGCAATTCAATGGTAAAATCCCGATTGCTATCCGTTCCGATAATTCCCGGGACCTGGAAATGATCCCTTCTGATTTGTCGGATTTTAACCTCTATGGCGGCATTTACAGGTATTTAAATTTGGTATACGAACCGGCATTGTCGATAGATAAGTTATTTGCCAATGGTCAGGTTGATGCTGCGGGCAAACAGGGGACTCTGGAAGTAAAGGCACGTTTCTATAATCCTAGCGGCCTGACCAGCGCTGAAGGAAATATCCAGTTGATTGATCCAAAAGGTAAGGTGGTGCAGCAAAAAACATTTTCAGTCAGTGATTTATCGACAGATAAAGACCTTGCAGTATTTAAACTAAACCAGCCTTACCTGTGGTCTACCACGCAGCCACATCGCTATCAGCTGAAATTGACTATGGGACAGTATAGCTTTACTGAATGGGTAGGCTTCAGGAATTTTGAATTTGTAGAGGAAGGTCCTTTTAAACTGAACGGCAAAAGACTACTGTTAAAGGGTACACACCGTCACGAAGACCACGCAGGTGTGGCTGGAGCTATGACCGAAGAAATGATGCGTAAAGAAATGCTGATGATGAAAGAAATGGGTGTCAATTTCATTCGTTTGGGACATTATCAGCAGTCACGCATTATTTTGGATCTATGCGACAGTTTAGGTCTCTTGGTTTGGGAGGAAGAGCCCTGGTGCAGGGGAGGCTTGGGAGGTGCTACTTATAAAGCCCAGGCCCAGCGCATGATGACCAATATGATCGAACAGCATTACAATCACCCTTCCATCATCATCTGGGGGCTAGGTAATGAAAATGACTGGCCAAACGATTTTCCGGAGTTTGATAAAGAAAAAATCCGGGACTTTATGAAGGAACAAAATGACCTGTCGCACCGTCTGGACCCAAGCAGGAAGACAGCAATACGGCGCTGTGATTTCTGTAAGGATATTGTAGATGTATATTCTCCATCCATTTGGGCAGGCTGGTACCGGGGCGTTTATACAGAATATAAAGAGATCACTCAGGAGGAGATGTCAAAGGTGAAGCATTTTCTGCATGTAGAATGGGGCGGCGATAGCCATGCGCTCAGACATTCAGAAAATCCGGACAAGGCCCTGTCGATCATCAAACCTGGAGGTGGGGGAGATGAACGAGCAGGAGATGCGTCTCTGTTTGGTGGAAGTGCAAGGGTTTCAAAAGATGGCGACTGGAGCGAAAGTTACATCGTGAATTTAATAGACTGGCACCTCAAGGAACAGGAGACTATGCCCAGCCTGACCGGCACAGCTTATTGGCCATTTAAGGATTTTTCTACACCGGTAAGACCGGATAACCCTGTTCCCTACATGAATCAGAAAGGTGTAGTGGAGCACGATTTCACTAAGAAGGAATCTTTCTATGTCTTTCAGTCTTATTGGACCGAAAAACCGATGGCGCATATCTATGGGCATACCTGGCCTGTAAGATGGGGTGAGCAGAATGAAGCCAAAATGGTTAAGGTATATTCAAATTGCGATGAAGCAGAATTGTTTATCAACGGCAGGAGCCAGGGGGTGAAGAAGCGCAACAGTCAGGATTTTCCTGCGGCAGGGCTACGCTGGCAAGTGCAATATGCCGAAGGTAAAAATAGCCTCAGGGTGCTCGCCAGAAAAGGTAAAGTGGTCGTGACCGATGAGATTGTACAGGAGTATCAGACTGCTAAATGGGGCAAAGCCACGAAACTCGTGTTGACGAAAACAGGAGAGGAGAATGGCATCGCCACTATTGAAGCCAGGCTGTTGGATGCAAATGGAGTACTTTGCCTGGACGCTTCAGATTTCTTAACTTTTAGTTTAGTTGGTGATGGTAAGTTAATTGATAACCAAGGCACTTCATCTGGATCTAGAAAAGTTTCGGCTTACAATGGCAGGGCCATCATCAGGTTGTATACGAATGGGGCAAAAAACATTGCAGCGGTTCAGGGCAAGGGATTAGAAACCGTATTTTTAAGTTTATAAAAATTGAAATGAACACATTCCGTAAATTCTATTTTCCAGGCCTCATCAGCTGTTGTCTTTTGCTGTATTCTTCCTGTGCTACCGTAAAGCGGCAGGATGTTTTAAAAATTGAAGACCGGGTCACTGAAGTGCTGCGGTCTACAGTCATGGCACAGGCAGACTGGGCGATGAGCCAAATGCCGGTTACCGTAACTGCAGCGAGTTCAGCGAGAACAGCAGGAGGGAAGCATGATTTTTATTCGGAAGGCGACTATTGGTGGCCCGATCCTGCAGATCCCAATGCCCCTTATGTACAAAGGGATGGCATGACTAATCCTGACAATTTTGTTGCACACCGTATGGCGATGATTCGTTTTAGCAGAATTGTTGGCGCGCTGGCCTCGGCTTATAAAATTTCCGGAGAGCCTAAATATGTAGCGCAAGCCATGCTGCATGTCAAAGCCTGGTTCATGGACAAAGAGACCCGAATGAATCCCGATCTGCAATATGCCCAAGCCATAAAAGGAAGGTTCACGGGGCGTGGCATAGGCATTATAGATACTATACAATTGATGGAGGTAGCACAGGGTATCTTGTTGATGGAAAAAGCGATGAGTACTGAAGTAGTCGCCTCGGCAAAGCAATGGTTTCGTCGTTACCTGGACTGGCTGATGACTCATCCTTATGGCAAGGCAGAAATGGAGGCGCTAAATAACCACGGTACCTGTTTTGTGATGCAGGTTGCGTCTTTTGCGAAATTGACCGGCGACGAAAGTCTGTTGTCCTTCTGCAGGGAGCGCTACAAAACAGTACTGCTTCCGGGACAAATGGCGAGCGATGGCAGCTTCCCTAAGGAGCTGAGCCGTACCAAGCCCTATGGCTATTCGATTTTCAACCTGGATGCCATGGCGACCATTTGCCAACTATTGAGTACCGAGCAGGATAACCTATGGACATTTGAAAGTCCTGAGGGGCGCTCCATTGCAAAAGGGATTCAATACCTGAGTCCATATGTTGCCGATAAGCACAAATGGACTTTAAAACCTGACGTCATGTACTGGGCCGACTGGCCGGTTGCACAGCCCTTTCTGCTGTTTGGGGCTAAGGCTTATCAAAATTCCGGGTGGTTTGACATATGGCGGAAGCTGGATCACGACCCGAAAGTAGAAGAAGTGATCCGGAACCTGCCGGTAAGAAACCCTTTAATCTGGCTATAAACAAATTTTCTTATGCAGTTAAAAATTGTTATAACGCTATTGATGCTGAGTCTGGCCCTTTCAGCATCGGCTCAGAAGCCGAATTACAAACGCTCCTTTGAGCAGGCCATTGCCCAAACACAAATTATGCTGGCGGAAATCGGGCAAATTCAGCAATCGGGTTTGTCCAAAGATTTGGTTTCACCGAGAACTTTATATAAAGGAAAGCTAAAAATGGTAGCTTCAAAGGACTGGACCAGTGGCTTTTTTCCTGGAGTACTATGGTTCATTTACGAATTTGATAATTCAAGAAAATGGCTGGATTTGGCAAGAAATTTTACCAGCCCCATCGAACAGGAAAAGTTAAACTCCGGAACTCATGACATGGGCTTCAAAGTTTTTTGCAGCGTAGGTACCGGTTATAGACTGACCAGAGACAGCCACTACAAGGATGTGATTTTGGAGTCGGCCAACACGCTGGTCAAACGCTACAATCCTAAGACCGGGGTCATTCGTTCCTGGGACCATAATACCGATAAATGGGTAAATCCGGTCATCATCGATAACATGATGAATTTGGAGTTGCTTTTTGAGGCCACGAGACTGAGCGGAGATTCTTCATTTCACCAAATTGCTGTAAGCCATGCGAATGTAACCATGCAAAACCATTTCAGGCCCGATTACAGTTCGTACCATGTGATCGACTATGACCCCAAAACAGGAAAAGTGCTGAAAAAGAATACACACCAGGGGTATAGCCATGAATCTGCCTGGTCGCGGGGGCAAGCCTGGGCATTATATGGATATACCATGTGCTATCGCTATACCAGAGACCCGCGTTATCTGAAACAGGCAGAGCAGGTGGCTTCCTATATTCTGAGCCACCCAAATTTACCAAAAGACCTGGTGCCTTATTGGGATTTCAATGCCCCGGGAATTCCAAATGAACCTCGTGATGTATCTGCTGCGGCAGTTATCGCTTCAGCACTTTATGAGCTGAGTGACTACAGCAATTATCGGAAGTGGTACCTTAAGAAAGCGAATTTTATGCTCTACAGCCTTGGTAAAAACTATGCCTCCCCGGCAGGAGATAATAAGGGCTTTATCCTGGCACACAGCACAGGTTCCAAACCTGCCAATTCAGAAATTGACGTTCCGCTATCCTATGCAGACTACTATTATCTCGAAGCTTTGCTCCGGTATAAAAGGAGGAGTTAGCCATATTGAAGGCTAGATTAAAATTGATTAATTTATGGTTTTTAGAAATAAAGCGCTAATTTGGTTTCCGGTAAAATAGTACTTCATTTTCTAACCATTAAAAAACCTTATTAATAAATGAACAACGCATTAAAACTATCAGTTGCCGCAGCAATGTTATTCTCTTTTGCTGCCTGCGAACCCAGTAAAAAAACGGACGCTTCTACAACGCAAAGCGATAGTACCATTACTACAGTTAAACTGGACAGCACCAAATTTCAGAAAGAGATCGATGGTAAAAAGACCAATCTCTATGTGCTAAAAAATAAAAACAATATACAGGCATATTTCACCAACTATGGTGGAAGACTGGTGAGTTTACTGGTTCCGGACAGTACCGGCAAACTGGTTGATGTGGTTGTTGGTTTTGACAGTGTCGAAGGCTTTAAAAATTCTACCGAACCTTATTTCGGAGCAACGATAGGTCGTTACGGCAACCGGATTGCAAAAGGCAAGTTCAGCCTGGACGGAAAAGAATATACCCTGGCGCTGAACAATGGACAAAATACCCTGCACGGTGGTAAAAAAGGTTTTCAGGATGTAGTATGGGATGCTGTACAGCCTGATTCCAATACAGTGGTATTGTCTTACCTTTCGAAGGATATGGAAGAAGGATATCCCGGAAACCTGAAAGTGAAAGTAACCTACACGCTGACCGATAACAATGAGCTGAAAATGGATTATGAGGCAACTACCGACAAAAAAACGGTATGTAACCTGACCAACCATGCTTTCTTCAACCTGAATGGTGAAGGTAGCGGCGATATCTTGGGACATCGCTTGCAGATCTATGCAGATCAGTTCACCCCTGTAGATACTACATTGATTCCATTGGGAAAAAACATTGCGGTTAAAGGCACTCCATTTGACTTCACTACTGCAACCACTATCGGTAAACGCATTGAGGAAAACAACGATCAACTGAAAGCTGGAAAAGGATATGACCACAACTATGTGCTGAACGGTACAAAAGCAATGGGTATGACGCACGCTGCTACAGTAAAAGGAGATAAATCCGGTATTGTAATGGAAATTTATACGCAGGAGCCTGGTATCCAGTTCTATAGTGGTAACTTCATGCAGAGTAAAAATGTGTTCAAAGGCGGTGCTAAGGACGATTTCAGAACTGCATTGGCATTGGAGACTCAGCATTTTCCTGATTCACCAAACCAGCCATCTTTCCCTTCAACTGTGTTGAGCCCGGGTCAAACTTACAAGACTTCCTCTATTTACACTTTCAACAGTAAATAATAATATTAGAAAGCACAAAAAAGCCCTGTTGCAATTGCAACAGGGCTTTTTTTATTCGGCCAGCTGGCCCATCTTTTCGAGGTTCTGCTGTCGTTTTGCTTTGATGTGTGACCCCAGGACAGAGCCGGCAAAATGAGGATGTTTGCGGAGTTCACTGATGTTGATCCTGAGTGCCTGACCCCTGCGCCATAAGAATCCTCCAGCGGTGAGTGTGGTTCCCTTAATGGCCAGTGAAATATTATCATTACCGATCCCGGTGATCCTTGCTGCCTCTAAACCACTTTTGAACGAGCGCATCCAGCGTCCATTCAGGTCATATTGTGAGATACCAGACTTGAGCAATTGTATTTTAGGATCTACAGTGATCTTCTTTTTGGTGGACCAGCTCCAGATGAATCCTCCATAGGTCATGGCACGGCCATTCATTACTTTTCGGATGCCATTGCAATGCACGCCAACAGCTTTGGCTGCCGTAAGGCTATTGACATGAGTAGCTACGAGATTGCCCTGGAGGTCATATTGTCCTACGGTGTGCTGTTGCTCCGCCAGAGGGGAGCCTCCTGAATATTTTTTTTTCTTCAGCACAGACTTCATGTCTATTTCCGGGGCCTTTCCGTATCGCCATAAATAGCCGCAGGCAGTATGGATGTTACTGGAATCGTCGGCAGCTTTTGCGATGAAACCCCTGGCTGTATTCATGGCTTCTGTTGCCAATTTGATGTTTGGGTACGTTTCTAAAAGTTTTCCGCTTAGTGAGTATCGGCTCACGATAGAGGTGTCTGACATATGAGATTGTTAAAATTATTACAAGCGTTTTTATAATTGGTTATAACAAAAATAACGAAAGAATGCCGATCAGACAAGATGAAAATAAAAATAAAAAATTTACTTAAATGACTTTACCACTATCGGAGCCAGCTTAGATGCCCAGTCCAGGTACATTTTTCCTGAAGGATGCAGGTCATCTGAGGCCACCAGGCTATCATCATTTGCAGCCAGTCTGGACGCGGGGGTGATGTCGGTATAGCTGACACCCATCGCCAGGCTCTCCTCTTTATTAGTGAGGTTAAATGCATCGATATCGGCTGCAATAGCTTGCTGGTTGCCCGTTTGCCGCCCAAAAGGAGTGGCACCCCAGTCAGGGATAGAGATGACGTATACGTGATTTTTATTTCCTTTGGCAAAGTCAATGGCAGTAAGCAGCAATTCTTTAAATTCTTTGCGGTAAATTTCCCGTGAGCCGCCCCGGTATTGATTGTTGACCCCGATCAGCAGTGTAACCATGTCAAATTTCTGGAGGATAGCCGCTTCTTTAATGGCTGCTTTCAGATCGCCGGTAGTCCAGCCCGTCTGTGCAATAATGGTGGGTGGATTGATGATCCGGCCATGCACCCTCACCTCCCTGACGAGATGGGCAGGAAAGATCTGGTCGCGCGCGACCGATTCTCCTATAGTATAGGAGTCGCCAAGTGCCAGGTAATTGAGTTGTCGCCCTTTGTTGGTATCTATTGGAACTACTACAGGGGGCTTCTTTACTGTATCTGCCGGTTTTTTTGCGGTATCCACAGGTTTTATAGGAGAGTCAACAGGCAGCACATTGTCTTCCATGATTTTGGGTTCTGCTTTTTTGCAGGCAAGGATCAGAAATAAACTCAGAAATACCACAATTGCTCTCATCATTACGACTTACGAAATAGTATTGTTTGTGGATTTATTGCCTGAAGTTCTTAACATATGCGCCCTGATGTGGAAAAAACAGCGAAATATTGTTGGCGATTCATTTGGAGCAAATCCAATATTTACTAACTTTAAACCGTTATATCTTATAATTTAAAATCTTAACGAAGAAAAACATGGAAAAATTTTCAAAACTGAAAGAATTAATTGCTGGCATTGAGGCTGATGCAGACAAATTTTATAATTCAGGTAATGGTGCTGCTGGTACCCGCGTACGTAAAGCAATGCAAGATTTAAAAGGTCTGGCTCAGGACATCCGTACTGAGGTGACTGAGAAGAAAAATGCTAAGTAGTATTATTTGAATTATATAGAGAAGCCCTGACAACCGTCGGGGCTTTTTTTATGGCGATTATTGTGCTCCCAAAGCACCATCTAATCCCTCCAGGGGATAAGAAAGGTTCCTCTTGCTCTCATTGATCACAAAATAGCTTTGGAGCGCACCGATGTTCTTGATACCGGCGAGTTTCTTAACCAGGAAGTTGTTGTAGCCTACCATATCGTTGACGATGATCTTCAGAAGAAAATCAAAAGCGCCGGTCATGTGGTAGCATTCCATGACTTCCGGAAATTTGATCACTTCTTCCTGGAAGGAAGTAAGTGTTTGGGTACTATGGTCATTGACATGGACCTGCGTGTAGGCAATTAAGATTTCGCCGAATTTCCTGCGGTCTATCAGGGTCACACTTCCCGTAATGTAACCGAGTTTTTTCATCCGGCTTACACGACTGATGATCGTAGTGTTGACTTTGCGCAGGGTAAGTGCCAGTGACTTAGTAGAAAGTGTGGCATCCTGTTGCAATAAGCGGAGAATATCCAAATCCAGTTGATCTAAAATTTCAGTTTTTTTATCCATACGCGGTAAAAAGAATCATATCCCTTGCAAATAGAACCTATAAATTTTTAATCACCAAATTCTAACATAGAATATTTTGAATTTTATGCCAGTGCTGCGGTGATTACAAAATTAAATGCTGTTAAATCTCCTGTAAATTTAAAAAATTCCATTAAAAATCATAACCCAATGTAAATTAAGCGTATTAATCCAATTTTGAGGCGATGAATACACCAGAACACATACTCGTAATTGGCGCTTGTGGGCAGATTGGATCTGAACTGACAAAGGCCCTGCGCAAGAAATTTGGAACAGAGCAGGTATTGGCTACCGATATCAGGCCCGCTTCAGCAGTAGATCCAGAAATGCAGCCCTATGCCCAGCTGAATGTGATGGATAAGCCGGCACTTTCAGAACTGATGCAAGGCAAACAGTTTACGCAGGTATACCACCTGGCGGCTATGCTATCTGCCAGTGGCGAACGAAATCCACAGGCTGCGTGGGAGCTCAATATGGGGAGTTTGCTGAGTGTATTGGATCTATGCCTGGCCCGGGGTGTAAAAAAAGTATTCTGGCCAAGCAGCATTGCGGTCTTCGGACCAGATTCACCGAAACAAAACTGTCCGCAGCAGGGTGTGACAGAGCCGACGACCATTTATGGCATCAGCAAGGCAGCCGGAGAAAACTGGTGTAAGTATTATTTTGAAAAACACGGGCTGGATGTTCGGAGCCTGCGTTACCCGGGTTTGATCAGCGCAGGTTTGCCAGGCGGTGGCACCACCGATTATGCTGTGGATATTTTTCATAGCGCAGCGAAGGAAGAACCCTATACCTGTTTTTTAAGTTCGGAAACCGCCTTGCCGATGATGTATATGCACGATGCCATCCGTGCTACCCTGGAACTGATGGAGGCGCCGGCAAATGAGCTGTCGGTCCGTACTGCTTATAATCTTGCTGCCTTAAGCTTTACGCCAGATCAGATCTACCAGGAGATTAAAAAACTCGTTCCCGATTTTGAGATCAATTATGAACCGGACTTCAGGCAAGAGATTGCCGATAGCTGGCCGCAGAGTATTGACGACAGTGCTGCCCGAAAAGACTGGAACTGGAAACCGGCCTATGACCTTGAGCGCATGACTGCAGAAATGCTGTCTGCCATTAAAATACTCATCCCACACTCATTTTAGTTAAATTTAGGTTAGAACAGCAAAATTTCTTGGATAAGGATTTTGCTGTTATTAAGCTATAGCTAATCTGAAATTACATAGCTTTGTCCCATGTTTAAAGATAGGTTGCCGAAATGGAGGGAAATCAGGTTGAATTTGAGCTATCTGGTATATGGCGAATACTTTAGCGACGCATTGCGGAATACCCTTACGATTGTATTGCCCGTGGGACTATTGTTCTTTTTGGGTCAGGCTCAGGCAGCCCTTGGCCTGGGGGTGGGCGCTTTGCTCATCAGTCTCACAGACGGTCCCGGGCACAAGGCCCATAAATGGATCACAGCAGCAAACAGCATTTCTATCTTTTTCTTCGCTGCGCTGCTCATTTCCTATAGTCTGGTCAACTTTTGGCTCGGTGCAGCCAGCTTATTTGTGATTACCTTCCTTTGTACCATGCTGGCCATCTTTGGCAGCAGGTTGGCCCTGACCGGAACCATGGCCATTATTCTGGCCATCTTTGTCATAGGCTTACAACCGCATGAGCCATTGTTGTTCAGTTGGTATATCCTGCTTGGTGGCAGCTGGTATTACCTTGTCAGT
This sequence comes from Pedobacter sp. GR22-6, assembly GCF_037402555.1. Lineage (NCBI taxonomy): Bacteria > Pseudomonadati > Bacteroidota > Sphingobacteriia > Sphingobacteriales > Sphingobacteriaceae > Pedobacter > Pedobacter sp. GR22-6. Next base: position 985,662 of record NZ_JBBEUC010000001.1, read on the forward strand.
CTTATCCAAACGCTGCTCAGGCCTTATCGCTCGCTCCATCAGGCAATCTTTGAGTGCATCTCTGCAACAGCAGTTTTTCTCCGGGCCAAGGCAAGTGCCTACGATCCGGAAGTTCCATTAGACGATTGTTACCGTGAAACCATCGCCATGCACATCCGGGTCAGCGAAAAGCAGGAGCTGATGCGTACCCTGCTGCTCAGTGACCGCTCAGCAATGAAGCCGGAGAACCAAAAAGGAAGGCGTCTGCTGCATACTGCGTTACACCTGATCGATTTATATGAGCAAGTAACGGCCATACATTACGACTATGCCTTTGTGAGGAGCAGTCTGGATACACAATCTTCTTTGAACCGTATCATTCGTCTGATTGAGATCCTGGCAGATGAACTGGAAACGATAGGTGGCATTTTCTTATTGCCGCCCAGTCAGCGCAAGCAGTCAGCCGGTCTGACGGAGTTTGCAGTTGAAATAGCACAACTCAAAGCGGTTGCAGCCCGGGAGGGTGAGGGCAACGCTTACATCCTGTTTAAGGTGATCAAAAATATGGAGGACATTGCTGTCCACATCCGGGAGATCATGTCAGAAGGTACATTGACAAGATCGCAGGAGGGTCAAAAAGCAGAGTCGCTTCCTTACACAGACTTCCTATCACCAAAGGTTTTTAGTCCCGGATCTTTGAAATCACATTTTTCATTCCGTTCAGCTGTATTCCGCTTTTCGCTGCGTTTGGCCTTGCTGTGCCTGCTGGCTTACCTCATGACTGGTTTCTTCCATATGGGGAGGTACGGATACTGGTTGATACTCACTATAGTGATTGTGGCAAAACCGCGTTTTGGGCTTACCTGGAAGCGAAATTTAGAGCGGTTATCCGGAACTTTCGCAGGAGTTGCCATCGGTCTGATATTGGTGACCCTGATCGCACAACAGTTTTTATTGCTGCTGCTGTCTTCAATTTTTCTACTAGGTTTTTTTACCTTCAACCGGATTAAATACGCCATCAGTGTCATGTGCATTACGCCAATGGTGATCATCTGCCTAAGCATTTACAACGGTGGGGTGAACGACATCATCTCTGAAAGGATCTACTACACTGTTTTGGGCTGTATAATGGCGTTTGCGGCGGCTTATCTCTTTCCGGTATGGGAAGCCGCCCAGCTGAAATCTCTGATCAGAAGTGTATTGGAAGCCAATTTTAGTTACCTCAGTAAGGTTCAGGCTGAATTTTGGGGTGCAAAGCCAGGTATTGCAGAAATCAAGTTGGCCAGAAAAAACAGCTATCTCAAATTGGCCCGTCTCGCTGAGGGACTACAATACACGCTTTTGGAACCCCATATGAAGAAGGCCGATCTTTCAGGGGTACATGCCATTCAAATTCTGAGCTACCGCATCAATGCCATCATCTCTTCATTAGCACTATCTGCAAAATCAACTATGGTTGTTGAGAGAAGTAGCCAGATGGGGCAAGAAGCGCTGGATCATTTGTCCTATTGTATACAGGGAAGTATTTCAATGGAGCATGGTACTTCCGCTGCTGAGCTGAATGCTGATCCGATGATTAAAGAGGACGATGGCGCCGGGTTACTGTCCCATCAATTGGGTTTGCTGGTTACGCTGTCCAGGCAGTTGAGAATTTATTTCAAATAATATTTCATCCCCGCAACAGATGAGGGGGGCAGTATACGTAATTTAGTACTAGCGATTACAAATTAGTACAATCGTTTTCAGGCTGCAAATTGCGCTTTTACTTTTTTGATCAGGTGATCGATATCAAAAGGCTTAGCTAAAAAGTCATTTGGCGATCCAGGTAACTTCAGCAGGTTATGGAGGTTGTGACTTGCTGAAATCATGACTACCGGTATGTTTTTGAACAAGCTGTGTGTCTTAATTGCTTTACAAATCTCTCTCCCGTCTATTCCACCGAGCATTACATCCAGCAGGATCAAGTCAGGCCTGAACTTGGAAATTTCATTCAGGACGTTATTGCCATTGGTAAGTGTAGAAACTTCATAGCCCTCATCTTCTAATATAATCTTAATAATATCAACTATATCGTTGTCATCATCCACTGCTAATATTTTCCGTGACATCTCATTGTGTTTTATCTAATAACGGTTATGCGATTTACATGCCATTTTTTATAAATTGATTTTTTGCTAAATATATTAGTATATTTAACAGATATTTGTTTCAAATTTTAAGATCATGTACGCAGTAGTAGACATTGAGACCACGGGAGGATTTGCATCAGGGAATAGAATCACGGAACTATGTATCCAGGTTTATGATGGCGTGTCGGTAGTCCGCACATTTGAAACCCTGATCAATCCGGGACAGGAAATTCCAGCCTATATCGAGGCGCTTACCGGCATCAGCAACGATATGGTAGCTGATGCCCCTTTATTTGAGGAGGTTGCAGCTGAAGTATTTGACTTGTTGCAGGATAATGTCTTTGTGGCGCATAATGTCAATTTCGATTTCTCTTTCATCAGGCATGAACTTTCCCTTTCAGGCTTTGAACTGCAGTGTAAAAAGCTTTGTACGGTTCGTTTGAGCAGAAAATTATTGCCCGGTCATCCGTCCTATAGTCTGGGGAAGCTTTGCAATACATTGGGGATTGAAATCAGCAACAGACACCGGGCGGGCGGAGATGCGGCGGCCACGGTGACGCTGCTTGAACAACTTTTGAAAGCCGATACGGAGGGCTTCATCCTTAAGTCCCTTTCCAAGGGCTCTAAGGAACAGGTATTGCCACCTCATTTGCCAAAATCTGAAATTGACAAAGTTCCACAATGCCCCGGTGTGTACTATTTTAAAGATCAAAAAGGCAAGGTAATCTATATTGGCAAGGCCAAGGACCTGAAGAAGAGAATCTGTTCACATTTTAGCGGAAATAATCCGGGTAAACAGCGTCAGAATTTCCTAAAGGACATTTACAGCCTTGATTTTGAGATCTGCGGAACAGAGCTGATGGCTTTTGTACTGGAAGCTGTTGAGATCAGAAGGCTTTGGCCTGAACACAACAGGGCTTTAAAGAAATTTCAGCAGAAATACGCCTTGTATGCCTTTGAAAATCAAAAGGGGTACATTAGGTTGGGCATTGACAAATATAAAAACCATCCGCAACCCCTGTATAGTTTCGATACCCTCCTTGAGGGACACAATTTGTTGAGGATGCTGATCAAGGAGCACCTGCTTTGCGAAAAATTATGTTGCATTCAAAAGAACAGGGTAGCCTGCACCTCGCATGAGGAAGGAGGCTGTTCAGGGGCATGTGTAGGGAAGGAATCTGCGGCATCTTATAATGTAAGGGTTAAGTTTGCCATGCAACAGCTCAAGGAGATGCTGCCCAGTTTTGCATTGATCGATAAGGGGAGGAATGAAGAGGAGCAGAGTTGCATGCTGATTGAGCATGGGAGATTCTATGGAATGGGTTATGTTGCCGAGGTCGGCAGGGCCTCAGAACTGAAATCGGCATTGACAGTTTATCCCTCAAATGACTATATCATGCACCTGGTATTGTCACATGCTGCTCAGTTTCCACATAAGAAAATAGCGATCTGATAGGTATTCTTTTCATTTATAGGACCTTATATTTTTATTTTCGATGGCCTGAATTGAGCGAAAAAATGCCTTTAAAAATTATCAAATTAGATTTGTGCGTGTAAGCAGTTATTTATATCTTTGGCGCTCCGAAAGGAAGATGCCTTGGTAGCTCAGTTGGATAGAGCAACGGTTTTCTAAACCGTGGGTCAGGGGTTCGAATCCCTTCCAGGGTACAAGGATTTATCCTTAATTAAAGGCGACGTTGCTCCAGACGTCGTCTTTTTTTGTTTAAGGATTTTTTACCTAGTGTACCTGTCTGGAGATTTCAGAGATAGTGGTTCTTCCCCACTTTTGATGGTAAAATAAAATCTACTAAAAATTAGCAGCGAATAAATACAAAGAAGCCCAATTTGACAGCGACTCTGCTGCTCGGTTATATTTCCATATCTTCCGACCACCAAAAGTGGGGAAGAACCGCGGATTCCGAAATCCGGTGGACAGTATTGCCGAAACCTCCACCTAGGAGTACATATTTTAACACTGTGTTAGTATAGTGTTAAAACTTTTTAGGAAAAGTTATTATAAGGGCTGCAGATTAAATATTTGCAGCCCTTATAATATTATACATTATCTGCTGACTCATGCCTTGTTAATGAGAAGCGTTTTATGTAAATTTGAGATAGTTTTAAGGTCAATATTTAATGGACAAAAGGAAACAAACATTTGATCAGGCTGAATTGGAACTTTTAAAAGAAGGTTTAAACCGAAGCTATAAAGAACGCTTTGAAATGGCTACTCGTTTGTATAAAATACAACAAACCATGAGTAAGGCTTCTATATCCCATAAACCATTTATCAGCAAATAATTTGTGGATGTCTTTGATGAAGGTATATTAGATTTTTGGAGAGCACTTCAGGAGTATAAGGTTCGGTATATCATGGTTGGTGGTTATGCTACCAATTTACATGGTTACCAGCGTTTCACAGGTGATATTGATATATGGTTAAAAGATACCTTAGAAAATAGGCAGCAATTGCGTAAAGCTTTTATAAAATGTGATATGGGTGATTATCCGATGATCGATTATATGCAGTTTGTACCTGGTTGGACTGACTTTCATCTTAACAATGGTCTCCGTTTAGATATACTCATTGAAATGAAGGGACTTGAGGGCTACACTTTTGACGAATGTTTAGAAATGGCCTCTGTTGCAGATATTGATAATGTGAACGTTCCTTTTTTGCATATTAATCAACTAATTGAAAATAAGAAGGTTGTTAATCGGCCGAAAGATCAGATTGACGTAGCAGCACTAGAACAGATCCGAAAGTTACGGGATAATTCTTAGTTCGATACATTTTATCAAAAGGCCTGCAGCCCTTTTAGTTTACGAATCCTTTTTTGTTGCAAAACTTTCGGAAGCCTTTGGGTGTCAAACAGGAAACATAACTACTTAAGATTAGATAATTAATCTTTTTATAAGATGGAAGTATATTTATTGTGGCACACTCATATTGATGAAAGACTTGATGGTGGTGAAGATGTGAAGCTGATTGGAGTTTATAGCTCAATTGATGAAGCTAACTCTGCTATGGAACGGAAACGGACCTTTGAGGGGTTCAAGGATCATAAAGATGGATTCGACGTTTCTACTTATACATTAGATAGAGATAGCTGGACTGAGGGATTCGTCACTCAGTTCTCCTAAATAAATCTTATTTAGTATGACAATTGATAATAAACTTAAAATCTTATTTGGAACTGCTTCAGTGTTACTTCTGTGTACCTTGATTATAAAACTGAATTACGTTCCTGGAGGGATGATTTTATCGGGACTTTTTATAGGAGGAATGCTGCTTGTAGGAATTTTAATTGGATGTGTGGTATTGGCAAGTATCCTGAAATTAATATTTAAATTCACCTCTTTCTTGACTCTATTCACGATTACAACATCTGTCTCCCTTTTGATTTTTCATTATCAATTGTACTCTCCGACATTGAAAATAATTGTCCCAGATAATTATGCAGGCGAAATTAACTTAGTTCGCTCTAATATTGAAGAAAATATTTTAGTGGTTGATAGTAACGGCATTGGTTACTTAAATGAATGGACATTTAAAAAAACGTATACCAAACCAATTGTTGAGCGGGTAAACGGAAAAAGGATTGATGCAGAGCTTGTAGGGTATAATTCATCAGCTTTCTGGGCGCGCGTAAAAAGTTGTTGTCTTCATGGACGAAATATCGAAAGTATGAGTTTTAAAATATTACCTGAAAATAGTTTAGTTGCTGAAGACTATGGTGTTAAAAGTTTAACAGAGCTGGTTGATGAAAAGTTAGTTGCCTTTTAATAAAACCATAATAGCTATATTCAAAATATATTTGGCATCTTTTATATGAACTATTTGCTCACTTTATATTCTTTAGTAGTTGGACTGTTTGTGATTATTTTAATAAGTACATATGGAGCTATTCTTTCACGAAAACTAAGTTTTAATTACGCTAATTTAGGCGTGATATCCGGAATCCTATATTGTGTACTTGGGTTTTTGATATCAAAAAAGGTTGATTTGACAACCGCTTTAATAATTAATGGATTATTAGGCCTTATTGATAGTACTCTAGGGTTTTTGTTGTCTATACATTTTAAGGCAAATAATGGTTATAGCAAAAAACAAAGCCTGAAAATGATAAGCATTAAGACCTCAATAGGAATGGTATTGTTTACGATGATTTTATCTTCAGTGGGGTATGGGTTGACATATGTTTTATAGAAGGTCAATTTTATATCAGTCATACAGTCCAATAATATTTGATCTTTGTATACATCAGGGTAATTGCTGTAGAGTTTAATTAATGGAAATTCTACACTGAGGTTGAAAAATTGATATGCGATCATAAAGTTCGGATGAGATAACTTTCTCATCACGAATTCGCTTGAAAATGATGGATATTAGCGATTTTTTTCATGTCGTTTATGAAAGAATTCGTAGGATAGGCACCTAAGTATACAAGGATTTTTTACCTTCAGAGGATACTGTTCATTCTTATGTATTGCAAGAGCATTATGGTCTTGGCATCTTTTATTTCGCCATTTTTAATCATGCTCAGGGCTTGGTCAATGCCGAATTCCAAAACTTCAATATTTTCTTCCTCCTCCTCCAGGCCGCCTCCTTCACTTACTTTCATTGCTTTGGTGTATTCGGCAATAAAGAAGTGCAAAATCTCAGTTACCGAGCCCGGGGACATGTAGGCCTCAAATATTTTTCGGACCGCTGTTACCTGATATCCTGTCTCCTCCTGGGTTTCCCGTCTGATGCAATCTTCTGCATTGTCTTTGTCCAATAGTCCGGCGCAAGCTTCAATCAGCATGCCGCTTTCGTTTCCGTTGATGAATGTAGGAAGGCGGAATTGCCTGGTCAGGATCACGGTTCTTTGCACCTTGTTGTATAGCAAAATGGTCGCGCCGTTTCCCCTGTCATAAGCTTCTCTACTTTGGGTGAGCGTGGTGCCATCTTTTTTTGTGTATTGATAAGTTATTTTTCTAAGTACATACCAGTTGTCAGAAAGAACCTCGGTTTTTACTATTTTGATGTTATTGATCATTTGAATGTGATATGGCTTTTTATGGATAAGCCACAAATATAGCAATCCGGTGGTCTGGTAATTCATGTGAAATAAGATCCAAAAGAACTTCACAGCTCCGTTTGTCATATAAACTTAGTGGAATAGGCGAAAAACGATTTCCAACAACTGCAATCCTTAATTTTAACTATGGTTAGTTCAGCTTTTAAAATGAAAGACAGTTTCCTAACGAGTACAATTAAGCAGTTTGAATATTATAAAACGCTCGCAGAGCGTGCTGTGGAAAACATAGGCGACGAGCAGTTTTTCTGGCAGTGATACGGTCACTGAGGCAATCAACCGACAAGTGGCACACTATCCTTATCACATCGGACAGATCGTAGTCATCGCCAAGATGCTGAAGGGAGAAGACTGGACAAGTCTTTCAATTCCTAAAAACCAATCCGAGCATTACAATGCCGGCAAATTCAGTCAGCAGAAGGCCAGGCGACATTTTACGGATGGTAACTAGTTTTTCATTTTCCCTTCAAAAGAGAAATTACCCTACCATTTTGAAAGGGTACGATTGCCCCATTTTTTACATTTAGATTTATTTGTCTTCTTTTTCGAGCTTGCAAGCTGTTTTTTTGGTTCATTACCGACTCGGGCACTGGTTTTGGAACGGGCGTATCATTCAATAAATGAAAAATGAACAATCAAATGATATTTGTACGTATCGCTACCATAAACGATATCAGATACGCAGCTGAAATTATCGAAGAAACAGAAGCATCTGCCATCGCCAGAGGTATTGGGATTGCCAAACGCAGTCTGGAATCGGTAGCCCAAAAAATGCGGGACGGAAAGGCCGTTATCGCTATAACAAGTTCAGGACGCTGGGTTGGCTTTTCCTATTTTGAGGCTTGGGAACAGGGGGATTTTGTTTCCAATTCAGGTCTGATTGTCGCCCCGGAATTTCGCCATTCGGGAGTGGCCAGGTCGATCAAGGACCGGATTTTTAAGATCTCGCGCAGGATGTACCCAAGAGCAAAGATTTTCAGCATCACATCGGGAACAGCCGTAATGAAAATGAACACCCAGCTTGGATTCCAGCCTGTAGCTTTTTCGGAGATCACCCATGACCAGCAGTTCTGGGAAGGATGTAAAAGCTGTCCGAATCATGACATCCTGGAGCGCAAGAAAAAATGCAACTGCTTGTGTACGGCCATGCTCTTCGACCCCATGGTGATGGCTACCCACAGCATCCCCACCGGACAAGACCTTTCACAGAGGTATCTTCAGGAAAGTACTCTCGTCAATCATTAATCCTAAATTATTTTATATGAAAGCCTTATATGAACAAGCAGTGCAGCTGCTTGAAAAGTTGATCAAAATACCATCCTTCAGCGGTGAAGAAAGCTTCGCGGCCAATCATGTCGAAAGCTTCTTAAATGAACAGGGGATATCCACTATCCGAAAATTTAATAATACCTGGTGTTACAACCGGTATTTTGATCCTGCGAAGCCTATTATCCTGCTCAATTCACACATAGATACCGTAAAGCCAAACTCACAGTATGTAAACGATCCTTTCCGGCCTGTCATCAAAGAGGGCAAGCTTTATGGCCTGGGCAGTAATGATGCCGGCGGCCCGCTGGTATCACTCATTTCTGTTTTCAGTTATTTTTACGAAAAAACTGACCTGCCATTCAACCTTTGTCTGGCCGTCACCGCCGAAGAAGAAAACTCCGGTCAGAAGGGCATCAGGTCCATTCTTGATGATCTTATGCCGCTAGCTTTCGCAATCGTGGGCGAACCGACCAATATGCAGATGGCCATCGCTGAAAAAGGATCAATGGTACTGGACTGCCTTTCGACCGGTAGATCGGGCCATGCCGCAAGAGAGGAGGGGGATAACGCAATTTATAAAGCCATAAAGGATATCAGCTGGTTCTCCAGTTATCAGTTTCCTATAGAAAATGGCCTTCCAAATCCGGTAAAGATGACAGTGACCCAGATCAATGCCGGCCTGCAGCATAATATCGTTCCGGGGGAATGCAGTTTTACCATCGACATTAGGTTTGATCACAACTATACTTGCAGGGAGATTCTCAATACCATTAAAAACCATACTTTCTGCGAGACCAACTTGCGCGCGAATGTATTGGCTCCTTCTTCAATTGATATCACGCACCCGATCGTAAAGGCCGGCCTGGCCATTGGGAGAAAGACCTATATCTCCCCAACCAGTTCCGATCAGGGCTGGCTGGATATCCCTTCTATAAAGATGGGGCCTGGGGAATCAGCCCGTTCGCATACCGCAGATGAATACATTTATCTCGCGGAGATCAGTGACGGTATCACCATTTACATCGACCTGCTGAATGAACTATTTCCGCATCTGACAGTAGCTCACAAAGTAGAAACCACGCACTCAATCCAATAACCCACCTCTTTCCTGAAGGGACAGATCTTATTCCAGGTAGCCCCAAAATGATAAATACCCTTTCAAAATGGAAGGGTATTTTTATTTAAAGAAAGCCATTTTTAATTTTATTGTGAGTTAGTGTACTGTCTGTCAGTTTGTTGTGTTTGTGTCTGAGAATTCGGCATCCCTATTGGCATAAGCCTGTCAAAAACAAATATATCATGTTAACAATCGTATTATTTCTGACCCTGCTGATCCTCTGCTGGGTAGTTTACAAATCCATCGACTGGTTCGAAAAAATCTAACAATTATGATCGCATTATTCATTATCGCTGTTGCCGTATTTATCTACATGATCTACGTGCTCATCAAACCCGAAAAATTTTAATTACACCACATGAACACAGAATTATTTGGAATTATAGCCACCTACGGGCTCACGCTGGTGATCGCTATTCCGCTTGGCAGATACCTTGCCAAGGTATTTGCCGGCGAGAAGGTCTGGACAGACTTTTTAAAACCTATTGAAACCGTCATTTATAAGCTTTCAGGCATCAATCCCAGGGAAGAGATGAACTGGAAGCAGCACATGAAAGCATTGCTGACCATCAATCTGGTCTGGTTGGTCTATGGGTTCTTCATCTTGATCTTTCAGGACAGGCTACCCCTGAACCCCGATGGCAATCCCGGGATGAGTCCTGATCTTTCTTTCAATACGATCATCAGCTTTGTGGTCAACTGCGACCTTCAGCATTATTCAGGTGAAAGCGGGGTTACTTATTTAACCCAGCATGTAGTCATGATGTTCCTGATGTTTGTCAGCTGTGCTACAGGTATTGCTGCTGCGGTTGTTTTCTTTAAAGCTTTCAGGGATAAGACCAGTGAAAAGTTAGGCAACTTCTGGGAGTTTTTCGTAAAGTCCATCACCAGGCTTTTATTGCCATTATCGCTGGTGGTTGCGCTGATTCTTGCCTTCAATGGGACCCCAACCAGTTATGAGGGAAAAGACCAGTTTATCTCCCTTCAGGGCGATACCGTTAACGTTTCGAGAGGTCCTGCTGCCGGCATGATTGCCATCAAGCACCTGGGTACAAATGGCGGCGGCTGGTTTGGTGCCAATTCGGCACACCCCTTAGAAAACCCCAATTACATCACCAATATGGTCGAACTCGTCGCACAGGTGATCATCCCCATTGCCATGGTGATTGCATTTGGTATTTTCATCAGACGCAGAAAGCTGGGCTGGATCATTTTTGGGGTGATGACCATAGGCATGTTCCTATTGCTCATTCCCAGCATCAGTTCTGAACTTGCTGGAAATCCTGCACTGGCAAAAATGGGGATCTCCCAGGCTACAGGTGCGATGGAAGGTAAAGAAGTCCGTTTTGGCCCGGCTATCTCCGCTTACTGGAGCACGGTGACCACGATCATCTCTACTGGTTCAGTGAACAGCATGCACGACAGTACCATGCCGTTGACCGGCGCATGGCAATTGCTGGGGATGATGGTAAATTCCTTCTACGGCGGCTGTGGCGTGGGTGTGCTCAACTATTTCATCTACCTGATCATCGCGGTATTCATATCCGGACTGATGGTGGGAAGAACACCGGAATTTCTCGGGCACAAGGTTGAAGCAAGGGAAGTTAAGATTGCAGCCATCATTACTCTGCTAAGTCCGTTTCTCATACTGGCGGGAACTGCAATTGCCAGTTATGTCTTCAGCAATCATGCTGATGCAGCATGGGCGGTGCAACCGAAAAACTGGTTGAATAACCCTGGTTTCCATGGATTTTCAGAAATGCTGTATGAAATAACATCTTCCAATGCAAACAACGGTTCTGGTTTTGAGGGGCTGGGCGACAACAATGTACATTGGAATGTGCTGACCGGATTTGTATTGCTACTGGGCCGTTTCCTACCCATTATAGGTCCGGTTGCCATCGCTGGTCTGCTGGGTGCTAAAAAATACATTCCTGAATCGGCCGGTACATTAAAAACGGATACGCTGACTTTTGGCCTGATGACCTTTGCCGTGATCGTTGTACTGAACGCCCTTTCTTACTTTCCTGCACTGGCTTTAGGCCCGCTGGCAGAATATTTTACCATGCTTAAATAGATTTAAAAATGAAATCTTCCAATAAATTATTTGAACCTGCACTGGTGCAAACGGCACTTAAGCAGTCATTCATCAAGCTTGATCCGCGGGTGATGATCAAGAACCCCGTCATGTTTACCGTAGAGGTCGGTACATTGATCATGGCCTATGTTACCATCTATTCCATGCGTAATACAGGTCAGGGTTCCGCTACTTACAACTTCATCATCTTTCTTATCCTGCTCTTGACCGTGCTTTTCGCCAATTTTGCCGAGGCCATCGCTGAGGCCAGGGGTAAGGCACAGGCAGACTCCCTGAGGAAAACCCGTGAGGAAACACCAGCTAAAGTGGTCCTGCCAAATGGCAAAATAGAAACCCGCTCCTCATCCCTGTTGAAAAAAGGGGATGTTTTCATCTGCGAATCTGGTGATACCATACCTACCGATGGCGAGATCATCGAAGGCATTGCCACTATTGATGAATCTGCGATCACCGGCGAATCAGCTCCGGTAATCCGTGAGTCGGGAGGGGACAAGTCATCCGTAACAGGCGGCACTAAAGTGCTTTCAGATCAGATCAAAGTTCAGGTGAATACCCAGCCCGGCGAAAGCTTCCTTGATAAAATGATCGCCCTTGTTGAAGGTGCCTCACGCCAAAAAACACCCAATGAAATTGCCTTGACCATTCTGCTGGCAAGTTTTACATTGGTATTCATTATTGTATGTGTGACCCTAAAACCATTTGCAGATTATGCGAACACCCCAATAACAATTGCCGCACTAATATCGCTCTTCGTTTGTTTGATCCCTACCACTATCGGTGGCCTGCTCTCGGCCATCGGTATTGCGGGTATGGACCGCGCCCTAAGGGCCAATGTGATTACCAAATCGGGTAAAGCAGTAGAAACTGCAGGTGATATCGACGTCTTATTGCTGGATAAAACCGGCACGATCACTATCGGTAACCGTAAAGCCACCAGTTTTTACCCTGCTCCGGGTATAGACACCATGGCCTTTATAGAAGCCTGTGTGATGAGTTCATTAGCCGATGAGACTCCGGAGGGTAAATCCATACTTGAATTGGCAGTGGAACAGGGATATCAAATACAAACTGCGCCTGCCGGTTCCACTTTCATCAAATTTACAGCCGAAACACGTTCAAGCGGACTGGATACTACAGCGGGTAAAAGGATCCGTAAAGGTGCATTCGATGCGATCAGAAATATCGTTCTTACTGCAAGAAATCAATTTCCGGCAGAGACCGAGGCGCAGGTTAAAGCGATCTCCAACAACGGCGGTACACCTTTGGTGGTGTCGGTCAATGAAAAAACAATGGGTGTTATCGAACTTCAGGACATCATTAAACCAGGAATCAGTGAACGTTTCGAGCGCCTGAGAAAAATGGGTGTAAAGACAGTGATGGTCACCGGTGACAATCCGCTCACTGCAAAATTCATTGCAGAAAAAGCAGGCGTGGATGATTTCATCGCAGAGGCCAAGCCCGAAGACAAGATGAACTACATCAAAGAAGAACAGGCGCTGGGTAAACTGGTAGCCATGATGGGCGATGGAACAAATGATGCACCGGCCCTGGCCCAGGCAGATGTGGGTGTGGCCATGAACAGTGGCACACAGGCGGCCAAGGAAGCTGGAAATATGGTCGACCTGGACAATGATCCAACCAAACTGATTGAGATCGTGGAGATTGGAAAGCAGCTGCTGATCACCCGTGGCACGCTGACCACCTTCTCCATTGCCAATGATGTGGCCAAGTATTTTGCCATTGTCCCTGCTTTGTTTATTGCTTCTATCCCGGCTTTGCAAAGCCTGAACATCATGGGTTTGCACAGTCCGGAAAGTGCAATACTCTCGGCCGTAATATTTAACGCCATTATCATTCCGATCCTGATCCCTTTGGCTTTAAAGGGCGTTGCCTATAAGCCTATTGGTGCCAGTGCGCTGCTGCGCAGGAACCTGCTGATCTATGGTCTGGGCGGTGTAATCGCACCATTTATTGGCATCAAAATAATCGATTTACTGGTAGGCTTATTTGTATAAGCAATTTAAAATATAGCATCATGAAAAAGTACATCATACAATCTATCCGCCTCACCGCAGTACTTATGGTACTGCTCTGCGTCATCTATCCCTTAATCGTTGCTTTTGCCGGAAGTTTTTCTGAAGGGAGTGGCGGTGCGGAAAAAATCAGCAAAAATGGCAAGGTAGTGGGTTACGCTTTGATCGGACAATCCTTTACCAGCAAAGCATACTTTTGGGGCAGACCATCTGCCGTAGGCTACAATGCTGCCGGATCAGGAGGTTCCAATAAAGGTCCTTCCAATCCGGATTATTTACAGCAGGTGTCTGACCGGATCGATACGTTGTTAAAATACAACCCGACTGTACAAAAAGCAGATATTCCTGCTGATATGGTTACGGCCTCGGGCAGCGGACTTGATCCCAATATATCTGAACAGGGCGCCATTATCCAGATCAAAAGAGTTGCGGCCGCACGCGGCCTGGATGAGCGAAAAGTAGCGGAACTAGTGGTAGAGCATACAGAAGGTCCCCTGCTCGGCCTTTTAGGCCCCTCGAAAGTAAACGTATTGAAATTGAATATCGCTTTAGACGAACTGAAAAAATAGGAATGTTATCTATCATGTATACACAGCGTCTGCCCCATGTTTGCACCATGCCTACACCACGTCATCCTGAATTTATTTCAGGATCCCGAATTAGAAAGAGCCTTTTGCATGTGTGGGATCCTGAAATAAATTCAGGATGACGGTCGCTCTAACGGATGACGGTCGCTCTAAACGATGACGACCGCTTAAAGAATGATGGTAGATCTAAAGAACGATCGCTCTGAAGCATAACGGGCATATTAAAATAATACTACACAAACAATTAAAATGAAAAGACGATTAATATTAGCTGCAGCTTTATCAACAGGACTATGTGCGCAGGCTCAGGAAGCGCCAAAGGTCAAAGTATCAGGATACCTGGAAACCTATTTTGGTTACGATTTTAATAAACCCGCCGACAACAACAGGCCGGGATTTATTTACGCGCACAACCGACATAATGAGGTAAACCTGAATCTTGGTTTTATCAAAGGCAACTACGACGATGGGAGCATACGTGCCAATCTAGCAGTAATGGCAGGTACTTATGCCAATGCCAACCTTGCTGCGGAACCGGGTGTATTGAAGAATATTTTTGAAGCGAATGCCGGACTCAAACTTTCGAAATCATCCAATTTATGGCTTGATGCAGGGGTATTCTCTTCTCATATCGGTTTTGAAAGTGCGATCTCTAAAGATTGCTGGGTGCTGACCAGGAACATCTCTTCCGAAAATACGCCTTATTACGAATCCGGTGCAAAGATTACCTACGGCAGCAACGATGGTAAGTTTACAGCTGCTGTTTTATATCTGAACGGCTGGCAAAGAATGGCCCGTCAGAACGGCAACAGTCAGCCCGCTGGTGGTTTGCAGCTGAGCTGGAAACCTGGTCCCAAAATAACAGTCAACTACAGCAATTACCTCGGGACAGAAGGAGCAGACTCGGTACGTGTACGCAGATGCTACCATAACGTATATGGCATCTTCCAGCTGACTGACCAGTTTGGCCTGACGGTTGGGTTCGACTATGGTACCCAACAACAGGCAAAAGGCAGCGATGAGAAAAATGAAGTGCTGTCACCCCTGGCCATAGCCCAGTACAAGATCAGCAATAAGTGGGCTTTGGCCGGAAGGATTGAATACTATGAAGATAAAAACGGCGTATTTATCGCTACGGGTACGCCAAATGGATTTAAAACCACTGGATATTCTTTGAATGTAGATTATGCGCCGGTCAGCAATGCAGTTTTACGCCTGGAGGGTAAGATGTACAGCAGCAGGGATAAAATCTTTGTGAGGTCAGCGCAGCCGGTAGCTAATAATGCGGCTTTAACCGCCAGTATTGCGGTCTCATTTTAGCAATCATGGCACCTGATTTTTTCAAGAACCCTTTAGTTAAATTGATCCTGTGCTTCGGCGCGGGATTAATTTTCCTGATGATATGCTATTTGATCCAACAAGGTTATGTAATTTTAAAGTGGTAGTTTAAGACGTTTATGGAAGAAGAAGATAAAGCGGGATCTGTAAAGAAATTCCTAGACATGGTCAAAAAGTCCAGAAGGGGGAAATTCAAAGTGTACATTGGGATGAGTGCAGGTGTAGGTAAGACCTACCGCATGCTGCAGGAAGCCCATGCCCTATTGAAAAATGGCATCGACATTCAGATCGGCTATATTGAAACCCATAACCGTGCGGAAACACATGCGCTTTTAGATGGCGTTCCGCTCATTCCACGCAGGAACATCTTTTATAAGGGTAAAGCACTGGAAGAAATGGATGTCCAGGGGATCATCAACAGACGTCCCGAAGTCGTGATTGTAGATGAACTTGCCCATTCCAATGTAGAAGGCAGTAAAAACGGGAAACGCTGGCAGGACGTTGCTGATATCCTGGATGCAGGGATCAGCGTG
The DNA here is from genome assembly GCF_037402555.1 of Pedobacter sp. GR22-6. Lineage (NCBI taxonomy): Bacteria > Pseudomonadati > Bacteroidota > Sphingobacteriia > Sphingobacteriales > Sphingobacteriaceae > Pedobacter > Pedobacter sp. GR22-6. The sequence continues at coordinate 1,001,826 of NZ_JBBEUC010000001.1, forward strand.
ATCTCCGCGGTCAACATCCAGCACCTGGAAAGCATGAATGAAGAGATTGAGACCATTGCGGGCATCCCCATCACCGAAAGGATACCGGACAAGATCCTGGAGACTGCTGATGAGATCGTCAACATCGATCTGACTGCTGATGAACTGATCGAGCGTTTGAAAGCAGGAAAGATCTATGACCCGGCCAAGATTAAACGGGCGCTGGATAATTTCTTCCAGCCCGAAAGGATTTTGCAGCTTCGGGAACTGGCATTGAAGGAAGTTGCGCATCATCTGGAGCGAAAGATCAATGTGGAAGTACCTAAACAGATCAAGCTCCGTCCCGAAAAGTTCCTAGCCTGCATCTCTACCAACCACCAGACGGCTAAAGTGATCATCCGTAAGACCGCCCGGCTGGCTTCTTACTACCGCTCACCCTGGATCGTATTGTATGTACAGCGCAGCAGCGAAGGTGGCGACAGGATCAAACTGGATCTGCAGCGTCACCTGATCAACAATTTTAAACTTGCGACAGAACTGGGTGGGGAAGTCCTTAAAGTCAAGAGTGAGGATGTGACTACTACCATTACCAGGATCGCAGTGGAACGGGAGATTACTACGATCTGTATCGGTAAGCCGCATTTAAACTTATTCCAGGTCATTATGCGTACTGCTATATTCAATAAACTTTTAAAGAACATCTCCGAAACAGAAACCGATCTGGTTATCCTCTCTTAAGCCCATTAACAGCATGAAATCATGAAAATAAAAACAAAACTACGTCTCGGATTCGGATTCCTCTTTGTGGTGGTCATACTATTCGGGGCCATATCCCTGTATTATATGAATAAGATCTCGGTCAGCTCCAGGGTGATACTGAAGGACAATTATGAAAGCCTGAGGTACGTTCGGCTGATGCGAACGCTGCTGGATGACAATGAGTTGCCATTAAACCAAAATACTAAAGATGAAATGGCAGCCCAGTTGCGGCGGGAACAAAGTAACATCACAGAGAAAGGTGAGGGGGAAGCTGCCGCGGCACTGGCAAAAGCTTTTGCCGAATTGAGCAGGCCCGGAGCAGACCTGGACATCCAACGTGCAGCCCTACGCCGTATGCACCTGCAGCTGAGGATCATCGATGAACTGAATATGAAGGCCATTGTCAGGAAGAACGATGCGGCACAGGCCAGCGTGGAAAAAGCGGCAACTTACCTGATTTTTGCCGCTTCGATGTGTTTCATTATCCTGTTTTCTTTCAGTCTGAACTTTCCGGGTTTTGTGGCCAATCCACTAAGGGAGTTTTCTGAAGCGATCAAGGCCATTAGCAGAAAGAACTACAAACAGCGGCTTGAGTTCGCAGGCAATGATGAATTCTCTGAACTTGCAGAAGAGTTCAATGCAATGACCGCCCAGCTCAATAAATGGGAGAACAGTAACCTGGCCAAACTTCAGTCAGAGAAATTAAGGATCGAAGCCATCATCGGCCAGATGCAGGATGCCATCATTGGCCTAAATGAAAGGAATGAGGTTTTATTTCTAAATCAGGTGGCCGGACAGTTGCTCAACCTGAACGAGAAGGATGTGATCGGCGCAGATGCAGCAACACTGATGAAAAGAAATGACCTGCTCAAAGCATTGATGCAAACCGATACCAGTGCCGGGCCGATGAAAATTTATGCCGACGGCAAGGAATCCTACTTCAAACTCGAGCGTCGTGAGATCATGGTCCCTGTTTATGAAGACCAGCAGGACCGCGTCATCAAAGAATCGATGAGGGCAGCCGGAGAAGTTTATGTACTGAAGAACGTCACTGAATACAAGGAGCTGGATGAGGCCAAAACTAATTTTATCGCCACTGTTTCCCATGAATTAAAAACACCAATATCTTCTATCAAGATGAGTGTGAAATTGCTCGATGATGAGCGGGTAGGGAGCATGAATCCGGAACAAAAGGAATTGGTACAACACATTAAGGAAGATTGCGGGCGCTTGCTCAAGATCACCAGCGAACTGTTAGACCTCTCCCAGGTAGAGACCGGCAAGCTGCAACTGAATTTTGTCAAATCTGATCCACGCAAGATCGCCATTTATGCAATGGATACCGTCAGGTTCCAGGCAGAACAGAAGACCATCGAACTGGAACTCATTTCCCGCAATGATCTTCCAAAGGTGAACGTAGATACGGAGAAAACTGCATGGGTATTGGTTAATTTCTTAAGTAATGCCATGCGTTATAGTGCTCAGAAGTCAAAGGTCGTCATACAGATTATGAAAACAGCTGACGGTATTGAGTTCTCTGTACGCGATTTTGGCAAAGGCATAGATCCCCAGTACCAGAAGCGCCTGTTTGACCGCTATTTCCAGGTACCTACAGATGGAAACAACAAGTCCGGATCAGGCTTGGGGCTGGCCATTTCCAAAGATTTTATCGAAGCTGAAGGCGGCAGGATCTGGGTAGAAAGTGAGATCGGTGAAGGAAGCAGGTTTTGTTTCCTGCTCCCTATAGCGGAATGATGAGTAATTAGCCTACCACATTCTGATTCTATCTTCAGGCTTTTTATACAATTTATCGCCGGGCTTTACATCAAAAGCCTGGTACCAGGCATCCATATTCACTGGCGCACCGATGGTCCGGTACGGGCCAGGGGAATGCGGATCAGTTTTGATCAGCTGAGCAGCAGTTTCAGGTAAAATATTTCCCCTCCAGACCTCTGCCCATGACAGGAAAAAGCGCTGATCGGGCGTAAAACCATCAATTTTCTCATTGGACTGACCTTGTTTGGTCAATTTAAAAGCCGTGTAAGCCGCATTCAATCCGCCAAGGTCGCCGATGTTTTCTCCCATGGTCAGTTTGCCAATTACATGGATCGTATCCAGTACCGTATAGGCATCGAACTGTTCACCCAATGCTTTCGTCTTGGTTTCAAATTTTTGGCGGTCTTCATCAGTCCACCAGTTTTTCAGGTTGCCATATTGATCGTATTTGCTGCCGCTATCGTCAAATCCGTGGGACATCTCATGACCGATCACAGCACCGATACCGCCATAATTTACGGCATCGTCGGCATTCGGATCAAAGAAGGGGAATTGGAGGATGCCTGCCGGAAATACGATTTCGTTCATAGTCGGACTGTAATAGGCGTTTACGGTAGGAGGGGTCATTCCAAAACGGCTGCGGTCTACCGGTTTGCCCAATTGAGCGATCATTTCGTTGTATGCCCATTGAGCAGCATTTCTTTGGTTTTGGAAATGGCTGTTCCTGGAAATGTTCAGTCCCTCATAAGTTTTCCATTTATCGGGATAACCGATTTTTGGAACAAAGGCATGCAATTTGGCCAGGGCTTTTTCCTTGGTCGCATCACTCATCCAGTCCAGGCTTTTGATCCTGATTTCAAATGCTTTTCTCAGGTTATCGATCAGTTCGGTCATGCGTGCTTTGGCCTCGGGTTTGAAATATTTGGCCACATACAGCTGTCCAAGCAGTTCGCCGATGGTTCCATCGGTCAATTGGGACATGCGCTGCCATCTTGGGGTCTGCACTTTTTGTCCGCTCTGCACCTGGTTAAAAGCAAAGGTTGCCGATACAAAAGGCGAGCTCAGTTGAGCTGCGGAAGCTTTGAGCACGTTCCACTCCAGATAGGTTTTCCAGTCGCTTACCGATACGGTTTTGAGCATGGAATCCAATCCAACAAAGAATTTAGGTGCCGAAACCAGGACCGTATCCTGTCCTTTGACTTTGAACTTGCTGAGCAAATCTGCCCAGTTCAGGTTTGGCGTTGTTTTGCTGAAGGCAGCTACGGTAAATTTATTGTAGGTTTTATCCGGATCCCGCATTTCTACTCTGGGGATTTGAACTTCGGCCAATTGTTTTTCAATGGCCATCACTGCCGCGGCTTTCTTTTCCGCTTCGGCAGGCGAAGCGCCGGTCAGTTTAAAGAGGCTCAGCATATAGTTGATATACGCTGTGCGGATCTGCAGGCTGCGGGTATCTGCTTTCAGGTAATAATCGCGGTCCGGGAGGGTAGTGCCTCCTTGTCCAAACTGTGCAATATATCGGGTTACATTCTTATTGTCCTGGCCCACCCCAAAGTTGAACATTGGCGCGGCAATTCCTGAACTGCGCAAATAAGCCGCATGATCCAGAATGCCTTGCAGGTCTTTCAGTTGCCTGATCTTTTCCAGATCAGCTTTGATGGGGGTATAGCCCATTTTTTCGATGGCCAGACTGTCCATTGCAGCAGCGTAAAAATCGCCTACCCGTTTCTCCACCGAACCCGGGGCAGCAGTACGATTTGCTGCGGCCGCTTCTACAAGGCCTTTTACGGCATTGATGTTGAAATCGCGGAGGGCATTGAAACTCCCCCAGCGGGTTTCCTTAGCAGGAACAGGATTGTTTTTAATCCAGTTGCCACTGGCATATTGATAAAAATCATCTCCAGGCTTTACAGAGCGGTCCATATTTGCCGGATCAATAAACTTTTGTATCTGCTGGGCATTAGCGGAATAGCTGGTGGCTACCAAAGCCAGAACAGCAAAATAGCTTTTGATGGATTCTAATTTCATAAGGATAAAAGTACGAATTATTGGCTCATTTGATAGAATGAGTGCGAGGCATGTGCTAATGTTGCGGGAAGGTTACAATCCAGTCCATTGAAGCTATGAAAAGCGTTGATTCGGATCTTAAAATAAGACCAATAATTTAGTTCAAAGGGATTTGAATTACAGACATAGCTTAAAAATCTCAGGCTGCAGTCGCAAGAACAGGTGTGCTTTATATAAGAAGGAAACGGCATGCTGAGTAGCAGCAGCTTTGTCGGGGAATTGGACTGAGCAATAGCTGAGGAACAAACACAAAAAAAGACATGTCCAAATCGGGCATGTCTTTTTTTGTGTTGATGGATTGCTTATTTCTTAGCAGTCAACTTAACACCGATTTCAAAGTTGTCGTCGATGGCTTTGTCGCCAATGCTGTCGAAGAATGATTTTGAACCGTATCTGATGTCGTATTTAGTTCTGTCTACGGTGATCTTTCCAGCAAGGGCAGAAGCTGTACCATCTTCGTTCAATGTTACTGTAGCCGGGAAGCTCAAAGGCTTAGTGATGCCTTTGATGGTAAGGTTTCCTGATACATTTACATTGGCACCTGATCCGGTTACTTTAGTGATCACGAAAGTGGAAGTCGGGAATTTGGCAGAACCGAAAAAATCGTCTGCTTTCAAGTGTCCTTCCAGTTTTTCACTTCCGTCAGCATCTTTGATCGAAGTCATGTCGATCACAAATGTACCGCCTGTAACGTTCTTTCCGTTGATGTTCAATGATCCTGATTTTAAAGAAATGGTACCGTTATGTGAACCAGTTACTTTTTTTCCAAGCCAGGTAATGTTAGATTTTGCTGCATCTACAGTATAAGTTACTGGTTTTCCAGGGTTTTTAAAAGCAGATAATGCTACGACTGCTACTAGTAAGAGCACTGCGTTGATTTTTGATTTCATGTTCATGATGGGTTTCTAATTTTTTTAACTACTGCAAATTTAAGCGCTGCTTTGCTCCCGGTTATTGATGTATGATAAGATTTTAAATTGCAGCAAAATTATTGGTTAAGGTACGATCTGGTACAGGGCACCCTTGTCGCTTTCCAGCAATACAGTAAGCAGGTACAGCTCGCCTTTCAGGTCTTCACCAAAACTATACACGTGCCATTCTCCGGCATCTTTGGAAATCGACATTTTACTTCTAGTCCATTTGTTGTCCGCAGATTTGGTTAAGCTCCAAACCGGACCCATGAAATCGGCAAAAACATATTTCCCTGCCAATTTCGGAACCGCTTTTCCCCGGTATACATATCCGCCGGTTATGCTGATGCCTTCGGTATGCGGATATTCTGTGATGGGGGCGATCGGATCTTTAGGCTGGGGATCTGATGGCCTGTGTACATGCAACCCTTCAATAGCCCGCCAGCCGTAATTGCCACCCTTGGTCACGATATCTACTTCTTCATATTTGTCCTGACCTACATCTCCTGTAAAAAGTGCCTTGGTTTTGCTGTCGAAACTAAAACGCCATGGGTTTCTGAAGCCATAGGCATAAATTTCAGGTTTTGCTCCCGGGCTATTGACGAATGGATTGTCGGCCGGAATGGCATAAGGCGTTTTGTTGACATCTATACGGATGATCTTGCCCAGAAGGTTGCTGAGGTCTTGCGCATTACCGTATTGCCCGTGCTGGTCATTCTGGCCTCCGCCATCGCCCAGGGCGATGTAGAGGAAGCCATCCGGGCCGAACTTCAGATCGCCTCCGTTGTGGTTGGACTGTGGTTCATCTACCGAGATGATGAGTTTTTTGCTGGTAGCATCGGCGAGTTTCGGATTTCCCTTCGATACCGTGTATTCCCTGATCTCACTGATATGGTCCCTCCCTTTTACCCCGGAAGAGGGGCTGCTGCAAAACACATAGAACTTTCCATTGCTGGCATAGTTGGGGTGAAAAGTCAAGCCAAGCAGGCCGCGCTCTTCGTATCCTTCTCTTTTGATGATCTCTTTACTGATGTCCAGGAATGGGCCAGGCAGCAACTTGCCATTTTCGATGATCCTGATGCGACCTTCCTGTTCGCACACAAAAAGAAGGCTGGGCGATTTTGGCGTTACCGCCATGGCTGTAGGATGCGAAAGCTGATCGGAAATGAGCTTTAGTTTGACGTTTTGCGCAAAAGCGGAGCTGCCCAGGAGGCAGGTCAGCAAAATGGAAAAAGAAGATTTAAGGTTCATTGTGTGGATTAAATGGTTTGTATTTTAATGGGATTGCTCAATATTTTGTGGATGGGGCATTTGTCTGCGATCTGCATCAACCTTTCCCGCTGCTCCTGGCTCAGCTCGCCTGTGAATTCAATTTCCCTGCTGATGACGGTCTCAGCGGAAATCTCTTTTTCTTCGCAAATGGCCAGACTGATCCTGATGCTTTCCAGGGGATATTCCTTACGGTCGGCATACATTCTGATGGTAATGGCCGTACAGCTGCCCAGGCTGGCGAGCAGCAGGGCGCCTGGATTCATACCTTCGTCGGTGCCACCCAGGGATTCAGGTTCATCGGCGTAGATAAAATGTCCGCCTGCGTATACTTTGGTTTTGTAATGTGATCGGTCGAGTTCTGTAATTGCTGTAATCTGACTGGTAGACATGTGCCGGTTTTTTAGGTTTAAAGCTACAATAAATTAAGGCAAGATGCAGAAGTGCAGCTAAAGAAAATACAGACAGCATTTCATAACCTGTTGATAACAATAACATATCAGTTTCTTAAAACCGGGCAAACTTTTTAAATGGATATTTGTTTAGGTATTAACTAACCAGGTATCGATATGTTAAGTAGCTATCTCAATCTCCAGTTCGATGTGCAAGGCAAACCAGTAAAGGGCTTTTGCATGCAAATACAAGATGATTTTCATGAAACCTATGCGGTGATCTTAGATGGTTACCACTCATTCTGCGTTTGGCTGGATTCCAGTGCCACCTGGAGGACATCCAGAAATGCCAGTGTAGAGCCTACGGTACTGGAACAAATCATTGATAAGCTTTCGCTGAGCAAATCCAGCTAAGATCCTCTACCCAAAAAACATATAACAGAGACCGATTGCTGTACAGACCCCAACGAGGTCTGCCAGCAGCATTGCGCCAATAGCATACCTCGTATTTTTGACGTTTACTGCACCGAAATATACCGCCACGACGTAGAAAGTGGTATCTGATGAGCCCTGTAAAATACTGGACAGCCTGCCGGCGAAGGAATCTGCGCCGTGCGTAGTGATCGTATCGACCATCATACCTCTTGCACCACTTCCACTTAAAGGCTTGATCAGCGCAGTGGGGATGCCATCTATAAATTTAGAATCGGCACCAAAGAATGCACAGATGCTTTTCATGCCATCGATTACAATTTCGAAAGTGCCGCTGGTTCTCAGGAGACTGATGGCGATGAGCATGCCTACCAAATAAGGAATGATGCGTACGGCTGTTTCAAAGCCTCCTTTTGCCCCATCAATAAAGGCATTGAACACATCTATTTTTTTATAAACACCGCCAAGTACGATCAAAAAGAAAATCAGCAACAGGAGGCCATTGCTGAGGATTCCTGAGAACGATTGTAGTTCTGTAGTATTGAGCGTGACCAGGTAAAGTACCAATATGGCAATTACCGCCGAAATGCCCAGTACCCAGGCCAGGATGACGGGCTGGAACACGTTGATCTTTTGCTTGAAGGAAACAATAAACATAGCTGCAATGGTGGCCACGAAGGTGGCAATCATGCAAGGGATAAAAATCTCCGTAGGATTGGCAGAGTTTAGTGAAGCCCGGATGGCAATGATACTGACGGGTATGAGCGTAAGTCCGGACGCATGCAGGCAGAGGAACATGATCTGCGCATTGGAAGCAGTGTCTTTGCTGGGATTGAGCTCCTGAAGGCTTTCCATAGCCTTGAGGCCGAATGGTGTAGCTGCATTGTCCAGACCGAGTAAATTGGCCGAGAAATTCATCACCATGTGCCCCGTAGCGGGATGTCCTTTAGGAATGTCCGGAAAAAGTTTGGCAAAGAATGGTCCGATGACCCGCGACAGCAGCCTGATGCCTCCGGCTTGCTCGGCAATGCTCATGAAGCCCATGAACAAGGCCATAATGCCGATCAGTTTTAAGCAGATGTTTACCGCGGTCCAGCAGGTCTCAATCACGCCGTCTACTTTCAGCGGGTTTGCTGCATCATCGGCTTTGCCGATGACCATCCAGTTGAAAATCTCCGTTTGCCCGAAAAAGAAACACTTGATGCTGGCCACCACGATTGCGACGATGATGAATGCAGACCAGATTCTACTTAATGCCATTGTTTGTTTTTTAAGCTGTTAATGTAGGGATTTTAAATAGCATTTGGTTAAGGCTTTTCGTCGACAAGTTCGAAACCCCAGGTCTTTCCTTTTTCTGTAGCAGGGATACCATTGACCATCCAGGAAGGTGCTTTGGCACCTTTCAGGTAATAGTCGAAAAACTGCTGCTCGCGGATCTGGATGTCCTTTCTGTTCTGGCGCTGAATGAGATTATGGGCCTCATTGTTGTAGTTCAGCATCCATACCGGTTTACCCAGCCGGCGAAGGCCTGTAAACATTTCAATGCCCTGATACCATGGTACGGCACCATCGGCATCGTTGGCCATGATCACCACTGGCGTGCTTACTTTAGGTAAAGAAAACAGGGGAGAGTTTTCGATATATAACTCTGGCTTTTCCCAAAGGGTGGCGCCGATGCGGCTTTGTGTTTTTTCATACTGGAACTGCCTGTTCATGCCGCTTTCCCATCTGATGCCACCGTAAGCGGAGGTCATATTGACCACAGGTGCGCCTGCCCATGCAGCAGCGTACATATTGGTGCGTGTGATCAGGTGTGCAACCTGGTAACCGCCCCAGCTCTGTCCCTGGATGCCGATCTTACTGCCATCTACCCATGTATTTTTCTTCAAAGCTTCGACTCCTGAATTGATGAACTCTTCTGCTGACCTGCCCGGGTAACCTTGCTCATAGCTGATGTCCGGAGCGAATACCAGGTATCCGTTGCTGACGAAATAAGGGATATTTAACCTAGACGGTGTAGGCGCAGGGGGCTGGTAAGTGTAGAGTCCGTCTGATAGTTTTTCGTAGAAATAAACGATCATCGGGTATTTTTTGCTGGCATCGAAATTCTCAGGTTTGTACAGGATGCCCTGTGATTTGAAACCTTTCGGTGTAGTCCAGCCGACCAGTTCGGCTGTTCCCCAGTTGTAGTTTTGTTGCTGCGGGTTCGTATTGCTCAGCTTCTGTTCGGTTTTGAGGTCTATTGATGCATAGACATCCGGCGAGCTGCTGTAATTGCCTTTGTCGTACAGGTAACGCTCTGCGTCTTTTGCCTTCAGGAGGCTGGAGTATTTTACTTTGCCCATTACCACCAGTTCCGGGTTCTTACTGTTGCCGATGCTGGTTTTATAAAAGCCATTTTCTTTGCTGATATTGTTGAAGGCATCCAGCCATATGGTTTCCTTTTTTCCTGCAAAGCGGCTTTCCGGATCGGTTTTTTGATAACGGAAAGTGATGCCATTTTGGCGGCCGAATCCATTGGTGACGTTTTTGGCCGGAGCTTTTCCATCTGGTTGGAACTCCCAGATGTCATAACGGTCGTAGATCAGCACAGATTTATCATCCTCTGTCCATGCGGCGATGCCATATGCTGAAGGTTCGTCCGGAACATCGTTCTCCTCATCCACAAATTTCTGGCTCATGCCATTGTTCAGTTGCACAACTTTGGCTGTCGCTACATTGTAGGTAAACCAGTTGCCGGTTTTTTTATCAAAATAGATTACATATTTGCCAGCAGGCGATGAAAAGGCATTGCCTGATAAAGCCTCAATGATTTTCTTCTTGCTGCCATTTTTGGTGTCGACCAGGTAAAAGTCGCGGATAGAATTGCCTGTCCATTGCGATTGCACCCGGTTGCTGAAATCTGTAGATGCGAGTACCAGGTTGGCATTGCCCTCATCGATGATGCTGGCATCCGGTAGTTTCACGTCCGTAAGCGGTACAATCTTGACATCGCTGTTGAAAATTTCTATGGCCGTCAGGTAGGTCCGCTTGGACTCACGTTCCGCATTTTTCAGCTGCATAGGCTGCAGGTAGTCGTCTTTATATCCCCAGATGTCGAGTTTTGCATTTTCAAAATCGATCAGGGTAGTGTCTTTTGGCTTTTTGATTGGGGCAATTCCAAAGAAAAGCTTGTTGCCGTCTTTGCTAAAGTTCAGTTTCCCTTCTGCACTTACCGCCCATTTGGCAGGTAAACCAGGGATTTCGTTGTCGACCAATATCTGTGCGGTATCCAGCGACAGGGAGTTGTAATAAATGAAGTAATCTTTAATCTCCTGTTTCTCCGGACTGCGCTCACCAAGGAAGGCTACAGATTCACTTTCTTTGTCAAAGGTAAAACCTTTGAAGCTTCCTTTTCCACTGACCAGGGTCTTCAGCGTGCCTTTTTCTGTATTCAGTAAAAAAACGCCAGTTTTTACGGTATTGTCTTTCTTGGAGCCGGTGACCGCAAAGATCAATTGCTTTCCATTTTTGCTGAAACCATATTCACTGACATATTTAAAAATCCGTTCCTGTCCGGTCAGGAGGTTGCGAAAGATCAGGTCTGTTCCTTCTTTTGAAGCTGCATTACTATCTTCGTCAGCGAAATAAGCAGCTGAATCTTTTTTAGGTGCAGTTCCATTTGCCGGTACGCTTGTTTTTTTAGCGGTATCCAATGGTTTTTCCAGTTGATAAGCCAGGAATCCAAATCCATTTTCAGGCATCCTGAAAGATTTTACCCTTGCGATCTTGACAATGGCGAGGCTGCTGAGGTTGGCAATTCCCAGCGTATCTTTGGTCATTTCTTCAGCTTTCTTTTTCTTGATCTTGTCCTGTCTTATTGCTGCATAGAAAGGTTTGATGGCAAAGGCAGCAAATTTGGAATCGGCACTGAACAGTACGTTTTCGGCACGGCTGACTTTTATTTTCGCATTGGATGTCAGGTTGTTCAGGTATAGAGTCGCGTCTCCTTCCTGTTTGCCGATCGCATAGCCTGCCCAGATCCCGTTATTAGAGATCTTTTTGGAAACGATGGATTCCCAATTGTCGTATACAGTATGGTCTATTGGTTTTTTCTGGCCGAAAGTAAGTCCTGAACATAACAGGAATGCTAAGGTTAGGTAATTATGCCTCATAGTGTGTGTTAAAAATTTGTTGGTGTGGTGTATCCGCTTCCTAATTCCTAAAAATTGTAAAATTTGGGCATATATCAATAATACAAGCCAAATTTTTACACAAAAAAAAGGGAGCACCGTTCTGATGCTCCCTTTTTTGATCCATTTGGATTATTTTTTCTTTTGTTGGATCTGGGCTTGTTGTTGTTGACGCATGTAATCGTCTAAACGAGCCTGGAATTTAGATTTCTTTTTTTGTTCCACTGGTTTTGCTTTGTTGTCCTGCAACGTTTTGTGGATCTTCTCGTCGTCTACCATTGATTTGATCAGGAACTGTTGCGCGAAGGTCAGCATGTTCGCGAGGAAGTAATAATAATTCAGACCAGATGGATAGCTGTTCAGTACACCCAGGAATACGATAGGCATGATGTAACCGATGTATTTCATCTGCCCGCTGGCTCCTGAGATCTGGTTATTGAAATAAGTATAGATCAGGGTAGAAGCTGTCATCAACACACACATTAAACTCAGGTGGTCTCCGATGAAAGGTACACTGAAGCCAAATTTGATGAAATCATCATAAGTAGAAAGGTCTTTCATCCAAAGGAAGCTCTCGCCCCTCAGCTCGAACAAGTTCGGGAAGAAGAAGAAGAAGGCCATTACAAAAGGCAATTGCAGCAACATGGGCAAGCAGCCCCCGAGTGGATTGACACCGACCTGCTTATAGAGTTTGAGGTATTCCTGTTGTAATAATGTAGGGTTGTCTTCGCCAACTTTGGCTTTGATCTCGTCCATTTCCGGTTTCAGGATCCTCATTTTGGCCATAGACAGGTAAGACTTGTAGGTCAATGGCGACATGGCTACTTTCAGCATGATGGTCAGGACCAGAATGATGAGGCCATAGTTCCATCCGAATCCTTCCAGGAAGTTGAATACCGGCAGCACCACAAACCTGTTGATGTATTTCAAAGGCCAATAACCCATGTCTACCTGTTTTTCTATTTCCTGGCCCTGTGCTTTCAGGGTAGAGAACTTATTGGTGCCGAAATAGAATTTCATGGCATAGTTCTGGGTAGCCAGCTGGTTGAATGCCAGTTGCATGTTGGCACCGTACCATTTGATCTTACCAGGCTCCGTACTTACTTTAACCTCCAGGTTACCTTTATCGAAAGGAACCGCAGGAATCAGTACTGCAGAGAAAAAGTGCTGTTTGAAAGAGAACCACTCGATTTTTCCTTCGGTCAGTTCTTCTTTGACATCTTTGGCTACGTTTAAGTGATCAGGGCTTTCATTGACGTATTTATAGTAGGGTGCAGAATGCTCCTGCTCTTTTTTTCCTGATTTTTCCTGCTCCAATAATGTAGCTTCCCAGTTTAAACTGACGCTGTTGCCCTGGATCACCTGGTTCAAACCATTCAGGTTGATGTTGAAGCCGACATTGCTGCTGTTTGGTTTCAGGTCATACAGGAATTCTATATATTGGTTTCCGGCATAGTTGGCACGCATGCTGAGTTGATCCGCATTTTTTACCGCCGTGAAATACAGGTCATTGGTATGGATCATTTTGCCGCCAATGTTCAGGTTCAGTCCGAACTTGTTTTCATTGCCATTGAAAAGGATCACCGGTTTGCCATCATATGTCTGCTGGCCTTTTACTTGTACAGAAAGGATTTTACCACCTTTATTGCTGAAGGTAAGTTTCAAAGCTTCGTTTTCCAAAACTGAAGTTTGCTCCGTTCCAGTGATATTGGCACCGAAAGGGCCTTTTAAAGCTGCCGAATCTACTGTCGGGAGGGTAGCTGCAGGAGTGCTGACTGCAGCCTGATTTCCAGCAGTTTTCTTTAAAGAATCTGCAGCAATCCGTTCTTTTTCTTTTTTGATCTCAGCGTCACTTGGCTTAATAAAATAAAACCAGGCTCCCAAAACGATCATGATCAGGAATAACCCTGTAAACGTATTTCTATCCATTATTGTTAATTAAACGCGTATTATTTGATTTTCTTCTTCGCAAACTCCATCGCAGCGGCGACAAATTTAACAAAAAGTGGGTGAGGATTAGCAACTGTTGATTTTAATTCAGGGTGAAATTGACCACCAACAAAGAAAGGATGGTTTTTCAACTCAACGATCTCTACCAAACCGCTTTGAGGATTGACACCTGAAGCGATCATCCCTGCATCTTCATATTGTTTAAGGTAGCTGTTGTTGAATTCATAGCGGTGTCTGTGGCGCTCTGTAATGTGCGCTTTACCATAAGCCGCAAATGCTTTTGTACCCTTTTTAAGGTCGCATGGGTAAGAACCCAGACGCATGGTGCCACCTTTATCAGTGATGGTTTTTTGCTCTTCCATCATATTGATCACCGGATGTTCGGTCTCTTCATCGATTTCAGTCGTGTTTGCTTTTGCAAGTCCGAGCACATTCCGGCCGTATTCAATGACAGAACACTGCATGCCCAGGCAGATACCAAAGAAAGGAACGTTGTTTTCCCTCACGTATTTGATGGCATCTATTTTACCTTCAATACCACGGCTACCAAAGCCCGGCGCAACAAGCAGTCCGTCCAGGTGTCCTAATTTCTCTTTTACATTGTCAGGATAGACCTCTTCAGAGTGGATGTACTGTACGCGTACTTTACATTCATTTTTAGCTCCTGCATGTACAAAGGATTCCGTGATGGATTTATAGGCATCAGGAAGCTCTACATATTTACCTACCACACCGATGGTCACTTCAGCAGTAGGGTTTTTCAATCGGCCCAGGAAGTCTTTCCAGCTTTCCATGTCCGGCTCGTTCTTTTGTGGAAGTTTTAGTTTGCTCAGTACTGTTTTGTCCAGTTGCTCTTTCATCATCAATAGCGGAACGGAATAAATAGAAGAAGCATCTATAGATTCAATCACCGCATTTACATTGACATTACAGAACAAAGCGATTTTTTTACGGATGTCCTGGGTGATGTGGTGTTCGGTACGACAAACCAGGATATCCGGCTGAATTCCGTATTCGAGCAAGGCTTTTACAGAGTGTTGTGTAGGTTTGGTTTTCAGCTCACCTGCTGCTGCAAGGTAAGGTACTAGTGTCAGGTGGATGACGATCGCATTGTTGGCACCTTCTTCCCATTTGAACTGGCGTACAGCTTCTATGAAAGGTAAAGATTCAATATCACCTACAGTTCCTCCCAATTCGGTGATGACAATATCATATTTTCCGCTTTCGCCCAGGATGCGCATGTTCCTTTTGATCTCATCAGTAATGTGGGGAACCACCTGTACTGTTTTTCCAAGGTACTGTCCCTGTCTTTCCTTGTTGATTACATTCTGGTAAATGCGTCCTGTAGTGATGTTGTTGGCTTGAGAAGTTGGAACGTTCAGGAAACGCTCATAATGACCAAGGTCAAGGTCGGTTTCCGCACCATCTTCAGTTACAAAACATTCACCGTGCTCATAAGGATTTAAGGTTCCCGGATCAATGTTGATGTAAGGGTCGAACTTTTGGATGGTTACACTGTAGCCGCGTGCTTGTAATAATTTGGCTAATGAAGCGGAGATGATGCCCTTACCTAATGAGGAAGTAACACCGCCCGTAACAAAAATATACTTAGTCATGTTTGTGAATTTGTGATCATAAGGTACAGTTTTAGGACTGCCCTTATTGTTTTTGTACGGGATACAAAGTTAGCAAATAAAACGAAAGCACTAAGGCTATTTTTTTAAATAATACGCAGCTTGATCAAGGTAGTGTAAGGTGCTATTCTTTAAAAAGTTAGAGCAGAAAACCGTAAATCTGCTTCCGGACCTCTTCCGGTTTTTGTTTTTGGTTTCCGTCGAAACGGCTATAGATTTCCATGATTTTCTTCAATTCCCTGTCGGTGTCCGTCTTTTTTGCGCTTGGTGGTTTCAGGTCGGTGTCGGCAATGGAGAAGGCTTCCACTTTGGTGGCAAACCAAGTGGTATTGTACCTTGGGATGGCCAGTCCCAGGATCATTCCGGGTAATCCGCTGAAGCCCTCCGGACCGCCCCTCAACAGGATCTCGTCCGTGTAAAAGGCCACGACATACACCGTGTCGTTGATCCTTCCAATGGCCTTCCTGCATTCATAGCCGGCAATTTCGCGGACATCATGCATGATTTTCCAATTGACTTTAGGGATGCTGTCATTGAGCAGGTAGGTATCATTGAAGAAATTCTTCTTTAAGATCCTCCGGGAAGCTGCATAATCGGCATACAGCTCATTATTGTTTTGCATGTTGAAGCCGAACATATTGTCCGTATTTTCAGTTTCTTTTTTTTGTTGTTTATAGGAAGAAATACTGCTGTTGAAAAAGAGCTCCCAGGTACTGAGGTTGTATTTTTGCATCTTTTCTTTTGCTTCGTCAGGGATGTCCCAGCCCTCCATGCTCCGTTGCACATTTACCTTCTTCTCGAAGCTGATCTTTCCGTTGGGAATGAACAGTTGCTGTGCCCGGATTTTCGCCAGACAGCACAAGCAGAGGAACATGCCGATCATAAGTTGCTTTATCATTTTTTGACCGTGTTTTTCATAAAGTTACCACTTAAATTCCAATTGACCCCAATCAGGGCATAACGCGGGATATAGCTGTAGGTATTTTCGCTGACGATGTTTCCGCCTACATAACGTTCGTAACCTATTTTTTGGTTTAAGATGTCAGTTAAAGTGAACTTGATTTCCAGGGACTCATTTTTGAGTAGTTTGCCAGACAGGTAGCAGTTCCAGATTGCAATATCCAGGTCCCGGTCAAAAGAAGCGTTTGCCGGTCTGTACGAAAGCGACAGGGTAGTATTGAACTCGAGTCGGTAGGGCAATTGCAGTGTGCCGGAAAATTCATGGTTGTGGTTCAGACTTTTTCCATCATTGATTTCACCTATAGATGATGAACCGTACATGAAATTGGCAGAAGGGGAGTAGCTGAGGTCTATCTTAGGGGTATAGTAACTGAATGATCCCCTTAAATTGTATTGGTTGTTCCTGCTTTTGTTGGTAGTAAAATTAATGATGGACAGTCGGTTAGATGTATTGAAGCCCAGATCGCCACCAAGTCTGAGGTGTGTTTTTGAAAAGCCTTTGGAATAGGAGATATTGCCGGACATGGAGTTGCTGCCATTGAGGTTGGTAAAACTCGAAATCCTTTTATTGAAATCGTCTACGATATCTGTATTCACAATGGCATTATTGGTGAAGCTGTAATTGAAACTTGCTGAGATGAATTCATCGTTCTGAAACTGGAAGCCACTGTAGTAGAGGGAAAAATTGTTGGTAAATGAGGGCCTCAGCGATGAATTTCCCACTATTTGCAACAAAGGGTTGCTGAGCTGGCGGACCGGTTGGAGTTGCTCTATGCTGGGTTGTTGCATGTAGCCATTGTAATTCAGCGACAGGCTTTTTCCATTGTCTATCCTGTAGTTCATATTAGTGCTAGGAGCCAGGTTCAGGTAGTTTCTGTCGAAGTCTTTATTGCGGTCGAGGTCGTTCAACTCAAAACTTGTGCGCGTAGCCTCCATTCCGGAGGATATCGAAAATTTGTTGACACGGTACTGGAATACCATTTTTCCGACATTGGAGAAATTGATGAATTTGAAATTGTTGCTCAGTGAGTCGATTTTGCGGATATTCTGATCGGATACAGACCGGTAACTGCTGGAAGATATGGTTTTGAAGCTATAGCCGGCTTCCATGGCCCATCTTTTCGACAGCGGTTCGGTATAGCTGATCCTGGTGCCTATGGAGTTTTTGCTGCCAGAATTGTCGGTATACAGGTTGATATCCTCTCTGCGGTTCTCCTCTCCATTGTCGTTGAAATAGCGGGTGATGTTCTGGCTTTTTTCAAAACTGGTATTTTGCTGGCTTTCCGGTTGTATGTCTATCGATAAAGTACGTCCCTTTTTTTGGAAACGGCGTGCGTAATTGATGTTGCCATTGAAACCTTCCGATGTCCCCTTTCCGGTATTGATCTGGTTGTTTTCGCTCACAAAGAAGCCGTTTTCAGTCTGGGTGTCGTTATAGCCGGAGGCATTCTGGGTATTCCTTGTTTTCCGGGCCGCAACAGAAAGCTTGAGAACGGTCAGCGAGTCAATATTGTAGCTGTAACCTGTTTTTATGTTTTCTCCAGCGGTTTTGGAACGGTCATCGTTGCTGCCGGAACTGACGAAGACAGCGCCGCTTGGGAGTTTTTCACGGGAATTGGAAGTTTCGAGGTTTTTGCTTTTGTAGTCGAAACTTTTAGCATTGATTTTAATGCCCATTTTGTTGTCGTGGAACTTATCCGAGAAGTGCATCCCCAGGTTCAGGTTATTGGGCAGTCCTGATCCGGCAGAGCTGAAATCGTCATCTTCATCCATGCCGGTAGCAAACATGATGGAACTGCCATCGTCGCCCACCTGGATGACATCGTATTCCTCTCCCTTGAGCTTCCTCATGGAATTGGCGATCTTCGACTGATTGTCCAATGTAGAGTAAGTTCCGAATACCGCCGCCTTGAGTTTGTTTTTGAAGATGCCAAACATCCCCCCATAATCCTGGAAATAGTCCGTTCCGGCGTTGGCATCTAAGGTGCTCAGGTAGCCGTTCTTTGCGTTTTCCTTCAGTTTGATGTTGATGGTCTTATTCTTAATCCCGTCGTCAATTCCGGTAAGTTCTGAATTTTTGCTTTTCTTGTCGTAAACCTGTATCTCATCCACTGCTGCTGCTTTCAGGTATTTGGTTGCGAGCAGGGGATCGTCGCCAAAGAACTCGTCTCCATCTACCAGTACTGTTTCTACTTTCTTGCCCTGGGCTTTGATCTTTCCGTCTTTATCGACCACGAATCCGGGAAGACGTTTAAGGAGCTCCTGGACATTGGCATTTGAACGTACTGCGAAACTATCGGCCTGGAAGACGAGGGTGTCGCCGCGCATGCGTACCGCGCTCTTTGTGGCCTGTATCACTACTTCTTTCAGCAGTTTTGATTTCAGCTCCATCTGTACGTTTCCCAAGTTAATGGCAGCCGTGTCAGATAGTTTCAGGTTTTTGACAAAATCGGCCATTTTCGGATAGGAGATCAATAAGGTGTAATCTCCCTTTTCGAGGCCAGGGAGGTTAAATTCGCCTTTTGCGTCTGTCCGGATGGTCTTAACCAATATAGAATCTGCAGCCCGGATGAGCAATACATTGCTGTTCGGTAAATGCTTTTGATCGAAGGCATCACTGACTTTGCCGCTGATGCTTGCTTTTTGGGCCGCGGCTGATAGGTAGGAGGTAATCAATAAAAGAAGCAGCAAGCACTTTTTTAACATAGTATCGGTGTTGTTTGAGCGTATCAGAGGAACGAAAATACCATTTATAATGATCATTTAGAAATCTCCTCCGGAGGAGCAAAAAAAAGGCCCGGAGATGATCCGGGCGCTTCGTTAAAGTATATTTGGTTAGAATATTCAGGTTGATTTATGAAATATGATGACGTGGTTCATTTTGTTTCATTATTTAAACATAGCACAATATTTGAAATAATCAAAACATTATTTTCAATATTTTGCAGATAATTTTCGCTAAATGCTTTTATCCGGTTAAAAAGAAGGATTTTATTTTTTGAATTATTTTGGATAGAAGAGGAGTTAAACGATGAAAGCAAGGAATTATTGCTTGCAGCAGTGGTAATATATTTTAACTTTCTGCGCTTTTGCCGACCAGCCGATGTATACTTTGTTCTCTTTACCCAGGCGATAGATGAAGCCATTGAGCTGGCTTGCCTTTAGCTCCTCATAAAATTGGCGGTCCGGAACATATTGATCTGGTTGTTCCTGTTCGGTAATGGCCGGTTCCATTAGATTTTCCTCATCAAAAAAACGGGAAAGTTCTTCATTCAAAAACTTTACCTGGTTCTTTTTCTTTTTCAGGTCGATCGTCGCATCATAGTTTTTGAAAAGGTCATCCGCTTTGATCTCTTCCCTGTAGATTTCTTTTCCTTCATGGGATCTGATC
Organism: Pedobacter sp. GR22-6; assembly: GCF_037402555.1. Lineage (NCBI taxonomy): Bacteria > Pseudomonadati > Bacteroidota > Sphingobacteriia > Sphingobacteriales > Sphingobacteriaceae > Pedobacter > Pedobacter sp. GR22-6. The sequence continues at coordinate 1,021,518 of NZ_JBBEUC010000001.1, forward strand.
GTAAAGAGCAGTTCGGTTTCTTTTGCGGCATTGCTGGAACGTCTGACCTGAAAAGTATCAGCCTTTAACGAATCGCTGAAAGGCTTGACCATCGTCTTTACTGAGCTATCAGCCATTTTCTCTGATTCAGTTCCGGAACCGCTGCAGGAAGCAATCAGAAAAGCAAGCAACATCAGGTGGATGGTCGTTTTTATCATAGCTGGACATTTATTTTGTTCAGGTCTTCCGGGGTATCAATGGCAACGGTCTCAATGGTGGTGATGCGGGTCTGTATGCGGTAGCCATGCTCAATCCAGCGCAGTTGTTCTAGACTTTCTGCCAATTCAAGCGGAGAAGGGGGCAATTTTGTGATGGCCTGGAGTGCCCGATAGGTATAGGCGTAAATTCCAATGTGTTTGTAGAACTGGAACTGCTCCATCCAGCTTTCTCTTTCAGCCCCTCTGATGTAGGGCAGGGTCTGCCTGCTGAAATAAATGGCCTGCTGCCTGTTGTCCAGGAGCACTTTTGGAATATTTACATTGAACAGTTCTTCTTCTGTCTGGATCTTTTTGATGAGTGTCGCCAGTTGAACTTCCGGATCTTCGAAACAGGAGATCAGCAGTTCAATCTGTTTTGGATCGATATATGGTTCATCACCCTGGATGTTGACCACTGCGTCGAAATCAGGCAATGCTGCAGCAACCTCTGCACAGCGGTCGGTGCCACTCTGGTGGTGGTGTCCCGTAATGATGAAATTTCCTCCGAACCCTTTTACTTCCTCAGCAATCCGCTCGTCATCAGTGGCCACAATGACTTCTGACAGCCCGGCCGCTTTACTGGACTGTTCGTAGACGCGCTGGATCATACTTTTGCCATGGATCTGCACTAAAGGCTTTCCTGGGAAGCGCGTAGAGGCGTATCTGGCTGGTATGATTCCAAGTACTTTCATTAGAATAATCCGTTTATTTCTGCTTCGATAGATTGGATGATCATTCCGAGATCTTCAGGATTGTTTGTGAAATCAAGCTTGTCCTTATCGAGGATCAACAGTTTTCCCAGTTTATAATCTTTGATCCAGTCTTCGTATTTTTCATTCAGTTTAGAAAGGTAGTCGATGCGGATACTGGCCTCATACTCACGTCCGCGGCGCTGGATGTTGTTTACCAATGTTGGCACAGAAGCGCGGAGGTAGACCAAAAGGTCAGGGGGCTTGATGAAGGAGGTCACATTTTCAAAAATAGCTTTGTAGTTTTGGTGGTCCCTGGTGGTCATCAATCCCATTTCATGAAGGTTGTCTGCAAATATGTGCGCATCTTCATAAATTGTCCTGTCCTGGATCACGTTCCTGTTGAAGTTTTGAATGTCGACAATCTGCTGAAAACGGCTGTTCAGGAAGTAGATCTGAAGGTTGAAACTCCACCTTTTCATGTCGCTGTAGAAATCTTCCAGGTAAGGATTGTTGTCTACCGCTTCGTATAAAGCTTCCCAGGCGTAGTGTTTCGCCAATAATCCGGTAAGTGTGGTTTTTCCGGCTCCTATATTTCCAACGATGGCTATGTGCATATCAAGAAAGGTAGTATTATTTTTTTGTTTTTAAAATGATTTGAAGCCAATTAGTGACCGTACCTCCTTAATTGTTTTTTGAGCGCTTTCCCTGGCTTTCAATGCGCCATGTTTGGCCACCTGGCGCAGGTAGGAACTGTCTTTGGACAATTCGTCTATGCGTTCGCGGATCGGGGAGTTGAACAGGATCATGTCTTCTGCCAGTTGCTTTTTGAAATCTCCGTAACGAATGGCCATTTTATTATACAACTCATCAAAATGTGTTAGCGTATCTGCACTTGAAACGATTTTCATCAGGTCAAACAGGTTTTGGATTGCCTCAGGCTTTTCCTGATATTCAATAGTAGGTCCGCCGTCCGTAACTGCCCTCGACAGTTTCTTTCTGATGATCTCCGGACTGTCTGCGAGGTAAATACAATTTCCGTCACCACTTGATTTGCTCATTTTTCCTTTTCCATCCAGACCAGGTACTTTTACCAGGTTCTCCGAATAATTAAAGGCAAATGCCTCCGGGAAGTACTCGTTGTTATATAGTCTGTTGAAGCGGTTTCCAAAGGTGCGGGTCATCTCCAGATGTTGTTCCTGATCCTTTCCTACAGGGACTTTCGTAGCCCTGTGCAACAATATATCTGCCGCCATCAAAGTAGGGTAGGTCAGCAAACCGGCGTTGACATTGTCTGGCTGGGAGCGCACTTTGTCCTTAAACGAGGTGCTGCGTTCCAGCTCACCCATGTAAGCGTTCATATTGAGGTAGAGGTAAAGCTCTGCGACTTCAGGGACATCAGACTGTATGTAAATTGTAGTTTCTTCAGGATTGATCCCGCAAGCCAGGTATTCTACCAATACATGACGTACATAACCGTGGAGGTCCTGAGGGGTAGGGTGTGTGGTCAGTGAGTGAAGGTCGGCAATGAAGAAGTAGCAGTTGTAATCGTACTGCATCTTTACAAAATTGGTGACCGCCCCAAAATAATTCCCTAAATGCAACTGTCCTGTCGGACGGATGCCACTAACTACCGTTTCTTTCATTTTTGTTGATTTTACTGTAAACCAATATGGTTTAATTGGGCCGAAATTAATAAAAAACAAAGCATTTTACACATCAATCCATCTTTTTTGTATGTTTGATTTACATGATTACTCTCTTCAGGCAAATTCATCGTTACTATTCAGTTCTGATCATTCTGATTTTATCTGTATCATTTTACCCATTCTATTATTTTGCATCCAGGAAACCGGAGCGATATGCTTTGCTGAACCAATTGCGCAAGATCAACAGCTTATTGTGCAGTACATTGATCGGTGTTTTCTTTCGGTTCAGGTTTGAAGTGCCGCTGCAGGAAGGGCAGACCTATATCTATTGCGCCAATCACACTTCGAACCTGGACATCATGATTCTTTGTGTGCTGGCGAAGGGGCGTTTTCATTTTATGGGTAAACAGGAACTGCTGGACAACCCGGTGTTGAAGATCTTTTTTCAGACCATAGATGTTCCCGTAAACCGCGACAGTAAAATCTCCGCATTCCGGGCATTTAAGAAGGTAGGGGAGAATCTGGAAAACGGCATGAGCCTGGTCATTTTTCCTGAGGGGAAGATCGATGACCATTATCCGCCTCAACTCGTACCCTTTAAAAACGGACCATTCCGGTTGGCAATTGAAAAGAACATTCCCATAGTTCCGGTAAGCATGACGAATGTCTGGCAGAAGATGTGGGATGACGGTGCTAAGTACGGAACCAGTCCTGGTATCTGTGAAATTTACGTACACCGCCCGCTTTCTACTAAAGAATTAAATATTGATGACTCAGATTTGTTAAAAGACCGTATTTTTGACCTGATAAACAGTAAACTTATTCATTAATGACCATAGATAAGCAAACGATAAACAAAGTAGCCGATCTGGCAAGGATCGCTGTAGCCGATAATGAGGTGGAAGCACTTACTGCCGATATGAATAAGATATTGACGTTCATGGAAAAGCTCAATGAACTGGATACTACCGGTGTACAATCATTGGTTTACATGAATGAGGAAGAAAATGTATGGCGCGAAGATGTTGTGAAACAGGAGATCTCTGTAGAAGATGGACTGAAAAATTCGGCCATGCACAATGATCATTATTTCTTTGTGCCGAAGATCATCGAAAAATAGCCTGCAAGGGTCAATAATCCTTCCTTCCTGTAACATCCCCGGGATAGAGAAGTCTAAGAAAAAAATGAGCCATGGAGAAAGCCCTAATGAGCGAAGAAGCCTTAATTAAAATCAATGACATAGGTCGTAAATATGTGATCGGCGCGGAGGTGATCCATGCCCTGAAATCTGTATCCCTGGATATCCATAAAGGTGAATTTGTAGCATTGATGGGGCCTTCAGGTTCTGGTAAATCCACATTGATGAATATATTAGGCTGCCTGGATACACCAAGTAAAGGAGCATACGTATTGAATGGCATCAATGTGAGCCAGATGACGGAAAATGAACTTGCTGAAGTGCGTAATAAGGAAATTGGCTTTGTATTCCAGACCTTCAACCTATTGCCCCGCTCTACTTCACTCGATAACGTGGCATTGCCCCTGATCTATGCCGGAGCAAATAAAAAAGAAAGGGATGCCAGGGCGCAAAAAGCATTGGAAAATGTAGGCCTTGGAAACAGGGTTGGACATAAACCCAATGAGCTCTCCGGTGGACAGCGTCAGCGTGTGGCCGTGGCGAGGGCGCTGATCAATAATCCTTCAATCATCCTTGCAGATGAGCCGACAGGAAACCTGGATACCAAGACTTCCATAGAGATCATGGGATTGTTGGAGGAAATCCATAGTAAAGGAAATACCATTATCCTGGTCACCCACGAAGAAGATATTGCGCAGCATGCCCATCGGATCGTTAGGATGCGGGATGGACTGATTGAGAAAGATTATCAGAACACAGATATCAAAACGGTATCCCCGCGTCTATCCAAACTGGAGAAGTCCGGTAGTGATTTTGAGAAAATTGACTAAATCTATTTCAGATGAAGATCTACACAAAGACAGGCGATAAGGGGCTTACCTCTTTAATTGGGGGGACGCGTGTACCAAAATATCACCTGAGGATTGAATGCTATGGCACAATAGATGAATTGAATTCTTATATTGGATTGATCCAGTGCCAGGATATCGACGCGAAGTATCAGTTGCTCCTGAAAGAAATTCAGGACCGGCTTTTTACAGTTGGAGCAGCGCTGGCTGCAGATCCTGAGCATTCAAGAATGAAAATTCCGGACCTGCACGAATCAGATATCCAATTGCTGGAAACTGAAATGGACCAGATGAATGAACTATTGCCAGAACTGAAACATTTTATACTTCCCGGCGGAAATACAGTGGTATCTTATTGTCACATCGCAAGATGCATTTGCCGGCGCGCGGAGCGGCTAACTGTGCAATTGGCCGCAGATAGCTTTGTTGACGGAAAAATGACTATTTATCTCAACCGATTAAGCGATTATTTATTTGTTTTGGCACGGAAACTGAATTCTGATGCGGGAACCGCCGAGAATATCTGGCTACCCAGACTGTAATTTGGTAATAATGTGAATGGAGTAGTAAAAGTGGAAAAAAAAGTTTGTTTTGCTCAGGTTTTTTAATATACTTTTGCGAATAAAATAGAATAACCTTAATAGTATAGAATATGTATTGGACATTAGAACTCGCATCGCATTTGGAAGACGCTCCATGGCCTGCAACAAAAGATGAATTGATTGATTACGGTATCCGTTCCGGTGCACCTGTGGAGGTGATCGAGAATTTACAAGCGCTGGAAGATGATGGCGAACCCTATGAAACCATAGAGGAGATTTGGCCGGACTATCCTACCAAGGATGACTTTTTCTTCAACGAAGACGAATACTAGATCAGCATAACATAAAGAAGGCCCCGATAAAAACGGGGCCTTCTGCATTTTTGGAACGATGATTGTTTAGGTTTTGTCATGGAAGTGTTTGTACTTCCTTACATCTATCTAAAAATTATATACCTAAAAATTAATCGTTATGGGAAATCTACTTTATCTTCTTGCTGTTGTATTGGTGATCTTATGGATCATCGGATTCTTCTTCCAAGGCTTCGGTCCGAATGTAGGCGGATTAATTCACATTTTGTTGGTCATTGCAGTCATTGCAATCATACTCAAAGTCATCAACAGGGCTGCATAAGCCAGGTTGTTGAAAAGAAATAAAAGATAAGACAAAAAAAGGCCGTAACTAATTGTTACGGCCTTTTTTTGCTAATATAGCAGCAATTTCAAAATCCTCCGGCCAGGTGATCTTGATGTTTTCCCGTTCTCCTTCTATTAAATTGATTTTGAAGCCGCTGTATTCTGCCACAGAAGCATCATCTGTGAATTCAGATCTGTAATCCTGTTCATAAGCTGTTCTGAGTACGTCAGTATGGAAAGTCTGGGGCGTTTGTACGAGTGCGAATTCATCCCGCTTAACTGCGATGCTACCCTGTTCTGTATCGATCTTTCTGATTGAGTCTGTGGGCGTCAGGCCAACCACGCAGTTGCCTTTTTTCTCCGCTTCCAGATAACAACTCAGGATCAACTCTGCTGAGACCAATGGCCGGACTGCATCGTGAATGGCTACAATTCCTTCTCCCCTGATGATCTGAAGACCCTGCTTTACGGAGTGGAAACGTTGTTCGCCTCCGTCGACAATTTCGTGTTCAACTTGAAAATCATAAGTTTGGCACAATTCTTTCCAGTAGGCCTGTTGCTGCTTATTTAGGACTAAAATAAGTTGAGGTTTCAAACTGCAGCTATGAAATGCCTCGAGGGTGTGCATTAATACCGGCTTGCCGCTCAAAGGCAGGAACTGTTTGGGGATGGTTGTTTGCATCCTGTTTCCGGATCCTCCTGCAACAATTATGGCGTAATATTTCATAGGAAAATAAGCTTTAAATAAAAATAGGAGATTTAATCCTACAGATCCAATCTCCTATTTCTCATGATTATTTCAGGTGTTAGATGATCAACATTGCATCACCATAACTGTAGAAACGATATTTTTCTTTCAGTGCCACATCGTAAGCATTTCTTACATAGTCATAACCTCCAAAAGCACTGATCATCATCAACAATGTCGATTCAGGAGTGTGGAAATTCGTGATCATGGAGTTGGCAATACTAAAATCATATGGAGGGAAGATGAACTTGCTTGTCCAGTCGTTCGCTGCTTTCAAAGTACGGTTAGATGATACCGCAGATTCAATTGCTCGCATAGAAGTGGTGCCTACTGCACAAATCTTTCTTTTTTCTTCAATGGCTTTGTTGACAATATCTGCATCTTTCTGTTCGATGATGAATTGTTCAGAATCCATTTTGTGTTTGGTTAAATCTTCAACCTCTACGGACCTGAATGTACCAAGGCCTACGTGAAGCGTAACTTCAGCGAAGTTAATGCCTTTCAATTCCAGACGTTTCATCAGTTCGCGGCTGAAGTGGAGACCAGCTGTAGGCGCTGCAACAGCACCCTCGTGTTTTGCAAAGATGGTCTGATAACGTTCTTTGTCCTGCGCAGTAGCCTTGCGTTTGATGTATTTAGGCAGGGGTGTTTCACCCAAAATTTCGATGTTTTTTCTGAATTCTTCGTCGGTGCCATCAAAAAGGAACCGAATGGTACGTCCCCTAGAGGTTGTGTTGTCTACAACTTCTGCAACCAGAAGGTCGTCGTCACCAAAATACAACTTGTTCCCAACACGGATTTTACGGGCCGGATCTACCAGGACATCCCAAAGACGTAATTCTTTATTCAACTCACGCAGCAGAAAAACTTCGATGGTGGCACCGGTTTTCTCTTTATTTCCGTAGAGCCGGGCAGGGAATACCTTGGTGTTGTTTAATATCATGACATCTTTATCATCAAAGTAACCTAATACGTCTTTGAATATTTTATGTTCAATTTTGCCACTATCTTTGTGTAAAACCATTAAACGGGCTTCATCCCTTTCTTCTGAAGGATTATTGGCAACTAATGATTCAGGTAAATTAAACTTAAACTGAGATAACTTCATATTGTTCGATGTGATAATTAAGGGCGCAAATTTACGAAATAAAATCTTTTAATTATAATTAAAAATTAGGTCCTAATCTAATGAATTATTTAAATTACACGCGGGGTTTACTGTAACCTTTTTCGGTACTTTTGGTCTAAACTACAATTATGATTATTCTAAGGCTTATAGGCGAAAGTTTTCGGTTTGCATCTGATGCACTTCGCCAAAACAAACTCCGCACCATGCTTTCCCTGCTGGGAATCACGATTGGTATTTTTACCATCATTTTTGTGTTTTCGGCAGTTGATTCCCTCCGTGCGAAATTGCAGGAAAGCGTAGATAAACTCGGATCTAAAACTGTTTTTGTACAGAAGTGGCCCTGGGGTGGTTTTGGGGACTATCCCTGGTGGAAATACGTCAACAGACCGGAACCCTCGCTGCGGGATTATCAGTTGTTAAAGGACCGTTTGGAATATGCAGAAGGTGTTTCTTATGAAATATCTGCCAATTCACGCACGGTGAAATACAGAGCAAACTCAGTAGAAGGTGCCGGCATCCGCGCTGCATCACAGGACTTCAATAAGACCTGGACGCTGGATTTTCAGGAAGGCCGATATTTTACGGAAAACGAGGGCAGAGCAGGCTCACCTGTGGCTCTGGTAGGAGCAGATATTGCTGAGGGACTTTTTAACGGACAGCCTGCAATTGGTAAATCGATTGTAGTAATGGGGCGTCGTCTCAATGTAGTGGGGGTGTTTAAGAAGGAAGGTGAAGACATGATGGGGATGTCACAGGATAAAAACATTGTAATGCCTTTAAATTTTGCGAAAGGGATTATGGATGTTGAAAGCGACCGGTATGACCCAACAATTACCGTGAGGGGTTATGAGCACATCTCCCTGGATGAAATAGAAAGTGAGATCAGAGGAGCGATGCGGTCGATCCGGAGAACCAGGCCCGGAGCAGAGGAAGATTTTGCCTTGAATAAGAGTACCATTGCTTCTCAGCAATTGGATACGATGTTCACGATGATCAATACGGGTGGCTGGGCGATCGGGATATTTTCCATCCTGGTTGGTGGATTTGGAATAGCGAACATCATGTTTGTATCGGTAAAGGAACGTACCAATATTATCGGTATCCAGAAATCACTGGGCGCGAAAAATTACTTTATCATGCTGCAATTTCTATTTGAGTCTATAGCATTGTGTTTATTGGGCGGGCTTTTAGGACTGTTCCTGGTTTACCTGGTGACGCTGCTTACCAAAGCTGGCGGATTTGAGGTGATCCTGTTTATGAATAATATTGTCCTCGGAATCGGAGTGTCGCTCGCAATTGGTACCATTTCCGGTTTTTGGCCGGCTTATGCGGCTTCAAGATTAGATCCTGTAGAAGCGATCCGTTCCTAATTGAGGAATTAAAATCCTCAACCAGTTGAACTTATACCTCATATTTTTCAAGAAGGGCGGCAGACTATTCCGCTGCCCTTTTATTTTTAACAGTTGATTTTCAGTGTTCAGCCATGGAAAATGCCTGCTCGTCTGGCAAAGATCCCATTGAGGGGATATTGGGGTAGTTCTGGTCATCTTATTGAAATTCTATAGCAAGCAATAGGATTAATTATGAGAAGGAAAAGTAATGATTCAAAAGAATATTCGCTGCAAGACAATGTTTCTCCAGCTGAAATGAGGCGTATGAGGGTTTCCATGGAACTGGCTGACGCCATTAAGAATGTATTGACAAAGCGCAACATTAGTAACCGCCAGTTTGCCGACATGATGGGGGCAGATCCCTCTGAAGTCAGGCATTGGCTTAGCGGGACCTATGTCTTTAATATTGGTACCCTATACGACATTGCGGAACGCCTGGGGCTGCTATAGATGCAAAAAGCCAGTCTTTTAAGGACTGGCTTTTCTAACTCAAAATGAAGAAGTTTTATTTGACTTCAAAGCTATAAGTAGCGCCTTTCCAGGTAGACTTATAGTCTACACCGTGGTGCTGCCCCGGTGTTTTGTCGGTATCGCTTACTTCTACCACATATCTTCCTGCCCATAGTGGTGTAAATTCGGCAACTCCGTTCTCATCAGTAGTCAGCTCTTTGGACCAGCCATTTGGAGAAAAAACAGAAACCGTTTTACCTTTGGCTGCAGCATCTTTTAAGAATGCTTTTACCTGAAGTGATTTATTCAGTTTAGCAGCGGTAAGATCGTCCAGGTGCAATTTCAGTACATTGCTGTTATTAGCCACAACAGGAAGCGATTTGCCAACTGTTACATTTGCGCTGGATAGAAAGTGATACTTTGTGGTACCGCCCAGATCTTTGGCTTCATGGCTCACCATGATCGTGTATGCACCGTTTTGATCCGGTGTAAATTTACTTTCAAAATAATTGACACCAGGATTCAGGCTCAATTGAGTTTTCTTCTGATCCGGACCCACCAGCCAAAGTGTGAACTCCTTTACATCTGAGTACCATTTGCTCACACTGTCACGTTCGTTGGCGGCATATTCACCATAAAATACTTTCACGGCCTGAACCTGTCCGACCTTTCCGGATGAAGGAGTTTCAATCCAAAGTGCATGTGCAAAAACCTGACTGCCCAGCAGGCAAAAAAAAGCGCTTAAAAGTATTAATCTAAATTTGTTCATCTGATTATAGGATTATTTGTAGTTAAATGATTTCTTCTAATTGAGGTTTTGTAACCTTTGGTACTTTGTTGTTTTTAGTTGCGGCAGACTGATCTGAAGCAGATTTTTTGCCTTTCTTTTTAAATTTGCGGCCATACCATATCAGAAAGCCTGTGATGGGTAGAGAAGCGCCGATCAGTGCAGCGAGGAAGGCCAGTACTTTACCTGGAAATCCAAGGATACTACCGACATGGATATCGTAGTTCATTTTTCTCAGTTTTCCACCAAAACCTGCCTCAGCGTAGGAAATAGAATAAACGTCTTCACGTTTCAGTTCCTGGAGTGTGTGCTGGTCAAATGTGTATCCTTCACTATTGTAAAACTGACCCGGACTTGGATAAACTGTAATGTTGATTGCCGCTTTTGCTTCAGCAGTATCAGGAAAATTATAATAGAAGCCTGCTGATTTAGGATGTTTGGCAATTACTTTGTTCCAGGCCAGGTCCATTGCCTGCACTGGTGTATAGTATTTATTCGCCTGAAGAGAATCTGATTCCAGACGTTTGTATTCTGCCAGGGTTTCGCCTCCGGACGTTACCCAATAGAGGCCCTCACTGTACCATTTAATACCGTATACCATTCCTGTTAGTGCTATAGCCAACAAAAATAGCAAGGAGTAGAAACCAAGTACATTATGCAGATCCAGGTTTACCCTTTTGAATGACGCTCCCCATTTGATCTTAAAACTCTTGTCGCGTGTTGATTTGTTCCATTTTTTAGGATACCACCAGATCAGTCCGGTGATCAGCAATACGACAAAGACCATAGTACCGTAGTTGACGATCGGTCGACCGATCTCATACGGCATCCATAAAAAGCGGTGACCATTCAGGATAAACCTGAAGAAATCAGTTTCGCCTTTTTTATGTACAACTGTGCTGACCACTTCCCCAGTATAAGGATTGATTTTTAATTGGGTTCCACCACCTCTTCTGCCTTTTTCACCAACAGTTTTTAAATTGAGGTTAATGGTGCGGCCTTGCTGGTAGTTGGCATAAGCAGGAACTTTGTCCGGATAAAATTTCGCCGCAATGGCTGTCAGCTGAGCGGGTGTAAGTACAGGTTTATCCTGTCTTTCCACTTTCGTTTCCGGCTCCATAAGGCCGGTAATTTCTTCGTTAAAAACCCAGATACAACCTGTTAAGCAGACGATGAGAACAATGATGCCAGAGGCGAGGCCCAACCAAAGGTGAAGCCATTTATTAATTCTTGTAAAAAGAGAATCTTTAATTTTCTTCTTTACCGGTATGTTCCTTGTTGCTGTCATTGATTTGTTTGCTTTCTGTTGCAAATATAGGTTTATTTAGATTCAGTCCAAATACTAAGCAAGGAGAAGACTGCTTTTTTGAAAAAAAATCTCAATGACAAAGAAAACTTTGTGGGTAGGGCAAAAAAAAATCCCCACTGTGTGTACAGTGGGGAGGCATTTTATTGGTTAGAAAAGTTTACTGCAATTTCAACAAGGCATCTTTGATCCTCGATACCGCTTTTCTAAGCTGTTCCTCAGAAGCAGCATAAGAAATCCGGATACAGTCTTCGTTGCCGAAAGCTTCACCCGTAACTGTAGATACATGTGCTTCGTTCAATAAGTACAAAGCAAGATCTTCAGCGGTATTGATGGTTGTAGCGCCATCAGTTTTACCAAAATAAGATTTGATCTCCGGGAAGAAATAGAAAGCTCCGTCCGGAAGGTTTACGTTTACTCCAGGGATTTCAGTCAGCAAAGCATGGACAATATCCCGGCGCTTTTTGAACTCAGCAACCATCTGATTTACGGTTTCCAATCCACCCTGGTAAGCGGCTAAAGCAGCGCGCTGTGCGATGGAAGAAGTACCTGAGGTGATCTGGCCCTGTAATTTATCGCATGCATTGGCAATTTCTTTATTGGCGGCCATATAGCCCACTCTCCAACCCGTCATAGCATAAGACTTAGAAAAACCATTGATGAGGATTACACGGTCTTTCACAGAATCAAATTCAGCAATTGAGGCATGTTTACCTACAAAGTTGATGTGTTCATAGATCTCATCAGAGATGATATAGATATTCGGGTATTTTTCAAATACAGCCACCAGGTCAGCCAGTTCTTCTTTGCTGTATACAGATCCGGTAGGATTGCATGGCGAAGAAAACATGAACAGTTTGGTTTTAGGTGTAATTGCGGCTTCCAGTTCAGCACCGGTAATTTTGAAGTTATTTTCGACGGTAGCATTGATGAAGACCGTTTCGCCTTCTGCAAGCTTGATCATCTCAGAATACGAAACCCAGTAAGGAGTAGGTACGATTACCTCATCTCCCGGATCTACCAGGCACATCACTGCATTTGCCAGTGATTGTTTCGCTCCTGTAGAAACTACTACCTGGTCAAAACTATAGTTTAATCCGTTTTCCCTTAGCAATTTTTCAGCAACAGCCTTACGCAGGTCAGGATAACCCGAAACCGGGGTATAATAAGAGTAATTCTCGTCTACTGCGGTCTTTGCTGCTTCCTTGACAAATTCGGGAGTAAAGAAGTCCGGTTCACCGAAACTCAGGTTGATAACGTCTATCCCTTTTGCGGACAGTTCTCTTCCTAACTTAGCCATTTTAATGGTCTGCGACTCAGATAGGTTGTTGATTCTTTTGGATAAAAATGTCATAATAATTGTTGCGGGGGCAAATAAAATTTTGTGCGAACGCAAATATATGAACCTGACTGGATTAAAGGCTAAAAAAAATACTTTTTCCTATAATCCCATGTTGATCATGTATTTTTGGAAGCTAAATCAGATCAACTTGCAACCAAAGAAGAAAGCGATACTCCTGGCCTTATGTGTAAGCATACTGCTGATGCTGGCAAAGTTTGTAGCTTATTTCATTACCCAGTCCAATGCCATACTTACCGATGCTGCAGAAAGTATCGTCAATGTACTGGCCAGTAGCTTTGCTTTTTACAGCATTTACCTGGCCACCATTCCAAAAGACGAAAACCACCCTTACGGACATGGTAAAGTAGAGTTTTTCTCTGCTTTTCTGGAAGGTGCGCTCATCACTATAGCCGGAGTAATCATCATTTTTAAATCTGGCTACGACCTGATCTACCCAAAGCAGATCACTAAGCTTTTTGAGGGGGCGATTATTATCGGGGCAACTGGCATCGTCAATGCGATCGTTGGCTATTACCTCATCAGTACCGGAAAAAGACAACGCTCCATTACGCTGGAAGCGGACGGTAAGCATCTGTTGACGGATGCGGTGACCAGCGCCGGGCTGGTAGTGGGGGTGATCCTGATCAAATTAACAGAGGTCTATTGGCTGGATAGTGTCATTTCCATCCTCCTGGGTTTATATATTGTTTACAATGGCTACAAGCTTACCCGTCGATCGGTTGGCGGATTGATGGATGAAAGCAATATAGAGCTGGTCAATGACATCATTGCTATTTTGCAGCAGAACCGTAAGGATCCCTGGATCGATGTACACAACCTGCGCGCCCAGCAGTATGGGGCAGATCTTCATATCGACTGCCACCTTACCCTCCCTTATTACTTTGACCTCAATCAGGTCCACCATGAAATTTCTGCAATTGACCGGCTGATCAATGGTGAGGCCCAGCATAAAACAGAACTTTTCATACATGCAGACCCCTGTCTTCCGGCCTGCTGCAATTATTGTAAAATGAAGGCATGCCCGGTCAGGCAGGAGCCTTTCCGTGGAGAGATCAGGTGGACGATAGAGAATGCAACAAAAAACCAAAAACACTTTGACCAATGAGCTACTTTAATGTAAGGGTCTATGGCTTACTTATCAATGAAAATAATGAGATCCTGATCAGTGATGAACAATCTGGGGGAAGAACCTTCAGCAAATTCCCAGGTGGTGGATTAGAGTTGGGTGAAGGGCTGATCGATGCACTGAAAAGGGAGTTCATGGAGGAATGCAATGCAGAAATCCAGGTGATCGAACACCTTTACACGACTGATTTTTATGAACAGTCCTCCTTCAATGATAGTCAGATCATCAGTATCTATTACCTGGTCAGGGAGCTGAAGCCTCTGGAGCTCCATTTTAAGACCCTGGCTTTTGATTTCGATGAAGGGACTTTGCAGTCCTTCAGGTGGGTGCCACTAGACCAACTTAGTACCGCAGATGTCACTTTTAGGACAGACCAGACTGTGATTGAATTACTTTTAAACCGAAGAAAATGAGCCTGAGCGAGAGTGATCAGCAGCTGATCTGGCATCCCTATACCCAAATGAAAGATGCACTGCCCAATATCCCGATTGTAAGGGGGGAGGGAGTATATCTGTTTGATGAGCAAGGCAGGAAATACATTGATGCCGTGTCCAGTTGGTGGGTGAACATACATGGTCATGCGCATCCGCACATTGCAGAAAAAGTTTCTGAACAATTAAAAACGTTAGAACACGTCATTTTCGCGGGTTTTACACATGAACCTGCAGTCCGGCTTGCAGAGCGTCTGCTTCCATTGCTTCCGGGTGAACAGGCTAAAGTATTTTACTCTGATAATGGCTCTACTGCGGTAGAGGTCGCCCTGAAGATGTGTCTGCAATACTGGGCGAATACCAGCAAGCAGGTGCGAACCAAGATCATTGCTTTCAAAGGCGCCTATCATGGTGATACTTTCGGGGCCATGTCAGTGAGTGCACGCAGTATTTTTACCAATCCCTTTAATGCATTGCTGTTCGATGTGGAATTCATCGATTTGCCGAACGAACAAAATATAGAGCAGCTGAAGGCTAAGATCAACTACCTGAGCAACGAGGTGGCCTGTTTCATCTTTGAACCGCTTGTTTTGGGCGCAGGAGGAATGCTGATGTATGAGGCGAAATACCTCGACGAACTGATCGCCGCCTGTCAGAAACACCAGATCTTAACCATTGCCGACGAAGTAATGACTGGATTTGGACGTACCGGACAATATTTCGCCACAGAGGAGCTGCAGCATCGGCCCGATATTTTTTGCCTTTCCAAAGGACTGACCGGAGGAACCATGCCGCTTGGGGTCACGACCTGCAACCAGAAGATCTTTGATGCATTTCTGAGCGATGACCAACTTAAAACTTTGTATCATGGACATTCTTTTACTGCAAATCCGGTGGCCTGTGCTTCAGCTTTGGCCAGTATGGACATTTTGCTCAGTAAAGAAACACTGCCCAATATCCAAAGAATCAGGAGCAGGCACGAGGCATTTGCAGCTCAACTTGAAGGTCATCCAAAGTTGAGAGCGGTCAGGCAAAAAGGCACAATTCTGGTGATGGAATGGGAAACGGGCAGCGATACCTCTTATTTGAACGGACTGAGGAACCGGCTGTACCTTTATTTTCTGGATAAAGGCATCATTCTAAGGCCACTTGGCAATATCATTTATATTTTACCTCCATATATCATCAGTGATGCAGATCTGGAGTATATTTACCAAACCATAACGGAAGCACTTGCTGAAATATAACAGCTCTGCTTTTGCTTAAAAAATTGAAACAGATGGACATCAAACCGATTTTAGAAAATATAGTTAGCGACAATCTACTCCACGCTAAATGGTTAAATACCCTTTCTTACATGGAGAATGCCGGAGCCAAAAAGATTTCCGCTTCAGAACATAAAGAAAATGTGAACCTTATCATTTTAAAACATGCGGCTGAGGAACACCGCCATGCTTACTACCTGAAAAAACAGCTGGATAAACTGGAAGAAGGGCAATCGTGCAAGACTTACAGGAATGAGGAACTGCTAAGCCCTAACCATACTAAATTTTACCTCAATGCCCTGGATGTAGCGGTTTGCCGTTACCTGAAATCAGAATTCAGGCTTAGCGGACATGAGCTGAAATTCGCAGCTTATCTTTTCGTGACCTATGCAATTGAAGTCCGTGCCGATGAGCTGTATCCGGTATACCAGGAGGTATTGACTGCGGCAGGAAGTAAAGTGACTGTAAAATCCATCATCCTCGAAGAGGAGGGACATCTGGAAGAAATGCTCAACCAGTTGAAATCTTTCTCTGCAGATTGGGAACAACATGCGGAACTGGTCATTAAAATTGAACAGCAAATGTTTGAGGACTGGATCAGCAATCTTGGGAGCATTGTAGGGCTTAAACCTGCACAACCTTTCCTGGCGTAATCGCGTAGAACCGGTCGCCATTTTCCGGTTTCAATATGGCCAGACCCGTGAAGACACTAAAGGCTGGCAGTACTGCACAGTTTTCTCCGAAATAGAAACAGGGGAATTTGAGCCGCTGCCTGGCCCGACCATATAAGACCACCCCAGGATGAATATGCCCCGTGATGTTGTAGTACTCGTCAAATTCCTTTGGTTTGTCGTGAATGAAGCGAAAAGGCGCGCAAAGCAATTCTTTGGTATGGACTTCAATACCTAGTGCTTCATAATCTGCATTTTTGAGTGCGTCGTGATTGCCTTTGATGAGCACTACTTTTAGTTCGGCATGGGTCTTTCTCCAATCCAGGAAGGCATTTGCATCGCTGTTGATGTTGTTGTGAAACATGTCCCCGGTTACCAGGAGTATGTCCGGTTGGAATTCCTTCATCAAGGCGGTCAGGCGCTGCAGGTCAGTATGTCCCACGGTATCGGGGACCTGAATACCGGATTTTCTAAAATGTGCGGATTTTCCAATGTGCACATCGCTGATGATCAGCATACTTTTCGCTGGCCAGTAAATTGCCCTTTCTACAGTCAATATCAGTTCTTCTCCCTTGCAATTAATGGTCATTTTTTACTCCTTAAATTCTTTTTTTCAGCTTCTGCAGTCATCCTTACGATGCGCTGGCTCAGTTCTTCAGTACTCATGTTGTCCCTCAGGCTATCTACCTTGATGGGAAAGCACAATGGTGTATAACGGTCTGTTTTCACAACTATTATTTTACTGGCCTGTATGCGGTGCAGCGCTGCCGCCAGCCTTGGCTCTTCAATCTGCTGGTAGAAAGCTTCATCGTAAGCTTGCCGCAATAATAAATTATGTTTGTCGTAATCACTAAAAACGTTGAAAAATAAAGCGGCTGAAGATTGCAAGTGCTTGTTGGCCACATATTTTCCCGGATAGCCTTGAAAGACCAGACCGGAGATACAGGCAATATCCCTGAATTTTCGTCTTGCCATTTCTGTCGCATTGATGCTGGCTACGATATCTGCTGCCAGATTCTCGGGTGTAAAGAGCAATTTGATGTTTGCCTCATCCAATGGGATCGGCTGCTCGGTGAGCAATTCAAAACCATAGTCGTTCATGGCAATGGAAAAGGAGATGGGCTTTAGCCGGCCGAGGCGGTAGGCAATGAGTGCTGCGAGGATCTCATGCACCTGCCTGCCTTCAAAAGGATAGGCAAAGAAATGGTAACCATCCCTGGTGTCGATGAGCTCAATGAGGAATTCGTCATTTTTAGGTACATGTGAAACCTTAGCTTGTCGCTGGAACAAAGGAAAAATAATATCCAGTTCTTCATCATCGTGTTCCCTGTCGAGGGTTTCGTTGTATTTTTTGCGCAGGATCTGACCCAGATTCGCAGTAAGGGATATGCGGCCACCCATCCAGCTTGGGCTCATGGCTTGTTTCTGCTTGCTTTTTCTGACCAGCGCCATCATCTCTTTGATCATCACAAATTCCAGCACACGGCCTGCCAGGGTAAAGCTGCTTCCTGGTTTCATCCTGGATATGAACGATTCTTCCACCATCCCTACGAAACCACCGGAAAGGTATTTGACCTTGATCATTGCATCACTTACGATGGTACCAATGTGCAGACGGTGGCGCATGGCAATCTGTCTGTTCTTGACCTTCCATAAGCCATCTTCATCTTTGCTGACCTTACTGAATTCGTTGTACGCGGTTAGACTCTCGCCACCTGTAGTGATGAACTGCATGATCCAGTTCCATTCCTGGGGCAGCAGTTCACGGTAGGCGTAAGTTTGTTTCACCTCAAAAAATACCTGTTCCTCATCGAATCCGTCACCGACAGCCAGGCTGACCAGGTATTGGATCAGCACGTCAAAAGACATTACAATAGGTTCCCTGCTTTCAATATTTTGCGTCTTTGCGGCCTCTTTAATGGCTGCAGCTTCTACCAGTTCGAGTGCATGTGTGGGAAGAAAATAGATTTTTGAGGTTTCATAAGGGGAGTGCCCGCTTCTTCCCGCGCGCTGCAGGAACCTGGCAACACCCTTGGGAGATCCAATCTGCACTACTGTATCTACGGGTTTAAAATCTACGCCCAGATCCAGGGAGGAAGTGCAGACAACAGCTTTTAAGACACCGGTATGAATGGCATCTTCAATCCAGTTTCGCAGCTCATAGTCTATTGATCCGTGGTGGATAGCCAACTGGCCTGCCAGGTTTTCATCCTGTGCCAGCAGGGTCTGGTACCAGAGTTCTGCCTGTCCACGGGTATTGGTAAATATCAGTGTAGTCTTGCTTTTGTGAATAATGGGTAAAAGTTTATGGGCGAGCTTGAGTCCGAGATGGCCGGCCCAGGGCAGCATGTCAATATGGTCTGGCAGGATAGATTTGATCAGGATTTTCTTCTCTATATCTGCTTTGACGATCGTTTTTAACACGTCCTCATAGGGAACCAATACCTCCATCGCCTGCTCCATGTTGCCAATGGTGGCGGAAATGCCCCAGATCCTGAGCAGACGTTCCGGGTGCTGGCGGGAAACCATCCCCTTAATCCTGGAGATGGCCAGTTCTGCCATCACCCCACGTTTACTGCCGATCAGTTCATGCCACTCGTCGGCAACGATGCACTGTAAATCTTCAAAATAATTAAATGTACTTTTTTGAGCCAGGAGCAGGTGCATGCTTTCTGGAGTGATGATTAGCACTTCTGGCATTTGTTTTTTTTGCTTTAGTTTTTCTCCCTGCGAGGTATCACCATTACGTACACCGACCATCCAATCCAGTTCGAGTTCGTCACAAACCTCCCGCATTGCCCTTGCCAGATCCTTGGCCAGGGATCGGAGGGGAGTGATCCAAATGAGCTTTAAACCCGTGCCGGATTTTTTTTTGCTACTGCTTTTTGCCTTGTTAACTTCCTTTGAAGCTTTTTTATTCAGCTCATCTATGACTACAGCAAGGAAGATAGAGTAGGTTTTTCCAAATCCGGTAGGTGCATTCACCAGTCCGGAATAGCCCTCGGCATAATACTGCCAGGCATCCGTCTGAAATTTAAAGGGTTTTTTCTTACCTTGCTTTAACCATTTGATTACCTGTTTGTAGCCTTTGCTGCTGCTGAATATCATAGGAAATAGCTAACAAATAGAAAGCCAGTTTACATGACTGTTAAAGACAACCTGATTGTATTTCCGTTTACGACCATAAAGAGGTACCACCTCTACCCGCAGGAAATCGATCTGAAGGAAAATTTCAGCAGGTTAAACAGCCTGGTGGTTTCGATGTCTATCCGAAATGATCCCCGCGCAAACGATGTATTTGTGTTTGTTGTGAAAGGAAGAAAATACCTGAAACTACTTACATTCGAGTCCTTCGGACCCCTTGTGCAAACCCTTGGGGGAGTCAAGGCAAAAGAAGTACTGCGGGTTTTTCAGCAGGATCTAAGTTAGCGTACTCTGAAGCAATTGTCTGAGGTCGTCGAGTGTATTGATCTCATCTGCCTTTTTATCCTTTCGCCACCTGGCGATTCTGGGAAACCTTAAAGCCAGTCCGGCCTTATGCCTTTTGCTTTCCGCAATGCCTTCAAAGGCAATCTCAAACACCAGCTCTGGTTTCACCGTACGTACAGGGCCAAATTTTTCCACTGCATTTTTCAATACGAATGAATTCACTTCCTTGATCTCCTTGTCGGTCAGTCCGGAATAGGCTTTCGCTATTGTGATCAATTGCTCCCCATCGCGTACTGCAAAGGTATAATCGGTATAAAAGTTGGCCCTTCGTCCGCTGCCTTTCTGGGCATAGATCATTACTGTGTCTACGGTGTAAGGATTGATCTTCCATTTCCACCAATCGCCCCGTTTCCTGCCCGAGTGGTATAGCGAGTCCAGCTTCTTCAACATGAGCCCTTCACTGTTGAGGCTTCTTGCGTCCTGACGAATGATGGCCAACTGATCCCAGTCGGTAAACTCCACTACCGGAGAAATGACTACAATCTCTTTCTGCTTCAGTTTATCAACCAGTTTTTCCAGAAGCGCTCTGCGTGTTTTTAAAGGTTCTTCCCGCATGTCTCTTCCCTCATGTTCCAGCAGATCATAGGTGTAGAAGCCGATGGGCGCATCTTTCAATTGGGTTTTGCTGATTGTTTTCCTGTTCAGCCGCTGCTGAAGAATACTGAAAGCCTGTACTTTTCCCTCCTTCACAGAAAGGATCTCTCCATCGAGCACAGTGCCGTCCTCTAATTCGTCCAGCAAGAAATGTAATTCAGGAAACTGATCCGTCACCAATTCCTCACCTCTGGACCAAATGAAGAGTTCACCATTGCGTTTGACGATCTGGCCTCTGATCCCGTCCCACTTCCATTCTGCCTGCCAGGCAGCAGGTTCACCTAATGATTCCGGTAATGCTTCCAGAGCGTAGGCCAAACAAAAAGGGTAGGGCCATGAATTATCTGTGTTTACATGGGCACCGGCCATCAGCTCTTCGTAACTGACCTCATCGGGTTGCCACTTGCCCATGATGCTGTGCATGATTTTACTGCTGTCTGTACCGCTTTGCCTGGCCAGTGCGTTGACCAGCATTTTATTGGATACACCTATCCTGAAATTTCCGGAGATGAGCTTGTTGAATATAAAACGCTCCTGGCTTTCCAAACTATCCCAGGCATGGAGGATGAATTCTTTTTTAAAGGCATCGTCTTTTCCCTTTAAAGCTGCCAGGTCTGAAATCCATTCCTCAAGCTTTCTATGTTGTAACTCGTTGGGCGGTGGCAGCACCAGGGCAATCGTTTCACTCAGGTCGCCCACGCTATGGTAACTTTCCGCAAACAGCCATTCGGGAATGCCGCTTTTTTCGATAGCCCATTGTTTGATCAATGCGGTACTTACTGGTCTTTTGGGCCGCTTTCCTGTAAACATGGCAATCACGTAAGGCTTGTCTTTTTCGTCGGCCTCATTAAAATAATCGACCAATGCCGCTATCTTATCGTTGGTCTTATTGCTCATTTCCAATTGATGGATGAGTTCAGTAAAACGCCTCATGTGACCACCTCCTCTTCTTCCTCATTTTCGTTTCCATATTGGGTTTTTACCTCTTCTGAGGCGATGCCGATTTCATTCAGATACTTGGAAAATGTTGCTGTAAAACCATGTGTAACGAATACTTTCTCTGCTTCAGTTGCTTTGATGGCGGAGAGCAGCCCAGGCCAGTCTGCATGGTCGCTTAAGGCAAAGCCTGCATCTGCACTTCGCCACCTGCGGCCAGCCCTTACCTGCATCCATCCGGAACATACTGCAGTAGCAGGATTAGTCAGATTTTTGATCCAACGCCCTTCTGCCAGTGCTGGGGGTACGATCACGATTCCCTGTTGCATTGCCTCCTTTCCGATCTCCGCAGTGATTCGCGTAGTCTCCGGCAGCGCTACGCCGGCTTTTTGAAAGCCTTCGTTGAGGTTGGCTATCGAATGGTGTACGTAAATCTGTCCATAACCTGCAAGCCCATTGATGAGCCGCTGTGCCTTTCCAAGACTATAAGCTACTAGCACACTGGTTTTGTGTTTGTCGCGGTTGCCGGACACCCAGTCCCGGATCTGTGAAAAAATCAGTTCCTGTGGTTGCCATTTGTAAATGGGGAGTCCGAAGGTACTTTCTGATACGAAAGTGTGGCATTTAACCGGCTCAAAGGCCGTGCTGATGCCGTCATATTCTACTTTGTAATCTCCGGATACAACACAGACTTCCCCTTTGTATTCCAGTCGGATCTGAGAAGAGCCAATGACATGTCCGGCGGGGAAAAGGCTGACCTTAACGCCATTGATGCTAATTTCCCTATTGTAGGGAAGCGTTTCGATCTTGAGGTCTGTGCCTAGTCTTTGGTTCAGGATCGGTTTCGTGAGTTCATGACATAGATAGGCGTCATTACCCCATTTCACGTGATCTGCATGACCATGTGTAGTTACAGCCAATTTGACCGGACGCCAGGGGTCGATGTAGAAATCCCCCTGTTTACAATAAATTCCCTTGTTCGTAAAACTGATCAATGCCATGTGCTAACAACATCGACTGAGCAAGGAAAGTTTCAACTAAAAGGAGGTTACGCTTTCATCCAGTATGCGGTTCCATTCCGGGTGACGCTTAAGATATGCCACAACGAAAACACAGAGCGGGATCAGCTTATAGTTGTGATCTTCCAGGTATTGCAAAGTTTTTTCAATGATAGCTGTAGCCGCACCCTTACCTTTTAATGCTTCGGGAGCTTCAGTGTGGATCAGCCAAATTTTTTTACTCCTTTCCTTGTAGGCAATTAAGGCCGTATAGCCGTCGATGTTGAGTTCAAACTGGTGCAGGTTTTCATTTTTAATTAGCGGTAATTCGAGATATTCAGCGTTCATAATGCAGCGTCATTAGGGTTTTACCAAATATATCGATAATTACACCTAATAAAAATTGATCCAGATCAACATTTTGTTAAAATACCATAAAAATGATCTGCTATGCTAAGGCGTTAAAAAAACGAAACTGAAAAAGTAGAAGAAACGATGCGAAAATTAAAGCTATTTTTTAGTCTTCACTTTTTTTGCGTCCTTTGCAGCAGTCTGATTTTCAGGTTCCGCACCCTTCGGTTTCTTTTGATCGGTAATCTCTGCTTTTGTCGTTTTTGTTTTTGGCGTTTTCATAAGCTTTGTTATTTGAGTTATAACTTTTATTACCTGGATTTGTTTTTTAATCACACGAATTTATTCAATATTTGCTGCTGAAAACGCCGACTTCTGGAAGGCTTTTCTATAACCCCATATATCTACTTAAATGATCATCAGCAAAACATCCATCTACATCCGCTGCACGCTTACTTTAATTGCTTCTTTAATGACTTTAGGAAGTCTCCAGGCTCAGGAACTGGAAGGCAACCTCAACCTGCATACTTTTGCCGACAACAGGGAGTACAATAAATCTGAGCGCTTTTCACAGACCATTTTCGGTGTCAGGTTTTCTCCTGAAGTAGGCTTGTTGCTCGACAGCGTGCACAGGATCAGGTTCGGATTCAATGCCCTTCATGAGTTTGGTTCGCCCAAATTTGCTAATAAAGTGGCACCTGTGGTTTATTACGAATACCAGAAACAGGATTGGAACTTCTATATGGGGGTTTTTCCAAGGCACAAACTGTTGTCAGATTTTCCAAGAGCTGTGCTCACAGACACGTTAAGCTATTACCGTCCAAATGTGGAAGGGATGCTGCTCAAGTTTGAAAACCAAAATTGGCGTCAGTTGCTGTTTATCGACTGGACGAGCAGGCAAACGGCCACCGACCGTGAAAACTTTATCTTCGGTTTATCAGGACGCTTTAAGAAAGGTATCTTTTTTGCATCTCATTATGCAATGATGCTGCACAATGCCGGACCTGCGATAGATATCCCAGGTGACCATATACAAGATAATGGGGCACTGGCTGTCAAAGCCGGACTTGATCTTTCCAAACGTACCTTCCTGGATTCCCTGACCCTAAACGTCGGTGGACTGATGTCCTTTGAACGCACCAGAACGATCGGAGGCTGGCAGACACCTAAAGGGTTATTGCTGGAAATGCAAATGGAATACAAACGTTTTGGTATCACGAACTCCTTCTACACGGGAGAGGGGCATCACATTAACTTTGGCGACCAGTTCTACACAGCAAAACAGTACAACAGGACTGACCTGAGCTGGAGGCCAAAAATCTATAAAAATATTGAGGGGCAGTTTACCTTGTCCTTCCATTTTCTGGAGGGTGTAGTTGATAGTCAGCAGGCATTTGGGATCAGGTACAATATCATGGGAAGCAAATCTCTAAAGAAATAGCTTCCCATTAAATATATTTAGGCGAAATCAAGCCAGGCACTTCCTGCCTGGTAATCCTGAATTGGACTTAGGGTATTGTCGAATTTAAAGCTGCAGATCAGGGAAGAAACTTCCTGTCTCAGGGTAAGTATAGCGGCATCTGCCAGATCTTTCCTAAACCCTTTGCCCTGTAATTCTAAAACGTATCCGGCACAGATCACCCTGGCTATAATCTTTCCAAGGTCCACTAATTTGCGCTGCGGCAATTGCTCAGATAAGTTGAAAGACAGTTCATTTTTGAAGTAAGCACTTGAAATTGCCGCTGGTTTGAATCCGCAGAGGAAGTCAAAAAGGTTTTGGTATTTTTGCTTTTTCATGAGCTTTACGACCATTTCTGCAATCTGGGCATATAACATTTCATTGGATCCTTCGAAAATCTGGAAAGGCCTGCTGTCCATGATACCACGCCCGCCGATATGGGTGATCCGGTAACCATTGGCGCCGGACAATTGAACCAGTAAATGAGCAGATTCCTGCATCAGGTCGGTTACTACGGCCTTCATTGTGTTGGCTTCCAATCCTTCTGTGGCCAGGTTGTGGTCTATTCCACTGATCTGACTGCTGTGCGCACACATGGCAGAGCAAATGGTGTAAGCAGATTGCAGACGGGAGATTTGGAACTGTACATTGTCCATTGCAAGCAAGTTTCCTGTGCCTACATTCCTGTTTTGGCAATGCGTCATAGCCTCATCCAGCATGCGTTTAATGAAACCCATACCCATACCTGGAAATTGCATCCTGCTCCTGTGTAAGATATCCAGCATCATTTTAATGCCGGTACTTTCAGGTTTCAATTTATAATTAGCAGGAACATGAATGTCCAGTTTATTCAAGCCATAGGGGATCATGTATAATCCCGCATTTTCAAATAACTCTTCCACAATAATTTCCTGGCCTTCTTTAGAGATGTCGCACATGAAAAAGTCGATATCTCTGGATAAGTCGCCATTGGCATTCTCGCTTCTCGAAGCGATCAGCCAAAAATCGGCCATGCCGGTGAGGCCTTGCCAGTGCTTAGTGCCCTTGATGTGATAACCATTAGCTGTTTCCTTATTTACCGTCTTCATGTTCAGTGCATCACTGCCATAGTCGGGTTCGGTGATCATCAGACCACCCATATTGTTTTGGTCGAGAAAACGGTCAAACACACCTTGTTTAATGGAGTCATCACCATATTTGGAAATCGGTTCCAGAAAGAGGGCAATGTTGATCCCGAAAGTCAGGGATAGGGGGAGTGATTCATAAGAAGCTGCCGCAAGTACAGCCAAACATTCTTTGACGATACTGCCCCGGCCCCCGTATGCACTTGGGATGGCTACAGAAAGGGGGCGCATGTCCATGATCCCTTTGAGCAATTCAGGAGGTAGACCCCTGCTCAGGCTCAGTTGATCGATGTTATATTGTTCATGAAAAAGATGACTTAAGTTTTGTTCAAAATTAGAAATGAATTCAGAAAATGCAGTGTTGTTTAATTTCATGTATGTTTTAATATAACAGCTATGTCGTAGTTTGACCCTTTTATTACAATAACCTTAGTGAATTGTTTTTATTGGCTGCAAACTTACATTAAGTTTTTCAGCTAAAATAATAACGAGGTCACAACTTAAATTGATTGTCGTCACTTTATTGGCAAATGCAGAGGGTTTGTTTCTTATTTAGAATAAGTATAAACAGCTGCAATGTTACAATATCCCGCTTAATTATACAAATTTTATTACTGGCGGATTCCCACAAAACTGTATGTTTAAAAGTCGGAATAATCTGCAACGGTCAGCAGGCGGGTATCATTGCGCAACATATTGTTCTGGTATTCTGGCATTGCAGATAGTTTTTTCCAGTAAGCATCTTCTCCAAAGGCCTTCCAATGTGCTTCACGGTCCGCTTTATTTTCAAAAGTGGTTAGGTACATCAGGTTTGGCATCCGGCTTCCAGCTACCACTTCTCCATAAAATACGGCATTAAAATTCAGGCGCTTGAACAACCCGATTTCGTCGCCCTTATTGAACATATCTACCTTATTTTTAAAGAGCTTTTCAGTTGGACCTTCATAACTTCTCAGCTCATATACACGTTCCGATAAAGGTGTGCTGAGCTTTGGCAAGTTAAAATTCGGATTGCCGGAAAATGCGTTCAGGAGAATAGATTCCATCCTTTCATAAGGACGTTTGTTGTGCGCCGCATTGAGGTAATTGGCACCGTCTTTTTGGAACTGCAGGTCTTTCTCCAGTGCAGGTTCCAGTTTTTCAAAGATTTTATAGGATTTAAAAGGAATGAACACATAGATCAGTTTTTCCTGCAGATCCTGTGCATTGTATTTGAATACACCGATTTTAGCAATTCCAGCACGGTGCAGTGCTGGGAGGTAGGCCTGTTTAAGGAAGTCATCTACCACTTGTTCCTGATCGGTCGTTTTCAGGTGATAGACTTTGATCTGATAGAATTCCCTGGAAGCTACCATGGCGAATGTATAAAGGCTATGGAGGACCATGATGGCGGTCAAAAATAGAAATGCTTTTTTCATCGGTTTAATCTGGTTTCAATGTATAATGCTGCAATATATCGCTTTTTTGATTTTTCCGTGTGTTAATTCTTACAAACCTTATTGGAACCAGCTTGTCGAAATTAGAACGCCATGAATAAATAAATCTCCTGCAAACTCAGTTGCAGGAGATTTTCAGAAAAGCACCTCCAGTCGTTGTGATCAGCCCTGATAAGCATAGACCATTTTTTTTCTGGAATGCTCTTTTTGCGCAATGCGTTTCACATGGCCTTGAAAGCTGGCATGTTCGTCCTGATCTGAACTGGCCAGGCTTGCTTTTTGATAATGCGCTTTTGCGGCGTCGAAATCAAGTTGCTGCTCAGCATAATTTCCAAGAAGTTCGTAAACCTCTGTCTCGGAGATGCCTGGCACAGCCAACGCTTTTTGAACTGTAGCATCGATGGCTTTGTGCATCTTCAAGGTGATCAATAATTTCAGATAATGTACGTAAACGTCTGGGAACAAGGGCTCCAGATCGATGCATTTTTTGTAGTAATAGCCAGCTGTCTGGTAGTTTCTAAATTGATAGTAATAACAACTGCCCAACTGATAGTATGCCCTTGCATAGTCTGGATCTAATTCGATGATGGTGTTGAAAAAATGAAGTGCTTTTGGCAGTTCGCCATACCTCAGTTCCTCCATTGCCTGTAGATATTTCTCGTCTACAGAGTATAAAATGTCCATAAGGATTATAAATAATGATAGTCGGTAATAATTTCCCTTCTAAAATGATACATGAAATTGAATGAATTCGGAGTAACACTCCGGAGCTAGGGGCGGGGCACTATTTCATACCAGCAGCCCTCAACCAGGAAGACTGGTTGCAGCGGTTAATCTGGATATGTATCTGACGTAGCATGATTTATTTTTTTGACAAATATACATTTTTTAAATAAAATCAGACATTGAAAGTTAAAGCATAAAAAAAGGTGTTCTTAAAAAGAACACCTTAGCATTATATCCGGATCTCTTATATAGAGTTTAGATAGTCCGGGGAGCTGATTAATTTATTTTACTTTCGTCTGCAACAGCGTCTTCCCATTTGTCCCATTTGCTTACACTTGGATCATAGCCGTCATAGCCATAATTCTGGCTCAGCTTCGCTCGGTTGTTGGCCGTAATGGCTGCATTTGGAATTGGCCAGTACATGTTCTTTTTGTCCATGGTATAGTTAGGGTTACTATTACCCGTAGTATTGATCTGAATGGGACCCTTGTTGTACATGGTATAACGGTTGATGCGTTGATACCAGTAACTTCCTCCTGCCGCGCCTGTACCGCTTTGTTTGTCAAAGTTTTCCAAAGTATAAGTATTGCCCCATTCATCTGGTCTACCACTGCGGGCGAGACACAACGACACGCGCTTAAGTTCCACATTTCTCCATTCTTCCCAATACAATTCACGGGCACGTTCATTCATGATGTCGCCTATCGTAACGGTACCGGTATATAATTGGGTACATTTCGCACGTTGTCTGATGATGTTGATGTCATCTTTAATACTTGGATCACCTGGGTTCAAGTAATATTTGGCT
The DNA here is from genome assembly GCF_037402555.1 of Pedobacter sp. GR22-6. NCBI lineage: Bacteria > Pseudomonadati > Bacteroidota > Sphingobacteriia > Sphingobacteriales > Sphingobacteriaceae > Pedobacter > Pedobacter sp. GR22-6. The sequence continues at coordinate 1,049,843 of NZ_JBBEUC010000001.1, forward strand.
TCTGCTCTTAATAAATAAGCTTCGGCAAGGCGGTAGAGGTACCAGTCTGCATTACTGCCGTCGGTAGCACCTCTCAAACCATCTGACCCGACGATATTGGCTTCATTAACAGGGTCATTTAAGAACAGTTTGTAATGCGGTACATCGAACCATCGGCGAATGGTATCGCTGCATAGCAATTTTCCATTGTCAAATAGCTGGAGTGGCTTTCCAAACTCTGAAGAAGCTTTGTTGTTCACTTTGTAGTCTTCCATACGGATCCAGTTGCCAGTGGCAGAACTGTGACGCAGGTCGGTCGCATCCATTACGCCGTTCACATTCCAAACCGTTTTAGTGGCAAAGGATGTAGGACGGAATGTAGCGATACCTCTACCAAAGGACCGCATATAGTCGTATAGCGGATTATAGTTGGCAGGATTGTCCCTTCTGATGTTAAGCAAAGCTTGTTTGCCATCTTTGGTCTGCACCCTGTTATCGAAGACAAAAGGATAGAGGATTCTCATGGTCAGCATCGGAACGAAAGCAGCAGCGCTCGCACCGCGATTCGGCATCCCCATGATCGTCTCTGTATTGGCTGCGATCAGTTTGTTTTCAGGACGGTGCAGATCCCAGATCACATTGCGGGTAATTGGCCAGGTTTGTGCCTCTCCGCCGGGATTGAAGGTTCCGAAGTTGCTTTGCATCAATGAATACCCCGACTGGTTGATGATGACATCCAACAGTTCTTTAGCTTTCGCATATTCACCGATGGCCAAATAGCATTTTGCAAGCAGCATCCGACAGGCTCCCTTATTGACCATACCGATCAGGGCCATGTTTTTTTGTTCCGGTACCCATTGCACAGCCAGTTCCATATCCCTGGTGATCATTTGCAGGATGGCATCCCGTTTGGTACTGCGGTAGTTCAATTTAGGTGCTTCAAGTATGGTTGTGATCAAAGGCACGTCACCGAATTGAGAAGTAAGGGCCATATACCTATAAGCACGGTGGAAATAAGCCTGGCCACGGTACATGTTTTTACCAGCCTCATCCAGGCCTTCTACACGGTCCACATATTTGAGGATGGTATTGGCATACATGACACCTTTATAGGTTTCCTGCCAAAAATACCAAATGCTATTGGTACGATCGAGATTTTGCAGGGTGTTGTCATCGCTGGTAGGGGTAAGCATATTGGCAACATCACAAAGCATGTTGCGCTTATCAGTTGCTGCGGCCACCATCATGTCAGAGAAGATATACTCTGTTCCCAAAGTCAGCATTTCATTATGGTCGGTTGCCCAGTACAATTTGAGGTGCCTGTCGCAGATCGCCATTGATGCCTGCAGACCGGATAAGGTACTGAATGTTGCATTAGGTTCGTAGAAAGACAGGGGATCTGGGTTTAGAAATGTTTTCTTGCAACCAGTTGCCAATACCATTGCACTCAGCAGTATGACATATCTATTTATAGGAATGAATTTTTGAATCATCTGTTTCATTTTTTCAATTTTTTAGGTTAGAAAACAACATTTAGTCCCAAGGTGTAGACGCGCGTAGCCCATCCAAAAGCATTGTTGTCATTGTTCTGAGTTTCAGGGTCTCCAAACTCCCATTCTCTCGTCCAAAGCCCAACATTGCGGACTGTTCCATATAATTTAATCCGGTCAATCTCTAGTTTTGATGTCCATTTCTTTGGTAGGGTGTAACCAACAGAAATGTTTTCCAGACGGATAAAGGAACGGTCATACAATTTGGAAGCGCTTTCTGCACCTGTGGGGCCTTTAGCTTCGATGCGTCCATAATCGTTGGTAGGATTATTTGGTGTCCAGTATTCTTTCCTTGGAAGGTTGGCCATTGCATACTGCATGCGGCCGCCGTCGTCATCATTGTTGAGGTAGAAATTCGCCAAACTCTTGTATCCTGTGTAAGCGTAAATGTTCACAGAAAGCGTGAGGTCTTTCCAGAAGGTAAAATCATTACGGAAAGCCCAGCGGAAAGGAGCTGTCGTCTGACCTAAGAATTGTTTATCGTTATCATTATACACTGGTTTGGTCGAACCATCAGGATTCACTACATCATCAGCTGTATAGGTGTTCTGTACCTTAGGGTCTCCTGGTCTTTGTCCGTATTTTGCAGCTTCAGTAGCTTCATTTGCCTGCCAGATTCCGGTCACGCGGTAGTTCCAGATCACTCCGATCGGTTGTCCGATAAACCAACCATTGGTAATGTCATCACTTTCTTTTCTGCCAACAACATTTCCTGAGGCATCAAGTACATCTTTATAATCGTAATAGAGGTGCACGATCTTGTTCTTGTTGTAAGACAATCCGAAGGTGCTGGACCATTCCAGGAATTTATTTTTGACGTTTAAGGTATTTAAAGAGAGCTCAATACCATTGTTGTTTACCTGGCCCAGATTTGTTGTAATATTGGTAAATCCTGTAAAGCTAGGCAGGCGCTGGTTCATGATCATGTCATTGGTCTTCATGCTGTAATATTCCAGACTTCCGCTGATCCTGCTATTCAAGAAGGCGAAATCAAGCCCAAAGTTCCATGAAGCAGTTTTTTCCCATTGAAGGGCCGGATTCGCAAGCCTGTCGTACATCAGGTATTTATACTGTACCATTGTGCCAGAGGAATTGATGTAGCCCTGTGTCTTATCGCCACCAGCGGTTAAGTTTGCTAAAGCCACATACGGATTCGCTAATGAACGATTGCCATTTTCTCCATAGGATACACGCAATTTACCACTGTTCATGACATTGCTCCATTTGAAGAATTTCTCGTTGGTAAAGTTCCATGCCAATGCCGCTGAAGGAAAAACTGCATATGGGTTAGAAGTACCAAAGGCAGAATAACCGTCCCTGCGGATCGAAGTAGTGAGCAAATACCGGTCATCGTAGGAGTAAAATAAACGGCCCAACAAGCCATCAGCAGTTTGGCGGTTATCTTCACTTAGAAATTTACTGTCTATTTTATCGCCGTTTCCGGTGTTATGGAAACCCAAAGCGTCAGATGGTAAAATTCTTCTGGCTTCGATACGGTCTAGCCAGGAGGTTAGAGATTCTGCTTCCTGTACCAGGGTAACCGTGAAATGGTGCTTCTGTTTAAAAGTTTGGTCCCATGATAGGGTATTGTTTAGCGACCAATCCATGCGCTTCGATTGTTCCCGGTTTACACCCCTTGCCGCCGGATTGGAGCCTGGCAGCCGCGAGGACATAAAATAGCGGTCATAGAAGAACTGGTAACGAGGCGATGCATTGAAGCTGTAGGTAATGTTGAAAGGCAGTTTCACTTTAGCATTTAAAATGGTGTTGAGGACTGTAAAGCCTTTCTCCAAATCGAGGTATTGTCTGTCAAATGCATAATTATAACCCCTTTGGCTATATTCACTGCTTAATGGAAACTGTAGCGCGTTCCCGGAGGCATCAGTATAATCGGCATAAGGGCTGTTGCGCATCATTTCATCCATTTGGATGTCGACATTACCGTCCGAACGGTCCTGGAAATTCACATTGGCGCCCAGTTCGAACCATTTGTTTACTTTCGCTTCTACTTTCAGGTTACTACGTACTGCCCTGTAATTGTCGCTAACAACTGCCCCCTGGTTTTTAAGATAGCCCATCGATAAATAGTAATTCACTTTATCTGCTGCACCACTCACACTGCCATTAAAATCCTGGTTGTAACCGACTCGGAAAGTCTTATCTGTCCAGTCTACTGTTTTTCCATCCAGGAAGTTTTGAAGCGCATTTCCGGTAAAACCTAAACGTTTTGCCCAAATACTCAAATCGGAGTCACCGGCAGTATTGTTGCTATAAGCACGCCAGGCCGTCAAAGAGACATCAGCGGGAAGCTGGTCAGGTCTTACATAAAAGCCTTTCTGCGTAGCGCCAGATTGGTACGCTTCATATGCACCCGTAGTTGGGTTTACCCCGTAAGTGTTTTTTGTAAGCCAGTCTTCCCGGTGCTGGAGGTATTCCTCCGGACTAAACCTGTCGCGGAAAGTACTTCTTTCAGTAGCACCCGTATTCATGGTCATGTTGATGACCGGTTTGCCTATTTTACCTTTTTTTGTGGTGATGATGATTACCCCACTTGCGGCCCTGGCGCCATAAATGGCAGCGGCTGAGGCATCTTTTAAGATGTTGATCTGGTCAATGTCGTCGGGGTTGATCTCAGACAACTCGCCATAAAAAATCATACCGTCGAGGATCAGTAGAGGTTCATTGTGGTTACCGTCATTGTATACGGAGCGGCGTCCACGGATCTCCATTCCGCCTCCTCCTTTAGCAGAAGGGTCATAGCCCACACGGATTCCCGGAGTACCGCGGAGGATATCCTGAACAGTTTTCGGGTTGTCGTTAGCGATTTTATCGGGACGGATTTGCACCACAGACCCAGTCAGGTCTTTTTTCTGTGCCGTACCATAACCGATCACCACTACCTCGCTCAGGTCGCTTACCTCTCTTGTCAGTTTGATATTGCCCAGGTCGGAAGCTACATTGACCTCCAGGTTTTGATAGCCTACGTAGCTGATGACCAGCTTGTCTGCTTCAGTGACGTTGCCGAGGTAAAAGGCACCGTTCTGATCTGTCTTCACAGACCTTCCCTTGCCTTTTACTGCTACCGTAGCGCCAACTAACGGCAGGTCATTTTCGTCCATGACTTTACCTTTTACATCAATTAACTGAAGTCTGTTGAAAAGATGGTATAAGGATGCATCTTCCTTTCTTTTTATCGTTACATTTCTTTCCTCAATCAGATAAGTAAAAGGAAGATCTTTCAGTATGGTTTTTAATGCTTCCTCTACGGTGACGTCAGTCAACTTCACATTCTTTAGCTCATTGTTGGATATAATTCCGCCATCATAATAGAAATCATAGCCACTTTGCTTTCTGATTTCCTTAAAGACAGATTTTAATGTGATGCGGCTCTGTTCAATAGTGATCCGCTGGCCCAAAGTTGTAGCACTTACCTGAAGTAAAGATGCTATCAGAATGACGGTGGTCAATCGCATAATTAGCCATAGTTTAGGGTATAACTTGCTCGTTATACTGGATTTAGTATAAATTCGGTACATTTGGTTAGTTTTGGTTCTAAAGCAGTCTGCCTTCGGCGGTCGAAAACTGTTGGCTTGCTGCGTTAACACTTTGTGATTTATAAATTGTTCCAAACGCAACCAGGAGTGCTACACTTCTGGTTTGCTTATTTTACATCAATGTTTCATTAGTAAATATTTCTCATCTCCTTTTAATTTTTGACTATATGTTTGTTTCTATTTGGCAACATAAACTTTCCGTCCTTCGATTTCAAAATGAACCTGTCCGGAGGATTCAATATGTCTGAGTATTGCTGAAAGGCTTCTGTTGCGGGAAATCCAGCCTCCGGATTTCATATGCTGCGGTACAGAGGCATCGTAGATCACTTCTATGTTATACCAGCGGGCTATTTTGCGCATGGCTACCCTGAAGTCAAGCTCGTCCAGGTTAAAATCGCCATTTTTCCAATCTACCACATTTTCAGTACTCACAGCATTCACTTTGATGTCAGTGCCGTTGTTGATGCTCTGTTCACCTGGCTTAATTACTTGTTTGAATTTTCCTGAATTTACACTCACAGACCCCTCTATCAGCGTTGTGGCCACAACTGATTCATCAGGATAACTATTGATGTTAAAATGCGTACCCAATACCTCTACCGTCTGTTTATCGGTAGTCACGACGAAAGGGTGGGACCTGTCTTTAGCAATTTCAAAATAACCTTCGCCCTGAAGTTTTACCATCCGCTTGCCTTTTTCAATAAGTTTGGTGGAGTAGGTGAGGCTTGAGGCAGAGTTTAGCCAAACGTAGGAACCATCGGGTAGACGTATTTTATAAGTTTCTCCTTTTGTAGTCGATAAGGTATTGAGTTTGCTGAGTGCAGCCGGATCGCCTTTTACCTGGTAAATCACTTCTCCGTTTTTGGCTTTTGTAATGATCACACCAGCTTCTTTGGCCAGTTCACCGTTCTGTGTGTCGCTGAGCCTGATTTTCTTTCCATTTGAAAGGGTCAGTGTGGCTCCCGATGTACCCGGAAGTACATCATTTTTATAAGTAATTCTGTTTGATCGTTCCTGGTGGGGGGCATTGCGCATGTAAAAAAGACCCGCTCCAAAAATGACGGCAGTAAGGGCCGCTGCCACTGCGATGCGTGTCCATAAAGGAAGTACTTTAGCTATTTTGTTTTTCTGCTTATTGACTATGGTTTGAAAAATCCGGTCTTTAGTCTCAGGGCTCAAACTGTTGAGTACTTCCGGATGTTCATAGCTTTCGGAAATCAACTCCTGTATAAAGTCGGTATAATCCGGATGTTGTACATAACCCAAAAATTCAAGCCGCTGCTCTTCTGTGATGTTTTTTGATAAATATTTATGATATAGGTCAGAAACGCGGCGCTGATCGTTGTTCATGTGTCTATTTGGTTAGTTTTGGTTTAAAGTAATTTTGCCTTACTTCAATAACATTGACACTTCAGGAAGGGCAGGGGGTAGTCAATTTTTAAATTATTTTAAAAAAAGCATCAGGAGTGCCGGATAGGCCAGTGCATGTTGCTTAAAATGCTTACGGATTGTCGCCAATGCCAGCTTCATGTGGTAGTGTACCGTATCTGAAGAAATGTTCAGTTGTGCGGCGACTTCATCATATTTTAGTCCTTCAAGGTGGCACAAGGCATATACCCGTCTCTGCTGCTCTGGCAGGCGGTTCAGTACGTTGTCCAGGAGTTCTTTTGTTTCTTTATAATCGAGGGCCTGTTGGGTGCCGAGATCGTTATCACTGCTGCTGAGTTCTATTGCCGCTTTCGCTTTGGTCACTACTGCTGCATGGCGCAACAGGTTTAAGGCATGATTTCTGACCAGGCGGTTGAGGTAAGCACCAAAATTCTCAACGCTGAGTAGATGATTCCGATCAAACCAAACCTTCATAAATATATCCTGTACTACCTCTTCTGCATCTGAATTGGATCGGGTTATTTTTTGTGCGAAAGTATACATGTTAGCCTGATAATGCTCAAAAACCTTTCTAAACGCATGCTCATCCCCAATAGCGATCCTCGCCAGCAGAACACTCTCGTCTAAAAGCTCCCTGTTCCTCATCAGTTACTCGTTTTTGTGTAATATTAAGAAATATTAGCATTAATGATAAATAATTTTGGCATTTTATGGTTCAAATCCGGTTATGTCAGGAGTGGAAGAACGATTTCATAGGCTGTCTTTTTATCCCAGCGCGCTACCAGCCATGTGATAAAGCTCAATGTGAAGATGTCGTTATTTTCTGACTTGTCCAGCTGCTCTAAAACGGATTTCCTGTAGGACGCTTCAAAGGCTACATTTGGTTTCAATAAATATTTTTCAACTAACTTTAAATACACAAGCACACGCTCCTCAGAAGTTTTCAATAGGTACTTTTTGTACCGCCGTCGGAAGCTGCTTAGCCGGGACATGGCCAACTCGATGTTGGAAAACTGTGCATGGACCAGGATTTCCATCAGGTGCTTTCGAATGGTCCATAACATACCCATCTTTTTTTCATACCAGGCATCGCTCCGTGTTAGTAAGGCCAGTTGTTTCAAACTTCCCCGGTCATTACATAGTGCTAAAAACATGGTCAGACAGATTCGCAAATCCTCTATATCTTCCGGCTTATCTGTATGCTTTGCCTTTGAGAGTGAATCCTGCAATAGAGCGGTCGCATCTTCAGCGGAGCCCGTGAAGAACAGGTTGAGTCCGGAGAGCAACTGATGGCGCAAATAGAAGAGCGTATAATATCTACTATCCTTTAGCATTAAATCCATCATGTCTTTGAGATGGGATACACTTCCAGAGAAATCCTTTTGCCGAAGATGGAAGTTTGCCAGGAAATACAAGATGGAGATGTGGTAAAAAAGATAAGACTGTTTTGTATCCCTCTGGCTCTGCATGAATCGGTTCGTACGCTTGACGTAACGCTCGATCAGCCCGTAGTTCTGCTGTATCGCTGCGTATTCATTGGCGATGAAGAGAATTTGGTAAATTGATTTATAGGTCATCAGGTCCTGGATGGAAATCTTGTATTTCCGTACTGTCTTCAATATCAGGGCTGTCAAATTCACGATTTTCCCTTTCAGGTGGATCTCCTGTAGTTCCTGCCTCAAGAATGCGTAAGCGATATTCAGCTTAGCCTCGCGTTGCATATCCGACTGGTTCCTTAGAAAGCGTGCGGTCAGCGCTTCAAGTTCTTCCGCTCCAGGCAGGTGGGCATACTGTATCTTCAATAACAGGAGCTCATTCAGTAAGTTGAATTGCTCCAGATGTTCAGCCAGGCGTTCGGCCTTATTCAAACATTTGAATGCGATCTTGACCACATCATTTTCCAACAAAAAGCGGCCTACCACAATCAGGCGCAATGCATCATAGGTCTCAGAATGATTGCTTTCAAAGGTTTTCTGCGACAAAAATAGCAGCAAATTATCCTGTAGTCTTTTGCGCAAAGCATGGTATGCATCATTATTCTCGGATTCATAAAGCTTATTTAAGCCATCTATATCGTCAGTTTCTATCAAATCTAGCAAATGCAGATTTTTCACATCGCTTCTTTTATTTTTGCGCGCTAGAAACTGCCTGAAGAGCTTTTTGTCTGTGCTGTTGAGTAGGTTGATCAACTCCTTTATTGCATCCATATGGTTAATTTAATGGATGTAAATTACGATAATTACAAAACTATATCGTCAGTAATTTTAAAATTCTTGCTTTTTTAGCGTTGTTTTACCTCCGACATTAGCATTCATATTAATCTAAAAACAAAATAATATGGAACCGCTAAAACAAAGAACAGAAGAAAATTCAACCATCGTAAAACATAGTGACACGCTTAGAAATCCCTTTAAACCGACTGCTGCATTTATTGGGGCCTCCTGGTTTGCCTTATTAACAGGGGCAGTGGGCTATTGCATCGGTTTATGGAATGCAGGTATGGAACTGAACGAAAAAGGCTATTATTTCACCATTTTATTATTTGGCTTATTTGCCGTGATCTCTGTACAAAAAAGCGTCAGGGACAGGGCTGAAGGACTCGCCGTTACGGATCTTTACTACAGCTTGAGTTGGTTTGCCACTATCGCAGCAATGGTACTATTAACGGTTGGACTGTGGAACGCAGATCTTGCACTAAGTGAAAAAGGCTTTTATGCCATGGCATTCTGCCTGAGCATGTTTTCGGCTATTGCCGTACAAAAGAATACCCGTGACGCAAAATTGCTGGAGGATAAGGAACTGTAACGTAGCGGTTGCCACCCCGCAGCGTCTTGCCTGGCAAGCCTGCGGGGTTTATATAATACCTCACCGTTATTGGGTATTTTTCACTTAAATTTATTAGGGTTTGGCTGAATATTGAAAAATAAATATCTTCGCTCTCAATAGGGATGATTAGCATTAGGGGCAATGTAGCAATACTGCGCCCCTTTTGCCTTGTCAATCATCTACCGTCGCCTCACAATTAAATCTGTCAGGATCAATCGCTCAAAACTTAAATCAACTTGTCAACTTGTTAAGTTGTTTGTATATTTGTATAGCTACATATACAAACTATTTGTAGTCGTAGGAAATGAAGACACTGACAGTTGGAGAATTTAAAACTCATTTTGCTGAAGTTTTGGAGCAGGTAAAAGCAGGTATTGGTTTTGCAGTTACTTATGGGAGAAAAAAAGAAATCGTTGGTTATTTTCTGCCGGAATCCCTGATTGAAAAGCCCGCACGCAAGCTTGGCATTTTAGAAGGAAAGGCGACAGTAGTATTTAAAGATGATTTTAAAATGTCTGAGGAGGACTTGATTGGATGAGTTTTCTTCTCGATTCCCATACCTTATTATGGGCCATTACCGACCATAAGAAGCTTTCTAAAAAGGTGATAGGCATTCTTGAAGACGCTACCCATGAGGTCTTTGTTAGTTCCGTTACCTTCTGGGAAATTTCTTTAAAATATAGATTGGGAAAGTTGAATTTAAATAACATTCTTCCTGAGGATCTTCCAAAGCTTTCTGAAGAAACTGGATTCAGTTTGTTGCCGCTATTGCCGGTTGAGTCGGCCGGGTATCATAAATTAAATGCAAGTTGGCACCGTGATCCTTTTGACAGAATGTTGATCTGGCAAGCTATAAATAATAACCTCACGCTTTTAAGCAAAGACGAAAATATCGCGCTGTATAAATCTGTTGGCCTTAAGCAATTATGGTAGTACCGACCCATTAACAACGGAAAAACAGTTCAAGGAAATTATCGCTTGCTTTTTCAGGCATAAATTTTCTCCTTTGGAATATTTCCTTTCTATATCTTTAGGTTATGAAATCATTCTTGAACCGGCTATTCGGAAATAAAGTGGAAAATCAGAGTGCTGAACAAGCTGCAAAAAATGTATTGCTGGAACCGGTGTCAATTAGCCCCTCACTAACTTTGCCCAGAGTGCTGGCCGATCACATGGATCAGATAGAACCGACTAAAAGGGAGACTATAGCCATTAAGGCGACACCTGATGAAAACCTTTCCTTACGCCAGAGCAAGTTTGGTCATTATCCATGTGTCCCGAAAGGTTTTGAATACCCAAAGGACAGGGAGGGTAATTTCCTTTATCCCCTGGCGCAGATCAACTTCAGCGAGCTTCCACACCTGGAGCATTTTCCCTCTTCGGGCTATCTGCAGTTTTATATTGCAGCTGATGATACCTACGGGCTTAGTTTTGAAAAGGATGTTCCGAGCGAATTCAAGGTGATGTTTTTTGAAGAAGCTGAGCTGGGAGATCCCCGGGAAGATATGGGATTTTTAGACGGAGTACTGAAAGGCGACTATTCGCCAGTCTACAAGCCTCATTCCTTAGCGTTTCAACTTAAAACAGAATACGTAGGCACGGGGGACGTAAAGGGCGGTGATGAAGCTGGCTTCAAAATGGACGACATCATAGCTGATCACCCACAATTGAGAAGAGAGATCGAGGACGCCATATTTGGCAACTTTTCTCCAGTTGGTCATAAGCTTGGTGGTTATGCTTATTTTACCCAATGGGATCCTCGTGATGAGGAGTCTAAGTTTAGGGATTACACACTGCTTTTCCAGATGGATTCCGATGACCATATCATGTGGGGAGATGTTGGGGTTGGCAACTTTTTTATCGACCCGGTTGCTCTTTCGAACAAGGATTTTTCAAAAATACTATACAACTGGGACTGTCACTGAGACAAAGACAGGTGATCCATCATGGATTGCATGTAGCAGGTTTTAAAACAAAGATGCGGAGAGTGGGGGAATTGAACCCATATCCATAAAACGCTTTTTTAGTATCATAAAAATAGGCCAGTCTTACGATTGGCCTATTTATCATTACTTAATAATTAATTATTTGCCTGGAATGATATCAATGATCACGGTTCTGTTGTAAAAGCGTTCCTCAGGGAAGTTATTCTCAAACGGTGTACGGTTTACATCCTCCCCAAAACCGAAGGTTTCAAAAGTGACATTGATTTTGCCCGCATTTGTTAAGGCTTTTTGAATGACCCTTTGCGTTGCCGTTGCCCTGCTGGTTGAAAGTTTCTGATTATATTCTTCTTCTCCAATGACATCAGTGTGGCCATGTACAATAACCGTAGAACCTGAAGTAATCAAAGGTGAAACCACTTCGGTTAAAAACTTGTCATATGAAGCAATTGAGGTTGATTTATCAAAGTCGAACAATATACTGTAACGGTATCCCTTATCTATCGTTTCCTCCTGACGAACCAATGCCACTGTAGCTTCTTTTCTTATCGGCAACCCGCTTTTCGATTCACCTTCCATCACCACTTTGTAGGTGCCTGATTTGTTGCTTCCCAAGATTGAAGTTCCAGTCATACTTTCCTGCTCACGTGTAAATGGCCCGTAACGCTTCATGGTTCCACTTTCGTCGGTAAGGGCTAGCGTCCAAGATTTGAGCACTGTATTAGCACCATTCACATTGAAGATCACATGACTATCCAGAGGATCAACCTGTGTGGCTAAAATCTGCACTGGCTTCATCATGCCGCCACCAACTTCCATCAACAATTCGGGTGATGCGCTGGTAATATCTACACGGCGATCCCCTTCACGAAGTAGCACCAATTCCTTTGTGCCGCCTGGTTGTTCTGATGGGATTACTGGTTTAGTGCGTCCAACAGTAGCCATTCTCGAAGCATCAATTCCGAATACCGATACCAGGTATTGTTTAATCGTTTCTGCAAATACTTTACCTTCTGCTGGTCCATTGGCTGAAGATCCCGTTAATGAAATCGTAGCACTAGTATTAGCCCTCATTCTATCACCCAAAATGTTAAGGATGTTATAATACACGTTTAACTGTCTGGCGGAACGGCCATCGATATTTGGAGTTTGTTCGTTTTGTAAAGAAACCTCTTGAAAGGCTGATGCCTGACTATTTGTAAGCAATACGTAACGAGTAGGGATTGAAGTAGAACCCTCATTAAAGAACACCGAATTACGAAGTGGCAATGTTTCACTTACCAAACGTTTTAAAGGAATTGATTTAGGCGCACGTACCGTAAACGTAATATCACGCGCCGGCACTGCTGCCACTGGAGCTTGCTCCTTTACCTTTACAGCTCTTCCAAATTTTAAAGCAATACCTGCTCTAACGGTAGATACTGACCAGCTTTCTATATTACGTGCATCCTGACCAAAGTATGGATGGTAAGAAACGAAAGGGGAAAGGGAAGCGCTTATTTTGCTGTTTACCGAAGTAATTGGAAAATCATATCCCATTCCAACCTGTCCAGAAAAAACAGTGGTGTTCATTTCGCTAAAATCTCCCTCTTTATCTTCTTGTTTAAGCTGGGTATATTCAAACCCTTTCTGCAATCCGAATGCCACACGTGGGCCGGCAAAAAAGAACAGGTTCGATTTCGGAATTCCCAAGCGTAAGCTAGGTTCAACGGTAATGTAGCTAAGGTTGGTTTCTAATGTAGCTGGGCAATTGCATGGCGCCACTACATCGTCAAACTTGCCACCTCGGCCATCATATCCCAGGTTTAGCATAAAACCTAATACGCTGGCAGGGCGATATTCTATCAATATAGAGCCAAACGGGCGTACGCCATTACCTTTATGGAAAGCTGTGGGCACGATTAAGGAATTGTCTAGACGCTGTGTTGTGCCACTATAGAAGTTCAGGTTTGCCGCACCTGATACACCGAACCACCATTTGGGCTGTGTATATTGAGCAAAAGCAGCACTTTGGCTCAAAATGATCAGTAGCGAGCAGATGATCAATGCTGCTTTATTTTTATTTATAAGTAACATCATAATGTTTTTAAATTAATATTTAGCTAATTAATAATGAAAGATGCCCGCCAGTTGGCGGGCATGCTTTGTTAGGGTTGTATGACAATGGTTCCGATTAAGGTAACCGCAGTTTGTGCCAATAGCCTACCAGTAATGATGGTACCGTTGTTTGTAGAGATTAAGGTCTTGCTCAAAATATTACCACTAAAGTTTGTAGTTGTTCCGAACGTCGCCTGACCAGCAACTACCCACATGATATTTTTGGCCTGTGCACCACCTTGAAGGATGATTCTCGCTCCGTTGTTAACGGTAAGATTTTGTGTAATCTGGAATACCCAAGTATCGTTGACCCCACCAGTTAAGGTGACTGTTGTGTTAGGATCTATCAATACGCTCGTGCTCCACTTGTATAAACCAGGTGCCAAGTTTAAACCAGAGATATTTCCTGCACCTCTTTCAAGTACCGGAGCTGGTGTAACTAAACCATTTGCGGTGGTATAAGCAGTTTCCATATTGGATACCGAAGTAGTTAGATTAGCTGGTGTTGGTGCGGCATAATCAGAGGCATAAATTCTGCCCGTTACAATAGGCGAGCGTGAAAACTGTCCACTTGCGTCCATAATTAAGCCGAAGCCCGTAATTGAAGTTGCCGCAGATGGACTTACACCAATGTCACCATTTATCAGCGTGATCCCCGTAGTAGATATACCAGCTTTTGTCAATATAGAGAAATTAGCAGCACCACCTAGACTTGGAAGGATTGGACCATTAGCTGCACCAACAATCGGACCACCAGCGGTAAAGTTTGCAATAACGTTCTTATTTGAATTTACAGTTAAGGTTAATGGATTGGTAGATCCCGTAGCATCTCCGCTCCAGCCAATAAAAGTAAAACCACTGTTAGCTATGGCCCTGATTGTCGCAGAAGTTCCTGAAGCGTATGTGCCTGATCCAGTTGTTATTCCACCTGCCAAAGGATTTGGTGTAACAAGAACTGTAAACGTTGCAACCTGGCTAAAGTTAGCTACCAGATCAATATTACCTGCCATGTTAAACTGGTAACTTGGGTTAGATGAAAGTGCTACGGTTGGCGCACCTACCTTAGTCCAATTGGTAAATGTGTAACCTGCATTTGGTATAGCAGTTACGGTAACTGATGAACCTTGGGTAAAATCGCCCGCACCAGTTGTTGTTCCGCCTAAAACAGGGTTAGCTACTATAGTAATACGAGGTATAGTAGTAAAAGTCCATACATAATCTGCCGCCATTGCTGTTCCCAAAGTGTCTTTCGCACCCGTAGTAACCGTTCCGGTATAGGTGGTAAAGGGTAGGAGGTCTGCTGTCGGGTCAAAACTAAACAATTTCCCATTTGCTGCGGGTCCAACTATACCTGCTATTGCAGTACTGCCTTGCTTTAACAAAACAGTTGTTGCGTTCACGGTAGAACCCTTCATATCGGTATTAAAAGTTAATCCGATAACCTTGTTTACTGGCACATCTATGGCGCCGTTAATAGGATCGGTAGTTACTACTGGGCAATTGCCGAAAATTTCACCACCAAAATCGTCTTTCTGGCAACCCGCAATAAAAACTACAAGAGCGGTTAGTAATAATAGGAAGGTAGCATGTACCTTAGAATAGCCCCGGCTTTGATGCGCAGCAGTGCTATTCCTTAAAAAGGAAAGATTTAAATTCATAATTGGTGTTTAAGTATTTTGTGAAATTTGGGCGTTAACTTACGTGGAGTAAAGTCGAAATAAGTAGGTGTTATGGGAGTAAATAAACTGCAGGTTACGGGCTCTTTCGGGTAGGATCTAAACTAAGTTTTTACAACTTAGGCTTTGCTGTCATTGGGCAGTAAAGACTAGTCAGGTGCTTTTATACAACCCTATCTTGCAAAGCAAATGCCGTTACTTTTAATTACCAACTAAGCAATTAGCATTAGGGTTGATTTAGCAACCCACAAGCGAACAGATGTACTTAATGCCTCATCAAAAAAAAAACTTGGCTTATCAGAATTAAACTATAAGCTAAAAATCTGTAGTTGTATGACTAACTTTGTATTAATTACAGGGCATATTAACTTAAAGTAACTTAAGGTAGAATTTTATATTAGGCAATGGGCCTCCCTGATGATTTTTAGGTTTTTTTTAGAAAAAAGCGCAAGCTGAAATTGGTTTTCATAATGATTTAACATTAAAGGGTGAAACAAATTTAGCATTGCAGGCTAATCAAATTAAAATGTTCAACGATTGAAATTGTTGGTTTGCAGCTATATAGACTTATGTAACCATTAACTCACCTTTTGCTGTTAACTCTCCGAGTAACTTACCTATCATGTGAGAAAACATATGCTTTTTGATGTATTTCAAAAACAAAAAAGCCTGCTATCATACGATTTGCAGGCTTTTTTGTTTTTGACACCATTTTGGCGGAGAGTGAGGGATTCGAACCCCCGGAGCTATTACACTCAACAGTTTTCAAGACTGCCGCAATCGACCACTCTGCCAACTCTCCGCCGCAAAAGTACGAATACGATCCGATTTTGCAAATTCAAAATGGCTTATTTTGAATATTTATCAATGTTTCTTACGGAGTATAATGTAAGTCTTTTACTGTAAATGGCTTATGTTTTATCGTAGAAACAACAATTCGCAGATTTTAGAAGTAGTAGCGAAAAGTCTCCTTTATTTTTGCGTTAAACAACGCATAATCTTAGAGATTTCAATAAGGGGTAGGAGACAGATTGATACGCCGTCTATTTATGAGTGGTGGAAATAATTATTTTTCTTGGTTCGGTATAAAATCAAATAGATCTTTTATTTCCATTTCCAATGCTTTTGCAATTTTATAAATTGTTGCAAGTTTTAAAATCAACTCTCCCTTTTTCAATATTGATAAGTTGGGGATGCTCTATTTCAGCTATTAACGCAAATTGCCTCACACCGAAACCTTTGTTTTCACGCAAGTATTTTATACGTTTTCCTAACTGATCCCTCAATGATTCTAAATCACCTGTATTCATAGTGAAAGATCAGTTTTGTAGAAAAAAGATTTGGTATAGTTGGGTGTACCACTTGATTTTAGTATCTTAGCATTATGAAACAACAAAAATTATATAGGTAATGTTATTTTTGTAATTCTTCTGAAAATGTTAGAAGCATTACACTAGAGTCTTGTACTGGAAAACTGGTAATTCGAAAGGACACAAGGCGACGGTGAAGATGCTCACGCTAAATGGCGTGGGCTCTTTTTGTCGTGTCCCGGTATACCAGTACCTCCAGTACGATGAATTGAGCTTCACGTCATTTTGCTTGGTACTCTTTTCATAGGCTTATTTAAACACTAATGTTTGATGAGATGAAGCAATTAACCGTTCAATTCCTTAACCCTCCCTTCGGCCTCAGCCGCCAGGCATCCCTCTTTGCCAAGAAGCCTAAAAATCCAATCTAAGCCATCCCTCATCATCCAGCCTAAAAGCTGAACCCATTTTCTTTCTATAACCATTAAAAAACAAATCGACCACGCGTAATGGCATCGCCATGCCCAAACCATATAAAAAGACCTCTGCTATGCACACCATACTTTCAGAAGAAGAACTCGTAGCCGTATTGAAGACCGGAGCATCCAAAGGGCTGGGCATCCTGTACCAGATGTACAGCAGGGCATTGCTGAATGTGGTTCTTCAGGTGATCAAAGACAGGGCCATAGCCGAAGATACCCTGCAACTGGTATGGCTGAAGGTATGGTCGGAGGGCAGGAACTATGATCCGGGCAAGGGCAGGGTGTATACCTGGCTGCTGAACATCGCGCGCAACACGGCAATAGATACCTACAGGTCCCAAGCTTACAGGGTTTTCAGCAGATCAATGTGTCTTGGGGATCATCCGGAATGCCTGGAACAGTTTAAATCCAGGGGCTTGAATATCGACGCCATCGGCCTGAGGGAAATCGTAGCAAAGCTGGAAGAAAAGCAGCGGGAGGTATTGGAACTGGTATATTTCCAGGGATATACCCATCTGGAAGCGGCAGCGCAGCTGGCGATACCTCTGGGCACTATAAAGACGCGTCTAAGAAAGGCAACAGCACATTTGCGTAGCTATTTTGATGAAGACAGGTTGCGGACTGTTCGGCGCAAGATCACCAAAGCACAGCGCCGGCTTCAGTCCAGCAGCTATAGAAGCCTGGCCGAGATCAGCCTTGCAATGGAGCTGCCAAATGAAGCTCCAAAATTGAAGCGAAGGGCTGGCAGGCCTAAGAATCCCGTTGCGAGACCCAAGAAACTCATTACTAGGACCAAGAACCCCATAGTCAGGACTACAAAGCCCAAAAAGGAAAGTATGCGGTCTGAGGTGATCCGGCTTTAACGGCAGAAGACGATGGGCATGACGGAAATAGCAAAGCAACTGGGGGTCAAACTTTCTACGGCCTTTTATTACACGAAAGACCTTCCCAAAAACGGCAGTTTAAGACAGCGTAAAGCGGATACTTCTGCATTGCCTCCGCCCAAACCGCTGAAACCCCGGATTTATGAGATGGCCTTTGAAATTAAACACTTACACGATCTAAAAACAATGACACACACGCAGATTGGCGCTCAACTGGGCATTTCCAGTATGAAGGTGGGCAGGTACCTGTTTGCCCTCAACAGCTGGGAAGCGTATCAAAAAGAGAAAAAAATATGAAAAGAGCTAAACAACCTAAACCTTACCTGCTCATAAAGGCCAATACAAGAGCTGAGTATGACCCGATCAATTATGCGATCATACAGCTCAGCCCCGAATGGCTGGAACTGGTCAGCTACCGCTTATATACCATCGAGGAGTTTTACGCAGGGCAGGACTTCCACTGCCTGAGCTATTGGGATGCGCCTTTGGGTTATTTCCATATCCCTGATCAGCAGATCCTGGAGCATGACCTGATGCCGGCACATCAGGATCAGTCCTTCATCACTCTGGATGCTGAGGAACTGGATGCGCTGCAGCGGCAGGGGAACAGGCTGGAAGCGGAGCAATTGTTGGTCACTAAAGGTGGCATCGCCCATTTCAAAGCCTATGCCTACGGGAGCGGGGAAGAGTACTGGACGGAGGAGTTTAACCTGAACCGCCTGATCAGGCCTTACCAGAAATCATTGGCCCGTGAAAGCGCAGCATCATAACACCGAAGCCGGAGCTGTGCATGAAGCGCATTTCCTGCTGAGCCAGTTCCTGCACTATGCCCAGTCCATGGAACCAGAGCGGCTATCTGAGCGGGAGCGGGTGGTGCTGGTGTTGTACTATGCCAAGGTACAGGATTTGCTGGCTGTCTTGAAGGTGAAGCGGCAGTGTTTTATAATTCGTTAATAATTTGTCGCTGTATTATTGGTTGTTTTCCGGCTGCTGATCGGCTTAGTCCGCACAATGTCCGCAGAATATCCGCAGAATAGCCGCGTTATGGGCGTTAATTATAAGTTAACTTGTCTTGTCCTGCTCCAGCTATACAGGTTGGCGATAAAATCTAGCCATTGTCATTTGGGTCGAATTCCACGATCCATTCAATGCCATACTTGTCCCTAAACATTCCGGCATATGAACCCCAGGGCGTGTCGCCAATGGCACCTTCAATAGCTCCTCCTGCCGAAAGTCCATGAAACACCTTATCCGCTTCTTCACGACTATCTGCACTCACAGCTATTTTTGACCTGTTCTCATTTTCGTTTGTTGGCCCCATGATTTCGGGAACATCATTGGCGATCAATACATTGTTTTTCCCGATGGGAAGGGATATGTACATGATTTTATCTGCTTCATTTTCTGAGACTGGAAATTCATCGTTTGCCAGGTCCTTGAAACGAACAACTTTTGTGAATTCTCCGCCAAAAACTGATTTGTAAAAATTGAATGCTGCTTCAGCATTTCCATTGAAGTTAATCCAGGGATTAATTGCTTTCATAGTTTTTATAGTTAAATGGTTTGCTATTTGAAATTAAGCAAAAAAAGTGTTTAACATAAAAATATCTTCATGTCGACTGTTAAGGAAAACCCATATCATACCGATAGTCAACAAGTCAGTAGAGTCAAATGATATATCGCCAAATAACCTTCGTGAACAGATGGCCAATGACATGGTCGATAAAATTCTGAAGTATGAATTATGCCATATAAAAATAAAAGCGCATGTTCTAAAAACACGCGCTTTTGCACTTTTGCGGAGAGTGAGGGATTCGAACCCCCGGAGCTATTACACTCAACAGTTTTCAAGACTGCCGCAATCGACCACTCTGCCAACTCTCCGCCGCAAAAGTACAAATACAGCTTGGTTCTGCAAATAATGATACCAATTAATTCATGAAAACTTTATAACCGCTTAAAAATGAGTTGGAAAAAAATGTTATCTCTCGGCTTCATCAGGCTCTGAAGCCCTTTTTTTGAACATGTTGAAGTTCGGCTTGATGATTTTTACACTGCGTTTCGAAAGATCTACGCTGGCGTTCAACTCAAATCCGATCAGAAGTATCAGCGAATTGAGGTACAACCAGATCATAATCACGATCAATGTTCCTATAGAACCGTATATTTTGTTGTAGGCACTGAAGTTGTTGATGTAAAAAGAAAAGCCCCAGATGGTGAGGAAGGCCAGGATGGTAGCCAGCCAGGAACCCGCACTCAGGAACCTCCATTTTTTGGCATGTGCAGGCCCATACTTGTAGAGGATGGAAATCGTTACAAAATAGAGAATGCCCAGCAATGCCCACCTCGTAAGGTCAATGGCAAATGACATCAGGCCATCTTTTACTTTAAGTTCACTATCTATATAACCCAAAGCGAGTTCACCTACGAACATGGCGGTGATACAAACAATTACCGATAAGGCAATCACCAAGGTCAGCAAAATGGCCATCATGCGCTGCTTAAACCAGCTGCGGGTCTCTATGATCAGCGATGACTTGTTGAAGGCCATCATCAGGCTGTGGATACCGTTTGTGGCAAAAAAGAGCGATAAAAAGAAACCCACGGAAAGCAAACCACGGTTTTGTTTGTGGACGATCTCATCCAGCGTGTCGCTGAAAGCCTGATAGGCATCGGCCGGTAGCACCAGGGTGATCAGCTGGAGCAGTTTATCCTGAAAACCGATCCTTTTAGGAATAAAAGGGATCAGCGTAAATAAAAAGATGATGGCGGGAAAAATGGCCAGCATGAAGTTGTATGCTAGCGAAGATGCTTTGTTGACCAAAGAATCTTTGCCAATCTCTTTAAAGAAAAAAGAAGCGACAGTGTATAGGGGCAGGGGGCTAAACCCAGGCAATATGCAGACCTTCGTCCAGTCGATGAACATCGCATAGATTCTGATCCGTAAAAGCTGCTTATGTACCCACTCCATCTGTTCTTTTTAGTCGAAAAATACACTTAATTTACCCATAAAATCCGCCGGTGGCTGGCAAGGCCGGTTCTTCTCCATGTCAACAAATACCAATGTGGTCTTCCCGATATTGATCAGTTCTTCAGCCGGATTGAACACTTCATACTTGAAATGGATGCGTACCCCGGGAAGTTCTTCAATCGTGGTTTTGATGGTCAGTTCCTGGTCGTACAAAGCCGGCTTGATGTATTTGCAGTTGAGTTCCAGTACGGGCATCATGACCCCGCTGCGCTCCATCGCTGCATAATCCATGCCCAGGCTCCTCAGCATCTCTACACGGGCCACTTCGTAGTATTCTGCGTAATTGCCATAATAAACGTAACCCATCTGGTCCGTCTCTCCATACCTCACCCTTATTTTGCAGCTGCTGGTATACATATTATTTAAAGATGTTGCGTTTATTGAGTGCCTCTCTGTATTTTCTGGCGTTGACTTCATGCTCTGCCTGGGTCACCGCAAAATTGTGATAGCCTGAAAAATCCTCCTTTGCACACATATAAATGTAATTGTTATTGTCCTTGTTCAGTACCGCATCAATTGCATTGATGCTAGGCATCATGATGGGACCGGGAGGCAAACCTGCGTATTTATAGGTGTTGTACCTGGAATCTACCCTAAGCAGGGGGCCGGTAACTCGTTTTACGGTAAAGTCGTTGTTGGCATAGATCACCGTAGGGTCTGCCTGCAGTAAAATTCCTTTATTCAGCCTGTTGAGGTACAGACCCGCAATGATCGGCATTTCTTTGTCGTACAAAGCCTCCGCATCTACTATAGATGCCAAAACAGACACCTGCACTGGTGTCAGGTTGAGGGCTGCTGCTTTTTGTTTGCGTGCAGGGGTCCAGAATCCGTCATACTCCTTTTGCATCCTGTTGAAAAATTCTAAAGGAGTGATGTTCCAGTACATTTCATAAGTATTTGGAATGAACATCGTGTAAATGTTTTCCTGGTTGAAGCCGTACTTTTCGATCAGTCCCGCAGAATCCAGTAGCTTAATGAAAGTGAGGGAATCAGACTCCAGGTTTTTGGCCAGGTAGCCTGCGAAATTTTCTTTTTTCCTGATGTTCTGGAATTTAAGTTTTACAGGATCCTGGTTGCCTGCTTTTAGCATATTGATCAGGCTTCGGTTGTTCATCTCTTTGGAAAGTTTATAACGCCCTGGTTTTAGTGAACGGGCAAGACCCATTTTTCCGGCCGCCTTTGTAAAAGAGGACATATCGTTCAATGCATTTTTCATACGGATCTCTTTATAGACATCATCTGCGCTATATCCGGTCCTGACATAAAGATATTTTTCTTTTCCACTCACATTGGCTGCAAAATAGGTGGTGTAGAACTGGAATCCGAAATAAGCTCCAATTACCACAATGAGGAATAAGACGCCCAATATTACCTTTGACTTCATGCCTGATTTTTTCTGATTTGTTTCGTTTGACATATAACTGAATGATCGTATCTTATTTTTTGTTGGAAAGGGTTATGTTCACTGGTGTCCCTTTTTTCACCTTGCTCAGGGAATCCGTGCGGAAAGGCTCTTGTCTCACGATCACTGCATTTGCCGTATCGGTGATCTCGCCTTCATAACTGATCATTCCCAGGTTCAGCACCGCACCTCTCAGTGAGAACAATGCTTCATCCTTGGTCAGTCCCACCAATTCCGGAATGTCCACTTCTTCGTTGCCTTTTCCGTCGCCCAGTACAAAATCTATTCTGGAACCTTTAGGAATGACCTGTCCAACGCTGAGCGGATTACCACCGTAAGAAGCTTCCAATACCACATCTCTCGCAGGATCCGCTTTGTAGCTGGTATCCCCAAGTTTCAGACCAAAATTTTCAATGATTGCCCTTGCCTGTAACAAAGTCTTAAATTCGATGTCGGGGAATTTTACATTTGGTGCAGTGTTCATACTTACCGTCAGGTAAATGGTACGGTTGTCCTTTACAAAGGTATTCGGATTGGGATCCTGATCCAGTACCACTCCGGGAGGGCTGTCCATCACGTACACGGAATCCACTTCAAACCGCAGTCCCAGCTCTTCAAGCTTACCTACCGCCTGCGTAAAGGATAGCCCTTTCAGGGCAGGTACATTCAGTCCCTGACCATGCTTGGTGTAATACCGCAAGCTGAAGAATGCGATGAACAACAGGATGGCAACGGTGCTGACCGCTGCTAATAAGTTGTTTCTGAAAGATTTGGTTTTTAAATATGCGATGAATTTGCCCATGCTGTTGTGCTGTTGCGTTTTGCTTGTCCCTTTTTATGTACTGATAAGGATATCGTTCAAATTTAGGCTAAAAAAATATTTTATTGGAATTAAAATCACATCATTCATCAACTCAATTATATTTGCCTGCTGTATCCCAATGAACAAACAATAGCATGAAAAAAACAATCGCTTTACTAACTGGCGGAACCACAGGTGAATGGGTGGTTTCAGTGAAAAGTGCCGCAACCATAGCACAGAACCTCGACCCGGAAAAATTTGAAGTGTACAAGATCATGCTGAGCAAACAGGGCTGGTTTTATGAACCGGCAGACTCGGTAAAGATTGAGGTAGACAGAAACGATTTCTCCCTGAACATTGCAGGCCGGAAAATCAAATTTGATGGTGTGTTTATCGCCATTCATGGTTCTCCCGGCGAGGATGGCAAATTGCAAGGCTATTTCGACATGTTGGGCTTGCCTTATACCACTTGTGACGCGCTCACTTCGGCCATCACGATGAACAAAGGGTACACCAAGGCCATCGTGCAGGACATCCCTGAATTGCACGTCGCCAAATCTGCGCAGATTTTTAAAGACGCCGCTTACGATCTGGGCTTACTGAAAACAGAACTAAAGACCCCATATTTTGTGAAGCCAAATAATGGTGGAAGCAGTATTGGCATGACTAAGGTCAATGAAGCTGCTGATCTGGAAGCAGCAGTGGAACGCGCATTTCAGGAAGATAGCCAAATCCTCATTGAAGAGTTCATTTCCGGCAGGGAATTTACAGTAGGGGTGGTGAAGCTGGATGGAGAAATCAGGGTGCTGCCTGCCACAGAGGTGGAAACAGCAAAGGAGTTTTTTGATTTTGAAGCCAAGTATACCCCTGGCGTGGCCACGGAAACGACACCGGCTCCCATCAGGGAAGAAACCCGTCTGCGTGTAGCAGAAATTGCGAAGCAGGTTTATATTAAACTGAACTGCCGCGGGGTAGTGCGCATAGATTTTATCCTGACCGGCGACGAGGGGGCATTCTATTTCATTGAGATCAATACCATACCTGGTCAGACTGCAACCAGTTTCATACCCCAGCAAGTAGCTGCTATGGATATGAAACTGAGTGACTTTTATACCAAGCTGGTCACAGAAACGATCGGTTAAGACACCATCGTGTGGCCTTTAAAACCTAAAGGCCACACTCAAGCCCGCCCGAAGACCAGGCCAATTGCCGTCGAGGTCAACCGAAGCCCCATTTCCATCAACGGTGTATTTGCTTTTGACCATCGGAATTTCTTCCAGGTCGTTAAGACCACTTCTCAAGCCATTCTGCTCGTCCGTATTCAATGTTTTCTTCCCTGAGATGGTTCCGGATAATGCACCAAAATTTGGGCCTATGAACAGATCTAAACCCACTCGTTTGCTGACATTAAACTGCGAACCGATATACAATCCGCCGGAAATGGTTTTAATGTTTCCCTCCAATGGCATGTCAAGCGTACCCTGTGAGCTTTGGAAACGAAAGGGACCGGAGGCATTGTAACTGCTGTAACTTCCAAAAGGCGCCAGGTAAAAGCCCTTAAATACCTGTTCACCCAGGTAAAACCGCACTTCAGGAGAAATAGAGAAATTGCCTGTCTTGAAATCTTTAATCCGGTCGTAAGCCTCTTTGTCGTCAATCAGGCTCTCGATGGTCCCCTGAAAAGGCAGTTTAGACTTAGATGCAAAACGTACATGAACACCAACGGATATTTTTTTAGCTATCGCACGCTCATACTGAAACGTGAAATTCTTCAAAAATGCTGCGGGTACGTTCCATTTTACCTGATTTTTGTATTCCGGTTCAGCCGGACTCGTTTCCTGGGCCAGTACAGCACCAGCTGAAAATAGCAATGGCATCAATGCCATTGTGAACATGGATTTGGTAAAGGTTTGTTTCATACACTTGTAATTTCGTTATATTTGATTTTTTCAAAACTACTTAAAAATCCCGCGTAAAGGACATACTTTAAATAATGACAGTCAATTATTTATTAGCCAATGGTTTTAAGGTTCATGATTATGCGAAGGGAGAGGTGATCTATCCCCCGGATGCTGCTCCCCGTGCGGTTTATTTTATCAAATCCGGAAAAGTAAAAATGGTGACGGTCAACGCGGAGGGACAGGAATTTATCCAGGGTATCTTTAAGGCAAATGACTATTTCGGTGAACCGGCATTGATCCTGAACAAACCTTACCTGGCCTATACCATAGCGATGCAGGACTGCGAGATCATTCCCGTGTACCGGGATACTTTCTTCAAATTTCTGGACGAAAATACTGTCTTTAGCAGGAAACTCATCCAGAACCTCAGTGAAAGGCTGTTCTATAAGTCGATGATGCTGGAAGAACTGGCCAACGAACAGGCTGAACACCGGATCCGTACCTTACTCAATTATCTTTTCAAAGACCTTGATAAAGACGCAGAACTGAAGGTCACGAGACAACAACTGGCCGATATGGCAGGCCTCCGGGTAGAGACAGTGATCCGTACCATAAAAAAGCTGGCCGCACAGGCAGAATTAAAGCTGGTCAGGGGAAAGCTCATCAAAGTTTAGATGTAGCTAAAGCAGCTGTAAATGTCCAATTGTGACCTGGATCATAAATTGACAAAAATGTATGTCCTAACTTTGTTCCATTATGAAAGCAATATCTAAATTTCAGGCCATAGTCGAGTGCAAATGTCCGAGATGTCGCAAAGGCCCCATCTTCTCTGGAAGTACCTATTCCTTCAAAGGTCAGGTGACAAATGAATATTGTTCACATTGCAACCTGCGCTTTGAAAGAGAGCCGGGATTCTTCTATGTCGCGATGTTCATTAGCTATGCGATGAATGTGGCAGAAATGATCTCGATCAGTGTGGCGGCCTATGTATTGGGTGTAGCGCTTACTTATGAAAACCTATGGGTTTATGTAGCGATCATAGTGGTTGGCGTATTTTTATTCGCCCCGATCAACTATCGCTTTTCCCGTGTATTTCTGTTGCATTGGCTGACACCGGGAATGAAATTCATTCCGGAGCTTTCAGAAAAAGGAGCTGTTGGAACTCAGGCATCTTAAACCTTGATGCTTTTCCATTTACCTCTTCTGAAGAGGATATAGCCAGTGATAGCTATGCCTGTTTCTGCTGTGGGGATGGCAATAAAGACTCCTATGGGACCCATTTCCATATACTTTGCCAGGAAATAAGCCAGGGGGATCTGGAACATCCAAAAGCCAAAGAAATTGACCCAGGTTGGGGTCCAGGTATCGCCGGCGCCATTAAATGTACTCATCAATACCATACCCAGGCCATACAGGATGTAGCCAATGCTCATGATGTGCAGGGCCTGCTGCGCGACTGTTCTGATCATTACATCGTTAGTAAAGAAGGAGATAAAATAATGGGAGAGGGAGAAAGTAATGAGCATGACCGTAGCCATATAGATCACTACATATTTCATGGTTTTCATCACCGATTGTTCTGCACGGTCGAGCTTTTTTGCACCCAGATTTTGTCCCACCAATGTGGCGGCAGCATTGCTCATGCCCCAGGCCGGCAACATAAAAAACATCATCAGCCTCAAAGCGGTCTGGTAACCGGCAGAACCATGGTCGCTGCCCGTACTGGCCACGAGTTGCGCCAGGAAGATCCAACTGCAGGAGGCAATTACAAATTGAAAGATCCCTGGAGTAGCAATTTTCAATAGTGCTTTGATTTGTTCGATTTGTGGACTAAAATAGCTCAGTTTGATTTTAAGTATACCTTTTCCGTTGGCTAAGTGATAGATTTGATAACAAACGCCCAGTCCACGACCTATGCAGGTTGCTATAGCTGCTCCGGTCAGTCCATATGCAGGTACAGGTCCCAGCCCATTGATCAAAAGCGGGCAGAGGATGATGTTGGCAATATTGGCGATCCAGAGGCTCTTCATTGCAATGGCTGCGTTTCCGGCACCCCGGAATATTCCATTGATCAGGAACAGGAGAACGATGATCGTGCTGCTGCCCATCATGATGCGTATAAAGGGAGTGCCCTGACTTGCTGTTTCTGCAGATGCCCCCATGAGGAGTAGGATGTCGGTGGCATAGATCAGACCTGCAATGCTGATGCTGAGGTTGACGGCTACAGCCAATAATATGGCCTGCATACCGGCTTTTGCAGCGGCTACAGGATCTTTTTCGCCAACCCTGCGGGCAACAACTGCTGTTGCGGCCATGCTCATGCCGATGGCCAGGGAATAAATAATCGTGAGTACCGATTCTGTGAGACCGACAGTTTGTATGGCATGACTGCTGTTGTGCAGGTGCCCTACGAAATAAAGGTCTACCAGGGCAAAAACGGATTCCATGGCCATTTCCAGCATCATAGGGATGGCCAGCAGCACGACTGCTTTACGGATGCTCCCTTCTGTGAAGTCCATTTCTTCGCCTTTAATCGACTGTCGGATCAGCGCAATGAGCTTTGTGATGTTTCCGGTTGTTGGTGTATGTGTTGACATAGATCAGTATCTAAAGTAAATAGCCGTAAAAAATAGGCAGGTAGTATTTAATTCGAAGTTAACAGGCCTTACTTAGGCTAAATGCCCCTGTTATCCCCCTGTTATGTCCCTGTTGGCTCCCTGTTACCAATATGGAAGTTATAGGCTTAGTATAACCCTGGATTAAATGAGTTTACTTTTGGTTATATAGAGTAGGCCTGGATCATTTCTTCGGTCACTTTACAGCCTTTTCCGCTGCGGGTGTCGATCATCACATAATCGAACCAGCCATCTGAAGCCACTTTTCCTGTTCGCTTGTTTTTGATTTCAAACTGTACGCGGCAGCCTTTTTCATTTATGGTGAGGATGCCGGTGCTCACAATGATCACGTCACCCAGTACCAATGGGCGTTTGAAATCGACCATCGCTGTGCGTACTACCCAGCCAAATCCGCTTTCCAGAAAAGATTCCATAGGCATTTTGTAGAATTCTGCCATTTGGTCGTATCTTGCGGCCAGTACATAATCAAAATACTTGCTGTTGTGTACGTGATTGAACATGTCGATATCGTCGGGGCGTACCCTCAGTTCACTCTCAAATATGCTGTATTGCGTCTTTTCCATGCTGAGCTAATTGGACGACAAAAATAAGCTTTACAATCCAATAAAAGATTATCCGGATGAAATGCGCAATACTTGCTAATATTTAAAACTTAAACTATCTTTGCAGCAATTAATTAATTTATACACACTTTAGTATCATTCAAGAATGTATTTAAGTAAAGAAAAGAAAGCCGAGATTTTTCAAAAACACGGCGAAGTAGAAACAAACACGGGTTCTGCAGAAGGTCAGGTAGCGTTATTCACTTACCGCATTGCACACTTAACAGAGCATTTGAAGAAAAATCGTAAAGATTTCTCTACTCAGTTGTCACTACAAAAATTGGTAGGTAAACGTCGCGGTATTTTGGCGTACCTATACAAAAAAGATATCGAGCGTTATCGTGCTATCATCAAAAACTTAGGACTAAGGGACATCATCAAACCTTTGGGCTCAAGAGACAGCAAATAATCGTAATAATATCAAGGAAAGCCATTCTTTAGGGAATGGCTTTTTTTAGTTCAGCAATAAAACCCGGAGGGTTTTTGAAATTGAAATTCAGTACACAATATATATAAATCCGGTGTGTGAAAAGAGGAAAACACACCACAACAACTTTTAAATGAATGTAATAAAAAAATCGTTCGACTTGGGCGATGGAAGAACAATCGAAATCGAAACAGGTAAATTGGCTAAACAGGCTGATGGTTCTGTAGTAGTAAAAATGGGCGATACCATGTTATTGGCCACTGTAGTTTCTACGGTAGGTGCAAAGGCGGGTGTCGATTTCTTACCTTTATCTGTAGATTATCAGGAGAAATATGCTGCCGCAGGCCGTATTCCTGGTGGTTTCCTTCGTCGTGAGGCCAGGTTGTCAGATTATGAGGTTTTGATCTCCCGTTTGGTAGACAGGGCTTTGCGTCCGATGTTCCCGGAAGATTATCACTCTGATACACAGGTGATGATTTCCCTGATCTCTTCCGATAAAAATATAATGCCTGACTGTTTAGCAGGTTTGGCCGCTTCTGCTGCAATCGCAGTTTCGGATATCCCTTTTAACGGACCGATCTCTGAAGTACGTGTTGCCAGGATCGATGGTAAATTTGTCATCAATCCTTACGTAAGTGATTTGGAGCGTGCCGATATGGAGTTTTTGGTAGCAGGTACTGAAAACGACATCGTGATGGTAGAAGGTGAATGTGATGAGATCTCTGAATCAGAAATGGTAGAGGCGATCGAATTTGCACACAAAGCCATCGTTGTACAGGTTCAGGCTCAGAAAGAATTGACTGAACTGGTAGGTAAAACTGTAAAACGTACTTATTCTCACGAAGACAGCAACCCTGAGTTGAAAGCGCAGGTTTACGCTGCTACTTACGATAAAGTATATGCAATCGCAAAAAGCAACACCAGCAAAGGTGAGCGTGGCGATGCTTTCGGTGCAGTATTGATGGATTTCATCGCTACTTTGGGCGAAGACATTGATGATGTAACTGGTTTCCTTTCTAAAAAATATTTCCACGATGTACAGTATGATGCCATCCGTAACCTGGTATTGGACGAAGGAATCCGTTTAGACGGACGTGATGTACGTACCGTACGTCCGATCTGGTCTGAAGTAGGTTATTTGCCTGCTGCTCACGGTTCGGCTGTATTTACACGTGGTGAAACCCAATCTTTGACTACCGTTACTTTAGGTTCTAAAGACGATGAGCAAATGATTGACGGTGCTTTCATCAATGGATACAACAAATTCCTGTTGCATTACAACTTCCCTGGTTTCTCTACTGGTGAGGTTCGTCCGAACAGAGGTGCTGGTCGTCGTGAAATCGGTCACGGTAACCTGGCTATGCGTTCATTGAAGAAAGTTTTGCCAGGATTGGAAGAAAATCCATACACGATCCGTATCGTTTCTGATATTTTAGAATCTAACGGTTCTTCTTCAATGGCTACTGTTTGTGCAGGTACACTTGCATTGATGGATGCTGGTATCAAAATCAAAGCTCCGGTATCGGGTATTGCTATGGGATTGATCACTGATGAGAAAACTGGTAAATATGCGATCCTTTCAGATATCTTGGGTGATGAAGATCATTTAGGTGATATGGACTTTAAAGTAACTGGTACTGAAAAAGGTATCGTTGCTTGTCAGATGGACTTGAAAATCAATGGTTTGAAATGGGAAGTGTTGACTAACGCTTTGAACCAGGCTAAAGAGGCTCGTTTGCACATCCTTAATGAGATGAAGAAAACCATTTCTGCACCTCGTGAGGATTACAAAGACCATGCGCCACGTATCGTTTCGTTGAGCATTGACAAAGAATTTATCGGTGCGGTAATCGGGCCAGGCGGTAAAATCATCCAGGAGATGCAACGTGAAACTGGTGCTTCTATCTCTATTGAAGAGGTGGGCAACAAAGGTATCGTTGAGATCTTCGCAGATAACAAAGCTGCAATTGACGCTGCGGTAAGCCGTATCAATGCCATTGCTGCTAAGCCAGAGATCGGTGCTACTTACCAGGGTAAAGTGAAATCTATCATGCCATTTGGTGCATTTGTAGAGATCATGCCAGGTAAAGATGGTCTGCTGCACATTTCTGAGATCGACTGGACACGTTTAGAAACGATGGACGGTGTGTTTAAAGAAGGTGATAAAGTAGAGGTGAAATTGCTGGATGTAGATAAACAAGGTAAGATGAAACTTTCAAGAAAAGCTTTGTTGCCTCGTCCACCGAAACCGGAAGCAGCTCCTGCTCAGTAAGCAACATATCGAATGCGGATCTGCCTTAGTGTAGATATTGCATCAAAATAATCCGAAAGCCCCGCAATATGTGGGGCTTTTTTGGTGATAAGGGGGGTAATTACTTATATTTACTTCGCGTTGCATTTCATCTGTGAAGATGCGATCTGTCGATAACAGCCAATATATGAAGCACCTTATAGCACCCTCCGTACTTTCTGCCGATTTTGCCAACCTTCAGCGTGATATTGAACTGATCAATTCCAGTGCTGCAGACTGGTTTCATGTAGATGTGATGGATGGTGTATTTGTGCCCAATATTTCATTTGGTTTTCCGGTGATGGCTGCAATCAAAAAATATGCGACCAAGCCACTTGATGTGCATTTGATGATTGTAAATCCCGATGCCTATATTGATCGTTTTGCGGAAGCCGGAGCTTCGGTAATTACAGTTCATTACGAAGCTTGTACACACCTGCACAGGACAGTACAATTGATTCATGCAGCGGGCTGTAAAGCCTGCGTGGCATTGAACCCGCATACGCCGGTCGCCCTATTAAAGGACATCCTGGAGGATTTGGACATGGTGCTGATCATGTCGGTGAATCCGGGCTTTGGCGGTCAACAGTTCATCCCCAATAGCCTTAAAAAGATAGCGGAACTTAGGTCAATGGCGAATCAACTCAATCCAGACTTGCTGATTGAGGTAGATGGAGGGGTAAGTCTCCTGAATATCGCTGAACTGGTACAGGCAGGGGCCAATGTGCTGGTAGCAGGAAATGCCATATTTGCTGCCGATTCTCCTCTGGATATGATTGCTGCAATGAAACAATTAGATTCAGGTACGATGACTTTATAGGTTGATCATGTCTACATACCGACTGTTGTTGTTTATCCTGCTGTCAGGCTTTACGTATGCAAATGCGCAACCCCTGATTAAGGTGACAGGTACGGTAACGGATGACTTCAAAAAACCGCTGGCGAAGGTTACGGTCACTGTTTTGGGGCAGAGCCAGTCGACGGTAACGGATGAATTTGGCGTCTATAATATTTATTCTTCTACCATTTCATTTTCTGTTAAGTATAATCTGTTGGGATATAAGCCAGTGGTACTGGAAATCAAGCAGGATAAGGCAGGGAGGCTGGTTCAGAATGTCAGCCTCACGAGCAACAGCAACGAGTTGGAGCAGGTGACCATTACTACCCGGCAAAATCAGCTGAGTAACACCAGTCTGATCAATATCACCGACATCTCCTCGATGCCTTCGGCTTCCGGTAATTTTGAAGTCATCCTGAAGACTTTGCCCGGTGTTTCGACGAATAACGAACTGAGCTCGCAATACAGTGTCAGGGGCGGAAATTTTGATGAGAACCTGGTTTACGTGAATGATGTAGAGATCAGTCGGCCGGTACTGATCCGCAATGGCCAGCAGGAGGGTTTGAGCTTCATCAACAGCGATCTGCTGAGCAGTGCGAAGTTCTCGGCCGGGGGATTTGAAGCCAGGTATGGTGATAAGCTTTCCTCCGTACTGGACGTTCGCTATGACCAGCCCGACAGTACCCAGGCACAGTTGAACCTGGGCTTTCAGGGTGCTTCTTTCAGTTCCAGAATCAGGAACAAAGACAGTTACCTGCTTGCCGGACTGCGGTATAAAAACAATACCAGTCTGCTCAATTCACAGGACAATAAGGGGAGCTATGCACCAAATTTTACCGATGCGCAGCTGATCTACCAGTATAATTTTTCCAGTAAATTCAGTTTAGGTTTCCTGGGAAGTTACAACAGCGGAATATTTAAACTGATCCCTGAGAGCAGGGAAACCCAGTTTGGGACATTAAATGCCGTACTTCGTTTGAATACCGAATATACCGGCAAGGAAATAGACGACTATCAGACCTCCGGTGCAGCCTTGACCGCCAGTTGGTTCCTGAAATCCAATTTGGTTGTGAAATGGATCAACAGTTATTTCAGCAGTCTGGAAAGGGAACGTATTGATATTGAAGGACGCTACCGTTTCAATGAAATCAACAATGACTTTGGTACCGGAGGCTTTGGCACGATCCGTACCAATAAGGGTATAGGAGGTTATCTGAACTATGCCCGTAACAACCTGGAATCCCAGCGCATGAGTTCGGAGATCAAGGTAGACCAGAATTTTGGCAGTCATATTTTTTCCTGGGGCATGCGTGCCGAATTGAAAAAATACCAGGATGACCTTAGGGAATACAGCCTGATAGATTCGGCCGGTTATATCCTGGAAAAAGGAAATCAGAATTTTTATCAGGACAACAATATTGAGGTGCGCAACCGGCTGAGCATTCAGTATTACACGGCCTACATACAGGATAGCTATAGCATATCACCCAACTCAGAGCTGCAGCTTGGGGTACGTGCGAATTACAATAGCCTGAGCCGGCAACTATTGCTGAGCCCGAGGATGCTGCTGGCTTATCGCCCGGAGCAGGACAATAAGATTTTCAGGTTCACAGCCGGTGTGTATCAGCAAGCACCGGATTACCGGAGTATCAGGGATTTTAACGGTGTGCTGAATATGAAGCAGCAGGCCCAGCGGTCATACAACAGTTCCCTCGGACTGGATTATGCATTTGATGGTCTTGGGACGCGGCTGAAGTTGACAACTGAGCTTTATTTTAAGTATCAGGACCGCCTGATTCCTTATATGATGGATAACGTAAGGATCAAGTACCTGTCAGATGCCGAGGCAACCGGTTATACCTATGGTGCAGATTTTAGCATAGGCGGGGAATTTGTAAAAGATCTGCTGTCTTATTTCAGGGTGTCGACCATGAAGGCCAATCAGGATGTTTTAAATGATGGGCTAGGTGCGTTGAGAAGGCCTACTGACCAGCGCCTGAATTTCTCTGTGTATTTCCAGGACCGGCTACTGAATAGTCCGACCTACAAGGTACATCTTAATATGCTGTACGGTACACGGTTGCCGGTTGGCACACCTCTGGAGCAGCGTTATTCAGATGATTTTAATATCCCGGCCTACAAGCGGGTAGATATCGGATTTTCTAAAGATTTTTTAGACGATGCATCGGCCAGAAAACCCCTGTTTTTGGATAAATATTTTAGTTCGTTCTCAGCGCATTTGGAAGTATTTAATTTGCTGAATATCAATAATACAGTCTCGTATTTATGGCTTAAGGATATAGATAACATACAATATGCTATACCTAATTATTTAACTGGCAGGCAACTAAATTTAAAATTGCTTATAAAGTTCAAGAATTCGAAACGATAAATAACATAAAAATATTACATTTACCACATATAAATTTAACAAAAAAAATGAGACACAATTTCGGCGCAGGCCCCTGCATTTTACCTCAGGAAGTATTTAAACAGGCTTCTCAAGCAGTTTTAGATTTTAAAGACGGATTGTCGATTCTTGAGATTTCTCACCGTACAGCAGAATTCGAAGCTGTGGTTGAAGAGACTACAAAATTGGTTAAAGAATTACTCAATGTGCCCTCCGGATATTCTGTTTTATTGTTGCAAGGTGGAGCAAGCCTGCAGTTTGCAATGGTTCCTATGAACCTCTTGCCTCAAGGCAAAACGGCGGCATACCTGGAGACAGGTGTTTGGGCAAATAAGGCGATCAAGGAAGTGCCTGCATTTGGTACTGCTAACATCGTAGCTTCTTCAAAATCGGAGAACTTTACTTTTGTGCCAAAAGGATATACCATTCCTGAAGACAGTGCTTATTTCCACTGCACTTCGAACAATACCATTTATGGTACGGAAATATTTGATTTCCCGGAAACCAGTGTTCCGGTAGTTTGTGACATGTCATCTGACATCATGAGCCGCGTGATCGATGTGAGTAAATTTGACCTGATCTATGCGGGTGCACAAAAGAATATTGGTCCTGCCGGTCTGACGATTGTGATTGTTAAAGATGAAATTTTAGGAAAAGCAGACAGGAAGATCCCATCCATGCTGGACTATAAAGTGCATATCGAAGGTGGTTCTATGTACAATACCCCACCAGTATTTTCTATCTATGTAGCCATGTTGAACCTGAGGTGGTTAAAATCTAAAGGTGGCGTAGCTGAGATTGAAAAAGAGAACCTTGCCAAAGCGAATGCGCTGTACAGGGAGATCGACAGAAATCCATTGTTTAAAGGTACCTGCGCTGTGGAAGACCGCTCCAGAATGAACGTTTGTTTCGTGATGGAAAATCCGGAACTGGAAAAACCTTTCCTGAAATACGCCGAGGAAAACGGCATTGAAGGCATCAAAGGCCACAGAAGTGTGGGTGGATTCAGAGCCTCGATGTACAATGCATTACCGATCACCAGCGTACATGCTTTGATCGAACTGATGCAGAACTTTGCAGAAAAACACGCATAAAACCTAAATTACAATATACCAAAAATTAAATTAATGATTAAAATACTTGCTAACGATGGGATTGATCCGATCGGAAAGAAATTATTAGAAGATGCTGGATTTGTGGTGGATACTGAAACCGTACCACAAGATCAATTGGTTGAGGCTTTGAAAAATTACGATGGCATCACCGTAAGAAGCGCGACCAAATTGCGTAAAGAATTGATCGACCAGGTACCTAACATCAAGCTGATTGGCAGAGGTGGTGTAGGTATGGACAATATCGATGTGGAGTATGCCCGCAGTAAAGGAGTTGCTGTGGTAAACACACCCGCGGCCTCTTCTCTTTCAGTTGCAGAGCTGGTATTTGCACATTTATTTACAGGAATTCGTTTCCTGCAGGATTCAAACAGAAAAATGCCTGTTGAAGGTGCTACTAAATTCAATGCCCTGAAAAAAGCCTATGCCGGTGGTGTAGAGCTGCAGGGTAAAACGATGGGGATCATTGGCTTTGGACGTATCGGTCGCGAAACCGCTAAGGTTGCTTTGCGATTGGGTATGAACGTATTGGCTTACGATCTTTATCCTGCTGAAGGTACGCTTCCCCTGACTTTTTCAGGCGGTGTTTCTGTAGAGATCCCTTTTAAAACAGTTTCGCTGGAAGAGGTGATTGCAGGTAGCGACTTCATCAGTTTACATACGCCTTTTGCTGATCAGCCTATTTTAGGCGCAGCAGAGTTTGCCAAAATGAAACCTGGCGTTGGCGTGGTCAACTGTTCAAGAGGTGGAACGATCGATGAGCTGGCGCTGATCGAAGCACTGGACAGTGGAAAAGTTGCCTTTGCTGGGCTGGACGTATTTGATGACGAACCGACGCCGAGAGCGGAGATCTTGCAGCATAGCAAAATCTCGCTGACCCCACATATCGGTGCAGCGACTAACGAAGCTCAGGAGCGGATCGGTACAGAACTGGCCTCACTGATTATTGCGCATTTTAATCAATAACATCATAGAAGGGGAGAAGGAGTTTCCTTTTCCCCTTTTGTTATTTCTATACCAAGTATGCCTCGTATACAACCATTCTGCGCGCTGAAGCCTGCTGCACACTTACAATCGAACGTGGTGACGCGTCCGCTTGAAAATTACAGTACAGGCGAGGCAAAGCTCATCGCTTCGGAGAATAACTATAGCTTTCTCCATCTGATAGACCCTGAACTCGATCATTATTACCTGAGAGGTTCACGACAGGAACTGATCTTTAAAAAGATCAGCGAAAATGTAGAGCATTTCATTGAAGATGGTGTGCTAGTCAAAGAAGATAAGCCGGCAGTATATGTCTACCGTGTGATCCACGATGGAATGGTGCAGACGGGCATCTGGACACTTACACATATCAACGATTACCTGGAAGGCCGGATCAAAAAACATGAATCGACCGTAGAACGGAGGGAGCAGTTGCTGGCAGATTACCTGCAACAAACCGGACTGGATGCCAATCCTGTACTGATCACCTATCATCCGGATCCAATCATAGATGCACTAATTGAACGGTACGTGGCTGCAACACCCTGTCTGGACTTTGGTTTTGCAGATGGCACGCATCACCAGGTATGGGCCATAAAAGCAGATGAAGACCTAAAGCAGATCGTTTCTGCATTTGAAGAGATACCCGAAGTTTACATTGCAGATGGCCACCACCGGATCGCTTCTATGGTCAAAATGGGTTTGCAGAAGAAAGCCCTGAATGTGGCAAGGCATACAGGGTCTGAAACCTACAATTATTTCACCACCGTATACATGAATACCAGGGAAGTAAAGGTCCTGGAGTTCAATCGCCTGGTCAGAGA
Organism: Pedobacter sp. GR22-6; assembly: GCF_037402555.1. NCBI lineage: Bacteria > Pseudomonadati > Bacteroidota > Sphingobacteriia > Sphingobacteriales > Sphingobacteriaceae > Pedobacter > Pedobacter sp. GR22-6. The sequence goes on from NZ_JBBEUC010000001.1 coordinate 1,086,789, forward strand.
TTTGAAAGGCTTGAGCCAGGAAGCATTTATTTCCGCACTTGAAGCTTCATTTGAACTCCGTAAAGTAGATGAAGCCGTAAAGCCAGCTGGCTTCCATGAGATCGGGATGTATATAGAGAAACAGTGGTATGTCATCCGTCCCCTTGCTGGTTTATTTGATGAGCACAATCCGGTAGCCCTGCTGGATGTGAGTATTTTGCAAGAGCATATCTTAGGTCCGATCCTGGGTATCAAAGATCCCCGGACCGATGCCAGGATTACTTTTGAAGGTGGTCGGGTCGCCATAGCTGAACTGCAAAAACGCGTAGATAATGGTTTGTTCGCTGTGGCATTTACCTTGTTCCCACCCTCTGTTGAGCAGGTGATGGATGTGGCTGATGCCAATGGCGTAATGCCTCCTAAATCTACCTGGGTAGAGCCGAAGTTTCTGGTAGGTCTGCTGACCAGCTACTTTAATTGAGTGCACGGGTGAGTACCCAGTACCTGTAACCCAATATGGCTTTTTGTAAAGGACTGAGTTTTAAAGGGTCTTTTTTATGAAGACTGGGAAGTATGGCATTGTTGACTTTCAACAGTAGTTTAAAAAAATGCTTTTTCATATTAAATTGCTTTAGGTTTTTTACGCAGTTGAAAAATAGCAAGGAGTAGGGCGATGGCGAGAATGACCACCATGACCCAGGCAAAGTTCCCTCCACCCAAGCCTTTGACCTGTTCTGTCAGTTGCTGATTTTCATCCTGTAGTTTTTTAACAGAGCGCTTGTAATTTTCCGTAGCAGTTTGGATGGTTGTCAATTCATTTTGTGAGTTGCTCAGTTCCTGGTCTTTATAGTCCATTAGAATCTTTAATTCCTTGAATACATTATTGTCGGTCAATACAATCTGCCTCAGGATTTCATTGGACTTTTTGATGTCTTCCTTCGTTTGCATGCCAAAAAAACCAGTACGGCTATCGAGGCTTTGGTCGTATTGGCCAAATTTTGCACTTCTTTCTTTCAGCAGTGCATTTACTTTGAGCCGCTGGGTTTGATAGGCAGAAGAATCAGCCCTGAATGCAAAAGCAGGCAGGCAAATCGATACGAGGAACAGAAACAGGAGGTTTTTCATTAGACATTACGTTTGCCCTATCTACAGCAAACTCCATGCCCTGTGCTTAAGGATGGAACTCAATGCGTATGATATCGCTCAGGTGAAGACCAAGAAGTCCGCTGGCTTTGCCTTTGTTGATGGCAATTTCCAGGTGGTTGCTGATTCCAAAAAGGCAGAGTTTTTCGCCCTCCGGAACCTCATTGTAATGCCAGCTCAGTTGTGTAATGGTTTCACTTTTTCTGAAATACAGGGTAAAATCCCGGTTTCTTTGAATCCTGGTGAAGAGGTCTTTGGTGATATTGGTGATGACGTTGCAGAAAGTATCAATATAGATCACGCTTCCACGGATGATGTCACGCTCAATGACGGGATTGAGCAGCATTCTTTCTTCGATGCCATCTGTAGGGATGCCCACATCTTTGAGCTTGCCACCCTTGGCCAGGGCTACTGCTGCCTTGACGAAAATATCTACCAGTGGAAAGTGGAGGTACTTGAGGTCCTGCATGATGCTGAGCTCCACGATCTCTTCCGGATGTTCATCAAAAAGCAGGGAAAATATACCATTGTCTGCCCCGACAAAGAAGTGGTCGCGGTATTTCAGGGCGATGTACCTGGTGTTCTCACTGAAGACGGAATCGATCCCGATCAGGTGTACCGTACCCTTGGGGAAATAGGGGTAAACATTCTTTAAAACGAAAGCTGCATAGGAGATATTAAAAGAGGGCACTTCATGGGTTACATCAACAATATTAGCTGTAGGCAAGATGCTCAGGATACTACCTTTGAGGGCAGCCTGATAGAAATCTTTAGAACCTAAATCTGTTGTTAAAGTAATAATGGCCATTAAAAATTGAATATTTATTCTTAATCTTGCGTAAGCGGCAAATCGCGTACAAATATTCAATTTTTATATCAAAATATACACCCTTAGCAAAAAAACAATATTTTGAACGAACTAAAATTAACAGTAGAATCGGTAGATCCGGTACAGTTTTGGGGTGCCAATAATGAGCACTATGAGTTGATTAAAAGCGCTTTCCCCAAGCTAAAAGTTGTGGCAAGAGGTAACGAAGTAAAGGTGCTGGGCGATGAGCAGGAACTGAAAGGATTTGAGAAAAAATTCAATCAGCTGATTGCCCATCTGGAAAAGTACAGTTCCCTTACGGCGAATGATGTGGAGTCGATTTTAGTTTCTAAAAAAACAGCATCCTCAGCCGAAGAAAGTCCGGAAAAACCCAATACCGGAGGCGGTGGAGAGGTCATCGTATTCGGTACCAATGGTTTAATGGTGAAAGCCAGGACAGCCAATCAGCGGAAGATGGTCGATAGCATCAATAAGAACGATGTCTTGTTTGCTATTGGTCCTGCCGGGACGGGAAAAACCTATACAGCAGTTGCTTTGGCCGTACGTGCTTTGAAAAATAAGGAGATCAAACGCATCATTTTAACGAGGCCGGCTGTTGAAGCAGGTGAAAACCTTGGTTTTTTGCCGGGTGACCTGAAGGAAAAGGTAGACCCATACCTCAGGCCTTTGTATGATGCACTGGATGATATGATCCCTGCAGAAAAATTGAAACTTTACATTGAAAACCGTACGATTGAAATTGCGCCACTGGCATTTATGCGCGGTAGGACGCTGGACAATTGTTTTGTGATCCTGGATGAAGCGCAGAACTCGACTGACCTGCAGTTGAAGATGTTCCTGACCAGGATGGGGCCTTCAGCTAAATTCATTGTGACAGGGGATGTGACCCAGATTGATTTGCCTAAAAAGCAGATGTCCGGACTGCACAATGCGCTGCGGATCCTCGACGGTATTCCAGGGATAGATATCATCTACCTGACGGGAGAGGATGTAGTGAGACATAAATTGGTGAAACGTATATTGAAAGCCTACGGCGATATTCAGTAATAATAAGTAGTACGTATTCGTGTCGGGCATCAAGACCTGTTTCATCATGTGGTCTGAAAGTTCAGCAATACCCGATACTCCGTACTAAAGACTAAATTAAAATGACAGCAATAAAAGAAACAAATTTCAGCTTTCCGAAGCAAACAAATTTTTATAAAGGTAAAGTAAGGGACGTTTATACCATCGATAACCAGTTTATGGCGATGGTTGTGACAGACAGGATTTCAGCATTTGATGTGGTATTGCCTGAAGCTATACCGTTTAAAGGTCAGGTGCTCAATCAGATCGGAGCTAAGTTTTTGGCCGCAACGAAAGATATTGTAGCAAACTGGGTCATTGATGTGCCGGATGAAATGGTTACGATAGGGCGGATCTGTGAGCCTTTTAAAGTGGAGATGGTGGTGCGTGGATACCTGGCCGGACATGCCTGGAGAGAATATAGCGCAGGCAGGCGCAGTGTTTGTGGTGTGGAACTGCCGGAAGGACTGAAAGAGAATGATCAATTGCCCCAGCCGATCATTACACCTACCACTAAGGCATCGGTAGGACATGATGAGGACATTTCAAGGGCTGATATTTTAGCGAAAGGTATTGTTTCACTGGCTGATTATACCTTGCTTGAACAGTATACCTATGCCTTATATCAACGAGGCACCGAGATGGCTGCGGAACGTGGATTGATCCTGGTGGATACCAAATATGAGTTTGGAAAAGTGGGAGATGAGATTTACCTGATTGATGAAATACATACACCGGATTCATCGAGATATTTCTACGCAGAAGGCTATGCTGAACGCCAGTCCGCCAATGAGCCTCAAAAACAGCTGTCCAAGGAATTTGTGCGCAAGTGGTTGATCGAGAATGATTTTCAGGGTAAGGACGGACAAGTTATACCAGAGATGACGCCAGAGATTGTAGATTCGATATCTGAACGTTATATCGAATTGTATGAACAGATCACCGGAGACGCCTTTATGAAAAATGAAACCAGGGATGTTTTGACGAGGATAGAACAAAATGTAGGTACGGCACTGGTTCAATTGCTGGCATAATTAGGGAAATACTCGTGAAATCACGTTAATTTTATTATTTTCGTAGCTAACTAACTCAACCAATATTATGAAATTTTCAGTAGATAAACATGATAAGTATGTTGTTCTGAAACTTAAAGAAACGAAGTTTACGAACGAAAATACACCCAAATTGAAATCTGAGTTCATTCTATTGAATGCAGAAGGCTATTGCAACATCGTGCTGGATTTGTCGTCCATTAAACAATGTGACGATTCGCAGGACTTGAGCAGCCTTTTGGTTGGCGACAGGTTGTGTAAATCTGCACAAGGGCTGTTCATCGTTACCGGGCTGAACGATTGTGTTTCCAGCTTACTGGAAATGTCCAATCTGGATCAGTCGCTGACTATTGTCTCCAAACTGGACGAAGCCACTGACCTGATCTTTATGGAGGAAATTGAAAAAGAATTATTAGGAAGCGTAGATAAGGGCTAATGAAGTTTGAGGTTACTATTTTAGGCAGTAGTTCTGCTACACCGATATACAATAGAAATCCGACTGCGCAGCTTTTAAATTGCAATGAAAAGTTTTACCTGATTGATTGCGGAGAAGGTACGCAGCAGCAATTGATCAGATATGGTTTTAAGGCGAGTAAAATCGATTACATCTTTATCAGTCATTTGCATGGCGACCATTATTTTGGCCTGATTGGCTTACTGTCGAGCATGCACCTGAATGGCCGTATCAAACCGATTAAGATTTTTGCTCCGGCAGCACTGATGGAAATCCTCAGCCTTCAGTTTAAACATTCGGAGACGGTGATCCGCTATCCGATCGAGTTTGTTGCGACCACAGCTGATGTGCCTCTTCAAATTTTTGAAAATAATGATCTGACTGTTCATACTGTCATTCTCAATCACAGGATTCCCTGTACAGGATTTCGGTTTACGCAGAAGAAAAGACTGCGCAAGCTGATTGTAGATAAACTGGAAGCGGAGCAGATTGCAGTCGAATATTTTCCTTTGCTGAAGCGGGGAGTAGACCTGACTTTACCAGACGGTAGGGTTTTGCTGAACAAAGATTATACAACGGATTCTGATGCGCCGAAAAGCTATGGATATTGTTCAGATACTTTATTTGATGAAAGTTATTTTGCGAGTATCCAGAATTGTGACACACTTTACCATGAAGCTACCTTTCTGCATGACATGCTGGACAGGGCAAATCAAACGCATCATACCACCGCATTACAAGCTGCTGAAGTAGCCAAAGTCAACGGGGCAGGTAAATTGCTCATCGGGCATTTCTCCTCGCGCTACAAAACCTTACAGCCCCTTCTGGACGAAGCACTCGGTGTATTTGAACACACCCAGCTGGCGATAGAGGGTGTGACTTATACGATATAAATTATTACTTCATAAAAAAGGCCTTAGCGTTTGTACACTAAGGCCTTTTTTATGAAGTAAACATTCGTTTATTTATCTTTTTTATTGCCACCCCCAAATACAGAGAAGTGTACATAACGTTTAGGATTTGCTTTAAGATCTATCATCAGGTTGTCCAGATTCTTGGAAGCATTATTCAGATTTTCGTACATTTTGGTGTCGTTTACGAGTAATCCAAGCGTACCCTGTCCTTCGTTGATTTTGGCGACGATGGTTTGCAGATCCAACATGGCTTTATTGGCATTGTCTATGGTCTGCTTGAAATTGGAAGCCGCAACCTGATCAGTAATGGAATTGACGTTATTTAAGATAGAAGAAATCTTCTGGTTGTTTTGCTTCAGGTTATTGGAAATCGCCTCCACGTTAGCTAATATGGCTGAGATCCTGGAGCCTTCCGAACCGACGAGGTTGTCTACTTTTTTCGAAGTCGCTTCAAGAGAAGAAAGCGTAGAGGCAATGCTGTTGAAACTTTTGTCTACGTTCTTCTGGAAATTTGGGTTGAGTATGGTATTGACGCTGGTAAGGATAGAATCCATTTTCGCGATGATCACCTCGGCTTTTTTCTGTACCGGTTCTACTGTTTCCAAAAGACCCTTAGATACATTGGCATTAAGTGTGTCACCGTCCTGGGCAAATACATTTCCGGTTCCAAGCTGCATGACAATCGCTTTGCTGCCCAACAAATCGGTACTTTCCAATTTGGCGATACTATTGGTAGGAATTTCATATTTCCCCTTGATTTTTAAAGTGGCCAGGATAGAGCCATCAGGCTGTAACTGGAGCTTATCTACACGTCCAATTTGAAAGCCATTGATCAGGACGGGTTTAGATACGGCAAGACCATCTACATGGGAATAGCGGGCATACAGTACAGTCTCACTGGAGAATATGGCATTGCCTTTCAGAAAATTATATCCAATAATTAACAGGGCGATGGAAAAGGCTGCCAGTATGCCTACTTTTGTTTCGTTTGCGATCTTCATTAATCTCTTAGTTTGTTTCAGTTTCTTTTTTAAATGTTTTTACTGCTTTGAAAATAGAGTTGACAATTTCTGCCGATCCTTTTTCGGAATTCATGTATTCTTCTTCATTAGGGTTGGAAATGAAGCCTATTTCCGTAAGTACTGCTGGCATGCCGCACCTTTGGAGGATGAGGATACCTTGTTCTTTCACACCTCTGTTTACCCTGTTGTCGTCATTTGTATAGTTTTCCTGCATGAGTTTTGCCAGTTTCATACTCTTGTCACGGAACAGATTCTTAAACAAAGATAGCAGAATAAATGTTTGAGGATCATTTGGATCATAACCATCGTAATTCTGTTTGTAGTTTTTCTCCAATTTGATGTCCTCGTTCTCTCTTATGGCTACGTCCTGCTCGTTTAGGCGATGTGAACCGGCTACAAAAGTTTCAGTGCCACGTGTAGTTGTGTTTTTTACATAACCATAGCGGGGAGTTTTCTTCCCTTTTTTAGTGGTATAGCCAACAACTACTTTTTTATCAGGCATAGAATTACAGTGTATGGAAATGAAAAGGTCTGCTTTATTGTCATTGGCCAATGCTGCACGTTTGTAAAAATCAACATCCACATCGGTCTTCCTGGTGTACAGAATTTTCACCTCAGGCATTTCTTCTTCAAACTTCTTGCCTAATTTGAGCGCTACTTTCAGGGCAACGTTCTTCTCGTAAGAGTAAGTCCCTTTGGCTCCTGGCTTATTTCCGCCGTGTCCGGCATCGATAACTATGGTTTTTACCTTGTATGACTGGGAAAAGGAAGCTTCTGAACTGAATAATAAAAAAAATGGCAACAGGAATACGGCGCTTTTCACTCTCATCTATATGTTGTATTTATTTAAATAAATGTACTAATTAGCCTTCAATGCTTTTCTTGTAATTTTCGATCGCTTTGAGGAGGCAGTCTGTAATTTCTTTTTGTCCCGCTTCGGAATTCATATAATCTTCTTCCTGGGGATTACTGATAAAGCCAATTTCGGTCAGTATCGCGGGCATACCGGCACGTGCCAGTACAGCCAGACTTTTTTCCTGAACTCCACGGTCGATCCGGCCAACATTTACATACTGGTCCTGAACCAGTTTAGCCAACTTTAAGCTCTGGGTCCTAAACGTATTCTTCATTAAGGAAAGTATGATAAAGTTTTCCGGGTTGCTGGGATCGAAACCTTCATAATTGTCCTTATAGTTGTCCTCCAGAAATATAGCCGCATTTTCCCGTTTTATTGCTTCGTCCTGCTCATTGACCCTGCCCATACCGGATACGAAAGTCTCTGTCCCCCTTGTTGAAGTACTTTTTCTGGAAACAGTTTGCTTAATGGGAACGCGCTTACCTTTTACTTTTTTATAGCCTGTAGTCACGGTTGACCGGATAACCGGCATGTCGTTACAATGGATGGAAATGAAGAGGTCTGCTTTGGCGTTGTTGGCAACGGCTATACGCTCGTATAAAGGGATAAATACGTCCTCAGTTCGGGTATAAATCACTTTAACATCTTTCATGGCCGCCTGTATGGCTTCCCCCAGGTGCAATGCCGTTTTTAAGGCGACATCTTTCTCTGTTGAATACAGTCCGTGGGTAGCTCCATCTTTGCCTCCGTGACCTGCATCAATCACAATAGTTTTTATTTTGTATTCTTGTGTAAATGCTTGAAAACTAGATATGATACTGATTGCCGTAGAAATAAATACGATCAAAATAACATTTGGCCTAAGCAATGGTATATTTTTCATTAATTTTGAACGTTTTGGATTAAACATTAATGCAAAAATAACATTCACACACGAATTTGAAACTTTTACGGTATATCATTTTTTTTAACGTCATCTGCTTATTAACATCTGTTAGTAGTCGGGTACTGGCGTCTAGTGCTTTATCCTGGCAACAAGAGGAAGTCCTCCAGCAACAAGACACTACGAAAAAGGGGCGCAGTCCTCTAGGTAACGCACAAAGTGCGCCAAAAGATACAACTTTAAGCGAAAAAGTGGAGTATGCAGCCCAGGATTCTATCGTAACCAGTGCAGATAGCAGCATCGTTTATCTATATGGAAAGGCCAGGGTTGTTTACCAGGGACTGGAGCTGGATGCCGATTATATCGTCTATTATAAAAATACAAACGTGCTGTTTGCCAGCGGGATGATGAACTCCAAGGGGAAGTACGTCGGCCGCCCCATCTTTAAGATGGAAGGGCAGAGCACCTCGAAAGCAGATTCGCTGCGTTATAACATTGAAACCGGTGCAGGAAAAATTTATCAGGTCTTTACTGAACAGGAAGGCGGATTTTTCTCCGGTGGTATCGCAAAGAAGCAGCCGGACGATGAAATCCATAGTAAAGGACAGATTTACAGTACCTGTAATTTACCCCATCCACACTTTGGAATTTACATCACGAAGGGTATAGTGACCAAAAATCAGATCATTACAGGGCCCGTTTACCTGAAATTTGAGGATATTCCCATGCCTTTGGGTTTGCCATTCGCCTTCTTCCCCAAACCAAATAAAAAATCTTCCGGTGTCATTTTGCCGAGTCCCGGAGAGGATGCGACAAGGGGATTCTTTCTTCGGGAAGGTGGTTATTATTTGGGATTAAATGACTACTGGGACGCAAAGCTATTGGGTACAATTTACACCAGGGGTTCTTATGAAGCTTCGGTATTGTCCAACTACACCAAAAGGTACAAATACAATGGGACTGTCAATTTCAGGTATTCCAATTCGAGGTATGGATTGGAAGGAACTCCTGAGTACAATCCGGTAAAAGACTTTAACCTGACCTGGTCACACAGCCAGAATGCCAATGCCAAGCCCGGGACAAACTTTTCTGCATCCGTGGATGCGGGAACGTCCAGTTTCAACAGAAATACTGCCGGTGGAAGTACATACGATCCAAACCAGATCACTAAGAATACACTGCGTTCCAGTATCTCCTACGGAAGGGTGTTTGGAAATGGAATCACGTTGGGGATTGCTGCTGATGGTTCTCAGGAGACACAAAATAAAACAGTGAGTTTGCGCTTGCCTGACGTGAGTTTAAGTGTACCTACCTTCAACCCTTTTGATTCGAAAGATCGTGTGGGGGAGCAAAAATGGTATCAGAAAATCACTGTCGGTTATAGCATGTCTGCGAGCAACAGCATCAATACCATAGAAAGTGAATTATTTAAACGCTCAAGTTTGAAGAAATTCAGTAATGGTGTGCAGCACCAGATCCCGGTAGGTATGTCTTTCAACGTATTGAAGTATTTTAACTTTAACAGCAATATTTCTTACACCGAGCGCTGGCATTTCCAGACCATTGAAAAGTCTTACCTGAAAGTATTGAACCAGGCAGACAAGCCTATAATAGATACCATACCTGGTTTCAGAAGAAACGGACAGTATAGCGTCGGCGGTGGTGTATCTACTAAGATTTACAGTACAGCACAGTTCAATAAATTTGGCAATTTCAAGGCTTTGCGCCATGTAATGACCCCGAGCATCAATTTTAGCTATAGTCCGGATTTCTCTGATCTGGCGAGAGGCTATTACAAGAATGCCAGGTATACGGATGGAACAGAGGTAATCAGAAATGGTGTGGCAGAAAAGTATTCCATCTTTGAGGGAACACTATACGGCGGACCTGGCTTGGGCCGGAGCGCAGCAATCAATTTCAGTTTGGAAAATACAGTGGAGGCGAAAGTGCTGACACCCAATGATACTACAGGAAAAGGGGAAAAGAAAATCCCAATTATCCAGGGACTTTCCATATCTGGTAGTTATAACTTCCTGGCAGAGAGTTTTAAGCTGTCCAGAAGTCTGGGCTTCTCAGGAAGGTCGCAGTTCAGCGACAAGCTGGGAATTAATTACAGTGGTACCTTGAACCCCTACGTAGTCGCAGATTCGCTTTCTACTACCGGTGACGTCAATAGTCCGAGGGTAAAATACCTGAAGGACAGGTATACCTGGCAGGATGGTAAATTTCCGAGACTGACCAGCTTTGGATTCTCATTTAACTACAGCCTGAACCCTGAAGCGTTAAAGAAGAAGATTGCCAATGAGGATAAGTTGAAGGAACAGGCCAATAAGACGGGCATGACTCCTGAGCAGGCAGAAGCATTGCGTCTGGTCAGCAGGGATCCAAATGCATTCGTGGATTTCAACATCCCATGGAATTTTTCTTTTAGCTACAGCTTTCAATATTCTACAACTGAGGTGGGAACAAACAGCAACATTACCAATACCCTCAACTTTAACGGGGATGCAAACATTACCCCTAAGTGGAAGGTGCAGTTCAACTCAGGTTGGGATTTTAAGGCCGGTACATTTTCACAGACCTCATTTGCAATCTACCGTGACCTGCATTGCTGGGACATGAGTGTCAGCTGGGTACCATTTGGAACTTATCAGTCCTACTCAATAGACATCAAAGTGAAGGCTTCCGTACTGCAGGATCTGAAATTGAGCAAAAGGAAGAATTACTACACCACCTACTAAAATTTTTGATTATGCTTGCTGAAATTATTACCATTGGGGATGAGATCCTGATCGGACAAATTGTGGATACCAATTCAGCCTGGATGGCTACACAACTGAACCTGATAGGCATTAAGGTGAAGCAGGTCACTTCAGTATCGGATGATGCAGCCCATATTACTGAAGCTTTAAAATTAGCGGAGCAACGGGCAGATGTGATTTTGATTACCGGTGGACTGGGGCCGACTAAAGATGACATCACCAAACTGACATTAGCAAAATACTTTAATGTTGGCCTACGCAGAGATCAGGAAACCCTGGAACACATCACGACCTTTTTCAAACGCCTGAACCGGCCGATGATTGAGGCGAACAATCAGCAGGCTGACGTTCCTGAAAACTGTACCGTGATCAAAAATAAAAATGGTACTGCACCTTGTATGTGGTTTGATCATCAGCATAAGATTATAGTTTCCATGCCCGGTGTACCTTTTGAAATGATGTACTTGATGGAGGAAGAGATCCTTCCGAGATTGAAGCACGCATTTAAACTGCCTTATATTTTGCATAAGACGATTCTTACTGCGGGATTAGGAGAGTCTTTCCTGGCGGCGGAGATCGCCGCAGAAGAGGATGCTTTACCGGCACATATTAAACTGGCCTATCTGCCCAGGCTTGGACAGGTACGTTTGAGGTTGAGCGGTATGGGCGTTGATGAAGTAAAATTAAAGGAAGAGGTAGATTTTCATGCGCAGCAAATTGCAGCACGTATCGGTAAATATGTCATTGCACAAGAAGATATCGCCCTGGAGAGAGCACTTATTGAGCGTTTGAAAGCGCGTGGACTTACGCTTTCTACAGCAGAAAGTTGTACCGGAGGATATATATCGCATCTGATCACCCAACATCCGGGCTGTTCCGCTGTCTTTATGGGTGGGGCAGTAGTGTATTCCAATGAACTAAAACAATCTATCTTAGGTGTGCGCAGCCAGACTCTGCTGGATTTTGGTGCAGTGAGTGAAGAGACGGTTAAAGAGATGGCATTGGGGGCTGTTTCGAAATTCAATACGGACTATGCAGTCGCGGTAACCGGTATTGCTGGCCCTGATGGTGGAACCGAGGATAAACCGGTTGGTACTGTGTGGATTGCAGTTGCAAATGGAAGTAAGGTAAGTGCAAAGAAATTCAGTTTTGGGGCCAAAAGGGCACAAAATATTGAACGGTCTGCTATAGCGGCACTGACGATGATTTTGAATGAACTTGGCCAAGATGAGGTTTAAGTCTTCGAAATACTTTACTTTTGCATCCAATATCAATCATGAAATAAAAAATGGCTCAATACGAATTACTGTTACCTAAAATGGGGGAGAGCGTTGCTGAGGCAACTGTCATCAAGTGGCTGAAACAGCCTGGTGACCGGATAGAGATGGACGATACAATCCTGGAGATCGCTACAGATAAGGTTGATTCTGAGGTGCCATCGCCCGTAGCAGGTAAGTTGATAAAGCAGTTGTTTAAAGAAGACGAAGTTGCACAAGTTGGTGCAGTCATTGCCATTATAGAGACTGAAGGAGAAGAGAAAAACACTTCGCAAGAGCAGGTTCCTGTTCAGGAAACGGTGACTGCGATCGTAGAAAATATTCCAGGTACTGAACAATTATTGCCTGCAGAGCAACCAGCAGAATCTTCAAATGAAGGATCTGAGCGTTTTTATTCCCCTTTGGTGAAAAGCATCGCTTCTCAGGAAAACATTACGTTCACTGAACTAGATGGTATTTCAGGTACAGGTGCTGAAGGAAGATTAACTAAAGACGACCTGCTCCTTTATATCCAGAATAAAAAGGGAAGCGGTAATTTGCAGAAGCCTGAAGTAACGCAATCAAAGCCCTTAGTTGCTCCTCCGATTGAAGCTTCGGAAGTTCCTTCTTCCGTGCAGACGAAACCCTTGGCCAGTGTGGGCGGGGGAGATGAAATCATCGAAATGGACAGGATGCGCAAACTCATATCGGAACACATGGTGATGAGTAAGCATACTTCGCCCCATGTTACTTCCTTCGTAGAGGCAGATGTGACCAATATGGTTTTATGGAGAGATAAAGTGAAAGGCAGTTTCGAAAAACGGGAAAATGAGAAGATCACATTTACACCCCTGTTTATTGAGGCGGTAACCAAAGCCATCAAGGATTTTCCAATGATCAATGTTACGGTGAACGGAACGCAGATCATTAAAAAGAAAGATATCAATATAGGAATGGCTGCGGCATTGCCGAGCGGTAACCTGATTGTTCCAGTGATCCGGAATGCTGACCAGTACAATCTGGTGGGCTTGACCAAATCGGTAAATGATTTGGCCAAACGTGCGAGGAATTCTAAATTGAAACCGGACGAGACTCAGAATGGTACCTTTACGCTGACCAATGTCGGTTCATTTGGAAATGTAATGGGTACACCGATTATCAATCAGCCTCAGGTAGCAATACTTGCCGTTGGCGCAATAAAAAAGAAGCCTGCCGTTTTGGAAACTGAATTTGGCGATGTCATTGCAATCCGTCATATGATGTTTCTTTCCCTTTCCTATGACCATAGGGTTGTAGATGGGGCATTGGGTGGCTCTTTTGTACGAAGGGTAGCCGATTACCTGGAAAACTGGGATGTCAACAGAGAAATATAAATCATGTAAAAGGCCCCATTCGGGGCCTTTTTACGTATCAAAACAAAATAAAAAGAACTAACTAGTTAAAAAGAATTTCTTCTTCAGACACAATCTGAATCTGTTGCTCTGTGTAGGTATATCGGCCCGTATGAGCTATAAAGACATCTTTTTGCTCAAGCAGATCGCGGTTGGCCAATAATGTTTTGAGGCTTACATTACCGATCACATATTTGTAATCGTTGCGGCTGAAGCGCTCAATGATGTTGTCGATCTGTAGTTTTTCCAATGTATATTCATGTACATACCTTAAGTAGACTTCGATGTTTACATTATCGGTATGGATTAATCCATTTTGTTGATGGTACTTTTTGTATTCATAACGGTAATCGTACCTCAAAGCAGCGATATCCGACAATACAGCTGCACCAGTAGGGTGACCACCTGCACCTTTTCCGAAAAAGAATTGCTTATCAGCAAAAGCCGCCTGAACCGTTACGCCATTGTATTCGTTCTCTACGTTGTAAAGGAAATCATCAGATTTCACAAATTTAGGCAATACGTAAGTGACAATCTGTTTTGTACTGATCTTGCGGGCAGTCGGTACCAGTTTGATTTTAAAGTTCTTTTCCCTTGCGTAGCGGATGTCATTCTCAGATAAATTTTGAATACCTACGTTCAGGATTTTATCCGGGCTGATAAATAGTCCGTAGGCATGTGCAGTAGCAATAGCCAGTTTAAATTTCGGATCATATCCTCCCACATCAAGAATTGGGTTGGTTTCGGCAAAACCGAGGTCTTGTGCTTGCTTCAGCGCAACACCATATTCCAGGTTTTCGTTGAAAATCTTAGAAAGGATGTAATTTGAAGAGCCGTTAAAAATACCACTGATTCCGTGCAGCAACTCGTTGTCGTAATACTCTTCCAGGTTACGGATGATTGGAATACTTCCGCAAACCGCACCTTCATACAATAGTGATGTGCCATTTTTTTCCTGCAGCTCTACCAGTTCGGCAAGGTGTGAGGCAATCATTTTTTTATTGGCAGAAACTACATTTTTGCCATTGCTGAGTGCTCTTTTAGTAATGTTAAAGGCGATATCAGCATCATCTATTAGTTCTACTATGGTATTGATCTCCGGATTGTTTAAAATCTCATCATGGTCGGTAGTAAAGAGCTGTGCATCCAGACTACGTTTCTTTTCCGGGTTTTTAATAGCTATTTTAACGATTTCAAGGTTCAGGTCTTGTCCGCGAATGATGTCATGCAGGCCTTGCCCGACTACACCAAAACCAAATAAACCGATCTTAAGTTTCTTACTCATCTTAAAAATTATGCTGTTTTATGTAATTTGATTATCTTTTTGTTGCTGCTTTCCTTGAGGAAAGTGCCAATGATGTTGGTTAATGTGTCCGTTTCTATCAGAAAGCCATCATGACCATATGCAGACTTGATGCTTTTAAAGGAAGCATCAGGTATGTTTTTTGCCAGGAACTCCTGTTCCGACAGTGGAAAAAGCACGTCGTTTTCTACACCAATCACTAAGGTCGTGGCTTTAATAGCACCAAGGGCATCTGTGATACTCCCTCTGTTCCTGCCGACATTGTGGCTGTCCATGGCCTTGGTCAGGTAATAGTAACTATAGGCATTGAACCGCTTACAAAGCTTTTCGCCCTGATAGTTCTGGTAGGAAGAAGCCCGGAATCCCCCTGTTTTATCGTTGACACTTTCCAATTGTGTGGCTACATAGGCATCATACGTTCTGTATGAAAGTAATGCGATGCTTCTGGCTACCTTTAATCCTTTGGTACCACCATCACGCTGCTGCGCATAGAACGTACGATCGGCAGTAATGGCCAGTCGCTGACTTTCATTAAATGCAATTCCCCACGGAGAATGTACTGCATTAGTTGCCACCAGGATCAGGTGCTCAATAATTTTAGGATCAATGATCGCCCATTCTACAGCTTGCTGACCCCCAAGTGACCCACCTATGAGTACTTTGATCTGCTCAATTCCCAGATGAGCTGCAAGCAAGCGGTGCGCCTGAACCAGGTCCCTAATCGTAAATTCAGGAAAAGCCAGGTAATACGGTTGCCCTGTAGTAGGATTTTGGCTGAGTGGGTTGGTACTTCCATAATGAGAACCCACAACATTCGCGCAAATGATAAAATGCTCTTCAGGATTAAACAACGCATTGTGGCCAAACAATCCTTTCCACCAGTCCAGCACGTCAGCATTTGCTGTCAAGGCATGACATGCCCAGATGACGTTATCTTTCTTAGCATTAAGCTTGCCATAAGTTTGATAGGCAAGCTCCACTTTGCGGAGCTTTTTGCCACTTTCCAGTTTGAAGAGTTTAGTATGTGTGTATGTTGTGTGCGTACTCATTAGTGATGTGGTAGCTTAATCAGCTGTTATTTTTTATTTATAGTGTTAAAAGCCTGCTCGAGATCGGCTTTGAT
Organism: Pedobacter sp. GR22-6; assembly: GCF_037402555.1. Lineage (NCBI taxonomy): Bacteria > Pseudomonadati > Bacteroidota > Sphingobacteriia > Sphingobacteriales > Sphingobacteriaceae > Pedobacter > Pedobacter sp. GR22-6. Next base: position 1,102,821 of record NZ_JBBEUC010000001.1, read on the forward strand.
GTCATCAATGTGTTCTATCCCGACAGAAATGCGCAACAGGTTTGGTGATACCCCGGCGGCGCTTTGTTCTGCTTCGCTGAGTTGCTGATGGGTAGTAGCAGAAGGTTGGATGATTAATGTTTTCGCGTCGCCTACATTGGCCAGGTGACTGATGAGTTTCAGGTTGTCGACCAATGCAGTAGCTTGTTCTTTGTCACCATGCAATTCAAACGAAAGCACTGCACCAAAACCATTTTGGAGGTATTTTTTAGCATTGGCATGATAAGGACTGCTTTCCAGTCCGGGATAATTCACTTTTTTCACTGCTTCGTGGTTTTCCAGCCAGGTGGCGAGGGCAAGTGCATTATCTACATGTCTTTGCACACGTAAGGATAAAGTTTCTAATCCCTGGATCAACAGAAACGAATTGAAAGGGGAGATGGCAGGGCCAAAATCCCTTAGGCCCTCTACGCGTGCGCGGATGATGAACTGAATGTTTCCAAAAGGACCATTCGCTCCAAATACATCATTGAATACAAGACCGTGGTAACCTTCAGAGGGCTCCGTAAATTGTGGAAATTTCCCATTTCCCCAGTTGTAATTTCCGCCGTCTACAATTACTCCACCGATACTGGTTCCGTGTCCGCCAATCCATTTGGTGGCCGACTGTACGACAACATGTGCGCCGTGCTCGATTGGCTTGAACAAGTATCCGGCAGCTCCAAAGGTATTGTCTACAATTAAAGGAAGATCGTGTCTGTTTGCAATGGCGGAAATTTTTTCAAAATCAGCAATGCTGAAGGCCGGATTACCGATGGTTTCTAAATAAATCGCTTTGGTATTGTGATCAATTTTGGCTTCAAAATCATTGGTGTCATCGCCATTGGCAAACTTAACTTCTATGCCCAGACGTTTGAAGGCCACTTTGAATTGATTGTAGGAACCGCCATAAAGGTGGGTGGAGGAAACGAAATTGTCGCCGGCCTGTAAGATATTATTTAAGGCAATGAATTGAGCAGCCTGGCCTGAGCCTACTGCCAGCGCAGCTACTCCACCTTCAAGTGCGGCTACGCGTTTTTCGAAGACATCCGTGGTCGGGTTCATGATCCTGGTATAGATGTTCCCGAATTCCTTTAACGCGAACAGGTTTGCACCATGCTCAGAGTTTTTGAAGCCGTAAGATGTAGTTTGGTAAATAGGAACTGCTCTGGATCCGGTTGTTGGATCAATTTCCTGGCCTGCGTGTATTTGGAGTGTCTCGAATTTATAATTTGCTGACATAAAATTTAAAGTTAGTAGAGGTTTGATACTTAGAATCAGCTAATACACAATGGTATATAGCGGTTTAGCGTATCCCGATGGTTCGGGACCTTCCAGGTCATTGATATCTAATGTAAAAGGAAGATTTTTAGATTTACCGCATGCAACAGCACATACAGTTATTCTGCCTAAGCGAACAGTAAAAATCAGAGAGATGCAGAATTCTTTGTAATGTTTTCATTTGTTTCAATTTATCTTTCCAAAAGACACCATGTCTACTGGTCAGGAATTGGCACCTTCTCCATTCGGGAGGGTTGCCAGTGGGTCAATGAGCCTGTCTCTCGCCACTTCTTTATAAATCAAACCTGTATAAGAGGGTTGACTTTGTTTAGCCTATTGCTAAAACATGATGCAAATGTATAGCTACGCATCAAAATTACCAAAATATTATTCTGATAAAATCTTAAAGTTCTGTTTTACAGTATTATAATTTTGATTTTAAGCCTTTTTAAAATAGTTTATAATTCAGTTATTGGCTCAAAGCCTGATCGATATCTGCAATCAGGTCATCTATGTGCTCCAGACCCACCGAGATCCGAATTAAATTTTGCGGCGTTTTAGTGTCGGGCCCTTCCACTGAGGCGCGGTGCTCAATTAAGCTTTCTACACCACCCAAGCTGGTCGCCTGAGCAAAAAGCTTAACTTTATTCACTACTTTCCTGGCTTCGTCTGCGCCACCTTTAACGAGTATAGACAGCATTCCTCCAAATCCGGACATCTGTTTAGAGGCAATTTCATGTTGCGGATGGCTGCTTAGCCCGGGATAAAATACTTGCGTTATCGCTGGGTGCTTTTCCAGGTGAAGCGCTAATGCCATACCGTTTAGGCAATGCCCCTGCATCCTGTAGTTTAGGGTTTTGATGCTTCTCAGTAGCAGAAAGCAATCGAAAGGTGAGGGTACTGCACCACCCACCTGTTGTATATTTCTGATTTTTTCCCAAAGCTCCGTCTTTTCAGCACTGATCAGCACTCCACCTAATACATCACTATGCCCACCGATGTATTTTGTAGAAGAATGCATCACGATATCTGCACCCAGGGCTATCGGGCTTTGAAGGCAGGGCGAGGCAAATGTACTGTCGCAGGCAAGGGTCAGTCCATGTGACTTTGCCACCTTCGCCACTGCAGCAATATCAGTGATCTTAAGGAGTGGATTGGACGGTGTTTCTATCCAGATCAACACCGTATTCGGTCTGATAAAAGCCAGAATGTTCTCGGGAATCGTAAGGTCTATGAAGTCTATTTCCAGCGTTTCTGAAAATATGTTCTGCAATTGCTTTTTGAATCCCCAATACATGTCATCAGGAGCAATGATGTGGCTTCCTGGCTTCAATGCCTGGAATAAGGCCATCCCCGCTGTATTGCCGGAAGAGAATGCGCAGGCTTCAAAACCATTTTCCAGTTCAGCGAGTACCTTTTCCAGTGAGGAACGATTGGGGTTACTGACCCTGCTGTACATGTGTCCGCCAGAATAGCCACCGTCCGCATCCCGTAAAAATGTCGTAGATAGATGTATGGGCGATGTCACATCATTCGTAGCTGTTTCAGATAAATTTCCTGCATGGATAGCGATTGTTTCCGGCTTCATTATTACGGGTTTAAATGTAAAATTTAGGGGCTAGTGCGACAAAGTTAAAAGTATAAAGGAAATCTGTGATGGTTTTGGCAAGATTTATGTAATTGAAATCACAAATAAAGAATTGATATGAAAAGAATATTCCTGATAGCAGCCATTTTATGCAGTTCATTGATGGTTTTGCAAAGTTGTTCTCCGAAAGCTGGTACTACTGTGGCTTTAAAGAGGGGAAATGTGACTGGTAACTGGGTGTTGAATGACATTACTTTTGAAGGTTTGCCTCAGTCGGCTGTAAAATCTTTGTTTGATGATGGGCCGTATACCTGCTTCGTAGGTAGTACCTGGAACCTCACCAATAGCGGTAATGGTAGTTATACCTTGGCCGGAGGTGCATCATGTGCCGCAAAAACGCAGACTATTTTCTGGTCTGCCAGTCCAGCTGATCAGACTTTTCAATTTAAAAAGATCTTTGAAGGGGACAAAGCAAAAAATGTAACCTCGGGTTACCGATTGGTATTGTCTTCAACAGATGGCAATAACATGGTCATTAAATCCCCGGTGGAATATGGAAGTAATCCTGCTTACATCGTGCTGAATTTCACGAAAGCAGCAAAATAATTTGGTTTAGTTTGGTTAGAAAAAAGGGGCTCAAGGATTTGAGTCCCTTTTTTATTGATGCCAAATAATTGTTTATCTTAGTACAAAAAAACAATACATTATGAAAAGACTATTCATCCTCACACTGGTTGCAGGTATATTCGCTGCATCTACCGTAAATGCACAGGAAGATAAGAGTAAGAGACCCAGTCCACCAGCGGTGGCGAAAGAAACCATTAAATCAGGAGCCACGTTGACCATTGATTACAGTCAGCCTTCACTGAAAGGAAGGAAAATAGGTACAGAGCTTGCTCCTTACGGCAAAGTATGGCGTACCGGCGCGAATGAAGCAACGACTTTTAAAGTCGACAAAGCGGTAAAGGTGGAGGGTAAACCACTTCCGGCCGGAACATATTCTTTGCATTCCATCCCAACGGAAAAAGAATGGACGATCATATTTAACAAAACAGCAGATCAATGGGGTTCTTACAAATACACCGAAGCAGACGATGCCCTGCGTGTTGTCGTAAAACCAGGAAAAGCCCCGGCAACAACTGAAAAAATGACATTCACCATCGATAAATCCGGAAAAGTAACCCTGCTTTGGGGAGATATCGCTGTGCCTTTCACAGTAAAGTAAATTCAAGGAAATTAAGGGAGCCTGTTGCATTTGCAACAGGCTTTTTTTTGTGCTTTTTATCAGGAGAAATGGTCTTTGACAGAAGGCTGACAGGTAAAAAGGCTTGAAAACCCTGTTTCTGTCGATTTTAATCTTACTTTTGTTCATTATACTCTATAGATGGATACTACTTCAAAACTAGCGTTAATTATAAATGATCCGGATCTACCTCAGACACACCGTGATATAGCGCAAAAAGTACAAAACCAGCAGCGGATCACATTTGAAGAAGGTGTATACCTTTACGAAAAAGGAGAACTGGCCTATCTTGGTGTTCTGGCAAATTACATCCGGGAAAGAAGGCATGGTGACAATACCTATTTTAACCGCAACTTTCATCTGGAACCCACAAATCTTTGTGTATATGATTGTAAATTCTGTTCGTACTCCCGCCTGATCAAGCAAAAGGCAGAGGGATGGGAGCTGACGATGGAGGAGATGCTGGACATCGTTAAAAAATATGACAATGAGCCGGTTACAGAAGTGCATATCGTAGGTGGTGTATTGCCTCAGTACGACCTTTCTTTTTATGCGGCGTTATTTTCTGCGATCAAAAAACACAGGCCTGAACTTCATGTAAAAGCCCTTACGCCTGTAGAATATCACTATATTTTCAAGAAGGCGAAAATAGATTATGCGGCAGGAATGAAGCTCATGAAGGAAGCAGGACTCGAGTCGATGCCTGGAGGAGGAGCAGAGATTTTCCATCCTGAAGTCCGCGAGGTCATAGCCAAAGATAAATGTACCGCTGAGCAATGGCTGGCAATCCATGAGGAATGGCATAAACTGGGTATGCGCTCTAACGCTACTATGCTCTATGGCCATATTGAGAAATTCGAACACCGCGTAGATCACATGGAACAATTGCGTCAGTTGCAAGACCGTACTGGTGGTTTCCAGACCTTTATTCCGCTCAAATTTAGAAATCAGCATAACCAAATGGATCAGGTGCCGGAAGTTTCCGTCATTGAAGACCTGAGGAACTATGCGATATCCAGGATATATATGGATAATTTTGACCATATAAAGGCCTACTGGGCAATGATCAGCAGACAGACTGCACAGTTGTCACTCAACTTTGGTGTTGACGATATCGACGGTACATTGGATGATACGACTAAAATCTATTCCATGGCGGGAGCGGAAGAACAAACCCCGGTCATGAGTACCCAGGAAGTAGCCGAGTTGATCAAACAGGTAAAGAGGAAGCCGATTGAGCGTGATACCCTATACAATGTCATTACGGATTATACCGACGTTGTATTTGAAAATGAAAAGAAACCACAATATTATAAACTTCCCGTAGTCAATTAATGGATAAAGAACTTTATATCATCAGACATGGTGAAACAGAACTCAATAAATTAGGCATTGTACAGGGACGAGGTGTAAACAGCGACCTTAATGATACCGGGAGGGCTCAGGCGGCTTCATTTTTTGCACGTTATAAAGATGTCCCTTTTGAGAAAGTCTATACCTCAAACCTGGTGCGTACGCATCAGACAGTGAAAGGTTTCATCGATTCCGGTCTTCCATGGGAACAATTGTCTGGTTTAGATGAGTTGGCCTGGGGAGAATGGGAAGGCAAACCAAATGACGAGCATGCCATCACGGCATTTAAAACCATTATGCAATCCTGGGACAGCGGAGATTATGATGCTCATTTCGCCGGTGGCGAAAGTCCGAATCAGGTAATGGCCAGGCTTGCCGAAGCGATGGAAATCATCAAAAGTAAAAAAGAAGAGAAATTGGTGCTGATCTGTATGCATGGCAGGGCCATGCGTCTGTTGCTATGCTTGCTGATGAAAAAGCCACTTGCTGAAATGGGCGATTTCCCTCACCTGAATACTACTTTATACCGGTTGCAATTGACTGGCGATGATTTTACGATCATCGATTTCAACAATACCGATCATCTAAAATAATACCCTTGAACAAGATTAAGATTTCTGCGGTTTCCTATACGAATACCAAACCTTTTCTATTTGGTATCCAGCATTCAGACCTTGCAAACCGAATAGATTTAAGTTTAGATATCCCTTCAGATTGTGCTGCCAAGCTCATTAACAAACAGGTAGATATAGGGTTGATACCGGTAGCTGCAATTCCACAGGTACCAAATGCAAAAATTGTGGCCGACTACTGTATCGGATCCGTAGGGGCAGTTAATTCTGTATTCATTTTCAGCCGTGTTCCCGTTGAGCAAATCCGTACGCTGCGTTTAGACAGCCATTCCCGTACCTCTAACAACCTGGCCAGGGTATTGTTGAAATTTTACTGGAAGCAGGAAGTGAGTTTCAGTACTGAATCTGCTGAAGAAACCGACGCTATTGTGTTGATCGGTGACCGCACTTTTGGTAAAAAAGATCATTATGCTTTTGCGTATGACATGGGAGAAGAGTGGATGAATTTCACCGGCTTGCCTTTCGTTTATGCCGCCTGGGTAGCAAATACCGATATCTCGGAAGATTTCCTGTCGGAATTCAATACGGCATTGGCGATGGGCTTGGCTCATAGAGGAGAATTGCTGAAAGAATTGCCTAAACATCCTGATTTCGATCTGGAAGATTATCTGATGCACAAGCTTGATTTTGAACTTACCGCTCAAAAGCGAGAGGCTTTGGCATTATTTCTATCCTACATTGAAAAACTCTAGCACAATTCACAAATTTTAATTTTCAACAAATCATGAAGCCTACTGGTCAAGGTAGTATCTTTAGGATTTTGTAAACAGAATCATTTTGGCTAAAGATACTACGAAAGAGACCCCGTTGATGCAGCAATACAATGCGATAAAAGCAAAGTATCCCGGGGCATTGTTACTGTTCAGGGTGGGCGACTTTTATGAAACCTTTGGCGAAGACGCCATAAAAACAGCCCAGATATTAGGGATCGTATTGACCAGAAGGGGAACCGGACCAAATGGCGGTGCATTGGAGCTTGCAGGTTTCCCACACCATTCCCTGGATAACTACCTTTCCAAACTCGTAAGGGCCGGACAGCGGGTGGCCATTTGTGATCAGCTGGAAGATCCCAAGACTACTAAAACAATTGTGAAACGTGGTGTGACGGAACTTGTGACACCCGGAGTTGCTTACAATGACAACATCCTGAGCCAGAAATCCAACAATTACCTGGCTGCCGTCTATTTCGATAAAAGCTCCATAGGCGTTTCTTTTGCGGATATTTCTACCGGGGAATTTCTCGTGGCACAGGGAGATGCTGAATATATTGATAAACTCCTGCAGGGATTTAAGCCGACTGAGGTTGTCTTTCAAAAGACAAAACGCAAAGAATTCATGGAGCTGTTCGGTGATAAGTTTTATACCTTTCACCTCGACGATTGGGCCTTTACCAGTGATTATGCCAATGAAATACTGACCAAGCATTTTGAGGTGGCTTCACTAAAAGGCTTTGGGGTAGATAAATTACAGACCGGAATTATTGCGGCAGGTGTGGTGCTGCATTACCTCAATGAGACTGAACACAGAAACTTAAAGCACATCTCTTCCATTTCCAGGTTGGAAGAAGACAAGTTCGTATGGCTTGACCGCTTTACCATCCGCAATCTGGAACTGGTGAGCTCTGCCCATGAAAACGCAGTTACGTTGTTTGAAGTGCTTGATCAGACTTCTACACCCATGGGTGCCAGGCTATTGCATAAATGGATCATCATGCCGCTGAAAGAATTAAAGCCTATCCAGGAACGCCTGGGTGTGGTCGATTTTCTGGTAAAAGATGAAACGCTGGTACAGGAATTTTTAGGACATATTAAGCAGATTGGTGATCTTGAGCGACTGATTTCCAAAGTGGGTCTCCAAAAAGTAGGACCAAGAGAACTTTGTCAGTTGAAAAAGTCACTCTACCATATAGAAGCTGTTAAGAAAATCGCGGAGGAAATAAAAAATCCATTCCTTTCTGTACTGGCCGACCAGCTAAACCCTTGCTTAACCATCCGCGAGAAGCTGGAAAGAGAATTGCAACAGGATCCTCCGGCCTTACTCATCAAAGGAAACGTGATTGCCGATGGTGTAGACGAGGAACTGGACCGTTTGCGCAAAATAGCCTTTGGAGGTAAAGATTACCTGGTAGAGATTCAGAAACGCGAAGCAGCAATTACCGGCATTCCATCCTTAAAAGTGGCCTTCAATAATGTTTTTGGCTACTATCTGGAAGTTACCCATACCCACAAGGACAAAGTTCCTGCAGATTGGATCCGCAAACAAACCCTGGTGAGTGCGGAGCGCTACATCACACCGGAACTGAAAGAATATGAAGAACAAATCCTGGGTGCTGAAGAGAAAATCCAGGTGATTGAGTTCAGGTTATACAATGAACTGATGTATCAGGTCGCGGCTTACATCAAGCAGATCCAGCTGAACGCTTTCCAGATTGCGCAGTTGGATGTATTGTTGTGTTTTGCACAACTCGCCGTTCAGAATCATTATGTAAGACCTGAGGTGGCGAAGGGTAAAGCTTTGGATATTAAGGGAGGAAGACATCCGGTTATCGAGAAGCGTTTGCCGATCGGACAGGAATACATCACCAATGACGTGTTTCTAGACAATGAAACCCAGCAGATCATCATCGTCACAGGACCCAATATGTCCGGTAAATCTGCGATATTGCGGCAAACAGGCCTCATCGTACTGATGGCGCAGATGGGCTGTTTCGTTCCTGCGAAGGCCGCATCTATTGGTTTGGTCGATAAGATCTTTACCAGGGTAGGGGCTTCGGATAACCTCTCTTCCGGGGAAAGTACCTTTATGGTGGAGATGAATGAAACAGCAAGTATCCTGAACAATATTTCCGACAATAGTCTGATCCTGTTGGACGAGATCGGAAGGGGAACCAGTACTTACGACGGTATTTCGATTGCCTGGGCAATCGCCGAATTTCTGCATACCCATCCCAATGCACGGCCAAAAACTTTGTTTGCTACGCATTACCATGAGTTGAATGAGCTGGCCAATACCATGAGCCGGATCAAGAATTTCAATGTATCGATTAAGGAAGTAGGGAATAAAGTGATCTTTCTTCGGAAACTGGTGCCAGGAGGAAGTGAGCATAGTTTCGGTATCCATGTGGCCAAGATGGCCGGTATGCCAGCTAAATTGATCAATCGGGCGAATGAAATCCTCAAAAAACTGGAGATTGACCGTACGGAAGGGCAGAGTATCAAAGACAGCATCAAGAAGGTTCAGAATCAGGCCTACCAGCTGCATATGTTTGCTGTAGATGATCCTATCCTGGTTAAGATCAGGGATACCCTGAATAACCTGGATGTAAATGTGCTGACACCGGTTGAGGCACTACTAAAACTGGATGAAATCCAACGAATCATCAAACAATAAGCTATGACTGTGTTAAAAAGATACTGCTCCGGAGCTAAAGTACTGATGTTGTTTTTAGCTCTTTTTATGGCATCATGCGGATCCAGAAAAGCTACAGTGAAATCCAGTACTTCTGCTTCTAAAATGGCAGATGCAATGTCACACCTAAAAAGTAAACAGTTGTACCGTTTCATTACCGATTGGAGCGGTGTGAAATACCGGCTTGGGGGATTGGACAAATCAGGTATCGACTGTTCTGGTTTTGCTTTACTCCTGCAAAAAGACATTTACGGCAATAGTCTGCCAAGGAGATCCAGGGACCAGGCAGAAACAGTCAGGGAAAAAAGCCTTGGTCAGCTTAAGGAGGGAGACCTGATCTTTTTTTCTTTCGGTGGCAGAGAGGTAGACCATGTAGGTATTTATCTTAACGGCAATTATTTCGTTCATGCTTCTACCACCAGAGGGGTCATTGTAGATGACCTTAGCTTACCCGTGTATCAAAAAGCAATGGTCAAATCCGGCTCATTTAAAGATTAGTAATGGAAAATCCCCAACAAGATTCCTTCTGGACCAAATACAAGAAATTTGCCACTACTGAAATCCTCATGTACCTCATCATGATCATTGGCATAGCTTTGGGAATCATTATTTTAAGTTAATTCATTTTGAATACTACTTTTTCTCTGTCCAATGAAGTAATGGTACTATAGAAGTCTACCATCGCAGCATATTGATCGGCTGAAAAGTTGCCATTATTGATCATCAGACTTCTTTTGTATAGTAATTTATTGCCGGAAGCCTCTATGGAAATCCGGTAAGTACCAAAAGGTGTTTTAATGAACCTGTTCTCTGGCTTGTACTCTAATGTATAGCCAGCTGGCAATTCGTAATTAATCTCATCCTCATCCGTATATCCCCGGTTGATGTAAACCGGTAGGGTTCTGTTTTTTACCTCTGGAATGGTTTGGGACTGACTGAAAATATTGGGAATCAGGTAGAGTCTGCCTTGTGTTTTTGGAACATATTTATCGACCGTCAGTTTCATTTTTTCTGTTGTCAGTGGGTGCTCATCTTTTCGCTGACTCAGTTTAAAATCACTGAAATTGATGTTGTCAATGTCGTATTCTCCTTTCAGGAGTTTCAATTGCTCTGAATAAGGCTCATTGATGATGTGCTGATAATTGTCAAATTGCGAACCGCTTAGTTCAGTTTGCAAAACCCCGTTGATGTCTCCATCAGCGCTGATGTCCAGCTTTGCATTTCTTTTAAGCAGATTGGCAGCTGCCGTTAACGCCGGTGTCTTCAGCAGCTTTCCGCCCTCAGCTGTACAGGCAAATACGGTTCTGTCATCTGTGAATGTACCCAGGTAGCCAAAAGGAGTGTCCTGACTTGTGCATTCCAGCCAGGTTGTGTCGCTTTTCAGGGGTACGCAGAGAATGATGTGGTTACCCTGGTCCATGCTCGCAAAATCAGCCGACATGTCTTTTTTGAGGCTCCCTGCGTTCACTACGCAATATAGACTGTTGATGTCTACAGCTTTTAAAAGGCTTTGCGTGTAGTTGACAAGTGCCTTGCAGTCGCCGTAAGACAGTCGCTGCACTTCCATCGCCGGAAAGGGCTGGAAGCCGCCAATACCCACCTGTATACTGATGTATCGGGTTTTCTTCTGTACATACTCATAGATCTTCTTTACTTTATCTTTCTCTTCAAGTCCCTGTACCAATTGTTTCACTTCAGTGATGACCTCCGGTGCCAGAACCTGGCGGCTTTTGATCAAGTCATCATACACCCATTTTCCGAGGTCATTCCAGTTTTGATACCTGCCTTTATAACCATAATAGCTGAAATGTTCCGGTGCGATCTTGATGTAGGTCAGGTAACTATCCGGATCGGGAGCGTAGGGTTCTTTTTTGAAAGCATTCAGTTGTTCTACTTTCCAGGTGAGGCTTTTGGATTTTTCAGTCTTAAGTTCTTCAGGCTTACCGTTAAAGTTAACGGATTTCACACGAAACTGATCATCCGGTTTACAAATGAAGGTATAGCTGTTTTTTTCTACGGCGAGGTCGGGATACGGATTCGCATACCAATCCGGAATGATCAGATTTTGCTTGTACCTGATCTCGTATTCATAGATGATGGTATACGGATAGGAGAGTGCAGTCGGGGCATAGCTTTTGATCCTTGCATCCTCGAATAAAGAATAGTCGCTGGAAGCACTTTCATCAGTAAAATTCGCCTGGGTAAATTTTCCGATCACGGAGCCAGCGGCATTCAGCACCGTTCCTTTGATGCTTTTGATGACAGTACTTTTATTGTAGTAAATGGCGAGTGCTGCCCTTTGATCGGCATTTTTATTCAGGATTGTAACCGCTTTTCTGACATTCATGATCACATTTTCGGGGCTACGCATGTCCAGCACTGTTTCCATGTCCCGGATCACTGCCGTCGCGCGGGATTTCAGTGCGGTTGGGATTTTATCTGTATCGTATTGAAAGAAGGATTGTGAGTAGCCCTTCAATCCGACAAGAAAGAAAAATAGCAGCAAAGTTTGTTTTAGTTTCATGTTATTTAGCCTTCTTGAAAACAATATCGGTTTTTTGGAGCTGGATCATCCTGCTGAAAAATTCTTTGAGCGAGAGGTATTCTTCAGGCGCGTATACGGGATTGTTTAGTTGTAGCACTTGTTGTGAAATGAAGGTGTCCCCGTCTATCGTGGTGGTATTCATATATTTCCCTCCGCCATCAGCAAGTGCCATGGAGATGTCTTTAGGTTTATCTGATATGAGGTAGGTGCTTGGCAGTTTAAGAAATATGCTGACCCTCTCTTCACGCATTGCCCCAAAATCTACGGGGTAAGTCCTTTCATTGAGGTTGAAAGGGTTTTTCTTAACAGGATTGATGATGAAGGGATTAAAGTAAATCTGATCTTTGTCAAGGTTGTCATAGCCCTTCATCTCAATGTCATAGATTTCTATTAGCGGATTATCCAGACTGTCCAGATTTTGTATGTCGTGTTTTGTGATGCTGATTTTTGGCATTTGTTCATCCAGGTGTTCCACAAATTCTTCTATAGAATTTGCGGCTTTAATCTGCGTGCGTTTTTTCAGTGCGGCATAACCTGAAGAGTAGGTGATCAGTTGTGCTTTGATCAAGCCCTCTTTTGTCAGTTCTCCATTTAACGTATATCTGGTGAGTTCCTTTTGACTCGCTTTAATGTCATACCAATAGGAAGGTTTTTTCAGGCTCAGTACCCTTCCTTGTCCGTTCATACAATGAAATGGCAACAAGCCAAAAGGAAGCAGGGGTTCTGTAGCGTCCAGTAAATAACTCTGGTCAGCAATGTTTACCTTGGCAACCACATAGTTAAAATCACTCAGCACGGGGTAAAGCGTATTGACCGTACCATTAGACCTGACTGACAGGATTAAAGCTTCAGCATCCAGTTCAGCTGCATTTAAAGCTGCAATCAAAGCCAGGTTGATGTCTCCTGTATTTCCTCCATGCCGCTCCAACGCCGCTTTGATGTTACTTTCACACTGAATGCCGATAAAGCCGTTGCGTTTCATGTTCTTTTTGATGTAAGCATAAATTGCCTTGGCTTTACACAAATCATCTGTACATCCCTTCGTGATCTCCGGTAAGAGGTCTTTGAAAACCTCCTTGCGTTTGATCTGACCGCCAAACGACTTGTCGCTGATGAGTTCATAATCTACGTCTTTCCAGGTCTTGGTCACATTTTTTTTCCCTCCGGTCGAGGTATAATAGTCGGAAAGTTCATAGTAGATGGCTGACCTGAAATTGTCCGCCGAGGTCATATAATCCTCCTCTACAAATGCAGGAACATTCTTCATGATATAGGTCAGTTTGGAACAATCTGCATTGTAACCACCCGCCCTCAGGCATTCCTTTTGCAATTCTGCATTGCTTGAAGTCAATTTTGCCGGTCCCCTTAGAGAGGCATTGTAGTTGTACAAGGCCGGAATATAGGCAATGTATTCACTGTGTAATTTGGGAATGTCGGACTGAAAGTCCCAACTTTTGAAATTGAATATGGATGGAAGATAGAGGCGATAGCTGTATTCAACAATACTTCCCTCAGCAAGGTTGGGCATGGTAAATTTGGTGAGGGTGACGTATTTGTTGCGTTTTTCAGTAAATACATTTTTTTTATCCAGTTCAGTCCTCACCAGCACATTATTGACATAGTTGGTCGTTGTAGCCTTCAATTCTTTAAGAGCATCTTCATCATCCTGATAGATTCTTCTGGGAATCACAATATTGCCACTGCCAAAACCATTCTTGTTGAAGATTTTGATCTTTACATGGTATTCAAAATCGATGTACATACGGCCATTTACATCATCAAAGCGCATAGCTGCGGTTCCAAATTCCCTGATGACCATGGCATTCGCATTGCTATCGAGCACCGTGTTCTTCAGGTTAACATCGGCTCCGGTAATTTTTCCATATTCAAAATCCTGGGCAATGCCGGAAAAAACAATAGTACTTAGTAATAAAAGAGTGGCTAAAAAGCGTTTCATATCGAGCGGATCAAATTTGCTGCAATATAATCCAGTATTCTCAGTATTGAAAATAAAAGGAAAATCAATTGTGCGGGCACAAGGGATTGTCAAATAAGTTAAGGAATAACGAATCCTTTTTACGACTTTTGAAACATTACAAACTGTTCAAGATGAAATTAAATTTAAACCGTCCGCTTGCTTTTTTTGATTTAGAAACTACCGGCGTCAACGTAGGTTCAGACCGTATCGTAGAAATTGCCGTTCTAAAAGCCATGCCAGACGGCACTGAAATCATAAAAACGCTCCGCATCAATCCTGAAATGCCCATTCCATTGCATTCTTCGCTGATCCATGGAATTTACGATAAAGACATTGCCGATCAGCCTACTTTTAAAACTGTTGCTCAGGAAATTGCTGATTTCATCGGAGATGCAGATCTTGCAGGATACAATTCCAACCGTTTCGATATCCCCGTATTGCTGGAAGAATTCCTTAGGGCAGGAGTAGATTTCGACATGACCGACCGCAGATTTGTGGATGTTCAGAATATATTTCATCAAATGGAACAACGTACCTTGCGTGCAGCTTATAAGTTCTATTGTGATAAAGACATCATCAACGCCCACTCTGCAGAGGCGGATATTGTAGCCACTTACCAGGTGTTACTTGCCCAGATCGAGCGCTATAAGGATGTAGATTTTGAAGATAAGCAGGGAAATCTTTCTAAGCCGGTAAAAAATGACGTAGATGCCCTACATGCGTTTACCAACATGAATAAACCTGTTGACTTCGCCGGAAGGATGGTTTTCAACGAACAGGAGGAAGAGATCTTTAATTTTGGTAAGCATAAAGGCAAGACCGTAGAGCAGGTATTCGATATTGAGCCTAGCTACTATGCCTGGATGAAACAAGGGGATTTTCCACTCTATACCAAGAAAAAACTTACCGAAATCTGGGAGCGCTGGAGCAAAAAGAAAGATCAGGCCAAGCTGGAGAAACAACAACAACAAGCATCTGCAGCTGTAAACGCTGGTACTGCTGCCCCAAAGCCGGCAGCGAATCCTGCCAGACCGAATACCCCGGGCTTTCAGAAGCCCCAGCCTAAAAAGGAAAAGCCAGCAGTGGATGTGACCAATGACATGCTCGAACAATTGAAGATGAAATTCGGAAAATAAACCGAGGATTTGTTTGAAGCAGAAGTCTTTATGATTATCTTGGTTGTTAGCTCTTCCTGAAGAGTACTAGCCAGGTATAATATGATGATCTTCAAACGCTTTTCAACTCATTATTTACTATTTATAATTTGCTGCGCCTTACTGGGTGCATTTTTTACTACACCCAGTAAAGCACAGAATCCTTTAGAAAAGGTTTATCTGCATACGGATAAACCTTTTTACCTACCCGGTGATACCATTTGGTTTAAAGCTTATGTTACCCTTGGAAGCCAGCATCAGCTTTCAGCATGGAGCGGTGCATTGTACGTAGAGCTGATCGATCAGAAAGATTCGCTGCTTAGATCACTAAAGCTACCTATCAGTGCAGGGACGAGCATGGGCGACTTTTCTCTTGACCACAATGATCCGCCCGGCAACTATCGCCTCAGGGCCTATACGCAATGGATGCGCAATGTGGGCGAGGCCTGTTTTTTTGAAAAGCTGCTCCGCGTAGATGGCCCGGCCGGCACTACATCGCCACCTTCCGGACAATCTGCTGCCGGACCTGCAAAAAACCAGCCTGCTGCAGCTACGCAACTGAGCGCCCTGGCCGATGTTCAATTCTTTCCTGAAGGAGGAAGCCTGGTCAATGGGATCAGCACCAGAATGGCATTTAAAGCTATTGGTACGGATGGCTTAGGGCTTCCGCTCAAGGGAATCTTATCCGATCAATCGGGGAAGGAAATCAATAAATTTGAAACGCTGCGTCTCGGGATGGGGAGTTTTGTATTCACTCCTGAACATGATAAAAGTTATGTAGCCAGACTGATGTTCAGTGATGGTTCAGAAAAAAACATGCCGCTACCGGCGGCTTCAGATGAGGGCTATGTACTCGGAGTCTATCAGCCCAATAAAGACAGCATTTTGGTCCGGATCAATATACCCTCGGCTCATCTGACGGCAGAGAATCAGGAAGTAAAACAAGTGCAGTTGATGGTTCAGGCCGGTCAGGAAATCCTTTTCGACGCAAAACTGAATATTGCCAAAAGAACAAGTTCCATCTGGCTGGACAAAAGCAATTTTCCTTCCGGAATCGTCCGGTTTACATTGCTTGGGAAATCCGGGGAACCATTGAATGAACGCCTGCTTTTCATCAGGAAGGATGATGCAATGAAACTCAGGATCAGTGCCCCTCAGCAAAAATACAGTGGTAGAGAACCGGTGCAATTGGAACTGGATGCAAGAAACAGCGCAGGAAAAGGCACAGCAGGCACTTTCTCCATCTCGGTTGTCAATGAAGACCAGGTTTCAGTAAATGAACGCGACGAAAGCACTATTTTCTCCTACCTGCTGCTCAGTTCGGAGCTTAGGGGATATATTGAACAGGCCAACTCGTATTTTATAAATGAAAATGATACCGTTGTAGCGGCCCTGGACAACCTGATGCTCAGCCAGGGATATCGTCAACTGGTTTGGAAAGCAGGACTCCCGGATAGTAGCATAAAGCCCTTGTACCCGGTAGAAAAGTTAAGCAGCAGCATATCCGGCCGGGTATTGACACTCAACAATAAACCTGCTGCTGGAGCTAAGGTGATGTTGATGGCCAACAAGGCCGGAATCCTGGAAAGCCGGACGGCAGATGCAAACGGACATTTCAGTTTCGAAGATCTGGTGCTGAGCGATAGCATTCGTTTTACACTTCAGGCCCGTACAGATAAAAACAGTAACAAGGTCATCCTCCTATTGGACAGCCTGCAGAAGCAGCTTCCGGGGAAAAGGCCTGATATGGGAAACCGCATTGTACCGTTACAAGAAACTCCAGAAATTTACAAAACAGCAAGGAACAGCCTTGATAGTGTCAGGGAAAAGTCTGTCCAGCTCAGCACTGTTCAGCGCTTGCGGGAAGTGAACATCAAGACGGCCAAAAAAGAAGCTGCCTATGCCAGTCAGGGTTTATTCAGAATTCCAGATGGACATTCCGATCAGACCTTCGTATTTAAAGATGCAGAACGCTGTGTTTCGCTTCTCGGCTGCCTGCAGGGGATGCTCCATGGCGTTGTGTTTAAAGAAAGTGGTAGTGTAGCGAATTATCCTTTTACTTCGAGGGGCGACAAGATGCAGGTGATCCTCGACGGAAATTTGCTGTCAAACGACATAGATGTACAGGATCTTTTTGATCAGGCGACACTGCTTCCTGAAGACATTGTAAAGATAGAGGTGGTCAGGACCAACCAGGCCCTGATCAGTCTGTTAGGTCAACCCTCCATCATGATTTATACGCGCCGTGGCCTTGTCCGTAAATCTGATGACCCAAGTGTCATCAACTTTATGCACAAAGGCTTCAACAAAGTCAGGGAATTTTACAGCCCGCGCTATGACAGGCCAGGCAGCACAAGTTCGTCGCCAGACGAGCGGAGTACCGTCTATTGGAACCCCAATGTAAAAACATACGGAATAGGTAAAGCAACCCTTGGTTTTTTCAATGCCGACGGCCCCGGAAATTACAAGGTAACGATTGAAGGGATCAATGCAGATGGAGAGTTGGGGAGGACTGTATACCGCTATGCCGTAAGTGCCGGGAAATCTGCTGCAAAACAACCGGGTTTTGCCAAAGAGGTATTGCATCTGAGGGCTGCCACAGACAGTCTCCGTAAAAAGTTGCCAGCCGAGAAAATATACCTGCATACCGATAAACACCATTACAATATCGGAGATACACTTTGGTTTAAAGCGTATCTGCTTGATGCTGCAGGACTCAGTGCGTCCAGACAAAGTAGCCTGCTGTATGTGGAGCTATATGATGACAGTGCTGAGGTGGTGAGGAGGATCAGCGTGCCTGTGAAGAACGGAAATGTCTGGGCACAGATTCCATTATCAGCTAAAATATTTCGCGAAGGTGGTTATACGCTCAGGGCGTATACCAATTGGCAACAGAATTTTGGCAGCGATTACGAATTCAAAAAACGTTTGTACCTCGGCCTGCCCGGGGAACAAAACTGGCTGGTCAAATCAAGTCCTAAAATAACCAGGGTTCAGCATGCAGATCAGCTCCAGGTAGACCTGAGATTAACCAGGGCAGATCAATCTCCGGTAGCCCTGCGGGACCTCGAAGTGTTGATTTATGAAGGTAGCCATTACCTGTACAAAGAAAAGCTCCAAACTTCTGCTGAAGGTACCCTCAGTTTTGCGAAACTGCTGAAAGAGAAAACAGATGTGAACAACCTGCGGGTAGTCCTGAAAAGCCTGCATGAGGCAGATGGCGGGCAGTTGCTGACCGTCCCTGTACTCGTAGAACGTCATCAAAAAATCGACCTGCAGTTTCTTCCCGAAGGAGGGCATATAGTTGCCGGTATCAATACGCTTATGGGGTTTAAAGCAATAGGAGAGGATGGAAAAGCAAAGCAGGTAAGCGGACGGATCCTCGACAAAAAAGGAAATGACGTATCGGTATTTAGCAGTCTGGCAAACGGAATGGGTAGTTTTAACTTTATCCCGCAAGTCAGCGAAAAGTACACTGCAATACTGCTCCAGCCTGAGCGTGTAGAAACTGTTTTTGAACTGCCTGCGGTAGTTGGGGAAGGTACCGTATTACACATTAAAAATGAGCAGCGGCGTGATGTCATTGAAATCAATATTTCGGCTTCGCCCAATGCATTACATGCCGACAGCACTTACTATCTGGTCGGGATGTCGCGGGGATTGCTGAGCTATGCAGAAAAATTAATTGATCCTGAAGCTAAGCTTGAGATTCCAAAAATGCGCTTCCCCAGTGGCGTGACAAAGTTTACCTTGCTGCGGGGCAGGCAGCCACTAAATGAGCGTATGGTTTTTATTGATCACCAGGACCAGTTTCAGATTACTGTGAAGCCTCAGAAAAGTAGCTATCAAAAAAGGGATAGCGTAGCCCTGGACATAGAAGTGAAAGACAAGAGCGGGATGCCGGTAAATGGAAATTTTTCCATTGCCATCACAGACGATAGCCAGCTGAAAGCGGATGAGCAGGGCGATTATGGAATCATGGCCAGCTTATTGGTCAATTCGGAATTAAAAGGAAAGATAGAGCATCCTGGATATTACCTGAATAGAAAAGACAGCACGACCTGGCAGGCACTAGATCACCTGATGCTTACACAGGGATGGACAGGCTACGACTGGAAGGATGTTTTTAATCCACCACAGCCAAAATTCAAAGCAGAGCAGCAGCAGGAGATTGCCGGCAGGGTTACTAACCTGCTCAAAAAGCCAGTGGCAAATTCACAAGTGCTCATTTCTTCACAAAAGCCCAGTTTCATTCATACTGTATTTACTGATAAAGAAGGTCATTTTGCTTTTAGAAACCTACCGCAAATAGACTCTGGTTCTTTCTTCATACAAGCAAAAACCGCGGCTGGTAAAACTAAGAATTTCGGTGCGGTAGAATTGGAACGCATGCAGTTCCCAGAGGTGCCAGAGACGTACCGGGATAAGATTTTGCCCTGGTACGTCAATAATGATACGACCATGCTCAACTATGTGAAGCTCAAAGCGGCTAAACTAAAAGAGGAATCCCTGAAGCAATCAGGGATTGCATTGAATGAAGTAAAAATAACCAGCAAGAAGATCATCAAAAACAGCATGAACAGGAATGGGCCGGGAAAAGCAGACCTGATCTTCGACGAGAAAGACATTAAGGAATCAGCGGTGCTGAACCTCTATGAATTGATGAGGCAAAAGTTGCCTGGTCTTAAAGTCGTTTATGAAGATGGTTTTCCAACGCTGAAACTCAATGATTACATGGTTGTGGTGGAGGTAGATGGTGGCGGTTTGCCCATTGATTTGGATGTACCTTTTAAGCGGGAACAATTGATAGCGCAATTGAGTCAGTTCCAGATTGCAACTTTTAAAGGAATGGAGGTGATGTATAGCAGGGACTTCATGAGAAATTATGCCTTTCCTCCTCCTAGAGAACCTTTTAAAGGCGAGCAGATCGCAAATTCAGAAATTGCTTTCAGTACAGGTTCCGGATTTTATCAGCCAGAAGGCTTGCCTGGTGTAGGAAAAGTCGATCTGGACGGGCCTTTTTACAAGTCGGGATACCGCGGTGGTTATTTGGAAGCACGGGTCAATGTGCTGACCAATAAGGTTCGTGAGATTGCGGTGGTCGGTATTACTACAGGCAATGAAAGAGGCTGGTTCAAGAATGAGCGTCCGGATTTTGCAACCTACCGGCCTGTACCTCTGATGAAAGCAGCAGAGTTTTATAGTCCAAAATATGCTGCGAAGTCAGCGGATGAGGCTGAGCCTGATTACCGTTCTACACTCTATTGGGAGCCTAATGTGATCACCGATGCCAACGGCCGGGCCAGGGTATTTTTCTATACTTCGGACATCAAAGGAAATTATACGATCACTATAGAAGGGGCTGATTTTAAAGGTGGGATAGGAAGTTTGCGCTACTCACAGCCGTTTTAAGAAATCGATATTGCGGGTCAGGCCCTTGAATTTTGTACGTTTGACCGCAGAATTTTTAAAGATAACTTTAAAGACATCTTCGGTAATGTCCAGCCAGTCTTCTTTTCTCATGCTCAGCAGGTTTTCGCTGGGCTGCAGCTTCGGCTCTGAATGCGGCACGGAAAAGCGGTTCCAGGGGCATACATCCTGACAAATGTCGCAACCAAACATCCAGTTGTCCATTTTGTCATTGAAGCCATCTGGAATTTCTTCACGCAGTTCTATGGTCAGGTAGGAGATGCATTTCTTGGCATCGATCACAAATGGATTGAGAATCGCCTCGGTGGGGCAGGCATCTATGCATTTGGTGCAGGTACCGCAATGGTCGGTTTCAAAAGCGCCATCGTATTCCAGCTCCAGGTCCACGATCAGTTCTGCAAGGAAGAAGAAAGAGCCACTCTTTTTGCTGATCAGGTTGCTGTTTTTGCCAATCCAGCCAATTCCGGCACGCTTGGCCCAGGCACGGTCCAGTACAGGTGCAGAATCGACAAAAGCCCTGCCGCTCACTTCGCCTATTTCTTCTGAAATGAAATTGAGCAGTTCAAAGAGTTTGTCTTTGATTACGGTGTGGTAATCCATGCCATAGGCATATTTGGAAATCTTGGGCGCATCAGGATCACTTTGGCGCTCTTCCGGGAAATAATTCAGCGTCAGCGAGATCACAGATTTTGCACCTTCTACCAGCAGGCGCGGATCCAGGCGTTTATCGAAGTGGTTCTCCATATAGATCATCTGACCATGGTAATTGTTGTTTAACCATTTTTCCAGCCTTGGAGCTTCCTCTTCCAGGAATCCGGCCCGGGCAATACCGCATTGCATAAAGCCCAGTCTAAGGGCTTCATCTTTGATGAGTTTGCTGTATTTTGCCGGGTTATTGTACATTCCAGCGCAAAGATAACCTTTCGCCATAAAACATTTTCAATTCTCATGCTGTTATATAAGCAAACCAAATTCTTAAAGATCATGGAAAATCAAAATAACAACCCGGAACACGAAGATAGCTTAAAAGATATAGAAGCAAGACATACAGAAAATCCTGATAAGCCCCATAAGCCGATTGAGCATGACTATGCCAAACATGAGGCAGATCCGGGACCGGCGCCTGAGGCTGTAAAAGAGTACAATGAAAATGGGGCAGGGCCGGTGATGAAATGGCTGATCCCGATCCTCGTGGTGGTATTGCTGGTGTATTGGTTTATCTTCAGGCACTAGAAGTATTTATAATGACATAAAAAAGGGGAATCTAAATGATTCCCCTTTTTTATGTGCGCTATTTCAGCAATCGGACTTCATATAAGTCCTTTCGCCTGTCCTTCAATATTTTCACGGTACCAAAGTGGTGCAGCTCATCCAGCAGATGCAGGTCTACATCAACCACCAGCATCATTTCGGTATTTGGGGTCGTCTCTGCCTTCACTGCGTTGGTCGGGAAGGCAAAGTCAGATGGGGTAAATACGGCCGACTGTGCAAACTGGATGTCCATGTTGTTCACTCCGGGCAGGTTGCCCACACATCCGGCTATGGCTACATAACATTCATTTTCTATCGCCCGTGCCTGTGCACAGTGTCTTACCCTGGTATAGCCGTTTTGGGTATCTGTAAGGAAAGGAACAAAGAGGATTTGCATGCCCTGGTCGGCATAGATCCTGCTGAGTTCGGGAAATTCCACATCGTAGCAGATCAGTATCCCTACTTTGCCACAGTCGGTATCAAATACCTGGATTTTGTCACCACCGATCATGCCATAGTATTTCTGTTCGTTCGGTGTGATGTGGATCTTGCGGAACTCATCTGTTTTTCCACTTCTATGGCAGAGGTAGGTGGCGTTATATAGCTTGTTGTTTTCCAGGATGGGCATACTTCCTGAGATGATGTTCACATTATACGAAACCGCAAGTGAATGCATGCGCTCCACGATTTCAGCGGTGAGTTCAGACAGTTTGCGCATCGCCTCCATCTCCGGAAGATGGTTATAGGGGGCAAGCAAAGGCGTATTGAAAAACTCGGGGAACATGATGAAATCGGATTTATAGCCGCTCACTGCGTCCACAAAAAACTCTACCTGCTCATAAAAGGCTTCGATGTCCGGAAACAGGCGCATTTGCCATTGCACCAGACCAAGCCTGATGGTTTTGGCAGAACGTGCAGAGGCGTCAATTCCCTGGTAATAAATGTTGTTCCATTCGATGAGCGTGGCAAATTCCTTAGATTCATGATCGCCGGGCAGGTAATTCTTCAATACCTTCCTCACGTGGAAGTCGTTGGAGATCTGGAAAGTAAGCGTGGGGTCGTAAATCTCCTTCGCCTTTACTTTATCGATGTACTGGCGCGGGCTCAATGTATCTGCATAGGCATGATATCCGGGAATCCTGCCGCCGGCAATGATGCTTTTCAGGTTTAAAGTCTCGCAGAGTTCTTTTCTGGCTTCATACAAGCGTCTGCCCAATCTCAGACCGCGGTACTCGGGGTGTACGAAGATTTCGATTCCGTACAATACATCTCCATTGGCATCATGCGTACTGAAACCGTAATTTCCGGTGATGTTTTTGTAAGTATGTTTGTCGCCATATTCGTCGTAATCTACGATGATAGAGAGTGAACAGGCCACAACTTTATCATCCACCGCGATGCAAAGTTGGCCTTCAGGAAAGAGCGTTAAAAGTTTGGCAATAGTCGATTTACTCCAGATCTGACCGCCAAGGGTATCGTATGCCTGTAGCATCGATTCTTTGAGGTCTTCATAATCTTCTAAAGTCAGTTTTCTGGTTTCTATATTCATATTTTGTTTTTATATCCCTCTGACCAGCTCGTCTGTTTTCTTTACTACGATATCGAAGTCATTAGGGTCTGCCAATACAATTTTGTTGTCCTTATCCAACAAAAACATTGCCGGGATGGCCTGTATGTTGTACCTGGCGTTGATTTCTTTTGCATTTCCGGGTAGGTTTGCCAGGTTGGGCCAGGGCATCTTTTCTTTTTCGAGCGCCTTTTTCCAGTCGCTGATATTTTGATCAGTTGAAATGCTGATCAGCGAAATGCCTTTTGTTTTATAAGATTGATAAAAGGCTTTCAGTTCGGGGATCTCTGCCCTGCATGGGCCGCACCAACTGGCCCAAAATACGACCAATGTACCGTTCTTTCCCTTCAACCGATTCAATTGGAATTTTTTATTGTCTGAACTTACATAGTTGAAATCCGGAAAGGACTTGTTTTGAAGCAAAAGCTTACTTTGCTGAATGTGTTTGGCAAGCGCCTTTCCTTTAGCGGTGGCCATCAGCCCCTCGTCAAATACAGCAACCATAGCTTCCAGATCCTCCGGATCAAATGCCGCAGCATTTTGGTAAACATTTAAGACTGCCATCCAGGTGGAGGGGTTTTCCTTCACCATTGTCATGAATTCATCTTTATATTTCCTGATTGTTACTTTACGTTCTACAACTGCCGCTTGATACTCAGCATCCCTGGATAATGCCTGTGAAGAGTCTATTCTCTTATTGATACCCCTTAGGGAGGGAGTAAACATCAGACCGTATTTCATGTTGTAATCTGTTTCCTTGGAGCCGGTAAGCCGAAGCAGGGCTCCTTCACCAGTGACCTTTAGTTTTGCGTTTTCCAAAATGAAATTGCCATGTTTGCTACCCATTTCAGCGTCTTTTTTTAATGGGTTGATGAAAGAAAACTCTACATATTTATTGCTGATGGTATCTTTGTAACTGAGCGCTGATGCCCATGCAGGATCCTGCAATATGGTGTCTTTGTGTAGCTTGAACTTGCCGTTATCTACTTTCGCTGAATCGATTAACGGCCAGTAAAGTTTGCCTTCAGCATTTTTTTTCATGACCCGGACGTATACCCATTTTGCCGGCAGGTTTTTAACTTCTCCATTGATTTCGTAAGGCGATTGCTGAGCGTATGATGCAGAAATACAAAGACACATCAATACGAGGACGTTAATGATTTTCATGTTCTTTTTAAATTTAGATGGAGCTCCACCGATGGGCCCATCTAAATTTAAAATAATTTTCCGGTTTGTCCGGGGAAATTCCTTTTTAAATGTTTGTATGCTGCTTCAGTAGCTTCTCTTCCACGTGAAGTACGCATCAGGAAACCCTCCTGGATCAGAAAAGGCTCGTAGACCTCTTCAATGGTACCCTCATCATCGCCAACTGCAGTAGCGATGGTTTTGAGTCCTACTGGTCCGCCTTTAAATTTATCGATGATGGTGGTCAGGATCTTATTGTCCATTTCATCCAGGCCATGTTCATCTACATTTAAGGCATCTAATGCATAGCGTGCAATGGCGGTATCAATCTCTCCATTGCCTTTGATCTGGGCAAAATCCCTTGTCCTGCGCAATAAAGCATTGGCTATCCGTGGGGTACCACGGCTCCTTCTGGCAATCTCATAAGCCCCTTCATCGGTAATGGGCGTTTTTAAGATTTCGGAAGACCTCAATACAATGGTCGTGAGTAATTTGGCATCATAATAGGCCAGACGTGAATTGATCCCAAACCTGGCCCGCAGAGGCGCGGTGAGTAAACCGGAACGCGTAGTAGCACCAACCAGCGTAAAAGGATTCAGTGATATCTGCACAGAGCGGGCATTGGGCCCGCTTTCCAGCATGATGTCTATCTTGAAGTCCTCCATGGCCGAATACAGGTACTCTTCCACCAGCGGACTCAATCTATGGATCTCATCAATAAAGAGGATATCTCCTGTCTCCAGATTGGTCAGCAGACCTGCCAGATCGCCGGGCTTGTCCAGCACGGGACCCGAAGTGACCTTAATCCCTACATTCATCTCATTGGCAATGATGAGCGAAAGGGTGGTTTTCCCCAGTCCCGGAGGACCATGGAGCAAGACATGATCCAGGGGTTCGCCACGTAATTTTGCAGCTTTCACAAAGATCTTCAGGTTTTCCATTACCTTTTCCTGACCGGTAAAATCTTCAAAGGCCTGCGGGCGCAGCACCTTTTCGATATCACGTTCTATGGGCGATAAGTGTTCTGAAGAAGGATCAAGATTTTCGTTCATGGGGTAAAGTTAGTATAAAACCATGCAAAATCCGCCTATTTGCTAAATTTACTAGCAACTTTTGCTGCCTTCGGACCATCCGCATAGTTGTAGAATCCCTCCCCGGATTTCACACCTTTATTGCCGGCAGCTACCATATTGACCAGCAATGGGCAAGGAGCGTATTTCGGATTGCCGAAGCCATCCTGTAGTACCCTTAATATGGCCAGGCACACATCAAGGCCAATAAAATCTGCAAGTTGAAGTGGCCCCATCGGATGGGCCATACCCAGCTTCATCACCGTGTCAATTTCTTCTACACCCGCTACATTTTCATATAAAGTATAGATAGCCTCATTGATCATCGGCATTAAAATTCTATTGGCTACAAAGCCCGGGTAGTCATTCACTTCCACAGGAACTTTATCCAGTTGCCTGGAAAGATCCATGATCACCTGAGTGGTTTCGTCGCTTGTCGCATAACCCCTGATTACCTCTACCAGTTTCATCACCGGCACGGGGTTCATGAAATGCATACCGATCACTTTGTCGCCACGGCCAGTTACGGAAGCGATTTTAGTGATGGAGATGGAAGAGGTATTGCTGGCCAGAATTGCTTCCGGTTTTGAAAAACCGGCAATATCTTTAAAGATTTTAAGCTTGAGTTCCAGGTTTTCGGTTGCGGCTTCTACGATCAGGTCTGCCTGAGCTACGCCCTCCTTCAAATCCGTATATATAGTAATGTTGCTCAGTGTGGCTGCCTTATCTGCTTCGGAAATACTACCCTTTGCCACTTGACGGTCCAGGTTTTTACTGATGGTATTCAATGCCCTGGAAAGTGCGTCGTCACTGATGTCTACAAGGTTCACCTGGTACCCAAACTGGGCAAAAGTATGGGCAATGCCATTGCCCATCGTACCCGAGCCTATTACTGCAATGTTTTTCATGATTTTATATTTCGGTTAGTTTTAGGGTGCTAATCTATTGATAATCCATGAACCCTCCACCAAATCGTAGGCAATTCTGTCGTGCAACCTGCTGGATCGGCCTTGCCAAAACTCCATAAAATCAGGTACCACTACATATCCCCCCCAATGAAGGGGTCTTGGAATTTCTTTTCCTTCGTAGGCCGCGCTCAGTTCCGCCACTTTTTCTTCCAAAAGGCTGCGGTCACTGATCACCTGGCTCTGCGGGGAAGCTGTGGCACCAATCTGGCTTCCTACGGGACGTGAATGAAAATACGCTGCTGAAGTTTCGTCATCTACTTTCCTGACCAAACCTTCTATGCGAACCTGGCGTTCCAGTTCCGGCCAGAAGAAGACCAGTGCGGCCGTTGGATTCTCAGCCAGTTCCCGACCTTTCTTGCTTTCGTAATTGGTATAAAATACAAATCCGTTCTCATCGAAATCCTTTAAGAGTACAATTCTTGCTGAAGGATTGCCGTCGCGGTCGGCCGTAGCCAGGGTCATTACATTGGGTTCGTATAGTTGTGCAGCTATGGCTTCGCCAAACCATATTTTAAATTGTTGGATCGGATCGGTGTTTACATCCGCTTCAGAAAGTTGAGCGGAACGATAATCTTGGCGTAAGTTTTGTATATTTTCTCTTGTCAGTTCCATATTTCAAAAGTAAGGTTAGTTTTATTTATTTTTTTTAAATTTCCGAAATGTTAAGTCGAATCGCGCCATCACAGGGTAAATTGTTAATTTCAGAGCCATTTTTAATGGATCCCAACTTCAAGCGTTCCGTAGTCTTGCTCACGGAACACGGTGAAGAAGGTACAGTAGGGTTCATTCTGAACCATCCCAGTGCATTGCTGCTGAAAGACCTGATCCCGGAAATGGGGGAGGCGGATTTCCCGGTTTACATCGGTGGACCGGTGGCTACAGACACGGTACATTTCATTCACCGCTGCTATGACAAACTAAATGATGGTGAGGAAATTGCCAAAGGAATTTATTGGGGAGGCAATTTTGAGGCTTTAAAGATCCTGATCGCCAATAACAGCATCAGTCCGGAGGAGATCAAATTCTTTATTGGCTATTCTGGTTGGGGAGAGCAGCAATTAAAAGATGAAATTGAAGAGAATACCTGGATCGTATCTGATCAATTTCATCCTGATGTGGTGTTTTCTGATAATGAAGAGGAGCTCTGGCGTGAGGTGATCATCAATCTGGGACCGAAATACGCCCACGTCAGCAATTTTCCCCAGAACCCAAATTTAAATTAGGCTTCCAGTTCAGCAGCGCTTTCTTCTACTTTCTTACGCAGATCATCTTTGTAATCCTGCATCTTTGCTGCAAGCGAAGCATCGGCGGTCGACAAAATCTGTACAGCCAGCAGGCCTGCATTTTTTGCTGCATTTAAGGCTACCGTTGCGACAGGTATGCCGTTGGGCATTTGCAGGATCGATAGGATAGAATCCCATCCGTCAATGGAATTGGAAGATTTTACCGGAACTCCGATCACGGGCAATACCGTAATGGAAGCCACCATACCTGGTAAATGTGCAGCGCCACCGGCACCTGCAATGATCACTTTCAGTCCGCGCCCGGCTGCATCTTTTGCATAGTCGAACATCCTTTCCGGTGTGCGGTGAGCAGAAACAACAGTCATTTCAAATTCAACCCCGAATGCTTTAAAAACATCGGCAGCATCCTGCATGATCGGAAGGTCCGATTTGCTACCCATTATAATGCCTACTTGTACGCTCATTTATGATATTACTTTTAATGTATTTTTGATATAGTTTGCTTTTTCAATTGCCGCTTCGCGGTTTTGGTCTACCACAGTAATGTGTCCCATCTTGCGGAAAGGCTTGGTGTATTTCTTGCCGTACAGGTGTACATACACACCTTCTATGGCCATGATCTTTTCCAGCCCCTGATATTTGGCCACACCGTCATGGTTCTTTTCTCCCAACAGGTTAATCATCACTGCATTGCTGATGGAGCGGGTATCTCCCAGAGGAAGGTTGAAGATCGCACGCAGGTGCTGGTCAAACTGGGAAACATAATTGCCTTCTATAGTATGGTGACCGCTATTGTGCGGGCGTGGGGCCAGTTCGTTGACCAAAATCTCACCATCCCGGGTGATGAACATTTCCACTGCCAGTAAGCCGGTCACATTCAGTGCAGCAGCGATGTTTTTAGCGATCGTTTCTGCCCTCTGCTGTACCGATTCCGGATAGGTAGAAGGGGAGATCAGGAATTCTACGAGGTTGGCCTCTGCATTGAATTCCATTTCCACCATGGGAAATGTTTTCACATCGCCGTTTGGATTTCTGGCCACGATCACTGCGATCTCTTTCTCGAAATCGACCAGTTGTTCGATCAGACAGGGCGCGTCAAAGGCATTTTCTATTTCAGCGATGTTATTGATCTTCATCACACCCTTACCATCGTAGCCATCGCGGCGCTGTTTAAGGATATAAGGAAAAGCAAAATCACTGTTTAAAATATCTTCCTTCGTATTCACCAATTGAAAAGGTGCCGTAGGAATGTCGTTTTCCTTGAAGAACTGTTTTTGTACACCTTTGTCCTGAATCAGGCGGATCACCCGGGCTTGCGGGTATACTTGTTTACCTTCTTTCTCCAGTTGATCTAAGGCTTCAATATTTACCTTTTCGATTTCTATGGTAATGATGTCTGCTTTTTTACCAAAATTGTATACGGTATCAAAATCTGTAATGGAACCGCATTCAAAGTAATTAGCGATGTTTTTGCAAGGGGCATTGGTATCCGGATCCAAAATCAGGGTGCTCAGGTTGTAATTGATGGCTTCCTGGATCAGCATTCTGCCCAGTTGACCTCCGCCCAATACACCCAACTTTAAATCACTTATTTGTTTTGCCATATCTATATGAAAAAGTTATGCTTATTTTGCACAAAAATAACAATATAAACGGATTGATGGATGCAGATGCTATAATTATTGGTGCCGGGGCTTGCGGATTGATGTGTGCGGTACAGGCAGGTTACCTTGGGAAAAAAGTTATATTGCTGGAAAAGAGCGAGAAACCAGGAGCTAAAATCCTCATCTCCGGTGGAGGCCGTTGCAATTACACCAATCTCTTTGCCAGCGATGAGCAGTTCATCTCTGCCAATAAACACTTCATCAAATCGGCCTTCAACCAGTGGACCGTGGAAGATACGGTCGGCTTTTTCGAGACCTATGGCATCAGTGGAAAGGAAAAAACGCTGGGTCAACTGTTTCCCGATGGCAAGAATGCCAAAGATGTAGTTGCGGTATTCACCGAAATCTGTGCCGATTTTGGTCAGCAGATCATCTGCGATGCTGAGGTCAATGACATTGTTGTCGCTGAAAGCGAATTTACCATACAATATACCAGGGCGGGAAAAAGCCGTCAGTTGAAAGCACCCAAATTGCTGATCGCTACGGGTGGCTTGCCCATCCCCAAAATGGGGGCCACAGATTTTGCATTGCGCTTTGCAAGGAAGCATCAGCTCAATATTATAGAAACAGCTCCGGCACTGGTGCCCCTAACCATCACCGGAAAGGATGAAGAGTGGTATGCCCAGCTGTCGGGCAATTCCGTTTTCTGCGAAGTCAGTAACGACCAGATCACTTTCGAAGAGAACATCCTATTCACCCACTGGGGCTTGAGCGGTCCGGCCATTCTGCAGATCTCTTCCTATTGGAGGCGGGGCGAGGAGATCAACATTGACCTGCTCCCGAGACAAAACATTACGGAGCAGCTGGAGCAGGAGCGGAGCAGTAACGGAAAACTACTGCTTTCTACGGTGCTTAACAGGCATTATCCCAGGAAATTTACTGAGGCGATGGGCAAGTTCCTGCCCATAGAAAAGCAGGTAGCCTCACTTACACGTGGGGAAATTGAACTGATCCACAACCGGATCCATCTTTTTAAAGTGAAGCCGGCAGGCGACAAAGGCTATGATAAGGCCGAAGTGATGCGCGGCGGGATCGATACCAGCGAGCTTTCTTCCAAAACACTGGAATGTAAGCGCGTACCCGGACTCTTTTTCGGCGGAGAATGTGTAGACATTACGGGCTGGCTGGGTGGCTACAATTTCCAATGGGCCTGGGCCAGCGGCTTCGTGATCGCTCAAAACTTGTAATTTCTGGTTTAACTAAAAAAATAGGGATAGGACAAGCGTGTGGAAAGATAAAAGTTTTATACAGTTTTACTACAGTTTTTACACAGTGTTCATACAGTGTTTGTACAGTAAAAAACTGTATAAACACTGTTTTTATATTGATTGTATTTTGTCTAAAATTTGAATATTTATTATCTTTGTTTTATACCTAATGAAGAAAAAAATATGGCAAAAGCACCCAATGGACCTCATGGTCCGGTTACAGGAAAAATAGGGAATGTATCCTATTACCTGCTGAATGGAGAATATATCGCACGCTCTTTACCTGAAAAGAAGAAGCGCAGGAAAACGGCAAAGGTCATTGCTAATGAGGCACGTTTTGCTTGTGTGCAGAATTTTCTAAAACCCCTGAAGGCCTTTCTGGCAGTTGGCTTTAAAAACTATGGCAGTAAAAGGGGCGGCTTGACCGCTGCAGTCTCTTACGCCCTCAACAATGCGGTAAGCGGTGCTTATCCGGACTTCCTGGTCAATCCTTATCTGGTCCGCGTGAGTGGCGGGGAATTGTACTTTCCTGAATTTTCAGAAGTCTTGCTGGAGGCCGGAAATCAGTTGCGCTTCAGCTGGGACATCAATACCGATGGGCTTTGCAGTGCTTACGATCAGGCCATGCTCCTTGCCTATAATGTATCCGGAAAAAAGGCAGTCAGTAAAGTGACCGGGGCCTTCCGGATGGATGGTACGGATATATTGACCTTACCCAAATCAAAGAAAGATCAGGAGTTTGAGGTTTATCTGGGTTTTGTATCCCAGGACAGGTCTGCCCAGGCACACAGTGTGTACCTCGGAAAGGTATTTGTGCCTAAAATCTGATTGCTAAAGTTCCGCTTTTTCATCTTCGGTTTGCAGGCGCTTTACGATCCATGGCAGGCTCAGCCCTTGCCCGATCAGGGTGAAGAGGACGACCACGACGGAGATGAAAATAATTTCATTGCGCAGCGGAAAGGGGCTGCCGTTGGAGAGTTTCACCGGAAGTCCGATCGCAATGGCCAAGGAAACAATGCCCCGCATGCCCGACCAGCTGATGATCAGGCTATTCTTAAAATCGAGCAAAGCCAGTTCTGTAACCTTCCTGTGGCCTTTGTCGTAGGCACGCTGCAGGTTGGCTTTTTGCCAGAATACCCTGGCCATGCGCAGCGCGAGGGCCACTATCGTGATGATCAGTGCATAACCTACGAAAGGCCAGACCTGTGCTTCACTGATGTTCCTGGCCACATAGGGGAATTGTAAGCCGATCAGAATGAAAATCAATCCGTTGAGCAGGAAGATAATGATGTCCCAGATCGATCTGGACTCTTGTTTCAGGCGCTCCGGAAATACCTTGTTGCTGAAACGCGAAATCACAAGTCCTAGTACCACCACTGCTATAACTCCGGAAACATGGAGGTTTTCGGCGATCAGGTAGGTGACAAAAGGCATCAGCAGCATAAAGCTGATGGTCACCAGGCTATCTTTTTGAATTCTTTTGATGATGAAGGCCAGGGCTTTGCCCATCAATATGCCCACAGCTGCACCGCCTGCCATCAGGATCACAAATTCCAGGCTGGCAGTCCAGAATTTGAAGGCTGTGCCTGTCACTGCGGCCACTGCAAAGCGGTAGGCTACAAGGGCAGAGGCATCGTTGACCAGACTTTCACCTTCCAGAATTGTATTGGTTTTGTGCGAGAGCCCCAGTCCCTTGGTGATGCTCATGGCGGCCACAGCATCTGTGGCTGAGAGGATCGCGCCCAAAACAAAGGCCAGGGGCCAGGTCATCCCCGGTATCAGGTAATAAGCAATGACTGCTATGCCAGATGCAGTCAGGAATACCAGAGAAATGGCCAGCGTTCCTATGGTATTGATGTTGGCTTTAAATATGGGAAATGAAATGTTGAATGCCGCGTCGTACAACAAGGGCGGCAGAAAGATCAGGAATACGATCTCCGGATCGAGCGCGATGGTAGGCATGGTTGGGATGAAGCCAATGGCGATGCCCGCAGAGATCAGCAGGATCGGATAGGGCAGCCTGATGCGGTCGGCGATGGCAGAGAGGCCGATCATGATGGCCAGAATGATCAGTACGATGCTGTAGTTTTCCATAATCTCGTGCTAATAACCTGCCGCCACATGCTGGAAAACCGCGTCCCAATTGGCTTTTCCTTTGTTTTTACCCAATCTTACGATGATGAGGTTTTTGGCCGGACTCACAAAGATGTATTGACCCAGGATGCCGGCAGCCATGAAATCCCCTTTTTTGTTGGGGAGCCACCATTGGTACTGGTAGTACCATGCGGAGCCGTTTTGCGTATCTACTTTCGTCGATTGTTTTACCCAGTTTGATGATAGGAGCTGTTTGCCGTTCCAATTGCCTTTATTGAGGTAAAGCCTGCCTATTTTGGCGAAGTCCCTTGCCCTGGCATTGATGCAGCAAAAGGTCTTTTCCAGACCGTTTTTCTTTTTGTCGATGCTCCAGCTGCCGTCGTATTCCATCCCCAGAGGCTGCCAGAGTTTTTCCTGCATGTAGTCGGTCACGCTTTTGCCTTTGAGGGCACGCTCCAGGACGAGGCCCAGGATCTGTGGATTGCCGCTGACGTATTCGAATGCCCTGCCGGGTTCACGCTTGAGTTTCAGTTTAGGAATCATTTTCCGCAGGTTTCTCCCATAATAATAGCTGGCCGCTTCACCGAAAGGATTGAAATAACTTTCTTTAAAATCCAGTCCTGAAGTCATTTGGAGCAGGTGCTCTATACTGACTTTATCGAAGCCATTTTTTTTGAGTTCAGGCAGGTAGGCGGTAACCGGTTCCTGTACAGATTTGATCAGTCCTTCGTCTATGGCACAGCCGATCAGGATAGAAATCACAGATTTGGCCATGGAAAAAGAGGGGACAATATTGGTTTTGTCGTATCCGCTAAAGTATTTTTCATACTGCAGGCTATCGTTCTTGATCACCAGGAAAGCCACGGTATTGTTGTCTTCCAGGTATTTTTCGAAGGGGACCGGGTCCGCCGTTCCGCTTGTGATGTCTTTAGGCACTTTAGTCTGCCCTGTGCTGATGAAACTGAAAGGCTCAGATGAAGCTGTAACCGGCCTTGAAGGAAATTTTTTATGGTCCTGGATGTCTGCAAAATTATAAAAGATGAAACGTCCGATCTTGCAGGAAGGCAGTACAAGCAAAGACAGGCAAAGGATGTAAAAGTGTACTTGGTATCGTTGGCGCATGTGGATCCGGTTTTTTGCTGATTTACGAATATAGCAATAAGCTAATATATCCTTATACTTGTACTGTTGATCAAAATTAATGCTTTTATGACCACTGATACCCCAATTATACAAATCCGCAACCTTTCGAAGAACTACGGTGCTAAACAAGCCCTGAAAAATCTTTCCCTGGACATCTATCCCGGACAGGTGATCGGCTACATCGGTCCCAATGGTGCCGGAAAATCCACCACGGTAAAAATCCTCACGGGTTTAATCCCCGAATTTGAAGGGGAAGTGATCGTAGATGGCATCAGCATGCAGAAGGATCCCCAGGAAATCAAAAGGCGCATCGGTTATGTGCCCGAAAACGCAGAACTCTACGATGTACTGACACCGATGGAGTACCTGGATTTTGTAGGCAAACTTTACGAGATGGAAGAGGCCATGCTGCGGGAAAGAAGTAGCCGTCTGCTGCGTGCTTTCGGACTTGGCAATAATATGGATGATCGGATGGATACCTTTTCTAAAGGGATGAAGCAAAAAGTATTGCTGATCTCCGGCATCATTCACAATCCACAGATCATCATCCTTGATGAACCCCTGTCGGGCTTGGATGCCAATGCGGTGATCATGATTAAGGAGTTGATCCTGCGGCTAGCCCAGGAAGGTAAAACCATCTTCTACTGTTCGCATATGATGGACGTGGTAGAGAAAGTTTCTGACCGCATTCTGCTGATCAATAAAGGTGAAATCATAGCGGATGGGACATTTGAATCCCTGAAGCAAAACCATGCGGACACACTGGAACGTGTATTCGCGAAGCTGACCGGGCGGGATGAATCGGATAGCGAAACGGACGCCATCATCAACGCATTCAATTAAGACCGGACAGCTTGTGGATAAATTATTATTTAAACTCGTCAGCCTCTTTATGCCCATACTGGCAAAGACAGGTGTAGACCAGGAACAGCTCTATCATATCCTGAAAGTAAAACTGCTGATGGACAGCAGAAGGCCACGCAGTCTGATGGCAACACGTAAAAGTGCTGCAAGCAGCGGCGGTAAAACAGGGAGCTCCTGGAGAGTTTCTTTTTTGACGGTGCTCATGGGCGTTTTTATTGCCATGACATTATTGTTGTTTGATGCGCCTATGCTGGGTCAGACTTTATATTTCAGTGTCTTTATGGTGCTGATGTCGCTGACATTGATCACAGATTTTACAACAGTGCTGCTGGATGTACGCGATCAGTACATCCTGATGCCACGTCCCGTAAATGACCGTACATTGGCTGTTTCCCGGATCATGCACATCAGTATCTACGTATTCCGCCTGGCTTTTTTGCAGGGCCTCGCCGGACTGGTGATCATCGGCTTTACTGAAGGAATACTGGCCGTTCCTGTCTTCTTTCTGCAGATTATCCAGGTGTCTTTTTTGAGTATTCTGCTGGTGAATATCATGTATTTACTGCTGATGAAATTGGTATCCCCGCAGAAATTTAAGGATATCATTAGCTACTTCCAGATTGCATTTTCTATCCTGATTTTTGGTGCTTATCAGTTGCTGCCCCGCCTGATCAATACCGCACTGCTGAATAAAGTGAATATCCTTGACCATGCCTGGTCTTGCTTTTTGCCGCCGGTATGGATCGCTGCCCTGAGTGAGGCTTTGCTGCATCCCGCAAGGGCGGGCTTCCTGACAATGGGAATGGCTATTCTCGGGCTCCTGGCGCCGCTGGCAGGCTTATGGCTAGTGGCCAAAGTTTTCGCCCCTGGTTTCAATAAAAAGCTCTCGGCAGCTGCGGGCTCCGATAGCACAGCACTTGGGCCACTGGCTTCCGGTGAAGTAAGGAAACAAAAATTTGATCTGGCTGCGCGTTTATCCAATATCTTTGCCAAAGATCCGCTGGAAAACGCCGGCTTCCGCATCACCTGGAAACTTGCCGCGCGGACCAGGGAGTTTAAGATCAAAGTATATCCTTCCTTTGCATATGTTCCGATTTTCTTTTTGTACGAATCACTTCGTGGTAGCGGACCACTTGATGAGCGATTGTCTGATTTACAGAACGGCAAGGGATATATTTTTTTGGTATACCTCTGCACTTTTGTAATGTCTACTGTTTTACAGCACATTTCCTTCTCTGAGAAATACAAGCCGGCCTGGATCTATTATGCGCTGCCGATCACCGAACCTGGTAAAATACTATCGGGCATGTACAAGGTGGTAGTCATGTTGTATTATCTGCCTTATTGCGTGTTGATAGCGCTTATCAGCACATTTGTTTGGGGACCTGAATCCATCAACGATATCCTGTTGGCTACTTTTGTGGGGATGATCTTCGGTATACTGATGGCCTTGTTTATGGTAAAGGGCCTGCCATTTTCCAAACCTGTGCTGATCAAACAATCAGGGGGGCGTGTAATCACATCCCTGGTCATTATTGCTTTCATTGCTGTCGCAGGTTATGGTCAATATTTTCTGTCCAGATGGGAAGGGGTAATCTGGGGACTGCTGCCGGTTGTTTTTGTCATTTTTTGGTTAATGTTGCACTATTATAAACGGCAAACCTGGGAAAATATAGAGATTGACGAATTATGATCAGCTTGTTGAAGCCCTATAAGTGGGCGATTGGTATCTTGTTGTTGCTGGCACTAGCAGGCAATGGTTTAAGTTTGGTACTTCCAAAAATTATAGGTGGGGTGATCGATGGACTTGGTAAGCCTGATTTTTCCATGGAGCAGTCGATGCTGTGGTTTGGAGGCATTACCTTTCTGGTCTTCCTGCTGGGCTACATTCAGACCATCATTCAGATCCGTGCTTCCGAAAATGTGGCACGGGACCTGCGTACGCAGCTGGTCGCCAAGATCTCCCGTCAGAGCTTTGCCTTTATCGCGGAACAGCAGGCAGAGAAGTTGTTGACGAACCTCACTTCTGATGTGGATGCGATCAAGCAATTTGTGTCTCAGGCCATCGTATCTATGGTATCTTCATTGGTGGTCATTATCGGAGCGGCAATATTGCTCTTTGGAATCGACTGGCAATTGGGACTCATCGTCATTTGTCTTACCTCCACCATAGGCCTTACGTTTTACCTCGTGCTGGGCCGTGTAAAATCACTGTACAAAAAGGGAAGAGAAATACTGGACCGGCTGAACAAGGTCATCAATGAGAGCATCCTGGCGGCATTTCTGGTGCGTGTAGTCAACTCACAGAGCCTGGAATACAATAAGTTTTTGGAGGCCAGTGAAAAAGGGCGGGACATTGGGCTTTCGATCTTACGTCTCTTTGCCTGGCTGATCCCTATCATCACCTTTACCGCCAATATCGCGGCACTGGTGATTTTGCTTTATGGCGGGCACCTCGTGATCAATGAGCGCATGAGCATCGGTGATCTGGCAGCTTTCAACAGTTACCTCGCCATGCTGATTTTTCCAATCATTGTGATCGGCTTTATGAGTAATGTGATCGTGCAGGCTACAGTATCTTATGGCCGGATCCGCAAGGTACTGGAAGCGGAAGACCTGCCCGATACCGGTACGCTGGATATCGCATTGAGTGGTTCGATCAGTTTGGAGGCAGTTAACCTAAGTTATGCCGGGAAAAAAGTCCTGAAAGACATTAATTTTGAAGTGCAGCCTGGTTCAAAGGTAGCGGTGGTGGGACCCACCGTGGCTGGTAAAACACAACTGCTTCAATTGCTCGCGGGCATGGTAAAGCCCGATAGTGGCGAGATTCGCTTTGACGGACATCCGATCAGTGAAATCAAAACAGAGGCATTTTACCGTCAGCTGGCCTTTGTGTCGCAGGATAGTGTGATGTTCAACATGAGCATCAGGGAAAATATCGCTTTTAGCGAAGCCGTGACCGATGAGCTGATGAACCGGGCAATTGAGAGTGCAGAATTGAGAGGCCTGATTGATTCCCTTCCCAATGGACTGGATACGCTCGTATCTGAGCGGGGACTAAGCCTTTCGGGCGGACAAAAGCAACGCATCATGCTGGCACGTGCCCTGGCCATCAATCCTAAAATCCTGCTGCTGGACGATTTTACCGCCCGGGTAGATCAGCAGACGGAGCGCAAGATTCTGGAAAATATGCAGCGCAATTATCCCGACCTCACTTTGATCTCCGTCACCCAAAAAGTGGCAGCAGTACAACATTATGAACAGATTGTCCTGATGATGCAGGGCGAAGTGCTGGACAAAGGCAGGCATGAGGAGCTGATGCTCCGGAGCCCGGAATATGTGCAGATCTATCATACACAACAAAGCACCAGCGACTATGAACTATAACCTGAGCGCAGAAAAAGAAGAGCAGGTAAAAAAGCCGGTTTACCAGGAACTCAGGAAACTCCTGAGCGTAGCGAAGGCAGAGTACAGTAATATGGTGGTGGCTTTGCTGATCATGCTTTTGAATACCGGGATCAATCTTTCGGGACCGTTGATCATTGGTTATACAATAGACCATTATATACAGACGAAAGACTTCAATGGTGTGCTGATGATTTCCGGTATCCTGCTGCTGATGTACTGTGTCGTTTTTGGTGGCAGCTATGTGCAGACGCGCCTGATGGGCGGCGCGGCACAGCGGATCGTTTTCAACCTGCGCAATGCCGTATTCCATAAAATTCAGGCTTTGCCCGTAGCTTTTTTCAACCAGAATAAGGCGGGGGACCTGATCTCCCGGGTGAATACCGATACGGACCGCTTGAACCAGTTCTTTTCGCAAGCGCTGCTGCAATTTCTAAGCAGCATTTTTATGCTGATTGCTGCAGGTGCATTTATGCTGTTCATCAATTTTAAACTCGGACTTGTGGCCATAGCGCCCGCCCTGTGTATCTGGTTGTTTGTCAATAGGCTGTCTCTCTGGGTAAGGAAGAAGAATGCCATTAATATGAAACAAACCGGTTTGCTGAGTGCCGAGATTCAGGAGAGCCTAAGTAATTTAAGGTAGT
Organism: Pedobacter sp. GR22-6; assembly: GCF_037402555.1. Lineage (NCBI taxonomy): Bacteria > Pseudomonadati > Bacteroidota > Sphingobacteriia > Sphingobacteriales > Sphingobacteriaceae > Pedobacter > Pedobacter sp. GR22-6. Next base: position 1,141,758 of record NZ_JBBEUC010000001.1, read on the forward strand.
GGTAGCTTTCAACCGGAGGGACTATTTCCGCAAACGCTTTGATGCGGCAAATCAGCAAAATTATCAATCGGCGATTGCAGCGGGGATTGCCAATACCGTGTTTGTTCCCGTATTCAGTTTATTTTCCAACCTGGCGCAATTGCTGGTCCTGATTTACGGCGTGTATCTGATAGGGCAAGGGACACTCAGTATTGGTCTGCTGATCAGTTACATCGCATACGCCAATAATTTTTACAATCCCATCCGGCAGCTGGCCTCCCTGTGGACGAGTTTCCAAACAGCGCTGTCCTCATGGGACAGGATTTCTCTGATGCTGACGATGGACAACAACCTGGTGCAGTTGGAAAAGGGTGCTGATACGTTAACTTCTGCTCCTCCTGTACTTGAATTTCGGCAGGTGCATTTTGGCTATTCGGAGGGGAGGGAGATCCTGCACGACATCAATTTCCGTTTAGAAGCAGGAAAAATGTATGCTTTCGTAGGCCCTACAGGTGGTGGGAAAACTACTACAGCTTCGCTCATGGCCCGGCTCTATGATCCACTTGCAGGACAGGTGTTGTTGAACGGCAGAGACATCCGTACGTATACGGCAGCGGAGCGTTCACAAAAGATCGGTTTCATCTTACAGGAACCCTTCTTGTTTAGCGGTACGGTGAAGGAAAATATTCTTTACGGCAACGAACAGTACCAGGGCATGGAAGCAGCAGCATTGCTGACTGCACTGGAATCGGAGGGGCTGCGGGAACTGTTGTCTGTATTTGAAAATGGTTTGGAAACGGCGGTTTCCTTTGCAGCTGAAAGCATGAGCCTTGGGCAACGGCAGTTGATCGCTTTTATGCGTGCTTTCCTGCGCAAACCGGATCTCCTGATCCTGGATGAGGCAACAGCCAACATAGATACGCTTACCGAGCAATTACTGGAAGGAATTTTGGCGAAACTACCGTCAAGTACTACTTTGGTGGTGATCGCACATCGCCTGAATACCATAGAAAATGCAGATGAGATTTTCTTTGTGAATTCAGGCGAGATGCAGCAGGCGGGTTCGTTTCAGGATGCCATGGAAAAACTGATCCATGGCAAAAGACTGTCTTAAACGCGCTCTTAATCGCAGTTTGGTATCGTGTAGGTCCAGGTTTCCGCTACACCGGTAGGAAAGCTATATACCATTCCTTTGCCCATTTCAAACCAGAGTTTTCCCCGGAGTTTTTCGTGTCCGCCGATTTCGTTCATGGATAGACTGTCGTAAATCCTCCCGTTGATCATCACATACTTGATCTTTTCAGAATTTCGGATATCGTCCAGGGGATTGGCATCCATGATCACGAGGTCGGCAAGTTTGCCTACCTCCAGGGAGCCGATTTCCCGATTCATACCCAGGTAATTGGCACCGTTTATAGTGGCACAGCGGATGGCCTGTAGGGGTGTCATACCGCCTTGAACCAGCATCCACAGTTCCCAATGAGCGCCTAGTCCCTGAATCTGTCCATGGGCACCGAGGTTCACTTTCGTATTACCGCCATCTGCAATTTGCTTGGTAGCTTTGGAGACATCAATATGGCCATAATCTCCATACTCAGAAGTTGTTCTCCGGCGCGAACGGGCATCTACTATAGCTCTTGGGGTGAAATTCAGCAGTCTTTCGTTTTCCCATACATTGGTGCGGTCGTACCAGTAGTTCTCGCCCCATTGCGCACCATAGCTCACGATCAGTGTAGGGGTATAGGCCACCTTGGTTTTGTTCCAGAATGATATAACGTCTTTATAAACCGGGGCCACGGGAATGCTGTGCTCTATTCCGGTATGGCCATCGGCCACCATGTTCATATTGGTAAAGAAGGTAGAACCCCCTTCAGGTACCACCTCCATCTTCAGTTGACGGGCTGCTTCCAGGATTTGCTGGCGCTGATCGCGGCGGGGCTGATTGTAAGATTTTACAGAAAAAGCACCCACAGCTTTTAACCTGCGCAGGTGAGAAAGGGCATCATCCAAACTATTGATCACTACTTTAAAATCGCCATCTGCACCATATAGGATAGAGCCTGTAGAGTATAGGCGCGGACCAACCATGCGGCCAGACCTGATCATCTCGGCCTGACTGAACACCATTTCCGTATTGCTGGAAGGGTCATGGGCTGTGGTTACACCAAAAGCCAGATTGGCCAGGTACGACCAGTCGTTGGTCGGACTGATGCCGTCCGGACTGGTACGCAGGTGGGCATGGACATCAATAATGCCTGGCATGATGGTTTTTCCAGTTACATCAATGACTCTTGCAGCGTCGGGGATTACCATTTCCGTTGCTTTGCCCATGGCAATGATCTTGTTATTCTCGATCAGGATGGTGCCCTCCTCGATAACCGCATCGCCTTTCATGGTGATGATTCTGCCGCCCTTTAGTGCCGTAAGTCCGCTGGGGCTATCGCTTTTCAGTCGGAGGTTGAGGGCAATTCCAGTGCTGTCCGGTTTAGGCAATTCCTTCGGTGCACCTTCCAGGAAGCCAAACGCATCTTTGATTTCCCTGCTGTAATATTGGTCGCCCAGTGTCCAAAGCAATTTTTTGCTATCACCACTCCAGTGTATATAAGTCCCTGCGTCCCGGGTGATCCGGCTCAGGGGCAGGTTTCTGTTGGATGCGGACAGCTCCAATGGGGCACCAACGGTAACCATTGGGGTAATGTATACATTGAATAGTTCTGTAAATGCCAGCCATTTGCCGTCCGGACTGGGGGAAAACTGGGTGGTGTAAGTAGAGGTATAATGCGTGCGCTCGTTGCTACCATTGAGGTCGATGCTCTTCAATGCCTTTTTGCCGCCTTCATTTCCCTGGAAATAGATGCGGCTGTCATCTGCGCTGAATTGCGGCTTGATGCCGTTTTCGGAAATCAGGGTCTTAGGACCACCATTGGCAGACATCAGGAAAATGCCTGTGCCACGTCCATAGGCATAGCCCAGCACATCATTGCCGATGCCTTTGCGGAAAAGGATCCTGTCGCCTTTGCTGGAAAAACTGGGCGAGTAATAGAAACCCTTTTCTTCGGTCAGGGTTACCGTCTTTCCAGACTTAATGTCGCTTTTTTTAATTGCTCCCTTAAACTCATCGCTCCAGGTGGTGTAAATGACAGATTTGCCATCGGGACTGATGCTGGGTTCAAATTCAAACTCGATACCCTGGGTTACCCTTTCCGGGTTGCCATTGGGCAGGTCTTTTTTATAAAGGAAACCCGCTGCGTTGAAGATGACAAACTTTCCGTCGGGAGAAGTGGTCAGCTGGCGGATCATTTTTGCAGTGAATTCCGGGTTGTGTACCTGTTGTGGGAAATGCAGTGCTTCCTGTACGGTCTGTTTGCTGCTTACCTGAAAAGGCACATCAGAAGTGATCAATGAAGCCAGTTCGATTTTTTTGATCTTTCCTTTGGCATAGAAAACGATGTTTTTGGCATCGGGTGTCCAGGCATAATTGGGATATACCCCAAATATGGCCCAGGTTTCCTGCTGGTCATGGGATAAGTCTTCCGTCAGGGGCCATTCTTCTCCGGTTTTCAGGTTCTGTACAAAAAGCACCGATTTGAGGCGTACGCGTTTTACATAAGCCATCATTTTTCCATCGGGTGAAATCTGTGGTCGGGCCGAGCCACCGGACTGGGCAATGAGGTTGGTCAGTTTACCGGTGGTCATATCCAATTGTCTGATCGCGTAGATCAGGCCGTTCGGGTCTTTGCTGTATTCAAAATTGGGGCCTGGTGAAACATCTTCACTGAAATAAAGGAAGCGGCCATTGGGATCGACATTCGGTTCGCCGGCATCCTGCTGGTCATTTTTTCTTTTGGTCAGCTGGATGCCTTCTCCGCCATAGATGCTGTACATCCACATTTCACCTGCACCAAGGGACCGGCTTCCGGTGAAATGTTTGCGGGCAATGAGGTATTCGCTGTTGGGTGTCCAGGTTGCGTTGTTGAGCAATCTGAATGTCTCTTTGGTCACCTGTCTCTTGTTAGAGCCGTCACGGTTCATGATCCAGATGTTGTCGGCTCCGCTTTTGTCGCTGGTGTAGGAGATGTATTTCCCATTGGGACTGAACCGAGGCTGGATATCCCAGGCAATCCCTTCGCTAAGAGGAGTGGCTGTTCCACCGGCAATCGGCATGATATAGATGTCACCCAAAAGGTCGAAAACAATATCCTTGCCGTCGGCGCTCACATCCAGGTTCATCCAGGTGCCTTCATCCGTGTTGATGGAAAACGTATTAGTTGTGCCACGGTACTTTTCAATGTCCCAGTTTTTTTCCTGGGCTGCAGAAATGTAAGTGGTAAACAGTAAGGCTAGTAGTAAATGTGATGATCTCATACGCGAAGCGGTTATTGCTGCGCAATTTAATAATCTCAGTTCATTTTTATAGTTTTGAGGACTACCTTTTTATGAACGAAGCAGAGATATTAAAAAGATACTGGGGATTTGACAGTTTCAGGCCTTTACAGGATGAAATCATCGGTTCCGTTTTAAATGGAAATGATACTTTGGCCTTATTGCCGACCGGTGGGGGGAAGTCGCTGTGCTTCCAGGTTCCGGCTATGGTGAAGGAAGGCATTTGCATTGTGGTATCGCCACTGGTAGCGCTGATGAAGGATCAGGTGGAGAATTTAAAAAGTAAAGGTATAGATGCCGTTGCGATTTATGCAGGGATGGGGAAGCGGGAAATTGATATCCTCCTGGACAATTGTATTTATGGGAAGATCAAGTTCCTTTACCTCTCACCAGAACGTTTGTTATCTGAAATTGTAAGGGCGCGCATCTCCTATATGAATGTAAACCTGATTGCCGTGGATGAGGCACATTGTGTGTCCCAATGGGGTTATGATTTCAGGCCTCCTTACCTTCAGGTCAGTGCATTGAGGGAACTGGCACCGGAAGCACCGGTACTCGCCCTTACGGCTACGGCTACCGATTTTGTGAGGAAAGACATTGTAGAAAAGCTGGCTTTCAGAAATGGGAAGGTCTTTGTGCAGAGCTTTGCCCGTAAAAACCTCAGTTATGTGGTGGCTGCGGATGCCGATAAACACCGGAAGCTGCTGAGCATTGTAAATAATGTAAAAGGCAGTGGACTGGTCTATGTACGCAACCGAAGAGAGACTTCGGAAGTAGCGCTTTTCCTGCAGCGTAACGGTGTGGCATCAGATTTTTATCATGCAGGGGTAGAAAAAGAAGAACGTTTCAGAAAGCAGGAGCTCTGGAAGCAGAATAAGATCAGGGTGATGGTGGCCACTAATGCCTTTGGGATGGGCATCGATAAACCCGACGTGCGCTTTGTGGTGCATCTGGATTTACCCGACAGTCTGGAAGCCTATTATCAGGAAGCCGGCCGCGCGGGACGCGACGGGAATAGGGCCTATGGGGTTCTGCTGGCCAATAAGAGCGATCAGCTTGCATTGGAAGGTAAATATAAAGACAGTTTTCCGGGACCGGATGAGATCAAAAAAGTCTACCATTACCTGGGCAATTATTTTCAGCTGGCCTTTGGGAGTGGGGAAGGACTGAGCTTTGGTTTTGATATCGCAGACTTCTGCAAACGCTTTAATCTGGGCGTGATCAAGACCATGGCGGCACTGAAGTTCCTGGAGCATGACGGATATATCACCCTGTCGGAAAACATTTTCCTGCCCTCGAGGTTGTTGTTTATAGTCGGCCATGAAGATGTGTACCGTTACCAGATTGAAAACTCAGGTTTCGACAGGTTGCTGAAGACCATATTGAGGTCTTATGGCGGCGCATTTGAACAATATGTGAAAATACAGGAGTCAGATCTTTGCAAAAAACTGGCAATGTCTTTTAAGGAACTGCAGAAAAACCTGTTGTTTTTGCAGGAGCAGGGTTTGTTGTCCTATCTGCCACAGACTGATCAGCCGCAGTTGCAATATGTATTGCCGCGTCTGGATTTATTGCATATGGATGTGGATGTGAAATATATTGAACTGAGGAAAAAGGTGCAGATGGAACAAGTGGAGGCCGTGTTGAAATATACAGGTACTTATTTATGCCGGAGCATACAGTTGCTGGCTTATTTCGATGAGCCTGGAGCCGATAAATGTGGTGTTTGTGATGTCTGCCTGGCCGAGAAAAAAGCAGATGACGAAGCGCAGCTCCCCGATAAGATCGATTTTGAGATAGCTACGCTATTGCAAACCGGACCTTATGCTTTGGCAGAGCTCGTTAACGCAGTCAAAACAGGTTCAGAAAATGAAAGAATCAACCGCATCAGGGAATTGCTTGATGCAGGTAAAATAAAAACCGATGGTAAAAATTACTATCTTTAATTAAAACCCTATCCTATGAAATCATTAGTACAAATTGCGCTTTTTATCCCGGTTATGCTGGCCGGTTGTAGTTCCAATTGTGTAGAAGACTCAGGCAAGAACATCACGATCGGAACTGTGGTGAAGCCCTTCGATAAGATCAAGGTGGAAGGTGCCTTTAAATTGGTGTTGACACAGGATAGCAGTTATCAGATCAGGATCCAGGCCGATTCGGCGATTATGAAACACGTTCGGGCAGATGTAAGTGGAGGAGAGTTGAAGGTTCAGTTGGGCGATAAGAAATATTGCGGAACCGATTCCATCATCGTATACGCAGGCATCGGCGTATTGAAAGAATTGGATACAGAAGGGGCAGTAAAAGTAGCAGGCGAGGGGCGCATTTATGCAGATGACCTGAAATTTGAATTTTCGGGAACTTCGAATGTGTCGCTCGACTTAAGTGTGCGTAAACTGGAGACCAAAATAGACGGCGTCGCAGAGTTGAAGCTGATCGGGCAGGCTGGGACACATGACCTGGACAGCAAGGGGACGGTGAAGATCAATGCATTTGATTTCGTGGCCGGGATATATGATATTGATATGGACGGAACAGCCAAAGCAAATGTCAATGTGCTGAATGAACTGAAGGTGAAGACTTCAGGCGCTACAGAGATCTATTATAAAGGGAATCCTAAAAAAGTAGATGAAAAAAAATCAGGAGCAGCGAAGCTGGAAAAAGTAAATTAGTTGGCTTTTTCCGTTTTTTAGCTACTTTAGTGCATTAATTCATACATGGAAAAGAACGACAAAAAGACGATCCGGTCATGGGCATACTTCGACTGGGCCAATTCTGCTTATAATCTCGTCATCACAACTACCATATTCCCGGCTTATTACACTGCAATCACCAGCGATACCGATCCGGGGACCGTAGATTACGTGAGCTTTTTGGGACAAAAATTTGTCAACTCCGCATTGTATAGTTATGCACTCGCTTTTGCATTTCTGCTGATCGCCATTGCCTCTCCGATTTTATCGTCGATAGCCGATAGTAGGGGCAATAAGATGATCTTTATGAAGATGTTTACCTATTTGGGAGCACTTTCCTGTTGCGGACTTTACTTCTTCGAGATTGATACATTGCAGGTCAGCATGTTGTTTTTTATCATTGCTGCGATTGGTTATTCGGGAAGTCTGGTCTTCTATAATTCCTATTTGCCTGAGATTGCGACAGTAGACCAGCAGGATGCGGTAAGTGCCAAGGGTTATGCCTATGGGTACATCGGTAGTATCCTGCTTCAGTTGCTGTGCTTTGTTTTTGTTTTTTTTCCGGAATTTTTCGGTTTGGCAGGCAAAGCCCATGCATCCCGGTTCTCTTTTTTGCTGGTGGGGCTCTGGTGGATGCTTTTTGCACAGATTCCCTTCCGGAAATTACCGAAAGGAAGTCCGAATTTTAGAGAAGGGAAGTCAAATGTTATGACCAGTGGCTTCAGGGAGTTAAATAAGGTTTGGAAACAGGTGAAGCAAATGCCATATCTTAAACGCTTTCTGTATTCCTTTTTCTTTTATTCGATGGGTGTACAAACGGTGATGCTGGTGGCTACCTTGTTTGGCGGAAAGGAACTGGGGCTACCATCAGAAACCCTGATCGCGGTGGTGCTGTTATTGCAATTGCTGGCCATTCCGGGCGCTATGCTGATGTCCTATCTTTCAAAGAACTTTTTTGGGAATGTGCTGGTGCTGATGGGCGTATTGGTGGTCTGGATTGGGATTTGCTTCGGCGCCTATTATACCACCACGGCCGGGCAGTTTTATTGTCTGGCGGCTGTAGTTGGCCTGGTCATGGGTGGTGTACAGTCGCTTTCGCGGTCGACATATTCTAAGTTTTTACCCCAGGAAAGCCCGGACCATACGGCTTTTTTCAGTTTCTACGATGTGACTGAGAAATTGGCCATTGTAGTCGGGACCTTTAGTTTTGGTTATATTGAAGCATTTACCGGCAGTATGCGCAACTCTGTGATCGCGCTGGCCATATTTTTTGTATTAGGTTTGGTATTTTTGTTGCTGCTCAGGAGAGTAGAACCCAAGTCGGTAAAGGCTGCGGCCTAGATTTTAAGAGAGATAGATGAGAATAGAATTATTTGTGCCCTGTTTTGTAGACCAGTTGTATCCGGAAACTGCATTTAATACCATTAAATTGCTGGAAAAAGCCGGATGTGAGGTGTTTTACAACAATGCGCAGACCTGTTGTGGTCAGCCTGCTTATAATGCGGGTTATTGGGAGCAGGCTAAAGAAATAGGACATAAATTTCTGAGTGATTTTTCTGAAACAGATTATATTGTAGCCCCTTCGGCATCCTGTGTTGGGATGGTTAAAGGCGGGTATAATGACTTGTTTACGAATACCACGGTGCATAACAAATGCAGGAACATCCAGACGAACATCTTCGAATTGTCGGATTTTCTGGTCAATGTATTGAAACGCGACTATTTTGGGGCAGAACTGGAGGGCAAGGCGGTGTATCATGACTCTTGCAGTGGACTGCGGGAATGCAAGATTAAGGAAGAACCAAGATTATTGTTGTCGAAAGTACATGGACTGGAGATGGTGGAAATGAAGGACACGGATATGTGCTGCGGATTTGGCGGTACCTTTGCAGTTAAGTTTGATGCCATCTCATCGGCTATGGCCGAGCAAAAAGTGAACAATGCATTGGAGCAGGGGGCGGAGTATATCATTTCTACAGACTTGTCCTGTCTGATGCATTTACAGGGCTACATTGAGAAAAACCAGATTCCGTTAAAAACCATGCACCTGGCAGATGTATTGGCAAACGGATGGCTGGAAAGTACAGAATATTGATTAACTTTGCTTTTAATGATCACATTGTAGGTGATTGAATGTATATTTTTTATTAATTTTTAAATCATAGTTGTAGATGATTAACATTACATTACCTGACGGCTCCAGTCGTCAGTACGAGCAGGGCACTACTGCCCATCAGATTGCATTATCCATTTCAGAGGGCCTGGCCCGTAACGTTTTAGCTGCCGAGGTAAACGGTGAGGTATGGGATTCTTCCAGACCTATCGAAGTTGACTCGACATTGAAATTGCTGACCTGGAATGACACAGCAGGTAAGGCGACTTTCTGGCATTCTTCCGCACACATCATGGCTGAAGCATTGGAAGCTTTGTATCCGGGAACCAAATTTGGTATCGGTCCGGCTATAGAAAACGGCTTTTATTACGATGTAGATTTCGGCGACCGTGAATTTTCTTCGGATGATTTCAAGGCGATTGAGGCCAAAATGCTGGAGCTTGCCAAGCAAAAAGAAGTTTTTGAACGTAAGGCAGTATCTAAAGCAGATGCCGTAGCGTATTTTAATGAAAAAGGAGACGAGTACAAACTGGACCTTCTGGAAGGTCTGGAAGACGGAAAGATTACTTTTTATACACAAGGTGAGTTCACTGACCTTTGTCGTGGACCGCATATCCCGAATACCGGCTTCATCAAAGCTGTAAAGCTCATGAATGTAGCCGGAGCTTATTGGAGAGGAGATGAGAACAGGAAACAGCTGACCCGGATCTATGGGGTAACTTTCCCTAAGGCAAGTGAGCTGACCGAGTACCTTCATATGATTGAAGAAGCAAAGAAACGCGACCACAGGAAACTGGGTAAGGAGTTGGAGCTTTTTGCTTTCTCAGAGAAAGTAGGTATGGGTTTGCCTTTGTGGTTGCCTAAGGGGGCCGCATTGCGTGAACGTTTGGTGCAGTTCCTGACCAGAGCCCAGTCTAAAGCTGGCTACGATCAGGTAGTTACGCCACATATCGGACATAAGAACCTGTACATCACTTCAGGTCATTATGAGAAGTATGGTAAAGACGCATTTCAGCCGATCAAGACACCTCAGGAAGGCGAAGAGTTTTTCCTGAAGCCGATGAACTGTCCGCACCACTGCGAGATCTATAAAACCAAACCACGTTCTTACAAGGATCTTCCTTTGCGTTTCGCAGAGTTTGGTACCGTATACAGGTACGAACAAAGCGGGGAATTGCATGGGCTGACCAGGGTACGCGGATTTACTCAGGATGATGCACACTTATTCTGCAGACCCGACCAGGTAAAGGAAGAGTTCAAGAAGGTGATTGATCTGGTACTGTATGTGTTTAAGTCCTTAGGCTTCAATGACTATATTGCGCAGGTTTCCCTGAGAGATCAGGAAAACAGATCGAAATACATTGGAAGTGACGAGAACTGGCATCTGGCAGAATCTGCAATCATCGAAGCTGCTGCAGAAAAAGGTTTGCCTACTGTGGTAGAATACGGAGAGGCTGCATTTTATGGGCCTAAGCTCGATTTCATGGTGAAAGACGCTTTAGGCAGGAAATGGCAGTTGGGTACAATCCAGGTAGATTATAATTTACCGGAACGTTTTGAACTGGAATATACCGGAAGTGACAATATGAAGCATAGGCCGGTGATGATCCACAGGGCGCCATTTGGCTCTTTGGAACGTTTTATTGCGGTTTTGATCGAACATTGTGCCGGAAACTTCCCATTGTGGCTTTCTCCGGAACAATTTATCATTCTTCCTATTTCTGAAAAGTATGAAGATTATGCAAAAAAAGTTTCAGATGAACTAAATAATTCCGATATTCGCGGGCTGATTGACTTTAGAGATGAAAAAATCGGAAGGAAAATCAGAGACGCAGAGGTTAAAAAGATACCATATATGTTGATCATCGGAGAGAAGGAAATGGCAGAAGGTAAGGCATCGGTGAGGAAACATGGTGAGGGAGATTTAGGAGAAATGACACTGCAAGAGTTTAGTGAATTATTAATTAAAGAAATAACAGTTTAACAGGATACAAATTTGGCATTAGGCAGACCAGGATTTAATAGGGGACCACGTCCTCCTTTTAAGAAAAAAGAAGCAGAACATAATATTAATCAGTTTATCAGGGCTCAAGAGGTGAGATTAGCTGGGGATAATGTTGAACCAGGGATCTATCCTTTGGCAAAAGCTTTGGCACTTGCTGACGAACTGGAGTTGGACCTGGTGGAGATCTCTCCAAATGCTGTTCCTCCTGTTTGTAGGATCATCGACTACAGTAAGTTTGTATACGAGCAGAAGAAAAAGCAGAAGGAGATCAAGGCCAATGCGAAGCAGACTGTTATTAAGGAGATCAGATTCGGTCCTAATACGAACGATCATGATTTTCAGTTTAAATTGAAACATGCCATTAGTTTCCTGGAAAACGGAGAAAAAGTAAGGGCATATGTTCACTTTAAAGGTAGGGCAATTGTGTACAAAGAGCAGGGAGAAATCCTGCTGTTGAAATTTGCGCAGGCACTGGAAGATATAGGTAAAGTAGAATTGCTGCCTAAGTTGGAAGGAAAGCGTATGTTTCTTACACTTGCACCAAAAGTTGCAAAAAAATAAATAAATTACATAAATAAACACAGGTTATGCCAAAAATGAAAACCAATTCCAGTGCTAAAAAGCGTTTTTCGCTTACTGGAACAGGTAAAATCGCAAGGAAGAATGCCTACAAAAGCCACATCTTGACAAAGATGTCGACTAAACGTAAGCGTAACTTAGGTCAGACTTCAATGGTGTCTGATGCTGACATGGGCAACGTTAAACGTATGCTTGCAATCGGTAAATAATTAAATTTTAAACCAGGTAACCGGTAGATAAGTTTGCTGTAAAACGCAACACCGTTTATCAAAAACAATTAAAACATGCCACGTTCGGTAAACGCAGTAGCTTCGAGAAGAAGAAGGAAAAAGGTCTTAAATTTAGCCAAAGGCTATTGGGGATCAAGAAGCAAGGTTTTCACCATTGCTAAAAATACGGTAGAAAAAGGTTTGCAATATGCATATCGTGACCGTAAAGTTAAGAAAAGAGAATTCCGCGGATTGTGGATTCAGCGTATCAACGCTGGTGCACGTCAGCATGGTATATCTTACTCTCAATTGATTGGTAAATTGGCTAGCAAAAACATCGGTTTGAACCGTAAAGTTTTGGCTGACTTAGCAATGAACCATCCAGAAGCTTTTAAAGCTGTAATTGATGCAGTAAAATAGATATAATTCAACTTATATTAAAAAAGGGAGCCTCAAGCTCCCTTTTTTGTGTCCGTATTTTTATAAAGTGATGTAATTTCCCGCTTCCAGGATCTGTTCTTTGTTGATGACACTCAGTGAGGGAATTCTGCCCAGGATAGGAAGACCGCTGTAATTGGCGATATAACGTTCTGTTTCTGCATTGGCCTTTCCATTGAAGATGATGCCCGCTACAGGTATTTGTCTGTGTTTGAGTAGCTCCAGTGTCAGCAAGGTGTGGTTGATGCTGCCCAGGTAATTCTGACTCACCACAATCACTTTCGCTTCCGTTTTTTGGATGAGGTCGATGATCAGTTCCTGGTCATTGAGTGGTACCATCAAGCCTCCGGCACCTTCAATGATCAGGTCGTTGGTGGTATCGGGTAGCTGAATATCTCCGAGACGGATTTCTACTCCGTCGATCTTTGCAGAGAGGTGGGGAGAAAGTGGTTGGCCCAGGCGATAGCGCTCCGGATGGATTTTTGTTTCTGAATTGCTGACGAGTTGACTGACCAGGAGGCTGTCACTGACATCCAGATCACCCGATTGTATCGGTTTCCAGTAGTCTGCCTTTAATTTTTCGGTAATAATAGCGCTGGTGATGGTTTTTCCGATCCCTGTGCCTATGCCTGTAATAAAATAGGTTTGCTTCATTTTTTTGAAAGTAATTGGAGTATGTCGACGAGTTTGTTGATTTCCTCATCGTTATTGAATACATGCAGGCAAATCCTTAGGCGTTCCTTACCTTCAGGGACAGTTGGGCTAAGGATAGGACGGACATCCAGTCCTGCTTGCTGGAGTGTTGCAGCTGCCTCTATTGCAGCTTTATTGCCGGAACACATTACGGTTTGTATCGGGCTTGTTGTGGCCCCATAGTAGAGACCTGACTGTGTAGTCAGCTGATGAAATCGTTCAATTTTTTGTCTGATCAATATGGCATGATCTTGTTTGATTAATTGTTCGTAAGCACATTTGATCGCTACTATATTGTGAATGGCGGCAGCGGTAGTATAGATGAACGATCTGGCAAAATTGATGAGGTATTGCCGCAGGGAATGACTACCTAAAACAACTGCACCATGTGTTCCCAGCGCTTTTCCAAAGGTAACAACTCTGGCAAATACCTGGTCTTGCAAACCAAGTTCATGGACAAGACCTTTTCCGTGCTCGCCAAAAGTACCTACGGCATGAGCTTCATCTACGATCAGTGCAGCGTGATAAGTTTTACATAATTCATTGATCTCTGTTAAGGCTGCGAGATCTCCGTCCATAGAGTACACACTTTCTACCACTACATATATATTGCCTTTGGCAATTTTTAATTTGGATTCCAGTTGCTGCAGGTCATTGTGCTTGAAAGTATACCTGTTCGCATGGCTTAGCCTGGCCCCATCAATTAAACTGGCATGAATGAGTTCATCTGTGATGATGGTATCGCCACGCTGAGGAATGGAAGACAGCAGCCCCAGGTTGGCATCGTAGCCCGAGTTGAATATCAGTCCGCTTTCGGCTTCATGGAAGGCAGAGATGAATTGTTCGGTCTCTTCTGTAAAGCTATGGTTGCCACTCAATAATCTTGAACCTGTAGCACCATTTTTTGCATAGGGCATTTTAGATAATGCATGTTCAATATTTGCTTTCAGCTGTGTAGAATGTGCAAATCCCAGGTAATCATTAGAACAAAAATCTACAGGCATCACTGAAGTTTTCAATGTTCTGAGTAAGCCATTTTCTTTTCTGGCGCTTAGCCGGGCGGCCAGGAATTGTTCTGCGGTGTTCATCTGCTTCAAAAATAAAGAAAGCGGACTGAATATCCGCTTTCTTTATCGACCTTGCTCCAGGGTACTTAGGTGTGCCCTGTGAAAATGGTGCTAATTTTTATTAAGTTGAGAAATAGATTTTTGCATTTGGGACATCATACTGGTCAGGGTCTCGATGGTCGGTTCCGGGGTTGGATCCGGTAGGGTAGAAGATATATAGGCTTTTGCTTTCCAGATTTCCAGGATATCATCTGCAGGGATCGTATACGGATCGTAAACCTTATTGTCTGAAATCAGCTTCAGTTCCTTATTTTCTTTGAATCGGTTGCCTGCCCTTTTATATACTACACCTTCATTTTTGCTGATGATGATGTAAGTTTCCCCGGTTTTAACGTCATTCCAGTTGTCGAGGTATTCGGCAAGGATGATACTGCCCGGCTGAATTGGCAACATGGAATCACCCATGATCTCAAATGCCCTGAAAGTACCCTGTCTTAAAAAAGGAAGCGGTAATTGGAATTTGGGGAGCTCTTTAATGTATTGAGGGTCAGAAAAACCGTTCAGGTAGCCGGCGCTTGCTTTTACCGGAACCATCTCAATGTTCTCATTGTCGTCCTTGTCGACGGAAATGCTCAGTACCCGGAGGTTAGAACCCTGGCTTTTTGGCTTAGGTTTCCAGTCTTGATTGATGTTTTCATTGATGAACTCATCGATGGTTAAATCGAAATACTCTGCTATTCTTTTTAGTAAATCGTATTTTGGTTCTGCCCTGTCTTCCTCATAGGCTCCGATGAGTGATCTTTTAATACCCATAGCATCAGCGAATTGCTGCTGTGTGTGGCCTTTTTTCTTCCTTAGGTACTTTAGGTTAGATGAAATATTTGACATAAAATAAAAATTTAATATTTATTTGTTTTTACTAAAATAGTTAGTATTATTGTGCTCATAAAGTTAGTATTATTTATTTGAATATACAAAAGGAGTACTAATTAAATTAGTTTATAAAATTTAAACCGTAGAGAAATGAAAAAGTTCGTATACATTGTGACAGACAGAAACCGTACTACTTTACATGTTGGAATGAGTTCTGATTTATTGAAGACGCTTGAATTTTACAAGCAAATGCCAAGTTTGTTTTTTGACAATGCGCAGCAACTGACACGTTTGATTTATTTTGAAGAGTTGAAAACGGAAGAGCAGGCGCTGAGCAGGTTTAAAACTATAAGTCGTTTTACCCGTATGCAGAAGGAAAGACTGGTGAGGTCTTGTAACCCTGATTGGGTAGATCTGACCATCGGACTGGATTTTGAGCACATCATCACGAGCAAGAAGTTGATCACTCAGGTAAACCTTCCTTTTGGAATGGCTTCCTAAAAAATAAAAAAGGCATATTGAAACTCAATATGCCTTTGAATAAAGATTTTGATTCTTTCAGTTGATTACCATCCTGGGGCAAAAGTAAGACCAAACACACCGCCTTTTACGTCTGTACGCTGGAATGGAAATGCATAATAAGGTTCCAGTACAAAATAGCCGAATACATTTACCCTTACCGATATACCTGCACTAAGTGCTGGAACACGCTCGTTGGTGGTGGTATAAACAGTATTTCCATTGCTGTCCTTCACTTCCATTCCCTGATCATTTAAAAGGGGATTCATGTTGTTTTCCGGCTGGCTCTTAAACACTACTTTTGATCCCTGGTTCCAGGCCAAACCTGCGTCAAAGAAAAGGTTCAGATCGGTAAACAGGAATTTTGATGGGATTTGAGCCAGTTTCTTCGGCCCGGTGAAGGGCAGGCGGATTTCAAAATTCGCTACTGCGATTTTACTTCCCGATAATTGATTGATGTCGAATCCTGTGCTAGAACTTGTATTGTTGTACAATGAATTGGCTTCATATCCCCTGATCAGGTATGGATAACCAATAAACAAAGGATATAGGTTTTCACCTTGTTTTCCGATCCGGATATAATTGTAGCTTCTGGCTGCGAGAGTGATGGGCTTTAGGCGCACGTATTTTCTTACATCAACTGTAACTGCAGAAAACTCGTAATCCCCGAAATATTTCTCTGCGCCAATCCTATACCTGAAACCGTCCAAAGGTGCGGTAACTCCCATAATAGAATTGTCACCTACAAAAGAGGCATTCAATTGAAATATAGAGAACGAATTAAGTGGAACACCCAATTGCTGGGCTGCCTCAGAACTGGCAACTTTTTCTTTATCGGAACCGATATAGTATCCAATAGCACCATTGCCTAGATCTTCATAATAATTGGAGATTTTGTCGACCCGATAACTGTACTTTGAAAAAGCACCCCCAGCCTCAAATCTGTGTACTTTATTGAAAGGATAAGAAGCGAAAAGCTGTGCCTGATCTTCGAATGTCCTGATCAGGTAAGTTCTGTCTGCAACGACATCTACCATTTTGTTATTGATCTCTATCTGATCTGCGACCAAATCTCTCAGACCGGTAATGTAGGGGATGTGAGATATGGCAACACCCCAATTGATCCTGCTTTGTTGATTGATGTAACCAACCAGGCCTCCAAAATCGTAGATCTCCCCATTTACGGATAAATTGGCAACAATCTGATTCCTTCCGATAATATCACTGAACATACCCACAATGCCACCCTGTACACCTGTTCCAAAGCGACTGGTCGAAACACCTACGCCGCTATTGGCCAGATAGTCGAGTCGGAATTTAGGTTTATAAGGGACTAACCTCATAGAGTCCGCTGTAGTTTTTTCAAAGCGTTCGAAATTTCCAAGATTGGAATTGACGAGGTCTACACCGTTGGTTTCCATTGGAGGCAGCACAGCTGCATCAAAGTTTACCGAATTGGCATCAACGGGTTTAGATTTGAAATTGCTTACCGGCGAGTTGTACAGCGTATATCGCTGATAGCGATAATAGCTGTATACGATATCGTCGTTGCGGGAAACGGAAATGGCGGGTGAGAATTCGGTGATCCCACTGATACCAGTGAAATAATCCGTCATTTGTTTTACACTCTGATCTGCCAGTGTATATTCATATAAATTTCTGAATCCGTCGCGGTTCGATAAGAAGTATAAGCGTTTGCTGTCACCTGAAAACTGTGCATTAAGGTTGTTCGCTCCAGGGAAAACCGGAACGTTGCTCAGTGATTTGCTTTCGATATCATATAAAGTCAGGTTGATCGGATGTACAGCATCAATGCCGCCTTTCATGATCGAGGCACGGTCAGAAGAAAATGCGATCAACTTACCATCAGGCGAATAGGTTGGCGCATAATCTGAATAAGCATCATTGGTGATCTGTGTGACTTGTTTGGTTTTGAGATTGTAAGAAAAGATATCACTTTGGCCTTCTACCATACCGGAGAAAGCCAGATCATCGCCATTCGGTGACCAGGTGAGGTTACCGAATTGTGCTACATTAGCCATATCCGCACGCAGGGTTACCTTGCCATTATCTATGTTGATGATCATCAACTGATTTTTACCTTTACTGAAAATACTGAAAGCAAATTGTTTGCTATCTGGCGACCAGGCACCGGCTGATTCCAAAAAGTTGAATTCGTCGATGTGGGAATTGGCAATCTGACTGCTTAATTTTCTTAGAATTTTGCCTGTTTTGGCATCTGCGAGAAATAAGTCTATTCCAAAAAGGTCTTTCTCTGACATGAAGGCGAGGTATTTTCCATCAGGGCTTACTGCAGGGGCTACGTTCATGTTTCCTGAGTTCTTATTATCTATGATCTTAGTTCCACTAATCTTGATCTGGGAACTATCTGCTTTGAGCATTGGACGGTAATGCTTTTCGATCGCATTTTTCCAAAGACCAGAGAGGGTATTGTCGTCATATCCAAAGGTATACTTCAAGCCATTTTCGTAACCGAACCTTGCTGTGGCTTTAAATAGCGGTACAATGGTCGTATCCCCATATACCGAGCCTACGAAAGTCCAGAATGCCTGCCCATACCGATATGGGAAGTATTTATTGGAATTGGTAAGGTCTTTCAGGGAAGGTATGTCGCGGTTGAGCAGGGCATCCCTCATCCACATAGAAGTGAAAGCATCAGTTTTACCTACGGAGAGGTATTCCGCCATACCCTCTACCATCCAAAGGGGGATCTGACTGATGCTTTCCATGCCAACTGAATCTTTTTCCAGAAGGATGTGGTATTGGAAGGCATGGACCAACTCATGACCCAATACATGCCTGGTCTGGTTGTTGAGTTCCATAACGGGCATGATGACCCTGTTTTTTAAGGATTCGGTAACACCACCGGTACCAACGCCTATTTCGCCTTGTAAAGCAGTAGTTTGTTGAAAATCAGGGTGGTTGTTGTACAGGATGATCGGATTCTTCTTCAGGAAGGTATCCCGGAAAATCTCCTGGTGCATTTTGTACCAGGTCTCTGCATCCTGCGCAAATTTCTGGATCATTTTCTCATTTTTCAAGTAATAGTAGATCTCGAAATGGGGAGTCTGCAATACTTTGAACTTTTCATTTTTGTAGCGCACTTTGTTTTGGCCAAAATATTGGGCCTGAACAGAAATGGCTGTTACCATGAAGATAATGAATAGCAAGCTTAACCTTCTCCAGAATGTAAAGTTCATGATCATAGTATGATATAGTTTAGAAATTGGTCTTTTAAATTTACGCAAAAATCAATAGAATAGTTTAGCGACTGATTATCCATTGTTTTTTTGCTGTTTTTCTTTTTCTTTCTCTTCCTGACGTTGTTTTCTCTTGAGTTGACGCTCTTCTTTTTTAGTCAAAGGAGCTTCAGCAGCAGGTTGTTTGGCCGGTTCAGTACTTTTGTTCTCCGCAGGCTTAACTGATTGTTCCTCTACAGGTAGGGGAGTAGCTTCCATATCAGGCACCTCAAAATCCGTAGAATCTACAGCCAGGCTGTCGGTGCTGGTGGTATCCACTTCATATCTTGGCGTAGGGCAGTTGATCTCCCGGCTAAGCTTGCCCTGCCATTTGGGAAATGGTCCTTCTGTATATCCGGTAGATTTGTCCTTATAGACTTTTTCCATGAATTTGGCAAAGATCGGCAGGGCGGTCCTTGAACCTTCTCCTGTTTCCCCGTTTTTGAAATGAGCAGTACGTTCGTCGCAACCGACCCACACACCTGTGACCAAATCCTTGGTGATTCCCATGTACCAGGCGTCTACGTAATCAGAAGAAGTTCCGGTTTTACCTCCAATCTGGTTGTTGTTTTTCCAAAGGTCCCATTCCCACAGTGCCTGTGAAGTCCCTCCCGGTTCTTCCATACCGCCTCTGAACATATACAGCATCAGCCAGGCAATCTCTTCTGATAGTACGCGCTTGGTTTTCGCCGTAAACTCTTCAATGATGTTGTCATCAAGGTCGGTGATTTTTTCTACAAGGATGGGGTCAGTACGCACACCTTCGTTCAGGAAGGTGCTATAGGCCCTGACCATTTCAAATACCGACACATCATTAGGGCCAAGGCTCACAGATGGGACCGAGGCCAGGTCACTTTCTATACCGCATTCGTGCGCCCATTTGACTACGTTTTCTGCGCCGACTTTTTCCGTAACTTGTGCAGTAATGGTATTGACCGATTTGGCCATTGCCCATCTCAGGGACATTTCGCGATAGCTGATACTCCAATCGGAATTCTTAGGCTCCCATACTTCTTTTTTGCCCTTCTCCTCATATTCAATCCTTACAGGTTTGTCCGTAAATTTGTCACATGGGCTCATGCCGCTTTCGAGCGCCGCGAGGTAGGCGAATGGTTTAAATGTCGATCCAGCCTGTCTCTTTGCCTGCTTTACGTGATCATATTTGAAGAACTTATGGTCTACGCCACCCACCCATACTTTAATCTTTCCACTAAATGGATCCATGGTCATCATGCCTGTATTCATGATCTTACCATAGTATTTGATAGAATCGAGAGTAGAAAATAATGTGTCGCGATCACCTTTCCAGGTAAAGATCTTCATCTTTTTTTTCCGGTTGAAATAAGCCTCAACAGAATCGGGAGTAGCTGCATATTTCTTTTGTAGCAACGCATAAACAGGGAGATTTTTCATGGCGCGGCCCGGGTAGTCAACTTTATGTTTTTCGGAGTCTTCCCAAGGGTCTTCATTGCCCCATACATTATAAAAGCGCTTTTGAATGACCTTCATCTGTTCCTGTACAGCTTCCTCAGCGTATCCCTGCAATTTGGAGTCAATGGTAGTGTAAATCTTCAGTCCATCTTCATACAGATCGTAATTGTTATCCTTACACCATTTTTCCAGGTACTTATCTACAGCAGCACGAAGGTAGGAATCTCCGTCGCTTCCATCATCTACACGTCCTTCTTTCAGTTTGAGCGGTGTTTGTTTAAACTCGGCCAGCTGGCTTGCATTGATATAGCCATACTTGTTCATTTGGGCCAATGCGACATTTCTCCGCTCTAAAGATTTCTCCGGGTTTTTGATGGGGTTGTATAAACTTGTTCCTTTGAGCATACCCACTAAAAGAGCAGATTCAGGGACATTCAGTTCATTTGCTTCCTTATCGAAATAAATCCGGGAAGCAGTTTTGATTCCGTAGGCATTGTTTCCAAAGGAAACCGTATTGAGGTACATGGTAATGATGTCATTCTTGCTGTAATTGGATTCCAGTTTTACAGCAGTGGACCATTCTTTGAGCTTAGCGATGATGGTGCGTACAAGAGGAATACGGCTCAAAAAGCCCTGTGACTTATTGTAGCGTGTCCGATAGAGGTTTTTGGCCAATTGCTGGGTGATGGTACTTGCACCGCGTTTATCGCCGGTAGCTGTAGAGATACCGCTGGAAAGCAGCGACCTGAAATCGATGCCCATGTGCTGATAGAAACGGACATCTTCAGTTGCTACCAATGCGTTGATCACACTTTTGGAGATTTCATTGAAATTGACAGGGGTTCGGTTTTCTTTAAAGTAACGACCGATCAGCTTTCCATCAGCAGTGTATAATTCAGATCCCACACGGAGCGTAGGCATCTGTATATCTTTATAAGAAGGGGAGTAACCGAACAACCACAAGAAGTTTAGTTGCAATGCACAAAAGAAGATAATGATACTGTAAAGGACTATGCTTGAATAACGGATGTACTTATTGCGAATTTCTTTAAACATGTGATAAAGATCAAAAAAAACGTAAAACTGTTAGTGTTAAATAGTGTTAAAACTTATGCTACAAATTAAAGAAAATAATCTGGTTGATGTAGCTAGCCAACAAGCTAATCTTTATACCCTTCAGAATCCTGTTTTTACGATCTAATCGTTACGGTTGCGCTCCTAATACCCAATTTATTCGGAAAGGTCAGTCTGACTGGTCCATACCAATTGCCCGACATCATATCCCAGCTCAGCAGCTTTATTCAGATAAGTGGATTTAATCGAGTCAGGGACAGATTTTTCCCTGGACAATATCCAGATGTAGCGGAGGTCATTGCCCACTACCAATGCATATTTATAGGCTTCGTCGATTGCAATGACATTGTAACCCGCATAAAAGGGGCCGAAAAAAGATACCTTCAATCTCCCTTCCTGGGGATCTCTTACAAATTTGGCCTTACCATTACTTTGTTTCCACTTTTTTTTCAGGACATCGTATCCGCGGTTCTCTACCTGGATTAGACCTTCCTCACCGGCAGTATAGCGGGCGCTTACATTACTTAGATTTTTTTCAAACTTGAAATCCATACGTGCGATTTCAAACCACTTTCCCAGGTATTTATCGCCATCAAAAGGTTTTACGGCCCTGGCACCTTTGGGGATTGATACTTTACATGCAGCGTTGAGTGCAATGGCCCCTGCACCGAGTGCCAATGCAATATAAAATTTATTCAGATTCATAATAATGAATAAACTGAACGCGACTGGTAAAAGTTTTTGAAAATATGATGAAGTTTGTTCGAAGCAAGAATATTGAGTATCTTCGCAGCGCTTTTGGTTCCCGGTCATACAGACCGGGATTAAAAGGGAATACGGTGTAATTCCGTAACTGTCCCGCAGCTGTAAGCTCTGTAACGGTATACTAATCTAAGCCACTTTTCTGCATCCCCCGGGAAAACGATTGGGAAGGCAGGATACCGGGAGTAAGTCAGAAGACCTGCCTAAAGTGGTATATTTCATAGCTTTCGGGGATTGAAGCTTGGAGTGAGTGCTTGTTTATTGTATTTCATTTCCTTGATCTAACTGTTTGCTGTGGGTAAATAACTCACATCAAAAATGATAAGAAACAAAAGTGCCTCCAGGGGCATAAAATGTGTTTTTTTACTATTCACCATGATTTGGTGTAGCGTGAGTATGCCCTTAAATTCTTGTGGACAAGAAATCAAGGGAGGCCTAAAGCATCCTGATTCGCTGGATCAGGTCAATCAGCTTAATGAAGTCCGGATCAGAAAGTTAAAGATCAGCAGGAGGCAATCTTCCTCTACGCCGCTACAAATCCTTTCGGGTACAGATCTTGAAAAACTAAATAGCCTTTCTGTGGCAGATGCCCTTCGTTTCTTTTCAGGCGTGCAATTAAAGGATTATGGGGGCATTGGTGGTTTAAAAACCATTAATGTCCGTAGCATGGGAACCAATCATACTGCTGTTTTTTATGACGGCGTGCAGCTGGGAAATGCACAGAATGGACAGGTTGACCTGGGTAAGTTTTCCCTTGATAATATAGAAGAGATAGAACTGTACAATGGACAAAAGAGTACTATATTTCAGCCGGCAAAAGGTTTCGCCTCAGGAAGCTCGCTTTACTTAAAATCAAAGCAGCCACAATTTGAGACGGGGCATATCCAGAAAATACGTACGGCAGTTAAGGTGGGCTCGTTTGGGTTGATTGATCCTTCATTACTTTGGCAAAGTAAATTTTCAGACCGCATCTCCAGCTCAGTAAGTGCAGCTTACAAATATGCGGATGGCCGATACAAGTTCAGGTCTACCAATGGAGTTTATGATACTACAGCGGTCAGGGAAGACGGTGATTTTGAGTCGATGCGACTGGAACTGGGATTGCATGGCTTGCTTGCAGACAGCAGCAAATGGAACCTCAAACTGTATGGTTATGCTGATGAACAAGGAATTCCCGGAGCGGTAGTCAATAATGTGTGGCGCTTTAGTCAACGCCTTTGGAATAAAAACTTCTTCGGACAGGCTTACTATGAAAAAGAAATCGGTCCTTATAGCCTGATGGCTGCTGTAAAATACAGTAATAATTACAGACGATACCTTAATCCCGAGGTGGTGACTACAACTGGGTTTCAGGATAACCGATATCACGAGCAGGAGCTTTATCTCTCGCTATCCAATAAGCTCAGGATAAATGCTTACTGGGATTTAGTATTGTCTTCAGATTACCAATTAAATGACCTGAATGCCAATCTTTACCGCTTCGCTTATCCAACAAGAAATACCTGGCTGACCGCAATAGCAACGCAGTTTCATTGGGAACGTCTGGAGCTTCAGGCAAACTTACTAGGTACAGTTGTGAAAGAAAAAGTGCAAAATGGTGCTGTTTTAAAAGATCAGAATGAACTGAGTCCAACGGTGATGGTTTCCTGGCAGCCTTTTGCATTCAATGAGTTCAGGCTACGTTCTTTTTACAAAAGTATTTTCCGGATGCCTACCTTCGATGACCTGTATTATACTTTTTATGGAACTAGGCTAATCGCGCCGGAGTATACGAGGCAATATGATCTGGGTTTTACTTACATCAAAGGATACGAAAATCAATTGCTCAGTCAGTTTTCCGTACAGAGCGATGTATATCTCAATCAAGTAAAAAACAAAATCATATCCATTCCGGGAAGTTTAGGCATATGGAGCGTAGTAAACCTCGGTAGGGTGGAGATCAAAGGAATTGATGTAAATGTACAAACGAACTGGCAACTTGGCCGGAAACTCAGCTTAAATACCGGGCTCAATTATACTTATCAAACAGCAGTTGATGCCGACCCAAGCTCGATGAACTATGGGGATCAGGTTCCTTACATTCCCTGGCACAACCTTTCATTCATCACCAGTGCCACATACCAGCGTTTTTCATTCAACTATAGTTACATCTACACGGGAGAACGTTATAATCAAAGCACCAACAACATTTATAATTATGTAAGACCTTGGTATACACATGATGTTGCATTTCATTATCAGACAAAACTTTACAAAAGGGATGCGAAATTGAGCCTTGAGGTAAACAATCTATTCAACCAGGCCTATGAAGTCGTGTCAAATTATCCCATGCCTGGCCGTTATTATCGTTGTTCATTCACCTATTTTATCAACTAATATGAAAAAATCACTGAAGTTATTTAACCTAAGCTACCTGGCAATCCTTTTGTCAGTAGCTTCTGTATTATACTCCTGTAGAAAAGACCTGAAACCAGTGCCTGAACAGCAGGAGACATTATTGCCACCAGATCCAAATGCTGTAGTAAAGGGATTCTATCTGGTGAATGAAGGCAATATGAACATGAACAAAGCCTCACTCGATTACTTGGATTATACGAAAGGGATTTACAGGAGAAATATTTACAATGAAGTTAACCCTGAGGTGGTTAAGGGATTAGGTGATGTAGGGAACGACATTGGTGTATATGGCTCCAAATTATATGTTGTGGTCAACATTTCGAATAAAGTCGAAGTGCTGGATGTTCGCACGGGTAAACGCATCAAACAGATCAACATCACCAATTGCAGGTACATTACCTTTAAAGATGGTAAAGCTTATGTAACTGCCTATCTGGGCACAGCGGGAGATGCTAATGCCACAAAAGGAATCGTTGCTCAGATAGACACCTTATCCCTGGCAGAGGAAAAAAGGGTGGAAGTGGGCAGGCAACCCGAAGAACTGGTTATCGTAGGGCAGAAACTATATGTAGCCAATTCAGGTGGATATAGTCCGCAGGATTATGAAAAGACGGTCTCCGTGATTGATCTGAATTCTTTTACTGTCATCAAAAATATTGATGTTGCCATCAACTTACATCGCCTTAAGGCGGATCAATACGGTGATCTTTATGTAACGTCAAGAGGCAATTATTTCGATATTCCCTCAAAAATGTTCGTGATCGATACCAAGACTGATCAATTGAAAAAGACCTTTGATCTTGCAGTAAGTAATCTGACTATCGATGGCGACCTTGCTTATTTCTGGGCTTCTGCTTTGAATCCGGCCAGCAACAAATTTGAGTATACCTATGGAATGCTCAACGTGAAGGATGAGACTATAATGGAAAGGAAGTTCATCACTGACGGAACGGACAAGAATATCATGACGCCATATGGAATTGCAATTCATCCTGTGACTAAGGAGGTTTTGATCACTGACGCGAAGGATTACCTTACTCCGGGAACGCTTTATTGTTTTGATACCAACGGCAGGAAGAAATGGTCAGTAACTACTGGCGATGTTCCAGCGCATTTTGCATTTATCTATAAATAACCCAATACAAATTATCAATGACACCAAAAAAAATGAAAAAATCTAACTTAAACAGACTGGCGCTCTCCGGTTTACTGACCACAATGGTCTTTCTAAATGCTTGTAAAAAAGACAGGATAAAGGTAGACCCAATCCCGCATGCCACAGCAGGTGTCTATGTACTTTGTGAAGGTGCTTTCGGTCAACTGAACAACAGCTCTATAACGTATTATGATGTTACCAAGGCCACAGTCGACAAAGATTATTTCAGAACAAAAAATGGCGCTGGATTGGGAACTGATGCCAGCGACCTTAAACAATATGGAAGTAAAATGTATTGCTTGGTTACAGGCTCTAAGGATGTAGCACAGGATGCATATATCGAAGTGATCAATATTGCTACCGGCAAATCCATCAAGAGAATACCTTTTTATGATACCAGCAAAGATTTTGCACCAAGACACATTGCATTTTATCAAAACAAGGCATACGTAACTGGCTATGATGGTTATGTAAGTAAAATAGATACGGCGAGTCTGACAGTTGAATCCAGAATTCTTGTCGGTGGGGCTTTGGAAGGTATTGCCATTGTCAATGGAAAAATATTTGCAGCCAACTCTTCACACCCATTTTACGTGAATGCAAACAATTCCAACGTTTCTGTGGTCGATATTGCTAGCTTCACTAAGGTAACTGACATTCCTGTAAGTTTCAATCCCACTAAACTTGCGGCAACAGCAAATGGCGATGTATACGTGATCACAAGTGGAAGTTTTTCACCTTTTGTGGCCACTGCATTCGAAAAAATTAATAGTCTAACCAATACAAAGACACAAACTTTCACACATGATCTTTCTGAAATAGCCGTTAATGGAAATAGCGGATATGTGATTACCAATGATTATCCTGCTAAAATTAAACTGCTAAACATTAGTACTGGATTGCTGGGTGCTGATTTTATCACAGAAACAACAAGCCTCAATTCGGCTTATGGTTTGACTGTAAATCCGCTTGATCATAACCTCTTCATTGCTGATGCAACAAATTACGTTGGTGATGGTAAATTGTTTTGCTTTGATACCGCAGGTAAGAAAAAATTTGAATTCGCTACAGGAACAGCACCTAAAATTGCTGTATTCAACTATACTTATAAATAAACAACAACACATAATAATGATGAAAAATAAATACACCCTATTGCTCCTGATTTTAGCGCTTTTCTCGGCCTGTACAAAGGATCGTCCTGAACAAATGCCTATCGTTAGAATGGCTGTTGAATCTACAGCCTTGAATGGAAAGGTCAATGAAAATCTTTCGCTAGAAGCCGTTAATGTCTATGGAATGCTTTATGATCAGGAGTGGAAATTGAACGATGAAGTGATCAGTACTGCATCCGTGTACAACTTCACCGCCCCTAAATCAGGAATTTATGTAGTTGAATATACTGCGACTGGTAAAGGCGGGACCTTTACCCATAAATACACAATTAATGTAGGTGTTCCTACTGTACCCATATCACCAAACAGCAATCCCTACGTAACCACTATGTTTGAGTTCCTGCCTGCGCCTGGTCAGAATACGAATAAAGCGCTTGGGATCCTCACTGCTGCAAAAACACTGGAAGGTAAAAAGGGATTGGTTTCCCTGGGAGCCTGGGGTGGATATATTGTGCTTGGTTTCGACCATACCGTAGTAAATGAAACAGGAAAAGACGATCTTATTGTCTATGGTAACCCGCAATCCAATTTCGCTGAACCCGGAATCGTTTGGGTAATGCAGGATGAAAATGGCAATGGCAAACCTGATGACACCTGGTATGAATTGAAAGGGAGCGAGTTTGGTAAGGCTGGTTACGAACGCAATTATGAAGTGACCTATACCAAACCTGCTGTCGGTGGTAGTGTAGCCTGGAAGGACAACAAAGGCAATACCGGAACAGTGAATATCTCAAGTGCTACGTTCCAATCCTTCCCTACCTGGCAAGCGGGTACGGAATACACCCTGAAAGGCTCTATTTTACCTAAAACAGGGCTAAGCAGCTCAGGATTGATCACCAGTATGCCGTTTGCATTTGGTTATGCCGATAATATTGTAGGTGGAGATAAACTGGATATTGCCAATGCAATAGATAAAGACGGGAAATCAGTATCGCTCGCAGGTATAGATTTCGTGAAAATCCAGACAGGTATCCAGGCCAACCTGGGTATACTAGGCGAATTGTCCACTGAAGTGGCAGGGGTGGCCGACCTGAGTCTGGTGAAATAG
The DNA here is from genome assembly GCF_037402555.1 of Pedobacter sp. GR22-6. NCBI lineage: Bacteria > Pseudomonadati > Bacteroidota > Sphingobacteriia > Sphingobacteriales > Sphingobacteriaceae > Pedobacter > Pedobacter sp. GR22-6. The sequence goes on from NZ_JBBEUC010000001.1 coordinate 1,169,612, forward strand.
GCATTACTTTTTTAAACAGAAGAAATAACCTAACTTTGCTTTATAAAATACAAACATGTCAGAGTCTAAATTCAATCCGCGTACTGCCATTCTTTTATTGATCATTGTGCTGATCAGCATCATCCGTGTTGCCGCTCCGTTCTCTGACAATTTCAAAGAGATTGCCAACTTTTCAGCAGTAGGAGCCATTGCTTTGTTCGGTGGAGCTTATTTTAACAACAACATTAAGGCCTTCGGCTTTCCATTGCTGATACTCTTATTGAGTGATGTATTTATCGCAAAAACATCAGGTTATGGCTTTTTTTATGGTGGATGGTATTGGACATACATTGCCTTTATTCTGATGGTATTTGTGGGTAAAGTCATGCTGAAAAAAGTAAACGTTCAGAATTTTGTATTTGCCAATGTAGTCATGATCCTGATCCATTGGATCGTATCTGACATCAGTGCGATGTATGTGCCCGGTTTATATGAGCCTACATTTGCAGGTTACCTGACTTGTCTGGTAGCGGCCATTCCTTATGAACTGAATTTCGTATACGGTTCATTGGCATACGGAGTGCTGATGTTTGGCTCATTTGAACTGCTCAAAGCAAAATACCCTTATCTGAGTTTAAACAAAACGACAGTAGCCTAAGGCTATCTGCAATATATTTGAGAGGGCGCCATCGGTGCCCTCTTTTTTTTGTAAAAAAAGTACGGAATTATATAAAAGCAGTTTCAGTCATTTTTCCAATATTTGTACATCAATGAAAAGAGTAGCCCTCATATTGCTAAGTGTCCTCTACCTGGGTTTATCCAGTGGATTCACCATGCATTTTCATTATTGCATGGGGCAATTGGTGAAATGGGGAGTTGCCGAACAAAAGCAGGAGCGCTGCGGCTATTGTGGTAAAACCAAGCAGGCAAAGAAATCCTGCTGCAAAGACGATTACAAACAGGTTAAAGTTGATCAGTCTCAAAAGGCCCAGCAATTCAATTATCAGTTTGAACAAGTCGCCTTGTTCAGAGCAGTCCTGGTTTTTTCCGGCACTGATGCACCAGTAGTACTTACTGAAATCGGCAAAGCATCATTGATCAATGCCCCACCGGATCAGACCAGCATTCCCGTCTTTATCCGCAACTGTACCTACAGGATCTGATCCTTTTCCTATCGCACATTCGTGTAAGATAATGTCCATTCATTATCGGCCTTTTTTATATCCTCATTTTTAAAATTATTATTTTATGAAATCATTGAAATTTTTAGCGATTGCTTTATTGGCATTCGCAGGAACTGCGGCATCTGCCCAGTCAAAAACAGACAGTTTGAAAGTATCTGGCAATTGTGGCATGTGCAAAAAAACAATTGAAACCTCGCTGAAAGCGCCAGGGATCAGCAAAGCAGAATGGAACGTAAAAACCAAAATGCTGACTGTAAACTATGATCCGAAAAAAGTGTCACTGGATCAGGTACAACAAAAAGTGGCGGCCGTGGGATATGATACCCCAAAATTTAAGGCTCCAGATGCAGTCTACAATAAACTGCATGAATGCTGCCAGTATGATCGTGAAGGCAAAGCCGAACCAGCAGAACATAGCGGACACTAACAGGAAATGACTGTCTGAGTCATCTCGACTCAGGAGATAGCTCAGACAGTCTTTTTAAAATGATAAAAAAGAAGGAACAACATGAAATTAAAATATTTAGCAATACTGTTTGCCATCAGCCTTTCTACCGCTGCACAGGCACAACACGAACACCATACTGAACAACAGAAAGATACAAGCAAGGTCGAGCACAGCCATATGAAAATGGACGAAGAGATGCCGCCAATGGGTCATTCTTATTCCCTAAATCTCCCAATGAGCAGAAACGGCTCGGGTACCTCTTGGCTTCCCGACGCTTCGCCCATGTACGGAATCATGTTGCACAGCAAAAAATGGATGTACATGCTCCATGGAAATGTAGCGCCCCGGTACATCACGCAGGATGTCGATGGTAAAGGTTCCCGAGGTGGAGATGCATTTGGTGCGCCAAACTGGTTCATGGGAATGGGACAGCGGAAGATCGGAGAGCGGGGTCTGCTGCACATCAGTGCAATGCTTTCCCTGGACAGGTTCACAGAAGGTGGAGATGGATATCCTTTGCTATTTCAGTCAGGAGAAAGCTGGAAAGGCAAGCCTCTGGTAGACCGCCAGCATCCCCATGATGTGTTCTCCGAACTTTCTATAGGATATACCTATTCGTTATCCAAAAAATCTGACTTGTCTGTTTATTTAGGCTATCCCGGAGAACCGGCCTTGGGTTCTGTTGCCTTCATGCACCGCCCCTCGGCATTGGCCAATCCGGATGCACCGATCAGCCACCATTGGAACGATGGCACACACATCACTTTTGGTGTAGCTACGCTCGGTTACCGCTACGATAAATTCAAAATAGAGGCGTCATCCTTTACCGGCAGAGAACCTGATGAGAACCGTTACGATTTCGATAAACCACGTTTTGATTCCTACAGTGCCCGTCTTTCTTATAACCCGACCAAAAACTGGGCTTTCCAGGTTTCGCAAGGCTGGATCGAAAGTCCGGAGGAACTGCATGAAAATGAGGATGTGAAACGCACGACCGCATCGGCCATCTATAGTCTGCCATTTGGTGAAGAAAAATCACTAAATGCAACGGCGCTTTGGGGTTTGAACAAAACCAAAGAAGCCAGGGGAGAGCATGCCGCGCTGTTTGAAGCCTCGTTACGATTGAAAAAACTGGCCCTGTATACCCGCTACGAGTGGACACAGAAGTCGGCCGAAGAGCTTGATCTGGAACAGAACTTTGACCACCATGCGGTATTTAAAGTCAATGCGCTAACTTTAGGTGCGAATTATGACCTCTTTAGCATGGGTAAGTTTCGCGTAGCAGGTGGTGCACAGCTCACCGGATATGAAGCCGACAGCCGCCTGGACTTTCTGTATGGAAAGAACCCCATATCCGGTCAGGTTTTCATCAGGATTTATCCAGCTTTGATGAAAATGTAATTGCATAAACTCAATTCAAGGTAATCCCAACATTCCAGCCAAACCAGCCCTTGATACTTGCGCTGTAGTCGTGGCGTTTGTTGGGATATACTTGTTGCTTATAACCCTTTGCACTGGAACCCACCGGAGCCTCGCTGGTATATACGGAATAAACGGGGCCGCCAAACAGGGTGATCCCCTTCAGCAACTGATACTGCAAGTTGCCCTGGAAGCGGTTCAGGTAGTTGGCATAGTCCCAGTTCCCGAGGTAAATGTACTGCGAGGAAAACTCTCCGCCAATGGAGAAGCGATTGCTAAACAGGAAATCATGACCAAAGCCGAAGCCTACAGTCTCCATCCGTTCTGTTTTGGAAAAGTTTTTTCCGACAAACAAAATGTTGTACAATTTGGCATTCCCCATCTTATAAGCCACATTGGTGTTGATCAACTCATTGGAAGAAAGGCTGATCTTATTGTAGCCATTCTTCACGAAGTTGAGCAGGCCGATACTTACGCCATCGTTGTTCTCCGAAAGATTGATCAGTCCGATCTGGATGCCATGCATGTCCTTCGCATAGTTGAAAACACCGGCAATCTGTGTTCCGCTGAAACGCTTTGTTGAGATATTGCCGATACCTGCGATTTGTACCCCGGCAGCTTCCTGAGTTGCGATATTGAAAAGCCCTGCGGCTTGCGTACCACCTACGGTATCTAAAACAAGGTTTGCTAATCCCGCAATCTGTACGCCGCTCATTTTCTTCCGTACCGAGTTGAACAAGCCTGCTGCCTGTACACCATTTACATCAGTGCGCACATCATTCAGAAGACCTGCAAGTTGTATGCCTTCTACGGAGCCACCGATGGCGTTGAACAAGCCTGCTGCCTGTAGTTTCTTGACTTCGCCTTTGCTGATGTTGAACATCCCGCCCAACTCTATACCATTTACACCGGCTGTATAGCCGCCAATTAAATTCAGGGAGAACTTATTGACCACCTGCGAACTCATTAGTCCATGTGAACTCAAGCCGGGAGTAAGGGAAGCCTGATACGGCATATTGGCAAAGAAATCTGGAATGTTCATGCTCTGGATGCGTTGCCTGGAAGAAATGAAAAACCTGCTGAAACCTGAAGTCTCTACGCCATTCTGGAAATTTCCTGCAGTCTCCTTACTGTCCTTATAACCTTCTGGCTTCACCTTGATGTCTGCCAGAAATACCAGGGAGGTATCGCGGTAGTTTTCCTTGCTGGCGGTCAGGATCACCTCCTTGTGCTCACCTTTAAATTTCAGGGTAAAATAACCGTTCTGGTCGGTCAGGGTAGAAGGTAGCAAACGTTTTTCATAAACACTGGCTTGCTTCACACGAACTCCAGTCTCGGTATCTACCACCCAACCGCTGATGATGTACAAGCCCTCGGCACTGGTGATATTTTCCGGCTCGATGGTGAAATGATGCGCGGCATAGCGCAGGATGATGTGTTCGTTGAATTCCTTGTAGTCTACCTTTCCGGAAAACAGCTGGTCCAGCACATCACGTACAGGTTGGTTGTGTGTATTGATGCTCAGCACCGAATCCTGGCTGAACAAGCGTCCACTGTAAGAGAAATAAAAACCACCCGCCTTGCTCATTTTGCCCAGCACATCAGAAACCCGCTCATTTCTGATGTTCATGCTGATCAATTTGTCCAGGTGGTGCGGAGCAGCTTTGTTCATGGAATGCTGGGCAAGACAATGGTAGTAGAAGGCGAAAAAAAGAGCTGTCGTGAATATCGTTTTCATTATTTCGTCCTCGACAGTGAGATTTGGTCCTTATTCATGCTTGCCTTTAAATCAAGCGTACGGCAAATGGTCTTTATGTTTTCTGCTAAGCCATCTTCAGCTTTTAGGGTGGTATAGATGGGTTCAGCAGCCAATTGTTCATCCGGGATTTGGATATTGACATTGTAAGCTTCGTTTAGTGTTGAGGTCAGTCTTTTCAGAGGAATTCCTTCGGCAATGAACAAATGGCTGCGGTAATAATTATAAAGCTGGTCTGTATTCCGGGCTTTGACGAGTTCAGCCGTCGTTTCGGCGATCAGTACTTTTTCTCCTTGACGCAGTTCCAGTTCCTCTCCATTCCGGCTTACCCGCACAATGCCGGTTTCGACGATGACTTCAGTTTCCCCCTCCAGATGCCTGATGTGAAAGGAGGTACCTACTACTGTGACTGCCACTTCGTTAATATCGATCACAAAAGGCCGGCTTTTGTCATGTGCCACATTAAAAAAGATACTTCCTTTCTGAAACTTCAGGTGCCGGTTATCTTTGAAGTCCTCGGCGTAGCTGATGGAAGCACGTTTGCTGAGGGTTAGCTCAGAACCATCGGGGAGGAGCTCCGTTTTTACCGTATTTCCTGCAAGTATCTCTTTATAATTTTCAGGTCTCAAAACGGTATAAGCCAGCCATGCGCCCAGTACCAGTGCAAATACTGCAGCAATTCTGCTCCATTTTGCCAATGGATTTAAAAGCATTACTACAGGTTTACTACCGCCAGCAGCCTTTTGTCGGAAATTGACCCAGGCCTGTTCCACGTCCACAGGGCGATCTGCTGCCAGGTTTTTGCTGGTTGTCCAGATCTTTTCAAACTGACTGTAATGGTTTAGGTTTTCCGGACTGGCAGCGATCCAGTCGCATACAAGCTCGCTTTCTGCATCGCTGGTTTCTTTTAAAAGAAACTTGATCAATAATTCATCTGTCATCATTTCCTATTTAAAAAAGTTTCTGTAATACATGATTAAAGCAGGGAGTGACAATGCCAGGAGCGTCACATAGTCTGCCAGTTTCAACCTTAGGATCCTCAATGCTTTTCCCATCTGGTTTTCCACCGTTTTGATCGACAGTCCCAATTGCGCTGCAATCTCCCTATATTTCAATTCTTCGAAACGGCTCATCTGAAAAATTGTGCGGCAATGTTCGGGCAGCTCATTCAAGGCTTCCTTCAATTTCATTTCCAGCTGGCTCAGCTCTACCTTTGCCGAGGCGGGTTCATGTGAAGTATCCATGCTGTGCAGGGTAAAATCCTGATATTTTGTTTTGATCTTCTGGTGTTTCAGGTAGTTCATACTGTCGTTGTATACAGATCGGTATAAGTAAGCCTTTATGGAACTCTGTATGTTCAGCAGTTCCCGTTTTTCCCAGAATTTCAGGAACATGCCCTGCACCATTTCCTCTGCAAGGTCATCGTCCCGCAGGATGGTATTTGCATAGGCATGCAAACCGCGGTAATGTGCCTTAAACAGTTGTTCAAAAGCCTGATCGTCGTAATTTGTTGCAGTAGGGCTTAAAGTAGCTATAGTCAATTCCAATTTGCTTTATTGCTTCAAATATATTCTTTAAATGTTAATTCGTTTCAGAAATTCTATCCCTGAAAGGCTGTTTACGGTGACCAGATCCAGGTGTTGTACCTGAGCAGATTTACCTTTTCGACCGGCCACCCGCATATAGATGCGCTTCAACAGGTATTCCCGGTCTTCCTCCCTGATGTAGACTTGGTATTTCCCATTTTCAGCAAGCCTTTTCAGGTAAAGCGGCATTTTTTCGCAGGCATTTAGCCTGATCTCAAACTGCTCATCAGCCATCGGTTTACATTCAAAGCCATATAGTGAGGACTCGGGTTTTCTGTAAGAAGCCGGAGCTTTTCCATTGACCAGATCTTTGAGCCATATGGCACAGATCGGCTTTTCAGGATTGAGCTTTCCCTTCTGGTCAAAGTTAAGAAGGTAAACTACAGTATTGGCATCCCCGTCCTTTTGCATAAAGAAAAGTATGTTTTCAGCAGGTACAGGGAGTGTTTCCAATGTTGCCCAAGTCAATTGACTAAAGAAAAGGAGCAAGGCCAATAGCATGTTTTGCTGTTAAAGTTTGAGCAATTTACCTGAACCGCTGATCTGGGAATCGATTAGGGGAGTCCCTGTATAATACACTTTTCCACTCCCACTGATCCTGGCCTTCAAATGCTGACAAGCGCCTATTTTTGCTTCTCCGCTACCAGAGATGCTCAGTTCTGCGGAATTGCTCTGTACCCTTTTGAGGTCTACTTCTCCCGAACCGGATATTTTGACCAGTAGTTCATCTGTCTGTAAGCTGTTTTCTGCTTCAAGCTCCGCGCTGCCACTGATCAATACCTGCAATACATTCAATTGAGGAAAGCTGCCGCTGATGGTTGCGTCTCCACTGCCGCTCAGGGAGATATAGTTTAGGGCAGGGAGGGTCACATAGATCTCCACATCGTCGTGTTTTACGTTTACCCTTTCGTAGCCCAATCTGAGCGTGTTGCCCAATACTTCAGTTTTGAAATAGGGAAGGAGGTTATCTGAGCCTTTCAGCATTACCCTAAATTCTGTCCCGTAACTGATGTGGATGTCGTTTGCACCGCTGGATTCAATTCCTGTAAATTGTTTCACAGTTCGTGTTTCAGTGCTTTTATCGCCGCTGGCGGTCAGCCTGTCTTTGCTACAGGAAATGAGGCAGGCACTTAAAATGGCCAATGCTGCAAAATCTTTCATGGCTTGGAATGTTTTTTTGATACTAGTATTCATATTGATGTGTGTTTAAGATTAGAAACTGAATGTAATGCCTGCAGTGTAGCCGAAGTATAGTCCTTTGAAATCCTCGTCCCATCTCGGTTCCCAGGTCTCAATATATTTTTTGCGTAGCTTTTCACCTTCCAGGGTATTGGTGGTCACAAAGTTTAAGCTGGGGCCACCGAATATTTCCAGGTACTGACCCAGTTTAATGGCAGGCATCACCCGGAGAGATGACTTAAAGTAATCTCCGCGCTTAAAGTCGAATAATGAGCTGGCTACCAGTTCAGTATTTAATCTAAAAGGATGGAAGTTTAGCAGGTGTGCACCGAGTCCGGCCTCGGCGGCAAAAACCGCATCGTCATTCTTGAAATTGTAGCCCAGGCCAAGGATCCCATAGAGAATTCTGCCACCGGAACGAAAAGAAAGCATGGTAGTCTGGTTTTCGTCTATAGACAGCCCCATACTTTTTTCGCCGTTTTTGATGATGTTGATGATCCCGATCGGGAAGTCGCTGCTGTCGGCAATGTTAATAAAGCCTGCAATCTGTGCACCTTTTATTTTTTTGGCGATATTGATGAAACCGGAGAACTGCGAGCCTTTAACGTCTTTGGCCGTATTGATGAAGCCCGCTACCTGCAAGCCCCTGACTTCTTTGGCGATATTAGCGAATCCTGCAAACTGCGCGCCTTTAAGCGGGGCGGAGGCAACATTGGCAAAGCCCCCGATGGTAGTATTATGGCCACCACCGTAGGTATTCAAAAAGCCTGAGAATAAGGCGCCATCTACTGTTTTACCGACATGATTGGAGAAGCCTGCAATCATTGGGCCCTTTACATCATAAATGACTACGTTACTGAGGCCGGCTATTACAGGTCCACGCTCAGCAGCAGATAAGCCGCCGATCAGGTTTAGCGAGAAGCTGTTGGTATCCTGAGCGGCATGTGTGCCATTGGTACTTACAGGATATACGAGTCCGAAATGAACTTTTCCGGGAAGTTGTTTTTGCGCTGCTGCATTCAGGCCCGCAAGTAATAAAATTGATGTGATGAATCGTTTCATTGTTGTCTTGTTTTAAACTGTGACAACAAGATTTGATTCTACCCCTACGCGCCTGAAAAAAAATTAATGAAAATTATTAGCTGTTCCGGGAACAGCCTCTACCTGCTTTTTGATGGTCTTTCTGCCAAAATGCAGAATCGCTAAAGCCAGAACAGTGGTACAGGTCATGATGGCGACCATAGGAACTGCGCTATGCTGCTCGAAAAAGCCAATAAAGGACGAAGCCACAGCACCAATGGCCATCTGAAAAGCACCCATCAATGCCGAAGCGCTACCTGCATTCTTAGTAAAAGGTGCCAGGCATAGGGCAGCCGCATTCGGATTGGCAAAGCCGAGTGAAGACAGGAAAAAGAACAGCATGATCAGGGATTCTGTGAGGCCAAACCATCCGTTCAGACTTCCGATCAGGAAGATCAGCGCAGAAAGTGTCTGTGCGATCAGTGCCGCATAAATCAGTTGTTCGCTGCTGTACTTTTTGAGCATCAGGGTGTTCACCTGGCTTGCGCCTATGAATCCGATCGACAGGCCCGCAAAGATCCAACCGTATGTTTCTTCCTTGACTTTGAAGATGGACATGAAGAGGATAGGAGAACCGCTTACATAAACAAACAAGCCGGCGAAGGCCAGCGCACCTGTAAAAGCATAGGTGTAGAACTGGGGTTCTTTCAGCACCAGCAAGAAATTATTGAGGATCGGTCTGGGTTTTAGCGACATCGTAGTGTCGGGCTGATAACTGTTTGGCAGCCAGAGCCAGCTGGCAATGAGGTTAAATACACCTAATCCGGCAAGTACCAGAAAGATCGTATGCCAGCCAAAAGCGACAGAGATATAACCGCCCAGAGTAGGCGCAATCATAGGTGAAGCACCCAATACAAGCATCAATAATGCAAAAACCTTGGCATTGTCTTCCACCGGAAAGAGATCCCTAACCATGGTAATGGAAGCCACACCAGCAGCACAGCCACCTACCGCCTGTATGAGTCGGAGACCGATGAAAGTATCAATGTCGCCCACAAAAGCACAAAGTATGGAAGTCAGTATATACACTAAGAGACCGATATACAAAGGTTTTTTCCTGCCAAAACGGTCCAGTAAGGGACCATATAAAAGTTGACCGCCGGAGATGCCGATGAAATAACTGGACAGTGACCAGGCCACTTTGCCTTCAGTAGTGCTGAGGTCCTGGGCAATAGCCTTGAAACCTGGCAGGTACATGTCTATAGAAAAAGGACCCAGGGCAGTAAGGGAACCGAGGATCAGGATCAGAAAGAAATATCGCTTTTTTGTCATGGTGATGGAAGGCGCAAAAGTACCAAAATTATATAACATTTAAGCCAGATTCTATAAGGGATAGTCCTCGCGACTGTCGTATTTTTGTCTTATTAAATCATCAAGATATGGCCTCAACAGAAAGTACAAAAACCATTACATTGCCGGTCCTGGGGATGAGCTGTGCCGCCTGTGCAAGCAGTGTGGAGTCTATGGTGGCCGCCCAGAAGGGTGTGGAACAAGCTGAGGTCAACTATGCCAGTCAGAAGCTGAAGGTCGTATATCATCCTGAGCTCATTCAACCGGAGGTTATGCAGAAAGCGGTGCAAGGCGTTGGTTACGACTTGATCATAGATACAGATCATGCGGATGAGAAACAGGCAGAGATCAAGGCCAATAGCTATAAAGCTTTAAAAAACAGGGTGCTTGCAGCAGCTATTTTAACCATTCCTGTGGTGATTTTTGGCATGTTTCTGATGGATGTACCTTATGCCAATTACCTCATGTTGCTGTTCAGTGCTCCGGTTGTCTTTTACTTTGGCAAAGGCTTTTTCATCAATGCCTTCAAACAGGCCCGCTATGGTAAGAGCAATATGGATACCCTCGTAGCGCTCAGTACTGGTATCGCTTTTATCTTTAGCATCTTCAATACTTTTTATCCGGAATTCTGGCACCAGCGCGGATTGCACCCTCATGTATATTACGAAACGGCTGCGGTTGTTATCGTGTTCATCATGCTCGGCAAATTGCTGGAGGAACGTGCCAAATCCAATACTTCATCTGCCATAAAAAAACTCATCGGCCTGCAACCAAAAACCGTGATCAGGATCAGTGGCGATACTGAAACAGAAGTGCCAATAGCCGAAGTGCAGGCTGGCGATCAACTCCTGGTGAAATCAGGAGAGAAAATCCCCGTAGACGGTAAGGTATACGAAGGCAGTTCTTTTGTCGACGAAAGTATGATCAGCGGTGAACCAGTGGCTGTAGCCAAGAAGCCTGGTGATGCGGTATTTGCCGGAACCATTAACCAGAAAGGCAGTTTCCGCTTTGTAGCGGAGAAGGTCGGTGGGGCAACTTTGCTGGCCCAGATCATCCAATTGGTACAGGATGCGCAGGGTTCAAAAGCACCTGTTCAAAAACTGGTCGATAAAGTAGCCGGTATTTTTGTGCCTGTGGTGTTGTTTATAGCCATCCTTACCTTGGGCATCTGGTTGCTCTTTGGCGGAACACATGCCCTGACCCAGGGATTGCTGGCCATGGTGACGGTACTTGTCATCGCCTGTCCATGTGCGCTGGGCCTGGCTACACCCACCGCCATCATGGTGGGCATTGGCAAAGGAGCAGAGCACGGTATCCTCATCAAAGATGCAGAGGCCCTGGAGCTGGGCCACCGGGTCAATGCCATTGTGCTGGATAAAACAGGTACCATCACTGAAGGAAAACCTAAAGTAACTACTTTAAATTGGGATGCTCAATTGCCAACAGATCAATTGGTCATGGCGCAAATATTTGCAGCGCTTGAACAACAGTCTGAACATCCTCTGGCCGATGCCATCTACCAATATTTTAAAGAAAAAGGCTTGTCTCCTTTACCTGTCGAGGCCTTTGAAAGCCTTACAGGGATGGGCGTAACGGCCAGTTACAAGGGCGAACAATATTGGGCGGGTAGTCACAAGATCTTGAAAGGGCAAAGCATTTCCGCTGATCTTCAGTCCGCCGCCAAAGCCTTGCAAGAACAAGCCCAAACCGTTATTTACTTTGCGAATACAAGGCAAGTCTTGGCCGTAGTAGCCATAGCCGACCAGCTGAAGGAGGGCTCTGCAGCGGCAGTAGCTGCTTTAAAGTACAGAGGTATAGAAGTTTATATGCTAACTGGTGACAATGCGCAGACTGCCGAGGCAGTTTCTAAAGCAGTTGGTATTGATCATTACAAAGCAGAGGTATTGCCAAGTGACAAAGCCGCATTTGTCAGGGCGTTGCAAGCATCAGGTAAAGTGGTGGCCATGATCGGCGATGGCATCAACGACAGTGAGGCACTGGCACAGGCCGATGTTTCCATCGCCATGGGTAAGGGTTCAGATATAGCCATCGATGTGGCCAAAATGACGCTCATCTCTTCGGATTTGAGGCAGGTGCCCAAAGCCCTTCGCTTGTCGAAGCTAACGGTGAAAACCATTCGCCAGAACCTCTTCTGGGCATTCATTTATAACCTGATCGGTATCCCGCTAGCTGCGGGGATTTTGTATCCATTCAATGGATTTTTATTGAATCCGATGATTGCCGGAGCAGCCATGGCACTCAGTTCCGTGTCAGTCGTAAGCAATAGTTTACGTTTAAAATTCTCAAAACTCAATTAATACTTAATTTAACATCCTATGCAAACTCTTGAATTCAAAACCAATATCAAATGTGCTGGCTGTATTGCTGCGGTTACCCCGCACCTGGATGCTTTACCTGAAATAAAAAGCTGGAAAGTAGCTACTGATCAGGCTGATAAATTACTGGAAATCACTGCTGACGAAGAACTCAGTGTGGCTAAAGTCATCGAAAGCCTGGAAAAGGCAGGTTATAAAGCCGAACTGGTATGATCCTCCATGTAAAAAATATGGTCTGCGACCGCTGTGTGATGATCGTCAGGCAGCAGTTGCAAGCTCAGGGCTTCGAGGTAGCTGCAATCTCTTTAGGCCAGGTGGAGCTGGCTCCCGATCCAAACCCGATACAATTGCAGCAGATTTCTGCCAGTTTCCAGGTGCTGGGCTTTGAACTCATCGATAAAGAAAAAGACCAGTTGATCGAGCGTGTGAAAACAGAAGTAATCAATTTGGTGCATTATTCAGCGCTTAATGAACTAAACCAAAGTCTAATGCAGCTGGTAGCTGAACGACTACATAAGGACTATGCTTACCTCAGTCGCCTCTTTTCAGATGCTGAAGGTATCACGATAGAGCGGTATGTGATCCAGCAAAAGATCGAGAAGGTGAAAGAGCTGTTGGAATATGGAGAGCTGAATCTTAATGAAATCGCTTACCAAATGGGCTACAGCAGCAGTGCTCATCTATCTACTCAATTTAAATCAGTCACGGGAATCTCGCCAAGTAAATATAAGGCTTCCGCGTTGAAGGATCGGAAGCCTTTGGATAAGGTATAGTGTATCGTAATTACTGCTTACTGATGTTTTTGATGATCGCCATCACATCTTGCTCACCCAATCCGTTATCGTGCGCAGATTGGTAAACTTGAACAAGACTCTCTGTTAACGGGAAATTGGCTCCATTGTCTTTGGCCAGCAGAATGTCTTTTAGCATCAGGTCAAGTGCAAATGCGGCCGGATAATCGTTGGCCAGTAATGAAGGCGTTTTCACTTTAGTTGCGCCGCTTCCGGTAGCACTTTCATTGATGATATCTAATATGTCAGCTCTTTCTATACCTTGATGCTCTGCGAATAAAACTGTTTCAGCTAAACCTTGATATAAGATAGAAACGAAGTAATTGACACATAATTTTGCTGCGATACCATTTCCATTTTTACCCAGGTGTTTCACTGTTTTACCCAATTTTTCGAAATAGGGTTGAGCGCGGTCGAGATCTTCAGTAGCACCACCAGCCATGATGATCAGCGTGCCTTCGGTAGCGGGTTTCGTACTTCCAGCTACTGGTGCGTCAATAAAGGAAGCTTCCCTTGAACGGATGTTTTCAGCAGTAGCGATAGACAGTTGCTGTGAAATCGTGCTCATATCGATGAACAACTTGCCTTCCAGATTCCCAACGCTCAGGATCTGATCGTAAACCGCCTGTACGGCCTGATCGTTGGTCAGCATCGTAAAGATGATGTCGCAATTGCCTATCAATTCGGCAATGCTGCCGGCTACTCCGGATTCTGCTTTAAAATCTTCAGATCGCTCCGGATTTCTATTGTATACGCTTAGTGGAAATCCAGCTTTCTCCAGATTTTTTGCCATAGGATAGCCCATATTTCCGAGACCTATCCATCCAACGAGACTGTTTTTTTTATCTGCCATGCTCCAAATATAATTACCTTTATCGCGGAAATGAAATACACTACTCCTTTGTTCGACTTCTCACAAAAGATCAATTATAAAACGGAAATTCTTGCCGGACTTACCGTGGCCATGACCATGATGCCAGAATCCTTGTCTTTTGCTATCCTAGCTGGTTTGCCGCCCTTGGTGGGACTGTATGCTGCGTTTATCATGGGTTTGGTGACGGCTGTTTTTGGCGGCAGGCCAGGACTCATTTCCGGTGGTGCAGGGGCAACTGTGATTGTGCTCATTGCCTTGATGAAGTCACATGGCATTGAATATGTGTTTGCCGCGGTTGTGCTTGCAGGTGTGTTTCAAATTCTGGTAGGACTGTTCAGGCTGGGGAAATTTGTGAGGCTCGTTCCGCAACCAGTGATGTTTGGTTTTGTAAACGGCCTTGCGATCGTGATTTTTATGGCGCAAATGGAGCAGTTCAAAACGGTAGTTAATGGCGAACTAACCTGGCTTTCGGGTACCCCGCTATGGACGATGCTGGGCCTGGTGGGACTTACCATTGCCATTGTGCTCGGATTACCTCGGATCACCAAGAAGGTTCCGGCTTCTTTAGTCGCTATTCTGGTGGTCTTTGCTATTGTGCTCCTTTTTGGAATAGACACTAAAACGGTGAAGGATATTGCCTCTGTAAAGGGCGGACTGCCTCCATTTCATATCCCGGCAGTTCCTTTTAACCTCGAAATGCTGCAGGTGATTTTTCCCTACGGGCTGATCATGGCCGGAGTAGGGCTTACTGAAGGATTGCTGACACTGAACCTGGTAGATGAGATTACGGGTACGAAAGGTCGTGGAAATAAGGAATGTATAGCTCAGGGCAGTGCCAATATCCTCAATGGTTTCTTCTTCGGGATGGGCGGTTGCCCAATGATTGCGCAGACGCTGGTTAACCTTTCGGCCGGTTCAAGGGCAAGGTTATCCGGGATCATCGCCGCATTCACCATTCTCCTGATCATCCTGATCGGGGCGCCGGTGATAGAGCGCGTGCCGATGGCAGCGCTGACGGGTGTGATGATTATGGTGGCGATCGGTACTTTTGAGTGGATGAGCCTCAGGATCATCAATAAAATGCCGCGGCAGGATATCTTTGTGGGTGTACTGGTGGCGGTGATTACTGTCTGGCTGCACAACCTGGCTTTGGCAGTACTGGTGGGTGTGATCATTTCTGCCCTGGTATTTGCCTGGGAAAGTGCCAAACGCATCAGAGCAAGGAAATATGTGGGAGCGGATGGAATCAAATATTATGAAATTTTCGGGCCATTGTTCTTCGGTTCTGTAGCTGCTTTTCAGGAAAAGTTTGATGTGGCAACAGACCCGCAGGAAGTAGTCATTGACTTTAAAGAGAGCAGGGTAGCCGACATGTCGGGCATAGATGCATTGAACAAACTTACAGCACGTTACAAACAGGCAGGTAAGCTGCTTCGCTTGAAACACTTGAGTGCCGACTGCCGTCAGCTGCTTGAAAACGCTGCCGAGGTGATAGAAGTGAACATTCAGGAAGACCCTGATTATCGTGTGGCAACGGATAAAAATTGAGAGATTTTTTGTAACATTGGGCATAGAGTTTGATCATATACCCAAAAAAAGAGCGCTCAGATGCCCATATATAAACATTACTCCTTCGACCTCTGGCTGACACTCATCAAATCCAACCCCTCGTTTAAGTCGGAAAGAGCCCGGTATTTTCATGATCACTACAATGTTACAGGTAAATCGCTGGAGGAGGTCAATGCGATATTCCGTCAGGTAGACCTGATGGTGAACAGCATCAATGAGAAAACCGGCAAGAACATCGATGCCGATGAAATGTACTTAATGGTGA
Source organism: Pedobacter sp. GR22-6 (assembly GCF_037402555.1). NCBI lineage: Bacteria > Pseudomonadati > Bacteroidota > Sphingobacteriia > Sphingobacteriales > Sphingobacteriaceae > Pedobacter > Pedobacter sp. GR22-6. Next base: position 1,185,368 of record NZ_JBBEUC010000001.1, read on the forward strand.
TCAGTATCATCAATGACTTTTCCACAGCTTTCCAGGACATTGACATTGAAGCAGTTTACACGCGTATGGAAGCTTTGGTGCTGGAGCACATGCCCCTGATCTATTGCGACCGCAGTATTGGCGTACTGGAACAGTTGAAAGCCGATGGCAACAGTACATTGAGCCTGCTCAGCAATACAGGGTTCATCAAAGGCGTAACGCTTAGGAAGGTGCTAAAACACCATGGGTTAGATCAATTGCTCGATTTTCAGTTGTATTCTGACGAAGTGCGCTTATCTAAACCCAACCAGCAATTCTTTCAATTGATGCTGGATACCATAGACCGCAAAAAGCACCTGGAACTGGGTTTGCATGAGGTAATCCATATCGGAGATAATCCACATGCAGATTTGCGTGGGGCCGAAGCGATGGGCATCAAAGGCTTCCTGATCAATTCCAATCACTTAACCATCTCTCATCTACTACTATGATACCTTATACCTATTCTCTACACCACATTCAGGATGGACGAAGTTTTGGCTTCGATCCGGATGATTACAGCAGATTCAAATTTGGCGACGACCAAGTGGCCAGGCGTTTCGGCGAAGCCCTCGCCGATGGTTTCATCAGGAACTTCCTGGAAGACAACCTGGAGGGAGAGCAGATCGTTGTGATCTCCAGTCCGTATTGCTTTATCCCGACAGCTACTTTTGCGATGAAGAACTATTTTGTTTACCGCCTGAACCATTGGTTGGTGGAAAACAACCGTATGGTCGTACAGGAAGCGAAAGTGCACCGAACCATTACCTATAAGGAAGATTATGGTGCTTTGAGTGCCGAGGACCGACTTAAACTGATTGGAAATGACTCTTTTCATATCGACAAAGACTTCATAAAAGATAAAGTGCTGTTTTTTCTGGACGACATCAAGATCACCGGGAGCCACGAAAAAATGATCATGAAGATGGTGAAGGAGTATGGCCTTAAAAACGACATTTTCATGCTGTACTTTGCTGAGCTGGTAAATCATGACATTCATCCGAATATAGAAAACCACCTAAATTACCACCAGATCAAATCAATAGCTGACCTGGATGAAGTGATCAAAAGCGGTAATTTCCGTTTTAATACAAGGATTGTTAAATATATCTTAAATTGCGATTTCAATAGCTTCCTGTTGTTCATGGAACGCCAGACGGAGGAGTTCATCACCGAACTGTATAACCTTTCACTTGGCAATAGTTACCACACTATAGAAAGCTATTCGAAGAATTTGAATTTTATCAAGAACTACTTAAATAATAAGAACTATAAATTGATTTAAATATGGCCATTAACTTACAAAAAGGGCAGAGAGAAAACATTGATGCCCCAAAATTTACAATTGGTTTGGGTTGGGACACCAACAGTTCTACAACCGGAACTGCCTTTGACTTAGATGCTTCGGCTTTTATATTGAATGAGAATAAAAAATTGGTTTCCGATGAGCATTTGGTGTTTTACAACAATACAAAATCGCCGGACGAGGCAGTAGAGCATACGGGTGATAATCTGACCGGAGACGGAGATGGTGATGATGAGCAAATTAAAGTAGATCTGACCAAGGCAGGTCCGAATGTATCGGAGATTTGCCTGGTGGTGACAATTCATGAGGCAGAGAGCAGAAGACAGAACTTCGGACAGGTGAGGAATTCTTTTATCCGTATTTTTGATGCCTCTACCAATGAAGTGCTATTGAAATACGAATTGGAGGAAGATTTCTCTATCGAGACTGCAATTGAATTTGGCAGGATCTACAAACGTGATAATAAATGGAAATTTGAAGCTGTGGGCATGGGAATGAAAGGCGGTCTGCAGGATTATTTAAACAAATATCAATAAGTATTATGGCAATTAATCTTCAAAAAGGACAACGGATCAGTCTTGAAAAAAGCAATGGTAGTAAACTGCAGAGTGTTTGCGTAGGCATCAACTGGGGCGCTATAGAGAAAAAAGGGATGTTTGGGTTCGGTAAGACCAAAGAGGCTGTGGATCTGGATGGTAGCTGCGCGATGTACAATGAGCAAAAGCAATTGACTGAAGTGGTTTATTTTGGTAACCTGGGTTCTAAAGATGGCGCTGTACGTCATAGCGGCGATGACCTGACCGGTGATATGAGCGGTGATGATGGCTTGGATAATGAAGTAATCACTTTAGACTTTTCCCGTCTGAACCCTGCTGTAAATTATGTGGCATTTGTGCTGAACAGTTTCCGCGGTCATGATTTTGGGACCATTCCTTTTGCTTCTATTCGCATCTACGAGGGGACACCGAAAAGGGTAAACGAGGTTTTTGCAAAATATGATATCGCCAACGAAGCTGGATTCGCTGGTCATGTTTCTATGGTGATGGGCGTTTTCTACAAAAAAAACGGCGAATGGAAGTTCAATGCAATAGGTGAGCCTACTAAAGATAAGAAACTGGAAGAGACTGTGAAAACAGTAACAATGAGTTATTTATAGGTTGTTGACAATATAAAACTATGGAAACAAACGAAAACACGGTACCAAGCCTGACTCCGGCGAAGATCGATAAGGACGGCAATGTAGATTTGACGGTTTTGTCGAAAGAAGATGAGCAGAAGTATCAGGAAATGGGGAAATCCCTGGAGCCTTCTGATGTGAATTCTATCCTGAACTACGGTTCGGATGCCCAGAATTCTATGGAAAAGTACAGTAATGATTTCCTGTCTTCCGTGCGGACCTACAACAGTGGGGAAGTGGGTGGACTGATCAATGAATTGCTCACAGAGCTGAACTACATCGATGTGGGAGAGCTGGAACAGAGCGGTTTTAAATCTTTTATTTCCAAGATCCCCTTCCTGAAAAATCTGGTGGTGGATGTCAAAAAGCTGTTTCAGAAATATGATGTGGTGGTCAATAATGTAGACAAGATCACGAATAAGATCAAAGCTGGCCGTCTTAACTCAATTAAAGACAACAGTTCCCTACAGACCATGTTCGACAGCAATGTGGGGTATATCCATCAGATGGAAGAACTGATCATTGCAGGTCAGCTGAAGTTCAATGAACTGAGCATTAAGCTGGCAGAGATGGAAGGGAGACCTGCTGATTACCAGGATTATGAAATCGCTGACTTAAGGGATTTCATTAGTCGTCTGGATAAGCGCCTGGCAGACATGAAGATCGTTCGTTTCATCATGTTGCAGTCGCTGGCACAGATCCGTGTGGTTCAGAACAACAATACTTCTATTGCAGAGAAGGCGCAGTCAATTGTCTCTACAACCATTCCTGTTTGGAAAAATCAATTGACAATTGCTGTAGCTTTGCAAAGGCAAAAGGCCAATGTAGAGATGCAGAAGAAGGTTTCGGATACCACCAATACCATTTTGCAGAAGAATGCGGAGATGCTGAAACAGAACAGTATCGATGTGGCTAAGGAGAATGAGAAAACGGTAGTTTCCCTGGAAACACTGAAAATGACGACTTCATCATTGATAGAAACATTGAATGAAGTGAAGAAAATTCATGAAGCCGGAGCACAGAGCCGCAGGGTATTGGATGGGGAACTGAAAACTTTGGAAACAGAGTTGAAAAAGAACGTTACCCGCGTAAATTAATTTCGATAAATGGATGAACACCATGTAAATATATTGAGGGAATCCCGCGCAGAGATCAGCCGATTACAGCTGCTCTCTGCTTTTTTTGGGGAGGAAATCGTCTATAAAATCTATTTACGAAGCCAGGTCATCCATCAGCTATTTGAAAATAATGAAGAACTGGATATTGATAAGCTGGAGCTTTTTCATGTACAGTTTACCGCTAGCCTGATCGAATTGCTCAGAAAGATCAAGAAGAGCAATGAGAAAAATGTGACGCTGATCTACGATGAGATGCTCTTAAACAAGGAAATGATCCGGAAAATGAGCGACACCGTGTTGTCCGAAAATGCCTTTAAATTGGATAAACAAAGGCAATCGCTGAAAATCAACCAGTCCCTTAAGAAATTGTTCGAGGTTTTGTCTGACCATACTGAGGAATTTCCCTTTGCAAAGGGAATCAATAGCTTCAGTTCCCGATACGCTAAAGATTTCTTTTACGACATTAGCCCAGAGCAATTGGGTACGTTGATCGAATTTGATCCTGCAGAAATGTATATAGACATGCATGCAAGTATCCAACGAAAGCTGATGGGCCTGTTGTGTAAACATGATTTCAGAACCGAATTCTTTTACGGGCTGAAGTCGGGCCAACTGATCATCGAATTGTATAAATTTCTGGATATCGACCGTCATTTTTTGTTCTTCCCGAGTAGAAATCTGTTCCTGTTTTTTGAGCTAAGCGAACTGGAAGGTATCGACTGGACCAATAATTTGTCAGAAAAGGGTAGGATCATTCAAGAGCTTAATTACAAAAACGACAAGCTGGAGAGCAGTGCCGCGGCATTGAAAACTTTCATTCCCAGGGAGATTCTGGATTTACTGGAAGAAAATTACCTCAAAATATCGGACATTAATTTCCTGAACCATCTGAATAATTTCGATGTACAGGCGAATATTCTAAAAGCCATGCTGAAGACCGATCTTTTTTAGCATTTTTAGGCAAGATTTATAACACCCAAATTATATATATTAAACACAATAAGAAAAATGGATAATTTAATCAATCACCCCGGGGTCATCGTGGGCTTTGCCGTTCTGGTCGTAGTTATGCTACTGCTGGATCTTGGCGTATTCAATAAGAAGGTGCATGCAGTGAGCAGTAAGGAGGCTGCCATCTGGTCGATCGTATGGATCTCTCTGTCTATGTTGTTCAGTGGGGTTATCTATTATGTATCCGGGTTTGAAAAATTCACGCAGTTTCAGTCGGCCTATTGGATTGAAAAGGCATTGTCTGTAGATAACCTCTTTGTTTTTATTCTCGTATTTGGCTTTTTTAATGTGCCTAAAGAGCTCCATCACAAAGTATTGTTTTGGGGAATTATCGGAGCATTGATCTTCCGGGCGATATTTATCTTTGCTGGAGTAGGTCTGATCAATCTAACCTATTTGCCTGAAATGACGTTGTTTGGCCATGAAGTGCGCATCAATATCGTATTACTGATCTTCGGCTTGTTCCTGGTTTATGCAGGTATCAAATCTGGCCTGAGCAGCGATGACGATGATGAAGAGAAGGACTTCAGTAAGAGTGCAGGCGCGCGCCTGATCTACAAGTTCTTTAAAGTGAGTAAAGAATTTGATGGCGGTAAGTTCTTTACCATAGAGAATGGGATTAAAGTAGCTACACCTTTATTGGTGGTAGTAGCGGTAATTGAATTTACCGATGTGCTTTTTGCAGTAGATTCTATTCCTGCTATTTTTGCGATTGCGCCGGATGATCCTTTGATCTTATATACCTCTAACATTTTCGCGATCTTAGGTTTACGTGCTTTGTATTTCTTATTGGCCAATTTCATTCACATGTTTAGCTTATTGAAATACGGTTTGGCAGTGATCCTTTCCTTTATCGGTATCAAGATGGTGATTGCTCCGATCTATCATATTTCTTCTCCTTTGTCCCTGTCGATAGTGGGAGGTGTATTGGTATTGTCGGTAATCGCTTCTTTAATCTTTGTTCCAAAGGAAAAATCTGAAGGACACTAAAATCTGAAGGACACTAATATTTTTTTAATAAAAAAAGCCCAGCCTGTATCATACAGGCTGGGCTTTTTGTGCTGTTGTTGCAGACTAGAACAATGTGAATTCTACCCTACGGTTTTTCTGACGACCATCAGCAGTTTTGTTAGATGCGATAGGTTGGTTTGGACCGTAACCTGTTGCTTCAATACGTGATGCATTAGCGCCTTGTGATACCAGGTAAGCTTTGATGGCTTCGGCTCTGTCTTTAGACAAACGAAGGTTTAAAGCCATAGAACCAGTGTTATCTGTGTGACCAGCCAATTTCAAGCTAAAGTTTTTCTCTACCAACAGGGCAGCAACTCTATCCAAAGTAGGATATGATTTTTGTCTGATTGTAGATTTACCTAAGTCGAATTCTAAGTTTTTGATGGCTTCATCAACTACTTTACGGTCAGCTTCAGTAATGATTACTTTCTCCTGGATAATCGGTCTAGGTGCTTTCAATGGACATCCAGCTCCGTCTACTACTGTGTTTGCAGGAGTACCTGGGCATTTGTCGAATTTGTTAGCTACACCATCACCATCATCATCGCCCATTTCTTGTGCATATTTAGCAGCCATTGCTTCTCTTTCTCTCAATGCTTTCTCTTCAGAAGACATCAAAGCAGCTTTTAAAGCAGCTGATTCAGCAGCACTTTCTTCACGCAATGCAGCGATAGGGCTGAAGTTTTGTAATTGAGAAGTTCCTTTTCTACCCAATGCGATTTCTAAACCAGCATGTGCATAAGAGAACCTGTCATTTGCTCCGCCAGTTACACCGTCGAAGTTCTGAGATTTCATGAAATTAACTGTGTAACCTAAATCGATATTTACACCTTTAGATACACCCAGTTTGAAACCTGCTCCAACTGGTACAAACCAGTTCTCTCCATAGTTTGTATTTCCACCACGTGGATCGTTGGTATTTGCCGATGAGGACATATAACCAGCACCGATGGTTGCATAAGGAGAAAGGATGTTACGTTTTTGATTTAAGCTCAGGTTGGCAACAGTGAAGTTACCGCTAACCGCTGCAGACCAGTCGATTCTGCTGGTGAAAGTAGTTTTAGTTCCTCCGATTACATTGGCGCCACCTACTTTACCTGCAAGGAAATCTGCCTGGATACCAAATCCGGGAACGATTTGCTTTTTGATATAACCACCGTAACCCCAATTTTCATATGGCGTGTTGAAATCGCCATTTGTTCTGCTGTTGAAAGGAGTGTAGTGGGTAAGCATTCCACCGTTTAGCCCAACAGACCATGTGCGGAAATATTTTTTGGAAAAGCTTTCCGAAGTTTGAGCGTCTTCTTGAGCGAATAATTGCGACGATAATCCTACTAAGGACAGTACCATTGCAGCTTTTGTAATTTTTGATTTCATTTTTTTATAGATTAGATGTTTTGTAACCCAGGTAATGAATCTGGATACTAATCTCCATGAAATAATCCTGCCAAAGGGAAAAATAGCACGTTTAAGTTGAGAATCGATTCACAATCAGTTGTTTAATCAAGATTGTCGCATTGGATAAAAAAAGGTATGATCAGGTTAAAATGCCTAAAAAGTGTATAGTATAAGATACAGTATTGCTTGGTCCTCCAGCTGTCAAAGCTCGTAAGATTCTCCTTTTTCAGGAATGATCACCTCGTATCCTGCTTCGCTCAGACTCTTGTCAAGGCTTTTCATTCGGCTGGATTCGCCATGAACCAGGAAAACAGATTTTAACTGCCCCGGATTTTGGTGACTGACCATTTCTACCAGGTCCTTGTGATCTCCATGTCCGCTCAGAAGATCTGTTTGCTTGATGGTGGCGTATACCATGAGGTCGCGGTTTCTCAACCGAATGATGGGATCTCCGCGCAACAGCCGATCTCCGAGTGTACCTTTGGCGCAATAGCCAATGAACAGTATGGTGCAGTAGTAATTTTGGATGTTATAGTAGAGGTGGTCCTGGATCCGACCACCTTCCAGCATGCCGGCGGAGGAGATGATGATGCAGGGTTCATGATAATTGGAGACAGAAAGGCTTTCTTTTTTATCGTGAACGTAGGTCAGTTCTTCAAATTCAAACTGATCTCCCTGACTGCGGTAAAACTCCTGTGATTCTTCATTGAGAAGATCGTGATGCTTTCGGTAAATGTCTGTCGCAAAGCTGGCCAGGGGACTATCAACAAAAATCTTAACAGGTGGCAACAGACCTTTACTGAAAATCTTATTCAGTGAATAGACCAATGCTTGTGTACGTCCGATACTAAAAGCGGGGATGATGAGGCGTCCGGGAAATTTGATACAAGTTTCGTTGATGGTCTCTATTAGTTTTTCCTGAAGTGTGGTTTCTGTAGTGTGAAACCTGCCACCGTAGGTGGATTCGGAGACAAGGTAGTCGACATGAGGGATCGGTTCCGGATCCCGCAATACCGGATAATTGGATCTTCCAATATCGCCGGTGAAAGCAATCTTTTTTTGTGTTCCGTTTTCCGTTATCGTGAGTACTACAGCTGCGGCACCCAGTAGATGGCCTACTGGAATGAACTGAAGCTTGATGTGGTCGGTAACCTGAAAATCCTTATGGAAACCGACAGTGACCATGCGGTCCATGGTGTCCATCACGTGCTTTTGCAGATAAAGCGGCTTAGGTTCAGAATGACTGCCGCGGCGCCCTTTGCTGCGTTTGTTTTGCTTGCTGATGAAAATATTGACGGAATCCAGGAGCAGCAGTTCGCAGAGATCGGCTGTGGGCGGTGTGCACAAAATCTGTCCTTCAAAGCCCATTCTGACCAGCGTGGGAAGATTTCCGGAATGGTCGATGTGTGCGTGAGTTAATATGACCAGGTCTATGGAACTGGGGTCAAAGGGAAAATACTGGTTTTCTTCCTGATAAGTTCCTTTTTCATAATCGAGGCCACAATCTACTAATATAGTGTAGTCGGTTGTCTGCAAAAGGTGCATGCTTCCTGTCACCTGTTGTGCGGCTCCCCAAACGGTCAGTTTCATCTATTTATTTTTTATAATAAAGAGCAATATATCATTTTATGAGAGAAGGGGGGAATTAAATTACGACATATGTCGGTCAAGCCAGTCTGACCAATTGTCTATCACGTATTTATAATTTAAGACAGTGGCACTTTTTTCCGAGCGGATGACCTTCCAGTCCCCAAGTTCATCGATAAAATGAGGCAAAGGCAATTCGGAAACTGCAGCTGCTTTGGTGTAAAAATGTTGTTTTTGAGGATGGTCGGGACTACAGGCGTTAAACACATGACCAAATACATCCTGTTGGATTAAAGCAATGGTCAATTGGATGCAGTCAGTCAGGTGGATGAGGTTTACCGGGGCCTGACCATTGGGGATATCTGATTTCCCGGCAAAAAATCTCCCTGGGTTTCTCCCCGGACCTACCAATCCGGCAAACCTGAGCACTGTAGTTGGGAAGCTTTGCTCTTGTAACAATAAGGTTTCCGCCTCCAGCATACCTTTTCCAGAGGCTGTATGTGCAGCAGTGAATACCGTTTCATCAATTTCGGCATTGTTTTCTCCATATACAGAAGTTGAACTGATGAAAATCACTTTTGAAGACCTGTTTCTTGCAGCCTGCCTGATACTGTCGATTTTGAGCGGATAAGTACTTTGTTCCCCTGAACTTCTTTTGGGGGGAATACAAATGACCAGAACATCACAATTGAAAAAATCAGGATTAATAGTACCGGCACCTTCCTGCAGATCGATTAGGAAAGGCTGAATTCCACTTTTTTGGAGTAGGGAGAATTTGTCGGGACTTGTAGTCGAGCCCTTTACCTGATGGCCTGCAGCCAAGAGGGACTGAGCCAGGGGTAAACCGTACCAGCCACAACCAAGAACACTGATGATTTGATTCATTTGATTCCAAAATTATAAATTTCCTCCATAAAAAAGGGGTAATGCAGATGCATACCCCTTTTTTATGGATCGAGTGACGGTTAAAGTACAGTAACGTTTTGAGCTTCCGGCCCTTTTTTGCCCTCATTCAATTCAAATTCTACGCTGTCACCTTCGTTCAGTTCCCTGAAGGCATCTCCTGAGATTGCGGAGAAGTGCACGAAAATATCTTTTCCTCCATCTTCCGGAGTAATAAATCCAAATCCTTTGGCAGAATTAAACCATTTAACTTTTCCTGTTGTACGCATAATGTGAAATATATATCGCGGTGAAAGTAGGTAATATAAAGGTCAATACAAAATGGCGATTTGCCGTCTGGCATAGATTATTACATGTAGATTAAAAGATGAAACTTAAGGGAGGCTTGTTTGTTGTTGTGGCTAGGTTGTGATTAAATAAAATGACAAAGAACGGAGAATAAGAAATAGAAAGATATGGATAACACGCGGAAAATAGAAAATCAGGAGCAAGACCAGAATCTGGGATTAGATGCAGACCACTCTTCAGAAGCCGGAGATTTTAAAGCCACTTTGAATAACGACAATGACATGATTTCCGGAAATCCGGATGGAGAGAATGATAGTAAGGACGACGAAGTCAGGAATTCTCCTTTGGACGATAAGTGATTTCTGGCATCATTTTTTCTATAGTATGGTTTTTAACCTTAAATTTTAAAGTCATGAAATATGTATTTTCAATATTAGCACTAGCTACAGTATTATCTGCTTGCAGCAACAACGCAAAGGAACAGGCAATCGCAAAACAACAAGCTGTTGCAGCTGTAAAAGATAGTTTGAAATTGGACAGCTTTAAAAGGGCAGAAGTAGCGCAGAGAGAAGTTTTGGCAAAACAGCAGGAAGACGCTCGCGTAGCTGCTCAGGTCAGGGAAGAGAAACGTACGTTGTTGCTTTCAGAGCGGAATGACGCAGCCCCTGCCCCAAGACAGTACAGCGAAACTACTACAAAGAAAAAAGGCTGGAGTGCAGCTGCTAAAGGAACAGCTATTGGTGCTGGTGCTGGTGCTCTTGGTGGAGTACTGCTAGATAAAAAAGACGGAAGAGGTGCCATCATTGGTGGTGTAGTCGGTGCTGGAGCAGGTTATTTAATTGGCCGCGACCAGGATAGAAAATCCGGTAGGGTACAGCCTAAAAATTAACATTTTTATTATAGGATCATTACCTCCTATTCATACAATGCAGTTGAGACTCAAAATATTGAGTTTTAACTGCATTTTTCTTTGTTAGAACCAGTGGTTTTCGGGAAATTATTCTAATTCTTTAAAAATGTAATACAAAAATTCGTATGTTCGTTATAGCTAATAGATACCCAACTTATTGACCCAAAAAAGATGGCTAAGAAACAGATTTTGATCGTGGATGATGAAGTCAGCATACTCAAATTACTCAATTTTGTCTTATCTCCCGATTATGACCTGGTGATCAAAACCAGTGGCGTTGAGGCCTTAAGCTGGCTGGAAGAAGGAAATTCACCTGCATTGATTTTGTCGGATCTTGAAATGCCTTACTTTGATGGCAGTTCTTTTATCTACAACTTGAAAATTAGTGGATTTTATCGTGACACTCCCGTTATTATACTTTCCGGGGCGAATAACTTGTCTGAAAGGGTTTCGCTGATGCCTTTTAAACTGGATGATTTCATACCAAAACCCTTTAATCCAACACAATTAAAAGAAACAATCATTAATGTATTCAGGAAATATGATTCAGTCGGAAGCTAACTCTCATCGTCATAAATCGATATCGCTGTTATTTTCGGCACAATCATTTACTGCGGAACTTCTGCCTCGATTGAATGAGGACTTTGAAGTTCATTCAGAGTCGAATATAGATGAATTGGATGCTTATATAAACGATCAGTCTATTTATACACTTCCGGATGTGATCATTTTGGAAGTGGATGACCAGCTCAACTGTTTTAGTTACATCACAAAATTGAAAAAAAATGTATTGTTAAAGGGACTTGTGATCATTTTATTGGGCAAAGATAAGAATCCTGAGGTGAGGAACCTGGCTATGAAACATAAAGTAAATGACCTATATGTAGCTCCGGTACCAGCGAAGGATTTAAGCGAACGCATCTTTTTTCTGGTTAAATTTAAATTGATCAAACCACAATTGTCGGATCTTTCGGCTATTGATTTTAATTATAAAATTCCTTTCCCTAAAAGGCTTTTTGACGTGGTGGCTTCAGGCACAGCATTATTGATGCTTTCCCCTTTGTTTTTGGTTGTTGGTGCTATTGTCGCCCTGGAATCTAAGGGGCCTGTTATTTTTAAAAGTAAACGTGTTGGAACGGGCTATAAGATTTTTGATTTTTACAAGTTCCGCTCTATGCGTGCGGGAGCCAGTGCAGAGTTGACACAGTTATCAGACCTCAACCAATATGATAAATCAGAAACTGGTGCCACCACTTTCGTGAAACTGAAAAATGATCCCCGAATCACCAAATTTGGTGGTTTCATCAGGACGTACAGTATTGATGAACTTCCTCAACTGTTCAATGTATTCATCGGCGATATGTCACTGGTAGGGAACAGACCTTTGCCTTTATATGAAGCAGAAATGCTGACTTCAAATGAGTGGACAATGAGGTTCCTGGGGCCTGCTGGACTAACCGGCCTTTGGCAGGTAAGTAGGAGGGGCAAGGCGGACATGTCGGAACGTGAACGTAAAAAGCTGGACAATTTTTATGCACAAAACCATTCATTCTGGTTAGATCTTAAAATCTTATTGAAGACTCTACCCGCGGCTGTGCAGAAAGAGAAAGTATAAAAAAACATCTTTATATAAAAAAAGCTGGATCATCATTAAGATGATCCAGCTTTTTTTGCATTTATAGCTTTTACTTATCGTCGCAGTTCTGTCTGGTGATATTGACGCCATTAAGTATGACATCAAACTCAGTCCTTCTGTTTAGCTGCTGATCAGCTTCTGAACAAGGAACTCCATCAAAGCATCTGTTCACCAATCTAGTTTTGCCGTAGTACTCAATCTTAATGCGGCTTGCTGCTATGCCTTTGGAAACAAGGTAGGCTTTGGCTGTACCACCACGGTTAAGGGAAAGTCTACGATTGTAGTCTTCTGAAGCCCTGCTGTCGCAATGGCTGGACGTCAATACGGTTATTTCCGGGTACCTTCTCATTAATGCAACCAATTCATCCAAGGCAGGTTTTGCATCAGGACGAATCTCGTAGCGATCCAGATCATAATAAATGTTCTGAACAGCAAATACTTTTTTCAGGGAATCGCAATTGTTCAATACGTACTGTTGTGCATTTTCAGTTTTATTCAATTTGAGATCCAATTTGATGACGGTATCCTGAGTGATTCCCAGTGAACTCACAAAACCGATAGAATTTACATACCCGATTTTTTGAGCTGTAGTTTCATAGTCCATTTCGCGAGGCATCTCCCTTCTGAATTGCCCTTTAGCATCGGTACGTAGCGTATCCGTGCCGTCCAGGTGACGCATTAGAATACGCGTACCAGGTAGGGGTACCCTTGTTCTGGCATCTGTAACTGTACCCTCTAATAAAATTCGATAGGTAGACCTTGAGAAACGATAAATGTCATCATTACCTCTCCTGTTTGAGGAAAAGAAACCACTTTTACCGTCATCGCTCTTAATCAAAGCAAAATCGTCAGTGGGAGAATTTATGGGGACACCCATGTTTCTTGGTGCAGAGGTAGGTTTCATTTCCTTTAACTCAACTTCGAAAAGATCCAAACCACCCAAACCCGGATGGCCAGTTGAGGCAAAATAAAGTGTGTTGTCTTTATCGAGGAAAGGAAACATTTCATTCCCTTCAGTGTTGATGTTTTTTCCAAGATTTACTGGTTTGGTCCATTGACCATTTCCTGAGCGAACAGAATAATAAAGATCAGTTCCGCCGAAGCCGTTAGGCATATCAGAAGCAAATACCAGAATTGTACCATCTTTACTTAAAGTCGGATGTCCAACCGAATACTCGTTACTATTGTAAGGGAATGGAGTAATTCTATCAAGATTAGGTCCGCTGGCTGTAAATAGCTTTAGTTTATTGATTCCTTCTTCGCTAATTTGTGTAGTGCCGTTATAATGGTTGTTCCTGGTAAAGATGATTGAACCATCGGGAAATACTGCAGGTGCACCTTCATGGAATTTGGTGTTTATTTTACCATGCATAGGCAGAATGTTGATTTTCTTAGCTAAAAGAAATGCAAGAGTATCTCTTTCAATAGAGGCAGTATACTCACCTAATGTTCTGCTGTCATTGCTTGTAGGAGCAGTATCGTCATCATTAAATTTGTAATCTTTGTCAGAATATCCGATACCAACTGAAAGTAAACTATCAGCATTGATATTTTTCACATCTTTTAAATTAGCTACCCTGTAGATATCCGTGAATGGGGTATTATCCCAACCAAATACAGTCTTCGCCAGTTTTGGATTTTTTCTATTGCTTGAAAAGATGAGTCCATCTTTGTAATAGGCAGGGGAATAGTCAGCACCAAGGCTATTTAAGTTGGTGAAATTAACTTTCCAGTTGCCGATATTCTTGTTAAAGTTACTTGCATTTGTAGTTGCAAAGGAACTCGCACGTTTGTCGCCCGGTGCCAGGGAAACGTATTTTCTGTACCATCCTTCTGAACGCTCATATTGTTGGCTGTTTGCCAATGCTTCTGCATAATATAAAGCCCATTTTGGATCCAGCTTTTTCTGCTTACTGAGTTTTTCATACCAGATCAAAGATTGCTCGTAGTTTTTGATCATTTTATAACTATAAGCAATCATCTCTTGGGCCTTCACATTATCTGGATCAAGTTTAAGTACATCCAAAAGTTTCGGTATAGCAGAGATGTATTTTAATGCATAGAACTCTGTATTGGCTTTTTTTAATGCTTTATCAGCTTTGGATGCCGATTGAGACTTCACCTGCTGCATGCTTGTAAAAAGCAGAAGGATCATTATAACTGTTAATTTATGTATGCTTTGTTTCATGATTAATGCTTAGAAGTACCTTGGTGATAAAATTTTCCCACGTTCAAATCCGAATTCATAACGAAGCATGATCTCGTGACTTCCTGAATTGAAATTTTGTAAAGCAGTTGTGCTTCTGTCATAGCTATAGCCCAAACGTATCTGAGGCGTTGCCTGAATTTCAATCATTGCAGCCACGTCTGCACTCGTGCGGTATTGTGCGCCTATGCTGATAACATCTTTGATCCAAAGCGCGGCATTGATATCTGCTTCAAGAGGGGCGCCCTTTACACCTTTAAATAAAACAGAGGGCTTGAGTTTGAAATCCTCATTTAAAGGAAAAACATAACCTGTGGCCAGGAACACATGTAATGACTGCTTACTTCCCATAGCAATATCATTTGAGGTGTAGGAAGTAAGTTTATTGGGCATGATGTCCTGAGCGGAAAGCCCTACATAAAATTTATCTGAATTGTAGTATACACCCGTCCCTACGTTAAACAAAAACTTACTTACATTATCTGCAAAGGCAGGATCGTAGGCAGGTAAACTATTCAATGGTACTTCAGTGAAATTGGCCCTGTATTGACTAAAGTTACCTTGTATTCCAAAACTCAAAGATGCTTTATCCATCCTGATTCGGTATGCACCGCTTAAAGACGCGCCATTGGTTTGTGTGATCCCGAGTTTGTCGGAAAATACCTGAACACCGACACCCATTCTTTTATTGAGGATTGGAGCATCTACCGTTAGCGTTCCTGTTCTGGGAGCTCCTTCTATGCCTGTCCATTGATTTCTATACAACGCGGTCGCCGATACCACATTTCTGCTTCCGGCATAGGCGGGATTGATAGCAAGCGTATTGAACATATATTGAGTATACATTGCATCCTGCTGAGCTTTTGCATTGCTGCAAAACAGCATCGAATAGGATAGTAGTATAATTCCTGTAAGCCTTTTCATATTATCTGTTAATTGTAATGTATCCAACGCGTTTATCTTTATTGTCTATGGTGATGATGTAGTAATATGTACCAGCCGGCACATCATCGCCTATGTGGATACCTTCAGTTGTTTTTCCGTTCCAGGTATTTTCGTATTTGGCAGCCTTGTATATTCTGTTGCCCCATCTGTTATAAACTTCCAGAGATATTTGCTTGCCTGTGCCATTTTCCACTACAAAGAAATCATTGACTCCGTCATTGTTTGGAGAAAAGCCGCCTGGGATAAAAATATTTTGTTTGATCAGGTTAACAGGAGTGAATAGAGAAGGTGAAACATCACCATCACCCTTGGTGTCGGGATTCAGGCCATCTGTAGAAAGATCGGATGTGACTTCTGCACCTACGCTGTTATAACCTCTCGTTACAGCAGTATTGAAAAAGTCCCCTTCCTTCTGATCTAAAGTGATATTGAATTCAAGCGATACAGTTTCTTTACCGTTCGCAGCTAAGCTACTGCTTGGATCAAGCAATTCTTTAACTGAAATGCCATTGTAATTGCTGCTTGCTTTCAACGTGCCGGTCGCAGTTAACTTTGTAACTTTAATTGTATTTCCAAGAAATACTCTGTCGAGTTCATCTACAAGGCTCACTTTCGCAATACCTACTTCTCCATAATTCCGAACTGTGAAGAGATAGCTGATTTTATAGCTGCCATCTGTGTTTTTTGTGGCACTTACCAATTTTTTTGCAAGACCAATTTTTGGAGAAACTAATACATTGATCGTTATCTTCCCTGGTACAGAAGTATTTCCATCTGGATCAGTAATGATATAAGTGAAGTCATCTGGTCCGCTATATCCCGAATTTGGTGTATAAATTGGTTTACCTGAAGGATCAAATGTGATGGTTCCGTGATCTGGTGGATCCGTGATGGTGATCGTTCCTCCGGTAGGAGTTGGAATGTTGATGGTAATTGGACTGCTAACCGGGGTTTCAATATTTAGGTTAGGTGCAGGTATAACCACAGGGACTCTTACCGTCAGGTTTACCAATATAGGGTCTGATTCCAAGCCGTCCGGAGTTCTGAGTCGGTAAGTAAAACTATCCGGTCCAGAATATCCTGGTGCTGGAGTATACACTGGTATACCTGCACTGTTAATAGTTACTGTTCCGTGTAGGGGACTTGTTCCTATTACTACAGTAGTACCAACTTTACTTAGATCATTGTCTTTTACAGGAATGATAACAGCAACTCCGGAGTTTGTTGTGGCAGCATCAGGTGTTCCGGTAGGTTTCACATTTACCGTTACTGTAATTGGATCAGAACTTCCTCCATCAGGAGTGGTTAATCTATATGTAAATGTATCTTTTCCTGAAAAACCGGTGTTAGGCGTATAGGCTACACTTCCGTCTGTATTCAATACTACAGATCCATTTGCAGGGTTTGTATTGATAACGGTAGTCGTTCCTGTTTTACTTGGATCATTATCCTTCACAGGGATGTTTACAGGGATGTTTGTAATTGTATTGGCGATATCATCAAGCCCTATAGGTTTAATTCCTATGTTAACCGTAATTGGGTCTGAATCCACACCATCAGCGGTCCGTAGGATATAAGTAAAAGTATCCTTACCTGAATAACCCGTATTCGGCGTGTAAACCGGAAGTCCTGCAGGATTCAGTACAACCGCACCATGTGCAGCATTCGTAACAACTACTACCGTAGTCCCATTTTTGCTTGGATCATTGTCTTTAACCGAAATGGTAATCGGGGTATTTGGAGGTGTAACGACATTATCACTGACTCCAATTGGTTTTACAGTAATAGTCACAGTGATAGGTGTAGACTGTACTCCATCAGATGTATTAAGAAAATATGTGAAAGTATCCTTGCCAGAAAAGCCTGCATTCGGAGTATAGGTTGTGCTCCCATCAGCGTTAAGTACTACTGCCCCATTAGTAGGATTTGAACTAATTGTTACTGTAGTTCCTGTTTTACTGACATCATTATTTTTTACAATAATATTTATCGGTGTTGCAGGTGGAGTGCTAACATTGTCAGGCGATCCAGCTGGCCTGATATCAACATTTACCAAAATTGGATCAGAATCTAGTCCATCTGTAGTTCTGAGAATATAGTAGAACGAATCTTTGCCAAAAAATCCTGGATTAGGAGTATATACCGGATTACCCGTTCCATTAATTACAGCAGTGCCATTTGTTGGCGTAGAGGTTAAACTTACGGTAGTGCCTGTTTTACTAAGGTCATTATCTTTAACCAGGATGGTAACAGGAGTACTGATTTCTGTAGATACGTTATCTGTAGAGCCAATAGGTTTAATATTGATGTTTACAGTAATAGGGTCAGAATCGATTCCGTCAGGAGTTCTTAATGTGTAAGTGAATACATCTTTGCCTGAATATCCCATAGCAGGAGTATAGGTAACTGTTCCGTTCGCATTGACTATTGCAGCTCCGTGAAGTGGATTTGTCGTAATTGTGAGGGTTGTATTTAGTTTGCTAACATCATTGTCCTTTACCTGTATGATAGTGGATGTATTTGGCGCAGTAATCACATTATCGGTAGAACCCATTGGCTTTACAGTAATATTTACAATAATGGGATCTGAATCCAGACCGTCAGCTGTTCTCAACTGATAGGTAAAAGTATCTTTACCAGAGTAACCTGTATTAGGCGTATAACCTACAGTCCCATCCGGGCCAATAGAAACTAACCCATTTACCGGATTGGTCGACAGTACTATAGTGGTGCCGGTTTTACTAAGGTCATTGTCTTTGATCGGAAGTATCACAGCTACATCCGGAGTAGTGGTTATGATATCAGGTGAACCGACTGGCTTCACATTAATGTTTACAATAATTGGATCTGAATCTACACCGTCCGCAGTTCTTAAAAGGTATTGAAAAGTATCTTTTCCTGAAAATCCAACAGTAGGAGTGTAAACAACATTTCCGGCCGGATTTACTGAAATTGATCCATTTAAAGGACTAGTAAGAGGTACCACGGTTGTGCCGCTTTTTCCAGGGTCGTTATCTTTTACCGGTATAATAATAGCTTCATTAGACCTTGTATTGCCAGTGTCAGTAAGTCCGGTGGGCTTAACGTTCACTGTAACCGTAATCGGATCAGATTCGTCTCCGTTTGAGTTCACCAACTTATAGGTAAATGTATCTTTACCACTATATCCTGTTACAGGCGTATAACTAATGGTGCCATCAGGATTTACAATTATAGATCCATGGAGCGGGTCAGAATTTTTCAATACTGAAGCGCCGGCTTTTTTTGGATCATTATCCAGTACGTGGACAACAACAGGTGTATTTACATTGGTTGTCGTAACGTCATTAGTTCCTACCAGCGTTTTATTAACAACAATGGTTACAGTCGCTACATTTGATTCTGCTCCATTTGCGTCTTTAACAGTATAGGTAAAGGTGTCAGTACCAGTGAAGCCTGAATTTGGTAAATACGTTACTATTCCAGTAGTAAAGTTGATAGATAGTGTTCCGTTTGAAGGCTGAGTTTTTATAACAATACTGCCCCTGCCGATATTTGCATTACCATTATCGTCTGTATCATTGTCAACTATGGAAATGGGCACAGAGGTATTGAGAGGCGTAGTGGCTACATCGTTTACGGCAACTGGAGGATGGTTTACAGTAAGCTGAACATCATCTGAGGCTGTACAACCGGCAGCAGAGGATAAGGTCCATCTAAATACATATATTCCCGAAACCAAATTATTTACAGTAGTGGTGTTTAATGTCGGATCTGCAAAAGTAGCAGCGTTAGGTCCTGAGACCTGCGTCCAAAGTCCTGTATTTGTTCCGGTTGCACTGCCTTGCAGAGCATAAGTTCCTGTAGGAGTAAAAATGTTAATTGCATCATTAGCTCCCGCATCTGGAGCCGCCGGCGGAGCAGAATAAGTAAACGTTACCGAAGCAGTATTGGAAAGTGTTCCATTTGTATCTCTCAGGTTATAATTTGCTGTAGCAGATCCAAAGAAAGAAGCAAGGGGTACAAATTGTACAATGCCTAATGAATTAACAGAGAAAGTACCTTTGCCTGCCTGGAATAACGTATTTTGAATTCCGGGAGTTGCAGGATCCAGATCAATGGTCAGTTTATCAATGCTGGTATTGGTAGCATTAGCTTTGTCGTTTGTAGTAATGTCAATGGTAGCTGTAGTACCTTCACATGCCTGCTTAACGTCACTTGATACGATCGGATTTAATGTATATAAATCAATCGCTACGTTCCTGATTTCGTGAAAGTTCGTGTCATCACCGGTTGATGAAGCGAAACCATACCTGAGTTTTTCAGGAGCTGCATCCGGATAATAATAGTTATCTATTACTTTTATTCGTTCCTGTGGAGAGCCACCTTTAGTCAGGTATACGTTAATATTATATCCTCCTGATGGATTTGGGATAAGTTCAATCGCAACTTTACGGTAGGCGATGTTTGTTGGGTCACTGATTCTTTGGGATCCATCCCCGATCAGCGATACGCCAAGCTCATCTGGATGTACAGTCGTTAAAAAACGGTAATTATCCGGAGTCATTGCAATTCCGTCACCCTTACCACGCAAAGTAACCGAACCAGGAATGAAACCAACACCCCCTTGTCTTCCTTCATTATTATTAGAGAAATTCCCATATTCATCCAGTCCTATTGCTAAGTATCCTTTACTTACTCCTGGTGAAATAGGGGTAGTCGTATTGATCTGTGCATATCCTAGTGAACCGCCAAATCCTCCAATTGTAAATGGACTGGCAGTAGCGTCAAAGAGAAAAAAGCTTATTCCATCAGCCCTGCTGCCACCATAGGTCGCATATTCAAATTCTACTTTCAATCCATTGCTGGAAGGAAAATCAGACATGCTATAAGCATAGCCTTTTTGATTTTTCTCTGCATTTGTAAGCCTTAAATATCCGGATCCTATTGCATCAATAGGAGTTCCGCCACTGGGAGAATTGCCGGATGCTGTTAAGAATGCAGAGGGAGCGCCGCCGAAAACAATTCCTGATGCAGTTGCGTTTCGGAAACTTTCGACGTAGGGAAACTGAGCGTAACTTTTTGGTATAAAAAAGAATATAGCTAGAAAAAATAATACGATTCGTATTGGTTTTATCATAATATTGAAATAACTTGAACAGGTATAATTATAATTCAAATATAAAGCCATTATGCTTGATCTTTGAAAATGTAAATTTAAGCACTAAAAATCAGTATTTTACATAAATAGGGAGCAAAAATCGCTAAAGTTAATTGCTTCATTGAGGAAAAAGATCCCGATTAGCGGAAAAAAATCCACGGCTTTTTTATAGTTTTTCCCATTTTTTAGTTTCCTGGTTAAAAAATTTAATCAATTTTGCCGGATTTCCAGCTACAACTGAGTATGGAGGTACGTCTTTTGTGACAACTGAGCCGCCACCTATTACAGCGTGCTTTCCAATTTTTACACCAGCTGTAATCACTACGTTTGCTGCGATCCAGCAGTCGTCTTCAATAATGATTTCTGCTGTACTTACATTTTGTTCTACTATGGGAATTGAGATGTCCTGATAGTTATGGTTTAATCCGCTCATTACCACATTCTGAGCAATGATAATGTTATTTCCTAACCTGGCCGGGCCGATGATTACATTGCTCATTCCGATCAACGTATTTTCCCCGATAATGATGTTTCCAACGCCGTTGTTAAGTGTGCTAAAATCTTCTATCACTGAACGGCGACCTAGCTCAAATTTGTTGAAGGGGAGTAAATCCATTCGTGTTCTCCATCTGACAGCGCTTCCTCTGCCTCTTTTATGAACAAAAGGGTTGATAAACAAGCGTATCCAAAGACGAGGCCTTGCCTCACCGCTGGGAACGATCATCCAGTGAATTATTTTTTTAATTTTAGGGCTGTTTTTTATTATTTTTATTAAAGATTCCATGAAAAGCGATTTATCCTTTATATGGTACAATATTAGCATATTTTAAATCATAACCATATATTTGAATTTTTACCGTACTCGTTTATGAACTACAAAAAACTTGCCTTACTACTCTTTATTTTGATGCTTATGATCACGAAAGTAAATGTAGCTAATGCACAGGAAAGTATATTAAGTGACGTTTCTTATCTATATATGGAGAAGTTGGTGGCTACTGCCAAAGCAAATTATCCGAGAATAAAGACTTTGACCAGCCAGATCAATATCGCGAAAAGCGATCTTGCTGGTACCAAATCATCATGGCTTGACCCTTTTTCTTTTCAGTATGTTGCACGTTCGAATCAGCCAACAACCAACTCAGTTGTGGATTTGCAAACAGCAGATTTGTTAACCGGTTATCAATTTGGAGTTTCAATTAATCCAGGTTCACTTTTTGCTAAGCCCAGTCAGATAAAAAAGGCTAGAGAACAAGTGAAAATTGCAGAATCTTCACAAGCTGAATATTTTTTGCAGTTGGAGACAATGGTTAAAAATAGGTATATTGTTTATCTTCAGTATCAGAAGTCCCTGGTTCCGGCTAATAATGCATATAATGATGCATTAAGTAATTATAATGCAATTAAAATCAAGTATCAGAAGGCGGAAGCCACTTTCCTGGAGTATAATAGTGCCTCAAGTACTTTAAATGCCGCTACCCAGTCTAAACTTCAATCGGAATCGAATTATTTAAATGCGAAGATTTCATTGGAAGAACTGACTGTTAAAAGATTAGAAGAGATAAAATAATGGGCGAAGTATATAAATTCCTAAATTTCTTAAAACAATACAGATTGGCATTGATTATTGTTCCTATTCTAACAGTAATCATCACTTATTTTCTGGTTCGTAACTTGAAAAGTTCTTATGTTTCGCAGGCTCAGATCTCAACTGGTATTGTAGATGAAACAACGCAGCAGTCCGTAATTGTTCAAACCATACAGGGTGATCAGGTTCGTCAGCAATTTAGTAACCTGATGGAGATGATTAAGATGAAAAAGGTACTGAATCAGATTTCCTATCTACTAATCATCCATGATCTTACTTCGGAAAAGCCTTTTAAGGCAAAAAGCAAATTATTAGAGTCATTGAACGCAGAGGCACGGGGACATGCGCTGGCAGTATATCGAGCGAAATACGCCAAAAATGAAGAATTGTCTGTTTCAAATGCCGATGAGAATGGGTTATATAGAGTTATTGAATCTATGGACTATCACTCAGACGCACTTAAGAACAAATTACAGGTATTCCGTTCAGGAGAAAGCGATTTCATTACCGTTCAGATAGAATCAGAAAATCCAGACTTATCAGCATTTATTGTTAATGAGCTTTCTAAAGAATTTATAGAAAGTTATTCCAGATTATTAAGGAGTAATCAAATAAAGGCTAATAATTTTCTGAGAAACTTACTGGGAGAGAAGACAGATACGCTTGCAAACCGGATGTCCCAACTGCGGAATTACAAGATAAAGAATGGGGTTTTGAATCTAACAGAACAATCCAAGCAGTTGTATACATTGATTCTGGAATACGATACAAAAAAACAGGAGGCAGTGGAAAAGACGGCTTCCTATGCAGGAGCACTTGATGAAATAGATGCTAAATTCAATCCCGCAGAAAGAAGTTACATCGAATCTAAGCTTTCTAAAGTTAATCAGTCGCTGATCAATACCAGAGAAGAACTCAGTTCCCTTTATAATCTTTATATCAATAGCGATCTGGATAAACGTTATAAAGACAGCTATGATTCCTTAAACAATGTTTTGGTTGAACAGTTAAATAAATCTTCTGATCAATACGTAACGAATCCTTTCAATACTAAGCAGGAGCTCGTTACTCAAAAACTGAATCTGGAAATACAGATGGATATTTCGAGGTACAGTATAAATTCCCTTGAAAATAAGATTCAGTCTTTAACCAACCAGTTTCGCAAACTTGTGCCTAAAGAAGCAGAAGTTCAAACGCTCGAAATGAACGTAGATATTGCAAGTAAGGAGTATCTGGATATTTTAAATAAATATAATCAAAGTAGCTTAGAGTCTGGATTTGAATCCAAGATGAGTCTGGTTCAATTGGGAGTTGGCGGGTTGGCACAGCCCTCTAAAAAATTATTACTTGTTATTCTGGGTGGAATAATCAGTTTTATATTTTGTATCCTCGCATTATTTTTAATTTTTATTTCAGATTCAAGTATAGTTAATGTCGGTTCTTTATACAAGGCGTCTGAAAGTCCCGTTCTGGGTATGGTGAGCAAAATTGATAATCAATCTGTGGATCTTAAGAAATTATGGCAGGATGAATTAGACGACAGCACTCTCATAGAATTCAGAAATCAATTGAGGTCGTTGAGATACGAAATAGAGTCTGCAATGACAGATAAAATACTTGTGGTTACCAGTATTAGTCCTCAGGTAGGGAAAACCTTTCTTTCTTTAAGTCTGGTATTTGCCTGGAAGATGACCAATTTAAAGATATTGTTTATCGACGGAAATTTCGTCAATCCGCACATCAGCAAATCTTCTCCTTCATCTTCACTATATCTTGAAGATTTTCTACAGGATAAGGTTGATTTGGACGATCAGGTAACTGAAGGTAGTATTACCGTACTCAGAAACAGGGGTACAGACGTATCAATCATGGAACTTGCGGGCTATGAGAAGATCAGGCAAAAATTAGAGTATGCAAAGACTAAATATGATCTTGTCATTATAGAAACAGGTGCATTAAGTGAGGTGATGCAAGCGAAGGAATGGCTATCTTTCTCCAAAGATGTAATTTCTGTATTTAAGTCCGGTACAACATTATCTGATCTAGATAAAGCTTACATCTCATTAATGAAAAACTCTGGTAGTTTCAGAGGCTGGATATTGAATATGGTTACAAAGAATACTCACGACAAAGAGCTTTTTAAGTTGTGATGTTATAGTACTTTACTATGATAAATATATTGGTTCATTTTCTTAAATTTATAGTTGCTCTAAATTTATTGCTTCCGGTTACATTGTACATTTTCTGGAGATTTTCGGGAAGAACTCAAAAAACTGTGTCGTTCAATGTTGAAGAACGCGATTATGCAATTATAGTTACGGCTTATGAACAGACGGTTTTTATTCCGGAAGTAGTAAGGTCTCTACTTGACATGGATTACCATAATTTCATGGTTTACATCGTGGCAGATAATTGTATCGCAGATGAGAATCTAATTTTTGATGATCCAAGGGTCATCGTTTTATATCCACCTAATGTGCTGGCCAGTAACATTCGGTCTCATTTTTTCGCAATTGATAATTTTTCCAGAGATCACGAAGTATTATTGATTATGGACAGTGATAACCTGGCACATCCCACTCTCCTTAAAGAATTAAACGATCAATTCAATCAAGGTTTCCATGCAGTCCAGGGGATAAGGGAGGCGAAAAACCTGGATACTACTCTCGCTGCTCTGGATGCAGCCAGAGATATTTATTATCACTTTTATGATGGACAGCTTTTGTTTGATTTGGGCTCATCAGCGACGCTGTCTGGATCCGGAATGGCATTTGATGTTGCACTTTATCGCGAATGCCTTGAAAAATCAACTATGAGTGGTGCTGGTTTTGATAAAGTATTACAGGCACAAATACTAGGAAGAAATCAAAGAATTGCTTTCAGCAAAGAAGCTATTGTATATGATCAAAAAACGGCCAGTTCGGGACAGCTGGTGAATCAAAGATCAAGGTGGATCAGTACCTGGTTTAGATTTTTTAAATATGGTTTTTCGCTCATATTTAAAGGCATTTCCAATTTTAGTATCAATCAGCTTTTGTTTGGGATTATTCTTTTAAGACCACCTTTATTTATGTTTCTTTTATTAGGGGTAGTACTGGTAGTCCTGAATTTATTTATAAATCCTTTTTTCAGCCTGGTATTGTGTTTTTGTTTTGCGATGTTTGTTTTAGGGTTTATCATAGCGCTTAAGTCGCATAAGACGGATGAAAGGATCTATAAAGCATTGAGATTTATTCCTGTATTTATTTTTTATCAACTGATTTCACTAATGAAATCTTTATTGCCAAATAAGAAAAATATAGCCACCAAACACAATAAGTAGAACATCTATATGATTTGGTCACGTTATTCTTCAGCAGAGACAAAAAAAGCACTAATAATAGCTATTGTCGGTATATTTTTCTCGGTAATTACTGCTTTTTTAACTGTCAGACTGGAACTCATAGCAGTAGTTATACCTTTTCTTATTACTGGAGCAATTGTCTTTACATACGCATTATTTGCACAACCTAAAATTGGATTTATAGCCTATTTGATTTATTGTTTTGTCATAGCAGGCTTACTAAAAAACACCGGTCTTCCTTTTGGACCTTTAATGGAGGTGCTTCTTGGTATCACCTGGTTGTCGATACTGGTTCACAGGATGGATTACGATTGGAAGACTTTAAGAAATGATCATTTTTTTGTAGCCCTGATATGGTTCGGAATTAACCTATTGGAGGTTTTGAATCCAGCTGGTGCAAGTATAATGGGCTGGCTTATGGAAATTCGTTTCACGACCCTTAATTGGTTATTTATTGCTCCCATAGCGTTCTTGTTGTTCAATACAAAAAAGGATCTTGACTTATTTATCAAAATGATAATCGGGTTGTCTGTTCTGGCAGCAGTTTATGGCTTAAAACAAATGATCATAGGTGTCTCAGGACCTGAGCAAATGTGGCTGGACAACGGAGGCGATTTTACACATATTGTGGACGGACGGCTTAGGATTTTTTCTTTTTACACAGATGCGGGCCAATTTGGTGCCTCTCAGGCTGCAATGTCCGTTGTCGCATTTGTGCTTGCCTTAGGACCATTTAAATTGTGGAAGCGCGTTTTATTGGGTATAGCCGGTGCTTTGCTATTCTATGGGATGCTCATATCAGGTACGAGGGGTGCTTTATTTGCTTTGCTTGTAGCGGCAGTGTTTGCAATTTTCCTGACAAAGAATTTCAAAGTATTAATCATAGGTTCATTATTTGGCTTGCTTTTCCTGGGTATACTTAAATATACTTCAATA
Organism: Pedobacter sp. GR22-6; assembly: GCF_037402555.1. NCBI lineage: Bacteria > Pseudomonadati > Bacteroidota > Sphingobacteriia > Sphingobacteriales > Sphingobacteriaceae > Pedobacter > Pedobacter sp. GR22-6. The sequence goes on from NZ_JBBEUC010000001.1 coordinate 1,211,889, forward strand.
GGTAGTGGAGTGTATCAGATCGTGCGACTAAGAACAGCTCTAGATCCGAAAGACCCATCATTGAATGCCAGATTCATCAATCAGGCTAAATTAAAGCAAGTAATGGACGGCTTGCCGTTTGGTGGAGGTGTAGGAGTTATTGGGATGAACGGCAGTAAATTTAACTCGGATAAATATCTTTCAAAGGTGCCACCAGATAGTTATTGGGTGAAAATCTGGGTTATGTATGGTGTAGTAGGTTTAGTCATCTGGTTTTCCTTAAATATGTATCTTATCGGAAAATGTAGTGGGATAGTGATGAGGCTCAGAGACGATGGCTTAAGAATTAAATGCATTGCCTTAACTTCAGGCGTAGCCGGAATATTTTTTTGCAGCTATGGAAACGAGGTCATGAATGGCTTTCCTTCCTCAGTTATTATGTTTATGTCATGGTCTTTTGTTATATTATCACCAAGCCTGGATAAAGGTGTTTTGGGAGAAAAAAATAAAAAATAATATGCCTTTTGCAATCATCGCTTTTCCTGCTATTTTATTCTTTGTCATTGGGTTTATCAGTGGCTATAAAACTCATAGAAAATAATTTATGTACCAATTTTTACAATCTATACCTAATAGACTGACTAGGGTTACATCCGGCGGGAGATTGATAAGGGAAATTGATGGCCTCAGGTTTGTCGCGATTATACCAGTGCTTATTCAGCATTTGACGGAACGCTTTGAACGGAATACAACCGTAAATTTCACAAATCCACCGGAGAGCACACTTTCTAATTTCCTGGCGCATCGGGGATTTTTAGGTGTATATATTTTTTTCGTCATCAGCGGGTTTGTGTTGGCACTTCCTTTTGCTTCTCACCATCTTAAACAAACTAAAAAGGTCAATATCGGAAGCTATTTTTGGAGAAGGCTTACTCGCTTAGAGCCACCATATATCATTTGGATGACCATTTTTTTTCTCGCATTTATTTTCCAGATGCATGCATCTTTCGTTGAATATCTGCCACACTATTTAGCAAATATTACTTATACCCATGCAATTATTTACAATCAATGGTCTCCCTTCAATCCACCTACCTGGACGCTGGAGATCGAAGTTCAGTTTTATATTTTTGCACCTGTTTTAGCCTATTTTTTCTTCTTTATAAAACAAAAAAATATAAGAAGAGTAGTAAATGTGGTCTTAATCATATTGCTGGTGCTGATACAGCAGTATTTTAAATTATATCTCAATCCCTACAGTTTTAGTATCTTAGGACATTTACATTACTTTCTTTTAGGTTTTATCCTGGCAGATCTTTATATAACTGACTGGGTTGAGATTAAGAAAAGCAGCTGGTACGACATGGTCGCAATTTTAGCCCTGGTATCTCTTATTTATTCCTGGAGCTGGAGTTACGAACTCAGCAGTAGATTTGCTGTACTGATCTCTTTACTTGTGTTTTTTATCGCAGTGTTTAAAAGTCATAAAGTAAATCAATTTGTATCAAACCGATGGATCATGTCTATCGGGGGAATGTGTTATACCATTTATCTAATTCATTTGCCATTTTCGGAGTTCTTCATCAGACTCACAAAAAACATTAGCATTGGAGAAAACTACAGTGTTAATCTTTTAATACAATTGGTGCTATTTATTCCTATTGTTCTGGCACTAAGCAGTGTCTTCTTCCTAATGTTTGAGAAGCCATTTATGGATAAAAACTGGCCGGACAAATTTTCTCAAAAGGTTTTTTCTGTATTTAAAAAAGGTAGAATTCGATGAAGCTAACAAATACTACTGTTGTCATACTTGGAGCCGCAAAATTTGATGGTATCTATGAATCCACGAGTTTTACGACTGCAAAATATCTTGCATTGGAAAATGACGTCTTTTACGTAGATTATCCCTATACCATTAAAGATTATTTTAGACAGAAAAAGTCACTGGATTACAAGACCAGGGAAAAGTATTTTGATTTAAAAGGTACTGCAGTTATTGATACTGAACTTCCAAGACTAAAAGTAGTTATCACGCCTCCCGTAATTTCTATAAATTTTCTTCCGGAAGGTTCTTTATACAGATTCTTTCTGAAATATAATGAGCATCTAATTGTGACCAAAATCAAAACGGTGCTTAAAAGTAATGGTATTACTGAATTTATTTTTATAAATTCTTTTAATTTTCATTACCCACTTATTGGAAGAAAACTTGGGGCTACGCTGACCGTCTATCAATGTGTTGATCCGCTCATTATAGATTATGATAAAAAACATGGTGAAGTTTCTGAGCAGATCCTGGTAAAGGATTCAGATTTAGTGGTTTGTACCAGTAAACAATTATATCGCGAAAAACTTAAACTAAATAGCAATACGTATTTTGTCGCTAATGCTGCTGACTTAAAACATAGTTCTAAGGCGTTAGATCCTGATTTAAAAATTCATTCTGCGTTATCAGATATTCCAAGACCGATTATTGGATATTTTGGGCATGTTGAAAGGCGTATGGATTTTCCGCTACTTGAAGAGGTAGCATTATCAAATCCGGATAGGAGTTTTGTATTTGTAGGTCCGGTATCAGAGGAATTTGTTCCGTCTGATTTTAAAGATCATAAAAATGTTTATTTTACAGGAAGGTTGCCATATGAGGATATGCCTTCCGTTATAAAAGGCTTCGATATCGCTATGATACCTTTTAAAAAGGATGATGTAAGCTACACTATCTTTCCATTAAAGTTATTTGAATACCTTGGAGCCGGTAAGCCGGTAATTTCTACTGATTTTAATCTCGATCTGAAAGAATTTACAAAAGCTACGGTACGCTACTGTGGCAATGCCGCTGATTTTACAGATTCGATTCGTTTTTATCTGGAAAATAATGATGATAACGCACTAAAATCACGTCTGGCTGTAGCTTCAGAAAATACCTGGGATAAAAGAATTATGCAGTTAGGGGAATTGCTTTACAGGTTTTTAGAAATCAAGAAGACTCAGGCCTGATCTGCTTTTGATACATCTCCTGATATAATTTGATATGCTGGTTTAGGGGATCCTGTTCTTCATACCACTGCAATATAGACTCTCTGGGACTTGATCCGCTTAGTTTCATTAGCCGCTTCTGCGTTATGGCGTCTTTTAATTTGCTGAGAAGTTGCTCTACATTACCTGGTTCGAAAAGCATGTTACTTTTTTCATTTTGCGAATAATCGATCATTCCGCCGGTTTTAGATGCTATGATTGGAGTATTACACAGCAAGGCCTCTGTTCCTGTAAGGCCGAAGGTTTCTTCAATGGATGGAGCAACAAAATAGTCCATACACGAGTATAAAAGGGAATGTAATTTCTTGTTATGTACAGGTTCAAAACGTATAATTTCAGGAGCTTCGTTGGATTGATCATTTTCTTTCATGGTGCCAAAACAAAGAATTTTTAATAAACTACGGTCTTCTTTAGATAACATTGATAGGGCAGAGCGTAATAACCAATAACCTTTTCTGTAGTTTTTTAAATCATCAGCACCTGTTCCCAATATCAGGTAGTCTTCAGCTAAGTCAAATGCAGCTTTCGCAATTTTTTTTTCAACGGGTTTGAAATGAACCGTATCCAGAATGCAAGGAATGTAGGTACAGTTCGCTTCAGGAATGTACGCTTTGATTTTGTCAACAGTTACTGTACTGCTCCCGATGAGTTTTAAACCTGATTTTTTTATATAAGCATGTTTCAACACAGTCAATTTCTTCTCAAGTGACCCAAAGGAAGGATTACGCCTGACATCTTCTTCATAGTGAAAGCCACCTAAGATCGGATTGAGATCATGAGCGGTCCATACAATAGGTTGCTTCACATTTGGGAAGAATGAGGGAAAGTCTACAAAGTCGGATATCCAATGTAAATGAATGATATCTGCATCTCTGACGAGCTCATGTTCATGTAATTTATATCTTGAGAAAGGTAATGTAAAGGCTTCAAATTCTCCGGAGAGGTTTCCGATCAGCCTGTTGGCATTATCTATTTTCAGTCGGGAAGTTACCTTTTCCCAAAGGCTTTTGGATTTGTTGATAGGGTAGATTTCTCGTGTTATGTTCTCATCCGCTGAAAACATACATAACACCTTGGAATCAATTCCTTTATCTAATAGAGATTCATGAAGTCTCTTTACAGCTATTCCGGCGCCACCGGTAATAAAACCAGTTATATGTAATACTTTCATCGCGTTCTATGAATTTGCATCAATCCTTAAATACGTCGCACCAGATAAATTTATCGGTCATTACTCTTTTAGGATGTTCTTTTCCTATTCTGAAGCCCAGCCAGTTTTTTGGTGCATAAACCTGATTGTCTTTTTTGGATAGATAAGCTGCCCACCATGCAAAACTGCTATTGGAAATAATCGCTATATCTGCATTCATGATGATTTGGAAGTCAGTTATTTCGTTATTGTTCGAGTAGACGTAATTAGACTTTAGCTTAAAGTGTGATTTTACATATTCTATATCGTCACTCACAAAATAGATAAGATGATCATCTGTATTTCCCAGTGCTTCCAACCTCCGTTGAAAATATTCAATTGGTAGAGATATGTCTCTTTTACCATAACTGAGGTAATCGGTTCTCCTTATATGAATGACGATTGTCTTATTCTTGCGAAACGTTTCACCAAAATCACGTTCAAACTGATCTGTAAATTCTTTTTTTATTGATATGTTTAAGCCTCCGATAATCCGTTTTACATAAAAGTCAGTTTGGAAGAAACCTTTATAAATGGTCGATTCCCTGACTTCAATAATTTTTGGAACTTGTATACTCTCTATATAGATTTCATTGAATTTAAAGAGTTTGGGCATCGACCTGGCAAAAATTGAATAGATTTTAGAACTGAGCCTGAAGTTTTGAGAAGCTCCCAAATTAAAATATTTGGTGAGGTAACCATGATGAGGGTTCACAAAGAAAATAGACTTATCCGTATTATTAGTCTTAAGATATTGATAAAATGCATACTGAAAGATTTGGTTTCCTAGTCTGCCAATAAACTTCACTCCAATCATAGTTATCCTTTTTTTAATATGTATTTATTAATAAACTCCGGATAAAACTTATACGCATATACGAATGCCATAAGTGGGTTTACGCGTAATTCTTTCCATAGTACAATTTGCGCAATTGTAAATCCAAATATATTTGCAATCAATGTAGCATATGCCGCACCGATTGTCCCATATTTTTTAATCAGGAAATAATTCAGAATGAGGATAACACAAGTATTTACCACGACAATTATAAAGGTAACCCTGGTTTTTCCGATGGAGTCTATAATTACTCCGAATTGCCTGCCAAATGGGCCAAAAATGCAATACAATAATGTGATATTAAGTATTGGAACTGCATCAGCATACTTATCTCCTGCAAGTAATCTGATGATATATCCGTCGAAAATATAAATAAAAATAATAGCTGGAATAACCATAGCCAGAATTGTACCTACAGATTTTTCATACAAGTATTTTATTGCCTGCTTTCCTTCTGTTTCGATACGTTTTGCACTCTGTGGAAAAACGATTGTTGCAACAGCGTTAGTTGGAATGTCAATTAAGTTTGTAACACGCACGGCAATGTTGAATGATCCGGATGCTGCAGGGGATATGATTCCTGATAACATCCATTGATCTATCGTTCCCGATAATATAGAACTTAGTGATGTTGCGAAAGCATATTTGCCATAGTGGAATATTTTTTCTACCCAATGCCTGCTAAATACAAAGCTGAAATGAATGAATTTCTTTACATAAAACCAGGAGATAAATATACTGATGATCACACTTGCAATCTGCACGTAAACCAGTGTCATTAAGTTTAGATTGAGCTTAAAGAGAAAGACAACACAGATAAAGAGACAGGGGACAGCTTGCCTGGCCAATCCGCTGACGAAGATTCCGGTATATTTCAGATTTGCTTGTTCGACACAATTAAACTGAGACAAAATTCCGGAGAACAGGAAAACAATATTATATAAATAAAACATTTGTTCAAGTTCCGGGGCTTTGAGCATCCTTGACAGATAACCTGAAAACATAAAATTCAAGGCAATGCAGAGTATTGTCATCGTTCCGCTTATAACGAGAGAAGCCGTGAAAATAGCCGAGTGTTCTTTTTGCTCAGCTCCTGCCATAAACTTGATCAGTGCACTTTGGATTAATCCACCGCGGATGATTTCCAGTATCAGCACTGTTTGTCCGAATATACCCCATACCCCGTAATCATTTTTGCTCAATAATCTTACAAGAACAATAAACGTAAGCATATTGATGAGTGTACCGGAAAAATTCTGAACCACATTTATGATCCCTGACTTAAGCCAATATTGATCTTTTTCCATTAATAATGCTGCTCTAGGAATTGTGTAACTTCATCATCGGTTTTTGCATGAAATATCGTGGCTCCGGATAATTTTGGATAAAGTTTATCAAAGCAATGAAAATGATGCTCACCTCCTTTTTTAGAGAGGATGATATTTAATCCTCCAAAATAACTTGCCAAGGCACCAGTGCCGCCATGTGTTGATACAAAATGATTGGAATTAGCATATACCATCATCTGCAGGTGATTAAAATTATTGGCTTTCCCCTTATTTTCCCTATACAAATTTTCCATCAGGATTACTTGAGGAAAATTTTGCTCTATCCAGTCATATTCATCAAGATCATAGATATCACTATTGTCATTGGTGATGTTCTCCGGCCTGGGCCTGTTGTATATGATCTGATACTTGTCTTTATATGTATTAAATATTTTTTCCAGCTGTTGGATACTTAAAAAGCTGATCGGGGGACCATCCCATTCCATATTGTAGCGATTGGCTACAATCAATATTGGCTTTTCATAAAGGTATATATCATTGGCATAAGTAGCCTTGAGTGGTACCTCTAGCCATTTGCTCATATTGTAGTCCTGACTATAAAGTATCCTAGGCGTTTCAAAATTATAGTTTCCTTCTGTAGTCCTGGTTTCATAAATCTCCTGGTGAGCAGGTGAAAAAAAATAAATTTCATTGGTGTATTTAGCTCCTTCTGTTGCGAGTAACGTCCCGTTCTTTAAATGCCAATAAGCGAAGGGAAGTGCAAAAGCCAGATCTGGTGTAAACTCCCCGCTAAAACTTATTTTTTTGTAAGGTTTTTTGATGATATAATCTTTAATCAGGTATTTCCACTGAGTAAGTTGGCATATATATGTATCTCTATAAAAATAACTATAACCCTTCGGCACATTAGGGTATCTGATTATTACGTAAAGGCTAAGGATTTTTAGTAAGATTTTTTTTAACATAAGATCACTCTGTTTTGAATAGGGATATAGCCGTTGCACGCTGAATTTCTAAAATATCTCTCAACCATAAGAAGTAAATATTGCATGAAAATACATTTTACCGAGGGTAAATATAGAATTTAATTGAAAAAAGATAGGCCTTTATAATAAACTAAACGTACAATTCATAACTTTACCATACTAGACATGTTTTGATGAGACCTATAGAAATTCCCGCTCAAATATTAAAGTATTTAAAGCCAGTTGGTTCTAAAAATGAAATGTGCAGTCAGGCATTGCTAGCATATAAAAATCTCAGTAGGGGAGAACCAGAGGTGAGTATTGTCATGCCCGCGTTCAATGAAGAAGATAATATAGTTCCTACTTTGAGTTCCTTATGTCACAACAAAACCAGCAGAAGCGTTGAAATTATTGTTGTTGATAATAATTCCAAAGATAAGACGCAGGAACTGGCAATTTCTTGTGGGGTTAAAGTGGTATTTCAGCCCGAACAAGGGATTACAGTGTCACGCAACATGGGACTTTCACACGCTAAAGGAAAATATATTTTGAATGCAGATGCTGATAGTATTTATCCTGAAGACTGGATAGAGTTAATGGTTCGGCCTCTGGATGATTCAAAAGTGGCACTGACTTACGGTCGGTTCTCTCTAATTCCGGTCGGGACTACTGGTCGGGGCATCTATTTTTTTTATGAATATGTTGCAGAGTTTTCAAGGTGGATCAATAAAAAAGTTAAAGATGAGGCGGTAAATGTTTATGGCTTTAATTCGGGATTCCGCCGTGAACAGGGACTTGCGGTAGAGGGTTTCAATCACCCACCGGGCACTAATGAAGATGGCTGGCTGGCACTGAAACTCAGAGAAAAAGGCTTCGGCAGGTTGCATTTGGTTAAGAATATCCCGGCCCTGGTCTGGACTACTGATAGAAGAATCCAGCTCGATGGGGGACTGGTTAAAGGTATCTGGAAGCGGCTGACAAGAACATTATTAAGAAGATAATCCCAATAGGAATGCTATTCAATTCACTAAACTTTATTTTGTTTTTTTCTACAGTTTTAATACTGTATTACTTTTTGCCGCAGAAATATAGATGGGTCATGTTATTGATCGCCAGTTTATTTTTTTACATGTGCTGGCGCTGGCAGTATATATTTCTATTGTTCTTTCCTGCGACGATCGATTACTTTGTAGCGAGAGCCCTTGAAAATACGGAGGTGCAACGCAAGCGAAAATTGCTGCTCTTATTGAGCATTGTGACTAATCTTGGATTATTATTTTACTTTAAATATTTCAACTTTTTTATTGGTAGCGTAAATTCCGCTTCTTCATTGATGAATATTCCGCTACATCTGGATGCAGCACGGATCCTTTTACCTGTTGGTATTTCATTTTATACCTTTCAAAGTATCAGCTACACCGTGGAGGTTTATCATAAAAACATAAAAGCTGAGCGAAATTTTGGAAGATTTGCACTCTTTGTTTCCTATTTTCCACAACTGGTGGCTGGTCCAATCAATAGACCCCAAATTTTACTTCCTCAATTAAAGGAGTTTGACCAACTTAAATCGGATAATTTTGTGAAGGGTGGAAGGCTCATATTGTGGGGTTTATTTAAAAAGGTAGTGGTGGCAGACAGGCTAGCTTTTTTTGTAAACATTGTCTACAATGCTCCTGAATCCTATCATGGCTGGGCAGTGATCCTGGCGACCATTTTCTTCGCTTTTCAAATCTATTGTGATTTTTCGGGCTATTCTGACATTGCAATAGGTGTGGCAAAAACTATGGGTGTGGATTTGGTAAAGAACTTTAATAAACCTTATTATTCCCATTCCATCAAAGAATTCTGGAGCAAATGGCATATTTCTCTTTCGACTTGGTTCAGAGATTACCTGTATATACCATTGGGTGGTAATAAAGTTCCGGTTCCCAGATGGCTTTTAAACTTATTTATTACTTTTTTAGTTTCTGGTATATGGCATGGTGCAAGTTGGAATTTTGTGATATGGGGAGCCATTCACGGTTTATTAATTGTTTCTGAAGCGTTAAATAGTAAATTCAAGATTTTGCCTTTTAAACTTCCGGGAGTGCTAAGTATGGTTTGGACATTTAGCATTGTGTGCTTTGCATGGATCTTCTTTAGAGCAAATACCGTTGAGGATTCTTTTACAATCATCCGTCATCTGTTTGATTTCAATCATTCTTTTCTTGCTGAGGTTAAACAAATGACAGGAGCAGACATGTATAATCTTGCCTTGGGTATTCCTTTAATCATTTTATTAATTGCTTTTGAAAAAGGCTGGGAACTTAAATTTGTACAAAAATATTTTCACCAGTATGTGGCCTTTAGATTTGCCTGCTATTTTACCCTGATCTTATTAATAGCTTTACTTGGTGTGTTGGTAGCACAGAGTAGTTTTATTTATTTCCAGTTTTAGATATGAAGAAGTTTTTTAAGAATCTGTTTATACTTCTGATCATTTTATTGGCTTTCTTTTGGCTGCTGGATGAAGCTTTTACGTATGTATTTCAAAAAGGCTATTACACTAAAATCCAGTGGTTGTATCAAAAGCAGAACCAACGTTACGATTATGCCATGCACGGAAGCTCAAGGGCTTTTACCACAATAGATATACCCGCAATTGAAAAGGCCACAGGTAAAAAGGGAATCAATATTTCTGTAGACGGGAGCTCAATCCCGGACCAATACCTTATGTTAAAGATCTTTTTGGCAAATGGCAACAAGATTAAAAAACTATACCTGCAGGTTGATCCTTTTTCTTCTGATACAGAGGAGATATTTGAATTTGCAGTGCCTAAATTTATGCCCTACCTAAAGGAGGATATCGTATTTGATCATTTTAAGCAATTTGGGGGTGAATGGTATGCTTATCGTTACGTCCCTTTTTACAGATATGCTAAGTACAATACACTGTGGGGGATTCATGAAGTGCTGATAGATCAATTTAAAATTCTTCCCCAGGATTTTGATGAGTATGGTGATTATTTCTATCCAAATGTGCATTATAAAGGACCGGATAAATTGAGACACCTTACTTTTGATCTTAAGGGAAAATATAAATTCCTGAATCAAATTATTGAATTGTGTAAGTCAAACAAAGTTGAACTCATTCTATTTACAGCTCCGGTTGCAGATATCATTATAGATGAAGCTTATAAGGAAAATGCATTTCAGTTTGCAAAGCTTATGAGATCCAAAGGTGTCAGCTATTATAACTATGGCGATTTATATGGGAATGATCCGAAGCAATTTTATAATGAAATCCATCTCAGCAGGCAGGGAGCGGAGGATTTTACCCGACACATTTTACCAATTTTTAGATAAAAAGACTTATGCAAAGTAGAAATTTTGACAATGTATCTTTATTGATTACTCATTTTAACAGGTCCGGTTCTTTAAGACGGTTATTGAATGCATTTAAGTCATTGGACTGTAGCTTCGCTGAGATCATCGTTTCTGATGACTGCAGTAAACCTGAACATCTTCAGAAATTGGAAAAGATGAGTGACGAGTTCAAGTTTAAATTGATTACGACACCAGTCAATAAAGGGCTTGGAAACAACATCAATAAAGGGCAGGATATGGTAACAATGCCTTATACCTTATATGTTCAGGAAGATTTTGTACCGAAAGAAGAATTTCCAATGCATTTTGCTGATGCACTAGAATTGATGGAAAAGCGTCAGGATATGGATATTGCCAGGTTTTATGGTTATGTTCCTTATCCTTACGTTCAGCCTTTTGAGAAAGGTTTTATGAAAATGAATTTTAAATTCTGGTATCCTGGCTATCTGAAATTTTACGTATACAGTGATCATCCGCATCTAAAAAGGAGTAGTTTTCTGGATAAATTTGGAAGATATAAAGAAGGTGTAAACGTAGATATTGCAGAATATAATATGTGTCTTTCCTTCCTGAAAAATGGTGGAAAGGGATTTATTTATCCTAAGATCAGCGATCTTTTCGACCAACTGAATAATGCTGATGAGCCTAGTACTGCTGCTTATCGTCAGGATTGGAAATTGAGCCAGAATCTATTTGTTCGCGCCATGCGAAAGGTTTATCTGCAATATAAAACATTTAAATACCATAGAGATTTTGTCAGCTATCCAAAAAAGGATTAGCCAGATTGCCAATTAATCAAATATAGCGTCAAGCCACTTTTCTATAGAATAGTCTTGCTGGGGGAACGATTCATGTGATAGGAATTTGGTATCTATGTGTATATTTTGAGGATCAAATGTCATAATTTGCCGATTGTCGTATCCCGGCTCTTTTGTGATGTAGCCATTTGAAGTCAATAGCTTTTTCCCGGCGCCCAATGCATCTAAAGAGCGCATAGTAATTCCTGTTTGTGAGGGATTTGTATAGTCAATTATGATATTTGACTGATTGAATACTTCATGGTATTCTTTTGGACTAAGCTGGCGTAAAGAAAGCAGGCTTAAGTTCAACTTTCTTCCGGAAACCCATTCTCTTAAGTAGTATTTTAAGCTGATTGCCAAATGTATTTTTAATTTAATCCTATGATCTTCTGTATATGCCTTTAAGCGTTTTACGAATTCATATCTTGTATAAGAATAACCTCCAAAAAAGAATAAATCATAAATAGGGTTGTCAGCACTTTTAACTTTAAAATCATCGGTATGAAATGTGGGTACATAGGGCAACGACAAGTCCTCCGCATCCTTATAATCGAAAGTCTTGGTGACATCAAACCAGGTAATCATATGCCTGTAGTCGCATTCCCAGTTGTGGATGCTGTCCCATTGATAAAGGATAGTTTTTATTGAAGGATATTTGGCTTTTATTGCTTCAGTAAACCATTTTTCCATTTTATATCCACGAATGACAAAGAGGTAATCAAACTGTTTGCCCTCAATCCGGGACAGTATATTTTCGTAATGTTGGTCCTGAATTTTATTTGCATATGAGGGAAATATATTCTTTGCAATCCCATATTTTAAAGAAATGTCCCGCTCATAAAAAAAAGTTACCTCAGCACCGCAGGCCTTCATTTTTGAAATGATCTCTTCATTGTAATGATAGAACTTCGCACTAATAAACAGAATTTTTTTACCTTTTAATTTTCCTTGTAAAGAAGCAGTATGGTCTATCATTTATTGTTTTTTAAAGATCCTCTAATATATAAAATCTCTAACTTAAAGTCTTCGTAACTACTTTAGGTTTTACTGAATTAAATCTTTAGGAAATATTATATTTAATATCTTTGAACATATTGGTCAAAATATCATCAATGAATAATAGCCATCTTTTTGAAAAAGTATCTTTATTGATTACACACTACAATAGAAGTAGTTCTTTGGAGCGATTACTGAAAACCTTTAAGGATCAGAAAATATCATTTAAAGAGATTGTAGTTTCTGACGATGCCAGCATGGCTTTACATCATCAAAGGTTGACCGAGTTGAGCGAGGAGTATCAATTTACATTGGTATCGGCAAATGTAAACGGAGGATTGGGTAATAATCTCAACAAGGGGCAAATGGCAGTAAGTACACCCTACACTCTATATGTTCAGGAAGACTTTGTCCCTACCAATGAATTCTTACCGCATTTTAGAGATGCGCTTCAGATGATGGAGGAAGAAGAGGATATAGATATTGCCCGTTTTTATGCATATTTTGCTTATCCATATTTAAAGCCTTATAAAAAGGGATATTCCCTAATGATCTATAAACCGTTTTTTATAGACAAAAATAAGATCTACAACTACAGTGACCACCCACATTTAAGAAGAGCCAATTTTTTTGAAAGGTTTGGAAAGTATACAGAAGGTATAAAATCAGACAAAACTGAATATGAAATGTGCCTTTCATTTATTCAGAATAAAGGTAAAGCCTTGTTCTTTGATGATTTTAGGACGCTGTTTATTCAGGAGAACTCTTCTCTAGAGCCAAGTACTGTACATAGAAGTAATTGGCGCCAGAGTAATAATGGAATTCTCTCTTTAATAAGATGGTTGTACAGACAGGTTAAATACAATTATGACCTGCATCTAAATCCGAAATTTAAGAGATAAACACCATGTATTGAATACAAACTAATTGTTAACAATAAAGAAGGGTTTCATGGAAATAGAAAAAGCCTGTTGCATATTCTGCAACAGGCTTTTTCTATCTTATCATTCATCTTCTATTTGAAAATGAGGTTGAAATTTCTGTAGTCAGTTTTGTTCTCATACCAATCAGTATACCTTTGTCCTCCTGATTTTGCCCATTCTGCAAAATGAAGGTATACGTCAAATATTGCGCTCTTCTCTATAGGATACTCAAAAGGACCATAGAAATCAAGTGCAAATGGCCTGTTGTCCTTAGTTAGATAATATTTGCCAGCTCCAATTTCTGAGAAGTCAGCACCTGTTCTAAATAAATTTAAATTGGCAAGATCTGTAGGGACCTGATTCACTAAATGTATTTCCCTGCCTCTTTCCAAATTACTGATCATAAAAGGATTGAATGGTACCGAGGCGGTATAATCATCTGAAAGCGGATTTGAAAGCAAAACCTTTACAGTAAGTATCTCACTCTCCAGTTTAGATTTTCCAGGAACAGTATTGACCAAAGTTGCATTCGCACCAAATAAATTCCTGTAATTATCAAAAGGAATTATAACTGCCTTATTTTGATTTCTCTCTAATCCTTTACCATCGATTTTAATCACCGAACCAACTGATAAATTCAGACCTGTTACACTTTGTACCTGAGCAGGTGTAAATGGTAATTGTACACCAAATCCATTTTGGAAATCGGCTCCGGCTGCCAGTGGTTTATATTCAGCAGTCAGATCAACCAATTGATTGCTTGAACTCATCGCAAATGTATATCTATAACTCACAACCAAATCATTTAGATCATAATCACCTTCGTTTGGCCAATTATCTTCAAAAGCGGTAGTTCCCCATATAGTTTCACTAGGATAGTATCTCTTATAAGCCCTGTCTTTATCCTCAGGAAATTCATCAAGGAAATCAGGGACGCCATCTCCATCTGTATCTTTGATGTTTTCGTCAAGAAAAGGTATATCTACGGGTGAAATCGCTTCTACCGGATTTGACTGCGCATAAAATACAAGATCGTTGAAATCCTGATCACTTCCTTGCCCTGGAGTTCTGTTTATATCTTCGAAGCCAATCAGGAAAGTTCTCTGAGCTACGTTGTTTAGCACCACGTTGTGGCGTTTCAAGCGAGAGTCGCCTTCCGGATTAAGTCCTTCTGTAGAATAAAATTTCGACGCCCTATATTCCACAGTACTTCCGTTTCTGTAAGCATCCTGCAGCAATACAAATCCAACAGATGTTCCAGATGGAAATCTACCAATTTTTACTTTATCTCCCTGCAACATATTTCCCTCTCCGATGCCACCTTTTAATGAAGCATTAGGGAATACAAGATGGATTTCATTGATGTCTTCAGGGCGTGTAGGAGCTTGACCGGTAGGATAGGTGTAATATCCCAATGAATTTCTATAGTCGGCGCCTTCGTGCACAAAGGTGATCCATACATCAGCTAGCTTTTCTATTTTAAGATCTGTAGGGACCTGGGTTGCAATATATTTGTCTTTCACCTTTTCTTTTTCAGGGAGTGCAGCATTGATCTGCCTCATCAGATCGCTAAAATCGATCTGATCTACCGGCTCAAGATTCTTCGGTCTGCCAGATTCATCATATAGATTACTATCATAGATATAGCCGGAAGCTAGCTCTCCGTTAACACCAATCGAGCTGATTCTGGAACCCATGACTGAACTCACTCTTTTCGATTCAGCTGTTTTTTGAGTGACGATGTTTCCGCTAAAGCCAAATTCACCACCTATGATAGCTGAAAGGCTGTTGTTTTTAATGAAGCCTTTGGCATTTCTAATCAGCCCAACATAGGCAGGATCAATCACCAGCGTGTCCAAGTAACCAGGTACGATGACTTTTGCCCTGATGTAACCATCTTTGTCGCTTAAGACTTTGGTAATCTCTTTTCCATCCGTCACAGCATTGGGATTGAAAAATGAAACAAGTACACCACTAACCGGCTGGTTTGTGCGGGTTAGTAGCCTGACATTGATATCGATCTTTTTTGTAGTTTGATAAGCAAAACCATCAGGAGCTGCTTTTTCTGTGTTTTCTGAGTCGTTATTTCCTGCAATTTCCTTTTTACAAGCACCGGCAAATAAAATAGTTGTGACGAAGAAGAATGGTAGTAATTTTTTGTTCATAAAAATACTTAAGTATTAAGGTTCTCTGCGCGCGTAGAGAAAAAATAATACCAAGTTCAAAAATGCTTTACAGGTAGTTTAAAAGGGGGCTAGGTAAACTGGGGTGTGTATTTTTGTGGAAATGATTTTTCTCATATTGGGAAAATAAATGCACGGTTACTCATGAAAATCGATATTGACAATATATCGGTTTTCTTTGCTCTCCGGATCGTATTGGTATATAAAGCTGTCTGAAGCCATTGTAATGATATAAAAACCAAAATGCTCAGGCATGTGCTCTATATTAAGTCCTTCCAGATAAGGGTTCAGGAATTTAAATTTATATTTATCCAATGTTTGAATGTGATGTCTGTTCTCTTCTGAAAATGAAATTTTTAGCCGTTTGTCTATTTCTTCAAATGGGATTTGCTGGGAACCTGAACTGAATTCAATCTGTAGTCCTTTTTCAAATTTTTGTATAGTAAGTGAGGGGTGATCTATTACGAGTTTGATTTGTGATGTTCCATCTTCCGAATGTTTAATGGAATTTGTCACCAGTTCTATGAGGATCAGTTTTATTCTGCGTTGCTGATCCATACTCAGTTCCTTATGTTCGTTTACCGCTTTCAATACGCTTTTAGTGAAGCTATATATCTCGTCTACACTTTGAGGAGTTTCGAGTTCTAGGATGATTGGGAATGCATTTGTCATCTTAAAATTCTTTTAGAGCATCTTCTAGGCCGTTCTTCAATGTAAAAATCTTATCCAGACGGGTCAATTGAAATAAATTCAAGATGTCACCATTCATTCCAAAAAGGACGAGTTTACCATTCAGTGGCAACAGGCTTTTTAAAATGGCAACCAGGGCTCCCAAAAATGAACTATCTATATAGTCTACGTTCACAAATGAAATAATAAGCTTGCGCCTGCCAGCATTTACTTCCTGCAGCACAAGTTCTTTAAAATGCTCCGATTTAGAGAGGTTGGCTTCCTTCTCTTCAATAATGATGGCCATTATTTCATCAATTTGCTGTTTTCTTATTTTCATGACGTTTCTTCCTTAAAATGATAATGCTGCAATCGTCTACCTGCGAATTGGTTTTGTTAAATAAAATGTTTTTAATTTCAATTGTCGTTTCTTTCCTACTCTTTAGCTCATGTAACTTGGATTTTAATAAACTTAGATCGGATTTTATAGCTCCATCTATTTCGAAGTCGATCATTCCGTCAGATATCAGGTAAATTTCTTCATCTGCCTGAAGACTGAGTTCAATCTCGTTAAAAATACTGTTTTCCGCGAAGCCTAGCAGAATCCCATCTGATTGATAGCTGATCAGAGCGTCGTATTGTATTTCATATTTCAACAAGGGAAGGTCCCCGGCTCCGGCATAGCTTATCCTTTCTTCATCATCATCAACCAACAAGATGCTGAGGGTCGAAAATATATCACTCAGGATTTCGTCAGAATGGATAACTCTGTTCAGTTTTCCCAAAATTTCTGATAGCGAAAAATTACCTTCGAATACGCAAAGACGAATTGCAGATCTGATATAACTCAGGAAACTGAATGAAAAAAACCAGGCACCCCATTTTTTACCCATTACATCACCAAGTACTACAAAAGTGAATCGATCGTTGATCTTAATAAAATCAATGAAATCTCCACCAGGATGATTTTGATAACTTTGATTGAAATAGCTGATCTCAAAATTCTTCAGTTCAGGTGCGCTTTTTGGCATGTTTCTGAGATTTAGCTTCTCGGCAATTATTTTGATTTCACTGAGGGATTTTTCGTAGTGTTCCCTGACAGATTGCATTAAGTTATCTATTTTAGACAAGATGTGAGCTGAAGGGGTGCCTTTACTAATATAGTCTATTGCTTTCAGGTCTAAGCCCTGTTGTATGAATTTATCGTCATTAACTGAGGTGAGGAACAGAAATGGAATGCTTTTGTAAAGATCGTTGCCCAATAGTTTCTTCCTGAAGTCAAATCCGTTTTTTACAGGCATCTGATAATCAGATATGATAAGATCGGGGACGTCATTGGTCAGGTGTTGTTCTGCTTCGTCTACCGACAATGCAATCTTGCAGGTATAGCCATTGCTTGTTAAAAGCTTTTCAAAAAGCCTTAATTGTACAATATCATCATCCACTAGTAATATCCTCTTATTCATGTTGCTTTGGCTTGATGGAGGTTAATATGATATAGATACCAGCCAGGATAATAATCAAAGAAATAACGTCCATTAAAGTCACTCCATCGTCGGGTGTGAAATTGAAGATTACATACATTTCAAAATAAGGCGGTGCGGGCAATATTATCATGGAAAAACCAAGCACCACAAACATAAGACCCAGCATTACTTTAACCCCCCTAATTAAGGTTGCTCTTAAAGTGAACCCTTTAGCTTGCTTGGAATCCAGGTGGTGGGTATTCAATAACATTTCCAGTTCATCCAGTTGTGCCATTTTATCCATATCCGAAGATAACGACACTTCTTTTATTTCGGTGATCAGGTCTTTTCTACTTAGCTTTTTGTCCAGCGCTTCATTGAGCTTTAGCTTAATTCCCCGGATGTTCTCAGTATCTATTTTGCTCAGTTCCAATAATACCATTACTTCATCCAGTTTCTGAATCAATTCCTTGTCGCTGGAATCCAGTCGCTCGAAATACTGCAGATCATGAATAATTTTGTTTTTATCGGGCAAAATGGTCTACTTTGAAGTGTGTAACTAAATTTTATGAGCTCAATATCTGTCATCACCGTCAATTATCATCAAAATCAAGCGACAAAGGAACTGTTGGAATCTCTAAACAAATATTATGCTCTAGCTAATATAGAAATAATTTTAGTTGATAATGGCTGCAAAACAGATAATGAACATTACTTTAAACAGTATTGCAAGGATATCAAATACATACGTTCAGAAGCCAATCTCGGTTTCGCCGGTGGAAACAACCTGGGGATTGCAGAAGCCAGCGGCAAGTATCTTTTTCTGATCAATAACGACACAGAAGTTACACCCGGGCTTATCGAGCAACTGGCCGGCAGTCTGGATGCCAATGGGCGAATTGGGATCATTTCTCCGCAGATCAATTATCATGATGACCCTTCGATTATACAGTATGCGGGTTTTACACCCATGAACTATTATACCTGCAGAAACTTTTGCATCGGACAGTTTGAAAAAGATGAAAATCAGTATCGCGGTCAATTGAAACCTACTGGCTTTATTCATGGTGCTGCCATGATGGTCAGAAAAGAAGCATTGCTAAAAGCAGGTCCTATGGCAGAAAACTTTTTCCTCTACTATGAAGAAATGGACTGGTGTGAGCGCATTAAAGAAGCTGGATATGAGATCTGGCTGGATACCAACGCCATCATTTATCATAAAGAGTCGCTCGCTGTTGGTAAAAACAGTGCCTTGAAAGAATTCTTCATGAACAGAAATCGGATTTTGTTTATCAGAAGAAATGCAAAATTGCATCAGCGCTTATTTTTTTATCTTTACTTTGCAGCCTTTGTGATGCCTCGTAATATTCTGAAATATGTAAAAGGGCAATCTGCTGGTTTTACCAGGGTTTTGCTCAGCGCAGTTTTCTGGAATATCACCCATGCGAAAGACAGTACAGACTTGGGCTACCCACTCAAATAATTATGGTTATAGTATTTTGGATTTCTATTTTTCTGGTTTTTTATACGTTTTTCGGCTACGGCATTTTTCTCTATGTACTAGTGAGAATCAAAAGGCTGTTCAATCCTAAAAAGCGCAGACAGTACGGCTTTGCTGAACTGCCCAGTTGTACACTCATCGTCGCAGCTTACAATGAGGCCGATTTCATAGAGGAAAAGATCAGCAATACTTTGTTGCTCAACTACCCGCAAGGAAAACTTGAACTGATTTTTGTGACCGATGGCTCTTCAGATGCCACTCCTGAACTTGTTGCCAAATACCCGCAGATTAAGCTCGTGCATTCCGTGGAAAGAAGAGGTAAGATCTCGGCGGTGCACCGCGCCATGGAACAAGTGAGCTCAGAGCTTGTGGTGTTTACCGATGCCAATACTTTTTTAAACCGCGATGCTTTGGTGTTGATGTGCCGTCATTATGCGGATGAGAAGGTCGGTGCTATTGCAGGGGAGAAAAGGGTAATGATAGAGGAACAGGCTGATGCAACGGCAGGTGAGGGTTTTTATTGGAAGTATGAGTCTAAGTTAAAGGAATGGGATTCTGAATTGTATTCTGTAGTAGGCGCAGCCGGCGAATTATTCAGCGTGCGTCGAAGTTTATATCAGCCCGTGCCGGCAAATAGCGTGTTGGATGATTTCATGATTTCTATGCGTATCGCAGAGCAGGGCTATGTCATTATATATGAACCAGAAGCCTATGCCCAGGAAAGTTCTTCCGCAAATGTAAAAGAGGAGTTGAAGCGAAAAGTGCGCATCGCGGCAGGAGGGATGCAGTCGGTAATCTGGTTGAGCGCCTTGCTCAATCCCTTTAAGTTTCCGGTTTTGTCTTTTCAGTACATTAGCCACAGGGTTTTGCGCTGGACCATAACTCCTTTTCTGATGATATTGGCCCTGCTCCTCAATGTGTTCCTTGTGCTGAGCAACTCGGGAGCTTTATATACTTTGCTGCTACTGGGACAAGTGCTGTTTTATGTTTCCGCCTATCTTGGCAAAGTACTCGAAGCGAAGAAAGTCAGGGTCAAGCTGCTATTTATTCCCTATTATTTTTGCATGATGAATTATGCTGTGCTTGCGGGTCTCCATCGTTTTTTCTTTGGGGAACAAAGTGTCATGTGGGAAAAGGCCCAGCGCAAATAACCTAGCAGACAGCTTCGTCCAGAATTTTTTGCAATGCATGTGCAAAGCGTGCATTGTACTCCTTGTCAAAGATGAAAATATGGTCGGCGTCTATCATATGTACTTGTAAATCCTTTACATAGGGTTTCCAACCTAAATATTTGAAATCACTGATGTAGGTCTGGGCTTTCCGCGCCTTAAACAAATGCATAGTTCCATGGTAGGGCTTTACCTTATAGTTGCTAAGGGCCGTCTGATTGCTAACGATCACATCACTCATCTGTTCGAAATTTTCGGGCAGGTTGTTTTCCAGGCCAATCTCCTGACCCATCATTTTTTTATAGCCTTTTGTAAGGGAAGCTATCTTGTGCAAAACGGTTCGTCTGGGTTCTCTAACCAGCAGGGAAAAGGTGTAAAAGAACTTGGCAATTCGAAATGAAACCTTTCGAAACTTTTTTTGCCATCCTTCATCCAATTGGTTGTTTTTAAGAACGATCGTATCAAAGCAGGCAAATAAACAGACCTTCTTATTCATTTGTTCCAGACGACGCACAATTTCCATTGCTACGAAACCACCGAGAGAATAACCTGCTATGGCGTAGGGGCCTGCAGGATTGTGTTTTAATATTTCATCCAGGTAATATCCGGCCATTTCTTCCATGCTGGTAGCAGGCGGTTTACGCCCGTCCAGACCCCGCGCCTGCAGCCCGTACACAGGCTGCTCCGGATCCAGCTTTTCTGCGAGCTCACGGAATTTAAATACAGTAGAACCCATTCCGTGCACAATGTACAGTGGGGGCTTGCTGCCTTCAGGTTTTATTGGGATGAGTGACTCGTATTGATCCAGCTCGGTTTTTTCCAGGAGTTTGGCGAGCTCAGTGATGGTCGGGTTTTTAAAGAGACTGCCCAGGGGAATGTTTTTACCCGTCTTCTTTTTGATCTGTGAAACGATCATCACCGCAGTCAGTGAATGACCGCCCAGGTCAAAGAAATTGTCATGTATACCCACTTTCGAAAGTCCCAGCTCCTTAACCCAAATGTCCGACAACATCCTTTCATTTTCACTTTCGGCCAGCGTATCTGCACTTGTCTGACTGCCAAACTCAGGTTCCGGCAGTGCATTCCGGTCTACCTTTCCATTGTCGGTCAAAGGTATACGCTCCAGCGAAACAAAATAAGTAGGGATCATATAGGCGGGAAGGGCCGACCTGAGTTGGGCCTTCCACTGATTGATCGTTTTATGGCCGGGTGTGCTATGGTCTGCTGTTACAATATAGGCAACCAAAACCTCGTAGCCTTTTCGGTCAGTCCAGGGTTTAACTACCACTTCACGAAGTTGTGGTTGTTGCAGTAATGTATAATCAATCTCCGCAGTTTCTATTCGGTAACCCCTTATTTTTACCTGGTGATCAATCCTGCCCAGACAGAGGATCTCGCCGTTGGGTAGCAGTTTACCCAGGTCTCCCGTCTTGTAGAGCCTTTGGCTGAGCTGTCCTGGAAGCTCAAACTGAATGAATTTTTGCCTGGTCAATTCTGGTTTTCCGTAATAGGCACGGGCTAGGCCAAGACCACCAATATAGATTTCGCCAATATCTCCGGTTTTCACTTCCTTCTGGTCTTCATTCAGGATGTAAATACTCGTATTGTCTATAGGCTTGCCGATAGTAATCAGCTCGTCGCTTGGTAAGATCTGTTTGCCTGTAGAATAAATGGTGGTCTCTGTCGGGCCGTACATGTTGTAAAGTGCGGTGACACGGGGCAGGATTTTTTCTGCAAGGTCTTTCGGGAGCTGCTCGCCACAGCATAGTGCTTTGATGTCGAGTTTTTCCTGCCATTCGGCAGCAAGCATCATTTTATAAGTAGATGGCGTAGCCTGGAAGAAGGTAATTTCCTTCTTCTGGATGAAATCAATCAGCGCCTCCCCATTCTTGGCTGTTTCCGTATCTGCAAGGTATAGCGTAGCACCCAGGGTGAGCGGCAGGTAAAGTTCAAGTACTGAAATATCGAAGGAAACCGTAGTCACTGAGAGGAGCCTGTCGTCAGCCGTGATGCCGGGAAATTTTTGCATGCTCTGCAGTAGGTTTAGCAGGTTGCCGTGTTCGATCATCACGCCTTTGGGCATTCCTGTAGAACCTGAAGTATAGATGAGGTAAGCAAGATCGGCTTGTCCGGGTGCGGCAAAAGAACCTGTTTCCGGAAAACTGTCAATTTCCGGCCAAATCTCTTCTATGATGAGTTTGGGAACTGGACTTTCTACTTCGGTCTTGTATTTTGCATTGGTAATGAGTAACTGTGCATTGCAATCCCCGAGGATGTATGCAATCCGCTTTCTGGGATAGTCGGGGTCCATGGGGATATAAGCCGCGCCGGATTTCAGGATCGCCAGCATGGTAATGAGCATCTCCGCAGATCGATCTATCAGGATACCTACAATGTCCCCTTTTTTGATTCCGCTTTTTATGAAAAAAGCAGCCAGTTGGTTGCTGATGGTATCTAGTTGTTTGTATGTAAGGATGGTGTCCCTATACACCATTGCCGGTTGTCCGGAATGTAGTTTTACTGCTTGGTCAATCAGTTGAAGTAGGGATGTGATCATTATTTTTGGCATTGTTTAATTCAAAGATTCTAAAACAATGCCAAAAAAATAAGCCGCTGAAAAAGCGGCTTTAGTTTGTAAAAAGCGGCTATACTATTTATTATTTTGATTTGCCGGTTTTTCAGGTGGGGTGGAAACAATTTCCCCAAATTCGTTCACATAAGCCATCATACTCTCCAGGTCACCGCCGGATGAGTTTTGCTGGCGCTCCAATTTACGTTGTTCTTTATCTTCTTTTTTCTTTTGTCTGTTTTTTTCCAGTTGCTTCTTCATGAAGGTTGCCTGAGATTTAGCCATAGAGTCAATGTATTAGTTAAAAAATAGTTCCTGCCACAACGGGGGGCTGGCTGCGGAAAAGGTGTCCCAATCAACAGATCGATTTGGACTTAAAAATATAAATGAGAATAATGTTTGATACCCCGTTTTATGCAAATATACGGATTTTTATCAGAAAACCGAAGAGTTCGGACTTCTTACTTTGAGACTGTAACAGTGAAGGATGCTCTGACGCGTACTTTGACTGCTTTATTCGTTACTTTGCGTGTCCTAATGGTTACTGTACTATTGGCTGCATTCGCGCCTACATAAGGTTTCAATTCCAGTTCTGTATCCGGTGTCATGCTTAGCGCACCACTTACTGATGTAGAGTTGATGATTGCACTTGCAATCAGGAGTGGGCTTGCGGTACTACTACCGACGGCAGGAGTGCCCGGGATGGTGAAGCGGATGCTTTGAAAATTTCCGAAATTGTTAATCACGTCGATGGAGTCCTTATCCTTAGCACCCTTAAAGAGGAATAAACCCAAACTCATTTTAGTGAGCTTGATACTCTTGATATTACTTTCATTAAAATCCGGTAACTGAGCAGAGATTGCCGCACCGGGATTCAGCGGCAATTTAACGTCACTAAGCGTATATGCCGAATCGATTTCAGAAAGGATGGGAATCTCAAAATCTACACTGTCTGTAATGATGGCATCGCGTTGAATATCCTCTGAAACTTTTTTACAGGAAGTATAAGTAAAAGCCAGTAACAGCAGGGGGATATATAGCAGGTGTTTTGTCATGTCGGATAGTCTAGGTATTTGACCTTAGCAAATATTCAAATTAATATCCATATCGTCATCATTGAAATTTCATATTAGCGCTGGTCGTTACGTTTCGAACCAATGCCCGAAAATGAACTGAAAATGGCCAGACTTCTATGAAATTTGGCCATTTTACCTCGTGAAATTATATTTTGTGATATGTTATAATTTGTTGTTAATCAATGTAATTATTTAATTTTACTTCTTTAATTACTTTATTTAAATGTAGTTTGATGTAAGCAGTAACCCGTATAAATGCAATATAAAATTTTGTTTAGCTGTATTCTATTCTGTATTACAGTGTTTTACGGTGGTTATGTAATTAGTGTTCTTGTCTCTTGTAGGCCGCGGAAAAATCTGCCCTCATGCTCTTAAACCGTTCGACTACGGTGGTGATAAATGCTTCATCGAGGATTTGAAAAACTTCGTTAGCCCCTCCTCCTGAGAGGTCGAGCTCCGATAATTTATAGCTTTGCTCAAGGGTTCCCTGTTCAAATTTGATGATGTATTTTTGGTTCATACTGAACAAAGTGATCTTACAATCTGGGTGTGGTAGTTCTGCTATTACTCTCATTTTTTTCTGTTTTCTATTGAGTTCAAAAAAAGCGGCTAACCATATTATTGGCCGCCGCTTTCTTGCTGGTATTTTGTTTATAATTTAATGCCCATTTCTGTCAGTAAGAAATTGGCTTTGTCGATTTTCGCGGCTACCCACAATACATAGCGGATGTCTACGCCAATCGACCTGCTGTAACTTTCGTTCCAGGCATAGTCATTTATTGTGGCGCCATAAGCCCTGTCGAAGTTGACGCCAATCAGTTCACCCGATGCATTCATGATCGGAGAGCCTGAATTGCCGCCGGTAGTGTCCATGTTGTATAAGAATGAAACGGGTACATCATTTAAATCCTTCTTGGCGAATGGACCAAAGTCTTTTGCCTGCCACAATGCTTTGATTTGAGCCGGGTAAGCGAATTCAGGATTATTGGTGTTGCCTTTCTCTAAAATGCCTTTGATCGTGGTGTAAGGCCGCATGTAAGTGGCGTCTGCAGGCCAGTAGCCGCGTACATAGCCATAGGTTAACCTCAGTGTACTGTTGGCATCCGGAATGAAATCCTTCCTCAGGAATTTCTCCTTCACGTTGACGTAGTCTCCCATGAGCTTATTCAGTTGACCTTCTCTGCGCTCTTTTTCAGGCCTCAGTTCCGCCATTTGTTTGGAAATCTCGCTTTCAAAAATCATCAGGCCATCATTATAAGTGCTGATGGATTTCGCTGAACTGATCAGGGTGTTCAATACATAGTCGGCATCTTTCAGTTTACTGATGCCGAAGGTGTTGTCTATATACTGATCGATTACAGTAGTGCTGTTTGATCCCTTGTTGCTGATCTTTTCCACTGCTGCAACCTTTTGAAGGAGGTTAAAATGACTGGCATCTGTCAACATTCTTTTGAAAATCCTCCGGTCGGCATCTATCTCATAGGATTCATAGATGGCTGTTAGGTTTTGCTTCAGTTTTGGCTGGTTTTGCTCGAAAAATGCTTGTTGCTGCGCTGCTGGTATTGCATCATATGCGCTTTTAAAGCTATTGATGTTCTTCGCTATTCCCAGTAGACTGGTGGAGTTGTAAATCTGTGAAAACCAAAGGTCGCGTTGTGCATCGCCATTGATCAGTTTATAGAGTTTGTCGATGTCAGACATCAGGTTGCCGTATTTGGCTTTGATGTCTACATTGTTGTTGATGAATTCCGCGAGTGCAGCGTCTTCCTGCTTTTTTTGACCGATCAGGTCAATTCCCTGCAGTCCCTGTAGCTTGCCTCTGTAATTTTTCATCACGTTTGCATTGCGTTTGATGCGGGTAGCCAGTTTAATTTCTGTGGCTTTATTTTTCTTACCAACGTTTTCCATTGTTGTGTTTTGGAAGTCGTAAAGGTCGGAAGTGTAAGGCAATACAAATTTTTGCTGATATTCAATAAATTGTGCAGGTCTATGACGGAAAGTCCTTCCAGGATAGCCTAGTATGAAAACAAAATCTTCTTCATTTGTACCTTTTGGATTTACCTTCAGGAATTTTTTTGGTGTATAGGGAATGTTTTCTTTAGCATATTTGGCAGGCGAACCATCTGGTGCTACGTATGCCCTCATGAATGAAAAATCTCCGGTATGTCTTGGCCATACCCAGTTGTCGGTCTCTCCGCCATATTCGCCGATCTGGCGATTGGGTACGTAAACCAGGCGCACATCCTGTATGGTTTTGTAGCGAAAGAGTACATAGGTTTTTCCAATGAACATTTCAGAGACTTCGGCTTTAATGCTTGGGTCTTTTTGTTCGGCTTCCAATGCAATATTTTTCATGGCATTGTTGATTAGCTGCAGGCGGGAAGCGGGATCTTCTATTTGTGCTACTGCACCAAGTACCTTATCGGATACATCTTCATAACTATCAGTTATGCGGCATGTTAATCCTTTCGCTTCAATTTCTTGTTCATGTGATTTGGCTACAAATCCATTGGTCAGGTAATCGTGTTCAGGTGTGCTTGCTTGTTGTACTGCACTGAATGCACAGTGGTGGTTGGTGATGATAAGTCCCTCGTTGGAAACAAAAGAGCCGGTACAGCCGCCAACATTTACCAATGCATCTACGAGGCTTGTACCATTGGGGTTATAGATCTCGTTCTGACTGATTTTTAGCCCTGCTTTTTTCAGGTCTACTTTGTGGATTTCGCTCAGCGGAAACATGCCTTCTTCCCAAGGCTTATACCCTGACTGCAGGATACCGACTACAAGGAGCGAAGCGCTGAGTACAGAAGTTATGAGTTTCTTTTTAGTCATTTTAATGAGTTAATAAGTTGATATTGGATATTAAATCCTGCAAATCTAATTAATTTAATCTGAGCCGCTGTCACATTCGTGATATAGCGGTACTTTGCCTGAGTAGCGATTCGTTGGTGCGCTTGAATGATTTAGGAGCGTCTCTTTTCCGTATTTTGACGGACAGAAGACGGACAAAAGACGGAGCGGAGACGGTAAGTGGCTGGAAACGGTCAAAGCGCACAGGTCATGTCGGCTCTTGTTTGAGTCTGCCATTTCTCTGATATCTTTTGTATTTTTGTGCATATCAATAATTATTTATGGCAGAAGATCTGATCATCACAAAGCAAGGCGACAAAGAAGTGAAATATAAAAGTCTGATCCCACAGATTGAGGCCTTAGTTACCGGAGAAGAAGATTTGGTTGCTAACCTGGCTAATATTGCAGCGGCTTTAAAAGAGCAGTTCGGCTGGTTCTGGATAGGGTTTTACCTCGTCAAAGGAGATGAGCTTGTGTTAGGGCCTTTCCAGGGGCCTGTAGCTTGTACTCGAATTAGGAAGGGTAAAGGCGTATGCGGTGCTTCCTGGGAGCGCAATGAGGTTTTGATTGTTCCGGATGTAGATGAATTCCCTGGTCATATCGCTTGTGCATCCGCTTCAAGATCGGAAATCGTGCTGCCTGTTTATCGGGGGGAAGTAATTATCGGAGTGCTGGATGTGGATAGTGAATATCTGGCTCATTTTGATGAAGTTGATGAGGTTTATCTGAAGGAGATTATTAGTTTGATCAATGTCTAAGCTGCCCTTCTCATTTTATCAGGACCAGAATGTAAACAGCTTGGCAATAGCCCTACTGGGCAAGCTTTTGTTTACGCGGATTGATGGTGAGCTGACTGGCGGAATTATTGTAGAGACCGAGGCTTATAAAGGAGTGGAAGATAAGGCATCGCATGCACATGGAGGACGATTTACAGACCGTACCAAAATCATGTATGAGGCTGGCGGAACTTCCTATGTGTATCTCTGTTATGGAATCCACCATTTGTTCAACGTAGTTACGGCGCCTCAGGGTACGCCGCACGCGGTACTCGTTCGTGGCCTCGAGCCTCTGGAGGGATTGGACATCATGCTGCGGAGGAGGAATATGGCTGTGTTAAAGCCGAATCTGACTGCCGGACCCGGTGCTCTGGCGAAGGCGATGGGGATAGACCGAAATCTGAATGCAAAAGACTTGCTCGGAGACGAGATCTGGATAGAAGAGCGGGGTTTGATGTTGCCAAACGCTGATATTGTTGCAGTGCCCAGAGTAGGGGTCGACTATGCCGGAGATCATGCTTTACTACCCTGGAGGTACTACGTTAAGGGCAATAAATTTGTCAGCAAGCCGAACAGTTAAATTTCATTTGTTCAGCCGTTGTGGATAACAAATCGGGCTTTGAAAACTATTTCTCGGCCTTTTTTTTTAAGTTTGAAGCGAAGATTTTTGATTAGGCAATATGATTAACTACAATCCCAAAGACTGGATCACCTTTATATTTCATATACATAAAGCCGATACGATTCGTATCCTTTGGCCTTTGATGCTCAGTGTGGCTGCGTTTTCGGGTTGTATTGCTTATTTGGAGTTGAATTACCTGAAGTTGGCAGAAACGACCTATGTAAAAAATATTGGTATGATGCACAATCTTCTGGGTTTTGTAATATCCATGCTGCTCGTATTCCGTACCAATACCTCATATGACCGCTGGTGGGAAGGCCGCAGGTTAATCGGTGCCCTGACCAATGTGAGCCGCAACCTGGCCATTAAAATCAAAGCCTTAAAATTAAGTGCAGCGCATCTGGAGTTTTTTGACTATGCCATTCCGAAATATGCATTTGCACTGAAAGAGCATCTGCGGGAAAAGCAGTATTTTGGAAAGAATAGTTTATTGATAGAGGTGGATGCTGGGAAACACATTCCAAATCAGGTGGCAGCCAGTATGGCCTCCCGGATTTTTGAAATGCAGGCCAAAGGCGAGATCAGCCAGGAGCAATTGATTATACTTAATGGAGATGTTCAGCAATTTACTGATATCTGTGGTGGCTGTGAGCGGATTAAACGTACACCAATTCCATATTCCTATAGTGCTTTCATTAAGAAGTTTATTTTTATTTACGTGATCACACTGCCATTTGGCTGGGTGTTCAGTCTCGGGTATTTTGTAGTACCGATAGTGCCTTTTATCTTGTATGTGCTGGCCAGTTTGGAGCTCATCGCAGAGGAGATCGAAGATCCTTTTGGCTTTGATGCCAATGACCTTCCGGTAGATGACATCTGCAACAATATTGAGAAGCATGTTGGGGAGATCCTAAGGTAGTATGGTCAAAATTGCCTGGCACCCTTTGTACGCACATCCTTTGCCTGAAGGACACCGTTTTCCGATGCTCAAGTATGAGTTGATCCCGGAGCAGTTACTACATGAGGGTGTGATTCAGGCCGACCAGCTCTTCGCTGCGGAACCAGTGGAGGAAGAAGTGGTTCTTTGGTCGCATGCAGCAAACTACTGGGAGCAGTTGAAAACGTTGACTTTGCCGGAGCGTGAACAGCGGCGAATCGGTTTTCCACTTACCGAACAATTGCTAGATCGGGAACTGCGGATTACGCAGGGAACCATTGATGGGGCGCTGAGCGCTTTGGATACAGGATTGGCCTTTAATGTAGCTGGTGGGACGCATCATGCGGGTAGTAACTGGGGAGAGGGATTTTGTCTGTTGAATGATCAGGCTGTTGCCACTAACTATTTGTTGAGAAAAGGATTAGCTAGTCGCATATTAATTATAGATTTAGATGTACATCAGGGTAATGGGACGGCAGAGCTTCTGTACAAAGAACCACGGGCCTTCACCTTTTCTATGCATGGAGAGAAGAATTTTCCATTCAGAAAGGAGCAGAGCGATCTGGATTTGGGATTGGAAGATGAAACCGAAGACGACTTGTTCTTAAGTAAACTAAAGGGTGTTTTGCCAGGGTTGCTGGGACACCGTCCTGATTTTGTTTTTTATCTGTCGGGTGTGGATGTGCTGAAAAGCGATAAATTGGGTAAGCTGGCCCTAACGAAGGCGGGATGCCGGGAGCGGGATGAGCTGGTGTTTCAATTTTGTAAGCGCAATGGTTTGCCGGTGCAGGTGAGTATGGGTGGCGGGTATTCACCCGAAATCAGGGATATTGTAGATGCACATTGCAACACCTTTAAAGTTGGTTTAGATATTTTAGGATAATATATGAAGATCGTAATTGCAGAAAAGCCCTCTGTGGGTCGTGAGTTGGCTAAAGTCTTCGGTGCTACAACAAAAAAAGACGGGTATATAGAAGGCAAGGGCTATTCCTTTACCTGGGCTTTTGGACATCTGCTTCAATTGGCCCCGCCCCAGGAATATGGTTATATCGGTTGGAGAAGGCAACATCTGCCGATGCTGCCGCCAAAGTTTAAACTGGGCATCCGGAAGATCAAGACCAAGGATGGCATGGTCGAAGATCCGGGGGTACGCAAGCAGTTGGACATCATCAAAAAATTATTTGACGAGGCTACCGAGATTATAGTAGCGACGGATGCCGGGCGCGAAGGTGAACTCATCTTCCGCTACATCTATTACTTTTTAAAATGTAAAAAGCCTTTTAAGCGGCTCTGGATCTCTTCGCAAACTGATGAGGCCATTAAGGAGGGCTTCCGCAATCTGAAGCCGGGAACGGATTACGATACCTTGTTTAATTCGGCACATTGCAGATCGGAATCTGACTGGCTGGTGGGTATGAATGCCACCCAGGCGCTGAGCATTTCTGCAGGCAATCGTTCTGTACTTTCTCTTGGCAGGGTGCAGACGCCTACATTGGCAATGATCTGCGCGAGGTACCTGGAGATTAAGAATTTTGTACCCCGGATCTATTATCAACTGGCCATTCAACTGGATAAAGATGGGCAACTGTTCAGGGCCATGTCGGTCAGCAGTTACGACAAGAAAGAAGAAGCAGAGCTTGACTTTGCAAAGATCGGCGATCTGGAGTCCGGTGTGGCACTTGGCGCAAAGGTACTGTCTGTAGAAGCAAAGCCCAGGAAAGAACCGCCGCCGCTCCTGCATGACCTGAGCAGTTTGCAGCAGGAGGCCAATAAGCGAAAAGGACTCACAGCAGAACAGACTCTGAATATCCTGCAGAACCTGTACGAGACTAAATTGGTAACTTACCCGCGTACGGGCAGCCGGTATATCGGAGATGATGTTTTCGCCGGTGTTCCGGGGCTGATTGAAAAACTAAAGGTTCATGCCGACTTTGGCAAGCAGGCAGAGGTACTGAGCACCGCTAAGCTCAGCAAGCGGAGTGTAAATGCCAAAAAAGTAACAGATCACCATGCGATTTTGCCTACAGGTGAGTCGCCGCATCAGTTGACAGGCCATCACCAGGCCATATACGATATGGTGGCAGGCCGTATGTTGGAAGCCTTCCATCAAGACTGTATCAAAGAGATCACTAAAATCACGCTGGAAGCCGGAACGGTGTTTCAGGCCAACGGAACGGTAATCCATACGCCGGGCTGGCGTTCAGTATTCAATGATACTGAAGATGAGAAAAAGGATGAAGAAAATCCTTCACTCCCTAAACTCAAGGCTGAGGAACTCTTGCCTATTCCTAAGAAAGCCCTGCTGGAAAAACAGACCAAACCCAAGGCAATGTACAACGAAGCTTCTTTGTTGAAAGCCCTTGAAACCTGTGGTAAGGACATTGAAGATGAGGAATTGCGTGATGCGATGAAAGAAGGTGGCTTAGGTACCCCGGCTACACGTGCGGCGATGATAGAGACATTGCTAAACAGGGAATACATCATCCGTGAAAAAAGAAATCTGGTGCCTACTCCGAAGGGATTGGCAGTTTACGATGTGGTGAAAGACCAGAAGATTGCCCAGGCAGAGCTGACTGGGCAATGGGAGAAGCGTCTGGAGGAAATCCGTAGCGGGGCATCTGTAAAGGAGTTTAAGGAAGAAATTATAGAATACACGCGCAACATCACTAATGAATTGCTCCAGGCCGGGCATGGACTGGTGAGTAAACTGGCACCGGTAGATAAAAAGGAGGATGCGATAATTAAAACTAAAATAGAGGCCTAGACGTTTTAGGGATATAACAACAACGCCATGAAAACAGATCTTATAGAAATATTCCAAACCATAAGGGCAGTAATGCAACCTTATACTGTACAGGGGTTCATCAACAGGGAGAATAGTGAAACCTTGTATGACCTTTGGAGTGAAAGGCACGTACTGGTAGAAGGGAAGGAGCGGACAGAAATATGTTTTGCTTCTTTGGAAATCGGTAAAGACCAGGTTTTACTGGATTTTATGCCCGTGTCAGGAGATGAAGAAATTGGGGAGGTATTTGATCCGGCGCTGTTGGATTTACGGAAGGGTGATTCTTCTTTTCACATTAAAGAACTGGATGAAAAACTGCTGCTGCATATCGAAAATGCACTGGCCAATGGCTTCAGGATATATAAAGAAAAAGCTTGGGTATAAAAGTGTCATGGCAACAGGATTTTGTTGCTGTTTTTTCTGCATTGGGATTCGAACTGGAAGCAGTAGCTTCAGCGGATTTTACATTGTTTTCTTTTAAAGGATACCCGCTGCTTGTCAATCTGATTGCACTGGATGCTCCGCCAGCAGCAGGAACACTAATTGTTTTGCAGGAAAGGTATGACTGGGAAGGTTTGTATTGTGTACAGCTTTGGGAAGACATCTGGTTACAAAGGAGCGCCCAGGTAGTCGGTCGCATTTCCTCTATTCTGGGGAAGAATCAGCGCATCCATGCCAGGAAGACAAAGTTAATAAGCCTTAGTCAGGACGAAGCGGATTTATTTCTGAATGTAAATCATTTACAAGGATCAGTCAAAGCCAGGTATAAGTATGCTTTGACTGAAAATGGACAACTGGTAGCTGTGGCTACGTTTAGCAACCTGAGGTTGATGCGGGAGCGTGCTGAAGGACACCGTTCCGCTGAACTCATCCGATTTGCCGCGCTGAGCGGATATACGGTGGTTGGAGGTTTTACTAAGATATTGCAGCATTTTATTTCGTTGCACCACCCTGATGATATCATGAGTTATGCCGACAGGGACTGGTCGCTGGGCCATGCTTATGTGCATTCCGGATTTAAGTTTGTGGAAACAACTCCTCCACTGGAGATCTGGCTGGACCAGCGCACAATGCAGCGACATTTCCCGCACCGGCTTTCTGTTGAAGACAAAGCGCAGGGAAATTATACCATGATCCACAATACCGGAAATCTCAAATACCGCTTATATTTGCCGCATGTCTGATCAGCCACTTTTTGTATTGCTGGGGCCAACAGCTTCAGGTAAGACCCGACTGGCGGTTAGGTTGGCCGATGCTTTAGGCGGGGAAATCATTTCGGCCGACAGCCGGCAGGTTTTTAAAGGAATGGACATCGGGACGGGTAAGGATCTTCAGGAGTATACATTTGGGGGATTACAGATTCCACATCACCTGATCGATATCCGTGAAGCCGGTACCCTTTATAATGTGCATGAATTCAAGGAAGATTTTTACAAGGTGTTTTCGGAGGTGCTGGAACGGGGTGCCTTGCCGATACTTTGCGGAGGTACCGGAATGTATGTGCATAGCATTTTGCAGAACCATGCATATACAGCTATTCCGGTTGATGCAACTTTCAGGGCGAAGCTATTGCCACTCCAGGTAGAAGAACTCCGGGCAAAGCTTGCGGAATATCCGGCTGAATTCGTGCAGCATGCCGACCAGTCTTCCCATAAGCGGATGATCCGGGCGCTGGAGATCGCGGCCTATTTAAGTACACATGAATTTGTGGCTCCTGACAGGCCAGTTGTAAAAGCATTTGTAGCCGGTCTCAGGTCGGAAATTCCGCTTCGTAGGGATAAAGTAATCGAAAGATTAGAACGCCGCTTTGAAGAAGGAATGATCGGGGAGGTGCAGGCTTTACTGTCTGTGGGGATCGATCCGAAGATCCTGGAATTTTACGGACTGGAATACAAACTCATCACATCCCATCTGTCGGGAGCACTGAGTTTTTCCGAATTAAAAGAAAAATTGGCGATTGCGATTTGTCAATTTGCGAAAAGGCAAATGACTTTTTTCAGGAAGATGGAAAAAGATGGGGTGCAAATTCACTGGTTTGACGCGGGCTTGACTGTAGAACAGCAGCTCGGACAAGTGATTGATTCTTACAGTAGTTACCTTCATACTCAGAGTTAATCCCCCTAACTTTCAGGAACCCCATTGTGTTGTAACTGTTAAATTATGTAGTCTATTTTGCAAGTTGGTATGAAGTTTGTATTTCCCTGCTCGACATTGTTGTCAATTATTTAATTTAAAAAGCGATCAATATTATGAAAACATCTATCAAAATCATGGCTTCGGCAGTAGCTGCAGTTGCTTTGTTCTTTACAACAAATGTTAACGCTCAATCAGCTGATTCTAAAGCCCTGCGTTTAGGCGTTGGAGTAAGTGCAGGAATCCCGACAAACGATGCTTATGGCTTCGCAATTGGTGGAGATTTGCGCTTACAAAAAGATTTCAGTTCAAACGTATCAGGATTACTTTCAGCTGGTTATAATAATTTTTCAAGAAAAGATTCTTATGGCGGCGGCAGTTATGGAATGATTCCTGTGAAAGCAGGTGCTAAAATCTTCTTTGCGGAAAGTGCTTATTTCTCAGGTGAACTGGGAGCGGGATTTGGTACAGAGTCAGGATCTAAAACAGCTTTCTTATGGGCTCCTGGTATAGGTTACGGATTTGACAGTGGTCTGGATCTCGGACTTCGTTATGAAGGTGCTGAAGTGAGCGGAGCGTCTTTAGGTCAAGTTGCCCTGCGCATCGCTTACGGTTTTAAACTGTAACGATTATAAATAAAAAAATTAATTAAAAAACCCTGTCATCCTCAAAACTTGGCAGGGTTTTTATTCGTAGGTTCATAAAAATACAATAAATTAAACACACAATCTTAAGATTACAATTATGAAAACAATTACTAAATTATTTGCAGCTGCAGCAGTTCTGGTTACATTTGCAACTACTGGTGTTCAGGCACAGGAAAGAGCAACCGGAGTTCGTTTAGGAATAGGAGTAAGTGGAGGAGTGGCAGATCATGGTTCTCCTTTTGAATATGGCTTGGGTGCAGATCTTCGTTTCCAGTTTGACCTTTCTAAGGAATTGTCATTGACAGCGAGTGGTGGTTATACCAGGTTGATGGGCAAAGATAATGTAGCGGATTATGATTTCATTCCTGCCAAAGGTGGTATCAAAATCTTCCCTCAGATCGGTGGCACTTATTTATTAGGTGAAGCAGGTGCTGGTTTCGGTATCAAAGACGGTTCTAAAACTTCTTTGATCTGGTCAGGAGGTTTAGGTTATGCCTGGAACAATGGTTTGGATATCAGTGCAAGATATGAAGGTTACAAGCAAGATGCGACTTCAACCACTTACCAGCCTTATAATGGTCAGTTCGCGTTGCGTCTGGCTTATGGTTTCAAATTATAATACTGTAACTGCTTATATTATAGGAAGGCCCCCGAAAAAATCGGGGGCCTTCTTTTTTATTTAAAATTAAAATGGTATTTTAACCAAAAAACTGAGAATAGCCCGAATTGGGCACTGATTTTAAAAGCTTACAACATAATTATTCAAAAAACCAAATAGAAACTATGAAAAGATATATTGCCGCGGGGGTAATACTAATTGCTTTCTCTTGTACGAATGCTGAAAAGACGAGCAAGGTGGCTTCGGACAGCACGGTTGCTGTCGCTCAGGAATCTGCTACTGCTGAAATCGAATTGAAGGACACAAAGGTACAAAGTATCTATGACGGATATATTCTATTGAAGAACGCCCTGGTAGCTACTGAATTTGAAGCTGCTAAAACAGCGGCAGCTACATTGAAGATCAGTTTGGAAGGTTATAAAGGTTGTGAGAATACTGCATTACTGGCAGGGAAAATAGCCGGGGCGAAAGACATTGCAGCGCAAAGGAAAGAGTTTACATCACTGAGTTCGGATGTAATTGCTTTATTTAAGCATGCTGATCTAAAAAAAGGCGCTATCTATGTACAACGCTGCCCTATGGCCAATGACGGTGATGGTGGAGAGTGGTTGGCATCAGAAAAGAAAATCCAAAATCCTTATTATGGGGATGAAATGATGGAATGTGGGGCTGTGATTGACGAAATTAAAACAGCAGCTCAATAAACCGTATTCTTACGGGAATTTGACCCACAATTAATAATAATTTAACAGCTTTGTTATAGTTGATTAAATGCTAATCCAAGATGGATTAGTTAGTTTTGTTTATTATACATACAAGAATATATATATGTCAGAGATCGCAGAAATTAAGATTGACGGGAAGGTGTACGAATTCCCGGTTATTACAGGTACAGAAGGGGAGAAGGCTATTGATATTTCTAAACTTAGAGATTTAACCGGTCACATCACTTTAGATTTTGGTTTTAAAAATACCGGATCGACAAAAAGCGCTATTACTTTTTTGGACGGAGAACAAGGTATTTTAAAATATCGCGGTTATCCAATTGAAGAATTGGCGGAAAAATCTACATTTCTGGAAGTTGCGTTTCTGCTGATTTATGGAAATTTGCCAAATGTGAGTGAATTGAATGCATTTCAATCGCAGATCAGGATGCATACGCTGATCCATGAGGATATGAAGAAGTTTTTAGATGGTTATCCGTCTAAATCACATCCGATGGCTCAACTGGCCTCCCTGGTGTGCTCTTTGTCTACTTTCTATCCGGAATCGCTGGTTGCGAATTCTTCGGAAGAGACGATGGACCAGACGATGATCAAGTTGCTGGCAAAATTCCCTACGATTGTATCGTTTATTTATAAAAAATCATTGGGTCATCCACTGATCTATCCTAAGAACAAATACGATTACGTGAGTAATTTCATCAATATGATCTTCGGTCAGCGTACTGAAGAGATCGATATTGATCCCGTAGTTGTGAATGCAATGAATACTTTATTGATCCTGCATGCAGATCACGAGCAAAACTGTTCGGCTTCTACGGTAAGGATCGTTGGATCTTCGGATTGTAACCTGTATGCTTCTGTTTCAGCAGGTATTTCTGCTTTGTGGGGACCGCTGCATGGTGGTGCCAATCAGGCTGTAATTGAAATGCTGGAGCGCATTAAGGAAGATGGTGGCGATACTGAAAAATGGATCAACAAAGCAAAAGATAAGAACGACCCTTTCCGCATGATGGGCTTTGGACACCGTGTATATAAAAACTTTGACCCAAGGGCCAAGATCATTAAAAAAGCCTGTGATGACATTTTAGAAAAATTGGGTATTGACGATCCTGTTTTGGAGATCGCTAAAAAACTGGAAGAAGCTGCATTGAGCGATCCATATTTTGTAGAGCGTAAATTGTATCCAAATGTGGATTTCTATTCGGGAATTATCTACAGGGCCTTAGGTTTCCCAACAGATATGTTTACGGTATTGTTTGCACTGGGTCGTCTGCCAGGGTGGATTGCACAATGGAAAGAGATGCACGAGAACAAAGAACCAATTGGTCGCCCACGTCAGATTTATGTGGGACATACGGACAGAGAGTTTCAGGACATTACCACCAGGTAATCCATTATATTTCTTGTAGAGAAGCCGGTTTGCATAATTGCAGACCGGCTTTTTTGTTTTTGTATATGCTATATTTTATTTCCATCATGGAGTGTGTTTGAGACAAATCGACAAAAAGTTGAACAAATTTTACAGCTGAGAATCCTTTAATTTGAGTTTCAATAAACCAAATATTAACCAGCTGCGGACGCTTCAGTTACGTCTTTAACGCGTTGCAGTGTAAACCCACCACATGAAAATACATTTACTCATTTAATTTATTTGTTTGCAGCTAATAGGCTGTATTACATATTTCCTGTCGCCTAGGTACTAGCTACCTCTAGAGCGCCGATATGCTTGAATCTTTAGCATCGATTTTCGTTGATGATCATATTCAGTTCATAATCAAATAATAACCAAATCATAAACTTTATAGTATGACCAGTAAAGTATTCATTTCAGACGGCTGATAAGCTATGGGAGCGAGTCCGGAGGTCGGTAGATCTTAGCGGAATCCCATAGAAGGGATAAATAATTGAATGTAGAATATTCCGACGTCCGTCGGTTTAAACCAAATATAAATATGAGAACAAAAAGCAATTTAATGCCCTGGCGGTTCCATTGGCTGTTACTCGGATTGATCTCTGTGTTTCTGATGAATTGTAAAAGTGATGCCGTAGAGGAACAAATTGATTTTGATCCCGATAAGCCCGTGGTAGTAACAGACTTTACTCCCAAGGCTGGAGGCGCGGGAACCAACTTGGTCGTTTATGGAGAAAATTTCGGAGCCGATATCTCTAAAATTAAAGTGACTATTGGAGGTATGCCTGCTAAAATTATTGGCGTAAAAGGCAACAGCCTCTATTGCATCGTCCCAGAAAAGTCATATGACGGAGATATACAAGTTAGTGTGCTCAACGACAACAAAGAGGAGTTGGCCAAAGCAGAGTCGAAAGAAAACTTTTCCTACACCAAAAAATTATTAGTATCAACCTTTTTAGGAAAATATTTTCCTGTTGCAACAGATTTCGTTGAAAAAGAAGGCCCATTTAATGACTGCGGGGCTTTTAAAGATATCCTATGGCTTTCCTTCGATCCAAAAAATTCAAACCAGCTATATTTTACAGCAAACTACAACAGTGCTCGATTAATTGACTTTGATAAACAATATGTCAGTTATTTTAGAACCGGTTTTGATAGGGTTTCTGTGATGGATTGGAAAATTGACGGAGATAAAGACATGATCGTTTGCCATAATCATTCCAGTGATACGAGATATGGCAACTATGTTTTCTCGCGACAATCGAATTTCACTCAAAATGCTGCTATAGGACCATACGCGAGAGGTGTTAATGGAACGATTGTTCATCCACAGAACGGAGAATTGTATTATTCCAGGTTCAGAGCAGGTGATATCCGTCGATATGACTTTCAAACAAAAGAAGACAAATTAGTTTTCTCAAATCCATACAGTGGTGTTGCGGTATATATGGTCGTTCACCCTACCGGGGATTATGCCTACCTGATCCAATATGACAGGCATTTCATCATGCGTACCGATTATGATCGTACAAACAAAACCTTTAAAATTCCCTATACCGTTTGCGGGGCTGCGGGTACCAGTGGCTACGCAGATGGAGTGGGTACTTCTGCAAGATTAAACCAACCGGTTCAAGGCGTATTTGTAAAGAACCCAGCTTATCAGCAGGCAGGGGGCGATCAATATGACTTTTACTTCTGTGACCGAAGTAACCACGCGATACGTTCCTTAAACCCCGAGGGGCGTGTGAGCACATTTGCAGGACGGGGGAATAATGGAACAAGTGGCTATGCAAATGGTGATTTAAGGACACAAGCGCGGTTTAACTTGCCGCAGGCCATAGCTTATGACGATCAAAAAAAATGTTTCTATATAGGTGACTCCGGAAATTGGCTAATTCGGAAAATAGCAAATGAAGAATAATTAATAACCTAAACTTAATGATGAAGAAATTAATTCTACTAATCTATATCGCATTATTTGGGCTTTCCTTTGAGACACTTGCGCAACAGCAGGTAACTGTAACGGGAGTCATTACGGATGCGAGCAAATTACCTATTCCGGGTGTCAGCATTTCTATAGCTAACATGCCTGGATTAGGAGCCATCTCAGATGCTGATGGAAAATATAGCATAAAAATGCCTGCTTTTCAAACCTTGGTATTCAGTTATGTTGGTTATAAAAAGCAAGAGATTTTGGTTAAGGAACAGCGTGTAGTGAACATCACTTTGCAAGAAATGGATGCCAGTGCATTAGATGAGGTTGTGATCACAGCGACTGGTGCACAGAAAAAGATTTCGGTGACTGGGGCGATCACTACGGTTAATGTTGAGCAATTAAAAGCAAGCCCGAGTACATCTATGGTAGATGCGTTAGCGGGGGTAGTTCCCGGTGTTTTAGCAATGCAGACATCAGGTCGGCCGGGATCCATTTCTGAATTTTGGATTCGGAGTATCTCAACATTTGGAGCTAGTAATGCGGCTCTAGTATTGGTCGATGGCTTTGAAAGAGATATCAATGAGATAAATGTAGAGGATGTAGAGTCTTTCAGCGTTTTGAAAGATGCTTCTACAACTGCCATTTATGGTAGTAGGGGTGCCAATGGAGTAGTATTGATCAAGACGAAGCGGGGTAAGGAAGGTAAGGTAGAAATTAATGCCAAGGTAGAAGGTTTTTACAGTAGACTTACTAAGCTACCTAATTTTGCGGACGGATATACTTATGCTTCTATGGCAAATGAAGCGAAGATTACCAGAAACCAGGAGCCTTTGTATTCGCCAACCGAATTGGAAATACTTCGCCTAGGTCTAGATGGAGATCTTCTTCCTGACGTAGATTGGATGGATGTGTTACTTAGGAATGGTTCAAGTAGCCAGCGTAGTGTATTGAATTTGCGAGGTGGAGGTAAAACCGCTCGATACTATATATCTGGTGGATACCAGAATCAAGAGGGGATGTACAAGGTGGATGAATCCTTAAAGGGTTATAAAACAAATGCGAGCTTCCATAGATATACGTATCGACTGAGTGTTGATATGGATGTGACAAAAACTACGCTACTGACCGGGCAAGTTTCTGGTTCTTTGCGAAAGCAGAATGATCCCGGAGTTGGATCTAATGCTATTTGGACCGCTTTAATGGGGTATAATCCAATAATGTCCCCACTGGTGTATTCCAATGGAAGAATTCCCGCTGATTATGATGGAGATAGTAATAAAGACAATGATAAGGATCGGTTCAATCCTTGGGTGCAGGGTACGATGACGGGATATAACGAAAATTGGCAAAATAACATTCAAACTACTCTGAATCTGGAGCAGAAGCTTGATTTTGTCACGAAGGGGATGTGGTTTATTGGGCGATTTGGATACGATACCTATAACAATAATTCAATTAATAGATATAAGCAACCTGAGCTTTGGGATATCGAACGTTATCGAACGAATGGAGATTTAGTATTTAGACGCGTTGCGGAGCAACAGGAGATGAAGCAAACCTCGAAATCAGATGGCGAGAAAAGGGAGTTTTTCGAATGGGAATTGCACTATAATCGTACTTTCGCAGATCATAATTTCGGAGGGGTAGCGAGATACTCGCAAAATGCAAGAGTTTTTACTCAGAATCTTGGTGAAGATTTAAAGAATGGAATTGCTCGTCGTAATCAAGGTTTTGCAGGACGTGTTTTTTATAACTGGAAATCACGGTATTTTGTAGACTTTAATTTCGGCCGTACAGGTTCTGAAAACTTCCATAAGGATTTCAGGTATGGTTTCTTTCCCGCAGTTTCTGGTGCATGGAATATTGGCGAGGAAAAGATCATAAAGAATCTAGGATGGGTAAATATGTTTAAAGTTCGTTATTCCTATGGTAAAGCTGGAAACGACCTAATGGGTACGCGTTTTCCCTACTTATACACCCTTGAACAAATGTACCAAAGGGATGATAATGGAAACATACTATTGTATCCAGACGGTACGCCAAGACCGGCGGGGGGATATCAGTTTGCAGACTATCAGTCAACTGACCGTCCTTGGAATGGTATTCGTTATTCATCAGTAGCTTCTCCTACAGTTAGTTGGGAGATCGCGACTAAGAAAGACTTAGGAATTGATTTCTCTTTTTTCGGTGATAGATTTGGCGGTACTTTCGACTTATTCTCTGAACGTCGAGAAGGGATTTATATGCCCCGGGAATTTCTTCCAGGATTTGTAGGTTTAGAGAACAACCCTTCTGCCAATGTTGGAGAGGTGACGGCAAAGGGATTTGATGGCAACATCTTGGTGAAGCAGAAGTTGGGAACTGTAGATCTTACGCTACGTGGTAATTTGACTTATAGTAAAAGTAAGATTATTGAAAGGGATGAAGAAAATACGATATATGGTTATCGATTGGACGAAGGACATCGGGTCAACCAAGCACGTGGACTGATTCATTTAGGACTTTTCAAGGATTACGATGATATAAGAAATAGTCCGCAGCAAAGCTTTGGAGAAGTCATGCCGGGTGATATCAAATATAAGGATGTCAATGGAGACGGTATCATTAATAACACTGATATTGTGGCGATCGGCGCCACGACACGCCCCAATATGATCTATGGGTTCGGTGCATCTGTGAGCTGGAAGGGAATTGATTTAAACGTTCTATTTCAAGGTTCTGGGGAGTCGACGTACTTTATCGGTGGTTCGACGGTGAACATGTTCAGTTCGGGTTACTGGGGGAATATTTTAGATGAGATGGCTAAAGGCAGCCGTTGGAAGCTAGGGGAGAATGAAGATCCTAATGCGGCGTACCCGCGCTTAACCTACAATAATAACAGCAACAATAACCGTGCATCTACTTTTTGGTTAAGGGATGGCTCCTACCTTCGCTTAAAAACCCTGGACATGGGCTATTCTCTACCTAAGAAATTAGTAAACAGAGCTCATGTTAATAATGTTCGGCTTTTCTTTATAGGGACCAACTTGCTTACATTCAGTAAATTCAAGCTTTGGGATCCGGAGTTGGGTAGCTCGGATGGTAAAGATTATCCATTATCTAAAGTATTATCAGTTGGACTACAAGTTAATTTATAAGCAATGAGAAATAGAACAAAAATAGTGTTAATCACGAGCCTATTAACATCTACAATAATCATTGGAGGATGTAAAAAATACCTTGATTCGGATTACCTGTTCGATGAGCGGCTCACTACAGAAGAAGTTTTTACAAATCCAGATTACGCGAATAGATGGTTAGCAAGAGCTTACTTTTATTTGGGAACGAACGAGTTACAAGATGTTGCCAGTAAAAAAACGGTTCCATTTAATTTTGGAGACGATATGTTTTACGGCGATGAAAACGATGAGTATAGAAGGTGGAAATACGGGCAGTATTCGGAGAATGGGCTGGGTGGAGAAAGTAAGGGAATATGGGAAGCTTGTTATAAAGGAATTAGGCAAGCCTCGATT
The DNA here is from genome assembly GCF_037402555.1 of Pedobacter sp. GR22-6. NCBI lineage: Bacteria > Pseudomonadati > Bacteroidota > Sphingobacteriia > Sphingobacteriales > Sphingobacteriaceae > Pedobacter > Pedobacter sp. GR22-6. The sequence continues at coordinate 1,254,856 of NZ_JBBEUC010000001.1, forward strand.
TTTCTTGAAAACATTGATGTGAATAAGGTCTTTTCTTCGACAGAGATTGCTAGTATGAAGGCACAGGCACGTTTCCTGAGAGCATATTACTATTGGATACTGCTGCGTACCTATGGTCCGGTGCCCATTGTACCTGATAAAGGAATCGATTATACAGATAGCTATGACGAGGTCGCACAAGCCCGAAATTCGTACGAAGAATGTGTTAGCTATATATCAAATGAACTGGTAGAGGCAGCCAGGTCACTTCCCATGCAGCAGTCTATACAACAAATAGTGCGTCCCACACGTGGAGCTGCGTTGGCACTTAGGGCGAAGGTGTTATTGTATGGTGCCAGCCCCCTAGCTAACGGGAAAGCTCCTGCTGAAATTGCGGCATCGTTGGTGAATCAGGATGGGAAGCATTTGCTTTCGTCAACTTATGATGAGTCTAAATGGGCGAGAGCAGCGGCTGCTGCCAAAGATGTGATGGACCTGGGATATTACCAATTGCACGTAGCTTATAAAAGAACAGCTGGTGACATTGCCTATCCAATAACAGTTACACCTCCACCAGATAATAATTTTTCTAATGCTAACTGGCCTTCAGGATGGGCTGATATTGATCCTTTTGAGTCTTACAGGTCACTGTTTAATGGGACTGTTCCTGCTTCACAAAATTCAGAGCTGATTTTTACACGGGGACAGAATCAAGGTGGGGAAGGAATAAATGTGATGGTAATACACCAGCTACCACGCTTAGAAGGTAAGGGATATAATTCCCATGGTATGACACAGAAGCAAGTAGACGCCTATTACATGAACGATGGTAGTGATGTTCCAGGGATGAATGATATGTATGCAGGAAGAGCAAACTATCAGGGAAGGACAAATACACAACCGCGTACATCAGGTTACGTCTCAACTTCAGAATTGCCTGAATATCCTGAGCTTGGCCCGTTAGGCACAAATGTAAGTAAACAATATGCAAAGCGTGAACCCCGTTTTTACGCATCGGTTTCTTATAACGGCTCTACCTGGCATCTGTTAAACGCAAACCCAGCGAGCGATGAGAAACCAAATGTGCAGGTATTTTACTATAGGGGTGATCCAAATGGGTATAAGAATACGAGCTACTGGACTCGCACTGGTTTTGGTATTAAAAAGTACGTCCATCCTGACGATATTAGTAATACAGCGGTTACATCATATGATAGAAGCCGAACAAAAGATAAGGTTGATCCCGCAATACGCTATGCAGATGTTTTACTGATGTATGCTGAGGCACTAAATGAGTTGAATGCATCACACAACATTCCTTCATGGGACGGGAGCAAAACACATGTAATATCAAGGGATATTGTGGAAATTAAAAAAGGAACTAATCCGGTAAGAATTCGTGCAGGGTTGGCCGACTATCCTGCGGATGTGTACGCTGATCAGAATAAATTCCGGATTAAAATCAAAAGAGAGCGTCAGATTGAGTTATTTGCCGAGGGACAACGCTACTTTGATTTGAGAAGATGGACAGATGCACCGGATGAAGAGTCAGCTCCTGTATATGGAAATAATGCGTATGCTACAAAAGATCAGCGTGACCTTTTTCATAAGCCTGTAGAGACGCCCTCGTTACCATCTATTTTTACAACAAAAATGTGGTTTTGGCCAATTCATCATGATGAGTTGAGGCGCAATAAATACCTGATTCAAAACCCAGGATGGACAAGACCCGAGTAATTTAAATTAGCAAAAATGAAAACGCATATATATATATTATTTGTAATACTGACCTTGGCCAGCTCCATAACATCTTGTAAAGATGAGTGGAAAGATAAAGAGCAATTTGAACAGATGGCATCTTTCAAGGCAGTTCCTGGTAACCAAGGGGTTACTTCAACGTATTTACGTTATACCCCTCAAGGTAAAGTAAGGTACGAGTTGCCAATTATCATGAGTGGTTCGATCCCAAACAGTAAGGCCCGTACCATCCATATTGGGCTAGATCCTGACACCTTAGCGAGGTTAAACCGCGAGCAGTATGGACATCGAAAGGAACTATATTTTAAGCAATTAGATCCAAAATATTACAGTTATCCTCAGACGGTCACGATTCCGGAAGGTGCAACTACGGTTACTTTGCCTATAGAGTTTAGCCTAGACGACTTAGACCAAGTGGAGAAATGGGTTTTACCACTGCAAATTCTGAATGATCCTTCCTATGATTACAAAGCGAACCCAAATCAGCAATATAGGAGGGCGATGTTACATATCACACCATTCAATGATTATTCGGGTACATACGGTGGTACATTGTACAAAATTTACTTAGATAGCGATACAGAACCACTAACGTTAAATAATCACAGAACATTCGTGGTAGATAATAAGACTATTTTCGCTTATGCAGGTACGAGGGATATCGATTATATAGATCGCCACCTGTACAAGGTAATGATGAGGTTTACTGATGAACGTATAGATCTTCAAAAAAGAAAGCTGGAAATTTGGAGTGATAATGCAAGTCAAAATAAGTTTAAGATAGTAGGGGAGCAGTCTTACTATACTATTAATGAGGAAAAAAATCCAACAAAACCTTATCTGAAAAATATCTACATAACCCTTTTTCTATCATATCAGTTTGAGGATTACACTACAATACCGGGACAGCGTTTAAAATACAGAGTGGAAGGAACTTTGTCTATGCAACGCGATATCAATACACTGATCCCAAATGAAGATCAGCAGATTCAATGGTAATAAGGAATAAAGAATGGTAGTAAAAAGCCTCTGTTGTTCATTCAACAGAGGCTTTTTTATTCTAGTGATTCATAGCTTCGATCGCGGCGGTCTCGGCTTTGTTATGCTTGTGTTTAAACATGATGGCAAAGGCTACTGTGATGATCAAAGCGTAAGCTGTGAAAGAAAGCCAGATGCTGTGCCAGTCTTTAACATCCAGAGCACGGCTCAAATGACCATCTGCTAATACACTAATTCCTTTGTTATTCAGGAAAGTAAGTAAATGTCCATTGTCGCTGCCTGTGTTTGCAAAGGTAGCGAGCGACTGGATGTCTGTATAAGATTTTGTAAAATACTTGTCGATCATCCATCCTGATACCAGACTTCCAAAAACAGCTCCGAAGCCGTTGGTCATCATCATGAACATACCCTGAGCAGAAGATCTTGTTTTCGGTGTAGTAGAAGTCTCTACAAATAAAGAACCCGAAATGTTGAAAAAGTCGAAAGCCATACCGTACACGATGCAAGACATGATGATCATCCATAGATTGGTGGTCGGATCTCCAAATGCGAAAAATCCAAAGCGGAGTACCCAGGCAAACATGGCGATTACGATCACTTTCTTGATCCCGAAGCGCTTCAGGAAAAAGGGAATAGCGAGGATGAATAAAGTTTCTGAAACCTGTGAGATAGACATGATCATAGTAGAGTAACGGATCACATAGGATTCAGCATAGGCTGGAAATAATTTAAATTCATCAAGGAATACGTCGCCGTAGGCATTTGTCAGTTGCAATGCTCCACCTAAAAACATAGAGAAAATAAAGAAAAGCGCCATCTTGTAATCAGTAAATAGCTTAAATGCTTCGAGACCCAAAGTCTGAATGAAGGATTTCTTTTCGTTAATTAACCGCTGTGGCGGACACTTTGGTAAGGTAAAAGCATAAATACCCAGGCTGAGTGCAGCAAGGCCGGCGATGTAAAACTGATAGGCTGTAGCTTTATTGCCGGTAAGGTTGGTGGCCCACATGGCAGCAATGAAACCAATAGTGCCCCACACCCTGATGGGCGGAAAATCTTTAATTACATCCAGTTGGCTGGATTTTAAGGTGGTATACGAAATGGAATTGCTCAAAGAAATGGTGGGCATGTAAAAGCACATCGCCAATAGCATCACCCAGAAAAAGTCATTTGGTGTATCTACCTGTGGGAGATAGAAGAGCACGGCTGCATATAAAATGTGCAATATGCCGTAGAGCACTTCCGCATTTACCCATTTATCGGCAATAATACCGGTCAGTGTTGGCATGACCAGGGAAGCAAATCCCATTGTTGCAAAGATCGCCCCGAATTGCGTGCCATCCCATTGTTTGGTGCCAAACCAATAGTTGGCAATGGTAATGAGCCATGCACCCCAAACAAAAAATTGCAAAAAGCTCATCAGGGTTAAGCGAAACTTAACGTTCATAGTTCAATAATCTAAGTTGATCCAGTATATAAAAATGAATATAGAACTATTTTGATATAAATTCTAATAGACAAATGGTTTTATCGCTTAAGCTGAATTTCGTTTGTTGATCTCATCCCGGATTTTGGCTGCTTTTTCATAGGCCTCTTCTATAATGGCCTCCTGAAGTTTTTGCTGTAGTTCATCCATGCTCAAAGAGGCGTAACTTGAACTGGGTATCGAAGGATTGATGTCTTCTGTACCTTGCTCTTTGGGAATGGCTTCCATATTCTCTAAGAATAAAAAGTCATTTCCTTCGATGACGATACCTGCAGAAGAAAGAATAAATTCGTAGGTATAAATGACGGCATTGAAGCGAACTGCCAGGGCAATTGCATCTGAAGTCCGGGCATCGATCTCCTGAGTGTTTTCACCGTCCGTGCAGATCAATTTTGCAAAGAAAACACCCTCCACCAGATTGTATATGAGTACTTCCTGTATCTGGATGTTGTACGTTTGGGCAAACGTCTTGAACAGGTCGTGGGTAAGTGGCCTGCTCGGGGTCATTTTTTCAATTTCAATGGCGATAGCTTGCGCTTCGAATGCACCGATGATGATCGGCAAACGTCGTCTTCCATTTACTTCTCCCAGCACAAGTGCGTAGGCACCCGACTGGGTTTGGCTATAAGATAAGCCAACGATATCTAGTTTTACTTTTTTCATATGAAAAAATAGGGTTTTGGGATGCGAGACCCCAAAACCCTATATCATTAACCTTTATGTGCCTTTAACGCTTCAATTAATTTGGGAACCACTTCAAATGCATCGCCAACGATGCCGTAATCTGCAACTTTAAAGAAAGGAGCTTCCGGATCTTTGTTGATCACGACGATTACTTTGGAAGAACTGACACCAGCCAAATGCTGGATGGCACCGGAAATACCGATTGCAATATAGAGGTTGGGGCTAATTGCGATACCAGTCTGTCCAACGTGTTCCGAATGTGGTCTCCAGTCGGCATCTGAAACAGGTTTAGAACAGGCAGTAGCTGCACCCAGAAGGTTAGCTAACTCCTCGATCATGCCCCAGTTTTCAGGACCTTTTAATCCACGGCCGGCTGAAACAACCAGTTCGGCATCAGGGAGTGATACTTTATTGGTGGCCCTCACAATCTCTTTAACGATGGCTGAAAGGTCAGTAGATTTAACTTCAGGGTTGAAGCTTTCAATCGACGCTTCTGTAGCCGATTCTTTTACACCAAAAGCATTAGGGTTTAGCGCAATAACTTTGTTGGTAGAGCTCAGCTCGGTAATGGCAAAGGCCTTACCCGAGAAAGCCGTCTTTTTTACTGCAAATTTACCACCCTCTGTTTTTGGTAGTTCCACTGCGCCGTCTACCAGACCTGCTTTTAATTTCACTGCGATACGGGGAGCAAGACCTTTTCCTGAGAAGGAATTTGATAAAACCACCACTTCAGCCTGCTCTTTACCTGCTGCTTCAGCGATCACAGAGGCGAAGGCCTGATTGACGAAATTTTTCAGCTGATCATTGCTTACTGTTAACACTTTAGATGCACCGTATGTGCCTAAGGCTTTGAGTTCAGTCTCGGCTACATCGCCGATGGATATTGCGGTTAAGTTGGTGTTTTGTTGATCTGCGATGGCTTTTGCATAAGAAACTGCTTCGAAAACGGATTTCTTAAACTTGCCCTCTACTTGTTCTACATATACTAAAACTGACATAGGATCTTAATTAAAATTTAAATGAATGGGAAGTCCGTGGCTTAGATGACCTTAGCTTCCTGATGTAAAAGGTCAATTAATTTGGCTGTTTCTTCTGCCGGTACGAGTTTGACGGCACCACGTGGGGCAGGAGTTTCAAACTGTCCGATCTTACTCAGTTGTTCGATCTCTTTGGCCTCAATTACCTGCAGCGGTTTGGTACGGGCCGACATGATTCCCCTCATATTAGGTATTTTTGGTTCTGCTGTACCTTCAGCACAACTAGCGATGAACTTTCCAGTTACCGATACGACTTCTTTGCCGCCTTCGATTTCGCGCTCGATGGTTGCGATACTACCATCATAATCCAGTTTTTTAATGATAGAAATAGAAGGGATGTCAAGGAATTCACCGATCATGGCGGCTACCTGCGAACCATTGTAATCTATAGATTCACGTCCGCAAAGGATCAGGTCGAAATCTACGGTCTTCGCATATTCTGCAATCTGATAGGCTACGAAATAAGCATCTCTTGGAGCAGCATTGATGCGTACTGCATCATCGGCACCAATGGCGAGTGCTTTTCTAATCGTTGGGTCGGTCTGACTTTCACCTACATTAATTACAGTTACAGTACCTTTGCCGCCTTCACACAATTCAATGGCCCGGGACAGGGCTATTTCATCATAAGGATTGACGATAAACTGTACGCCCGCTGTATTGAATTCGGTATTATCATTAGTAAAAGTTATTTTTGTCGTCGTGTCTGGGACATTACTGATACAAACTAGTATTTTCATAAGTTTACATAATTGATTTTTAATTTTATGAAGCGATTATTTGCCGCAATTGTTTTAGGTTTTTGCAGGCGAATGACGGTTTCATAAGTTACATATTGTAAGTTTACATATTGATTCACTACCTACAAATCTAATTAAAAAAGCAGGGATTAAAAATGCAAAGTACCCGAATAGATAAGTTATTGAACTTTTTAGAGAGCGATCCTAATGATCCCTTTGTTTTATACGCATTGGCTACGGAATACAATTCATCAAATGACATTGAAAAGGCATTTGACTACTATTTGAAACTGGTTGAAGCCCATCCTGACTATGTGGGCACCTATTATCATTTGGGGAAACTTTATGAAAAAACAGCGCAGAAAGACCTGGCTTTAGACATTTACCAGAAAGGTATGGTTGCTGCGCGTGGCAAGCGGGATATGCATGCATTCTCTGAATTGCAGGGGGCATATAATTCGGCTGCAGGCCTGGACTATGAAGACGATTAACAATTTGTAAAGTGAACAAACGTCAGCTTTTATTCGTCAGAAATGTGTTCCTATTCACATTTACTGCTTTTGGAGGCGCACAGGCACATTTGGCCCTGTTGCTGAAATATTTTGTCAAGGACTTCAGGTTCATCTCTGAAGAGGAGTTGCTTGAGTTGAATGCGCTGGCGCAGGTCTTGCCTGGTCCGGCCTCTACGCAGACTTTAGTAGGTATTGCTTATAAAGTAGGGGGGCTACGGTTGGCTTTGCTCAGCTTTCTGGTCTGGATACTGCCATCTGCTGCGGTGATGACTTTTGCCGCCATCAGTTTTGCAAAACTCGATCAAAAGCAAAAGTTTTCTGAGATTCTGGAATATATACAGCCCATTGCACTTGGAATCGTCGCGTTTGGCGCATACAACCTCTCAAAAAGGGTGTTGGTGTCGCAGGTTTCTGTATTTTTGGCTGTCTCTGCGGTGATTGCAACCCTAGTACTTCGAAATGCTTATGTATTCCCATTGGCCATCCTCATCGGAGGAGTGGTCTCTTCAGCACTGGAAACACCTCATGAAGAAAGCGCGATCCGTGTGCGTCTTTTCTCCAATATCAACCGTAAAAAGCTCATTTATTTTATGGGCGTATTGCTTTTGCTAGCGCTGCTGGGCGCAATTATCAACAGGACTTCGCCTTTTAGTTTGCCCATCAGGTTATTTGAGAATTTCTACCGTAACGGCATTCTTATTTTTGGTGGGGGACAAGTGCTGGTTCCATTGATGTTTACAGAGTTCGTGCAAATGAAGCAATATCTGCATGCTTCGGGCTTTTTGTCGGGTTTTGCACTGCAGCAGGCCCTGCCCGGACCTACATTTTCTTTTACGAGTTATGTAGGAGTTTTGAGTATGAAGAATTTCGGCTATGGAATGACAGGGCAGATTCTGGGAGGTGCAGTTGCGGTTTTGGGAATCAATCTTCCCGGTCTGTTGCTGGTACTATTCATCGTACCTTTCTGGGAAGACCTGAAGAAAATTGCCAGAATTAAATATTCATTGGCGGGAATTAATGCGGTAAGTGTGGGCTTTATCATCGCTGCTTTCATTCTACTTGTTCAGCCCATTGGGCTGGATTTTCTAGCGATCGTGATCCTCATCAGTACATTTCTGATCCTGAATTTTACCAGGATCAGTCCACCATTTATTGTACTTGCGGGTATTTTATTAGGTTACTTTTTGTAAAGTTTAGAAAGGTGCATCCTCATCATGCATGTCGTCCATACGCGAAGGCTTGATGATGACATTACCTAATGGCCGGTCGAAATCCTGAGAAGGCTGCATGCCTGCACCTGAACTTTCTATAGAGAATGAACTTGGTGCGGAGAAATCTTCTTCCAGATCGGCAAATTTCACATATTTACCTATGAAGCGAAGCGGAACAATTCCGGTCTCACCGTTACGGTGCTTGGCAATGATCACCTCACCAACTCCGGCTTGTGAGCGTCCCTGCTCATCTTCCGTAATGCCATAATATTCGGGACGGTATAGGAAGAGTACCATATCGGCATCCTGCTCGATGGAGCCCGATTCACGCAAGTCGGATAGCATTGGCCTCTTACCATTTACACCAGGTCTGCTCTCTACAGCACGACTCAACTGAGAAAGTGCCAGTACCGGGACATTGAGTTCCTTGGCTACCGACTTAAGTGCCCTTGAAATACTACCGATTTCCTGCTCACGATTACCACCGCCGCTTTGTCCTTCACCTTTACCGTGCATGAGCTGCAAGTAATCGATGATGATCAACTGTATATCATATTGCGCTTTTAACCTCCGGCATTTCGCCCTGAATTCAAAGATGTTCAATGCCGGGGTATCATCAATCATTAGCGGGGCCTCGGTAAGTCCACCAATCTTACTGTGCAGTTGTTGCCATTCCCATTCCTGCAGGTTTCCCTTTCTGATCTTCTCCTGTTCGATTTCGGCTTCTCCGGAAATCAAACGATTTACGAGCTGTACCGAAGACATCTCCAGGGAGAATACTACAGCAGGACGCTTGAACTGTACTGCGGCATTTCGCGCACAGGTCAATACGAAAGCGGTTTTACCCATCGCCGGACGAGCTGCAATGATGACCAAATCTGAGGCCTGCCATCCACCGGTAATCCGGTCCAGGTCGGTAAAACCAGAAGGAACTCCGGTTAAGCCGTCACTTTTGCTGCGCAGTTCTTCCAATGTGGCCAGGGATTGTTTGATGATCTCGTCCATTTTTTGGGTATCTCTGCGGAGGTTATTCTGCGCGATGTCGAAGAGGTTCTTTTCTGCATGATCAAGCAGGTCGAAGATATCAGTAGTGTCTTCGTATGCGTTTTGGATGATCTCCGAAGAAATCCTGATCAGTTCACGCTGGATATATTTTTGAGAAATGATCCTGGCGTGAAATTCGATATTGGCAGCCGAAGCCACACGATTGGTCAGGTTAGTGATGTAATAGGCACCGCCGATCATCTCCAATTGTCCTAGCGAGCGGAGTTCTGAAGTAACGGTCAGGATATCTACCGGTTTAGATTTTTGAAACAGTCCCTGTATGGCCTCAAAGATTTTTTTATGGCCTTCATGGTAAAATACTTCCGGCTTCAGGATATCGATAACGGTCGATAATGCATCTTTTTCGAGCATTAAAGCACCAAGTATAGCTTCTTCCAGATCCACAGCTTGAGGAGGTATTCGTCCTGCCATATTCATGGTGTTGCTCAGTCTGTTTTTTCGGGCGCTGAAGTTTGCTTTGTCCTGTCCTTGTGTACCGTTATCCGTCATCATAGGATACAAAAATAGCTAAAAATAAACGCCCCCGCTATTTTGTTTATGCACATTCCCACATTGGGGAATCATTGCAAATTGAGCCCAATATCCTGAATTTTAAAAAACTTCCAACATTAAGATGTTGAAAAACAAAAACATAGCGCAGGGGAAAAATACCTGCTGTTAATCCCAAATTTTGAAGTATTTTTGCGGTTCAATTTACGAGAGATGGAAAATTCCAGAAGGTCCGGCAGACCTAAAGAAAATAATGAGTTTATATTTGGTATTCGTGCTGTTATAGAGGCGATTAAAGCAGGGAAGGATATTGAAAGTATTTACATTCAGCGCGGTCTTACCGGAGGTATTATCCTGGAGCTTAAGGCTTTGCTTAAGGAAGTAGATGCCCCTGTACATAACGTCCCAATTGAGAAATTGAATCGAATGACGCAGAAGAATCACCAGGGGGTGATTGCGGTGATTTCATCCATCTCTTTCCAAAAAATTGAGGATATCATTCCAGTCATTTATGAAAAAGGGGAGACTCCATTGATCCTGATCCTGGATGGCATCACTGATGTCAGGAATATGGGGGCTATCGCACGGACGGCAGCCTGCGCCGGAGTGCATGCCATCGTAGTACCGACCAAAAATTCTGCTCAGATCAATGCAGACGCAATTAAGACTTCTGCTGGTGCTTTGTTTACTATTCCCGTATGCAGGCATCCGAATCTGCAAAAGACTGCCTTGTTTCTACAGGATTGCGGGTTACAGATCGTAGCCTGCACAGAAAAGACAAATGACCTGATTTATGTGCCCGACTATACTGTGCCCACTGCTATTGTGATGGGGGCAGAAGACGAGGGAATCTCTAACGAGATCATGCGGATGGCCAATCACCTGGCAAAAATACCGATGATCGGAGAGATCAGTTCATTGAACGTGTCGGTATCTGCCGGTGTAATCCTATATGAAGCCATCAGGCAACGTACACAAAATTAGTTTTCCTGCTCAAATAAATAGCCGCTGTAGGCCAGTCCTTTAGCTACGCTGATGAAATTGTCGCCAGAATGTACCGGTGTATCAGGGAATCTGGCCTGAAACAGACTTTGAATGGCTGAAACCAGTGAGGTACCTCCGGTCAGAAACAGACTGTCTATTTCATCTGGTTTTATATGGGCATTCTGTAAAAATTCGTCTAAGTAGCTGCTGATCTTATTGAGGTCTTTTTCAATGATCTGATTATAGTTCTCCAGGGAAATCTTGTCGTCGATTTCAATATCCATCTTTGCATATTTGAATTCAGACTGATCAGACTTGGACAATTCTACCTTGGTTCGTTCTATCGACTGAAATACAGAATAACCAAGGTTGTTATTGATCAGTGTCAGGAGGTTTTTGAATTTGCGGTTTTGTTTGCTGTAATAATAGTAGTTGTCGATGTCATTTTTGATCTTCTGCCCATTGAAGAAGTTCATCTGCTCCCAGGAACAGATGTTGGCAAAGAGTGATACCGGAACTGTTAACATTTTACCAGGTCCTGCTTCATATTGTGTATCCTTTCCAAAATGCGGGGTGCCTTTGTCCCACATGAAGGCCGAATCAAAACTGTCTCCGCCGATATAAATGCCACCTGTAGCAATGATGTCATTTCTGCGGTCTTTGCTGCCTACCTTCTCCGGATCTAATATCAGATAGGTAAAATCTGTAGTACCACCCCCTAAATCGGCCACCAATACGCGTTCTCTCTTGCTGATGGTTTTTTCGTAGGCAAAAGCAGCGCCGATTGGTTCAAATTGAAAACGAACTTCTTCAAAACCACTTTGTTCGGCTGCCTTGCTCAGTCTTCTCTGCGCGAGTGCATCTTTATCTGTATTGTCGTCGTCAAAGAAAACGGGTCTGCCAATCACGGCTTTGCGACAATCCTGACCAATAAATGCATCCGCACGTTGTTTCAGTTCCCGGAGTATGTAGGTGACCAGGTCTGAGGCGTTTAATCTTTTATTGTGTACCCGCGTCTCGATAAAACTGCTTCTTGGAAGTATGCGTTTGATGGATTTCATAAACCGCCCCTTCATGCCATCCTCCAGATAAGCAGCAATGGCCTCGTCGCCCACCACATAGTTTAGAGGAGCAGATGAAGACTGCTCCTCTTGGAAATAAAGTATAGATGGAACGGTAATCGTAGTAAGGATTTCTTTTTTGTCTTCATCATAGATGGAAAGTGCGGAATTGGTTGTTCCGAAATCTATTCCGTATAGAAAATTGCTCATGTATCGTATTGTAAAAAAAGGCTGCACAAAATCTCTTTTGTGCAGCCGCTATGCTTTGAAGGATGGGGTATTAAATGTATTTCGTGCCGAATTTAGATTTCACATCGGCAACAATTTGTTTGATGCTTTGTTCCTCAGATCTTGGGCAAATCAGCAGGGTATTGTTAGATTCCACTACGATATAATCGTGTAAGTCCTGGAGGATTACCAGTTTGTCCTTTGGGACATTGACCATGCAATTAGAAGAATTGAACATCATCACTTTTTCTGCCGGGATGACTGCGTTTCCTACATAGTCGTGCTCTGCAATATCATAGATAGATGCCCAGGTGCCCAGGTCCGACCAGCAAAAATCAGCAGGCAATACATACACATTGTCTGCCTTTTCCATGATGCCAAAGTCGATGGAGATGTTGGTGCATTGCTGATAAGCATTTCCTATAAATTCGAGCTCACTGCTTGTATTGTAGAGGCTATTGCCCTGCTGGAAGATTTCGTGCATTTCTGGCAGATGTCTGGAAAATGCTTTATTGATAGATTTTGCGGACCAAATGAAGATACCAGCGTTCCAAAGGAAATCGCCGCTTTGTATAAAGGATTTGGCCAGTTCCAGATTTGGTTTTTCAGTGAATATCTTTACTTTATGGATTTGAGTGTCTGTCTTCAGTGCTTCTTCAGTGTACTGGATATAGCCATAACCAGTATCGGGCCTACTCGGTTTAATTCCCAGGGTGATGAGGCAGTCATTTTCAGTCGCAGCTGCCAGAGATTGCTCAATAGCGGCTACAAAAGCTTCTGGATTGGTGATGGTATGATCTGATGGTGCCACCACAATAGTAGCATTTGGGTTCAGTTGGGCGATCTTAGTAGAGCCATATGAAATACAAGGTGCCGTATTCCTCATGATGGGTTCTGCCAGGATCTGATTGTCTTTAATATTTGGTAACTGTTCCTTAATGATGTCAGTATAGATCTCATTGGTGACGATGAAAATATTTTCTGCGGGACAGATTTTTAAAAAGCGTTCGTAGGTGCTTTGAATCAAAGTTTTGCCTACGCCAAAGAAATCTATGAATTGTTTTGGGTATTCTGTTCTGCTGACAGGCCAAAAACGGCTTCCTACTCCGCCAGCCATGATTAAGGCGTAATTGTTCTCGTTCATATCGGGTTATCGCGTATCTTAAATTATACCTTCCTGTAGAAGGTCGTGTAAATGTATGATGCCGAAATAGTGATCATTTTCGGTCACCAGTAATTGTGTGATGTTATTCTCCTTGATCAGCTCCAGTGCCTGCATTGCTAGAATGTCCTTATCGATTCGCTTCGGATTTTTGCTCATCAGGTCGCTGGCGGTGATGTCGGCTAAGTTAGAATGTTTTTCCAGCATTCTTCTAATGTCACCGTCAGTAATTATCCCCAAAATGACATCATCCTGAATAACAACGACAGTACCCAAACGGTTTTTGCTGATTTCGATGATTACGTCCTTCACAGAAGCTGTTGGATGGATACTCGGCTTTTCATTTCGAATCGCGATATCTCCGGATTTAAGGTAAAGCCGCTTACCTAATGAGCCACCGGGGTGATATCTGGCAAAATCATCTTCATTAAAATTACGTGCATGTAGCAGACATACTGCGAGGGCATCACCCATAGCCAACTGTGCGGTAGTACTTGTGGTAGGGGCAAGATTGTGTGGGCAAGCCTCTTTTTCTACTGCTGTGTTGAGAATGAAATCGGATTGTAGTGCCAGTTCAGAATCAAGCTGACCTACCATGCCGATCACACTATTACCTGATGCCTTGAGCAGTGGTGCAAGCACCTTTATTTCAGGTGTATTTCCACTTTTAGAGAGACAGATGACAATGTCATCGGCTTGAATCATGCCAAGATCGCCATGAACGGCATCTGCAGCATGCATGAATATCGAAGGGGTACCTGTTGAGTTAAATGTAGCCACGATCTTTTGCGCAATGATGGCACTTTTGCCAATTCCGGTAACGATAACGCGGCCTTTACTTGCTAAAATCAGTTCGATCACTGCAACGAAATCATCGTTTACCTGAGGAATTAGATTTAGAATTGCCTGTGCCTCCAATTGTAACGTGTTAACTGCGTTCTCTATAATAGATTTTTTACTTTTCAAACAGAATTAATTAGTATATTGATGCTTTGAATTAATGCAAAATTATGTTATTTTGAAGTAAAAATAGCACTGAATATTTTATACACGAAATGGATGTGAAAAAGTCGTTGTTTGACAACTTACAAACCTTTTTTGGTTTTGATAATTTTAAAGGTGACCAGGAGTCCATCATCACCAATATTCTTGAGAAAAGAAATACGTTTGTGATCATGCCTACGGGTGGGGGGAAATCCATTTGTTACCAGTTACCGGCTTTAATGGAAGAGGGGACTGCAATTGTTATCTCTCCTTTGATTGCGCTGATGAAAAATCAGGTGGATCAGTTGAGGGCTTTTGGCGGAAATGACAGCATTGCGCATTTCCTGAATTCTTCATTAAACAAATCTGAGATCACTCAGGTAAAAACTGACCTGCTCAATGGTCAGACCAAGTTGCTGTATGTAGCGCCAGAGTCGTTATCCAAACCCGATAATATTGATTTTTTAAAGTTGATCAAGATATCGTTTGTTGCCGTAGATGAAGCTCATTGTATTTCTGAATGGGGCCATGATTTCAGGCCTGAATACCGGAAGATCAGGCAAGTGATCCAAGGGCTGGGTGATAGTATTCCTATCATTGCACTAACCGCGACAGCTACACCGAAAGTACAGCAGGATATCATTAAAAACCTGCAGATGTCGGATGCCACGCTGTTCAAGTCGTCCTTCAACAGACCAAACCTGTTCTATGAAATCCGCCCGAAGCGGGATGTGATCAAGGAGATTATCCGCTACATCAAATACAACACGGGCAAGTCGGGAATTATCTATTGTCTGAGCCGTAAAAAAGTAGAAGAGGTAGCCGAAACGCTTAATCTAAATGGCATTAAGGCAATGCCTTATCATGCTGGATTGGAGCCGAAAGTACGTGCAGATACCCAAGACAAATTCCTAATGGAGGATGTCGAAGTTATTGTAGCAACCATTGCCTTTGGAATGGGAATCGATAAGCCAGATGTTCGGTTCGTGATCCACCATGACATACCGAAGAGTATGGAGGGATATTACCAGGAAACCGGACGTGCCGGAAGAGATGGAGGAGAAGGTATCTGCATTGCATTCTACGCGCAAAAAGATGTAGATAAGCTTGCGAAATTCATGAAAGATAAACCCGTTTCTGAGCGGGAAATCGGTACCCAGATTTTGAAAGAAGTTATTGATTATGCTGAATCTGCTGTCTGTCGCCGTAAGCAGATCCTTCATTATTTTGGAGAGAACTTCAATGAGACAGGTTGCAATTGCATGTGCGATAATTGTAAAAAACCTAAGAAGCAGTTTGAAGCAGAAGAGTCGCTGATGGTCTTATTGAAATTGATCAAAAAGATTGGTGAAAAATTTGACGATACCCATATTCTTAGCGTTATTATGGGGAATGAAACTGCTCAAACTATCGCTTATGAGCATAGTAAGCTGCCGGAATTTGGCTTAGGTGCCGTAGAAGGAGAAAATCACTGGAAGTCTTTGATCCGACAGGCCGTACTGAATAATTTCCTTTCGAAAGATATTGACAATTATGGTTTACTGGGGCTGACCAATGCAGGCAATGAGTTTATAGATAACCCATACAATCTCAAGTTTGTATTGAATGAACCGATTGAAAGCGCAGCAGATGACGATGAAGATGATGTAAAGCATGGTTCCGGCACACTTGATACCCAGCTTTTGCAATTGCTGAAAGACCTGAGGAAAAAAATTGCCAAGCAGAAAAATGTACCGCCTTTTGTGGTTTTTCAGGATCCTTCACTGGAGGAGATGTGCACACATTACCCGATCTCCATGGAAGAGCTTAAGCAGATTTCAGGTGTAGGAAATGGTAAGGCGTTAAAGTTTGGTGCTCCCTTCCTTGAACTCATTAAGAAGTATGTCGAGGATAATGATGTTGAACGTCCTATTGATCTGATCATCAAGACCCAGGCAAATAAATCGCAATTGAAGGTTTCTATTATACAAAACATTGACCGGAAAATTGGCCTTGAAGATATTGCCAGATCAAAAGGCATTACTTATGATGACATCTTGAAAGAAGTTGAGGCCATCGTGAATTCAGGCACAAAACTCAATCTTAGTTATTTCGTTGATGAACTCATTGATGAAGACCGCCAGGATGAGGTGTTCGATTATTTCCAATCGGCAGAAAATGACTCCATCGATGAGGCTTTGAAGGAGTTGGGCGAAAGCGACTATTCGCGTGAAGAAATTCAGCTGATGCGCATTAAATTCATGTCGGAATTAGGTAATTAACTATTTAGCAACACAATGATCAATTTTCAATTAGATAAATTAAAGCATACAGATTCCAATAATTTCTTTTTAATGGCAGGACCTTGCGCTATTGAAGGCGAAGATATCGCCATGCGCATTGCCGAAAAAATCGTGACTATAACTGACCGGCTGGAGATCCCTTATATTTTCAAGGGCTCGTACCGCAAGGCGAACCGTTCTAAAGGAAGCTCCTTCAGTGGAATTGGAGACGAAAAGGCTTTGCGTATCCTGGAGAAGGTGGGGAAGACATTTGGTGTGCCAACCGTAACCGATATCCATGCACACGAAGAGGCGGCAATGGCAGCTGCTTACGTAGATGTTTTGCAGATTCCAGCCTTTTTGTGCAGACAAACGGATCTGCTCGTCGCGGCTGCTGCGACAGGTAAGGTTGTCAATGTGAAAAAAGGGCAGTTCCTGTCTGCTGGATCGATGAAATTCGCAGTAGAGAAGATTGTAGAAGCAGGGAATGACAAGGTGATCCTGACAGACCGGGGCAACACCTTTGGTTACCAGGACCTCATAGTAGATTACCGTGGATTGCCTGAAATGCAGGATTTTGGTGTGCCTGTAGTTATGGACTGTACGCATTCATTGCAGCAACCTAACCAAAGCACTGGAGTAACCGGCGGTAAGCCTGAGCTAATCGGAACTATCGCTAAAGCAGCCATTGCTGTTGGTGCCGACGGTCTGTTTATTGAAACACATCCTGATCCGGCCAATGCCAAATCTGATGGCGCGAACATGCTGCACCTAGATCTCTTGGAGGAGTTGCTCGTTAAACTCATTAAAATAAGAAAAGCGGTCTTGTAGACCGCTTTTCTTATTGGATTTTCGTAATCACGAAAGATGTTCGCCTATTGAGTTTCCTGTTATTCTCCGTATCATTGGGAGCAATGGGTTTGCTTTCTCCATAGCCTTTGTAGGATAGGCGTTCTGCCGGGATTTTGCTGCTAACCAGGTAATCATACACTGCTTTTGAACGATCCAATGAAAGTTTCCTATTACTCATGTCATCACCGATGTTGTCGGTATGTCCTTGAATTTCAACATGTATTTTAGGATTACTTCTCAATAAGTCTATTAATGTTTCAAGTTCTACGTAGGAGGCTGGAAGAAGCTTATGTTCATTGGTGTTGAAGAAAATGTTTTTCAAGATCAGATTGGTGCCTACCTTCAGCCTTTTCAAGTCGATTTCCAATAGGAAAGGTTTATTGGTATAGATATTTCCAAGTTCATAGTTTTCAGAATAGAATAAATACCCATCTGCATTTACATGAAAGGCATAATTTCCACCTAGAGGCATAACCGCAAGGAAGTCGCCCGTTTCCTTCGCCGTATAGTCGCTGTACATAACTTGCTTGCTTTTTAGATCTATTACCTGAACATTGGCTTCTAAAAATGCTTTAGTTTCTTTGTCTCTAACCAGACCTTTTACATAGGTGATTGATTTTGGCTTTTTGTCTTCTGGCATCTTAAATTGATAGATGTCCATATCGCCAAAACCACCTTTCAGATTGGAGGAAAATAAGCCTTCCGTTCCATCAGGACTTACAATTAAACCGGTTTCTTCGTTAAACGTATTAATTGGATAACCCAGGTTTTCAGGTTTTGTCCATTTTCCCTTTTCATCCATACGGCTTAGAAAAATATCCTTGCTGCCCAAGCCAGGCCAGCCATCTGAGGAGAAATATAATGTTGTGCCGTCCGGATGGATAAAGGGGGTATGTTCGTCGTAGGCGGTATTTATATCGGGTCCGAGATTTTCCGGAGTTCCCCAGTATCCATCATCCTTTAATTTACTCTTCCATATATCATAACCTCCCTTGCCACCTGGCCTATTGCTTACGAAATACAGCGTGCTGCCATCTGGGCTTATTGAGGGTTGGGATTCCCAGTATTCGGTATTTATCGGTGCTCCTAGATTGAAGGGGGCAGCCCAGTTTTTACCTTCTTTATGGCTCACGTAAATGTCGCATCGTCCGAGTCCATCAGGACGGTTACAACCAGTGAAAAATAAATACATTCCATCGGGAGAAAGCGATTGCGCCCCTTCATTGTATTGCTTGGTATTGATCTGTTCACTGAGTGGAGTAGGGTTGCCCCATAGGTTACCTGACTTTTTGGAAATGTAAAAGTCTTCGTTACCATTGATATTCCTGCTGAAGATCAATTGCTCCCCATCAGCCGTAAGCGATGGAAAGTAATCACGATAAACTGAATTGATCTCTTTTCCGAGATTGACAGGTTCAAATGGCAGGGGAGATTTGATGGCTTCGACGGCAAATAAGCAATCCTGGTAATATTTTTTCGCTCTTGTCAAAAATTCTTCATCGTTACCTTTATATTGCTTAATGAACGATTGAATGTGCTTGAGCGCATTTTGATAATCACCTGTCATGATTTCCGATTCAGCCAATCCATAGTAGGTTCTGGGATCGATCTCCTTTTGCAATTTTAAGATGTGGCTGTACGCTGTTTTAGCATCATCATAAGCTTTAAGTTTCCTACTGATATCGCCCAATTGCAACAAGGCATAGCCAAAATTGGGATCAGCTGAGGTTGCCTCTTTCAACGCCAGCACTGCCTGGTCATATTCGTTGTTTTTTAAGAAAATCTGTGCTTTATTGAAGCTGAGTTGCGCTTTTTTTACATCACTAGTCTGAGCATTAATTTGCTGAAAACTCATATGTAGCAAAAATAAAAGCAATAGTTTTCTCATGTTGCCTCTGTTAGGAACCAACTAAATATACTGCAATTAGCTGATAAAATGCAAATGTACGGACTGAACTAAGGAATGTTGAGGTATTTATGCGTTTGTAAGGAAATTTCCCATTTTGGATTGGCCATCACATAATCGATGATCAAGGGGGTAATTTCCTTTGATTTTGACCATTCAGGCTGTAAGTAAAGTTTACAGCTTTCTGAAACGGTTTCAGCATATTTTTCTGCCCATTCAAAATCGCTTTTATTGAACACAATGACTTTTAGTTCGTTTGCAAAAGGCGTGATGTCTGGCCGTGGTGCTTTGAACTTTTTGGGAGACAAGCAGATCCAGTCCCATTTTCCAGAAAGGGGATAGGCACCAGAGGTTTCAATGAAAGTAAGGATATTTCGCTCCTGTAATTTGCTGGTCAGGTAATCGAGGTTGTAAATTAAGGGCTCACCTCCGGTAATGACAACTGCTTTTCCAGGAAAAGTATCTGCTTTGGCAACAATATCGTCAGCATGGGTCAGGGGATGTAATTCCGCATCCCAACTTTCCTTAACATCGCACCAGTGACATCCTACATCACATCCGCCAAGGCGGATGAAATATGCAGCTTTGCCGGTATTAAAACCTTCGCCCTGTATTGTATAGAATTCTTCCATCAAAGGAAGTAAGGTGCCGTCTTCTGGAATTTGATGTGCCATATTTAAGGCTGCAAAGGTAAATAAAATATTTGCGTAATTGGGATTATATGTATCTTGACTCAGGCATATGACTTGTTCGTGAAAAAGACAGCTCATTTCTAAATTTTAGATCATGAATTGGCATAAAATAGAAACGGATATTCCCGAGCAGGATTTTGTAAAGCAAATTCAGATTAATGGAAAGAAGCTTTGTTTGTTGAGACATCGGGAGCGCTTGTTTGTGGTGCAAAATAGTTGTCCGCATGCTGGAGGTATATTGAGCGGTGGATGGTGCAGAAATGGTCATTTAGTTTGTCCGATCCATCGTTGGGAATATAATTTGGAAAATGGCAGGGGAGCGGCAGGGCAGGGAGATTATATCGATATCTATCCTATAGAAACCAGGGAAGATGGAATTTACGTGGGATTCAGGGAGAGCTGGATCAAAAAACTGTTCAGGAAATAGATTTAAGTTCTATTTCCTGAACAAAAAAGTTATGAATAAATTTCTTTTTTAGCAGAAGCCAGTGTATTTTTTAACAAGCCGATGATGGTCATGAGGCCTACACCACCTGGTACCGGGGTAATCCAGGATGCCTTTGGAGCTACATTTTCAAAGTCAACATCGCCATAAAGCTTGTAACCGGATTTGGTTACTGCAGAAGTTTCTCTGTTCATGCCCACGTCGATAATAATGGCACCAGGTTTCACCATATCTGCAGTAATGAAGTTCTTTTTGCCGATAGCGGCAATGACGATATCGCCCTGTAAAGTGATTTCTTTCAAATTAGCAGTACGACTATGCGTCAGGCTCACTGTACAGTTTCCGGGATTAGCGTTGCGTGCCATTAGAATGCTCATAGGGCTACCTACAATATTACTTCTACCTACCACTACGCAGTGTTTGCCAAGGGTGTCAATATTGTAAGCTTCCAACATCAGCATAATGCCATAAGGAGTTGCAGGGATAAAGCAAGGTAAATTGCGCATCATTCTACCCAGGTTTACCGGATGAAAACCGTCTACATCTTTGCGGTGGTCAATGGCTTCTGTCACTTTCTCCGGGTCAATGTGCTTCGGAAGTGGCAATTGAACAATTAGCCCGTCTACGCCCGCATCCTGATTGATTTCCTTAACCTTTTGAAGCAATTCTTCCTCAGTTACGGTTACATCATAGCGAACCAAAGAAGATTGAAACCCAACTTTCTCACAGTTTTTCATTTTACTGGCAACATAGGTTTCACTGCCACCATCATTGCCTACTAAAATTGCAACTAAATGTGGTTTACGACCACTCGTGGCCAAAAAATCTGCTGCCTCAACAGCGATGTCCTGTTTTATTTTTTCCGATACGTATTTGCCGTCTAGTAACTGCATGTAATGAATATATTTTTGGTTTAGTCTAGTTTTAATACTGCCATGAAAGCCGTTTGCGGAATTTCCACATTACCTACCTGACGCATACGTTTCTTACCTTGTTTTTGTTTTTCCAACAATTTACGCTTACGCGAAATGTCACCGCCGTAACACTTGGCTGTTACATCCTTTCTTAAGGCACTCAAGGTTTCGCGTGCAATTACTTTTGCGCCGATGGATGCCTGAATCTTGATCTCAAATTGCTGACGGGGAATTAATTCCCTCAATTTCTCGCAGATCTTTTTACCGAAATCGTAAGCATTGCTGCGGTGGATCAGTGAAGACAAGGCATCGACAGGTTCTTCATTCAGGAGCATATCTAACCTCACGAGATCTGATTTACGGTAGCCAACCTGATGGTAATCAAATGAAGCATAACCTTTGGATATTGTTTTGAGCTTATCATAGAAATCGAAAACAATTTCACCCATAGGCATCTCAAATACAAGTTCTACACGATCAGAAGTCAAATAAGACTGATTGACGATAGTTCCTCTTTTCTGGATACAAAGTGACATTACCGGGCCAACAAATTCTGCTTTGGTAATGATATTTGCCTTGATGAACGGCTCTTCTACAGAATCCAGTTTACTTGGATCAGGCAGATCTGATGGGTTATTTACGATTACTTCCACACCCCTGGTGGTTTTAGCAATATAGGATACGTTGGGCACAGTAGTAATTACTGTCATGTCGAATTCACGTTCCAAACGCTCCTGGATAATTTCCATGTGCAACATGCCCAGGAACCCGCAGCGGAAACCAAAGCCTAACGCGGCGGAACTTTCAGGTTCAAAAACGATGGATGCATCATTCAATTGCAGTTTGTGCATGGCCTCGCGCAATTCTTCAAACTCATCTGTATCTACCGGGTAGATACCTGCGAAAACCATAGGCTTTACCTCTTCAAAACCCTGAATAGAATCCAATGAAGGTCTGTCTACAGTTGTAATGGTATCCCCAACTTTAACCTCACGGGCTTCTTTGATCCCGGAAATGATATACCCCACATCACCGGTTTTGACTACAGTTCGGGGTGACATATCCAATTTAAGGATACCCACTTCGTCTGCCAAGTACTGTTTTCCAGTATTGATGAATTTTACTTTGTCACCTTTTTTGATTTCACCGTTTACGACTTTATAATAAGCGATAATTCCACGGAAAGGATTAAATACGGAGTCAAAAATTAAAGCTTGTAAAGGCGCTTCAGGATCACCAACAGGCGCCGGTACACGGTCTACGATGGCTTGTATGATGTCAGGGATGCCCATTCCGGTTTTTCCGGATGCAGGGATGATGTCTTCACGTTCACAGCCGATCAGGTCTATGATCTGATCTTTAACTTCCTCTGGCATCGCACCGGGCAGGTCCATCTTATTTAAGATCGGAATGATTTCGAGATCATGCTCCAATGCAAGATAAAGGTTGGATATGGTTTGAGCTTGTATTCCCTGTGAAGCATCAACAATCAGCAAGGCACCCTCGCAGGCTGCGATAGAGCGCGAAACCTCATAAGAAAAATCCACGTGTCCGGGAGTATCGATCAGGTTGAAATTGTATTCAATTTCTCCAACTTTGTAATTCATTTGTATGGCATGACTTTTTATGGTAATGCCACGTTCACGCTCCAGATCCATGTTGTCCAGCAATTGGGCCTGAGCCTCGCGCTGACTAATGGTTTTGGTGTATTCTAGTAAACGGTCAGCAAGTGTGCTTTTCCCGTGGTCAATATGTGCAATTATGCAGAAATTACGTATATGCTTCATCAGTGGCGCAAATATAAGATTTTTTGAGTCAATTATTTTATGGGTATTTTATTGAACCTGGTTGGAGAGCTCAATTAATTTTTTGACTGTCTCTGTATTGGTCAGGCTGTAGCTAAATTCATCACTTTCAGCACCCATAGCTAAGCTTTGGTTTCTAAATTGCATTCCACTGTCGACGCTGCTTCTGGCGGATGCATGGAATTCTTTAGCGCCAGTGGCATAAATCAGTGATTCAATATTTTTTATTGAAATGCCAGCTCCCGGCATTATAGTAATGCGTCCAGCTGCTTGATTTATGAGCGTGCGGATCACTGAGGCACCTTGTACGGCAGAAGCTTCTGCACCTGAAGTCAGGACGCGTTCACAACCAATGCCTATGATATCTTCCAGACCTCGTTCAAGGCTGCTACACATGTCGAAGGCACGGTGGAAGGTTACGCCCATTGGTCCCGCGAGTTCAACCAGTTCACGGCATCTTTTTACATCGATGCTGCCATCACTTTTTAAAATTCCGATTACGATGCCATCACAGTTCAATGAACGGCATATCATGATATCTTCTTTCATCAGTTCGAATTCGACATCAGAATAGAGGAAGTCCCCACCTCTTGGGCGGATGATTGGATATACTTTAATTTTCAACAATTTTTTTGCGAGCTTGATTTGCGCGTAGCTGGGTGTTGTACCACCTTCCGGTAAATTGTCGCACAGTTCTACCCTTATAGCACCACCTGCTTCAGCTGCCAGTGCAGAACTGACAGAGTTTGCGCAAACTTCCATATTCACCATAAGCATTAACTGTAATAGCTTTTTCCAGGAACTAACAGGTCACTTTTCTCCGCTGTACAGACGGCGTAACTGAAGCCTTGCTGAATGGCATAAGCACCATATTCACCTTTTTTATTCAGGGCAAGGAAGCCTACCTGGATCGTTTTTGCGATTTCTGGCTTTTTCTTAATGATCCGCATCACAGCTTCTTTGCAAGCTGCTTCAGGCGCATAGCCTTGTCTCATTAATTCTACAACCAAAAAACTTCCCACATTTCTGATCACTTCTTCACCTACACCGGTAGAGGTCGCACCACCTACTTCATTGTCTACATATAGACCCGCTCCGATGATCGGACTATCGCCAACACGGCCATGTAATTTATAAGCCATGCCACTGGTTGTACAGGCTCCGGAGATGTTGCCTTTGCTGTCAATAGCCAACATACCAATGGTATCGTGATTATATTGATTGCCCGGCAATTTTGTTGGTGCAGCCTTTTGATACAGTTTGTTTTCTATATTCATCACTGGTGCATATTTGGCCGTTTTCAGCCATTCTTTCCATGCTTTTTCACTTTCCTTAGTCAAAAGGTTTTCCTTTTTAAAGCCATTTTCCAGTGCAAACTGCAATGCACCTTCGCCAACAAGCATCACATGAGGTGTTTTTTCCATTACCAGTCGTGCTACAGAAATGGGATGCTTGATGTGCTCCAATCCGGCTACAGATCCGCAATTGCCAAGTTCATCCATGATACAGGCATCCAGAGTTACGTGACCATCGCGATCGGGGAGCCCACCATAACCTACTGACTGATTCTTGGGGTCTGCCTCAGGTACGTGGACGCCCTGCTCAACTGCATCAAGTGCACGTCCTCCACTGGCAAGAACTTTCCAGGCTGCCTGGTTTGCAGCAATTCCAAAATCCCAGGTGGAAATTACAATAGGTTTCACTGGATTTGGAGCGGTAATATTGATTTCGCCCAGCACATTTTCTGTGCCAATAGCGAGCAGAGATGCTGACGCGGCAGTTGCTTTTAGGAATTTCCTACGGTTAAGCATGGATATATGGATATTAAATGATTTCAAAGCGGTCTGCATCTTTTAGGAACGGGAAAATTCTTCTTGTTTTCACCAGTTCTTCGTAATTGATGCTAAAGGTATAGAGGTCCTCATCTTCAGGTTTATAATAAACAGTCTTGCCTTGGGGATCAATGCATTGGGAATGACCGCTATGGTAAATTTCATTGCCATCATGACCCACACGGTTTGCTGCAATGACGTAACTTTGGTTTTCAATTGCCCTGGCTGGTATTAGCGCATTCCAATGTGCGGAGCGCTTATCCGGCCAGCTTGCGATGAGTAATAAAATGTCATATTCTTCATTTTGATTACGGAGCCATACTGGAAAACGGAGATCGTAACAAATGGCCAAACGGATTTTCCAGCCTTTTAACTCGACAATTACCTTGTCTTTTCCCGGAGTGTAGGTTTTGTCTTCTCCACCCAGACCAAAAAGATGTCGTTTGTCGTAGTAACTGAACGTACCGTCAGGCAACATCCAGATCAACCTGTTGTAGTAAGCTTCATTTTCCCGGATGATCAGGGAGCCAGTTACCACACATTCGTATTGATCGGCCATTCCTTTCATCCAATTCATAGTTTTTCCATCCATTTCTTCCGCCAGAGTTTCCGCATTCATACTGAAGCCGGTATTGAACATTTCAGGAAGAATGATCAGGTCTGTTTTCTCTTTTATTCCCATTGACAATCTGAGGGTAAGATTCTGCAGGTTCTTATCTGTATTTTCCCAAAATAAATAAGCCTGGAAGATGGTGATTTTCAGGTTTGGGATATTGAGGTAAGTGGGATGCTCCATGGTCATGATTTAAAGATACAACTTATAATTTCATTAGTCTTTCAACGGCTTTTTCCAGAGTTTCTTGCTTTTTAGCGAAACAAAACCTTAAGATTTGATGATCCGTATTACGGGTATAAAACGCAGAAACAGGGATACTGGCTACACCGTATTCTTTAATGAGCCGAATGGCCATATCCGTATCTTTTTCTGAGCTTAAATGCTCATAACCCACACATTGAAAGTAAGATCCATGACAAGGTAAGAGTTTAAACCTGGTTTCTGTCAGCAGGCCGCGGAATAAATCCCGCTTTTGTTTGAAAAACTCCGAAAGCCCTAGATAGGTATCAGGGTCTTTTAAGTAATTGGTGATACCCACCTGCATTGGGGTGTTTACACTGAATACATTAAACTGATGAATTTTCCGGAACTCTTTCATTAGGTTTTCAGGTGCAAGACAATAGCCCAGCTTCCAGCCCGTTGTGTGTAATAATTTTCCAAAGGAGGCAACAATGAAGCTCCTTTCCCGCAATTCAGGATATAGTGCCACGCTATGGTGTTTCTTGTCGTCAAACACGATGTGTTCATAAACCTCGTCACTCAGGATTAATATATCTGTATTTTTGGTCAGTTTGATCAAGGCCTTGATGTCTTTTTCAGAGAGGATGCATCCTGTTGGATTTTGAGGACTGTTCAGGATGATCATTTTGGTATTTGCTGTAAATAATTTCTTGACCATCTCCCAGTCGATCTCATAATCCGGAGGACTTAATTCATAAGGTTTCACCAGTCCGCCCAGCAGTTTAATTGCCGGGGCATAGCAGTCATAAGCCGGTTCGAAAATAATAACCTCATCTCCCTGACTGATGCAGGAGGTGAGGGCAGTAAAAATAGCCTGTGTACCTCCGGCAGTGATGGTCACTTCTGTATCGGGGTTGTAGGTTGCAGCGTATAACTTTTCAGCTTTTTCGGCAATCAATTCCCGTAATTCGGTTAATCCAGGCATAGGTGCGTACTGGTTAAAGCCAGATTTCATGGCTTCTGTAACCTTATTGATCAATTTTTCATCACAAGCGTAATCAGGAAATCCCTGAGAAAGATTAATGGCTTTGTATTCTTCAGCCAGCTTAGACATCACCGAAAAAATGGTGGTGCCCACTCCTGGTAATTTGGATTGTATAGATATCATGTTAAGCGAAAATAGAAATAATATTTATCCTCTTATATCGGAATTATTTAATAATTTCAACCTGCTATGAGTTTTAAGACAAAAGAGAGCAGGCTGATGCTCATTTTAGGCAGTTTTTTCGTCGCCAATGCCATTCTTTCTGAATTTATTGGGGTGAAGATTTTTACAGTAGAAGGTACGCTCGGGATTAAGCAATTTGACATTAATCTTCTTGGTGTACCCAACCTGTCCTTTAACATGTCTGCCGGGGTATTGACCTGGCCGCTCATTTTCATCATGACAGACATCATCAATGAATATTTTGGGGTTAGACAAGTGCGTTTTCTTTCCATTCTTACGGCTGTCCTCATCGCTTACGCTTTTGTTATTGTAGGAGCAGCCATGCACCTGAGTCCATCTGATTTCTGGGTTAAACAGGAAGTCAATGGTGAAACCATCAATATGAATAATGCCTTTGCCGGAATCTTTGGTCAGGGAATGTGGATCATTGTAGGTTCTATTGTTGCTTTCCTGGTCGGACAAATTGCAGATGTGCTTATTTTTCACAAGATAAAGAAAATTACCGGCGACAAGGCTTTGTGGCTTCGCGCTACAGGATCTACGTTGGTTTCTCAATGTATCGATAGTTTTGTCGTTATTTTTATTGCCTTTTATCTCAATCCCCAATACCATTGGAGTTGGCAGATGGTAGCCGCTATAGGTCTTGTCAACTATACCTATAAATTCATCGTCGCTATATTAATGACACCTATATTGTATGTTGTACATGGTCTGATTGACGGCTACCTCGGCAAAGATCTGGCCCAGCGTATGATTAAAATGGCCGGTAGGGGCTAGGCCTACGGTCTGCTGACGGAAAGGATTTCGAATTCCTGGATTCCATCCGGCATTTCCCATTGAATCCGGTCGCCGGTCCTGTAACCAAACAGTGCGATTCCGATGGGCGCAAATACAGAGACTTTACCCACTTTGATATTCGCTTCTTCTGGCATGACCAGCGTAAAAGTAAATTCCTGTCCGGTTTTAACATTAGAGATGCGGGTATGTGATTTTAAGCAGACTACATCGTCGGGTAACTCTTCTTCAGAAAAAATAGAGGCCTCCCTGAGTTCTGCGGCCAGTTTTTCTTTGTTGTACGGGCTCATATTGGATTTCTCTAAATGATCTTTTAAAAGTTGAAAATCGTTTTTTGATAATGATAATGGTTTTGTTTCCATAATAATAGAAATTAAATAGTTTGAAAAAACAAGACGGGCAATAACGATTGCAGCCTGCTTTTAGTAAATGAAATAATAGATTAATTGAAGAATGATCAGGAGATCAAAGGCCCCTGAATCGAAATGAATGAGTGATCCGGGGCTTAATTGATAAAGTCCTTACTAGTGATTTGGGAAGTAAATCCGATTGGATGTGTATCTCTATGGGTTCTCATTACTGCTAATCTCGTGAGCTTTTTCAATATTTCAAAACAAATCAGCTTTTAATTCTCCTGTCAAATACGAAGCTTTCTGATTTTAAGAGCTTTATGGATTTGAAATCTGGATGGAGTGGATTGATCAAATAATTGTATTCTGCCATGATAATCGATGAAGGTACTTTAAGGACTGCTGATTTCGATTCCTGAATCCAGTTTTCTCCCAGTTGTTGGGTCAGTGGAATATTTTCATAATTGATCCAGTCGACCGGCAATTTTTTCAGATCAACGCTTATGATCCTGATGTCATCAGGTATGGCTATGGTCATTACCTGAAAGGCCTGGTTGAGCCCAACCTGATTCCGGTGTACTACATTTTCGAGACAGGCTAACGATCGTGAACCAGCTGTATAAATCATTTCCACGTCATTGGGATTCCATCTCGCTGCTCTTCCAGAAGCGATTAGTGTGCTGGCGTATCTTGCCAATGCAATGCGGAATACCTGCATAATTAGGCCAGATCGCCGTATTCAATTCTGACTAATTCTTCTTCGATCAGCGTAATCCCTGTGATGGTATCCATCAGGTCGAAAGGAATTTGATTACCTAAGCCATACGCAGGCATATTGAGCCATTGATGAAACAATTTGGCCGAGCCAAATAAAGATATGCCCTTGTCGAACAGAGAGAAAGATTTTAACAGCTTCTCGCTTAAAGCAGCATCCAGTTTTGAAGAACTGGATACATAGTTCTGAATCGTTTTTACATTCGTTTTAAAGGTATCCTGAAATTCTTCCTTGCTGAATCCGGATAAGTGAAGAAAATCTAAAGCAGCTTTGGCAGACAGACCATTTTTAGAATTGGTCAATACGCTGATGGGGTTACCGTATAAAGATTGGTAGGGTGCAATCAATGCGTTCTCGGAAACTACCGAAACCTTTGTATTTGTTTTATAGGATTTAGGTGTGCTGGCCATGATGCTTTTATTTCTTAAATCAAATATAGGAAAAATTTCTTTTATTTCTAGAATTTTTTCTTTCTTATGCCCTGTGCTACTTTCTGCGCAATTATTTCCAAAAAAATATATATTTGAGCCATAACTCAAACAAAATGGAATAGCAGGTGCTTTTCCGTAAAATTAAGATTAAACAAGATGGAAAAATTTTCAAAAGTTAAAGAATTATTGGCTGCTGTTGAGGCTGATATCGAAAAGTTCTACAATGCAGGTAACAGTGCAGCAGGAACAAGGGTGCGTAAGGCGATGCAAGACCTAAAAAACCTGGCGCAAGAAATCCGCACCGAAGTAACAGAGAAAAAAAACGCAAGTAAATAGTATTCTAAAGTATCGGCGGCGGAATTAGCGCCGCCGTATATTTCCCCCTCTATATGTCTTATACGCCCAATCCTTCCAGATATACTCAAATGCAGTACCGCCGTTGCGGTAACAGTGGAATTAAACTTCCTGCTGTTTCCCTTGGGCTATGGCATAATTTCGGTCATGTAGACCAGCTTGAAAACTCGGCAAACATTCTTAAGCTGGCCTTCGACAGTGGGATTACACATTTTGACCTTGCAAATAACTATGGTCCGCCTCCAGGATCGGCGGAGGAGAATTTTGGTAAACTCCTGAAACGCGACTTCAGTGGCTATCGCGATGAAATGATCATTTCCAGCAAAGCAGGTTACACCATGTGGGATGGTCCCTATGGGGACTGGGGTTCCAAAAAGTACCTCATATCAAGTCTGGATCAAAGTCTGAAAAGGATGGAGCTAGAATACGTAGATATTTTTTATCACCATCGACCAGATCCGGAAACGCCTTTAGAAGAAACTATGGCGGCACTCGACCTGATCGTTCGTCAGGGTAAAGCATTATATGTAGGGATTTCTAACTATAGGCCAGAAGAAGCTGCAAAAGCAATCAGCATCTTAAAAGAGTTGGGGACACCTTGCTTAATTCATCAGCCTAAATATTCCATGTATGAACGCTGGGTAGAAGATGGGCTATTGGATCTGCTGGGAAACGAGGGGGTAGGCTGTATTCCATTTTCTCCATTGGCGCAGGGTATGCTTACTGATAAATACCTGAAGGGTATTCCGGATGATTCCAGGGCGGCGAAATCACATGGTTTCCTAAAAAAAGAACAGATTACCTCCGAAAGGGTATTGCAATTGCAGGCACTAAATGAAATGGCTGCTGCAAGGGGGCAGAAACTGGCGCATATGGCCTTGTCATGGATATTGAGGGATGAGCGGATCACGTCGGTATTGGTTGGTGCGAGTAAACCAGAACAACTGGCTGACTCACTTAAATGCCTGGACAATATCCATTTTACTGAAACAGAACTGAATCAGATCAACCAAATCCTTTCCAATTCCTAAAACAGCATGGATCAAGCAAAGACTTTACCTGTACTAAATGCGGAAGAACTCCGTGTATTAGGTGTTTTGATGGAAAAATCAAAGACTACACCGGAATATTATCCGATGACAATTAATTCTATCACAGCTGCCTGCAATCAGAAAACTTCGCGTAAGCCAGTGGTACAATATGACGAGCAAACCGTTACACTAACGCTGGATATTCTCAAGAGAAAAGGATTGATCTCAACAGCAACGGGTGGTTCCAGCAGAGCTATTAAATACAAACACAATTTCGCAATCGTTTTTCCGGTGACACCACAGGAAGTGGCTATTTTGTGTCTGTTGATGCTTAGGGGATCCCAGACTCCGGGAGAATTGAATACCAATTCCGGCAGGTTGTATGAATTTGAATCACTTGAAGAGGTACAAAGCGTTTTAGAACGGCTTTCAGATCCTGAAATGCCTTATGTACTGCAATTACCAAAACGCGCAGGACAAAAAGAAACACGGTATACCCACTTGTTAAGCGGAATACCAGATCTTACACAGGATGAAGTGACAGATGAGCACTACAGTAAACCTGCAACTGAATTGGAGTCTAGATTGGCTAAAGTAGAGGAGGAACTTGCTGAATTAAAAACAGCTTTCGAACAGTTGATGAAAGAGCTAATGGGTTAATTCTTCAAAGAATTACTAGCTGTGCTGTCTAGTTTTACCGTATCTGAGGATGCAGTAGTTTTTGTTTCTGCTGTTTCCGTTTGTGGCGCCCTTAACTGAATTTTTTCACTAGAATTACACGCGCTAAGTGTAAGGGTAAATGCAAAGAGAGCTAAGATGGTTTTCATAATTTCTGACTTTATGTTTGGTATGGTCAAAAGTAAGTACTAAAAACTGATAAGCAAGCAGGCTTTTCAGTATTTGACATATCTATGGCTAAAGCAAACTTTTGAATGAACGGTTTGTTGCAAGGGTAAAATTAGAAATCATGGAAAACAGCAGCCACAATTAATTACCCCTTAGCGTCTAGCTCCTGTTGCTCTTTTTCTGCTATGATTTTCCCTTTTTTCAAATCTATGCGGATCAGATTGTATAAACTCATATATACATTGGCAATCCATACCAGTGAAAAGCCTGCAATCAGATAGCCGCGCCAGTCGGGATATAACAAAGTATATTTGGTAATAATCAACATCAGGATAGTTACATAATGACTGAAGCAATATTCACACGTAAATAAATAAAAAAATTTTCTTTGAGCCAAAGTCTTACAGCCTTTAGATCTTGATACGCAAAATTCCCGTGCCTCCCTGAATACTTCTTCTTTCGTTACTGTCCAGGCAATGCAGGCTACAGGAATGGCCAATATAAAAATCCAGTAAAAGGGACTATCCATAGCGATTTGTTTTAGAGATAAACAGCTTTAGCGGCATTTTGTTAGCAAGCTATCAAATGATCACTAATAATGTTATATTAAAGCTCGAAATATATAGGATATGAAAGGTAAGTCACACAATTTTTTTGAGAAGATATCTACTGACATCACCAACTGGACAGGAAGTCCTGTTGCTTTCGGTGTCGCATTTTTAATTGTAATCATTTGGATCGTTACGGGACCCTTATTTAATTATTCGGATACCTGGCAATTGGTCATCAATACAGGAACAACGATTATCACTTTTTTAATGGTCTTCCTGATTCAAAAATCGCAAAATAAAGATTCGAAAGCGATACAATTGAAATTGAATGAACTGATCGCAGCAAGTAAACATGCGAGTAACAGGATGGTCGACATTGAAGACCTTACGGAGGCGGAACTGGATGTATTGCACAAGTATTATCAGAAATTGGCGGATATCGCAGAGTCGGATACCGATATTCACACTTCCCACTCTATAGATGCAGCAGTGCATCTCCACCGGATTAAAAAAGCTGTGGCTGTAAAAAAGGAAGAACCAGGAGACTAGTTGGCCAAAGGAAGACTAAAATAAAAAGTAGAACCTTTTCCTTTTTCGCTTTCGATCCATATTTTACCCTCATGGATCTGTATGATTTCTGAGCAGAGGTAAAGACCGATGCCGAAACCGGATATCGCCAGCGTATGCTTGCTTTCAACGCGATAAAAGCGTTCGAAAAGTTTTCCGATATCCTGCGGTTTTATTCCCATACCTTCATCTTTTACACTGACTATAGCCATTTTGCCTTCCTGACGGCAACTGATTTCTATTAACTTTCCCCTTGGCGAATATTTCACTGCATTGCTCAGCAGATTATTGATCACCTGGCCGACCTTTTCATAATCTGCATTTACCCTTAATTCTTCATAGGGTAAAAAATAGAGGTGGTGGGTGCTGACTGTCAACGCGAAATTCTCCAGGCATTCCTTAATGAGGTCGTTAAGCAGGAAGTCTGTTTTATCCAGATGGATCTTACCAGCATCTAAACGGGAGATGTTCAGAAAGCCGTTGATCATTTCCGTCATCTTTTTAATCTGCAGGTCTGATTTCCCTAGAATCTCAACTGTAAAATCATCACCATTTTTACGGAGTCGGGGAATGAGTAGTTGTACATAAGCCTTGAGAGAAGTAAGCGGGGTTTTAAGTTCATGACTGACCATGGCAATGAAGTCATTTTTGCGGAGCTCATTTAGTTTCTGTTCAGTAATATCCAGCACCGATCCAATAAAGCGTGTGGGTTTATCATTATTGTTGAAATATGCTTTTCCTCTGGCCTTTACCCAACGCAAAACCTGATCTTCGGCACCAACTGTTCTGTATTCGACATCGTAATTGCCATTACTGACTGATTTGATAAACACTTTTTCGATTTCTTCTAATATCCTTTTTCGGTCCTCCGGATGAAGGCCATTGACAAAGTCGCGCTCATAAGAAACGGTATCTTTGTGGCTGATTCCAAAGAGTAGCCTGCAGCGCTCATCCCATTCCAAAGTGCCCTTTTCCAGATCCATATCGAAAGTTCCTAGTTGGGCCGCTTGTTTTGACAGGCTGGTTTGTTCATATGCCCTTTCCAATCTGATGTTGCTTTCTTCGACTTTTTGAGCAGCCATTTTTTCCTGGGTAATGTCCTGTAAAATCCCACTGAATCGAATCGCCTGTTTATTGTCATTGAAAAGTGCCTTTCCTTTGGCTCTTACCATCCTTGGCGCAGGGTTTAATGGGTTAATGATGGTATAAGAAATGTCGTATGATCCGCCGGTTTGGTAATCCATAGCTTTTTCTATGGCATTGGTTACACGCTGTCTGTCTGCGTCCAATATTACTTCAATAGCACTGTGCAATTCAATTTCAGCATCAGTTGGCAATCCGAACCATGTTTTCAACGTATCATTACCAATGAATTTATTGGTTGCAGGATTAAGGTCCCAAGTCCCCAATTCCGCAGCTTCTATTGCAAATTCCAGTTCGTTTTTCGTTTGAACAATTTCCTGGTAGGTCTTTACTTCATTTGTGGTTTCATTACAAATCACCAGGACGCCACCAGCTTTACCATCTTCATTGTTCACCCTGCTGTAGCCAAAGGTCCAGTATACATCTTCCATTTGCCCATTTCTATAAATGGGGATCAATTGATCTTTGCTCCATACAGATTCTCCGCCCGACATCACCTGGTCGATCAGCGGTTTGATCACCGGCCATATTTCCGGCCAGCAATCCGCAGCAGGTTGTCCAAGTGCTTCAGGGTGTTTGCCGCCATTTCCCAGGCTTGGCCTGTAAGCGTCATTATAAAACTGGATAAGCTCTCCTCCCCACCAGAGGAACATCGGAAATTTCGACTTCAGAACGATACCTACTGTAGTTAACAAGCTTTGCGGCCAATTCTCTGGACTTCCCAATACGCTTTTTGACCAATCATAGTAGCGCGTCAGTTCACCCATTTCACCGCCATCTTCCAGGTAGTGCAGGTAAGTATTTGGGGCAGGTTTAACACTAGACATATTTTGTGATTTCAGAAGTAGATAATAGCCTAAGTTAAAAATTATCCGTCAGATTGAAAACCTTAACCAGCTAACTATTGTTGATTTTTATAGGTAATAAATAAAATACTGAAATCATTGGAATAGCTATGAAACAGGTTAAAGTAGCAGAAAAAGCGGATAATTTTTACGATAAGTTTTATGACTGGCTAATAGAGAAAGGCCCATCAGTGCTCTTGGGTATACTCGTGCTGGTCGTCGGACTCTGGCTCATAAAGATTTTTTCAAAATGGATGGAAGGGAGATTGCATAACAAAAAAGTAAATAGCTCCCTGAAACCGTTCTTCCTAAGTGTATCTGTCATTGTTTTGAGGGTGTTGCTTATTGTCTTCGTTATGCAGATACTTGGGATTGGACTTACCATTTTTGCAGCCTTAATTGGAGCTATAGGGGTTGCAGCTGGTTTGGCGCTGTCGGGTACCATGCAGAACTTTGCCAGCGGTGTACTGATCTTATTGTTAAAACCCTTTAAAGTATCGGATAACATTATTGCACAAGGACAGGAGGGAACGGTTACTGCGATACAGATTTTTTTCACTACAGTTACCACATTTGATAACCGCAAGGTTATCATTCCCAACAGTAAGCTATCAAATGAAGTGATTATAAACATCAGTGCCATAGGTAGCAGGAGACTGGATATAGAAATGAAATTCAATTATGGTGTCGACCTTCAGCTGCTGAAAAAAGTGATAGAACAGACCATCGAGGAATCTAAAGACATCCTTAAAACTCCCGAAAAAAGGATAGGGATTTCTATGCTGGAGGAAAGCGGCTATAAGGTGCTGATCAATATCTGGCTTCCTTCACATGGCTTTGCAGATGCTAAACTGGCATTTCAGGAGAAGTTGCTGGACAATTTGAAGAATTCAGGGATTAAACTTCCTGGAATGCCAGATAAGGTAGCTGAAAATAAATAACTATATTGGGTCTTCATTAATTAGAAGAATATCAATATGCGAATTCCGCTTTTCGGTTTTATGACTGGCTCACTGCTATTTGTCGGTTTAAGTTTAAGTGCACAGGAAAATGCCAATTTATTTGTTCAGGATAGCCTCAAAAGGGTCGGTGCCGGTTTTAGCTTTACAGAAGGGTGTTCACCTGACCGTGATGGAAATGTATTTTTTACAGATCAACCCAATGACAAAGTATGGAAATACAGTACTGATGGTAAAATGACTGTTTTTATGGAAAAAACTGGTCGCGCCAATGGTACTTATTTTGATAAAAAAGGCAACCTGATCCTCTGTGCCGATGAGAATGGACAGATATGGTCGGTAAATAGATCAGGGAAAGTAAATATTCTTTTAGATAACCTGAACGGCAAACAATTTAACGGCCCGAACGACCTATGGATTGATGCCAAAGGGGGTATCTACCTCACGGATCCCTATTACCAACGGCCTTACTGGACGCGTACTAAACCTGATCTTACCTCGCAAGATACGTATTACTTGCCAAAAGGAAGTAAAAAAGCCATTTTGGTAGCCGACAGTCTTAAACAACCCAATGGCATAGTCGGTAGTGCAGATGGCAGGCACCTATTTATCTCTGACATCGCAGCAGGCAAGACTTACAAGTACACGATTGGCAAGGGGGGGACGTTAAAGGACAAGGAACTGCTGATCAAGCGGGGTTCTGATGGGATGACGATTGATGCTTCAGGTAATATTTACCTGACCGGAAATGACGGTGTACATATTTATAATCCTAAGGGACAGCTTTTGGGGCTGATCAAAGTGCCTAAAGGTGCGAGTAATGTTTGTTTTTGGGGAAGGGACAAAGGCAAACTATTCATTACCGCAAAAGATGCAGTATATAGTATTGCGATGAATGTGAGCGGGGTAGAGTAGATGATAATTAAAACGCTTTCCATACTGTGTCCCTTACTCTTTTCTGTACTATCTGTCTGCGCGCAGGAAAAATCTACATTCGATAGAAATGGGGTGTATTTCGGTTTTAATGCTGGCACCTGGGCTGGAGACTCAGATAATAAGGTTCTGGGCAGTCCTTTTATGGGAGGGATGTTTTTCGAATACATCAATGAAAAGAATGCTTACGCTTTTACATTTGACATCTATGGGAATACTGCCGAAACAGAGACATTAAATTTGAAATATAGAAATGGTGTAGTAAGCAGTAAATGGTATAGTGGGGCGCAAATTGGGCTCGAATACAGTCGTCAGTTATATGCAGTTAATCGACTGTCATTAGAAGCATTGTCTGGTCTGGGTTATGGGCAAACTACTTATTTTAATCCCAGGGAGGGTAAAGATGATGTGGATCAAGGTAGTTTATATGTCAGCCCAGGAATCAGTATACGTGTTTTTGTGACAAAAAATGCATTTCTCAGATTAAAAGTTCAATATCACGTAACGAATTATGACCTCGGAGATGATTTAAGTACGAGTTTCAAAGGAAACTACTTTATGACGAAATTGAGCTTCGGCTGGTAGCTTTAAATTTCAACTGAGCATGTGTGCCAGTATCGGTACGCATTTTTCCCGGCATGGGGCATAAAACTCCCCGTGTTTCCAGCCTGTGGATTTAGGAGATTGTCCCCACCAGAATTCTGCCATTGCCAGGGCTTTCATTTTTTTTTGAAAAGCATATTGTAGGAGTTTGGGACCAGCGCATTCGCCAGCACCCGCCGGCGGTTGTCGATATCCTGCTTTTTCAAACAGCTCATTCAAACTTTTGCTTTCACCTTTTGAATTCAGGAAATGGTATTGCTCAAATATTTGCTGTTGTAAGGTATTAGATCTGGCTTTTCTTTTGGCCTTTAGCACTGCAATTTCATGCCGGCAATTTTCTTCATTCAGCTGCAATACTGCAATATTTTTCGACATTTGACTCAATTCAAGCATTCCAAGATTCAAGAAATCACCGGTTTTAAGTGTATCGAATACCGGGGGGACAAACCGCGGATGATGGTTGCTACCTGCTAGCTTACCTGAAAATGCTGACAGATAGCCTAATTCCCCTTCATTAGTTTTTACAACTAGTATTCCAAACATTTTTCCGATAATAGCGCCTTCTGAACCTGCGGTCAGGCCGAAATTGTGATTCCAACTCTGCTGATCTTTTAAATGTAACTGCAGTTCTTCGGCCGCAAGCAGGCAGAGCGGATGAGGGTCAGTTATTGCTTCTAAACTCGACACATTTAAAACGTCAAAGGTCTGCTGCTTTTGGAAAGGGCAGAATAAAGTATAATCGGTTAGGTGCTTTGTGCTCATTGACTGAACAAAAGTACAATAAAATTCATTCAAACCTTTCTAACGGCAGGACGTTATCAAATGTAAACATTACAAATATGGAAGCAAACACAGCGTTAATCAGCGACCTTCAAGGATTGGTCAATATTTTAAATGACGGAAAAGAAGGCTATCTCTACGCCGCGCAGACTACACAGAGTGACGAACTTAGTGCCCTTTTTATGAAGTACAATGAGCAGCGTGAAGAATATGCAGAGGAATTAAAAACACATATTGAAGCACACGGCGGTAATTCAGAAAATGAAGGCGGAGGTATCTTAGGTGCCTTACACCGTACATGGATAGATATCAAGCAGGCTTTGAGTAGTCACGAATATATTGCTGTATTGGAAACAATTGAGACAGGAGAAAAGGCTGCTATAGAAAAATTCGATTTATGCATTGCAGATTATGCCAACCATGCGGATCACCTCAATCTTCTTAAAAGACAAAGAGCAGGAATCGCAGCAGGTTTAGCGGAAATAAAAGCAGCGAGGGAGCGCCTGGAGCTGGAAAAAGAAGTTTAAATGTTTTTTTTAAAACCCTATCGCTAAGCCTTTGTTGTACTTACTCAAAAACAACTACTATGAGCACAATAGAAAAATCACTATCCGTTTTAAACGATCTTACAGAAATCAATAATGACCGCATTGCGGGGTTTGAGAAAGCAATTGCAGATATCAAAGATGAGAATGTCGACCTTAAAGTACTTTTTCAGGAATACAGTGCACAGAGCCGTAAATTTAGCCAGGAACTGACTGCTATAGTAGCTAGTTATGGGGAGGAAATAGAAACCGGAAACAGCGTAGCAGGTACACTACACCGTGCCTGGATTGATGTAAAAGCATTGTTTGGCGGCAGTGACCGTGAAAGTATTCTTTCAGAAGCTGAGCGTGGAGAGGATGCCATCAAAGCGGCTTATAAATTGGCTTTAGAGCAAGGTGAGTTAAGTGGTGAAGCACTGTCAACCGTCAGCGCTCAGGCCGAAGAAATCAAATCGGCACATGATAAGATCAAAGCGTTGCGTGATGCGGCTAAGATCATCAACTAATTGATCGCTGATCAATTGATAAAAAAGGCTTTCTGGGAATTCCAGAAAGCCTTTTTTATGTTAAGCTTGTCTTAAACCTCTTCTTTTGTAATCCATTTTCCAACTGTTGGAGGCTGATAATTGTACATTTTATCCAATAGATCAAAAATATCGTCGCTGACTAGTAACATTTGTTGATTGATATCTTTCAACAAACCCTTTTCGACCATCGTTTGGGTGAGTTTGAACAATTCATCATAAAATCCATTGATATTTAAAATCGCAATGGGTTTTTTGTGCAAACCCAGTTGTGCCCAGGTTAGCATCTCAAACAGTTCCTCTAAAGTACCAAAGCCGCCAGGCAAAGCAATCACACCATCGGACAGATCGTTCATTTTGGTTTTTCGCTCATGCATAGTCTCCACCAGGATCAGTTCCGTCAGGTGTTCGTGTGCGATTTCCTTTCCTTTAAGAAAATTGGGCAGTACACCGATAACTTCACCTTGATTTTGCATTGCTCCGTCAGCCAGTGCGCCCATTAGACCCACTCTTGCTCCACCATATATCAATCCTATTTTCTTCTTCGCTAAAGTTTTGCCCAATAAATAGGCTTGTTCTCTAAAGATATCTTCAGTCCCAAAACTGGAACCGCAAAATACAGTGATCCTTTTCATGTCATTTGTTTTTCTTACCTACTTTCGCAGAAATGTCTACAA
The DNA here is from genome assembly GCF_037402555.1 of Pedobacter sp. GR22-6. NCBI lineage: Bacteria > Pseudomonadati > Bacteroidota > Sphingobacteriia > Sphingobacteriales > Sphingobacteriaceae > Pedobacter > Pedobacter sp. GR22-6. The sequence continues at coordinate 1,294,675 of NZ_JBBEUC010000001.1, forward strand.
AGATAAAATTTCTACTTTTCTAAGATATAGATATAACCTCCGTTTTGATAAAAACTCAATTCTATCCAAACTTCCGTTTTGGTGGTTCTGATCACATAGGTATTGACATGTTTGAGGGTATAATCATTAGCCCCAATGATGGTATAGGCATGGTCACCTTCATCTTCTAATATTTTTTTACCAATCTTTTCAATTTGACCGGGAAGCAGCATTGTCGAAACCTGTACTCCCCCAAAATCCGTGATTGCATTATGGTATGCACGTTGTACGACCTGCATGTTAAACGGACTTTCGCTTTCCTGAATTTTATAAATGTTCGAACTGTAGGTCTTTCCCTCCAGGGGAATCAACTTACCATCGACAGCAAAATGTACCGTTTTTAAATCACTTCTGGAGATATCGTTGAATTTGTATTCGACTGGCGCACTGAGGTAAGGGAAACTACCGATTTCTTTACTGGTAACAGGTATTTTAGCGATGTCAAAGGCGACTTTGCCAGTATCAGAGTTTTCGGTTCCTGCGGAGACTACTATCCCCGGTTTATTCAAAGAAGTACTATCTTCTCTTTCAACCTCTTTTTTTGATTCAGTGTTGCAAGCTGCAATGCTGAAAACTGACATCATCAGTATTGAGCAGAATGTAAATTGTTTTTTCATAATTGACTAAATATGGGTTGAATATACTTTTGTAGGCATTACACATAATTCAAGCCAAAAAAAGTTTAGCATTTGAACTCATTATATCAATTTTATGTCATCAATGTTGTATTTATTGGTATATCGGGAATTTCCGATATATCTTTGCTGTATGGATCAAGTTGAAATTTTCAAAGCACTGTCTAACAAGACCAGGTTGCAAATCCTGAATTGGCTCAAAGAACCTGAAGCTAACTTTCCCGAACAAAAGGAGCATGCAGGTTATGATAATGGGGTATGTGTGGGGCAGATTCAAGTGAAAGCCGGACTGACGCAATCTACGGTTTCTGAATATTTATCGGTATTGCAACGTGCAGGATTACTAAAGTCGACCCGGGTGGGTCAATGGACGTATTATCAGAGAAATGAAGAGACTTTTGAGCTATTGAGCAAAATGGTCCAGTCAGAGATTTAAGAAACAACAATAAGATTATGAATACAGACAGCTTGTTCAGGCCTTTTAGCCTGAAATCATTAAACATAAAAAACAGGATTGTAATGGCACCTATGACCCGTTCTTTTTCACCAGAAGGTGTTCCTACCGATGCTGTAGCCGCTTATTATCAGAAGAGGGCTGAGGGAGGCGTAGGATTGATCCTGTCCGAAGGTACAGTTATCGACAGGGAACCTTCTTCCAACGATCCAAATATTCCTCATTTTTATGGAGAGCGTTCTTTATCTGGTTGGAAGAAGGTAATTGATGGTGTACATAATGCAGGCGGAAGTATGGCGCCCCAAATCTGGCATATGGGAGTCATGGATAACCATCATTCAGGTTGGGTGCCCTCAAAGCCCTTTGAAGGACCATCCGGATTGAACCGGCCTGATTTTAATAATGGTAGTACCATGACTGAGAAGGATATCGAAGATACGATTTTGGCCTATGGAAAAGCAGCGGCTGATGCAAAACGTTTGGGCTTTGATAGTGTGGAGTTGCATGGTGCGCATGGTTATTTAATTGATCAGTTCTTTTGGGAAGGAACCAATCAACGCACAGATGGATACGGAGGCAGAACACTTGCCGAACGCAGTCGATTTGCTATTGAGGTGATTAAGGAGGTGCGGAGGCAGCTGGGCGAGGATTTCGCTCTGATCATTCGTTTATCGCAGTGGAAACCTTCTGCTTACAACAGCCAAATGGCCAAAACCCCTGCCGAACTAGAAGCATGGCTCAATCCATTGTCTGATGCGGGTGTAGATATCTTTCATTGTTCGCAACGCAGGTTCTGGGAACCGGAGTTTGAAGGCTCCGACCTCAACTTTGCGGGTTGGGCTAAAAAAATAACTGGTAAAGCGACCATCACTGTTGGTTCGGTAGGTCTGAGTGGAGAATTTCTGGCAGCATTCGCAGGAGAGGGTTCCGAGCCTAGTTCTCTAGATGAGTTGATGCGTAGAATGGATCGTGGTGATTTTGATCTGGTAGCAGTTGGTCGTCCTTTATTGGCCGATCCGTATTGGGTAGAAAAAATTAGGGCTGGACGTACAGACGAACTGAAAGGTTTTACGAAGGCAGCCTTAGCTGAATTGATATTAGAATAACCGCGCTGTTTTCTATTTATGATCAACTAAAAAACTTAATGTATTGTACTTAAATAAAAAAGCCTCAGATATTTCTGAGGCTTTTTCTTGTGATCCCGCTGGGATTCGAACCCAGGACCACTACATTAAAAGTGTAATGCTCTACCAGCTGAGCTACGGAATCGTCTTCTTGTTTGAAGAGGGTGCAAAGATAGAATTTTCTTTTTATTACGCTAAATAAAAATGAAAAAAATTATTTGATCCTTTTCAAGTGGATCGGATCTGGGATATCTACGATTAAAGGAACTTGCTCTATTGTTACAAAACTCGAGTCTAAGCCAAATCCACGTCGTTCAGAAATACTTAAATGCTTCAGGATTTTATGATAAGCCATGGTAATGCGTTCAATGAATTTCAGGCTATTGGAGTTGGATAGAATTTTCTCCAGGACCACAAATCGAAAATCGCCAGGTATTTTTAACGCTTTCAGCGATTCATATTTGCTGGTGATGTCTAGTTCACCAGCAGCAACCATTTCCTCTACTACTTTTCTGAAGAGCACGTTTACGCGTTGTTCTACACGGAACCCGAGTCTGAAATCAATGCGAATCAACTTTCCAGGGATCATGTGATCTACTTCGTATTCCATGGTGTAAGGTTCGTCAGTCACATCTACGTGTAGCAGCCAATACACGTCCGCTCTTTTAGGATGCTTTTGTATAATAGAATAAATTACTGATGATTCAATCTCCGTATTGAAATTTGCGCTGGTTAAGTAAACCAGATTAGATGAATATTTTGCAATCGATTCGTCTGCACTAATGTTCCTGATCACTGGATAGAATTCTTCAATATCTACAAACTTCATATACCTGTTTCGAATGCGACGCCCATTAGACCAGGCCCACATGACAGAAAACAAGGTCATTCCAAGAATCAGTGTAAACCAGCCACCATGTAAGATTTTTGCAGCGTTGCCAGCCAGGAAAGTCAGCTCAATCACGCCATAGATGCTGAGAAAAATAATGATGAAATACATGGGCACTTTTTTCCGCATGAGGAAGACCGATACCAATATGGTGGTCATGAGCATTGCTACAGTGATTGAAAGACCGTATGCTGCCTCCATATTCACTGATTTCTCAAAGATAAGTACAACCACTATACAACCCGCCCATAAGATCCAGTTCATAGAAGGCACATAGAGCTGCCCTTTTTGCTCGCTTGGATAATTGATTTTCACCTTCGGCCATAAATTGAGCCTTACGGCTTCCGCGATTAAAGTAAATGAGCCAGAGATTAGGGCCTGACTGGCGATGGTGGCAGCTACAGTGGCAATTGCAATTCCGTAGATCAGGAACCAATCTGGCATGAGGTGATAAAAAGGATTTACATCACCGAGCTTAGTACCCTGCAATTTCCAGAGCCATACTCCCTGTCCCATATAATTCAGTATCAGACAGATCTTAACATAAATCCAACTGATTCTAATGTTGGCACGACCACAATGTCCAAGGTCTGAGTATAAGGCTTCTGCTCCGGTAGTACAGAGGAATACAGCACCGATGATCAGGAAAGCTTCCGGATTGGTGCTCAGAATGTGATATGCATAGTACGGATTAATTGCTTTTAGTATTTCAGGCAATTCTAAAATATAAGCAAAGCCCAAAACCGCAATCATGGTAAACCAGAGCCACATGATGGGGCCAAAGGCTTTGCCAACCAGGGAAGTGCCGAATTGCTGCAAAATAAACAATAAGGTGATGATAGTAATGACAATAGGTACCGTTGGTAAATCGCTGTAAATCAGACTTAGCCCTTCTATTGCTGCCGATACGGTTACCGCAGGTGTCATAATTCCATCTGCCAGTAGGGCAGCCCCACCAATCATAGCTGGTATAATCAGCCATTTGGCCTTGCGCTTAACCAGAGAATACAGCGAGAAGATACCACCTTCACCCTTATTGTCGGCCTGAAGGGTAATGACGACGTATTTGATGGTCGTCTGTAGGGTCAGTGTCCAAAAAATACAGGAAAGTCCACCAAGGATAAGGTCAGCCGTAATAAGTCTCTCGCCAATGATGGCCTTAAAGACATATAGTGGTGAAGTTCCGATGTCACCATAGATAATTCCAAGACTGATTAATAAACCTGCTGCACTTAATTTTTGAATGTTTTTATGATGGCCCATGGCTATTGAAATGATGCGCCAAATGTATGAAATATATGCATCGGAAAATTACTGTTTTTTATCAAAAAAAAGACTGGTATTTTAATCGATACCAGTCCTTTATATTTTGAGATCAAATCGCAGTGAAATTTGATTATTTCATTTCGACCAGCGATTTGTTATATAGCTTATCTGTGATCTGCTTCAGTTTTTCAGCTGGGACTTTAATCACTTTTCTATCGTAGGTCATTAGGCCATTAGTCTCGTTCTCTACATCTGTCGTCTGCGTATATACTGCTGCTGAAAGGCCCTTTTTGATCTGTCCTTCGATGGTGACCAGGAATGAAGCATATTTTTCGAACAACTCATCGGCAGTTTTGAAACTCTGGTAACCCCAGTTGTTTTTTTCCAACCAATTGTGTCCCGCTACTGGTAGTCCCAGCCCGCCGTACTCACCCAAAACTACAGCATGGGTAGGACCAAATAGGTCGGGTCTTGGCATTCTCGGATCCGGATAGTGGTGCAAATCGACAATGTCGCCAGTGACCACGTGATTACCACCACTCGCACTGTTTACAAGACGTGAAGGATCTTTTTGCTTTGTCCATTCTGCAATCTCTTTAGTTTTGAACTGACCCCATGCCTCGTTGAACGGTGTCCATACCACGATGCTCGGGAAGTTATGAAGGTCGTCCATGATCTTATTCCATTCTTTTTTATACATGGCTTCAGACTCAGGAGTACGGTTTTTGTCTGTACCTCCCATGGTTCCCAGGTTTGGTTCCCATTGATTGCCCAGATCGCCGCTCGGCATGTCCTGCCATACGAGTATACCGCGTTTATCACATTCATAGTACCAGGTTGCAGGTTCTACTTTGATGTGTTTCCTGATCATATTAAAACCCATTTCCTTGGTTTTGATGATGTCAAAAACCATTGCTTCATAGGTTGGGGCTGTATATAGACCATCTGGCCACCATCCCTGATCCAAAGGGCCGTATTGAAATACAAACTCATTATTGAGCAACATGCGTTGTGTACCTTCTTTATCAGGGCCTAATGACGATTTCCGCATCGCAAAATAGCTATTCACCTCGTCGATAACTTTGCCATTACGAAGGATTGCTACTTTCAGGTCGTACAGGAAGGGAGTGTTTGTCGACCATAATTTCGGATTGGCAATTGCAAGTTCTGTTGCCGTACCTGCTTCTACTTCTTGTTCGGCAACTTTGGTTTTACCATCGAAAGCAGTATATCTTACTTTGTCGCCAGCCTGGCTTCCTTCTACATTTGCTGAAACATTTAAGGTTTTTGTATCGATATTGGGAGTTTGCTTCGTTGCTACGATGTGGGTTTTAGGTACCCCCTCTATCCATACAGTTTGCCAGATACCCGTTACAGGTGTATACCAGATACCTTCTGGTTTGATCTGTTGTTTCCCTCTAGGTTGAGGGCCTTGATCTGTTGGATCCCATACACTTACCGTAAGTTCCTGCTTCCCACCCTTTTTCACATAGGCTGTAATGTCAAAATGGAAAGGATCAAATCCACCTTCATGGGTGCCTACTTTTTTGCCATTCAAATAAATTTCTGATCTCCAGTCTACAGCGCCAAAATGCAGAATGATGTTGTTTTTTACATTAGAAGGAACACTAAATGTAGTTTGGTACCAGAGCAGGCTGTCTTTACCTACCGTTTTTCCTACTCCAGATAGGGAAGATTCAATCGCAAAAGGTACAAGGATTTTACCTTTATAGGTTTTTGGCGCAGTGGCGTCCTTAGCAGTTAATGCATAACTCCATAATCCATTGAGGTTTTTCCAATTGTTGCTTCTCGCCATTTGAGGACGGGGATACTCAGGAAGGGTTTTCGCAGGATCTACCTTTTCAGCCCAGGGCGACGCAATTTTGCCAGGTACTGGTTTCCAGGTTTGAGCAGAGACTATCACGGATTGTGAAAGTAATAGTCCGACTAAATAAGTCTTTAGTTTCATAAAATTGAATACTTGGTTTATTGTGGTTAAACATTTCGTACGACAGTTTAATTGCCTGCCCCTTAACGATTATTCAAATAAAAGGCTTTAGCTCTTGAAAAAAGTCTCAAATTTTATGCAATTTGTCTCAAATTTGAAATACCATTATAAATACCGGGACATAAATTGAAGCGCTTAGCAATTGTATTCATCTTCCAGTTTGCTTTCACGCTGTTTGTAAAAGCACAACCTTATCATTTCAGGCATTATCAGGTAGAACAGGGTTTGTCGTACAGTTCCGTGTTCTGCATTTTGCAGGACACTAAGGGCTTTCTGTGGTTTGGTACGAAGAATGGATTGAATAGGTTTGATGGTTACAATTTTAAGATTTTCAGGAATGACGCGGCTGATAGGAAGTCGATTGGCAATAACGTGATTAGGTCTATTGCAGAAGATACACGGGGGAGGTTATGGATTGGAACTTCAAGTGGCCTGTTTCAGTATAGAGATACCACAGAAGTATTTGATCCAGTTGGGGGAACTGCGAACAGGTCGGTATGGAATGTGCAGAGTGATGGGAAAGGTAGTGTAGTATTTATAGCGAATTTTGTGATCTACAGATATGATCAGGACAAAAAAAAGATTCATGCTTTAAGTGATAGACAGGACTTTGACGCAACCTCTCTGTGTTTCGATAAAAAAGGAGGATTATGGGCTTCATCAAGGTCGGGTAAGCTGATGCGTTATGATCAATCAAACAACACTTTTGTTGGTTTCGATGTATTTGCCAAGTCTCCAAAAGTAAGTTCTTACTGGATAGACCGGATCTACGCCACACAATCCAATTCTATATTAATAGGAACTTCACATCAGGGGGTTAAATTGTTTGATATAAATAATTTAAGTTACAAAGATATACTCAGTCGCAATCTGGATCAAACGAGCATTTTTGTGAAAAACTTCCTTCATTACAAAGAAGATGAATATTGGATTGCAACAGAATCAGGAATATTCATTTATAACCTGGGCACTGGGAAATATACGAACCTGAAGAAGAGTTTTAGCGATCCATATGCCATTTCAGATAATGCAGTTTATGCTTTGGCAAAAGACCGGGAGGGAGGAATGTGGGTCGGTACATATTTCGGAGGCGTAGATTATTATCCTAATCCATTTACCTCATTTGACAAGTTTTTTTCTCAGGGTAGTGGAAAGTCGAAATCATTAAGTGGTGATGCAGTCCGGGAGATTTGTAAAGATCAGTACGGCAATTTGTGGATCGGCACTGAGGACGCAGGTTTGAACAAGCTGCCTGCAGGACAAACGCAGGTCGTAACCTATGCACCCGATGGCTCCAGTGCGCATATTTCACACACGAATATCCATGCGTTAATGGCCATGAAAAATGAACTCTGGGTTGGCACCTTTGAACAGGGACTGGATGTATTGGATATTCCTACGGGTAAAGTCATCCGGCATTACAACGGAGGCTCGCAAGCCGGAGCCCTTGGCAGTAATTTTATTGAGTGCTTATACCGCACGCGCTCGGGCCAGATTCTGGTAGGTACTGCGTCTGGACTTTATCGATACAACCCCTCCAGTGATGATTTTTCATTGGAAAAGAACATACCCTCCAATCTCTTCGTTGTCAATATTTCTGAGGATGAAAGTGGAACCATTTGGGTGGGAGGGATCAGGCAAGGTTTGTTCTTCTATAATCCGGCTACAGGGAAAAAGGGAGTATATAAACATGACACCACTGTGTCGAGTAGCTTAAGTAACGATTTCATTAACCATATCTTTATCTCTGAAGATCAGACACATTGGGTGGCAACGGAATATGGTCTTAATAGACTGGATGTAAAAAAGGGGATATTTAAGCGTTATGGCGTTAAGGATGGTTTTCCCAGTGATATTTTTTACCGTATCGAGGAAGACAGACAGCATAACTTTTGGATCAGCACAGCCAAAGGTCTCTCTTGCTTCAATCCAAATACCGGCCAAGTGAGAACTTACACGAAGGCCAATGGACTTTTAAATGATCAGTTTAACTATAACTCCTCATTTAGGGACGAATCAGGGGAGCTGTACTTTGGTAGTGTCAACGGCTTGATCGCTTTTAATCCTGCGGAATTCAAAAAGAATACCGTTGTACCTGCCGTTCAGATCACTGGATTTCAGGTGTTTAATCAAGATCTGAAAATCAATGCTGATGGTTCACCTCTAAATCAATCCATTACATTTACAGAGGAACTAAAACTGGCTTACGACCAATCTACTTTTAGTATTGATTTTGCCGCTTTAGTTTATACCGACTATGAGACAGCGGAATATGCTTATAAACTGGAAGGTATAGATCAGGATTTTACCTATCTAAAAGAAAATAGACGGGTTTTTTACACAAAACTGTCGCCCGGCACCTACACCTTTCTGGTAAAGGCAGCCAACAGTAGCGGAGTCTGGAATGAAATACCAAAGAAACTCGTCATTCGGATTTCCCCGCCCTTTTGGCTAAGTATTTGGGCTTATATTGTTTACATTTTAGTTTTCACTGCAGGATTCTATGTGCTTGTCCTTTATTTTTATCGTAAGATAAAACAACGGAACAAGAGGAAGCTGGAGCAATTGCAAAACCAGAAGGAACGAGAACTTTATGAAGCGAAAATCGAGTTTTTTACACAGATCACACATGAGATCAGAACGCCATTGACCCTCATTAAAGGGCCTATAGAAACGATATTGAAAAAATACCAGTCTGAACCAGAATTGCTGAACTACCTCCATACCATGGAAAGGAATGCCGATCGCCTATTACATCTAACTAATCAACTGCTTGACTTTAGAAAGATCGAATCAAGGGAGTATCCAATTTACTATATCAGAACGAATATTTCCGCATTGGTGAAAGAAAACTTTGAGCGTTTTAAAACGGCCATGGAAGAGAAGCAACTGAAATATCATTTGCAAATCCAGGAAGATGAGTTTTTTGCGGTTTCTGATCCTGAAGCGCTAACAAAAATTCTGAGCAATCTGTTAAGCAATGCCATCAAGTACGCAAAAAATGAGATTTCGGTCAGTTTGGTTGTTGCAGGAGAGGCTTATGAAGTTGTAGTAAGCAACGATGGCTACCTGATTCCTGATGAGATGAAGGAAAGGATATTCGAATCTTTCGTCAGGCTGGAAGCTACCTCTTCTGAAGTGGGTACCGGAATCGGCCTTGCGCTCGCTCGTTCCCTGGCCATGCTTCATGGTGGAAGTCTGAAGGTAGATTCAGACGATCAGTTAAATGTATTTGTATTGCGATTACCCCTAAACCAGACAGGGGATGTTGAGCAGCAAACTGAACCGCCTTTCATTGAAAATATAGATCAGGAATTCATATCGGAAGAACCTGCAAACGCGTCGAAAGAAGAAAAGCCAACATTGCTGCTTGTAGACGACAATAAAGATATAGTAGATTATCTGGCAAAAGAGCTGGGAAATTACTATTACTGTATCACCGCCTCAAACGGACAACAGGCGCTGATGCTTTTGAAGGAACAGACGGTACAATTGGTCTTGAGCGATGTGATGATGCCACTGATGGATGGATTTGAACTCTGCCGCATGATCAAAACTGATGTGACGATCAGTCACATACCGGTCATTTTGCTGACGGCGAAAAACACATCTCAGTCGAGGGTTGAAGGCTTGGAAACGGGAGCCGATGCTTATATGGAAAAGCCCTTTTCACCAGAGCATTTACTAGCACAGATTCAGAGCTTATTGAATAACAGGAATAAGCTGAGGGATTATTTTGCAAGTTCACCATTAGTACACCTGAAGAGTATTGCACATTCAAAACCAGACGAAATTCTTCTGGAGAAATTAAATGCTTATATTGTTGAAAATCTGGCTGATAAGAACCTTGATGTTGAGCAGTTGGCCGATACAATGAACATGAGCAGGGCTACCTTTTACCGTAAGGTAAAGTCAGTATCTAACCTATCTCCAAATGAGCTGATCAATATCACCAGGCTGAAGAAGGCGGCCGAATTGTTATTGACCACGGACTATAAAATTCAGCATATCGCTGATCTTACTGGTTTTGCTTCTCAGGCGCAATTTGGACGTTCCTTTACCAAACAGTTTGGGATAACACCATCTGGATATGCGCAACGTGAACGTCACAAAGAAGAATAGAATTTGATTTTTTGATCAGGTTTTATATTTTTGGAGGTATACGAATTAAACGGCAATATGATCAAGAGAATGGCATGCTTAATTATTTTATTATCATTTTTAATGATAAAGCATAGCCCTTTGTTCCTAATTGCCGGTCAAGATGTTATCGCAGCCTGTCAGGCGGAGGATGATCAAAAAGAAGTGCCGGAAGAAAATAAGGAACCTAAGCAGGTTGAATTTGCCGATGAAGAAGCTGTTGAGATTCACTTTAGAACGCTTACAACCCTTTCAGGCAGCCAAATCCGTTTTTTCTTTCCAGCTCCTGAGACTACTACGGTTTATCTTTCCGTATCAAATCCACCTCCGGATCAGTCTTTCTCTTAAATAGCAGATTTAAATCTGCCTTAATTCAGTTGAGGCTGAATATTCCGTTTTTTTTAATAACCAATATATTTTTTATGAGATATCCTTTTATAATCAAAGGTTCCGTTATGGGGCTTTTATTGAGCGCGATCACGTTCTCTGTGCATGCACAGCAGATCGAAGAACAAGAATTGAAAATTAATGTAGCAAAGATTGGCAGCCCAAGAGCCCAATTGAGCAGTCTGGAACCCGTGTCTTTCCGGTATGATGTAGATAAATATAAACATCTTCAGCTTCCAAAAGGACAGCAGTTCGGCTTTCTTGCAAGTAATGTAAAAGCTGAGTTTCCAACGTTGGTTTACGAAGCATCAAAAATGTATCCTTCAGGAAAAAATGCGACAAAAATTGCCAAATACAATGAAGTGCATACAGAGGAGCTGATTCCCGTGCTGGTTGCGGCTATTAAAGAGCAACAAGCCGAGATCGATTTGTTGAGGAAAGAGGTACAACAGTTGAAGCAGCAATCCAAATAGTTTTTTTCTAGTTTTAGTGTTTTGAGGAAAGGCCATCCATGTGATGGCTTTTTTATTTTAATCTGTCTCAGAATGCTGAAAACTTTAATAGATAACCTGTAAATTTAACTGGCAAATGGCCTTTAGATTTGTACCATGACTGAAAATAATAAAGAAGCCCAAATGAGGGAACTCGCGGCTCAATTGAGTTGCCCAAGTGGAGAGTTGGGGGTTAAGACCGCTGAGATGATGTCGCAGACCAATAGCAATATGATCAGCTGCACGATAGATGCCCTGGGATTGAAAAATAACGATGATGTCTTGGAAATAGGTCCTGGATCCGGGTGTCATGTTGTTGATGTAATCCACAGAGCTTCAGGAATCAGCTATATCGGTGTAGATACTTCTGAGTTAATGGTAGCCGAAGCATTAAGGAACAACCCCAAATTGGTAGATTCTGGTCACGCATCTTTTCAACTTAGTGATGGTGAAATCATCAGCTTTCCTGACGGCAACTTCGACAAGGTTTTCTCTGTCAACACCATTTATTTCTGGAGCGATCCTAAATCTTACGCTGCTGAAATATTTCGAATTTTAAAGAGGGGAGGTCTATTGACCCTTGGGTTTGCTACGCGTGACTTTATGGAGAAATTACCCTTCACATCTTATATTTTTACTTTGTACCGCTTGGGTGAGGTTGAAGAATTGTTGAAAGCTGCTGGCTTTGAGATTCAGTCTGTGGATGAGCTACAGGAGAAGGTGACCAGTAATTCGGGAGAATCTGTAGAGCGTACCTTTTTTGTTTTAAAAGCGGGAAAGTTTTGAAACCAGAACAACCCTTCATGATTAATATCGCTCAAATTCCCGACCCTATCTGGCAGTCAGACTTATTGTCTGAACTTCCTCAAGATGAGATCCACCTGTACCTGATTCGCATTTCTGATTATTTGGAGTCTCATGCTTATTTCCGCAGCCTTTTGAATCCTGAGGAACTTCTGAGAGCAGGAAGATACCATTATCAAAAAGATCGGTTACGCATGATTACTAGTCGTGCTGTACAAAGGATCATTCTCTCAAGATACCTTAAAATGCCGCCTTCTCACTTGATTTTTGAAACAGGTCCCCATAACAAGCCAAAACTTCAAGGTACTTCGGATTGGCTTCATTATAACATCTCACACGCTGAGGAATACATTTTAATGGCCCTGAGCATTGAGCCGGTCGGCGTAGATATTGAATATATAAATTCTGATTTTAAATTTAGAGAAGTGCTGGACGGAAATTTTAATGAATTAGAGATTAATTCTATTCATCGTGAAAATCCAATCGATAGATTTTTTGAATTGTGGACGCGTAAAGAGGCCTATTTTAAAGCGACGGGGCTTGGCGTTAATGATGGATTCGCTCGGTTAATGAGCCTTGAAGGCATTCATTCAGTTGACCTAAGTCAACTGAATGTCAATCCGGTAAGCAATTTGCATAGCTTTTGTCCTGCGGATCATTATGTAGCATCTGTCGCCTCAAGCGGAAATTTAGCTGGCTATCAGTTTTTAGCGGGTTTTTAACAGTAATAACAGATGTACGCTGCATCCTCCTCACAAAGGACATCAAAGCTGCTTCCTGAAGCTACTTCAAATTGTTCCTGCGCCTTATAGGTATTATAAGAACCATCCGCATTTCTGACTTTTAGCGTACCTGAAATAACCAGCATGGTTTCTGGACTCGAGGCTGAAAATGTATAGGTTCCTTTTTTCATTACACCAACAGTTGCGGGGCCTTTTTCTGTGGATAATCCAAGACTTTGGACATTTCCTTCGAAATAGCTATTGTGTTTTATGGTATTTTCTGTTTGACTCATGGTTGTAAATTTGATTTGACGTAAAACTATAAAAAGATGAATGTTTGAGCAAATTCATCTCATTTTAAATAAAACCTGAGAGAAGCTAAAATTAAACTACCTTCACCGGTAATGGTGATTGCCACGTAATGCGATAAGCTGACCTATTGGAAAATAATTTTAATGAATTAATCGACAGTTTCAGCGAAAACAGGGTCGGTATTACCAATGACTTCCTAACTTCTGCGTTAGCTGGAAATTTGCGAAATAATTTGATAGACAAATATAATAGTGATCTTTTGTTAAGTGCAGGGACAGGCAACAGATCGTCTGTAGTTCAGGATCAATCTTATAGGAGCGATAAAATTTATTGGCTTGATAAAAGCTACAATGATCCTTTTGAAAATGAATTTTTCACACTTATCGACACCTTCATCGGCCATTTGAATGATACCTGTTACACCGGTATCACTGATTATGAATTCCACTACACGCTGTATGAAACAGGAAGTTTCTATAAAAAACATCTTGACCAGTTTAGGAACGATTCCAGTAGAAAATATTCAATGGTTATGTATTTGAATGAAGGCTGGCAAGATTCAGATGGGGGAGAGCTCTGCATACATCACACTGATCAGCGTATCCAAAATATCAGTCCCCAAAACGGTAGGAGTGTGTTCTTTCAAAGTGATGAGTTGGCACATGAAGTATTGCCTACGCGCAAGCCAAGGATGAGTATCACAGGATGGCTCATGCGTAGGTCAAGCACTTTCTAAAATTGATTAGACCAACTTTGTGACTTCGATAGCCTTGTCCAGTACTGTTTTGATCACAGTTTTATATTCCAGAAAAGCTGCTTGTCTTGCCTCTTCTGTTTCGCTCTCTTTTAACAGCTTTTTGCCCTCTTTTAACGTCGGCAGATCTACTGTATACAGTTCGCCAAATGCTTCCGGATTTTTGTTTTTCAGAATCCGGATCGTATGTGAATACTGATCGTGGCTATCCAGTAGGATCGCCAGGCTTTTTTCGCTATAAATAGCTAAGCCTACAATTTTTTCTGATAGCTTTTCCAGCTTTCCTCTTTCTTTTGCGTAACCCATAGTGGGCGAATATAGTGGTTTTATCGCTAAACTAATTTGAATTGATCAAAACTAAGCGCGATATATTCGGTTAATAAAGGCACATCAATCAATAACTCTATCATTATGAACAGCATTAATCAAAACCAACCGGAAGACAATAAGGAAAACTTAACAAACGAAGAAGCCTTGAAAAAGATCAGAGAAATGATCGCTCAAAATGACACTTGTTTCTTTTGTACATCTGCAGCTACAGGACCATCGAAAGGAGTTAGGCCTATGACCATTCAGCAGGTAGATGAAGCAGGTAATCTGTGGATTATGAGTGCCAATGACAGTAGCACCAACCAGGAGGTGGCATTGGACGCTAATGTAAAGCTTTACTTCCAGGGATCGAAACACTCCGATTTTCTCTACCTGACTGCCCAAGCTACTATTGAGGATGATAAAGCTAAAGTAAAGGAACTTTGGAGCCCACTTTTGAAAACCTGGTTTACTGAAGGAGAAGATGATCCAAGGATTTCTTTACTAAAGGTGGTGCCGCATACAGGGTATTATTGGGACAATAAACACGGAAACGTAGTGGCAGGAATCAAGATGTTGGTGGGAGCGGCAATAGGCACCACTCTGGACGATTCTATCGAAGGTAAATTGAAAGTATAAAATGAAATTTTTCATGCCCTAATTTAAGAGATTAGGGCATGAAAAATTTGCATAAGTTATAGGTAGACAACTTCAAAGCCACCGTACATGGCCATCTCCGCTGAATGGTGTACTGCTAATTTCAATTTCATTTTCTCTATCAATTCCTTTGCAAAGGTAATGCTTCGGTAAAGGTCATTATTACCTCTTATTTCAATCCCCCTGGATAACATCTTGAACTTATTCGGCTCGAATTTGTCGATGAATTTTTGCAGATCAGCGCTGATTTTAGTATCTGTTTTTTGCATACGATTTGAAATTTTTACAATTCTAAAAGCAGCGGTATTGTCAAAATGTTTGAAGAAAGTTTTAAACAAAAACTGCTTTTTGAACATTCTTACAGATTTGTTCCTGATATGCAGGTAATTACATAAATATTTTTATTTAGAACTAAAGGAATGGATTGAAACAAACTTCCCAATAGTTGTGCTCAGGGTCTGCAACAATCCCCGCATAACCTCCCCAATACACTTTCGCAGGTTTTTTGATGATGTTTGCTTTCTTGTTTTCTAATTCCATAAACAGCTCGTCAGTTTCTTTCAGCGAAGCCATATTGATGGTCAAATACGTTTTAGGCAGAACTTCTCCATTGATGGGTTCGCTGTTCAGGTATGCGGCATGAACATCTGATTTATAGATGCTCAAGATTAATCCGTTTTTCAATCTGAACATGATGATATCTGTACTTTCGGATTGGATTTCCCAGCCGAAAGTATTGGCATAAAAATTTTTAAGTTTCAGTGGGTCTTGCGCCGCAATTGTGATTGCGTTGATCTGAGCTCTCATAAAAGGTTTTTTCTTTGGTGCAGCAAAGGTAGAAAATCATTCCTTATTTTTAACCAATACACTGACCCGGTAAACAAAAAATATGCAGATGAGAATAAGGACAGACACTACGATGCCAAGCGTATCGTAATGTTCCAGCGGACTGCTTTTAGTTTTCTGCGTGACGATCAGACCCGCGCATAGTGCAGCTATCCCTCCGGCCATCTGTTGTAGAGATGCATTGATGCTCATAAAAGCGCCTCTGTCCTTCATGTCAGGTACACTCATTGTCAGTGTAGTGGCAGGTATCATTCTACTCATAATGCCCATAAAAAGCACCATGTTGATCAACACGACCTGCCATACAGGTATTGGCGTTAAGTTTGTATAAATCAGGATCATTACAATGGCAAGTAGTGAGCCTCCTGCAAATACCTTAAACTTGTCCACTTTGTCGCTTAGCTTACCTACCATTGGCATGATAACAATTGATGCCAGTCCGGTAAACATAAATACAAGTGGTAGCTGATGCTGGGTGATTTCTATATTATTGATGAGATAAGCACTTCCAAAGGGCATCAGCATAAAACCACCGACACTCATAAATGCAGTAGCGATAAAGCCGGTCTGATAAGAACGGTTAGATAAGGCATGCCAAAGGTGCAGAAATGGACTTTTGTCTGATTGTGCAGCGAGGTGGGCATCTATAGGTTTTACTTTAATTATGATGGTCAGGGCAATCAGGATGGCGAGGCCAACGATCATTAAAAATGCTGAATGCCAGCCCCAGATATTGGCAAAATAAAGCCCCACAGGAATTCCAAGGACCTGGCTGGCAGCAAAAGCCATTTGAACCATTCCCATGACACGTCCTCGCTGATGGACCGCGAAAAGATCCGTAACTATAGCCATAGATATTGCACCGATGACGCCACCGAATAGTCCGGTTACTATTCTGGCGACAAGGAGCATTTCATAAGTATTGGCCAATGCACATGCTAAAGTCCCGACTATGAAACCGATATAAAAAAACAGAAGTAATTTTTTACGGTCAAATTTATCGGCAAAACCGGCTGCCAGAATACCTGAAGCACCTGCACTAAAGGCGTAAGAGGATACGACGAGTCCAAAACCCTTTGGAGTCATACCTAGTGATTTCATTAAAAAATCCCCTAAGGGGGCCAGTACCATAAAGTCAAGTACAATCGTAAATTGAAGTAGGGCAAGTAAGGCAATAAGTATTTTTTGATAGAAACTAAACGGCTCAACCGTATTTTTTGTAGTTTGTTCCATTGGTATTCTTTGTTGAATTTTTTAAGTGAGTTCTTCGCATTGATAGCCATTATCACTAAGCAATTGAATCACGGTTTGCAGCTCCAAAGTAGCAGATACGATGCGCAATACGCAATCAACATCCTGTTGGTCAACGGTCCATTGTGTGATTTCATTAGATTCCATCAGTATGGATAGTGCGTACTTATCTTCCTGGGTTCGAATATTTGTTTTGAATAAGAGGATATTTTTCATGGTTTGTGGTTTATTTTCTAAATGCATTAGCAACGAGATCAAAAGTTTTCCAAAGCACTTCATCGTTCAGAACGAAAGGTTTCCCTCCCATACTTTGACCCTCGTTGTGAAAACGGATTAAATTGTAAAGTGGGGCAAAAGCCACACTCCAGTAGGTTTCAAAAGGCATGGGATTAATCTCACCTCTTTCTATCGAATTATGCAGAAATCTTCCAAGTGGTTCTTTAAAATTTTTTCCAAAAGTTTCCAGGATTTTCTGCTGATAAGTCGAGGTACGAAGTTGTTCCATCATTTGTGCGGACAGCGGGTTTTCCAATAAACATTTCGCCCGGTTCTTCCACTGTTGTCTAAGTCCATCAACAAAAGAGGAGTCAGGGTCAAAATCTTCCAGCATAATGTCGCTCATACGTTGCACTTCTTCCATGCCAATCTTGAGTACCAGATCGTCTTTGTCCTGGTAGTAGATATACAACGTTGCTACAGATATCTTGCATGACTTTGCCAGTTTATTCATGGTAAATCCCTCAAAACCAACCTTAACCAGCAACTCTATGGCCTTTTGCTTTACCAGCTCAACTTTGTTCACATCTCTTACGCGCATTTGATTCCCGATTTTAGTGCAAATATAAGTGAATATTCATTCATTTATAACTAATCACCAAATTATTCAGTTTTTAATTGCGTCATTCGGCAACTAACTTCAAAACCATTTCCGATATCCCGTGTTTATAGTTTGCTATACGTTCTCAACATTCCTAATATAAACGATATGGACGCATTCAATATTAAGCTCGGCTATGGCAGCAAAGAAGTTACGCTGACCATACTTCCTTCGGAAGATGGAATTTATAAAGTCATTTATTATGGAGGAATATTAGGTGCAATCAGAAAATACGATCAGGAATGGGATTTGGTTGCGGACGATGAACTCATAGCTGGCGATCTGCCACCGTATCAGACTGAGATTGCAAATGATAGGATAGAGATAGATTTAACGGAGCAGTTGGCAGACCGGATAGGGGAAGAAATAGACATCCACCTTGAAGAAGAATAGCAAGAATTTTTTCATGTTATCTTTCTTCAAGAATCATCATTCTCAGTGTTCTTAGGTTATCGATGGCGCTGCCCATGGTATTATTAAAATAGCTGTACACCTCTTTGCCCTGAATTAGCCATTCACGGATATAAGATGCATATTCGTGCAGCAAATCTTCACTATAGCTTCCTTTATAGTTGCCTCCGGGGCCATGAAATCTGAGGTAAATAAAGTTTTTGCTGCTTTCAATGAACATTCCTCCTTCACTGAGTTTGTCGTGTAATACCAGTCCTGCCTCATATTTATCCAACAATTCGTAGGTGTCGTCATTGTACCAGTGCTGTTGCCGGAATTCGACCGCAACTTCCCAGGGGGAGTTGGTCATTTCCGTTTTTATTGTCCACAGCAGTTGTTCAACTTGCCTTTTGTAGGCTGTTGTAATGCTGCCCGGAAACTGAACCAGTAAGGTTCCTTTTTTCTGACCTACCTCTGAAATTCTACGGAGGAATTCTGTAACTAAACTCGCGTCGAAGATCAGACCTTTGGCATGTGTAACATCCCTTAACAGTTTGAAAGTGAATTTAAAATGATCTGGTACATCGGCAGCCCATTTTGCTACCGTAGAAGCCATAGGCATTTTGTAAAATGAGCTATTGATTTCAATGCTATTGAATAAGGAACCGTAGTAGTGCAATCTGCTTTTGTCTTTAAACGCTACGGGATAATATTCTTTGTTTGGAACTGGAAGTAATAGTCCACTGGTGCCCGTGTAATAGTTTTGGAACGGATCATTTATCATACGCTGAAGCTTAGCTTGTTGATGACATTGAATAGATCTACAGGTGATCTCTTTTTACCTTTTCTGCTTCCTGTTTTAAAGCTTCATCTATAGAATGAGAGCGATGGATGTCTTCGTCTTCTTCGGCCACATCAGATAGCTTTGCATAAAATTTGTGAAGTGTATCAAGCTCTTCTTCAGTTAGATCTTCAATATCGACTAGCCGGTTACTGGTATGTCTTGACGCGGCGATCAGCTCATTTAGTTTCAACTGCATGGCTTTACTTTCTTTATTCTGTGATTTCTGAATGAGAAAAACCATCAGGAAGGTGATGATCGTCGTTCCGGTATTGATGACGAGCTGCCAGGTTTCCGAATAATGAAATAAAGGACCGCATAATGCCCAGGCGATTACAATAAGTGCTGCAATTCCAAATGCAGGTCCGCTTCCAGTCCAACAGGTGATGCGGTTTGCGATTCTTTCAAATAAACTTCCTTTTTTCGATTTCATTTTGAGGTATTTAAACAAATTGATAACCAGCGAACGTCAAAATGGTTTTGCAGATAGATTCGCTCATCTCCCTGTGTCATTCAGGATGGTTTGTTATAACTTGTCCAGTTTAAAGTAGCCCAGATGGATTTCATCTTGGAGGTTTTTTCCACTGTTTTCTGAAATGACAACCTGATACTGCGCTTTCAGGTCTGCACTTAGAATATCTTCCATCCGGTAAATATCATCAACATCGATTCCGTACTTTTCATCGATATGGGAGTTTGCACCTTTAATAGAATTTGATTTAAAGAATATAGTTCTTTTGGCATCCTGAATGGCTTGGACCTTGTCCGGTTTTACACATAGGATCGTATAATGCTGTTCTTCCAGTTTTCCAGATTGATATCCCCCGAGATTGATAAAAAAGAGCTGATTGGTCGATACAGGTGGGTGCTCATTTTTAGGAATTACAGATATTTCATAACCATCAACCTCACTAATTTCCCGCCAGCCATCAATGTGCAAACTGTTTCCCGCTTCTGGCCAAAACGCTTTAAGTTGGGGAACCAGCCCTTTCAATGAATGCGCAATCCCGAAAAAATAATCATGTTGTTCTACATTTCTTTTGGGAGCCTTTGAGCCTAGTAACACCATATAAAGTTTTGGTCTGTTCTGAGTTGTTGTATCTTGATCCATGCAATTAAATTATCTTCGTAACATAAGTGTACCACGCAGATAACGACTTAGCCCAGCTTATTGTTTTCGGTTAGAAGATTATCATAGGCGCCGGACTCAATGTCATAGACCTGCTGAGGATCCTGTGGGATATGCATTAATACCAATTTGCATCCAACTGATAAAAGAGGAACAGCCAATGAAAAGGTTTACATTACGGCTGGTGATCAGCAATTCTTTACATAACCTAAAAAGCATCTAAAAAAAGCGGGAATGATCAATCCGACCACTCCCGCTTATCTAAATTAACGCTCTCATATACATAGACGCTATTAAATTCAGATTATTATATCCAACTAAAATTATTTTGATCTATGGCATGATAGTAGCACTAGCATATTAGACACAAATTAATTGATATGAGAATTCCAGCATTGAATGGCCGTAAAATTAAACAAGATTTAAAAAAGGGTTTTAGTGAATTCGCTGAGGGAGGGTTTGAAAAGATCTTCAACCAGATCGATCAGTTCAGCATTAAGAAGGGGGTGGACCAAATGGGCATTCAGCGCTTTGTAAACCAATGTGCCTTGATGGCTGCCGGATCAGGAGTAGTCACCGGAATTGGCGGCATCACCACTATGATGATCGGTGTACCTTTAGATGTGCTAAACCTCATCACCCAGCAATTTAGGGTAACGATGGCCATTGCCTATCACAATACCGGAAACTATAGGTTTCCATTTGAAGAATTTTTCAAAATTGTGGCCTCTTCATTGAAAGCAGATACAAAGCTGGCCATTTCAAAAAACATCATGGAAGAAGTGGCTGAGAAGATGCTATTGAAATTGGGTTCCAAAACTGCACAGCGATTGGTACCAATTGCCGGTGCTGCCATTGGAGGGACCATCAATTATTTATTTATCAAACAGATCGCTAAAGGCCTTCAGGAACAGTACCAATAGTACTATTAGAAATTTTTGTTAGTGTATTTTTAACACTAGGTAATAAATCAATATCTAACGTCGTTATTATAGTGATAATTGCGACAGTCGATGCTAACGACTATCGCAATTAAGGTAAAAAACCCGTTCATACAGGTTTATATTTGGTTAGAAAAGGGGTGTACGTGGATGCGACAACCCTTTCTTTTTTTCTAACCACCAGGTACTGCCTTTTTTCTTCGCTGTGTATTTTAAATCCAATAAGCAAGTCCAATTTTTTTATTCCGTAAGTTTG
The DNA here is from genome assembly GCF_037402555.1 of Pedobacter sp. GR22-6. Lineage (NCBI taxonomy): Bacteria > Pseudomonadati > Bacteroidota > Sphingobacteriia > Sphingobacteriales > Sphingobacteriaceae > Pedobacter > Pedobacter sp. GR22-6. Next base: position 1,316,197 of record NZ_JBBEUC010000001.1, read on the forward strand.
GAGTATAATCAATCATCATTATTCCAAATGAGTTACTGCAGCGCGATAAATACCATGCAACCGGAAGAAAGAAAGCTGTTGCATAAAAATTACCACGACAATCATTATGGGTTTCCAATACACGATGACAATGAATTGTTTGGCAGACTTATCTTAGAGATCAACCAGGCAGGACTAAGTTGGGAAACCATCCTGAAAAAAGAGCAGGCCTTTAGAATGGCATATAGCAATTTTGAGATCGACAAGATTGCAGCCTATACGGAAGCCGACCGTGAACGATTATTGAACGATGCAGGAATCATACGGAATAAATTGAAGATAAATGCCGCTATAGAAAATGCCAAAACCATACTAAGCTTACAGGAAGAATTTGGTTCTTTTGAAAAATGGCTGGAATACAATCACCCTAAAAGCAAACAAGAATGGGTAAAACTATTCAAGAAGACCTTCAAATTTACAGGAGGGGAAATTGTCAACGAATTTCTTATGAGTATAGGTTATCTGGCAGGGGCGCACTCAGCCGACTGCCAGATAAACCAAAAAATTTTAAAAGAGAATCCGATGTGGAGCCGAAGAAAGTGATGTGCTTAGCTACTTCTTAGGTTTCTTTGCTTCGACCAGTTCTGTTGCAAATTTGTAATCCTTTGTTTTCAGCTCTCCTTTATCATAGCGTTCCACCGTTGTCGGCGCTCCGTAGTAGTAATGCACGTTTTCACGTTTATATCCAGCTCCCTCCACAGTTTTATAGCTGATGGCGCATAGTTCTTTCAAATACTTTCCATTGCGGTCTTTCACATAAAACAGGCTGCGGTTGTCGGCCACAGATTCATCAATGATGAGCATATTTCCCTTGATGCGAATGCCTGATGGCAGTTGGGAGGCTGGAAAGCTGGACTTTTTCACATTACAAAGATTTACTTCTACGGTTCCGGTCACATATTTAGGGCTGGAAGAAAATTTTGTGGGGTTATATTCGATTCGGTTCACGGTGTATTCTGCCCATGGCTTTCCTGCACGCTCAACATATTCGTCATCAAAATCTACAGAATCCTTTGGATACTTAATTTCAGATCCGCCTTTGCTGGTCATGAATTTAATTTCCTTCAATTTACCGTAGCGTTCAAAGTCCGATAAGAACATAGTGCTCAATACCTGGGGATAGCGAAAAGTTAACTGGGCATTGGATTCATAGCTCACCGTTCCAGTTGATTTTTCATACGCCTGCTGGTCGATGACCATTAGTTTTTGTAGATCCGCAGCATTGATTTCCGCCTTCTCCGACAATTGTTTGGCAAGTGCGAGGTTATATACAGTAGTAGGAACTGGGATGTCCTCAATAGTCCTGTTCTCCACATCATTTTTGAACGAATAGGTCTTCAGGTTGAGTTGTTTGCTAACTTTGGTAGCTTTCGAATAATCTAGTACATAAACAATGATTTCATTTACTGCACCACGATAATAGGTCTTGTAAAATATCGTGTTCTTATATTTGTTCTCATATGCTGCATCGTCGTCTTCCAGTTGCTTTTGCAGTTTTTTAATGTCTTTAGGTTCTGCTACCATCTGTTCAAGAACCTTATTGTAGCGCTCGAGGAGCTCATCTGATCCTGTAGATGAGCCGCTTTGGTCCAGAAAACCTCCTGTTTCATCACGGGCCATCACTTTGATCAGTTCGATTTTATCAGGATCTACAGCCGGGTCAACCGGATTGGAATTGATTACTTTTACGTTGACCATGTGGCCCTTCACGTTGACGAGTTTAACCTTTACGCCAGATTTTTCCTGAGTATCCCCGGTTTCATCTTTCGAAAACTTAAACTGAAGTACGTTCTTAGGGACTACAACATCTATGGTCCCATTGATGCCTATAGGTTCTGAGGTGACCGGATCAGTGTTTTCTGGATAGGTGATCTCCAATCCAGGATTATTGTTCCAGTTGGTCTTGACTACCTGTATGGCATTCAAGGTTTCATTATAAGCATCGCTGATCGTATGTTGTGCGTTGTTGGCGAAGGTCACTGTCCGCCAATTCATGTCCTGTTGAAAAGGTAAAGCAAAAGGATAATGGATGTTCAATACCCTTTTACTGGAATAATCTGCATTATTTTCCACAAGGATGCTATTCATATATGCTGTCGTCAAACCTGCTACAGTCGGATATTGATCCATAATTTGAAATGGATTCTCTTCATATACAGTGTCTTTTGGTTTTTCCTGGTTTTCGAGGTCTATTCTTTTCAGGAAGAATAACATAGAACCAAATTTTTTGGCGTCATTCCGCAGACTGTCGTCTTTGATACTTTCAATTTTCTTTAAAAATGCTTCTCGTTCCTGGTCCAGTTTTTCTAGTTTTTCTTCCAGTGAAGGGGAGGAGCTGCAAGCGAAGAGCGCGGATACACAGATGATGAATCCGAATAGGTTTCTTTTTTTCATTGATAGGAGAGATAATTACTTTTTCAATCTTAAGCAATTGCCAGGCCATAAAGTGATATTGATTGAGGTTTACCGTTAATGAATAAAATAATTGATAACTTGTAATTCAAATGAATGATAAAGACGATATGCGTATTCTGCGGGGCATTTACTTTTTTTATACCAAACTCATCGTCCCCTCATTGGCACTTTCTATACTCATTGCGTACTTTAGACCGGCTGGTGTAGACTGGAAGACAGGTATCGGAATATCTCTTATCTTTTTACTCCCGGTATTCCATTACTTCAGTTATGAACTCAGGAGTCCTCAGGAATATTATTTTTATCATAATCTCGGACTTAGCAGGCTCATCTTATGGCTAAGTACAATAATAATTGGTTTGATTTTCGGATTAGCATTAATTCTAATATGAGTGGATTGCATGTAGATAGCGTAAGAAAACAAATCGGTAGCAGACAGATTCTCAATGATGTGTTTATTTCTTGCGAACCCGGTGAGGTTGTTGGTCTCCTGGGACGAAACGGATCTGGTAAATCCACTTTATTGAAAATCATCTTCGGTACCCTAAGTGCAGACAATAAATTTGTATCCATTGATGGTAAGAAGATCAATTCGCTTTATGAAAACAGACTATTGCTCCATTACCTCTCACAGGACAACTATTTGCCTAATCATATCCGTATAAAAAGTATTATTGCGTGTTTCTGCTCCAGGGAAAAATCAACTGTTTTAACAGCACATCAGTTTGTTAAGCCATTTTTAGATAAGAAAGTACAGCAATTGTCTGGCGGTGAAAAAAGAATTTTGGAAATTCTGCTACTGATTCACTCGGATGTAAAATACTTATTGTTAGACGAACCGTTCAATGGTATTTCTCCACTTCATATTGAAATTTTAAAGGATATCATCCGGATTCATGCCAAAGGTATCGGGGTCATTATAACTGACCACGATTACAAAAATGTATTGGACATTTCGGACAGAATTGTATTGTTAGATAATGGGAACACTAAAGTCATCAGGGAGTTCAATGATTTAGTTGATTTTGGCTACCTGCCTAAAAGTCAAAGGCTGGGATGATTGCAGGTGTTTATCATGCTTGCCTGAATATAAAGTGAAATGGGTTTATAGAAGCAGAAGTAAGCACTCAAGGTTCCTGCCAGGCAGTTGCTAACGGCTTATTGATGTCAATATGCTGATAATTGATCTTTACCTTTTTTTCTCCACTGCTGGAAATAGTGGTAAAAGGCATCGTCACTCCATTGATGGTTTTGTTATTACTGTAGCTGTTCATTTGTTTGCTCTTGCCGATCTGATAGCTGTCCCCGATAATCGTGTAATCCTTGTCCAGTAAATAAACAAATGTATTCCCATCCACTTCAAAGCCGACAGCATAGCCATTTTTGGTCGCTTCTACTTTGCCCTTACCAAACGCCGTATTGTATTTTTGTTGTAGCCCCAGCACGCCGGTGTAATCGTTGTATTTTACTTCCCTTAATCGCTCAGGAGTACTCGGGGTCTTTTTCCCATTGTTCCAAAGCCAACCACCCTTGGGACCGATCTGTTCTACGGCAACGAGTTTCCCTTGCAGATACATTTCATTTCTGAATCTATTTCCGGGCAGATCATTATAGGAGATCAGCTTAATTCCATTAAATTCAGCCCGAACAGTGTACGTTTTTATTGCATCTAAAGCAGCGCCGCCGTATTTTTTTCTAAGTGCTCCAAGGATTTGATCAGCTGTAGGGAGTTTGGCATTGGCTTCGGGATTTGACTTGGTCTCTGGTAGCTTTTTGTTGTTATTTTCATCACCCATAAAGTAGAAGCTGCCATCGATTACAGCCATTGCTTTATGCTTACCTTTCGCCGCACTGGCGAAGAAGCTATGTGTAGTGGTCATTCCATTATCATACTTCAGCGTTAAGGTTCCATCTTTCAGCAAATACTTACCCTTTCCATCACTTTTGGAATTGGTCCCACCACCAATATTGTCGCCGGCAATCACTGTAGTGGACTGTCGATCCGTACTAAAATTACCGGCTCCATCGAAATTGAGTTCTCTTTTCGAACTTGATCCCACGTAGGTAGTGCCCGTAGCGATCCCACCGCTGCCGCTGATGAATTTGAATTCATAAGATCCCTTGGGAACAGAATTGTCTAGTTCCATTTTGAATAGCACATGTGTACCCGCGTCCAGATTTCCAGATTTTGTTATGGCATATTCCTCTTTATCTCCATTACTATAGCGCAAATAAAGATTGGACCCTTTAATCTCATATGTTCCTCTTACCGCAGTTTTCCAGTCTTTTTTTTCCAGTTGATCTGTAAAAGTTTTATCCTTTCTAAAGAGTATGACATCATCGGTCCGGTTCATTCCACCACCAAGTGGATTCAGACTCAATTTTACTCCAGCATATACACCAGGGAAGGCATTGGAAGGTTGACAGGAGCTAGATAATGCAGTAGTAAATACAACTAAGGTTTGTAACAAAAAGATCTGAAGCTGCTTCATACAATAGGGATAAGGTTAAAAATGCTAAGTGCTACAAAAAAGATGCCTTTTTAGTCATTCTCCCATGGTGACATTCGTAATGCGATATCCAATTTACTTCTCTGATTCAGATCGACTTTAAATTATACCGGGCAATGCGAATCTTTTATAGAGACGATCATTGGAAGAGGAAAGAAGCGAACAGCTAGGGTATATTTTCAGAAGAAATGGGTCGAGTTTGGCGAATAGTTCTTAGAAGACGGGGAAAGTTTTAGAAACCAATCCTCATCTTCTAAGGACAAATAAGAAAAAAGCTGCTGTTAGTTTGCTTTTAAAGTTGTGAACTCAGTCAGGTGTTGTTTCAGAAGTTCAGTGTTATAGGTGCCTTCTGTGGTGTGGTCTGTCACTTCAATATTGTCGTCACCCACAGTTAGTGTGAACGCATTACCTTCAATGATTTCTGGAAAGCTAATATTGATTATATCTGATACATGTGCAAACTCCACTGTCAGATTGCTGCCTAGCAATTCATTTACGTATGCAGGAAATTCCGTTTTAAGAATGTCAAATAAAGCTTCAGGACTTAAAGGCTGTACATTGTTTATTGAGGTCATATGTTTTTCCTATCACCTTCCATTAACCGTGCCCGGAAAGGATCAGTCCTCAGACTGCTTGTCAACAAGGGTTTAACCTAATTGGAGATTATTAAAACTGTATGATTCGGACTAATAAATCCCTTACTGTACTGTTTCTATGTAATTTCTCTTCAGGCCCTGATAGCGGAAACTTTCTCGCATTCCAGGGGTTATAGTGCTACTTACATAACACAACATGAAAAAGATCTTAATGATATTGACCTCGCATAGCGAGATGGAAAATACTGATAGTAAGACAGGAGTATGGTTGGGCGAATTCACCGATCCTTATTACGAATTTATAGATGCGGGTTACCAGGTGAGTCTGGCAAGTCCGAAAGGAGGAAGGCCGCCAGTTGACCCGATGAGTGAGTTGACAGAAAATATTACGGGCTCCAACCGCAGGTTTCAGGATGATGAGCAGGTTAAAATGGCCTTCAGTCAGACTACTGTGCTAGACCAGATCAGACATACAGATTTCGATGCGGTATTTTATCCGGGTGGACATGGTCCAATTTGGGACCTTGCTGTAGACAACAATAGTGGCATTCTGATCCTGGATTTCCTGGATGCCGGTAAACCGGTCGCTGCGGTTTGTCATGGCCCTGCTGCACTAATTAGTGCGGAGAGGCAAAGACCTGGATTCTTAAAAGGCAAAACCATTTCCGCCTTTAGCAATACCGAGGAAGCCATGGTTGGACGAAGCGGCAATGTCCCTTATCAGCTGCAAAGCCGTCTCGAGGAGTTGGGCGCAGAAGTGAAAACAGCGCTGGTACCTTTCCTTTCCCATGTAGAAACTAATGGTCTGCTCATTACCGGTCAGAATCCACTGTCTGCAGGACCCACTGCGCAAGCATTGATTCAATTGCTGGAAGCTCAGCCTTCGTCAGAAAATCCCTATTCAAGCTAGATTTTCAATCCTTTGAATACCTTTACCAGCATATCGGCGTAGTCCAGTCTATAGCCTCTGTCGGATAAGGGTATTCATCAGGAATAGTACCATCTCCAATTGCTATCGTAATTCTGGTCAAAATTTTCCTTGCTGTCAAAAATAGCATTGAAATTTTCCAGTTTTAAATAGTTGAACCTATCATATGGCTTTAGCAGAGCGTAGAATTCTTGCTTGATTAATGAAGTTGTACCATGCTGTTGCGCATTTTTCAACTGCTCATTGCTGAAAAAGAAAAACGTTACGTACTCACCAAAAACAGCGATCTCCCAGAGCATATCTTTGTACCTGTCTTTGAATGAATCTCGTATTTTTGCAGGCATACTGGTTACAGCTTCCACTCTCGCCAAGGGTTCAAAAGCATAAATTAGCACCAGAATTGAATCTACGGATGCATTCTTAAAAAGTTCATGATATTTTTTTGCAATTGTTTTTCCTTTACGGGAGGATTGGCTGAATTTATCCTTTAATAAAAATTTATCAGCATCTTTTTGATGCTCAAAAATTAATTGGAGTCTAAGCGTGCCACCATTGATTGTGTCGGTAACTATATTTAATACCTTAACATGAAACTTAGCATCGATCCAATCGGCCAGGGGCTTGAATGTGTCATCAATACATGCCTCAGCTAGTTTAATTTTTTTGCTAATCTTATATTCCTGATCTGATGGTCTAAGCATAAATAAATGAACACATGACTATTTCATGAAGCTACTGACAAATCTGCAAAAAACCGCTTTATATTTTGGGCTGCTTATTTTATTAGCTTTCAATTTTATACAAAGCAGTGACCTTTACGCTGCAGCCATATTCTTACATTTGAATTAAATCATCAAATATGAAGAAGATAGGATTTTTATCATTTGGGCATTGGTCTGACCATCCCTCGTACCAGACACGCAACGCAGGCGACACCTTACTTCAATCCATTGATCTGGCTGTGGCTGCGGAAGAAATAGGTTTGGACGGTGCTTATTTCCGGGTACATCATTTTGCACGTCAACTGGCATCGCCATTTCCCCTGCTTTCGGCAATTGGGGCGAAAACCAGCAAGATAGAGATCGGGACTGGTGTTATTGATATGCGTTATGAAAACCCCTTGTATATGGTGGAAGACGCCGGTGCAGCCGATCTGATATCCGGTGGCCGATTACAATTGGGGCTAAGCCGGGGTTCACCCGAGCAGGTGATTGAAGGCTGGCGATATTTCGGCTATCAGCCTTCCGAGGGAGAAAACGATGCAGATATGGGCCGCCAGAAAGCCCTTGAATTTTTGGACAAACTAAAAGGTGACGGGTTTGCACAACCGAATCCCAATCTAATGTTCCCGAATCCACCGGGCCTGTTGCGCCTGGAGCCTCATTCTGAAGGACTACGGGAACGCATCTGGTGGGGTGCTGCTTCTAATGCAACTGCAATTTGGGCGGCCGAGAAAGGTATGCATTTACAAAGTTCTACGCTGAAATTTGACGAAAATGGTAAACCTTTCCATATTCAGCAGGCCGAACAGATCAGGCTCTATAAAGAAGCCTGGAAAAAGGCAGGACACGAGCGCGAAGCGAGGGTTTCAGTGAGCCGTTCGATTTTTGCACTAATAAATGACCAGGACAGGTATTATTTCGGTCAGCAGGGAAGAAGCGCCGATAGCTTTGGCTACATAGAAGCTGACCAGCGTGCAGTATTTGGCAAGAGCTATGCTGCAGAACCCGACCAGCTCATCAAAGAACTGGCTCAGGATGAGGCGATACATGAAGCAGATACACTTTTGCTGACCATACCGAATACCTTTGTGGTCGATTACAATATTCATGTGCTCTCTGCAATTTTGGAGCATGTAGCTCCTGCATTAGGTTGGAAATAATTAATGAGCCGTACAGACAAAATATCTGAGCTGTAGGGGCAACCCTTCGATGCTTTGAAACCGGAACTTTGTATCATGAACAACATCACAAAAATTCAACTGGGTCAAAATGGCCCATTGGTTTCCAAGCTTGGCCTTGGCTGCATGCGTATGTCTTCCATTTGGGGTGGACCTACGCCTGACGAAACAGAGAGCATTGCGACAATCCATGAGGCGCTGGACAATGGCATTAATTTTTTAAACACCGGAGACTTTTATGGCGCCGGGCACAACGAAATGCTAATTGGTAAAGCGATTAAAGATAGACGGGACGATGCCTTCATCAGCGTAAAATTTGGCGCTATTTTTCATAACGGTCAGTGGATCGGACTCGATTTACGACCTGTCGCGATCAAGAATTTTATAAATTACTCACTGACCCGTCTGGGGATTGAAACCATTGACCTCTACCAACCCAGCCGGATGGATGGTAGCGTTCCGGTAGAAGACATCATTGGAACCGTTGCTGATCTGATTAAAGAAGGTAAAGTCAGAAACATTGGTGTATCGGAAATTACAGCCGATCAACTCCGCGTAGCCAATAGTATCCATCCCATAAGCGCATTGGAAATAGGTTATTCCTTAGCCGATCGTCAGATCGAAAATGAACTTTTGCCTGCAGCAAAGGAATTGGGAATCAGTGTGGTGGCTTTCGCCAATACTGCCGAAGGCTTATTGACAGGTGAGATGAAAGCCCCGCTTGCAGCAAACGATTACCATAGCCACTTTTCCCGTTTTCAAGGTGAAAACCTGATTCATAATCTGGAAAAAGTAGAGGTATTGAAGCAATTGGCCAGCGATAAAGGGTATACGCCAACACAGATTGCCATTGCCTGGGTAAAAGAGCAGGGCAATTATATCATGCCGTTGGTAAGTATGAGTCGCAGGTCGCGTTTGCCGGAAAATATTGAAGCCTTGAATATTGTATTTACGCCGGAAGAAATGAATACTTTAAATACTACTTTCGCAATAGGTGCTATACACGGAGGCACATACTTACAGCGCTAAATGATCAGTCCAGCAGAAATCCTTCCCGGTGTAATTTTCTATTCTTACCTCTCTGCAGAGCGGAAAGAAAAAGTATGTTTCTGGAACCACCATACCCTGGTATTACAGGTTTCAGGGAAATTTCAAATGGAAACACTTGGACAAACCCTCACCATGGGAGGAGGAGAAATGCTGTTGATCCGCAAAAACCAGTTGGGTACGCTTACCAAAACACCGCTGCCCGGAGGAAACTATGAGACAATCGTGATATCCCTGCAGGAAGATCTGCTCCGCAAGATCGTGTTAGAAGAGAAACTTGAGACAGACCGCAAATATGTCGGTCCGCCAAACATCTTGATTCCATCCAATGAATTCCTGCAGGGCTATTTTCAATCCATAGTGCCGTATGCCCGAAGCTCAGGAGCAACGATGACGGATGAGATGGGTATTTTGAAAGTGAAGGAAGGTGTTAAATTACTTTTATTTGCGATGCCTGCACTCCGCAACTTTTTATTCGACTTTTCAGAGCCTCATAAGATCGACCTGGAAAAGTTCATGCTCAGTAACTTTCATTTCAACGTTCCAATTGAAAAATTTGCCCAGCTAACCGGTCGTAGCCTTGCAGCCTTCAAACGCGACTTCCAAAAAACCTTTGGTTCCGCACCCCGGCATTGGTTACAGGAGAAGCGACTCAATGCAGCAAAGTACCTCATTGAAACCAAGCATCAAAAACCCTCAGCCATTTACCTGGATTTAGGCTTTGAAAGCCTGTCACATTTCTCAAACTCTTTTAAGAAAAAGTTCGGAGTAGCACCTACGGAAATTGATTATATTTGATTATATCCACTACTAATTCGAATTTAAATCATAAAGAGGACGACATGACAGAATACAAATTAATCAGATCAGCCCAATTGATTAACAGATCATTAGTAATCTTTTTTGTCCAGTCGCTTCCAATGGTGCACGATGAACACATGGCAGCGATTGCATTTCAGGATGATCTATCGCAAGTCTCCATATATGACCAGTGCCTAAGCTGATCGGTCTTGCATAAGGTTTGGCTTGATAATGCAAATCAAAGAAATGTTCAGTAAGGAATGTTTCAAAGCCATCGTCTGCTCCATTATACAGTTCTCTTAGTTTCTCACGTATTTCTGGAACAAGCACCTTCTGTTGAGCTTGCGCATTTGGCAATATTTCACTTGGCGCGCCATAATAGGTGCAGAGGAAAGTATCAGCGGGGATGGGAGAGCGATCTACATGGAAAGAATACACATCGGTTGGAAAGAATGGGTACGCATCATCTCTCTCATAGTATTCAATCACATTGAGAACCGGCGATGCGCCATGTAGCTTTAATAATTCCAGATCGTGCATAAGGATGTCTCGGGCGAGGTTTCCTTCTTCAGTCAATTGAAGCTCAAGGAGATCTTCAAGCTCCAGGGTTGCCATACTTCCATCCAGAGACACCTTATTCACCAGCTCAGCAAAATCACCCTTCAGTTCACGCTCCCAGCAAATCGCATTCATTTCCCCATGGAATGGCGTGGAAACAAGTTCTTTAAAGTTTCTAACAAGGTGAACCTGCTCATTTACAAGAGATAAATCTATCATCATGCCAATATAGGAATTTAGTGAATTGTAAATTTAGGTTTTTATCTCCCAACTTTAGACGCCCTGGTTTGTTAACCCAATGCGAAGGCCTGATCAAAGGCATCAGTTGACGAACTATGAGAAACAAAAAGATTCTGATTTCCGGTGCCAGCATAGCAGGGCCCACACTTGCTTATTGGCTTGCCGAATATGGATTTGAAGTGACCGTTATTGAGAAAGCACCGGAACTCAGATTGGGTGGACAAAATATAGATGTTAAAGGTCCGGCAAAGGAAATCGCCGGAATGATGGGAATTGAAGAGAAAATCCGTGATAGAAATACCACCGAAATCGGCACCCGCTTTGTAAACGTGGAAAACCAGGTTGTTGCGGAGTTTCCAACGGGTGAATCCATAGGGCTTACACAGGAGCTGGAAATTTTACGTGGCGACCTGGTTAAGATTTTATATGAGCAATCTAAGGATAAGGTCGAATACCGGTTTGGTGATCACGTTACCAGCATAAAACAGACAGAAAATTCAGTTGAGATTGGATTCAGGAGTGGAAAGCAAGAAACCTTTGATATCCTCATTTCAGCAGAGGGTATTAGCTCTAAAACTGCTGAGCTAGCATTTGGCCGTCAACCAGACTTTAAATACCTGGGCTTACATTCGGCGTACCTGACTATTCCTAAGAGATCAACTGACAGTAAATGGGCTCGCTGGTGCAATGCACCAACTGGCATTGTCTATCTTATCCGACCTGATAATTACGGAGAAGCAAGAGCCTCCGTCACTTTCCTTGCAAGAGAAAATGAGTACAGAGGGCTTTCAATTGAACAGCAGAAACAAGTTTTGATCAAGCGTATTGAAGGTACAGGTTGGGAATCCGATAGAATCATAGAAGGGATAAAACAAGCTAAGGACCTGTATTTCGACAGGGTGAGCCAGGTAAAGGCTTCGAGCTGGAGTGTTGGTAGGGTAGTGGTCACCGGTGATGCTGCCTGGTGTGCGACGCCTATTGCCGGAAAGGGTACAGACCTGGCCATGGCCGGAGCATACATTCTCGCCGGTGAACTGTATAAAGCAGAAGATATCGGCCAGGCGTTCAGCGCTTATGAAAGCATCATGCGGCCCTACGTGGAAAAATGCCAGCAGTTGCCACCCGGAATTCCCTGGGCAGTTTATCCTACCAGCAAATTTGGTGTTTTCTTATTAAACAAGCTGGTGACAACGGTCGGGAGCAAACCTGTAAAATGGTTAATTGGGAAACTCAGCCGCAGAAAAAAGGAGCCCAGGAAAGAAATAGAATTGCCTGATTACAAGAATTTAGGGTATAACATCAGAACACAATAAAAAAAAGCAGACCTTCTGCCTACTTTTTTTTATTAAGAAGTGATTAAGCCCTTAATTATTCAACTGCCGTTGTTGCAAAAATTGATAAACAGAACCGATAACGAATACTATCAAAATCACGAGCAAAGAGTTGGCAACTAAAGGATCAGCCGGACTGGATGCAAAGGGGTGGCCCACTGGAATTCTGGTCAAGGTTTCGTTGGTTGTTGGAATCATCGAAAGAAAAACACTAAATGATAAAAAGAAGTTTTCCCAACGGGCACGCGTATTTCCAGTGCGTTTTGCAAAAGAAAGTAGGCTGCTGCCACCGAAATTATGACGATAATCGATAAGGCGTGCCCTGGATTAAAACCGCCATGCTTTGATAATCCCAAGGCGGTTAATGAAGTGATCAGGGTAAAATAAAAATAAATTTTCCCTACAGATTTACTTAAATCAATCTTGCCAAATCGAACATAAGATACAGCGACGGAGATAATGGCAATGACACCGATAGCGGTATGAAATATGCCTAAAGCGGATAGTCCCATAAATTTTTTATTTCGAAATGAATAGTAGGTTAAGCGTTTGTAAGTGAGGCTTCAGAAGTGATTTCAATTTTCAAAGCCTTTGAAATCAGACAGTTTTTTTCAGCGCCCTGAGTTATTTCCTTAAATTCTTCGGCGGATATTCCTTCAACGGTCCCACTAATGGCGAGATGAATTCCAGTGATGTCAAAACCTTGCATCGTTAAAGTGGCAGTAGTGTCTAATGCTTTTGGACTGATGCCTTTTTCGGTCAAGGCTAAACTGACAGCCATGGTAAAACATCCTGCGTGTGCGGCTGCCAGAAGTTCTTCAGGATTGGTTCCTTTTTCCCCATCGGCAAAACGGGTTTTGAAACTGTAATTGGTTTGATTTAGCGTTTCGCTTTGTGTAGTCAGGTTTCCTTTACCTTCTTTGATTGTTCCTTCCCAGTGTGCTTTTGCTGTACGTTTCATTTTGATTGTATTTTAAAGTTGTTTGTCATTATTGACAATACAAAATTGCAATACCAATGGGGCAATCATTTTGTAAATCAGTTCAAAGATTTGGTGATTTGGCTCAATTAGCAATTATTTGTGCTCAAGACGGTAATTCGATGGAGAAGTCTCGTATTTATCGTGAAAGCTTTTCGTGAAATTGGCCAGGTCATGAAAGCCGCAACTAAAAGCGATGTCGGAAATGCGCTTGTCGGAAATGCGAAGTAAATCTGCCGCTTTTTCCAGTCGTTTTGTCCTGATGTAATTGGCAGGGGAGTCGTTATAGACTTTGGTAAATTCCCTTTTAAATGAAGATACACTCAAATTGGCCTTTCTAGCCAGTTCATCAATACTTGCCGGTTCAAAAATATTAGCTTCAATGATTTGTTTGAAAGAATAAGTTGTTGGCGAATACAATTGGGAAAGGATTACCTGGATGTTGCCCGCATCTTTGGTTTGGGACAGTAGCAAAATGATTTCTTTTAGCTTCAATATCAGGATGTCTTCATTCACCAGGGTTGGGTTTTCGAAATAAAACAACAGTCCTTCGATATACTTGTGAATGAGAAAATCGCTGTTTATCCTCTCGTTGCTAAGATTGGAAACAATGTTTTTTGGTTTTTGAAGTAATTCAGGTAGTTCTTTTTCATAAATTTTCTGAAGAATATCCCGATGAAAAGTAACGATCACCACCTCAGCTTTGGCATCAGTTTCCGAATTTTGAATTCGCTTTCCACCCGACAGACAATTAAGCATTAATGAATAATGAACGGGAATATCTAATGAATCTTCTCCAAACTGAAAGCGAATGCCGCCATCCAGCATATACAGAAAACACGCCTGCTCCGAAACAGGGTAGTCATACTGGAAATCTTCGTCAAAAACTAATTTCTGAATGAACTGCTTTCCGAATAAATCAATTTTTCTACGCTCGATTGCCATTGAACAAATTTACCAAAACAAAAGCTATAATCCATATATTAGCAATGCAAAACCAACAAAACCATGGCTGCAATACAACTGGAAGTCTGACTCCAGATTTTGAATATTTCCTACGTATGGAAGTCCAAAGCAATTTTAGCCATACCATTCTTGGAATTTTCTGGCTCCCCAATGGTTTTGGTTCAACTAAGAAAGTAATGATGAAAAATCAGTGTTAAAATCATAAATTGCTTTCAATTAACCACACTTTGTTAGAGCTAGCATAAACATAAATTATATGTTATTTCATTATAAGTCAACCAAATTTTTTATGATGCTGGTTCTCATATTTTGCTTTAATTCCTGTACTCCGATTTTCGAAGACAGTCCTCTCACGCTGTTGAAAGAAGCTTATAATCATAAAAAAGCAAAAAAAGCTACGGTGTTTATGAATAGTGGGAATGCAACTACTGATAATTCGCTGCATGTAATTCTGGAAAATGCATATTTTGAAGTAACCGATGCGGAGTTGGGAAATGTTTTCATCGTAGATTCTGACCATAACTCTGTAAAAATGGATTCAAATGCGATAAACTTAACTTGGTTAAGTGAAAAAAAATTGGAAATCTCATTCAATTCAAAATTAAGGATATTTAAAAAAGCGAATGAAATAGATGGGGTGAAGATTGTATATAAAGATTTAAAGAAATAACCATATGACAGTGTAACTGACTTCGACCATCATGCGTACAAGTGATTTAACAAGCAAGATGCTAGCGTACCAGCATCTTAAAGATTTCAATAGCGATCAGGCTGTCGATTGGGCTCTCGAAATGATTTCGCTGGGCTACGACACACCTTCATTGCTCATACTTGCGGGAATTACCAAACCGACAAACTTCTTTGAAGCAGAAAAATATCTTCTCTCTTCTTTCATTGAGTTGGGTATTACGTTGCCAGAAGAACACGATGCAATTGTTGCGTACTGCCGAACTTTCATTGAAAAAATGGCTGGATCCATAGATGTTAAAAGCAATCTAAAGGCTTTGTATTCGACAGGTCTAGCTTTTGATTATGAAAAGCCAATTTTCGATTTTTATCTACTTTACTGGGCATGGGCTGATTTAGACTATGGCGAAACTTATCAGGATTATGTTCCAGAGGCTACTAAAGATAATATAGGAGGATTGGTAACAAATAGAGCAATCACGTGGCTGCAGAACAGTGACATGTTTAACCAAACTTGCTGAACCTTAAGTTAAGTAATAAATAATTTGACCTCTATTTTCAGAATACGGTGTCTACTATCTCCGAAACCTCCAATCTTAGCATTAACCGATCAATTTTCCTTCTAAACATTAAAAATTCCAACATTGTAAAGATTAGATAAATCATCGAAAAATTTAGGAGATTTCCTATCGAACTGAAACTATATAGCCGGATATCGGTGAGTATAGCGATTGATAAAAAAACGACACAAAATGATGGTATCCCGATGAATGTAAGTAATGACAGATAAAATTTATTTCTGATCTTATCTATGGTGTTTAAGAAGATGGTAAGCGAACAGAATAAAATTGCGAGGACAAAGGCAAATGAGTAAGCTAAGTTTAATGTGATGTCCAAAATTTGCAAAACATTTTCAAGGAAATTACCTTCAACATAATCTGTGTCGGCAATTACCATTCGATAAATGACGTAGAGCACAACACTCATTGGAATATTGAGCAACCAAAAGGTAAATATGGTTTTCTTCACCTTCTTTTTGTAGCTACTTTTAATAAAGCTCAGTTCTGTTCCACTATTTATGTTCATGTTGCTTAATGTAACAGGACTTGAACTTCGAATGTTTGGAAAATTGCACCTTAAAGCTGTTGACCTTTTGTTACCGGAAGAATCCTCCAACAACTATCAGTTTGGCATCAACTTATATACATGAGCCAGAGCATCCTCGCATTCTTTCTCAGTTCTAATTGGTTTCATTAATTGATATCATGCTGATTAGGTTGCCCATAGGACAATGTTTCCAACTTTAGGCGCTCAATTTTGTCTTTACACATCAGTCTGGTCAACTTTATAAAGGTGGATACACGGATCAATAATTGCTTTGCATCATTTTCTCCTACTGGAGAAGGAATACCGCAATTTACACCTGATCGGCCTTTGATCAGAATTTCAAACAGCCGTTTATCTTCTGTTGTGGCTAGTAACAACTGTTGTGGCTGATCTGAAAAACTACTGCATAGTCTTAGTAAATCGTACAGGGAGTATGATTCTACTCTGTAAGATAAATTTAGGCTTACCAGCAACATTATACATTGTTCCACAGTATGATGAAGCATCATTGCACATACAGTATGCTCGCCGTTTTTAAAACAGTGTGTTGCTCCGGCAAAGAACGCATCGGCTAGCGCAATATAATGTGAGAATTTCCTTTCAGCCTTTGTTAAGGCATTTAAAGTACTGAAGTTTCTGATGTATTCAGACTGTAACAATTCATTACAGCTGTATAGTAACTGCGCATGACCATATATGGTTACAAAGAACCTATCCTTAGCCTTGATCGCATTAGAAACCCTCTTCTGACTATGACAGAGCACTGTGATCCCACCAGTTTTAAAGCGTGCGTTGATGAATTTTTGCACAGTATGTGCTGTTGGTACATCTGATGTTGTCACCATTAACAAGCAATAATGACAATCTACATTTTCTCTCTTAGCTGTGAAACTACTACTGCTTTCTTGATAGACACTAATTTTGGCGAAACAGAAAAGCTGTTGTGGCTCAAACTTCCAGGTTAACAATCTGATTAATCTATTAAAAGACTTTGATTGTTTATTGAGTGCTGATAGAGGTTGCATTTCCATATATATTGATCTCATTTTATTAAGTGCATTTTAAATGAGTCTTGGAGATGCAGAAATAGGTGCGGAACTGCATATCGTGGTTGCATAAAAGTTTCTGAAGCCTTACGTAACACGAGTGAACAGCAGTCCCGCACCTATTTTAAGAATACGCAAATATAGCATATTAGAAAATAGGCTGGGCATTCTGCTGTCTTGCGTTACGGCTTCAGAAATGCAACCGCAAGACCATTAATACTTTACTGCTTGTTTATTTTCACATATTCAATTAATTCGTGGCCTAAGATATGGAGATAATTAAAATACTCCAAATAAAAATACTCTTTTTATGGAGTGTTCAAAAATGGAGTATTTGCTTTACTTTATTTTATGGCAAATAGGAATCCTTTGACAAGTGAACAAGAGCTCAGAAAAATAGGCTTAAGGCTTAAAAATCTAAGAAAATCCAAGGGCTATACTAGTCCAGATAAATTTTCTTATGAAAATAATCTAAACCGTTCGCAGTATGGTAAATATGAAGCAGGAAATGCCAATATAACCATAGGTACATTAATTACTATCTTGAATTGTTTCAGTGTCAGTTTAAGCGAGTTTTTCAATGAAGAATATGATAATACACAACAGATAAAGAAATGAATATAACTTATATAAAGGGAGATGCAACAATCCGCTACTTTGATAGAAAAAACATGGTAGTAACTGTTTACGACTTTTAATATGTGGGCGCCAATTTCGTTAAGCGAATTAGAAAAATACGTGTCGCGTGGAGAGTTAGAACTTGAGGATGAATTATTGAACTTTTGGAACTTAATAAAAATAGCACCTCAAAAATGGGAGGAGAAAGAATATGGAGCCGAGGGAGGTGGATTTTGGGTTGTCGCCATTTTTGGAACTGAGGTTATCTATTACAATGACATTGAAGAGGGATTTAACATTTCGAAATATGAAACTTATGGTCAAATTAAGGAATATTGGTGCAATCAAAGTGAACTTAATTGGATAATAATTGAACTTTACAAACGAATAAAAAGTAATGAGCTAACAAGTTGATAGGGTGATAGTATTTGACTGGAATCTATGTTCAACGGAAGCAGGATGTTTTAGCTCAATCACAGATAATCGCGCCGTTTGATCCTTTGATCCAGAGGACCTTGTCGTAGGCGAAACCATATATGCCATTGCGGCCCTGGATTTTCAGTTCTGAGCCAGGCTCAGGGTCTGGATTAGTTGAACACGTATGAGCCGCTACAGGCTCCGTTTTAGCCGCGGCATAAACCCAGAATTTTTCTTCCTTACCATCAATCATGAGGCGCCAGTATCTGTGGTAATAATATTTTCCCCGTGTTGAACCCGCACCAATAACCTTTGCATGCTTGATTACGGGTTCGGCAGCGGAAAGGTATCCAATAGTTAAATTTACCTTACAAGGCACATACATGGCAAAAACGAAAGCGACAGTTATTCCTATAATAGTAAACGTCTTATTGGCACCACTAAGCTCATTCCATTTCCCGGGCTGAGGCTCGCCTGTTGATGTCATTTTGCCGTACATCCACTTCATTGTAGGATCGGCGCGATAAATGACTACCGCAAATAATAATATAAATATAAGGGGCGGTAGGATCGTCATCAATTCCTGTTTCTGCCATACGAGTTCGCTGGCCCAAAGCGCGTCATTTCCGGTAAAAAATGAAAAAGCGTAAACAGCAGGTAGGGCATAAATTGATATTTTTTTTCGAAATAGCAGATCTGCAATAACGAGCAGGAGCAATCCCCACCATAAGATCAGAATGCATTGAGACAGGGGCAGGGGGCTATCCATATTAAGCCTTTGTCCTGCTTGCGTTATTAAATCAGCATACCAAAACCACCAGCTGAATGCTGTGATCGAAAAGATGGAGCTCATTTTCAATAGGATCAGTAGAGTGCTGCTTTTCTTGCTCATTTACATTGTTTTGGATACAAACAATTGGCTGGTACTTTCGTTTTGCTGATGAACCGGGTATTGATCAACGTACCGGCCATTTGCCATAGTAGGCTATCAACTCGTAGCGGCCCTTAATTTTACCGAAGGTAAATGAAAAATAGCTTTCAGCCCCAGTTCCAGGTTCCGGATACTGAATATAAAGTTCATACATTTTACTGCCACGATCGGTGAGTTTTCTAAGTTCCGCGAAATAAAGGTCGGTATTCCCTTCAATCTCGCTCAGCTGCGCTTCTGAAAGTTCAGGCAATAGTCGGATCACATCTGAATTGAAAACCTCTGGTCGGTAGGCCGGATATTCTTTAACGCTGATCGGGTCTGTCGGATATTCTTCGTTCTTAAGTTCAGCTTTTGCGGTGAAAAAAGGAAAGTGCATCATCAGGCCTATTCCCTTAAAATCTCTGACTTTTATTAGTGTCTGCAATTTTTTGACTTGGAGTCGGAATTGTGCTTCATCCCGATTGCCTTGGGCTTTCAGGTTCAGCGAAAACAATAGCGAAGCGCAAACGAGGTATTTAATGATGGCTGACATTTTTTGCACGTAAGTGTATTTATCGTCTTTCTGATTGTTGCTAGTGATAACTTTCTATTTGGGAAAATGTTTGCATTTTTTGGTTACGGATATGTAGAAGGGTTTGATGAAATACAGATTTTCCTGGACAGACTTATCTTAGGATTTAAATTTTGCTCTTGGAGATCAATGAATTGAATTTATGGCTGGAGCGTTGTCAAACCATTTCTGTGAACACTTGTTTGGTATTTCAACAAATGATACGAATTATGAACTTCGAAAAATCTCACCAAGTACATGCCGCATGTCCTCCTACAAGAGTTAATGAATGGGTAGAACAGCAACTAGCGGCGATCAAGGCTGAAGCTGTCCAACGAGATAAGGATTCCGAAACGCAGGAAACTTAATTTAAAACCCTAATGTCAATCTCAGTTGCTTTTCGCATAGATACTCTTATTCATGCTCATAAGAGGGCTGGTATTCTCGTTTAGTTCTTTTTAATCATGCAAACCCTGCGGCTCATGACCATTTGCATAGTTTGATTCACATAAAATTTTAAAATGAAAAGACGGGGTCTGGTTTGGTTTAAGAACGATCTAAGGTTGCACGATAATGAAGCCCTGATTAGGGCTCATCAGGAGTGCAGCAATTTGGTTTTCTGTTATTGTATTGAGCAAAGCGATTATGAAAAATCAGCACTTGGCTTCCGAAAAAAAGACGCTGTCCGGTTTAAGTTTATGCATCAGTCTGTTCTTGATTTAAGGAAGAACCTGGAATCTCTTGACGGACATTTAGTTATCGGAGAAACTTCAGCAATGGATACTATACCCGAGTTGGTTGAAGCCTATGAGATAACTGATATTTATGGAGAGGAGGAATATGCGCCTTACGAATTGGATTTGGTTAAGGCGGTGATGGATCGACTTCCGGCCCTGGAGTTCCATTTTTTCTGGGGAAAAACGCTTTACCATAAAGATGATATACCCTTTAAGATTGCTAAAATCCCACTAACCAGCAAAGCCTATAGAATTCCTGCCGGACGTGAGGCCGAGCCAAGGCAAACTATTGACCCGCCTTCCAAATTGAATGCTATTAAGGGTGTAAAAACAAAAAGGTTTCCTTCTTATAAGCTTTATGGGTTTCAGGAAAAGGAATATCAAGATGCAAAGCCACTAGTGGAGGGTGGCGAAACTGCGGCCTTGAAAAGGCTGCAATATTATACGTTCAAATCCGAACTGCTGACAGGATACAGATGGAGCAGAAACAAATCAGACGGTCTGGATTACAGTTCAAAACTTTCGCCCTATCTGGCTTTGGGTTGCATCTCCGCCAGGGAAATCTATGAGCGGGTAAAAGCGTACGAATCAAAAATCAAGAAAAACCAGAGTACCTGGTGGCTGGTTTTTGAATTGGTTTGGAGAGACTACTTTACATTCAAGGGGATGCGGTTAGGAACTGCAATATTTAAGACCAAGGGCTATAAGCACAAAGAAATAGCTTGGGAAAATGATGCTACGAAGTTTGAGAGATGGCGCTCAGGCCAGACGGGAATTCCTTTTGTAGACGCCCACATGCGGCAACTGAATCAGATGGGATACATGAGTAACCGGGGCAGGGTAAACTGTGCCAGTTATCTGACACACGATTTAAAGATTGACTGGACCTGGGGAGCAGCGTATTTTGAAAGCAAGTTGATTGACTACGATGTGAGTTCCAACTGGATGAACTGGCATATGCAGACATTTGAGATCTGGTACACCAATCCCGTCCACCAGTCCAATAAATACAAAGCACAGTAATTTATCCGGAAGTGGATACCTGAACTTGCGGACAGAAACGATATTGAAGTACTCGTTCCCTGGGAATTCGACATCCCGGTTTACCCGAAGCCTATTGAAGTATACGATAAATGGACCAGGGCGATCAACCTGATTAGAAAAGCAGGCGATAACCAGGTCTAAAACGTTAGCGCCCTTTATTCGGTTGTGATACTTCATCAGCAGCAATGACTACCAACTATCCCTAAAAGATTAAATTCTAGAGGATGCGATGATTTTCTACTACTAATCGTCTTAAAACTTGAAGGGGTTAGGATTGGCATTGGCTGAATTAAACACTCATTAAGTCCGAATGTTTAAATGATGCACCAATTGCAGGTATTTTACTGCTGCCCTGAATTGCAATAAGAATGAATTTTCGCGATCATACCGTCGTCGTTAAATTCATAAACATCGCAGGAATGGACTGCATTGACCAGTTGACCATCTTTTTTAAATTCACCGTAACCATAGATGACTACTTTGCCTTCTCCAACCAAACTTCCGCTTTCCCGAAAGTCGGTATCAATGGTGGAGAAATAGTCCGCTATCCCTTTGCAAAATTCCAGCACCTGCGCTTTTCCGATCAAATGTTTTTGGTCTTCATAGATGTGAAATTCGACTTCATGAGCAAGTCGGTCACTCACTTCATCGAATTTTCCGCCAGAGAATAGCCGTGCTACGGCCAACAAGTTTTCCATATATCAGTTATTTAATATCAATAAAACAGAATTAGCCGACATATAGTTTAGAAAAGGTGCGTAAAGACAATTTGTTCTCCGTTGTAATTATGAGGCAACATATGGGCCGCCGGGAACACCCCATCCCCATTTCGGCATTGGTTCATTTTCGCCGACAGCAATTTCATCCAGATTGGAATTGATCAGTGCCAGACGGGTGCCCCATTCTATGTAAGCCATGAACGCGGAGCGGAATTCCGGGTCATTCGGCAAGGCTAGTTCGTCTGCGGTTTCGATCAAAAGATGGATCCATTGTTTCCGCTGGTCTTCTGTTAAATGTTTGCCAATGTGGTGCTGGATCATTTTATAGTGACTTCCTTCTGAGGTGGAATAGAACCAGGCATCCCTCCAGCCCATTCATAAAGTGTCGGTATCTTGTTCATTATCTTTGTTTTAAGTAATGATAAATATTATTTATCAATCCTGCAAATCCAGTTTAGTTCAATGGCATATGAAGTACCGGCCATACTTTTTGCTGATCGTTGACGGACACATCCAACCGCATAAATTTCAGAAAGTGAAAGTTGAGTTATGGTGTTCTACTAATGGGCCAAATTAGTTCTGATTTGTCCCATTTTGAATAAAGCAAAAATGGGACAAGTCAGAATTTATCTGTCTTGTCCCATCGCGTGATCGAGATGGTGCAAAGTTCCGATCATTTCTTTCAAGATTTACAAGAATTTAGTGATATATATGAGCTGTTTTTGAAGGAACAAATTATTGAAGAAAGCAGTCAAAACATAAGGGAATTGTAGACCCTGCTTCAACGAATACCGGAAAGTTGTGATGGTCTCAGACTTGTGACCATCACACTTTGCATCCCAGAAGATTTTGCATTATTTTTATTAAACACACAAATAATAAATCTTATGATCAAATTAATTTTCTGTTCCGCTTTGGTACTTTGCTTTTCTCACCAAGTAGGAAAGACGCAGGTAGTAGTAAACCCAGACGGTAGCCATTCCGTTGTAATCGGTAACGTCATTGTTAACCCTGATGGTAGCCACTCAACCATTTCAGGTAATGTCATTGTAAATCCTAACGGTAGCCATCGGTGATTGCAGGTAACGCGCTCGTTAATCCAAATGGTACTCATTCAATGATCGCCGGAAACGTTCTGGTAAACCCAGACGGCAGCCATTCCGTGGTAACCGGTAATGTCATTGTTAACCCTAATGGCAGCCACTCAGTCATTTCAGGTAATGTCATTGTGAACCCTAACGGTAGTCATTCGGTAATTGCGGGTAATGTACTCGTCAATCCAAATGGTACTCATTCAATGATCGCCGGTAACGTTCTGGTAAACCCAGATGGAAGCCATTCCGTGTTAACCGGTACTGTCATTGTTAACCCTGATGGTAGCCATTCAGTCATTTCAGGTACTGTGCTCGTCAATCCAGATGGTACTCATTCAGTAATCGCCGGTAAGGTTCTGGTGAACCCAGATGGAAGCCGTTCAACTTGCTTTGAGAAATCAGCGGATGCAAAAAAGGCCAAATCTGCTTTGAAACTCAAAAATAGGGAACCCGGTGATTTCGAGTAGCGGATCATCCAATTGTTCGGAAAAAAAAGTGTAGAAAAGTGGCTCCCTCGGTGACACGCTTAAGGTGGATGCTAACTCAGGTCAAAAATTATAATAGTGTTGCATTACTGATATCTAGAGAGATTAGCAATAGCAGGTCAGTAGCCACCTTCTAGAATTATTATTTATTAAAATAAATACCCGCGTAAAACCGTTTATTACGCGGGTATTTCTCGTACTTCAACTTTCCATATCACAGATTTGTCTCATCAAAAGCTCAAGCGATGAGAAACAAAAGCAAGATTTTAGAAAGCGAAACTTTCGGCGACGGACGCCTGAATTATTTCATTGACTTCGCCCAGTCGGAAAATAACTCCAGATACCTGAAGATTACCCGCTCAGAGCGACAAGGTGATAATAAATTCAGCCGTAACTCTGTTGTAATCTTCGAACGCGACTTTCTTTTTTTGATTGAAAGTTTTTCCATGTTATTTAGCAGTATAGCTGAAAGGGAGAAGAAAGAATCCTTACAGCGCCCCACACCCAGCTATGTTAGTCTTAAATCCAATCGAGGCATCAAAAGCTGGGAGCTAGGAGAGTGGCCAAGGGAAAGGCTGATCGAAGGTGGCCCCGGGTCGGTATCCGATGCCGAACTCGTCGCGTTACTGATCGGTTCAGGTACCAAGCGCCTTACGGCAGTTGATCTGGCCAAAAAGATTTTGGTTTCAGTAGAAAATGATCTTCGTCAACTTGGGCGCCTTTCGCCTGATGTTTTGAAGAAGTTCCCGGGAATTGGAGATGCGAAGGCAGTAAACATCCTGGCCGCTTTGGAAATCGGCAGAAGGATGTCATTGCCTATCCCGATACCGGTACAATTAAAGGCCATTTAAAATTCGGCTCGTCTTGATCTATTTAATCCGCTCACAAATTAATTTTTAACATATGAATATTACAGGAAGAATTACCGCAGATGCTACCGTCAGGAGTATAGCAGGGAGTAAAAGTGTCGTTAATTTCACGGTTGCAGTGAACAAGTATTATGTTACGAATGGCGAACGTAAAAAGGAAACAAGGTTTTTTGAATGCGCATACTGGCGTTCAGACTCAGTTGCTTCGTATCTGAGGAAGGGAATTTTAGTAGAAGTTTACGGAGAGATAGGTGCCAGGGCTTATTTGAATAAAACGAACCAGCCCGTGGCTGTGCTGACATTAAGGGTTGATCGGATCGTCCTGCATGAATGGAATAAAGAATCACATTCCATAGCAGCGGAGGATATGGGAGCCGTTGGTGAAGATGGGCTGCTGCATTTTGAAGAGCTTCCGGTACGGGAATAGGGTGGAGTGAATCCGAGAGCAAGCAATTTGATTGGTTAATAAGCTTATGCTTATGATACCTGAACTCTTCTGAGAAGATGTCATTTTTGTCCTCGTAAGTTTAGTGTACTGCCGCTACCGCGTCACTGAAGCGGGACGGATCTTTTTTTTGAAGCAATCCATCGGATTGTTGTCCCAAATCCATTTTGCTGATTCAACTTGTCAAAGCTCACTGGCATACTGAACTTTTGGCTTCCGAGATTTGATCAGATTTGTACATTTGTTTAATTACAAGCACAATTTATGAAACAAAGGATTTCTTTGGCATCCCGTCTTTCTGAAGTATTATTGGATGGTACATGGATTGCCAATACCAATTTCAGGGCGCAGCTACTGAGCCTTAATTACGAGCAGGCGACGCGGAAGGTTGGCAATTTGAATACCATTGCTGCACTAACTTTTCATATCAATTATTATCTGGATGGCATTCTGAATGTATTTAGGGGAGGAGGGCTGGAAATCCACGACCAGTTCAGCTTTGATGTTCCGGAGATCTCATCTGAAGCTGAATGGAGGGGTATGGTGGATACGTTTATTGCCAGCTCTGAAGCGTTTGTACAAGCTGTTCAATCTTTGCCCGCGGAGATCCTAGATAAAGGTTTTGTGGAGGAAAAGTATGGAAGTTATCTCCGAAACATCGAGGGGGTCATTGAGCACAGTTATTACCACCTTGGCCAGGTTACACTGATCAAAAAGATAATTTTAGAACAGGAGCATCCCCACTCTGGTGGTCAGGGTTGATGGACTTGTCAAGCATTTAGACTCATTAATAATGTGACCATTAGTGAATAACAGGTTATTTGAAAAATCATTAAATTTTTAAAAGATAATATTATCGTACGATTTTAAATGTATGTTTGTTTTATTCGGAAACATTTTTCCAAGCAATTTAAAATGTCTAAGAAATTACTATTGTCAGGCTTCAGTTCATTGCTATGCCTCTGCGCATTGGGCCAGGTTAATGGCACGAGTAAGAATGGTGCGGTCCGTGATGTTGAAACCCACTTAATGACCCCAATTCAGTTTGCTGACAGCACTTATCAGTTTTTTACCCTGCAAGAACGCATGAAAATGTACGGGGTTCCCAGCATTTCTATAGCGGTAATTGACAAAGGAAAAATTGCCTGGTCGAAAGCTTACGGGATGGCGGATGTAGCCTCCAATCGGGCAGCCACAACATCAACACGGTATCAGGCTGCTTCCATGAGTAAATCTGTAAATGCTACAGCCGCCATGCGGCTGGTAAGAGCAGGTAAATTAGATCTGGACAAGGATATCCGGCAATACCTTAAAACATGGACAATTCCTGAGAACGAGTTTTCAAAAGGCAAAACGATCACCTTACGCCAGCTTTTGGGACACACAGCAGGGATGAGCGTCGGTGGTTTTGAGGGTTATGCGCTGGGAGATACCCTCCCTTCACTAAACCAGATATTAAACGGCCTTAGGCCTGCCAATTCGGATTCCATCAAACCAATTGCCCTGGCCGGAAAGAAGTTTTCTTATTCCGGCGGAGGTACGGTACTGTCCCGCAAAATTATGGAAGACCGAACTGGCATTACCTACCAGTACATCCTTAATAACGAGGTGTTGAAACCTTTGTCTATGCTCAACAGCACGTATGACCTTCATCCGGAAAAAGTAGGGAAAGACTGGGCAACCGCATATACTGGTCAAATGCAAGAGGTGCCTGGGAAATATAAAGTTTATCCGGAACTGGCCCCCGATGCGCTCTGGACGACACCCACGGACATGGCGAAATTTGTACTGGCGATACAGGCCAGTTTGAAAGGTCAGAAACCTGATTTTCTCTCGAAATCCGAGGTGATGCAATTGCTCACACCGGTTTTAGATTCGGCGCAGAACGCTCCCGGGTTTTTTATTCTAAAAAAAGGTACCGCTGCCTATTTTCAGCATGCCGGCTCAAACGTCGGGTTTAAAAGCAATTTTTACGGCTCATTTGAAGGAGGCAGAGGGGTGGTGGTCATGATGAACTGCGATGAATACGATATCATACCGGAAATCATCAACAGCGTGGCATATACTTATCATTGGAAAGATTTCTATAAGCCTGAAATACGAAAACTCAGCGAAGTACCTGTAAGCATGCTCACACAATATCAGGGAAACTATAAAATGCAGCAGCCCGCGGTCATGAATTTTCAGGTCAGGCTTAACCAAAGCAACCTGGAACTATCATCTGATGGAAAAACTTTTGAAAGAATGTATTTTACCGACCAGGCTGCATTTTTCCTGCTATCCAGCAAACAGCTAACCTTTCGTTTTGAAAAAAATCAGTCGGGGAAATTTGAACTGATTATCAAGCAAGGGAGTGATGAGTTCAAAGCGAAGCTGCTATAACTGTCTAAGTCCTGGTGAAGACACAGGCTATTCTGCAAGCAATGAATCGATCTGGCAAGACCGTTGACTCAGTATTCATCGATACTGAGTATTTTGAGCTTTCCCGAAAAACGTTATCCAGGCTCAATGGCAGGAGCACAGGCCATCTTTTTTTTACGAGCGGCCTGTGCGTTGTTACTGGTTTTGCGTTTCGCAAAACCTTTAGTGACTTACATAATAATTCAGCTCTGTTACGCCGGAAGTAAATTGTCGTGTACTCAACAAATCCAGTTTTATTTTATCTTTGATATCTGTAAATAGGGCTACGCCCTGGCCAATTATAATGGGATTCACAAATAGCCAGTAGCCGTCAATCAGGTTCAGTTGCATGAGGGAATGAGTTGCCGTCGGGCTACCGAATATCAGGATGTCTTCACCTGGCTGCTTTTTTATCTGTTCTATTCTCTCAGTTAGGTTGTCGCTGATGATTTCTGCGTTGATGAGGCCTGCTGAACTGATTGTTTTTGATAAAACAACTTTATGAACCCCCATATACCACTTTGAATGTTCAATATCATGCTTACTCGCAGTCGGTTTCTCTCCGGCTGTTGGCCAGTAATTTTCCATCATCTGAAAAGTTGATCGTCCGTACAATGCAATATCGCCCTTGCTGATTCTTTTCCCAACGTGATCAAAAATTTCCTCATCTACTTTAATCCAGTCCATTTCCCCGTTAGGCCCTGTCACAAAACCATCAAGGGACATGTGCATAAATGCAATTAGTTTTCTCATCGTGTTCTATTTAGTATTTTATTTAACGCCTAATATTTTAACATAGCTTTCAAGTCGGTTGAGTGTTTGCTTTCCGCCTTCGATTGCGTTGACCTTTTTATTTAATTCTTCAATGATGGCTTTTGACTTGAATACCGATTCCATGGTCAGCAACGTATTGCCTTCAAGCGCTTCAAATTGAATGGTAACTGTAAAATTGTAATCTTCGCTTTTCGCGCCTGTATGTTTATAGGACAACAAGGATGGTTTTCTCACCTCAACATACTCGATTTTGTTGTCCCAGTCTTTTCCCATTCCATGCATGATGAAATCCCAGACTTCCCCTGGCTTCACCGTCATTGATTTGGTCGTTAGCGAAAAACCATCTGGTCCCCACCATTCTTTAATATGTTCAGGGTTGGTCCAAACCTCCCAAACCAGTTCTCTGGGCGCGTGAAGTAACCTGGTATGGACGATTTTATTGTCTTCATGCTTGAATGTGTTGTAATTTTCCATCCTTTTACTTTTTCTTCTTTTGAATTTTAGCCAAATAACCTTCTAATGAGTCAAATTTGGTATCCCAATATTTCCTGTACTGATCTATCCAGTCTGATACTTCACTTAATTTTTCAAGCCTGGCCTCGCAATATCTTTCCCGTCCATGCTTGCTGATCACGATGAGCCCGCAATCGTTCAGAAACTGTACATGAAGCGAAACGGCCTGCCGGGTGATGTCAAACTCTTTGGCGATGGCATTGACATTAAGGGATTCCTGTGCCAGCATACCTAGGATTTGTCTGCGTGTGGGATCAGATATGGCCTGAAAGATGTCTCTGGATGTTGTTGTCATAATGCGCAAGTATTTGCTTGCAAATATATGTGCAAGTTTTGACTTGCGCAAATTTGTGCAGATCTTTATAGAGGCATTTTTCTAAGTTTACTGTATTGGAACTTCAGTTGACGAAGAGGGGGTACAATTGATTTGGTCGAAAGTAAGGTTATCCTTGTTGGCAGGCGCTTCATACTGTCTGTCTAAATAAGCCTGAAATCCCCGATCAGGAGAAAGGTAATCGCAAGCCAGCAGACTCAGGTTGCAGCTTAATAGATTTGATACATCCTACAGATTTGATACTTCCTATTGAAGAAGAATTTAATGTCTTGACACCTGAGTTTACCAGCCATCCGGCATTAGTGCATGTCGTCGGACAACTTGTTCTTGCGATTTGAGCTTGTTTCTGATCTTTTTATCCGAGTAATGATTTCAATACTCGGATAAAACTTGTTTACGTTTTTTCTCATGGGTGCAAATTATATACTTTAGCCGTAGACTTAATATTCATTCCAATGAACACCTCACTCTCAACGGCGGTTAAGACCTGCAACAATTGCGGGGAAACGTTTTCTCATGGCAGAGCCGATAAAAAATTTTGTACAGATGCATGCAGAACCGACTATGGGAATTTTTTGAAAATGCAGAGCCGTATTCAGTTACCTGTATTTGTTAAAACGATTGGCAAGATAATTTTGGAGAACTACAAAATTCTGAAAAAACTCAATGAAAACGGTTTGACAAAAATCTCCCGTGTGAAATTGGACGAAATGGGTTTCAACTTTCATTATCACACCAGTTCTTATACTACAAAGAGGGGAGACACCTATCGTTTTTGCTACGACCAGGGCTATCTTCTTATTAAAGATCACTTTGTGTTGCTGGTGGTCCAGGAAGAACAGGTATCTTCTGACAGGTTGCGGATAGGAGGAAATCGCGTGTCGCGATAGACCTCGAATAACTGGAAGTGCGCAGGCAATCCCGGCCATTCTTAGTCAAAAGGGAGTTTCCAAACAGGCGAGATGTATTGAGACTTTTTAAATTTCGAAACTGTACTCGATTATTGGTTCTTTTAAAAAAAGCCAGCCCTGGCGACGCAGAACAGTGGACCAACTACAGGCACCTGCGGTTTTGATATCGTCTGTAAAAATGTGTTAATTTAAATTGGGCTTGAAACGACTGATAAGGAGTTGCGCTAGGTGAACTTGAGACGGTGGGTATTCCTCTTTCGGCCATGACATTATTCTTTTTTTTTTGGCCAAATCATCAGGAAATGTGATGAATTTTAGACTTATGAAGGCTAGTTTACTGTTTGTATGCGATGAAGGCGTCGGGTATGGGGCGTTTTAGTAGGGGACGGCATTGCGCTGAATCGGATCCAAAATTCTGATTTTCGAAACAAATTTTCCTGCCGAATGTCATCAGCATAAGGTTTGTTAATAATCAGCGGGGTTCCATTTTTTCAGGAGCTCCGCTACTTAAAGCGTCCAAGGGTGATTCGTCACCTGCACACCGCAACATTCGGTTTTCGTTGATTCACTTCGGCCGCACGTGTCTTGTTGTTGCATTTGCCAAGCAGGGTATAGATCAGGATAAAGATAACAATAGTAGAGAGACAACCCCCTCCCAGTTTTTTTGCCCCCCAGGCAGCAATAATACCTCTGAAAAAATTGTTCACGTTTTGCTTTTTAGATTGAAACAGTTTTGGGCATTTAAAGTTTTCGTCTATGATCTGGGTAATGGATCCAGAGTACTGACGATAGAAAAAGAAAATACCTGGTTTCAAAACTTAAAATGTTTACAACGGTTTAGATAGAAAAATACTTTTGCAGATTCTCATCCCCCTGATATTCATTTTTCTGCTCGCCCGACTTTCAGTGGCAGCGTATAATTACTATTCCAATCCGCGGCTAACAGCAAGCCGTCGTTCAAGCGATGAACTGGTGTCGATTCTTATCCCCGCCAGGAATGAAGCGCAAAATCTGCACCGCATTTTGAATTCCGTGCTGGGCTTGAAGGGCGTTAAGTATGAGGTGATCGTATTAGATGACCATTCCGAAGATGAGACCTTTTCGATAGCCAGTAGCTACGGGTCGAAGCATGAGGCTATACAGGTAATTCGTGGTAAGCCGCTTAAAAAGGGCTGGACCGGTAAGAACTATGCCTGCTGGCAACTAGCCGAAGTTGCCAAGGGGGATTATTTGCTGTTCGTGGATGCAGATGTAAATCTTCATCCGCTTTTGCTCTCCAGCGCATTGCACCGACTCAAAGAACAGGAACTATCGCTGTTGTCCCTATTTAGCAACCAGCAGATGCTGAGCCTGGCTGAACAAAGTACAGTTCCGCTGATGCATTACTTATTGCTCACGCTATTGCCTTTGAAACTTATCCTTGGGCACCGGTTTGCCGTATTTTCCGCTGCCTGCGGTCAGTTCATGTTGTTTTCGGCTAAAGAATACCATCTTTACCGCTGGCATGATACTCTTCGTGGTAAAGTTGCCGAAGACCTTGGTATCATGAAAGCCCTGAAAGAAGCGGGTCTGAGAGGTGAGGGGCTGATGGCAAACGGGCTGGTCAGCTGCAGGATGTACCGCTCATTTAATGAGGCCATCATGGGCTTCAGTAAAAATTTCATGGCGCCATTCGATAACCGGCTCAGTCTTTTTCTTCCGTTTATTGTTACTCTTTCTCTTGGACCCTTGTTTATCATAGCCACCGGAGATTTATATCAATTGGTCTCACTAATACTGATCATTTTCTCAACCCGCATTTACACTTCAAAGCTTGCTGGAGAGGATTGGCGTACCAATTCACTGCTGCATCCGCTACAGATGCTGAATCTGCTGATCATTAGCGGGGCTGCAGTGCAGCAGCATCTTTTTAAGAACTCTGTTTGGAAGGGACGCGTTGTGGTACAGGTCCCTGCCGGCAGCTAGGCGATTTTCATCAATTATGCCCCAGATAGCCGGACGCCGACATTTTTTATCCTCAGCTAGGCAGGAAATATTGACCTAACCGCAAGGTATTTAAAGGAGTCAGATCCGGAATGGTTTGAGTTAAAGCCCATCCAATGTTCCTGGATCAATGCACCATTCCGCTATTAATCGCATACTAAGCTGCTTTACAGATCTTTATTCCAGCACCTGTCAATTTGTATAAATACGGTCATGATCGAATCGGGCAATACTCCCTTGCTGCCTTGCAGGCTAACGAACAGGCCCCTCAAAAAGCGGGTATCCTGGCCAATACCCAAACAGCCATTGGTTTCAATTCCCTTGCAAGTTTTCATGTTCAGGGAGATTTCAAATCTGGTTTCCATATGTTGCCCATAAAAAGAGCCGCTGCTGGCGGCTCCTATTAAAAAGCTTTTGAAATTGCTTGATCTCGATCTGGCGTGTTACTATTTTGGCTTCCTCTTGTTTGGGATGTTGATGCACAATTAAATGGATTAAGAATTATTTGTGTTTAAGGCACGGAAGGCGAAAACTTAAGTCAACAGGATTTGTTATCCTAGAAAAGACAAGATGAGCATGGTAGCGTTCAAAATGGAGCATGACAGCCCTTCCCGAGGCAGAGATTCGAAAAGTTTGTATGATAGGCCAGTCAAAATTCAGCTCTTCTCCGAGAAGATTCCAGATTGGCTGAAGAAAGCGAAAGATCCTGGTGTAATGCTCATAGAGCATCCGGATCTGCAACTTGTTTTTCAGGTCCGGTAAAGCTATGATGTTGCGACAGGTTCCCTGAAATGATAGCAGGTCGCTAAACAGGTCTATTCCTATAAAGGGCAACCATGCTGATCCAAAGTTAGGCCTCCATACCTGCGGTTGAATTGATAACCTTGTTCAGGTAATGCTGATTAATTTCTTTAAGCGAATGCATCTCTGGCCTTTGAAATGGCCTCCATCATGTCAATTCCTTGTCCAAGCACACCAGAAAAAATATCGCCGGTATCCTTCAGCCGTTCAGGGGAGTTGTGTATCGTGAAATCTTTCATGGTCAATCCAGGCTTCACTTCCTCCCATAACAGCGGCATGGAAACTGTTGCACCGGGTTTGGGTCTCAGGGAATACACGCCGGCAATGGTCGCCCCGGGCCGGTTCTGCAGAAAGTCCAGGTACATTTTCCCTTTCCGGTTGGAGATCATCCTTTCCAGGCTGGTGTATTTTGGAAGCTGTCGGTGAACGAGTTTGACCACCACCTGGGCAAAAAGCTGGCTCTGCTCATAGGTGTATTGGGCGCCGAGCGGAACATAAATGTGGATACCAGTCGAACCCGAGGTTTTTGGGAAAGAGGGGACGCCCATCCCGTCTAACACTGATTTAGTGGCCTGCGCAGCTTCGATGACCTGCTCAAAGGTATTTTTGTCAGGGTCCAGATCAATGACACAGTAATCCGGGTTGTCCGCAGACTGTACGCGGCTGAACCAGGGGTTCATTTCAATGCAGCCTAAAGTTGCCATCCAAAGTAAAGTTGCACGGTCATTTCCCAGCAGGTATTCTTTTTCCTCGCCTTTCTCATTGGTATGGGGCATGGTTCTGACCCAGTCTGGCGCGGTTTCAGCCACGTTTTTCTGATAAAAACTTTGACTGTGAATCCCGCCCGGAAAACGGTTGAGTGACATCGGCCGGTCCAGCAGATAAGGCACCATGTATGGCGCTACCTTGTCGTAGTAGTTGAACATATCGCGTTTGCTGATCCCGTCTTCCGGCCAGTACAATTTATTGAGGTTGGTGAACTTGATGGGATGCCCGTCGATTTTCTTCTCAGCAATTTCAGCGGTTCCGGTAATCAATGGCTTTAGCGGCATCCTGCGCCTGACTCCTTTAATCTGTTTTCGGTTTGCTGCTGAAGTTATGTTGCTGGTTGTTTTCGTTTTCTTTTCCGGGTGTTCCCCTGGCCGATGACCAATGACCTCTTCAGTTTCTGCAGCTAATTCCAGTACGACATCCGCAGGATTTTTATCTTCCCGCATTCCTTTGAAGGAGGCCTGCCGGAGCCTTCCGTCGCGGGTGATCTCGGCAAATTCAATCTCGCAGACCAGCTTTGGTTTGAGCCATGTCGGTTTTGCGCCCAATCGTTGTGGTCGGAACCTTGACGGCTCATCCACATCGGGTATCAGGTCAAATGGGCAGCTTTTAGTTTCCAGTGGTTTAAACTGTTTGAGCAATGCTTTCTGGTCCTGGTCGTTAAAGCCCGTACCAACTTTGCCAATGTATTTCAGTACGCCATTGCTATTGTAAATGCCAACCGCGAGTGCGCTGAAAAATTTCCCGCTGTCCTGGTTTTTAGTATAGCCTGCAATCACCACTTCCTGCCTGCGTTTCGCTTTGACTTTCAGCCATTCCCGGGACCTGTGGTCGCCAGTGTAGACACTTTCTTTTCTTTTGGCGATGATGCCTTCCAACTTTTGTTTTTTAGCGGATTCGTAAAATGCCAGTCCATTTTCCACGAATTGTTCGCTGATTCTGATTGTTGCATTTTTTGCTGGAATGGTGGCTTCCAGGATTTTTCTGCGCGCTGTTAAAGGCAGTTCGGTCAGCAGTTTTCCTTCCAGCCACAGGATATCAAAGACGTAAAATACCAGGGTCAGGTCTTTGGTGCTGCGCCAGTTTTGCAAAGCGCCAAAGTCGGGTCTGCCATTTCCAGAAAGCGCAACCAGCTCACCGTCCAATACGACATTTGTGTCCCAGCTTTCCAGTTCTTCATTCACCAGGGTAAAATGATCATACACCAGATTGTTTCGGGATACCAGTTCTACCAGGCCGTTTTCTACAAAAGCCAGTGCCCGGTAACCATCCCATTTGATTTCATAGACCCAGTCCGGATCATGAAATGGCTTATCCACGGTACTTGCTTTCATGGCTTTGACGTCCCTGGGCATTTCTGATAGGGGTGCTGCTGTCAGCAATTTTTGAACCTCGGCAGCAGCCTTGACGCCAATTTTAGCAGTCGTCTGCTTTTTTGCTTTGGCTATGGTGGGTTTCTCAGGCTTGTCTGCCTTTGCTTTTTTTGATTTTTGCTTTGTTTTCGGTTCTGGCTGATCCCCCAGTTCAATCCATACGGGGGCATGATCGCTGGATTTCTCCCAACCCCGCACATGTTTATCCACTTCAGCTTCTTGAAGTTTTGTTGCCAGTTCCGGGTTGAGCAGGAAATGGTCCAGGCGTAAGCCTGCATCCCTGTCATAAGCTTTCCGCAAATAGTCCCAAAATGTATAGATCCGCTCACCAGGATGCAATTCCCGGACAGCATCCGTCCAGCCCTGGTTGACGAGTTCTTTGAAAGCTGCCCTGATCTCTTTCCGGAACAGGGCGTTATTGGTATATTTTTCCGGCTTGTAGGTATCCAGTTCTGTGGGCATCACATTGTAGTCGCCAATAAGCATAACAGGGAGCCCGGTTTTCAGCAAGGTTTTGCCGTGATCCATCAACCGGTCAAACCAGCGGAGCTTGTATTCAAATTTTGGTCCGGGATAGGGATTGCCGTTTGGCAGGTAGATGCAGCCGATAACCATTCCAAAAGTAAAGCCTTCAATGTAACGGCTATGGTTAAAGCTGGCGTCTTCGCCGGGAAGATCGGTACGAAGCTCTTTAATCTCTTCTTTTGACAGGATGGCTACGCCATTCCAGCTTTTCTCTCCTTTCCAAATGGCCTGGTATCCGGCCTGGTTAATCGCAGCTTCCGGGAATCGGCTGGTTTCGCATTTGAGCTCCTGCAAGCAGACCACATCCGGCTGCGCCTCTTTCAGCCAGCGCAGCAGGTTTTTCAGGCGTCCGTTGACCCCATTGATGTTGTAGCTCGCAATCTTCATTTTTGGGAGATAATTAGTATGTTTTCCCTTTCCAGTTGGTGAGCAATACGGTAGCTCCGGCAATGGCGGTGAAGGCGAGGTTGAAGATCAGCTCTTTGCGGTTTTTGCGGAAAGCGGGTGCCAGGCTTTGCAGGGCAAATTGCGCAATGTTGAAAGGGTCAATTTTTCCGTGGGTTGTAAAGGGGATCAGTTTTTTCACCGCTACCGGTTGCCGGCTGAGCGCTATATAGGGAAGGAGCAGGGCTGCTTCTGTGGCATAGGTCAGTTTGACTTTCTTATTCATTTTCAGCAGGCTGGGCAGGATGAGTAAAGCACCCGCCAGGGCGTAGTCGATTAGTGCGTGCTGCTTGGGGCTGATGACTTTTGCTTTCATATCGAATCACTTAATTGACCTTACGGTCCTGATGTTAGTTAAACAATTTGCGTTGGCTTTGTTTCTCGTAAGTGCACCGTGCAAGCCTTTCAATATAAAAAACCGCAAATCTTGCGGCCTTCAGGCTTTAAACTTGCGGAAGCTGCCCCTGTTTGATGTCTTCAACTGCCGCTTTGGTTTTCTCTATCCATTCAGGGGCTTTTTCTTTGAGCTCATCGAATTTTGAATAGCCGAGTGCATCCTTTTTTGTCATGTATTTGATGGCCTCGTAAATCGCGATGCCTACAATTGCATTTTTTATAAATCCCATATGCTTAATTTTTCTTATGTAACAGGAGTCAGGCAGTTAAGTTTTATGTTTTTTATGCTGGTATCCGATGATCGTTCCCATAGCGCGTCAATTGGTATTGACCAAAAAAAGGAAGCATGCTGACTGGGTACTGCGGTTCTTGGAGAGGCCAAAAATACTCTTTTAATCAGGTCATAGTTAAGCCATTGTTATTCATTATCCGCCCGGGCAGCAAGCCCTTATGAACCGTCCCAAGTCTTTATGATCTCTTCTTTCAGCACATTGACGCCAATGCTCCCTCTATTCAAGCCAAACCATGTGTTTCAATCCTGCTGAAGTCGGGCATGCCTGATCCCATGCCCCCAAGCTTTGTGTCTAGCCGGTCCGGCACGCTGCAAATTATTCTACAACGGAAGCGTGAACCAAAAGGTTGCGCCGGCTCCCAAAGTGCTGTCTACGCCGATCGTCCCACCATGCTGCTCAATGATCTCTGCGCAGATGGCTAGTCCAAGCCCGAGTCCGCTGTAGCCATTGGATGATTTTTCAGCCTGCCAGTAACGGTCGAATAATCTTGGAACCTGCTCCGGGGATATCCCGGGACCAAAATCTTTCACTGAAATTTTCGCATGTTCAGCTGTTTTTTCCAAGATCAGGTAAATCTGCTTTGAATCGGGAGCATATTTAACGGCATTGTTGACCAGATTCACCAGCACTTGTTCGATGCGGTGCTCGTCCGCAAATACCTTTAAGCGCTTCTCCCCGGTAACGATCAGCTCATAATTACCCTGAATGCGCACGTGGCTGCAGCAGGTATCTAAAATTTGAGGAATGTCAAACCAGGTTTTCTCCAGTTCGAGCCTGCCGCCGGAATGTTTGCTGATGTTTAGCAAATCCTCAACCAGGATATTCACTTTGGCCATTGATGCACTGGCGCCTTCAATCAGCCGCTTGGCCTTCGGACTTTCGAGCTCAGACTTGATCCGTTCGAGCAACTGAAGGTTCGCTTTGAGTACCGTAATGGGAGTCTTGAGCTCATGGGCGGCGATAGAAAGAAAATCCTCCCTTTTTTGCTCGTAGGCTTTCCGCTGGGTAATGTCCAGGGTAACCCCGATCATTCTTAAAGGATTGTTCTGGGCATCATAGCGGGGACTGCCAGAGGCATGTATCCAGCGCTGCCCGCCCTCAGGTAACTGGATTTGGTATTCTGCTTCATATATCCCGCCCGTTTTTATCGCATCTTGAACTGCCTTTTGTACCGTATCTCTGTATTGGGGAAGGATCGCCTGGATGAGGTCAGGGAAGTTAAATTCTTCAGCGATGTTCCTGCCGAAGTTCAATTTGCAGCGGTCACTGCATTCCATCTTTCCGGTCGCCAGTTCCAGGTCGTAGGAACCCAGGCTGGCTGCGCCCAGGGCAACTGACAACCGATCGGAAATGTCCTGTGCTGAATGTATGGCATGTACCTGCTGGGTCACTTCGCCTGCAACAATCATGATGGAGTGGCTGCGACCTTTTTTGTCTTTGATGGGCTTGTAGATGAAATTAAAATAGCAGTCTTCCAGTTTACCGTCCCGGTTGAGTGTCACCTTTTCGCCGGTGCCGTAAGCGGACTTCCCGGTAGTATATACCTGGTGTAAGATTTCGGAGAAAGGTTGTCCCTTGAGTTCAGGAAGCG
Source organism: Pedobacter sp. GR22-6 (assembly GCF_037402555.1). Classification (NCBI taxonomy): domain Bacteria; kingdom Pseudomonadati; phylum Bacteroidota; class Sphingobacteriia; order Sphingobacteriales; family Sphingobacteriaceae; genus Pedobacter; species Pedobacter sp. GR22-6. Next base: position 1,354,365 of record NZ_JBBEUC010000001.1, read on the forward strand.
CTTCTTCCAGGGGTTTTTCCAGGATTGCTCCTGTTTTTCCCCAAAGGCGCAGCAGCTCGGGGTTGGCCGATATGATCGAAAGCTCTGGCCCTGAGAGCAGGCCTATTGCTACAGGCGCGTCAAAGAAAAGTTCCAGCGCCCGCTTTTCGCTATAAGCCAGCGCGAGATTGCGTTTTTTAAGCTCCAGGTTAAGCGAGGTCAGCTCAATATTTTCTTTATCACTAGTTATTCCTGCAGCCACAAGGATTTTGTTTGCGGCGTTCAGTTCTTCATTAGCGGCATTATATTCTTCGTTGAGCTGGCTGAGCTCTTCATTGGTGGCGATGTACTCTTCGTTCACAGCGGCCAGCTCTTCATTGGTTTGGTTAAGCTGTAGCTGGATGCGTTCCAATTCTTGTCTAACCGTAACGATTTGAGTAATGTCGCTGATGGTGACCATGATCTTGGTCACCAAGCCGTCTGTTCCCAAAAGTGGCTGGTAAGCAAAGTCAATGTAATGCTTTTCTGAGCTGCCATCCATCCCGGTAATGTCTATGGCGGCTTCTTTGATGGCCAATGGATTCCCAGTGGCCATCACGTCGCGTAACATCTCCGGGAAGGGCTGGTCTAGGAGTTCGGGGAAGACTTCCAGGAACTTTCTTCCGAGGGTTTGTTCCGGACTGCGGCTCCATAGCGCTAAGATTGGGGCGTTGGCCATTTCAATAATAAATTCATTGCCCTGCAGGATGGTCATGCCGACGGGCGAACTGCTAATGAGTTGGGAACGTTCGTTTTCCAGGGTTTGCAGCTTCTGGTTGAGCCTGTGCTGTTCTTCATTGACCGCACTGAGTTCCTCGTTCGCTGCGTTAAGCTCTTCGTTGGTCACCTGGTATTCCTCGCCGAGGGCCTGAAGTTCTTCATTGGCGGCGTTGAGTTCTTCAGTAGTGGCGCGGTATTCTTCATTGATTACCTCCAGCTGCTCATAGGCGCGCTGTTCAGCGAGCGCCTTTTCCCGGGCAAGCTGTATGGCGTTTACACGCTCAGATACTTCGGTTGCGGTATGCAGTATGCAGATGACTTTGTCATTTTGGTCCTTGATCGGACGGTAAATAAAGTCAAAGTAGCAGATTTGCCTGTGGCCATTCAGGTTCAGCTCCGCCGGGACATTTTTAGCAGTGTAAGTTTGACCGCTCCGCTGGGCTTCTATTAACGTTTGGGTGAAGGGCTGTCCCTGTAGTTCTTTAAATGCCTGCTGGAAAGTCATGCCTCTCACGGATTTGTCTTTCCCAAAGATGGCGAGCATACCCTGGTTGATGGCTTCGACCCTCAGGTCTTCTCCGGTATAGATGGCTGTTGCATCACTGGAGAGCAGCAGGATGTCAAGAAGGGCAGTGTTCCCCAACGAATTTACAAAATCTGTCATTAAAGGTAATAACGGGAACCGGCAGTAGTCTCCCTTGATACAAAAATAGAAAAAGCAATGAAATATCAAAATGGAGGAAGATATAAACTTAAGTGATCCGATGATCAGCAGGAAGGAGACTCCGATGCACAAGGCCAATAGCATTGTAAGGCCTTCGGATAAGTCCGAAATTCTTTTGATTTGATCGAGTGGATGTCTATTTTTAGCAAAGTTTTTACCAATCATTCCACCCGATACATGACCGGACAAATAGCCAACAACGAGCGTTTTCAGGCCCTGGTAAGCGCAACATCAGATGTGGTTTACCGCTTAAGTGCAGACTGGGAGCTGATGTATGAGCTGGACGGACGCGGTTTTCTTAAAAGTACTTCTGCACCAATTACCGGTTGGAAGCAGGTCAATGTTTATGCAGCAGATATGGAAATGGTCAACGCTGCAATTGCCAGGGCGATTGAAGCCAAGTCCATGTTTGAGCTGGAACACCGGGTGAACAGGGCAGACGGTTCCATCGGCTGGACGGTTTCCAGGGCGGTACCTATACTGGATGAACAGGGAGAGATTAAGGAATGGTTCGGTGCCGCGACTGACATTTCCGCACGTAAGTTTGCTGAGGAAGCTTTACAGGCGGCCCGGGATGAAGCCATCAGGCTTCAACAGGTTTATGAAACGGTCACTGCCAATACGCCCGATCTGGTTTATGTGCTGGAACTGGATTACCGGATTTCCTATGCGAATCCCGCGTTGCTTCGGACCTGGGGTAAAAGCTGGGAGCAGGCCATAGGGAAGACTTTCCTGGAGAATGGTTACGAACCCTGGCACGCCGAGATGCATGAAAGGGAAATTGATTTGGTGGCCGCCACCGGCCAGCAGTTTCGGGGCGAAGTTAGTTTTGATCATGCAGTGCTGGGAAAAAGAATCTATGATTATTTGTATTCCCCTGTGTTGGATGTCAACGGCAAGGTGGTATCTGTTTCCGGTATCGCGCGTGATGTGACTGAGCGGAAAAATGAAGAACTGGCAAAACAAAAGCTTTCTGATGATCTGGCTGCGATCAATGAAGAGATGGCGGCTACCAATGAAGAACTCTCTGCCAGTAATGAAGATCTTGTAGTAACCAAAGGTTTGCTTGGCGGAGCGTTAGATAAGCTACTGCGCAGTGAAAACAAACTGCGTGATCTGATTGCCAATGCACCAGTTGCAATCGGCCTGCTCAAGGGTAGGGGAATGGTGGTGGAAACGGCAAACCAGCGGATTCTGGAAATTTGGGGAAAGAATGAAAGTGTAATTGGAAAACCATTGGTAGAGGCCTTGCCGGAGCTGATCGGGCAGGGTTTCCTGGAAATCTTAGATGAGGTGTTCGTCACTGGGGTAGCCTATGTGGCCAAAGAAGAATATGCGGTACTGGAAGGCCGGGAATGGTTCCTGAGTTTTGTCTACCAGCCGATATTTGGGAATGACGGAGCGGTTGAGAATATCCTGATCACTGCTACAGATGTCACGGAGCTGGTTCGCTCCAGACACCAGTTTGCCGAGGCAGAGGCGTCGCTGAGACTGGCGATTGAGGCAGCTGACTTTGGAACCTGGTGGATACATTCCGGGACCCGGGAATTTGTTACCTCCGATAGGACGAAACACCTGTTTGGATTTAATCCTACGGATCGCATAACCATCGAGGATGCGATAGGGCAGATCTTGCCGGAATACCAGCAATATGTGTCTGATAAGTTGGAAGCTGCGATATATGGTGGGGGGCACTATGATGTGAGCTACCCGGTTATCGGCTTACACGATCGGACTTTGCGCTGGCTGCGGGCGATTGGAGATTTGAAAAAAGATCCATCGGGAGCGTTCTCAGCTTTTACAGGGGTGGTAATGGACATCACAGCAGCTCACCTGGCAACGGAAAAAATCGAACGGGCGGAGCAGAATTTGCGTATGGCGACAGACGCGGCTGGCCTGGGCTCATTTTATATCAATCTTAAAGACAGGGAACTTGTAGCTTCTGACAAATTAAAAGCATTGTTTGGATATATGCCTGAAGAGCAACTGAGCTACCGGGATGCTTTAAAGCAAATCCCTGAAGAATATCGCCAGGAGGTGGATCTTCGCATCGCTCGATCGATAAAGACCGGGGAGCGCTTTGAGATGGAGTTTCCTGTAACCGGCTTAAAGGACGGTAAGGTCCGCTGGCTTCGTGCCATTGCGGCCATCCAGCACCAAGCCGGCAGGAAAGACGATTATTTTACCGGGGTGTTCCATGAGATTACTGAATACAAAATGGACGAAATCCGTAAGAATGATTTTATCGGGATGGTAAGCCATGAACTGAAGACTCCTTTGACTTCGCTCAACGGCTACCTTCAGCTGATGGAGCGCAAGGCAAGAAAGGTTGATGATCAAATCACAGCCAGCACCTCGGCCAATGCCTTAAAACAGGTCAAAAAAATGTCGGGCATGATCAATGGGTTTTTGAACGTTTCCAGGCTGGAGTCAGGTAAAATCGTATTGGATAAATCCCACTTCGATCTTAATGAACTGATCGCGGAGACGGTTGCAGATGTACTTTACCTGGAGACCGGCTCCCAGATTTTCTATGAGGGCTGCGCGGCGCTTGTAGTGTTTGCGGACCGGACCAAGATAGAGAGTGTACTATCGAATTTTTTGACCAATGCAATCAAATACTCCGGCAGCGGCACTCCGATAACTGTTCAATGTGGCTTATTTGGTGACAGCGCGCGGGTAAGCGTTACCGATAGCGGACAAGGGCTTATGCCCGGGGACCTGGAAAAGATCTTTGAGCGTTATTACCGGGTCGCTGAGAACAGCAACATTTCCGGCTTTGGCATTGGTTTGTACCTAAGTGCCGAAATCATCCAGCGACATGGGGGAAGAATCTGGGCGGAAAGTGAGCATGGAGCCGGCTCGGTATTCAGTTTTGAATTACCGCTGAATTGAGGGTTTTAAAATAAAGCTTGTCTGGGGGCAAAGCTTTTGCAGGCAAATGATTCTCGCATATTTTCCCTTGGGAAAACAATGATGTGCAGGGTCTTCAGCATTTTGTGTATGTCATATAAAGCAATTATAAGTGGATAGGGAGATGTCAAACTGGTTATAATGAAAGATTTTCCTTACATTGTTAACCTACGGCCTGTTCCAGGGCATTTACCACAACATTTATGGAAAGCAAAAATGCGCAGATCAGCTCGTTGATTGAACTCAATGATGAGCTTGAAAATTATTTCAGAAATACCATCATTCCGCAACTTTTTGTGGACGCCCACCTCATCTTAAGAAAATTCACCCCACCTGCCATGCGGCAGTTCAGTCTGGCGCTTACTGATGTCGGCCGGCCAATTGCGGACATCAGGGAAAACTTCCGCTTTCCGGCCATCGTTGAGAACATCCAGCACGTCATAGATTCCGGTGAGATCCTGGAGAAAGAAATTCAGACGACCGACATGCGCTGGTACCAGATGAATATACTGCCTTACCTGGTACAAAAGGAAAACAAGACCAATGGGGTGATCATCACTTTTGTAGAAGTGACCCGAAGGATCAAGGATTTAAAAGAGCAGGAGAAGATGATCGCAGAACATGAAATGTTGCTGGATACCATTTCCCATGATATCAAAACGCCACTGACCAGTTTGGGACTGACCATAGAGATGCTCAAAAAAATACCGGAAAAGGGCATGGCCAGGTTTCCCTTACTGCTGGAAAAGGTGGAAAACAGTTTGTTCAACATGCAGCAGGTCATCCGTGATCTGACCAGTGCACGCGTTGCAGGACATAAGTACCAAACCGTTGAAGAGTTGCTGGACTTTGATCACATCATGGAAGATGTAAGGCTTACGCTGGCCCCCCAGATTGAAGAATCAAAGGCAGTGATTAGATCTGAAATTGCGGTCTCGGAAATCATTTTCGTCCGGCGCAAGCTGCGTAGTATGATATATAACCTGATTAACAATGCCATTAAATACAGATCTCCCCAGCGCAGGCCTGAGATCCTGGTGCGAACGGAAAGGGAGGATGACTTCATGATCATCACTATTAAAGACAATGGTTCGGGTATCGCCCAGGCGGATCTGCCTGATATCTTTAAAAAATACCACCGCCTAAGCGATGTGGTGGAAGGATCGGGAGTGGGCTTGTACCTGGTGAATGAAATTGTTAGCCATTCGGGAGGAAAGATTTCCGTAGAGAGCACCCTTGGACAGGGTTCGGTATTCCGGATTTCCCTTAAGCTGGAGCCATTGGATTCCCGGGTTTAGGGTGGGGGTAGCTGGGCTAACTACCTATTCGTTTGATTCCTGAAACTATTACGGGCTCAGGGTGTTGGTTAGCTGATGGGCAGGCTTTGAATTCAGGCGGGATGGGTATTCTCTTAAAGGCGCAGGGGTAAAGATATGGTAAAGGAAATTTTCGTTTTGGAAGATGATCGGGATATCGGGTTTATTTTAAATCATATCCTGTTTGATGAAGGCTACCAGGTCAGCGTTTATGAGTCTATTTCCGCTTTTAAATACGCCCTTCGATTAGGAACGCCCGATTTGCTGCTGATGGATGTCCGGTTGCCTGATGGAAATGGCATGGAACTTTGTGAGGAGCTTAAAGCTGATTCGGCGTTTTCACTTCCGGTGCTGATGATGTCAGCCGACTGGCATCTCCACAACCAGGGTCAGTGTAAGGCAAACGAATACATTTCTAAACCGTTTGATATTGACCTGATTTTGAACAAAATTGGCAGCTATTTGAAGCCTGCGGTACAAGGGTGATATTGTACTGGTAACAGAATTTGCCAATATGGCTTTTCTGCACTAACGTTAATCGGCTCACAGCAGACCAGTGTCCTTGCATCGGCCGGGCCTTTGCCAGCAGCGTTTAATTTCTGTTTTTTGGCGAGGTCCTGATCCGAATCTGATAGTAAATTGATTATTCCGATGAACAAATTAAGCCTTATGACGGGGCTTTTCTGAAGTGATTTTCACTATGTTTCCAACCGCAGTTTTCCGTTCTTGTCGCAAGGCTATGTATAGATGATGATCGCACAAATTCTGGTTTGCTGGTCGCATGGTAAGGGCACGGGAACAGAATTAACAGTACAGCGCAATATGGATTGCCGCGCCACTAGCGCAACATTCCATAAGTATGAAGGGGTGTTGAACATCGTTTATTTCAACTCATGATATACTTTTTGAAGTAGCGATTTATTTCTCTCCAAATAAGCCGTCAATGATTCTGGCTCGATTCCAAAATCCGCTGCTTCTTGCGGGTCTACCTGATATCCTTCAGCATTTTGCCAAAGATAGGAATCGATGCCATATTTAAACAAGCCGCTGGCGATAGCATCTTGCTCAGTTTGGCTGATCGCCTCAAATCGTTTGCCTGTTACCGAGGACAGCACATCAGCAACCTCTGCCATAGTCAGTTTATCCCCTGTGATTGCAAATTCTTTTCGATTAAATTTATCCGGCTCCGCGAATGCTTCCGCTGCGAAACGACCAATATCATTCGGGGATATCCAATCTATTTTTGTTTCCGGCGCTATAGGCGTAATGATTTTACCTTGCGCAATGGTAGGGAACATCACTTCAGTCATAGGCGGTAGTAAATTGACCATGATGAACGGCGGTTTGATGATAGTCCAGCTCGCAAAGCCTGCTGCCTTAACAGCATCAATAGCTGCGGCTTTTTCTTCCCAGTATAGCGGTTCCCATCTGCCTTCTTCCCAACCGGCAAAGTTTTTATGGTCTCCGGCACGCGCAACAGAAGTATGCACGATCTGCTGTACTCCTGCGGCTTTCGCTGCTGTAATCAAATTATTTGCGTGGCGTGTTTCCTCGCCCTTATTTCCCGGGTGGCTTCCCATTTGTACAGAAAATACCCCTGTAGCGCCCTCAGCCGCCTTAGTTAAACTATCCAGATTGTCGAATGTAGCTTCAACGAGCGCTACATTTTTTGCGGCCAATGCCTTTGCCGCTTCGCTGTTTTTATCTCTGACGATTGCCCTTACCGCAATTTGTTTAGCTAATAATGCTGCTATAACTGCACCGCCTTGTGTACCGGTGGCACCGGCTACCAATATTAATGGTTTATTGCTCATATCTGTTCGATTAATTTTTTTGTAAATTTACGGTGCTACTGGTTTATAAAATATACCAGTTACCTAAAGGATGCCAGATATACAAGACGATAAAGCAATCATTGATCAGCAGATACGACACTTGCAGGATACGCTGTATGTAATCAACGGGAAGTGGAAGCTGCCTATACTGGTGGCTGTGCACCAGGGGAATACCCGCTTTCGTGACATCCAGCGGAGCGTTGGTGGCATTACTACCAAAGTATTATCAAAGGAGCTTAAAGAACTGGAACAAAATAAGCTGGTGCTGCGCAAGGTGTACGATGCTTCTCCCCCCAGCGTTGAATATACAACTACCACCTATTGTGATACCTTGCACAACATGATTGCTGAAATGATTGACTGGGGTAAAAACCACAGGAATAAGATAAAAGAGGATTGACCTGATTGCTCATGCCCTTTCAGGTAGCTGTGCTGATGGTCGGGAATTTTTTATTGGCCTGTAGTTTTCGGTACCGGGCTTTTCCAGTCAGGTGCTTGTAACTGCGGGATCCAATCAATGGCTTAGGCACAAACCGGATGATACCTGTTAATCAACACGCAGTTATCTTTGCGCCGCTTCAATCGCTTCCCCTATTTTCACTAAGGTATCCTCCGGGATCTGATCACTCGAATACCAGCAAATTCCCTGTTCTATGCAATCCGGCCATATGCTACCCAAAGAATCTGCACCTTGAAATACTTCATAGGTGTTGTCCTCAGCGGATGGTAAAATCCGGTAAACGTCATCGTCTGCTTTAACCTCAAATGCTTCCATACTTCCCTCAACATTTGGGACATCAAAACGTTTCATCTTTCTTTAAAACAAACCTAGCTGATCGGGCTTCGATGGCGGCAAGATCTTGTTGGGTTCTTCATCGGTATTGAGTGGCAGGGTCAAATCAATTCCCTTATTGGGGTTCTTTTTGGTCGATACCTTATTCACCTTTTTACTCACCCTGTACCGGTGCATCTTTTCCTTGGGAAAGGGTACACAAAGTGCCAGCAGCTCATCTACCGACCGCTTTTTATCCAGCCATATGTACTCGTCCGATTTATGCAGGATCACCGGCATCCGTTTCTTGTCGTGAATCTCAGCCACCAGCTCATTGGCCTGGCAGGTCATGATCCCGAAAGTATCGTATTGTTCTCCCGTCAACTGATCTACCCAGCGGCTCCAAAGTCCCGCGCAAGCAAAGGTCGCCCGGCCCGGGACGGTAAATCGGTAAGGCAGGCGTTCCGCATCTTCCTTTTTCCATTCGTAGAAACTGTCCATGATCACCAAACAGGTTTTGCGGAACTTCAACAGGGGGGCAAAGGTCTTTTTATCCATCACCTCCTCGCTGCGGATATTCCAGGTATCAAAACTTAGTGTCTTGCTTTCTGCGGTATGCGGCACAATCCCGAAATGCATCTTCTGCACCAGCGTCGGCTCATCAGCAGTGACCACATAACCAAAATCCGTGATGGCCACATTGGCGTCGGTTTCATAAGGTTCGGTCATCTGGTAAGGGTTCTCCTTAAGGAACTCTTTCTCTTCAGCGGTCAAGGTGTAGCGTGCGCACATAATCGTTATTTAAATAGTTCCTGTTCTTCCGTATAATAAGTTTTGCGCCCGCCGGTGGTGTCGGTTTTGATCTCATAGCCGGTCGGACTTTTCTCCAGCTTGTAATCGTGAACCTTCAGAAAATCCCTGACCTCAGCGTCGAAGTCATCCGGTATCGCCTTAGTGAGGTTCATAATCTCCTTGCGCAATACCTCATCGATGGCTTCATAGAGTGCTTTTACTTTTTGCTCAGGGATGGCCTTGGCGATCGAAAAAGGGGAGATGCGGGCATGCCAGAGGATTTCATCCGCGTAGGTATTGCCGATTCCCCGAATCAGTTTCTGATCCATGAGGAGCTGCTTGATCTGTATGCCTTTTTTAGCCAGCAACTCTTTGAAATAGGTCAGGGTAAAATCCTTTCCAAAGGCATCAGGCACTTTAGAGGGCTCGGGATTCAGGGTAGGAGTGGCCTGTTTCTGAAAATCGGTAAAGGCAAAACCATCGCCTCCCTTGAAATGAAAAGTGAGAATGCGGTATTTGACCGGTGCTTCCGGATCCAGCTTCTTCAGCTGGCCATGCAGCATCAAATGCAGTCCCAGGACATTGCCGCCACCAAAATGCAGTTGCAGGGTCTTGCCTTCGCGGCTGACCTCCTTTAACTGGTGCCCTTCCAGCTTTTCTTTCAGTTCCTTTTGGGTAACGTTCAGCTTTTTGCCGTATTCGATATGGAGGGTTTCCAGCGTTTTGTTCTTGAACTGTTTTTCGAGGTTGGCGGCGAAGACTTCAAGGTCAGGTAATTCAGGCATGGTCTAATGTTGTAAGTAGGCGGTAATATCGTCAATTGATTTGCCAGCTGCAAGTATGGCTTTTCTAAGCTCTTCCTCGCTGATCTCAAACTGTTCGGCCCAGAAGGCTACGTCGTCCGGTTCATCCACATCAACCTCGAAAGTTTCTGCCTTGCTGTTGAACTCTTCCAGCACTTTGCTCAGGATCTCGTCTAAGTAAGGTTTGAGTGCTTCCGGCTCAATTTGCCAGATGGCCGGGTTGTTAAAATTGGGGTAGACCTGGTCGCTGTAAAAATCTGTGCTGTCGGGATCAAGCAGGGTGATATCCAGCTCTACCGGTGGTTCAGCCACCGCAGAAAGCCAGCCGATCTGCTGGAAATCCTCATTGAAGATCGTGTAGTCTCCCGTTGCGCCCAGTACATCCTGAATTCTGAGGTTTTGGGTTTTTCCGGATAGCTCCATGCTGATGTGATGCGCGGCATCCGGGTCGTTGAAATGCAGGATGTCGATGAGTTCACGATCACGGTAAAAGTTAAATTGATAAGCTGCTGTCGGATCACCATGCTCAACCAGATAGGGTTGAATAAAGTCGTGAATGGCCTTGACCTGGGCAGCTTTGTCAACTACGGACTCGTTGAAGTAAAGTTCGAAATGGCTTGCCTGCGAGCTGACCACTACTTTTTCAAGCGGGAATGTGGATTTGAGCTGGCCGCCAAGCGCTTCCATCTGCTGGGCTGAGGTTTGTTTATCTTCCATGTTGAGCTATATATTTTGTTAAACAGCATTGAGGGCCTGGTTGTTTCCTTCTTCATAGATCAGGCGGTAGGCAGGGATCCCGGCTTGCAGCAAATGGAAAGTATAGCTTTGCCCGGGCTCACCGAATTCATCAAGCAGGTAAAACAGGTAAGCGGCCAGGTTTTGCGCAAAAGCCACAGCGTCGAGTTCCTTTTTTATGCTCAGGTAAAAATCCCTTCCATCGGCGGAAAATGCCCAGACCTCCGGGAAGCGCGCCAAGACAGCCCTTTTCACAATGGCATCCAATACCGGTACTTTTCTTTTGATCTTAATGCCCATTTGGATTGCGGTAATAGTCGATTACTTTATTTAAAAAACGTTCCCCTTTTTCCGTGAGCTCCGCGATTTCCCTTTGGTACTGCTCGGTTTTCTGACGGATGGCTTTTTGCAGGGCAATATTGCCGGTCCGTGGGTCACGCAGCACCAGGTTTTGTTTTAAGGTCGTCGCTTCCTGCTGGCTAAGTACTTTGTTGCCGAATTGCTGTTCGAATTCTTCCGGCGTGTACCACTGGCCGCTGGATTTATGATACAGCCAGACTTTATGCAATTTGGCCTCTACGATCAGGGGTAATAAGTTCCGGAATGTAGCCTGCTGGCTGCTTTGCTGTTGGTATGCGGTAGTTGTTCCCATATGCTGATTGTTTAATTGGTGCCGACATGGACGAAGCTGGTGACCCGAAGTCCCTTGCCGGAAAAAAGGATGACATAGATGTAATTGGACATGTTCAGGCTTTCCAGCAGCGCGAGTAAGGCGGGTCTAATCTGCTCGATGAAACTTTGCAGATAGGCCTCAGGGTCTGGGGCGACATGCTTTTCAAAATAGGCTTTGGACAATTGACTGATCCGCACGTTGATGAATTCATCGCGGTTCATGTCGATGAAGGCATCCTGCGCGTGAAGGTGCTGATGCAGTTTGGGTTTGCTCATGAGCCAGGCCTGCATGGCTTTATTGAAATGACTCCTGAATAGTGGGCTGACGGGTTTCATATTACATGGCTTTTACGATGATGATGTCTTCTATGCGGGTGGTGAATTTGCGGGAGAGGAATTGCTGTCGCATGGCCCATTTCTTCTCAAAGCCCATGGTGGCGTGGATCACGGTACCCCGTCCCTGGTTTTTATTGATCTGGTCGACGGCGGCCATGGCCTTTTTCAGTTTGCCGGCCTTGTCATCGCTAAGGGTAGAGAAGGCGTCCTGCTGGACCTGGTCATCGGGGCGCAGGTCGCGCAGTTCGATGCCGACTTTCTGGTAACGGTAGCCTTTGATGTAGATCCTGCGCAGGGCTTTCAGAGCTTCCTTGATCAGGACGCCGGTATTGCTGGTCGGCTGGGTCAGCCTGATCACGATATCCTTAGTGTACCTGTCCCTTTCGGCGACGAACTGGCTGGTCTGGGCGTAGACCATCAGCTTCGCGCAGACCGAACGCTGCTCCCTCATTTTACTGGCTGCATTGGCCACGTAATTGGATAGGGCTTCTTCCAGAGGGGAGAGTTCGGTGACCATGGTGTTGAAGGAGCGTGCGGTGGAGATGCCTTCTTTCAATGGCCGGACGTATTCCATGGGGATGCAGCGTTCTCCTTTGAGTTCGCGGTAGGTACGCCTGCCCTGGATGGTCATCAGCTTCAGCACGTAGCCTTCAGGCAGTTGTGTAAACTCGTAGGCGGTATAGACTCCGGCTTTGATGAGCTTGATGCCGTAGCGGGGGCCGATGCCCCAGACGTCATCGACTTCGGTAGCCTTCAATCCGGATTCTATTTTCTCGGGGGTATCCATCAGGAAGACACCCGTTTGCTTGTTGTTTTTCTTGGCGAGTTTGTTGGCAATCTTGGCCAGGGTACGGGTACTGCCGATGCCGATGCAGACGGGTACGCCGGTGTATTGCAGGATCCGGGCGCGCAGGGCGATGGCTTCCTGTTCCAGATCGGCGTATTTGTGGCCGGTCAGGTCGCAGAAGCATTCGTCGATGGAGTAGATTTCCTGATCGGGAAAACTGTCCCTGACGATTTGGGTAATCCTGCGCATCATGTCCTGGTAAAGGGTGTAGTTGGAGGAGCGCCACCAGAGTTTTCCGCTTTCGTGCTGCTCCCGCATCATAAAAAAGGGTGTTCCCATACGGATGCCGAGCTGTTCCTTGGCTTCGTTGCTGCGCGAGATGGCGCAGCCGTCGTTGTTGCTGAGTACGCAGCCGGCGCGGTTGCGCAGGGCGGGCTGGAATACCCGTTCGGCACTGACGTAGAAGTTGTTGGAGTCGATTAGCGCGATCATGGTCGTTGGGTTTAGCTTCTGATGAGTTGTTCGAAGCGGTTCAGCCTGGCGCTGTTTCTCCGGCGCTGGTCGAGTACACTATGGGGGACGACGCCCCAGATTTCAAACTGGGTGCTTTCGTTGCGCTGGATGGGTTTGAAATAGGTGTTGTCGGGCATGAGGTATTCTTTGCCGTTCTTGGTGAAATAGGAGCGGAGGATGAATTCGCTGTCCATAATGCCGACGACGATGTCGCCGGAACTTGGTGTGAGGGATCGGTCTACGACAAGCAGGTCGTCGGGGAAGATGCCGGATCCGACCATGCAGTCGCCGGTTACCCTTGCGAAAAAGGTGGCGGCGGGATATTTGGATACATAGGCGTTCAGGTCGATTTTTTCTTCTTCGTAGTCGGCGGCAGGGCTTTCGAATCCGGCGTGTATGGATTCCGCATACAGCGGGATGAGGGTTTCTGCGGTTCCCCTCTTGAACAGCTTTAACTCTTTCATATTGGACAAAATTAGGTGTACTGCAAAGCTAGGGCATTTCATGCCGGAAATGCAAATTAAATACTAATATATTTAGCTAAAATACTTTCCTAATAAGATTTATGTACTAATAATAATAGTAAAATTGCTTTGGTTGGTTTTGCCAAATGTGGGCTGGCGATAGTTTATGTAGTATTTTGTAACTTCGGGAGCTGATGGTTATCTAAAGCAGGATGAAAATGATGTTACCTTTTAGTTTGCCCAGGTTTAGCGCTGCGTTTTGCCTGTGTATTTTAGCTGTGCTGGTGCTTTCCTGTAAGAAGAAAGTCCCGGCGCCTGAGCAAGAGCCTGTTGTAGGAGCGAAACATGTGGATTTGTCGGGGCAGTTTTTGGAGCGGGACAGGGATTTGATTCTGGACCTAAACGCAGATGGCCGGGCAGATCTGCTGATGAAGGTACTGCCGATTGCTTTTGATCTGAATACCAAAACGAAGCTAACTTTCCAGGTGTATGCTACGGGGGTAAGCAGGGTGGCGGTGAATGTGACGGATGAGAGTTCGCCCGCTTTGCGCAAGGGTGACCAGGTTTTTTTTGGTTCTTTTTCAGGTTATGAATGGTTTCCGGCCAATCCTGTCATTATAATGGAGAAGGTTTCCTCTGCTGAGGCAATTACCTGGCAGGGAGCATTTTTGAGTGAGGAGCACCGTTTCCTGCCTTTGCAGTTGTTGCAGGAGGGTAAGCTGTATACGGCCTGGCTGGAGCTGAGTACGGATAAGCCCGGGGAAAAGGTGCATTTGCACCGTGCGGGTATTGCGCTCGAACCGGGTTCAACTATCATTTGCGGGCAGTAGGAAACTCCCACATAGACACATTAAACGTTTACTCATACCTTTAGGTAGATCACGTTTGCCTGACAAGGTTATTTCACTCATACAATGCACTCACAACATAAACGAGCTTTGAATCGGTAACAAAGCAAATATGGGGACATAATAAACTACTGAGGATGTATAACGTAGGGATCGTTGTCGAGTCACTGGATAACGCCATCTCTTTTTCACCGTTCTGCCCCGGTAAATTCCCTTGGTTATCTGCGGGTGATGTTCGCGGTTGAAAACCCGGAAGAACTGGTAGACAGGCTGCAATCGAGAAATGGTGCGGAATTGGTAGGCGAGATCGTCAATTATGAAAATGTTTAAAAACTGTGTTACGTCCGGGGATCTGAAGGTATCCTGGTGGGCTTGGCTGAACAGTTGAAAAACTAATTACCGTTCCGCGCTTTCTTTCCAGGAAGCCAGTAGCGATTCCGCTGCTTTTCCGTAAACCGGATCGCTTTCAGGAACGGGGATGCTATCCACGGTTTGTTGCACATGCTCTGGCCTTGGATCCTCCAGGCGGATTAAATCGGGCTCTTGACCATTGGGGTAGGCCCCTACTACTGCAAAGTCCTTGCTATCTCCAAGTGAAATGTGCCCAGTCCCTGCTGGCAGGATGATGACATCGCCGGGCTCTACATTTATTTTTTCTCCCTGAGGACCGCCAAGCTGTAGTTCGGCTGTCCCTTTGTAAACGCCCAATACTTCGTGGGTATTGGTGTGGTAGTGATGGTAATCGTACACCCGCCAGCGAAAGGCATTGCTCCAGCCGTTTTGTGCAAACCGCTCTTCTAAAAAATCAGCAGTAATCTTCCCGTTTTCATCAAACACCCCGTGATAGATCACCACGGGATACTTGCTGTTGGGTATGATCCCATCATCGCCCAGATTCAGTATCTCTGTTTTGCTTTCCATCGCGGTTTTTAAATTTCATGTCCGTAAATCTCAGCGCCTATTTCTTCGGCGAACCAAAGCGGGAGCTGCCCAAAACCGTTCCAGCAGATTCCTGCGGCTGTGATCTCCGGATACAGCTCCGCTAAAATCTTTTTACGGTCGCATACCCTGTAGCTACCGTCTTCCATAGGGATCACCTCTAAGGGCATTCCGGCGGCTGTGATTCGGTAAGGTTCGATTTCGTAAAAATGCGTTTTCATGGGCTACATATTGTGTTCTGTGATCAGTTCGCCGATCTGCTGGACAAATCCGTCCTCCAGCTCGTCCTGGGTGTTCCATTTCACCTGGTCGCCATCCGCCTCAGCAAAGATGGTCCCGATTTTATTTTCCCCGTCCATGATCCGGTACAGGCCGTTGTCCTGAGGCTCGATCAAAAAGCGGTCTTCCAGCAATTGTATTTCAAATGATTCCATGATCTGATAACAATACGCGAGGGCTAAGGTTTTCACAGAAACCAGGATACGCTTTGGCTGCTGCTGAATTTTTCGCAGTATCTCTGTTAAGTAATTGTAAATAAACTCTTCACTTAAGATTCAGGCACAGATATTGTTTTTTAGGCTTTGCCCATGAAAACTAAATTATTAACAGAAAAACTACCCGAAGTACTGGATTATGCGCTCGCTATAGTCATCAATTCGGTACCCGGATTTGCCGAGGCCGACAGCGGCACCAAAGCGCTTTACCAATCCATCACCAAAGAACTGCTTTCCCAGGAACTGAAATCCAAGAAGGAATTTGCGAAACGTAATCTTCGCCTGCTTGCAGGAAGGAAAAAGCATGGCATTTTGAAAGCTTCTGCTTAAGCTCAATTTGCACCTGTTCTCCTCCATATCATTAAATACATAACCGAGCCGAGGATGACGGTCAGCATCAATACGGTCAGCATTTTAATTCAACTAAACCAGTGGATCCTTTCCTAAAACCTCCTTTTAAATGGTGACCCTTCCGCCCGTAACCGGGATCGTTGCTCCTGCAATGTAACTTGCGGCATCGGAAGCCAGGAATACATAAGCTGCAGCAACTTCCACAGGTTGCCCGGGCCTGCCCATGGGTACATCCTTTCCGAAGTTTTCGGGCTCTGGCATGGTTGCCGGAATCAGGGGCGTCCAGATCGGACCGGGTGCTACTGAATTGACACGTATACCTTTTTTAGCTTCCAAAAGATGCTGCGCAAGGTTCGCCGTGAAGTTCAGTATTGCACTCTTTGTTGCCGCATAGGGCAGTAGATGTGAGGTAGGGTCAAAGGCCTGTACGGAAGTCGTGTTGATGATGCTGCTGCCCGGCTTCATGTGAGGTACTGCTGCTTTCGATAAGTAGAACATGGGATGGATGTTCGTATTGAACGTATGCTGCCATTCTTCAGCAGAGATTTCATCCATACTTTCTCTGGCCATTTGGAAAGCCGCATTGTTCACCAGGATGTCGATCTTGCCGAATTCGGCAACCGCGCGATCGATGATCTGCTTACAAATGGCAAGCTCACTGATGTCGCCTTTGACCAGTATGGCTTTCCTCCCCGCTTTTTCCACCCATGCGGCAGTATCCCTGGCATCCTTGTCTTCCTCATCCCCGAGATAAGAAATCAGCACATCAGCCCCTTCGCGGGAATAGGCAATGGCTACGGCTTTACCAATTCCCGAATCTCCGCCGGTAATAACCGCAGTTTTGCCCTCGAGTAAACCTGTGCCCTGGTAACTATCTTCCCCATGGTCAGCCTGGGGCTTCATTTTTGCTTCTTCACCCGGAAGGCTTTGCTCTTGTTTTGGGAAAGGGGGGACGGGATATTTCGTGTGTGGGTTTTGATCTGTTTTCTCTTTCATCATATATAAACTATCTGGTAAAATGATTAAATTTCTATTTCAGTTTGAGCTTATTTTCCGGCCGGGAATACCGATGAAGCCATGAGTTCATCCAGCCTGATCACCGGGAAAGAAACACTGGAACTTTTTGCGGCAATCTCAGCTCCCGCGGAAATCGCTCTCGCAGATTTTTTGGAATTCTTTTTTGTTGCAGCCATATCTGGTCGGTTTTATACCGGGATAACACCTTTGCCCGGGATAGGTTCTCAATAAAATCATTTAGCTGGTATAAGCGGGTAAGCACCTGGATTAGATCCAGCCATAACCTTCTCCGTCTTTATACCTGATCTGGAAATCCCTCAGCCAGGAATTTAGCGTTGAGGTTTCATTTCACGGATGAATGCTTATTTTTGGGTATGAACAATCCCGATCCTAAATTCAATAACGCGCAGGAACTCACCATCAGTGCCGGAGAGGCGCAGTTGAGGTCAATAGCCTATTTTTTGCCTTTTGCCCTGATCTTCGGTTTGGCCTTTTACGCCTTATGGCCGGACAGACTTTCTTCAGCGAATTATAAAGCCGCCTTTCCCTCGGGCGCAGCCGGAATTGCCTTGCTTGTTGGGGTCATGATCGGCGGGGTGATCGTTCATGAGCTGATCCATGGGATCACCTGGTCAAGGTTTGCAGCATCGGGGTTTCGTTCCATTCGGTTTGGCATCCTATGGAAATCGATGACGCCTTATTGTCATTGCAAAGAGCCGCTGAAAGTAAGCCATTACCAGATCGGTGCGGCCGCACCGGGTCTGATCCTGGGGATAATACCTGCTGCGATCGCTCTATTTACAGGTAGCATTTTATTACTGGCCTTCGGACTTTTCTTCACCATGGCCGCGGGTGGGGATTTAATGATCATTCTGATGCTGCGAAAGCAGGATCAGGACAGCCTGGTGCAGGACCATCCCTCAAAAATTGGCTGCCTGATCTATCCCAAATATTCTTAATAAATTTCATCTGAATCAAAGGTGAATAGGGTTTCGAGCCTAATACTTCTTAGTGGGATAAGTTCATTCTTAGATCTCTTATACTGTAGCTGACAAAACAACCCGCCAGAAAAGAAATTGACCCGCCCAAGTATTAACTTTTTGTTGAAGATTAGTTATTTCAGCTCATACACTGCGCTGACTACATAACTGAGTTTGATCTTCTTAAACCCAATGTTTGTACCCTGGGCTGATGATTGCTGGAGAGCTACCTCATCCATCATGAGCATGGCCTGCGGACTGTTTTCAGCCGAAGACTCCCGCACTTCCAGCAGTTTACCTAGTGTGCTTTCCCCTGCCTCAGCCAGGTATCCAGCTTTAGCTTTGGCGTCTTTCAAAGCTTTTATTTTAATTTCCTTTTTGCGCTCGGCCAACCTGGAATAGTCATAGCTTTCTACCTGAGTATACTCGATTGACTTTGGGTCTAAGGCGCTAAGGATCGTATTGATGTTGTCTAGTTCGTTCATCCGGATACGGTATTGTTTACGGATGATAAAATCTGGATTTTTCTGCTTTGGGCTAGGGTTGCTGTAGCTGGAAACGTCATTGATCCGAAGGTCCTTTTTAGGTATTCCCGCTATATTGACCGCTTCGAACAATTGTTCCTCCAAATCTTTAATCGCCACTTTTCTCCCGTTGCTGCCGGTATATTCTTTGAGGGCGATTCCGAAGTAAATGATATCAGGGGTGACTTCCTCTTCCGCATATCCGGTCACAAAGATTTTTCTGCGGCTATCGAATTGTTCAGAACAGGAGGCCAGGGTAATTGCTGAAAGTAACAGCAGGATGGATAGTCTTTTCATATTGATCGTTTTATTGAAGATGCGCATTTTCTTTGAAATCCATATTTGACCAAATCTTTGGTGACAACGAAATTGGCAATTTTACTATGCAGGCATAATTCTTTAACAAATATTTTGACGGGTACTTTTCCATTGGTATCTTTGTCCCGAGAGCGTTAATTTAAAACGGGGTTGGGTCGCCAGATTCAGCCCCGTTTGTTTTTAAAGGTCCTTGCCTTCGCGCTTATCCGATTGCACGGCGGCTGCATATAGCTGCTGAAGGTTTGTTCCTCTGTAGGTTGAACTGGCTTCGGCAAAGCGGTGCTGGGGATCTATCAGAATTTTCCAGTCCAAGCTCCAGCCCCGTTTTGATCCCGGATTCAGGATCGTCGATTTTTAAGTAAAATGGAATCCCGGCCATCTTGCGGAAACCATATCCTCCAGTAAACGTTGTAAGTTTATGGGCAAAATCAGTTTACAAGTCATAGGTTGCGGCGATGCATTTGCCAGTGGAGGACAATTGCACACCTGCTTTTACCTGAAAATTGGCGAAAAGGGTGTGCTGATCGATTGCGGCGCCACAACTTTGCATGGCTTAAAGCGCTACGGGATTGATCCGGAAGATATCGATTTGATTGTCATCAGCCACCTTCACGGTGACCATTATGGAGGCATCCCATTCCTGCTGATGGATGCGGCAGTAAAGGACCGGAAGAAAAAGTTACGTATTGTTACCCCTGATACAGGCGAGGCCAGAATTAAAGCGCTATTGCAGCTCCTTTATCCAGGATCTGACAAAACAGAAAAACTGCCACTTGAGTTCCTGGAATACCAGGCCAATGTCCCATTAAATCTTGGAGTGTTGAGGCTGGAAGCTTTTCCTGTCATACATTCAGAAGCTGCCTTATCACATGGACTGCGGATACAGGTTGGCGAACTGGTGCTGAGCTATTCAGGAGATACTTGCTGGACGGACGCGCTGATTTCTTTGAGCGAGGGTGCTGACCTTTTCATTTGCGAATGCAATTTCTATGATACTAAAACTCCAAGCCACATGAATTACCTGGAGCTGCGGTCCAATCTGCCGCGGCTGAGCATGAAACAAATCCTGTTGACCCACCTCAGCGGAGAAATGCTGGACCGCCTTGATGCTATAGATTTGCCGGTGGCAAAGGAAGGCATGGACATTCCATTGGCGTAATTCAAATTTTAAGAACGATTCGGTTTATAAACTGTTAAATAAACACATCAAAACCTATCATCATGAATACTCAGGAAAATCAAAAGGACAATTCGCTGCTAGGCAGCCAGGAACCGCACCAAAAAGAAGAGTTGGATCAGGCCAGTGCTGCCAGCACACCTTCATTTACGCTGGAACCTGAAAAGGGTATTGGTCCGGAGCCTGGAGCGGAAGAACAGGGTAATGTCAAGCAAGCCGGTACCAGTATCGCAGCGCAGGTACAAGCTACAGCTGGGGGATTCGATCCGGTAAACGAATTAGACCTTGATGCCGGGGAAAACGATGTCACCGCTGATGACCTACAGGCGCTCGGCGGCGCGGATGAAAATGCCGACGAGGAAGAAAGCACCATGTCCTAATAGGTAGGGTTGGGCGGGGCTGGGCACTGGCGTTCCGAAGCCATTTTTCTTTGCCTGAGGTATTTGCAGGGCAAAGGCCGTACAAAATGGAAAAGAAATTTGGCTGATATTGACATTATACCAATGGCGTATGTATCGTTTCAATTGAAACAATTCCCGCACAATTCGTTTTCAAATCATTTGTTATTAATCCCTTAAAAACATCCCATGAACGACGATCCAAAATCAATCCTGGAAACAGCCAACGCCGCGATCACAGTAGGCGACTATGAAGGCTTTTTAAGCTACTGCACAGAAGATACTTTATGGAATTTTGTCGGCGAACAGGTCCTGAAAGGCAAGGAGCAGGTCAGGGAGTATATGCTAAAGACCTATCAGGAGCCGCCAAAGTTTAAAGTCAAGCAGCTGATTGCAGGTACCGACCACGTGGTGGCGATGGGAGTGATCAGCCTCACAAATGCAGAGGGCAAGCTAATAGATTACAACTACTGTGACGTATGGAAACTAAAGGACGGGAAACTGCACGAGCTGGATGCCTATGTCCTGGAAACCAAAACCGGCAACTCGCAGCATGAAGGGCAAACCGTCATCGGTTCGGGGTTCAGTTACGATGAAGCAAAAGAACATACCGACGAAAGTAAACCTGCGTCCCAGACAAGTGAGGATCAAATCGTCGATCTACCGGATCTTGGAATCCCAGGCAGGCCCTGACGATATAGATTGAATCTACAGCAAGCCGCCTCAGTAAATGCGGTAGCGGAGCGATAGGTTGCGCGCAATTGCGGCCAGCAGATCTACCCGCTCAGAAATGGTCGCATCAGAGCGCCAGTAACCATCATTGCCCCTGGTCAGTTCATATTCCTCGCCCTCCATCTCGATACGGATCAGCGTGGTATCCCTGGTAATCGACCTGGTCAGAACCGTGTAAGTATAATCTTTTTGTTCAAAAGTGATGCGAAGCGGCAGACTCATGCGGCGAAGATAAGCTTAGGCACGCTAATATGGATATTAATTTTTCATCTGTGGCGGAGAGCTTTCCATCCTGAAAACCATTCAAAAATGATTTTGTAGTCTGATTAAAACAATAGCTACGCTCCATAAAATTGAAAACCTGCCTGATCATGTATTAGGTGTCGCGCTGCCGGGGAAGTAGATAAAAGCGACCTGGACGATGTATTGCTTAGTGGATATTTTGCAGCGAAACAGCTGACAGCGGATTCCGAAATCAGGTGGACAGTATTATCGAAACCTCTATTAGCTAAGAGAGGTTTTCAATTGTACTTGACAAATTATGTGATAGCGTATGCTATTTCTTAGCATCACTTCGGCCTCATGTTTGCGTATTTATTGATCTGAAACGTCCTTAAGCAGGTCC
This sequence comes from Pedobacter sp. GR22-6, assembly GCF_037402555.1. Taxonomy (NCBI): domain Bacteria; kingdom Pseudomonadati; phylum Bacteroidota; class Sphingobacteriia; order Sphingobacteriales; family Sphingobacteriaceae; genus Pedobacter; species Pedobacter sp. GR22-6. The sequence continues at coordinate 1,376,168 of NZ_JBBEUC010000001.1, forward strand.
TTCTGAACATACGCCAGGTAAATATTTAGATTTATTTCAGATAGCAATTCCTACGAAAACATTCATCTCGTTTACGTATGTTTAACCCCGATAGGATTTAGGGTAACTATCATAGGCAACAACTGTATGATCGTAACATGTTTCAGAAGAGCATTAGTAGCAAGTCTTGCCCTTTTTTTAGTCTTTGAAAGCCGCATTTCGGCTCAGGAACAACTTCACCTCACCGCATTCGGTAACACGGAGGGTTTATCTCAAAATTCCATTTACAGCGTAATAAAGGATCATAAAGGCTTGATGTGGTTTGCCACACAGGACGGACTCAATAAATATGATGGATATAAAGTAAGCGTATATAAATACCGTATCGGTGATCGACGTGCACTGCCATCAAATTTTATCACTTCGCTTGCGGAAGATAAGGCCGGCGATTTGTGGGTAGGCACGCGTCTAAATGGCCTGAGTAGATTTAACCGGTCTGCAGACAATTTCACTACCTTCCGGCATTTTCCTGCCAATCCTTCCTCAATTAGCAGCGACAAGGTGCAAGTTGTTTACCGCGACCGAGCAGACAATCTTTGGATAGGCACCGGTAATGGGCTCAATTTATTCGCGAGCAAAACTGGTCAGTTTTTACGGTACTATCCCGCAGGAGAAGCAGGGGGATATACCGCAAATTCTGTCTCGGCGATTTATGAGGATAAGAATCGAAACCTCTGGATCGGTACGGCAGAGGGTTTATTTTTGTTTAACAGGGGGAGTGGGCACTTTACATCTTACCAGGAAAAATCTGTCAGCGTCGATTTCGATGACGCCGTCAACGCGATTACTGAAGATAGCAGGGCCCGGATCTGGCTGGGTACCAACACCGGACTGAAATTACTGGATAGAGGAAGCAAAGCTTTCGCCATTTTAAGGTCGCTCCTGATCTTTTGTCTGCAGTTATAGATAACCCGGTGCTTAGTATCGCTAAAGCCTCAGCCGATAGGTTTTGGCTCGGCACGAATACGACATTGCAGGCATTTGATGCCATTGAAGAGCATTTAATCCCGGTTGTGGATGCTTCACCGGAAGACAATCTAATGCCGAACGATGGCATATACTCCTTATTGGCCGACAAAACCGGTATCTTATGGATTGGAACAACTAGCCAGGGTGTGATGAAGCATGACAGTAATCTGTCGCATTTTCCATCGTTCAAATCTTCCTTGAAAACCAATCCCTCCGCTGAACACATCATACGTGGGATTGCAGAAGACTCTTCCGGCAACCTATACCTGGCAACAGATGCCGGTTTGGCTAAATTCAAGCGTGCAAATCATTCTTACCGGCTTTTTGAGCATACCAAAAACCGGAGGGCTAGTTTGGGAAGTAACTATACTACCGCGGTAACAGTAAGTAAGCGTTCGGGAAAAGTATGGATTGGAACTTTTAACAGTGGATTGGATTGCTATGATCCGGTCAGTGGTCGATTTAGTCACTATCGGAAAAGCCAGGGACAATCAGGACTTTCCAGTGATGCCATATATGCGCTGTTAGAAGACAGTAAGCAACAACTATGGATTGCCACTGAAGATGGTTTAAACATACTGGACCCGATGACCGGAAGGTTTAGCAAGCTGTTTCATAAGCCAGGAGATGGGAACTCAATAGGAGACAATGCGATACAGGCCTTAGCGGAGGACAGCGAGGGAAATATTTGGTTAGGAGGCTATAACAATGGAATATCGATCCTAAACCCAAAAACCAGGTCTTTCTCACACCTGAACACCAATAACAGTAGTCTAAAGAATAATGTGATCAGCGCCTTGCTTGCTGGCGAGGACGGAGATATGTGGATCGGCACAATGGAAGCTGGCCTCGCGTTTTTTGATGGCCAAACCCGTAAGATGACCCTATATCATGAACAAAACGGGTTGATCAACAATACCATCAACAGCATCGTGAAAGACCAGCGTGGTTTTGTCTGGTTGAGCACCAATCAGGGCATCGTAAGGCTGGATCCTGTAAAACGTGTATTTAAAAACTTCAACCTGCGCAACGGCCTTAAGGCTTTAGAATTCAATGTAAACGCCGGACTACGGCTTAAGTCAGGCGAGATTGCTTTCGGAGGGATCAATGGATTCAACCTGATCCAACCCGAGAAGGTCAGGTTTAATCGAAACAGGCCGAAGATACTGCTTACCAGCCTGGAGTTATTCAATAAAGAAGTTCAGGCGGGGTCTCCGGGATCGGTTTTGACGCAAAGCATCTCCACCTCGAAAAAGCTGACCCTGGCCTATCAGCAATCTGTTTTCACTATTAAATTCGCGGCACTTAGTTACACCATGCCTGATATGAACAGGTACGCATACAAATTGGAGGGTTTCGACGAACAATGGCGATACACTACCGAGCAGCGGGAGGCCACTTACACCAGGTTGCCCCCAGGCCATTATATCTTTAAGGTAATCGGTTCCAATAACGACGGGCTGTGGTCTAGCTCGCCAGCGATGCTGGAAATTACAATCGTTGCCCCTTACTGGATGACCTGTTGGTTTAAGGGCCTAATCCTGATATTAATTGTCGGGTTGCTTTGGCTCGCATATGCCTACAGTATCCGTTTAATGAAGAGACAGAGATCATATCTGCGGGCCATGGTGCAAAGCAGGACAACTGAACTGAGTGAAAAAGCTTCAGAACTGCTCCGCCTCAACCACGATCTGCAGACGCAGTCGGAAGAATTACAAGTTCAGTCAGAGGAGCTGCAGTCTCAGTCGGAGGATCTGGCATCGAAAGCAGAGGATCTGGAACGTTTGAATGCCGCACTTCAGCAGCAAAAAGCCGAAGAGCAGAAGGCCCGAAGGGAGGCAGATCTTGCAAACCTGGCTAAAAGCACTTTTTTGGCGACCATGAGCCATGAAATCCGAACACCAATGAACGGCGTACTGGGCATGGCATCGCTGCTCCACCAAACGGAGTTGACCGAGGAACAGAGTGAGTATACGGAAGCCATTTTAAACAGCGGGGATTCCTTGTTGAATGTGATTAACGATATCCTGGATTTTACGAAGATCGAGTCCGGGAACATGGAACTTGATCCCCACTATTTTGACCTGCGTAAATGTATAGAGAAAGTCTTTGAAATATTGGATGCTAAGAAAAACAACTCCGGTATTCAACTTAATCTCATTATGGATAATGCCGTTCCTCCCAGGATATGGTCCGATAGCCATCGGCTGAAGCAAGTGCTGCTTAACCTGGTAGGGAATGCGGTTAAGTTTACAAGCAAGGGAGAAGTTTCAGTTGAGGTGCGTTGTACAAAACATAATGATCAATGCTGGTCAGTCTACTTTGAGGTAAGGGACACCGGGATTGGCATGCCTGCCGACAAAATCGCAGGACTTTTCAGGCCGTTTAATCAAATTGATTCTTCCATTGCAAGGCGCTACGGTGGATCAGGGCTGGGACTGGTCATATCACAGCGGCTGGTCGGCTTATTAGGCGGATCGATCGCGGTTGAAAGTGAGGAGGGAAGGGGCAGCACCTTTTCTTTTGAGATCATGTGTCAGGACCCTGCTGAGTCGGAACTGGCTATCCAGTCCAGTAAATTCGCCGCTCAGCAGCTTGATACCAAGACCGAACTTGCCTTGAGTTTTGCGGTCGAATATCCGTATAGGATTTTGGTGGCAGAGGATAATCTGATGAATCAGAAACTCATACTAAAGGTATTGCAAAAGCTGGGATATGAAGCTGACCTGGCCGAAGACGGCTTGATTGCGTTGGAGATGATGGAAAATAAAATATACGACCTGATTTTAATGGATATCCAAATGCCCAATATGGACGGCCTTCAGGCAGCACGGAGAATTCGTGAAATATATGGCCTCAAGCCTATCATCCTTGCAATGACCGCTAATGCCCTGACAGAGGATAGACAGCAATGCATGCGTGCCGGTATGAACGATTATATGTCGAAGCCACTGAGTCTTGAATTGTTAATTCAAACCCTTAGAAAACTACATATTTACACATGAGACAACTACTGCTTTTGCTCGTTATCCTGTTTTTATCAAAAAACGCGGTAGCGCAGAACCATAACATGCTTATAGGTAAGGTGACGGATGCCCGGGGGATTCCATTGCAAGGCGCGACGGTCCATTTGGCCGGTACGCGGCAAACTGTGATGAGTGACGAAATGGGAAGTTATCTGCTAAAGGTACTGCCAGGCGTTTACGAGATCATTTGTTCTCATCTTGGTTATGGCGATGGCGTAATGAAAGTGCAAATTGTCGGTGATCAAGCGGTCGAAGCAAATATTTGTTTATACCCGAATCATACACAAATGAATGAAGTAGTGATCACTGGGGTAAAGATGCAGACCAGTACAGTAAGTCCTACGCGGGTACAGGCCCTGGACGTTCCGCAATCAATTTCTGTCGTGGGACAGCGCACCATCCGGCAGCAGGCGGCATTTGATCTGGCCACAATCATTCGCAATGTGCCCGGGGTTATTTTTACCGGCAACTATAGCGGGGCAGGCACCTCACAATTTTTCAGCGCCCGTGGCTTTGATTTAAATGAAAGTCAGAACTACCGTTGGAATGGGATGATGGTGTTGAATTGGGCCAATCATTACGCGGATAATATTGAGCAGGTTGAATTCCTAAAAGGTCCCGCTTCTATATTGTTCGGTGACGTGGCCCCGGGGGGTGTGATGAATTTCGTTACTAAGAAGCCGCTCGCTGAGTTTGCGGCAGACCTGAATTTCAAAACCGGCAGCTGGGGCCTGGTTCGACCTGCGCTGGATATTACAGGTCCAATCACCAAAAAGGGAAACCTGCGTTATCGGCTAAATGCCTCCAGCGAACGCAAGGATAGCTTTAGAAACTATGTTCGTTCTGCTAGTTCTTTTGCCGCACCTGCAATCGCATGGAATATATCCAGAAAAATTACAATCAACCTTGAAGCGGTATTTAAAGGTGCAAAAGCAACCGACGATGCAGGCCTGGTTTCGCCCGACGGTACCTCTAAGGGGCTTGCCTCATTAAATCCTTCTCTTTACCTCGGCGAAGCTTCACGAGAATACCAGGTCAAGGACCAGAGCTATTTCGCTACATTAACCTATGAGCTAAGCCCCTCCTGGAGGGTAAAAGCCACTGCCTTCTCAGGCATAACCCGGAACCGGCCATTTGGGATCTGGTTTGACCAGCCGGATTTGCAGGGGGACTTTACCAGGCGCGGATATGGTTTTTACCGTCGCGCGCTGAATCGCACAATTTCCGCGGAGGCTTCAGGAACGATATTCACAGGTCGTGTTAAGCATAGTATCTCCATTGGGGCGGACTATCAAACCAGCACCTCGCGTCACACCAATGGCGGGGAGCTGGATTCTTTAGACACGAGCAATATCTTTGCGCCGGTCCAGGGCCTGGACGAAACGCAGGCACCCGAAGAATCTCCACTTTTGCCGTATAGCATGATTATCCGGCGAAAAGGCCTTCATATTCACGATCAGGTCGGATTTTTCGACGGCCGTATGTTTGTATATGGTGGAATCCGAGCGAGCAGTACAGTTCAGGGAAACCGGTATTTGCAGGATCAGATTATGGGAAGCCCGTATGAGGGTCTTCCGGATGATATCGTGGAAAAGTTTATGTTAATTCCCCGCCTTGGGTTGATTTATAAACCTCGCTTAAATCATTCTATTTATATTTCCTATGCTCAGGGTGTCGAGGTAAATTCACCTGATATTTTTGCCAGAAACTACCTGGAATTCGCCAATCCTCCTGCCACAGTCAGTGATCAGTTGGAGCTGGGCCTAAAAAGTAGCCTGATAAGTAACCGTTTAGGTATGACCCTGGCGGTATTTGCCATCAATAAGAAGCGACCTTATGGTTATGTTTACCTGGATTCTGAGCATCCCAACTTTGACGAATATACCGTTTACTATCAGGGGCACCACCGGAGCCAGGGAATGGAGCTGGAAATGGACGGTAAAATTTTTGCGTTTCTTACTTTAAATGGGGGCATGGCATTCACCTCCACTAAGGTAATACATGATCCAGGCTATCCAGCCGGCAACCTTCTACCAAACGCGCCGAAATTCAGTTTTAATTACTGGATCAATTATGAACATCCCAGATACCTGAAGGGATTATCAGTCGGAACGGGAATGTTCTACAAAGGGAAATTTTATCCGGGGATTGATAATAACCCCCAACTGCTGATGACACCCACCTATTCCTGGGATGCTTCAGCGGCCTACCAGGGAAAGCAAATTGGCATCCAGTTAAACGTCATGAACCTGACTAATCAGATCAGCTATCTCAATCCCTGGCAATTTAATCTGTTTGACGTCAAGCCCCTGCGCCAGGTAGTAGTGACCTTAAGCTATAAATGGCGTAAAGACAGCCGAAGGCACTGAGGGCGCAGTTATCAAAGCAGGAACCTCGGCGAATGGTATGCTATTCGCGGTTTTGGCATCATGCTGTCGTCCCTCGCAAATGTCAGATTACGGCCCAAAGATTACAGCAAAACTTGCTAGCCAGGGGATTAATAATCTTTGGAGGGAGTAGGCCACGCCTTCTGCTTCGATACCTGCCCATCGTCCATTCCCAAAGGATTAGGTTCATTGCTTGTCGACTCATTAACAGCAACAGTTAAGATATTGTGCTTTACGAATACCCTCTGGTACCATACGAATAAGTAGTGAAATTATGCAAATGTCGAATGGTGCTTTAGAAATCTGAGCCCGGTTCGTAAATTGACTGCATAAACACTATGAATTATGGAAAATTTGAAAGAAAAATTAGTAGCGCTGCCTGAAGAACAGATGAGAACTATCCAAGGTGGTATGCGCTGGACGAATGACAGGGGTGGGAACGTAGAAGATCGGAGAACCCTCGGGGGTGAGTCCATGTGGTCTGTCATGCAACGTAAAAAATCATATACCGCTCTGGAAATTCTTAATGGTGCCTACTAACTATAGGAAACGGTAGCAATCTGTAATGCCAGGGATTCCGGCAAATGAGGCAATAACTTGAACTAGTTATTGCCTCAACTATTTAAAAGTGGTATGTGATGGGGGTGATTGTGAAAGAGGTTGATCGTGATGATTTATAATTGAGCGCTGGCTTTGCCCTTATTGTCCCAATGATCTTTGACGAGCTTGCCATCCGGATCTTCGACCAACCTGCGAGCATACCGAACCCCTTTGATTTTTCCTGTTACAGGATCTTTCTCCCCCATAAAAAGCAGAATTGCCCTTCCTTTTGCGTCAGTCTGAATGGCCAGGTCGTAGCGCTTGAATCTCAACTCAAGCATACTGTCCGGCTCATAAAATTTATTCAGTATTTTCAGGATCGGATCTTTTAGTTCGCTCATCTTTCCAGCAATTATGGGTTAACTCGTTCTATGGCTTCTCCAATTTTTAAAGTTGTGTCCTCAGCAAGTTCGTCGCTGGAAAACCAGCACATACCTTTTTCCATACATTCCGACCATACCGTTCCCAGGTAATCTCCAGCGTTATAGACCTGATACTTTGGTTCCTCTTCTGGATCCTCCACAGGGATGACTTTTAATTCTTCTGGCAAGCCTTCGATACTGACACTGATTTCAAATGGTTCCATAACCTGATTAATATATTGTAAATAACCAATTGTGTTAGGAATGGTTTCCGCTTGAGCGTATAAATTTTGCCTACAAAAAAAGCCGGAGGTATCCGGTTTTCAAACAGCAAAGTCCTCTATTCTTCGAGGTTTTTGAATGCACTCTGGTATAAAATCATCGATTAAAGATTGTCTGTTATTGAATGACCTCACAATCAGCGAGTGTTGATAGTTCAACGATCAAGTACGTTTAGCGATGCTGCATTGCAATTACCTGCTACTCGCAACCTTCGGGGACTTCAGCAGACTCGCCATTTGTGGAAGAAAATCCAGGTGTTGCGGATATTTAGTAATGTGAATGGCCCTTGTTTTTTGTTTGGGCGGCAGACCGCGCTGGGCCCGGGTCTGCGCGCTGAGGGCCAGGAAACTAGCGAGCAATAGGTAAAGTAAAGTACTTCTCATGGGAATGAATTTTTATGGACGTTTAGCAACAGCGCCAAAGCAATGTAAAGGATGACGGCCGATCTTAGACCCGCCGTCATCAATTACTTCAATTACTTCGTTTTTTTATTTCTTGGATTTGGACCTGCCTTTTTTTCCATGTCTTTAAGGGTTTTCTCTTTAAATTCACTGAAGGCATCTGCCAACTTCTGAAGTTCTGGATCTAATCCCGGTGCGAATTCTTCCGGTCTCTCCGGTGCTTGTGGAATCGGATAAGATTCTTTCGGTTCTTTCATGGTCACCAGCTCAGTTCCATCATTGGCAGGAGAGGATCCCTGGAAAATCTGTCCCATCAATGAACCGTCCAGTCGGAAAGTATATTGCTCACGGTTGATACCTGCGTCAATCAGCTTTTTCACTTCAGGATATTGGGAGGCATCAAATTTAGGCACAGGCAGGATTTTGCCCCAATTCACACCCAGTGTTTCCAGGGCCTTTGCAAACGCCATCTCATGCGCCTCGTCACGGGCGATGAGGAAAGCCACAGTCGCTCTTAAGGTTTTATTGGATGACATTTGATAAATTCTGCATTTCTGCAACCGTCCAGTCGATTCCAGCACCAGGTTATCCATCAGGTCCAGTACAAGATTACCATGGTTGTGCACATAAGAACCGCTCCATGGATTTCCAGCGGCATCAACTGGTAGCGCGCCCTGAGCGCCATGGATAAAGTGATGTGGGTTCTGTTGCTCCTTTGCCATATTCATGACCGGGTCACCGCCCGCACCCGGGACATCAAACTTTCCTCCGTGATACTCAGGTGCACCATCTAAAAGGCGGGAAATGGTTTTGCTGATCAGCTCCACATGGCTGATCTCTTCCAGACCTATACCCTGAATCAAATCAAGATAGGGAATTCCGTCGCCCCGGAAGTTGAAACTCTGAAAGAGGTATTGCATCATGGTGCGCATTTCACCAAACTGTCCGCCAAGGCCTTCCTGCAAGGCATTTGCCGCCGATGGATCCGGCTGGTCATCCACTATTGGATTGATCAAACTTTGAACGTGATAAAACATGTTTTTCTATTTAAGTTATACATCTCAGGTCTATGCCCTTGCTTACACTAACTGGCACACGATCAAAGTGTTTAGCTTTTTTGAAGAACAGGTATATGTTCGGTTACAAGGGGGTAAATACCTGAAAGGCCTATACAAATTTTTATCATGTGAACCCCGGCAGGGGGGGGGCTGACCTAAAAGCCCCAGCCTTTCGTACTTGATCCTCATTTAGGTTTTTTTACAGATCTGCGGATAAAGAGATTTCTGGAGATCACAAGTAGCGCTGAAAGGAGCAATCTATTTTTTCTGAAACAATCTGATGTTACAAGTGTCCTTGCTAACAACTGTTCAATTCTTCAGCTTACAAAATTATCCCTTATGAGAAAATTCTTAATGACCATCACTGCGCTTACTTTATTTTTTGCAGCCTGCGGCTCCGACAAAGCCGATCAAAGTTCCGAGGACGCCACGAAATCCAGCAGGTTGGACTCGACAAGCTCAACGGATTCCCTGGCTACGCCCATCGATACAGCCATCGGCAGGGGAGCAAATACCGGCACACCCGCGGCGACAGTGGATACCATAGGAAACTAATTAATTCAGAACCGAAACATCGATGAAAGGTTATTTTTTTCCAGTTTTGTTAAGCTCCGTTATTTGCGTCTTCTTTCCATCTGCTATAGCGCCCGGGCCCCAGTTCGAAAGCCGGATCATCGCCTCCGGCCTGAGTGATCCCTGGTCTGTCGCGGTTGGCCCTGATGGTGATCTTTGGATCAACGAATCCAAGGGGTACCGCGTACTGAAAATTGATCCCAGGACCGGTCGGAAGATCATTGTGCTGGATTTAAATGCCGAAAGGGAGTTTCTCGCATTTGATTTACTGAAAGAGGCAAAACAGGCTACGCCGCAGGGTGGATTAATGGGCCTGGCATTGCATCCGGAATTCAGTAAGGGGCAGCCCTACGTTTATCTCGCCTATGTGTACCGGCATTTAGATGCCAATCGCTTCCTATTGAGGCTGGCGCGGTATCGATACGATACCGCCAGGAGGGAGCTTAGCTCAGCGCAGGTCATCTGCGATACGGTGCCAGCAAGTAATGACCATAACGGTGGGAGAATGGTTATTGCACCGATAAAGGGAACACCCTATCTTTTTTATGCCGTAGGAGATCAGGGCGCTGGGCAATTTTCAAATGGCGGACGTCCGAATAAAGCTCAGGATCCACTCAGCTATGAAGGGAAAATACTGCGTTTTAACCTCAAGCCCTCGTCAAAAGAAAGCTGGATACCCGTTGATAACCCGATAAATCAACAGAGTGCGGTCTGGTCATTAGGTCACAGAAACCCGCAGGGCCTGGCTTATACCGAACTTTCTGGCAAGGATAAGCTTTATTCATCCGAACATGGGCCTTATTCTGATGATGAAATGAATGAAGTGATTAAGGAGGGGAATTATGGGCATCCCCTGGTGATCGGCTACGCAGAGGGAAATTATGACGGACTTGCCGCCTCCGTTTCAACCGAGAAAAGCTATCCGGGAAAATGGCATACCAGCTATCCGGTGATTCGGTCAGAGCGCAGTAATGCAGATTCCATCGGAAAAAGTTTCCGGGAACCGGTATATAGTTTTTACCCGACTGCTCAATCATCGCTGAGCAAGCTATTTGGCACCATCCAGCGGGAGGAAAAAGCAGACTGGAATGCGTACGCACCATCTGGAATCACGGTTTACCGGTCAACAACGATACCCGCCTGGAACCAATCCATATTGATCACCTCCCTCAAGCAAGGTAAATTACTTCGGCTGAAACTCAATGCCGATGGCTCTGTCGATCATCGGGTATCTGAATACTTCGCATCAAGGGCAAGGTACAGGGATGTTGCGGTTTCCAGGGATGGCAGCAGGATTTATCTGGTTACAGACAGCTCTGCGATTACTTCGGGTCCTACCGAGGATAACCCAAAGGCGACTAACTTTCGTGGGTGTCTGCTGGAATTCAGGTTAAAGCGCTGAAGATTCACAAAACTGCCTCCTGTCCAAAGCTTTAACATTTTGGGCTTTTGCAATTGGGGGGATCACTGAACTCTGTTCAAACTGGCGGCTCAGGCCGGGCTGATCAGCGAATAGAAGCTAAAGTCTCCAACGGAGGGAAATGGTTCGGGCGATCGCGTTCAGCAGACCAGGATTATCGGTGTTGCCGGTGCCGGAATACTTCCATTGATTGTGCTCATCCAGCTGCAGTTCAAATTCCTCCCCCTCTAGCAGAACTCGCAAGTGGAATGTCTTTTTGCTGAGTGGTCGGTTAAGAATGATATAACTGTAGTCTTTACCTTCATAAGTTATGCGTAGTGGTTGGCTCATAATGAATAACTAAATAAGGCTCATATCCTGGATCAAAAATTAATAATTGGACTCAAATATAATTATAAGCGAATAAATACCGCCCAGCTGACCGCTTAAATTTTGTGATTTACAAGGATAGAACTTCCTCAGGAATCCGAGCTAATAGCCTTGCTAAACATCACCCGAACTGATTGGCTTTAGGATTTCCCCCAGCTGATGGAAATCTGTTGATTTCCATTGACCAGGTATTCGAGATTTCCATCGTTGACTTCGTTTCCTTCCAGCCGTTGACTCAAACCACTCCCAATCACTTCGAATTCCGGAAGCTTGGCAGTTCCCGTCCTGACGATCATCATCCTACAGTGCATCCTTTGATCTCCCAGTATGGAAAAATGTATATCTTGTCCCTTTCTCGCGTTGAATCCAGCTGTCGGGTAATCTACATAAATCAGGAATTCTTCTCCGGGCACCTGAAGGTAATGTCTGGGAAGGATGCCGAAGGCGTTCCCCGCACCATATACTTCCTGGCCCACCGTCCCGGATTTAAGCCAGCCGTCCTGCAGGTCTTCGAGGGCTATCCAGAGCTTGGTGTCAACTTCACCTATTTTGGGCTTCTCCTCCAGCATATCTTTAGGCAGCATAGTTGGGTAATAGTATACGGCACGGTCTACCAGGTAGCGGATGTACTCCGCGATCAATAATCTCACGGAAGGGAGGATGTTCAGGCCTTCAGCATGCCTGAGGTAGTCATGTAGAGCACAAAATACTTCCTGCTCTTCGTATACGGCTGTATAGGTGGCATCGTTTAAGGGGAACAAGGCAAAGAAAGTCGGGAAGTTCTTGCCATAACCATAATTGCAGTCCCAAAGCTGAGTATTGCGGAAAATACCTGCCAAGCACATGTAGCTCAGGTCCAGGTATACTTCTTTTTTAGTGATCTTATAAAGCCTAAGCAGCGCGCCGGAAGAAAAAGCGGTGCTGTTGGCTTGATAAAAGATTTGGAAGCCCATACCCTGAAGGGATTGGGCAGCTTTTTCAGCTTCATTCAGGTAGCGTTTGTCATTGGTGAGTTCCCAGGCCTGGAGCATCACGTGCGCGTAAATACCTGCAACATCCTTCTCTCCGCCCATTCCTTCGGCGGTTTCCGCCTTGAGTATTTCCAGCGTATCCATTTTGTAAAATACCGGCCACTGGTATTTGAAGTGCCGGGCTACTTTCATGGCATAAGGCAAAGAGTCCAGAAATAGCTTTTCGCAGACCTTATCTCCCTTTAGGGCTAGTCTTGATAAATTCAGCAGCGGATGGTGCAGGTACCAGCTGTCCATCACGCCGGCCTGTTTCTGTTCTTCTTCCCCTTCCAGTTTATCTTCAGAGGCAGGCAGCCAGCGGGTGATGGTGCCGAGCTTTTCATCAAAGAACGCTGGCAGACCCTCCTTGATGGTTTTCATCACTTCCAGATCAGTTTTACTCCATTCCACGTAGTCGAGCAGTGGTAGGAGTACAGCAAGCTGTACCATGATTTCCGGCGGCGTGTTGTAGTCGCTCACATACGCGTTGAAATATTGGTGTCCTGCCACTTGTGTCCAGCAACCAGGACTGTCGATAAGGTCTTTCAAACCCTTATCTAATACTTCGGGCCAGTGCTGATAGTTTGTTGCAGGTAGCGGTAAACACATGTACACTCTCTCCAGCAGATTGAGGTAGCCCCTGATCATTTCTGGTTCTGATTCCGGTACATTGTTTTCAAAGGCTACAAAGGCGTCACTGATGACTACCTTTTTACCTGCGCGTAGCGGTTTCTTGTTTGCCACGGGCAGGGCAAATCCAAGCTCCGGCCAGTTGCCGCCGACACTGTCCCCTAGCGAAGTTTCCGTCTGTTGGCAATAGTCATTGAGGGCAGTCAGGTTCTGCAAGTAGAATATTGATGATGACTTCGGGCGGGTCATGCTCATGTAGATAAAACCCGAGCGGGTGCCCCACTGGCTGGCATGGATCTGCCCTGCTGTATTTTCAGCATTTCCTTTTTTTGTGGTGAGCAGGATGTCCCGGGGCCAAAAGGGTATGTAAAGGTCCCGTTCCGGTTTAAGGGAGGTGGTATACCTGAGCACAGGAACTTCAGCATCTTCAAAAGTAATCCTGGTCTCGAATATTCCAGCCCCGCTGCTGAGCGAAAGATCAAGGCCTTTATCGTGCTTTTTAATGCGAGTAACTACCAGGGCTGAACCAGCGGCGAAAACGCAGCGAAAGGCCATTTGCCCGCCGCCCGGTGGTGTTGCGCAGATCCAAATCGCATCGCTGGTATTGATAATTTTAAAATTATAGGAGGCGAGGGATGCTGAAAATAAAGCGTCTTCCGTCCCAGCCAGTTCGCTGGCGGCCGCTGCCGCCCATGGTGACATTCCATTCATGACAATAGGTATCTAGGTAATAATTCAGAAATTAGAGAGGATATCAATTTTTTGTCCAGTTATTTAGCTAAGGCCAGGAGACTGTTGGCCATTCCCCGGAAACCTTGCCTGACTCCCGGGTCTCATTATTCTCCGAGCTGGAGTCTGGATGTTCCTCATTTTTTGTAACCTCATCTCGCGGAGTGGATGATGAACTCGTCTTTGACCTCAGCTCGTCGTTTTCCTCTAAACCAGGATTGGAATTTGAACTTGATTTTTCACCGTTTTTCATAACGTAGGGATTTGGTAGTATTACTCCTTTCAGGAATATTTGTTTTTGATTTAATTAGAACACGTAATAATCAGGTTGGCAGCGTATTTGCCGCATTATCAAGGGCTGTAATTCATTTCATACCTATCTACCGTCAAATTTTTCCAGTCCGGAGCCGAATGTCTAAGCGATTCTTGCAGGTAGAGGAGCCGGCTTTTTTTCTTCAATCACTGTCCAGATCCTCTTAAGGATGTTCCGAAGGCCGATCGGCCCCCCGGGAAACTGCCCGCTCGCTACGGCTGGATTTGTCCTACCTGTCCGGTGGCTGGGCGACGAAAGCTACTTGAATATAAATCTATCAAAACCTTTGATTTCAGTCGCTGTTATCTCAAAAAATAGGTCTTGGAGGAAAGTGTTTGCCTGATCTATAACCCTGGACTTTAACCATTAATTATGAAACTAAAACCCATTACACCAGCTGCGCATGGCTTGGTAGATTACGCCTTTGCAATCGCCTTGTTTGCGGTGCCTCGTCTGATCGGTTGCAACAAGAAGACGGTTCAGCTGTATCGGGGGCTGGCCCTGGAAATTTTTTTATATTCCGCTCTTAGCCGTCACCCTGTGGCGATTTTCCCGAGAATCCCGATGAAGTTGCATAAAGTGGTTGACATCGCAAATTTGTCTGGTTTGAGTTTACTTACAGCTTATCCCGGCATTCGGCGAAAACCCAGAGCAATCAGCTTTAACCTGTCAATGGTGGTCGCCGGACTGGCCACAGTAATGCTTACGCAATGGACAAAGAAAGATTGGAAATAATCAATCCTAAGGTTGTGCTGAAGCCGAAATTTTGCGGCTTTTTAATGGCTGTTCAAAACCTTTTTCGCTGGTAAATGTTGTCCTGATCTAACCAAATTTACCTATTCATGGAAGGGCAAAATAATCAACAATTCGATCCGGAGCTTATTCTGGACTGCGCTCAACAGCATGAGATCTGTTATTGGGCGAGTAAATTTCGGGTAAGTCCGATGGCACTGAAAACAGCGGTCCGCGCCTGTTGCAGCAATCGTATTTTGCACATCGCTCGTTACTTGCAAGATCACCGCCGGCCCGGTCAAAGCGCGGCAGGAGTACTTTAGTATAGTCCGGCTGCATCATTCATCGTTCGCTATTCATTCCTGTGATGTCTATTAGGTCACCAGGATGGCATGGACTTAAGCGGATTGGAAATTTTATGTTATCAATTGCGATTTCAATTAATTCCCTCAATCGATCAGTTAAACTTTTTTCTGTCGAAGGTGTTACACGGTCGTGTTCCTGCAATGGTGCGACCCTAATGCCGCACTTGAGGACCAGCTCAAATGAAGTTAATAATCGAAGCTATGGAAAATAATCTTACCCTAAATCCCAGAGATGCTCAAAGCTTGAGCCCCTGGCAAAATACTTCTCCAGGAGAAATTACACAGCAGAAATCTGATGTTGCTGAAATCATTTATGATGTGCTCATTGTTGGTGCCGGTATCACTGGCCTTACTACTGGATTGCTGTTACAAAAGGCTGGAAAAAGATGCCTCATCGTTGAAGCCGGCAAAGTTGGATTTGGAACGACCGGGGGAACCAGTGCGCATCTGAACACATTCTTTGATGCGACCAATCCGGAGATCGAAAGTGATTTCGGACAAGCGCAGGCCAAACAGGTAGCCGACTCGGGTAAAGAAGCGATGTCAATTATTGCCACATTAGCGGAAGAGTATCAGATTGAGTGTGACCTGGAATATAAAGAAGGGTACCTTTTTTCCGAAAATGAAAAGGAGAGTAAGCAACTGCAGGAAATTTTGGAGGCCTCCCGTCGTGCGGGAATTGCAGTGACTGAATCAGATGGCAATGATGTCCCCGTTACTTTCGATAAAGCGATCCGGTTTGCCCGTCAGGGACAATTTCATCCTTTAAAATACCTTAAGGGTCTGACAGCTGCCTTTTTGGATTTGGGTGGAGTGATATTGGAGGACAGTTTTGTGAGCGATAGAGAAAAATCCGAAGGCATGATCACCATTGTTGCAGGTGAAAAAAAATTGAAAGGCCTAAACCTGGTCTATGCGACCCATATGCCACCAGGTATTACTGCCTATAGTCTTCGCTGTGCGCCCTATCGGAGTTATGTGTTGGGAATCATACTCAAAAATAATCAGTACCCAACAGGCTTGTCTTACGACATGCAGGAGCCATATCATTATTTCCGTACACACCATATCGATGGGCAACCTTACCTGATTGTAGGGGGAGAAGACCATAAAACTGGTCATGCCGATCCCGAGCAGGCCTTTGCGAACCTGGAGCAATATGCCAGGGAGCATTACGAGGTTGACTCCGTGGCTTACCGCTGGTCTTCACAATACTATATTCCTGTGGATGGATTGCCATACATAGGACCTTTGTCAGCAACTGGCAATAACACCTATATCGCGACCGGTTTCAACGGAAATGGCATGATGTTCGGCACGTTGTCTGGCAAGATCATTTCTGACCAGATTCTCGGCATTGAAAACCCCTACAGTAGTTTATATTCGCCCTCGAGATTGAAACCAGTAGCCGGATTTTCCGAGTTTGTGAAGGAGAATGCGGATGTTGCCTGGTATTTTTTAGCAGATAGATTTGGTGCGGAGGACATTGAAAAGCTTTCTGAACTCAAAAGGGGAGAAGGTAAGATTGCTGAGTTTCAGGGTGAAAAACTGGCCATCTACAAAGATGTTCAGGGCAAAGTGACTGCAGTTAGCCCGGTTTGTACGCATGCAGGCTGTATTGTGAATTTTAATGCGGCTGAGCAGAGCTGGGACTGTCCCTGTCATGGCGGCAGGTTTGATACCTCGGGCAAAGTCATTTGCGGGCCACCACAAAAAGACCTGAAGCAAATCAATCTGACAACAGAACCGGGAGTCTAGAAACTATCTCATGATACAATACCTAATTGGCTGTTCCGGATTTCACTATAGGCATTGGCGGGGCAAATTCTATCCTGAAAAGCTGGCGGTTAAAAACTGGTTTGATTTTTACTGCCAGCGTTTCTCTACACTGGAACTCAATGTGACCTTCTACCGCTTCCCTAAATTGGCTACGCTCCGGCAATGGTATGAACGTGCGCCTGATGATTTCCTTTTTTCTGTCAAGGTGCCGAGATCTATTACGCATTTTAAGAAACTGAATGATACTTCTAATATGATGGCCGATTTTTACGGCTTGGTGCAGGAAGGACTGCAAGATAAGCTGGGTAACGTATTGTTCCAATTTCCACCCAACTTTTCGGCTTCAGATGCCCATGTGGAGCGGATCATCAGTGCGGTAAATCCCTGTTTTGAGAATGTTGCGGAGTTCCGGCATCCCAGTTGGTGGGATGCGCAGGTCATCTCCAGATTGGGCGCACACCAGGTAGCGTTCTGTGGAATGTCGCACCCTGATTTCCCTACAAATGTGGTAGGTAATACTAGGCGATTGTATTACCGCATGCATGGAAGAGAAGCGCTGTACTCTTCGGGATATGCTGAGCAGGAACTTTCTGACCTGGTAAGTAAGGTAGAACGCGTAGCTGGACTGAAGCGGGCTTATATCTATTTTAATAATGACGTACAGGGATTTGCTACTGTAAATGCAGAAATGTTCCTCAAAATGACTAGGGAACAGTCCGAGAAACGTCGCGATGTATGAATTTAAAACAGGCTGACACGTAAAGCTCAGCCTGTTTTTGCTAGCATTTAAGATGGCACATTTGCTTCTGAAAGGGCGATTTCCGTTAAAAGGGTGTCCGTTTCTTTTTCTTCCGCCAGCGTAGCAGCGAGTAATTCTTCCGCTTCAGTGTGTCCCATCAATTTAGCATAGGTTACCAGGCAGCCATAGCTTGCAATTTCATAATGCTCCACTTTTTGGGCCGCAGAAATCAATGCTGCATCAATGACTTCTGGCTGGTCCTGGAAGCTCTCAGTGATCTCATCTGCTTCTTCCAGCAAGCCCTCCATGGCTTTACATTTTTTACCTCTGGCTGAAAGACCGATGGAGGCAAAAGCTTGTTTTAAGCGTTCAATCTGTCCTTCAGTTTGCGTGTAATGCGTTTCGAAGGCTTTTTTAAGTGTTTCACTTTCAGTAGCTGCAGCCAGTTTTTTCAACCCTTTCAGTAACTGTCTTTCTGCGCCGAGGATATCTCTCAGCTCATCAACAAATAATTCGTGTAGGTGTCCGTTCGGCATTGCAGCAGGACTGTTTTTTGAATTTGCCATATGTCAAGTATTTAAGGTTAATGATCGTCAGGAGAACAAGTAGCCGCGGATATGGTTTTCGGAAAGTTCCTCGATATTATTAGATTGGCGATGAGGTGATTGACCCTTCTCAAGCGGTCTGCCAGCATTAAGTATTGTACGTTTTAGGAAATTTTGACATCTAGCGCTGAGGGAATCTTAAGATGTTCTGCAAAATTTTCAGCCCAGAAGCGCTCGTCTTGCGATGGCATTTAACTTGTGCGTATACAGGGAATGCCATAGACACGACACAGTCGCAGTGCTTTTAATAAATTGGTTGAAAAAATGTCCGAACGTTATGTTATTAGATAAGAAAATTCCTTTTAGATACATTGTTGGAAAAATTAAAGTTGAACTGTTTTACATCTTAGTGATTGGCGTTATGGTCAACACCGTTACCCGGCTATTTGTGCATGTAATCCCCGCTATCCCGATTGTAATCCCAACCTTCCTGGGTACTGCGATTTCAGTTGTACTCTCCTTTAAGCTCAGCCAGTCCTACGACCGCTGGTGGGAGGCCAGAAAAATATGGGGCAGCATTGTGAATGATTCCAGGAATTTGGTGCTTCAACTGATTGCCTTTGTAGCTCTCGGAAATCAGGAAACGATCAAAAGAATTGCGCTCCGGCAAATTGCCTGGTGTTATAGTCTCGCAGAGAGTCTTCGGGGACACGACCCGCTCTCTGCGAGCTGGCAATTTATGACCGATGAGGAAATCAGCAGAGTGGCACCGCATGTGAATAAGCCGCTCGCATTACTGCGTCACCATACTGAAGATCTGAAAACATTGCACCATCAAGGGTCAATGGGTCAGTATGAACATGTTCAACTGAACCGGACGGTGACTGCGCTGACCAACTGGATGGGCATGGCTGAGCGTATCAAATCAACCGTGTTTCCGGCTACTTATAGGCTTTTTTTACACCTGATCATTTATGTGTTCATTGTGACCTTGTCCATTTCGCTGAGGGACCTGGAAAGCTATATTGAAATTCCCTTACTGATGGTTGTTGCTGCATTTTTCTTTCTGTTGGAAAGGACCGCTACCCATTTGCAGGATCCTTTCAGCGACAGGCCAACCGATACCGCCATGAGCGCGATCGCTACAAATATCGAGATCAATATCAAGCAATTGCTGGACTTAGAGCAGGTGCCACAGCCGCGTCAGCCCGACGATTTCTACCTGAAATGAGTTCAGTTGCCCTAAGCTTGCATGCCTAAAATATGCTGCGTTTTCAGGTCGCTTTCTCCTTTGAAGAACTGATCTATGACCTGACTAAATACCGGGTCTGCAGCTGGCAGGGCGGCAAAAAGGGTCATGCTGGAACGCAGTTTGAGGTCATCTGGACTGCCAAAGATTTGCTGCGCAGTTTTGTCTTTGTGTTTGAGTAACTCCCGCGCTATGGTCTCAAGGCGTGCACCCAGGATCGGATGAGCGAGGTAAGCGGCGGCCTCCCTTATATCCCGGACGGCATAATATTTAGCGGACTCAGAGAAACCCAGGCCCTGGATTTGCGGAAAGATGTACCACATCCAGTGTGTTTGCTTTTTGCCATAACTAATCTCTGTCAAAGCTGTTTCGAAATCTCTTTGCTGGCTAGGACGAAGCGGTCCAGTCCGTGTATATCAGTGTTATCCATCGCTCGAAGTTTGTAGTTGACATTTCTTAGGATCCATAACCACTTTAAATAGGATTTGGTTTTTCAAGGCTTTGAGAAGGAATATTTCCGGGGAATGAAACGACGAATGGCCCGTACAAAACATTCTTTTACGTTGGGTGTTGAGATTATAAAAAAGGAGGATTATGCCATGGACTAAAGGAGACTACCCACCATCTTATAAAAACCAGCCCAAACAGATCCGGGAAAAGGCAGTAGAGATCGCTAATGAAATTTTGAAAGAGAGCGGTGATGAAGGCCTGGCAATTGCTACAGGACTTCGTAAAGCCCGCGAATATTTCGACCAGCATCCTCAGGAAAAAGCAAACTCCCCCGATGATTGATTTTAACTGCTGACGTATTTTGCTTAAAGCTATTCGGTAAGTACTGGCGATCCGCAATAAATACGGGGATTTAAGTCTGCAAAAACAAGGATACAGGTATGGTGGTTTTAGCTTAAAATTCCTATGAACATGGCACAAATTGATCAAAAGCAGTTGCTTCAGCAGCCTGCTCAGGCAAAACTATTAAGGAGTAAAGCTGCGTCCAATTTAGAGAACAGATCTCAGCAGCATCGCATTCAACTTAACGTCCTTGCGGATAAGCCAAAATACATTCGCCGGAGTTATTTTATTAAGGCTGCTGTAGCGATAGGTTACACTCAAATTCATTCTATAAGTTAACGAATCACCTACAAAAATGGAACATTCTTCAGGGAATCCCTTTCCTCTGGGTGCAAGCTGGGACGGAAAAGGTGTAAATTTTGCCATCTATGCAGCCAACGCAGAAGCAGTAGAACTCTGTTTTTTTAGTCAGGATGACGATGCCGAAACCGCACGCATACGCTTGACGGAAAGAACACGGCATGTATGGCATGCGTACGTTTCAGAGATCGGGCCGGGGCAATGTTATGGGTACCGTATTTATGGTGCTTACAAGCCGGGAGAAGGTCAGCGCTACAATTCCAATAAATTGCTGATAGATCCGTATGCTAAAGCGATATCTGGAAAGGTTAACTGGCATGACAGTCTATTCGGCTATGAGCTGACTAAAGATGATCTGGTCATGAGCGAGGTTGACAGTGCCCCTTTTATGCCCAAATCCGTGGTGATAGATTCCAGCTATGACTGGGAGGGCGTACAGCCGCCGCGGTCTCATTATAACGAATCAGTGATTTACGAGGCCCATGTTAAAGGTCTGACCAAGCTGCATCCTGAAATTCCGGAGCAGATCAGGGGAACTTATGCCGCTATTGCTCATCCTGCAATCACTGGGCATTTAAAGCAATTGGGCGTGACTGCCATTGAATTAATGCCAGTGCACCAGTTTATCAACGATCGTCACCTTGAAGAGCGTGGTCTGAGCAATTATTGGGGATACAATACCATCGGTTTTTTCGCGCCTAACAGCCGGTACAGCTCATCCGGGATACATGGCCAGCAGGTGCGTGAATTTAAGGATATGGTCAAAGCGCTGCACCGTGAGGGAATAGAAGTCATTCTCGATGTGGTCTACAACCATACCGCGGAAGGCAATCATCAGGGACCGACACTATCATTCAAAGGAGTGGACAATGAAAGCTATTACCGCCTTACCGAGGATAAGCGTTTTTATATGGATTATACGGGAACCGGGAATACCCTTAATGCCAATTCGCCGAATGTGTTGCGGATGATCATGGACAGTTTGCGTTATTGGATATTAGAGATGCATGTAGACGGATTCCGCTTCGACCTGGCCTCTACCTTGGCCCGCGGACTTAATGAAGTCAATATGCTGGGTGCTTTTTTCAGCATCATCCACCAGGACCCGGTGATCTCACAGGTGAAGCTGATTGCCGAGCCCTGGGATATCGGGGAAGGCGGTTACCAGGTGGGCAACTTTCCCTCGGGCTGGGCAGAATGGAACGGCAAGTACCGTGATTGCATCCGGGATTACTGGCGCGGGGAGGAGCGCATGCTCGGTGAATTTGCTTCCAGGCTCACAGGCAGTCCGGACCTGTACCAGGACAATGACCGCAGCCCTACGGCAAGTATCAATTTCATTACTGCCCACGATGGCTTTACCATGCATGACCTGGTGAGCTATAACCAGAAGAACAATGAGGCCAACGGGGAAGACAACCAGGATGGGGAAGAACATAACCGTTCCAGCAATTACGGAGCGGAAGGAGATACCGAGGATGCCGGGATCAATGCGCTAAGGAGCCGTCAGAAACGGAACTTCCTGACAACATTATTTCTTTCTCAGGGCGTACCGATGCTGGTTGCGGGAGATGAACTAGGCAGGACACAGAAAGGAAATAACAATGCTTATTGCCAGGACAATGAACTCTCCTGGCTGCACTGGGACCAGGCGGACCAGGAGTTGCTGACATTCACCCGCCGTCTCATCAAACTAAGGGCAGATCATCCCGTGTTACGCCGCCGCAAATGGTTTAAGGGGGAGCCGCTGAAAGATAAGGGTGTACCTGATATCGCCTGGTTTTTGCCAGAGGGTTCCGAAATGGAAGCACACAACTGGGAGGAGGACTTCGCTAAATCGCTGGCTGTTTTCCTGCAGGCTGAGGGTACTGCCTTCTACATCCTTTTCAATGCCCATCATGAGGGCGTGATGTTCCGGATGCCGCCAGCGCAGTTCGGTGCTGACTGGGAGCTCGTGCTGGACACAGGCCTGAATGAATTGCAGGAAAGCTATCAGCCTGAAGCGGAAATGGTGGTAGAAGGAAGAACGGTGATGGTCTTGAAAACCAAATAAATAGAAATGAAAGTAAAATACAAAAACATTGACTTGAGCTTTTCGGACGATCGCTGGATAATGCGTGTACGGGCCCCGAGAGCGGCGTGGTCGGCCTCAACTGCCGCTTTGAAGGTGTTATTTGCTGCCGCTCCTCCAGTGGGTGAATCCTAGGTAAATACATTGTCGGTACCTTTGGATCGATATTAACACGTGTTTGGAGGATTAATACCTGTCTTTGCTGCGAGGTGATCATCCATAACCATTCCGCTTTTCAATTGTTACCTGATCAATGAGTTCCTGACATTAAATGATTGATGACTTATGACTGAAAAAGATTTACGAGTAGCTATCGACCGGGCCGCAGGACTGCTGCTAGCGCAGGGCCTAAGCATCGCTTTCGCGGAGAGTGCTACAGCTGGTCGCGTGGCAGCGGAGTTCTCTTTGCCCTGCAATGCAGGTAAATTTTTAACTGGAGGCCTGGTTTGCTATGATGCGCGTCTGAAAACAACCTTGCTGGGGGTTCCTGAGTCGCTGATTGAAAAGTACACGCCAGAATCGATGGAAGTGACGGAAGCCATTGCCCGGGGATTAACACGGCTGATCTCAGCAGACATTCATGTGGGTATCACCGGACTGCCTTGCCCGGGTGGAAGTGAAAGTGAGGAAAAGCCAGTGGGTACGATGTTCGTATGTGCCATGAAAGGTGAAAGCCAGCTTTTTGCTGAGCGTCGGCTTTTCCAGGGCGAGCATACGCAAATCATTCTTCAGTCCGTCTGCTGGACCGCTGACTTATTATTTAAGAGGCTGGGTGTGACGCTTTGAAGCTGGCTGTGAGAATTTGCCCCTAGGAACTCCAAAGCACCGCGAGATCTGCTTTCATCAGTGCGGTGAAAGGGTCAACCACAAACTGCTGCATGTCCGGTCATGAAAAACTTCAAATCAGCAACCGGCCTGATTCTGGTCCGGACAAGGCTAGCTGGTAATTTGGGATCAAGTACCCGAACTCATGGCAGGAAATTCAAATCACACATTGATATTTGGGCAGAAGGGGTCATCAGCAGGGTCGGGGAAAAACATGATATCTTAAATTTCAAACTGGCACATTAGCCGGGCAGAGAAGCCGATGAGCACCGGAAACATTACCCGTAACGGAAATCAATACGTTAAATACCTATATCCATGGTTTTCTACCCCTTTTATCTTTCGGCTAAACCAGTTAAGCCTGCACATGTTATCCTTAAAAATCATTCCTATGAAAACTCAACAAGAAAAAACCAACCCGCTACCTGAGGAAACAAACCAAGCTGGCCAGGAAAAAAAACAAGATGACAGCAAGACTCCACAGCGGCCCAAACCTGTCAAAAGACCCAATTATTTACTTCGGTTGCTATAGCAAACAGCGCGTAAAAGGTAACATTATTCAACTTCATTAAAACCTAAATTATGTATATCCGAGTCTATAAAACAAGAAATGCTTTTACGATCCTAATCGGCCAGGCTTTGCTAGCCCTACTACTGGTCGCAGGTTGTGCTTCTCCCGAATCGCGGGCCGAAAAGACCATAGATACGACAACCAGCAGTACCGCAGAGGCTGCTGGAACAGACACCCTGACCAATACGGGCAGCATGTCTGGCAGTAATGGAACCGGTACGGATACGACAGATACCAAGCGACAAAATGCAACCCGTCAGGAGGGCAATCATTAATGGCTGCAATTAGGCACTACACTGTTATCATCGAAACGCCAAAAGGCAAAGGGGCGAAGTTTGACTTTGACGCCGCCTTAGGCTTATTCAAATTGAAAAAGGTCATGCCGGCAGGACTGGTGTTTCCCTTCGACTTCGGATTTATTCCCGGAACCAGGGGAGGTGACGGAGATCCCCTGGACGTGCTGGTGATCTCTGAAATGGAGACCTTCAGTGGCTGCGCGATCGATTGCCGGATCATTGGCGCGCTGAAAGTATCACAGCAGGAGCGTAACGGGGAGCGGATGCGAAATGATCGCCTGATCGCTGTCCCGCTGGTCTCAAGTCAATATGCAGAAATAGACAGCATCAAAGCATTGCCTAAAGAATTACTGTCACAGATTGAAAGTTTCTTTATTGCCTATAACCAACAGGCAGGTAAGAAATTTGAAGTGCTGGGCAGGCTGGGGATAAATGCTGCGTTAGCCTTGATTGAAAAGGCTAAAGTACTGGATGAACCGAGTTTGCTGGTCCAGTTATTGCTCCCGCTTCAGGACAGAGACGGTAAGGGCTTTCCCGACGCTTTCTACGAAAAGTTCCAGCATCAACTGACTGAGAAATTTGGTGGCTTAACCGTATACCAGCGTAATCCGGCTGAAGGCTTTTGGAAAGAGGGCAGGTCGGAGACAGTAAAAGAAGCCATGCTGGTTCACGAAGTGTTGGTGGGAACAATCGATGAAGCCTACTGGAAAAACCTAAAGGCCTCACTCCTGAAACAATTCCGGCAGGATGACATCCTGATCACCAGCATCCGCATCAGTAAAATCTAAAAACAAAACTATAAAAATTATATGATGACCCAGTTTGCTTACCAGGTATCCCATGAGCAGTTCAGACCGAGCGACCTGATCAGATTTGCCAAACTTGCCGAAGCTTCAGGTTTCGATGCCATCGGTTCTTCAGATCACTTTCATCCCTGGAGCGAGCGGCAGGGGCAAAGTGGCTTTTCATTTGCCTGGCTGGGTGCAGCCATGCAGGCGACCACCATTCCCTATAGTATGGTTTGCGCCCCGGGTCAACGCTATCATCCGGCGATCGTTGCCCAGGCACTGGCTACCCTGGCGGAAATGTTTCCGCGCAGATTTGACGTTGCTCTGGGCAGTGGCGAAGCTTTAAATGAAAACATCACCGGAGAGAAATGGCCCGATAAAGCCAGCCGCAACCAACGACTACTGGAATCGGCCGACATCATCCGGAACCTGCTGGATGGGAAGACCGTTACCCACAAAGGACTGATCAACATAGAAAATGCCAAACTCTATACCTTGCCTGAACAGCGGCCGAGGTTGTTCTGCGCGGCAGTAAGCAAAGAGACAGCAGCTTGGGCAGGCGGATGGGCAGAGGGACTGGTCACGGTACATCGGCCGCATGAGGAGCTAAAGGCAGTGGTGCAGGCTTTCCGCGATTCCGGTGGTGCAGGTAGACCTGTCCATCTGAAAGTGCAGCTATCGTACGACACAGATGATGAGGCTGCTTTGCAAGGTGCTCATGACCAGTGGCGGACCAACATTTTCCAGGGCACAGTTCTGGGGGATTTGCCCACTACCGCACATTTTGATGCCGCCGCTGAGTTTGTAAAACCGGAAGACCTAAGGGCAATGGTGCGGATCTCGGCGGATTTGGAGGAACACGTCAGCTGGCTTAGAGCGGATATGGAACTGGGCTTTGAGCGGATCATTCTGCACAACGTAAACCGCACACAGGAGAAATTCATCCAGGACTTTGGAATGCGGGTGTTGCCTAAGCTACGCCAGATCAAAAACCAGCTATAAATGCTCCTGTTTTTTTTCCGGCCGGATGATGAGCCTTAGCGTCGGGTCATTGGTTGCGAAACTCCAAAACCAGTTGAAGGCGAGTTTTAATTTATTTCTAAAACCGGCGATCGGTATGATGTGGATGAACAGCCAGACCAGCCAGGCAAAAAAACCTTTAAAGAACCCTTTAGGCAAATCCACGACTGCTTTGTATTTGGCAATGATTGCCATGGACCCTTTATCATTGTACAAGAACGGCTTCATCGCTGTACCATCCCCGATCCGCATCAGGTTTTTCGCCAGGAGTGTGCCTTGCTGAATGGCCACCTGTGCCAATTGTGGATGGCCCTGGGGGAATTTAGGATCGCTTTCCTGAATACAAAGATCTCCGATAGCAAATACATTGGCCAAACCGGAGACCCTGTTAAATTCATCAACTTTGATCCGCCGACCCCTCGCTGTACTCCCTTCAGGCAATCCTGGCGCTTCCCTGGCGATCACGCCGGAGGTCCAGATCAGTGTGGCACTCGGGATGCTTTCGCCATTGCTGAAAATCACCCGTTGGTCTACATAATCCTTGACTGCTGTATTCAGCAGGATATTTACCCCTAGCCCCTTTAACACTTTCGCGGCCTCCTGCTGGGATTTCGCGCTCATTGGAGCCAGCAGACGGTCCAGTGCATCGACGAGATAAATCTTACCCAGGCCTCTACTTGCCGCGGTAGGATAGTCCTTTTTTACAATATTGCCGCCCATCTCGGCCAGCATGCCTGCAATTTCAACACCTGTAGGTCCGCCGCCGGCGATTACGATATTTCCGAGCCGCTCGCGCTCAGCTGGATCACTGCTTTCAGCAGCCTCTTCCAGCCTCAACAAAACATGGTTGCGCAGTTCCAGTGCATCGTCAATGGATTTCATGGGTAAGGCAGCGCGTTTCACATTTTCCATTCCGAAGTAATTCGTCTCGGTGCCCATGGCCAATACGAGGAAGTCGTAATATAGTTCCGCTTTATCCGTTTCTATGGTATTCTTTTCCGGATGGATCTGTTTGAGCGTACCCATATGGAAATTAAAATGGGATTTGGACTGGAACATACGGCGAAAAGGATAGCTGATGTTGGAAGCTTCAATGAAGGCCGTGGAAACCTGGTAGAGCAGGGGCGGGAAGAAATGGTAATTATTCTGATCCACCAGCGTAATTTCGTGTCCGGGTTTATCTTCCAGCGTTTTAGCGAGATTCAGTCCGGCGAAGCCGCCACCTACGATGACAATTTTTGTTAGGGCCATAAGCTATGTTTAGGTAATAAAACTAAAGCACCCGACTGGATGCTTTACAATGAATAAGTTTTACTTCATTGGAGGACGAGTTGTGGCATCCCGTCTGGTGGTGTCCCTTTTACTGTCCTTGTTTTTGTCTTTTTTCTTATCGGACTTCTGTTTGGACTGCTTTTTTGTTGTGTCCTGACGTGTTTTTGTGGTGTCTTGCCTTTCCTGGAAAGGACTCGCGGCAACTGTCAGGCTAAAGCCTGCAACCAGCATGATCATCATTAGTTTTTTCATAGGTATGATTTTATTTTTTGATTGAAAAATTAACAGTAGCAAAGTCTGCAGGTTTTAAAAATTTAAGTTTTCAGTAAAAGCCGCAGCTCCGGCTATCATTTACCTGTTTCCATATCCGGAGCATCGACCGGTTTGGACTCCGGCGAACCTTTCTGCCGAAGGTAGATCGTGAGAAATACGATGGCAAAAACCGAGAGAAATTCACTCTGCCAGTTTTGGAAAGTCTCAAACCAGAATTCTGATTGTCCCAGGTATTGAAGTACTGTATCTTTCGGCAAATCTTTCGCACTCTGGGCTACATTATGGTTCTGCCAGCTGCCATAAAGGTGCAGTCCCCAGCTCGTCAAGAACAGGATGCCGAAGGCGATGGAGAGGGAATGTTGATACACCTTCAGAATCCAGCCTCCCTTGCGTACTGCCCAGGGCGCATCCGGACCGGGTACAGGTTCACGGTCCACCTCTTCCGGTTTATCCAGACTCTTGGATTCCGCAGACCCTATTTGTCTCAGGGAGACCGTAAGCAGGACATACAAGGCCATTTGCAGGAATTCACTTTCAAAGTTCTCGAAGGTGGCCGATATGAAATGCCCGCTTTGCAGGTAAGTCCCTATTCCTATTTGCGCCTGCTGATCCTCTTTCAAATCCTGGTTATGTTTGTTCCAGCCAGTTATGGCCTGGGCGGCCAGCGTCAGCAGGAACAAAGTTAAAAAAACCAGACTCAAGCCATTCCGATAAAGGAAGGATCTCGACTGACGATCAGTGGTCATATGCTTTCCGACTTTTGGATAGAACTGCTTTCGATGCTATTGGATATGGCTGGAAAGGATACGCTGGAACTGCGTGCGGCAACAAGGGCACCGGTATCGGCCTTTTTTGCCTGCTGTTTTTTCGAGGATGATTTTTTACGTGACATGATAATTAAATTTAAGGTAAATGACGGAACGGGTCTGTACTGTCGGGGACTTAGAGTATCTGGAGATGGGGGCGGATTTGAAGGTAAATCACATCACTCCGTTTCGGCTGGCAAAGGCAATAGAGCACGCTCATGGCAATGTCTTCCGCTTTGAGCATTTTTAAGGCCTCGATTTCTGCAGGTTGCTCTTCAGCCGGAACTTCGATCATGTCTGAGCCGACCAGTCCGGGCTCAATCAGGCTAACTTTGATTCCCAGCTCATTCACTTCCTTGCGCAAAGCCTCCGAAAAGCCCTGGACACCGGCTTTAGTCGCCACGTAAACTGAGCTGTCCTTACCGCGTTCGTCTGCGCTGATGGAGCCAATGTTAACGATGTGGCCACTGTGATTGGGCTCCATGCGTTTCACTGCTTCATGCACACAGGCCATATAACCCAATAGGTTGGTGTCTGTTACGTATTTCCAGTCTCTATAAGAACCTGAAGTAATGCTGTCGAAGGCGAGAGCGGCGTTGTTGACCAGAATGTCAAGCCGGTCAAGGTAGGCATCAATTTGTTCAAAGATGCTTTTGATACCTTCTTCCGTAGCGACATCGGCTATAAATCCCACAGGTCGCTGTTCGGGACTGACCGCGTTGATCGCTTCGATGGCATCCGCTAATTCCATTTCATGGCGACCGAAGATAGCTACCCTTGCCCCCTGTGCAGCCAGCAAGATCGCAATCGCCCTTCCGATACCGGTGGTGCCGCCAGTAATGAGCGCATTTTTACCTTTGACACTTTCCGGTAAATATTCTTTTAAATTTTCCATAGGTAGATGATTAATGAAAGCAACATGAACTGCCTGATAGAACAGCTGAAGAGAGAAAGGGTTTATCCCAAGGTACACTTCAGGACAATATTTCAGGTATTCGGGTATTTTACCAGTGTGATGCGTATTTACCGCAGTACCAATGTTTTATCGAAATTTCAGCTGTTGAAAACAAATCTCTGAGTAATCGGTTGATGGAAGCAAACAAAGATAAAAACCTATGAAAAAATTAATCTATGCAATCGCCATTTCGGGAGCCGTAATCGGCTTTCAGAGTTGTGGCAACAGTTCAAAAAATGCTGAGGAAACAACTGATACCTCCGCCACGGCTACTGACACGATGCTTTCTGATGATCCTGCCATGGTGAGTACCGGGATGCCAGATACGGCCTTCAGCAACAAAGCAGCCGTTAGCGGAATGGCGGAAGTTGAATTTGGCAAACTGGCTTTCGAAAAAGGTAGCCATGCGAAGGTAAAAGAATTCGCCTCGATGATGGTAAAAGACCACAGCAAAGCGAATGAAGAATTGAAGTCTATCGCTGCTGCTAAAAGTATCCTATTGCCGACTGCACTGGATGCCATGCATCAGGCCAAATATGAGGAACTGAAATCCAAATCGGGCGCTGAGTTTGATAAAGCCTATACCGCTGCAATGGTGGAGGGGCATGAGAAAACATTGGCCTTGATGGAGGATGGCAGTAAAAACGTTCAGGACGCTGAACTGAAAGGTTTCGCGGCTAAAACGGCGCCGGTAGTAAAGCATCACCTGGAGATGATCAATACCATACAGGCTCAACTAAAATAGATAACCCGATCATTAATATTAACTACAATTGCTATGGCTAAGAAAGGACCAAGTGACCGGAAAAAAGTCAATTCCTCAGAAGACTATGAACTTTCGCACGTTGCAGAAAAAATGAAAGTGAGTATACAGCAGGTCGTCGGCGCAAAACGCGCGACTGGCTCTAATGACCGAAAAGTAATCGAGGAGTATATCTCGGAGCGGGGTAAAAAGAAATAGATGAGGATTTGAATAGAAAGGCTGCCCTCCGGCAGCCTTTCTATGTTCATAAGCGCTGCCCAGCGTTGCGCACATTGTAAAAAGACCCGGACTCAGCCCGGGTCCCTTTGTATTTTTGCACAGGCATGAGCGGGGATATTGTTATCCTGTCAATCCGATTTCAATAGAAGGCCATTTCAGAGAAATCAAACGGAATCAGAGCTTCTTCAAAAGGATGTGGGACTAATTTGTGGGCAGACTGAAGACTGCATTGCAAATGGGAGAACTTCCCCTCAAGTCAAAATTATCCGGATATAATTAGATTTCTTGGATATTTACGATTTTAGATTGATAGAGATATACCTGACGAAAAAAATAAAAGCTTATAGATTCACGAATGATCTTAGCCAAAAACGACTAGGAAAAATTCTTGAAGTTAACGGATCAACTAGCTCCAATTGGGAAGCGAGCGAGTTCCTGCCTCATAAAAATAATGCCACTTAAGCTTGAGGCAATCGTGATAGAGCAAATCATCAAATCGAACCATCTTTAAATTGTGAACCTGCTCACAACAGTTTGAGAGCAGGTAGACTTCTATTCTTCGGAATTTGCAGCGCTTATAAGCACATCTTTATTTTCGGCTAAAAATTCCCTAACGGTTTTTGCTTGTCTACCAAGGATATAGGGAATATCGTTTTGAACCATCGACATATACGACATCCTTCCGTCCAGCATCTGCTTCACAAAGTCGATGTTTGCACTTGCATACCAGCTGTCCGCACCCTTAGCGATCCAAGCTTCAATCAGCTGTTTAAATTCTTCAACACCTTTTTCTTCGCACTTGATTTCAAGTCCGGTAACCTCACTCATCAACTGAGCGATCTCTTTTCCATTAAAGCTCTCCACGCTCAACCAGTAATGTTCACCGGCATGCCGTTCCGGTCCGCCGACCAGAACTTCTGCCGCCACAGCAGCAATGTCGCTCGAAGCAATATACCCGACCCTGCGGTCTTCCCAATAAGTGGTGTAGGTCAGATTTTTAGGCAAGTAAGCGCTTGTAAGTGCCTCCATGAACATGTTTGGATGAAGGTGTGTCCACGCAATGCCGCTGGCTTCAATGTATTTTTCAATCATCTGGTGCCAGGCAAAGTGCGCATCGGTCGTATCCCATTCCGCAAATACCCCTACATGTACAATATGACTGACGCCAGCTTTTTTCGCGGCATCTACCAGGGTTTTACTCTGGGTGAGCATACCTACCGTATAACCAGTCAATAGAAAGACACGATCTACACCTGCAAGCGCAAGCGCAAACGTTCTTGGGTCATCCAGGTCTAAATACACGCAATCTTTCCCTTCGTTGCGAAGTCGCTCGACCACGTCCTGCTTTCGGGAAGTAATCTTAAGATGAACAGATTTACCCTCGAGTTCTTTCACTACCTGCTTTCCGATCGTTCCACTGGCACCTAATACCAGTACGGTCGGATTTTGATTATTTTCCATTTAGTTTATTAAAGTTCTATCTTACAATTTCAGTATAACCTGACAGTCTTGATCTTAATTATTTGTGGTCACCAGGCTTACCGGAATATTATTTCTAGTGGCATTGGAATAGGGACATACCTGATGGGCACGCTCAGTGAGCCGCTGAGCTTCTTCCATTGATACATCCGAAATGTTTACCGCAAGTTCGACTGCCAGTCCGAAGGCACCACCCTCCAGGGGACCGATCGATACTTTTGCAGTAACTGAGGTTTCTCCAGTTTTAATTTTCTCTAAACGAATGGTATGGTTCAGCGCACTATCAAAACAAGCAGCGTAACCAGCTGCAAATAATTGTTCCGGATTCGTGTAATCATCATTTGCACCGCCCATTGCTTTGGGGGCTCTTACCTGTAGGTCTAAAACTCCATTATCACTTTTCACCTGACCATTTCTACCACCATTAGCAGTCGCTGCTGCTGTATACATAATTTTCATTGTTATTGGCTTTTAATGTTATCCACTTATTTCTTTCCCATCTCGTGTAAACGGTTACCTGCTAAAATTTCTTCATACGAAGGCCAGGTGCCCTGCTTGCTCAGGTTATCCATGATGAAATCGCGGATCGCAGGTGCTTTCCCTTTTTCAGCGTCAGCAAGTGCCTGGATTAATTCGGCTTCATTCAATTCCGTACAATAGGCCGGTGTGCCGGGCTGTTGTCTCCAGGATTCGGCCAGGCTTCCGGCATCAACGGCATCGAAACCGGTAACATCAACCAGATGAGCGACTATCTTTTTATGTTCGGGGTGATCTCCGGCTATAGAAATTGCAACCCTGGCTTCTGCTCCTGCTGTTTTGCCTTTGTATTTCAAGGTGCCTTCAAGCATGTTATTAAACACCTTCACAATCGGGCGCTTTAGTATTCCGGAAATATATTCGCTTTCAGTTATCTGCTCCAATTCAGGAATCTCACCATCCCTGAACGGATAATAGTTTGAAGTATCCATTACAACCACATCCTGAGGTACCTCTTTCAACAAGTCTGCGGGCAGGTCCGTATAAGCATTGAAAGGCATAGAAAAGATGATGGCATCCACATCCTTCACCACGCCTTGTATGGATGCTGCTGATGCGCCCAGACTGGCCGCTATTTTTTCCAGTTCAGGCATTGCCCTGGTATTGGTCACTTTTACCTGATGTCCGGCACCGGATAATTTTTCTGCTAACAAGCTGCCTATGGCACCTGTTCCAACAATTCCTATCTTCATGTTTTTCATATTATTTATTTATAATTCTTTTTAAACCCGAGGGTCAATTCCATATTGCTCCGGTGCACCGATATGCTCCCTGAGCGTCGTGCCTTCATAATCCTGATGAAAAAGTCCGCGCTCCTGTAAAATGGGTACAACCTCATCCACAAAGGCATCTATACCATCGTCCAAAATATCCGGGGAGATCCAGAACCCATCACAGGCTCCCGCTTCAAACCAGGCCTGCATATGATCGGCCGCTTCAACTCCGGGCCCTACGATGACCGGATGGTAATCAATGATGCCATGCGCTATAATGTCCTGCAAGCTCCATCCTTCTTTCGCGATTTGGAGCGCGTGTGCAGATCTTGGGTCATATGGGGAGGGATAAGCGGCGTCTAATTGCGCTTTGGAAAGCGGTTCGTCCAGCCTATTCCGGTCCAGCCTGATGCCAAGCATTTGCTGAAGGTAAGCGACCCGATGTGGCAGCAGATGCCCCATTAACTGAAGCCTGCGGTCAAGTGCTGTACGCCTGTCCTTAACGATGGTGGTCATCATTCCTGCGATAAATTTGATCTCATCGGGATCACGTCCATATTTTTTAGCAGCTTCACGAAAGGCATTGCGTTGTTGTATGCCGTCCTCGATGGTGAAAGCAGCACCGATAACCACATTGGCAAACCGGCCTGCCAGCTCATGGGCGTTGGGACTTCCTCCAGCATGAAAGACAATGGGCTGCCCCTGTTCAGATGGCGGAATATAGAGCGTGCCTCTGGCACGTATATAATCACCTTTAAAATCGACGGTAGCAATCTCCTCATGTTTTGCAAACTGTCCGCTTTGCTGGTTATGTACCCAGGCCTCTTTACCCCAGCTTCCCCAAAATGCCTGGACAAGTGGAATCACTTCGTGTGCACGTCCATAGCGATCCTTGCTCGAAGGAATGGTTTGGCCAAAGATTGCTGCCACATCATTACTAGTCGAGGTGATGGCGTTCCATCCTGCTCTACCGTGGCTCATGATATCCAAAGCCTTAAACTGTTTGGCCAGTGTGTAAGGTGCATTAAAAGTAGTGGAACCCGTAGCTACCAGGCCAATGTGCTCAGTTTCCCTTGCAATGGCGGCCAGTGTCATCATCACATCGAGGTTGAAGTTGGGCGCTTCGGTTTCAAGAAGGGAGGTGTCGTCAGTAAACGGGCCGTCCGGCAGAAACATAAACTGGAATTTGCCCCGTTCTGCCGCCTGCGCATGTCTCACGCGCGCATCGTAACTGATATAATCCCTGGGATCAATGCCCGGGCTGCGCCAGGCTCCCGGCTGAAAGCCGTACCCGTTGCCAGAAGTTAATCCAAGAAGCATTTTTCTATTGTTGTCAGCTTTCATTTCGAATATATACTATGGGTGGAAGGTGACTGTACGCGAAATTGGATCCCGTCCCAACTTAAACGAATTACCCGGCGCATTTGGATCTGCGTAACCAAAGGAAATTCCAAACATCATTTTTAGTTCATTTGGCACGTTTAATATTTCCTTTATGGTGCCTGCGAAAAATCCTAAAGCCGTTTGCGGGATACCCGCAAGGCCATGGGCTGTGAGTGATAAAAGAAATGTTTGCCCATACATACCGATATCGCCGCCCGCACGTACATTGTCACCAAACGATGGCATGAATGGAATAACTACATGTGGGGCATTAAAGAATTTATAATTGAGATCTGATACTTCTTTCCGCCCTGCTTTATCCTCACGTTTCACGTCAAATGCCTCATACATAGTCTTCCCCAGGTTAAAGTAGCGTTCCTGGTAACGACCATGATACTCCTCGACATCGAAAGTAAAATCGGGTGAAAACCTTCCTGCTTCATTTTGTTTTAAAAGCGCGGCTGAAAGTTCTTTGAGTTTTTCTCCCGAAACAATATGTGTTTCCCAGGGCTGGGTATTGCAGTTTGAGGGTGCCAGTTGCGCATCTTCTAAAACAGAAGTAATCAGGTGATCTGCCACCGGCCTTTCCAGAAAGCCACGACAAGATTTCCTCAAACGTAAGACTTCCTTAAATGCATCTGTATCGGGCTGTATTTGTTCTAATGCTGGTGTTTCCATAAAATCGAATCTGATCTAAAATCAGAAAGCAAATTTCCAAAAGAAATGCTTTACTTTGTATAGTCCTTTCCTAAAGGAAAGTGCATTATTATATTCAAAAGACTTATGGCGGTAAAAAGAGGTTACAACGATTGTATCAGCACCATCAAGCCGGTACGCGACTTCCTGGACGTGATGAGTGGCAAATGGAAATTTCCGATCATTGTATCTATCGGTGTAGGGAATGACCGGTTTGTTGATATCCAGGAGAGCATTCCAGGCATTACGCCAAAGGTCCTTGCTAAAGAACTTAAAGACCTTGAACAGCACCAACTCATCAAACGAACTGTTGTGGGGGACTATCCCGTAAAAATCACCTACACTCATGAGCCATATGCGGCTACGTTGACACCAATAATTTATGCGATGAAAGACTGGGGAATTAACCATCGCAAAAAAATGTTCAGTGATGCTGCAAATGAAAACCGAAATACAAAATAGGTATAGACTTGCCTCTGACCCTCGAGCTCTGGAAAAGAGGCCGTAATAAACAACGCAACGCACCGTAGATAATTCAGCGCTGAAGCGATGCCGCATTTGCCCTATACCTTGCAGTTTAATGTTGTTGTTAGCTCATGTCTCTTGATGACATAAAATCGCATGCCATCAAGGGGATTGGCAATTGCCAAACTTTCAGTTCGTCTAATTTGAGAGGTTTGAATTCGCCGTACCTGGTCTGGTTTACATAAGGAATGGACCGGGGCGATCCACCCGACCGGAGAGGCGGGGGATAAGTAGGGAAACCAGGAGATGGGCTCATTAAATTTCTACATTGAGCCCTGTACAAAAGACGGGGAAGCATCACCCTGATACTTCCCCGTCATCTAAATTAACGCGCTCATGTATAGAGACGCTGAGCAAAAGGCTTTATCTTATCAGCCCTTAACTTTTCATTTTCTTTTCGATGTCCTTGCGCTGGTTTGATCCACCGCTTTTCTTGGCTTCTTTAACTGCGGAAGGTTTCACGTTCATTTTATCCGCTTCATAGTTCATTTCGTGTGGCTGATTCGATACCGAATTCCTTTCCACTTTTGATCCTCGGGGCATAATTTTTCGATTTAGGTGAATGTATTTGGATAACAACCTGGCTGGGTTGTGGTTTTCAAAAAATGTTCAAATGCCTTTTAACCAATGGTCTATCAGCTATTGACTGGCGTTAGAATATTTCTTATCTTTAGGTATCCCTAAAATTTTCACCGGTTGGTGAATATACCTTTTTCGGAGTTATGCCATGAAAAGCATTCTCTTACATGAGCCTGAGGCCTCGATATTTGACATTGTAACCCTGACCTTGCAGGAAGAGGGTTACCAGATCAGGCCACTTTTAAAACCGGACCATCCTAAATTCATCACTGAGCTGACTAAATCGCGGCCGGAGCTGATCCTTATGGATTGTTACCGGGACTTGAGCGATTCCGCTGCCTGGTGTAAAGCCATCAGGTCGGTAGTTGCCGGCATTTGTATTGTCGCTTTCAGTTGCAATAATGACATTGACAAAACTTACCGCTCGATCGGCTTCGATGCTTACCTGAAAAAGCCTTTTGACATCAGCTACATGATCGGTCTGGTCAACCGCTGTACCAGTCAGAAAAAGCAAGGTTTACAGACGCAGCTTTGATGGTCCCGGATTAAGGGGATAGTTACACCAAGGTCAGCATGCCCGTTCTAAAATGCCGGCAATTTTGTCGATTAGCGCATCAAGGTTGAATGGTTTGGCCAGGTATCCTTCTGCCGGGCAGTCCCGGTTGTGTACATGCCAGTCGGCGGACATCATCAGGATCGGCACGCTGAAACGCTCTCGTGACTTTAGCTCGCGGCAGAGGTCCATGCCGTTTCCATCCGGCAGGCGCACATCCATAATGAGCAAATCCGGTGTACCCGATACCAATGCCGATTTGATCCCAGCAAGGGTTTCAAACAAGCGCAGCCGGTATCCTTCTTCTGCTAAAATTGCTGTTAAAATAAATCCGATATCCCTGTCATCCTCCAGGATGAATATTTCCTTCCCCATAACCCCATCTGTATCCTAATCAACGCATTAAATCTTTACTTAGTTTACTGAGAATCAATTATTTTTAAAATGCGTATCGGATTTTACAATAAGGAATCATTTTATGACACAGGGCGACCAGTTCGTTCACGATTTCCCGCTTCAGGTTATTTTTATAGCGGACGTTTCTTTGTCCGGTCTGACTGTATTTGACCTGCTGTACTTCCGGTGTCCAGAGTATTTCTTCGGCCTTAGGATGCCATAGAAGGTTGACTTCGTGAAGCGGCTCATTGTGGGTTAAAAAGATGATCTCGGTCCAAAGCCCAGCCTTAGTTTCTTCATCCAGCACCTGGTTCATTTCGTCAAATAACTTACGCCAGTCGTCCAGCCAGCCCGGGTAGTAAATGACCGGTGCAAAGCTGACGTTCACCTCATAACCTGCCCGGCGAAAATCGTTCATGGCGGCAATCCGGTCGGAGATAGGGGTGGTCCTCACGTCAACCAATTTGGAAATGCCATGCGGCATCAGGCTGAACCTGATCCTGGTTTTTTCTTTTGGGTTGTAATCCAACATTTCCCTGTTGATGAATTTGGTGGCAAAACTCAGTTTCGCATTGGGCAGCTCCGCATAGAGGCCAATCAGGTCTTTGACGTTATTGCATATGGCGGCGTCTACGCTGCAATCCCCATTTTCGCCGATCTCGTAAACCCAGTGGCTGGGATCGATCAGGTCTTCAGTTAGTTTCGGTCCTTGCCTGGTCGCGTGGCGGCTCAGGTATCCCATGATCTTTTCGATGTTGACAAAGGTGGTGATCGGGTTGGCATAACCTTTCCGCCTGGGTACGTAGCAATACGAGCAGGACATGGTGCAGCCGTTGGAATGGGAAGGTGCTACCCAATGTGAGCTGCGTTCATTTCGTCTCGCACTCAGTGCTTTTTTGACGCCCAGGATCAGTACATTTTTCTTGTTCCAGAGCCAGTCTTTCACCGAGCCTTCAAAGCCAAACAGTTCAGGGATCTGGTTGTGGGCAGGAACCTCAATGAGTTCCGCATTTGGGTATTTAGCGCGGATTTCTGCGGCGCGGGGGTATTGCCAGATGTCCGGTTCATGGTAAATTTGATGGATACTCAGCAGCGCTGATATATTCTTTTCGTGCAGCATTTATTAAACCGTTTTGATCCGTATCGGCCCTTTGATGTGGCCCACATCTATCGTTTTTCCTTTCTGTGTGATGACTACCTGATGCTGATGATGCAGTTTTATAGCGACATCGACTACCTCGTCCATGTGCATTCGCCAGTCCTCAGGAAACAACATGCGGGCTATTTCTGAAGGGCAGGTTGTCTTTTCAGTCCCCCGCTCCTCAGCAACAGCCAGCAGCTTTGCTGCTATTTTTGCATTCCGATCCACAATAGCGTTTTTATTTGATGTCTTCAGGATCCAGCTCATTGCCTTCTTCATCAATGCGCTGGTTTTCTTCCCAGTTGGTGCCATCTGCTCTGGTGGGTTCTTTTACTTCTTTGCTTTCTTCCTGCTCGTTTGCCGGATTTTGATTTGGATCTGTCATCGTTTCTCGTTTTGGTAATTATAACAATTAATGGTACGGATAGTTCCTGATAATTTGTATGGACTGGCTTCGATGCTACAGGTTATCAGCTAGGACGGGGTCTTAAAACCAATAGCCGGGCAGAAGCAATTCGGATCTCGCTGAATACGGGTAATCACACCTCCAAACGCTAGGGGAGCTGTCTGACAAAGTTTGATTGAGCAGCTTGGTGTGAAATCGACTGAAAAATATCTTATGAAATCTCCAAAAATACAGATCCGCAACTAGGAGAAGGAAGCCGGAGCAATCCGATTTTCTTTATACATTCAGATCCAAAACTCATTCCCGGGGCAAACATGGTTACTGTTGAGCACTAAACAGCTTTCTAAACATCAATATCAGGCTTAAAAGTCCAATCGCCAGTATCACGATTGGTACAATCATTTCCATTGTCTCCAGGGTTGGCCTGAGTTCTACAAAAATGACCAGGGTGGTTATGATTAAAATGGCAATGATCCCTTTGCCCAGTCTTTCCTGTTTCTTGTACGCCCGGCTGTAGTTCAGCCGGTATCCGGTGATCACCGCATTCAGCAATCTTTTGGAGAAACCTTCAGAAGGGCTTATCGTTCCATGATCCTGTAGCAGTTTTTTAAGGGGGTCAATAATTTGCTTGTCGTTTCTCATAAGTCTTTCCATTCTGTTTTTAATAGTTGTTGAAGCTCAATTTGAAGCAACTGGCGGCTTCTGAGCAGGCGCATTTTGATGGCGGAGGATTTGAGATCCAAGATCTCGGAGATTTCAGCTATGGTTTTTTCCGCATTATAATGTAGGGTGATGATGAGCTGATCCTCTGGCTTTAACTTTTGCATGGCGATGCCGAGAAATTTTTTCCGGTCTGCTTCAGCAAGGCGTTCTGAACCCTCATCTCCTGCGGTATAGTGCGCGTATTGCTGGTCATCCTGCAGCTCAAGCGGACGCGGTTTTTTTGTGCTCACTTTGCTGAGGGCTGTGGTATAAATAATTCTGTACAGCCAGGTAGAGAATTTTGAGGCCCTCCGGAATCGATTCAAGTTGGTAAATGCTTTTAAAAACCCATCCTGTACCACTTCTTCTGCATCTTCCACATTTCCTGTGATCCGGATAGCGATAGAATAAGCCATATCGCGGTATTTATTTACCAAATACTCCAGCCCCTTGCTTTCGCCGCGGATGGCGCTGTCCAGGTATTGGTCCTCAGGTTTTTTGTGGTCGAATAACATTTGTAGCTTAGACTAAGATAGTGATGATCCGGTCACAAAAATTTCTGAAAAATTTTATCATTATTTTGTGACCGCTTTGCAAGATCCGTAGTCTTATGGGCAAATAAACAAATTTGATATGCAAACTACATCAGCCGCACTGCTCATCTCTATATCCCTGGTTATTTTTGGGATTGCCTATTATTATTTTACTACCCGTCATAAAGAACGAATGGCGATCCTGGAAAGCGGCGCCTCGCCGGATCTCTTCAAATGGAAGAACCAGTGGCTGTATTTCCTGCTCAGTTTTGGGATTGTTTGCATCGGCACAGCCTTTGGCGTTATGTTCGGTGTATTTCTAATTGCTACACTGGTTTTCATTCATCCGTTCTGGCTGATGTCTGCCAGTGTACTTCTTTTTATGGGCATCAGTCTGATCATCTGCTATTTTATCATCAGATTCCTAATGGCTAAACAAAGGGATTAAACCTTAATCAACACATTTTTTAAACTAATTTTTCAAAGCGATGAAAACATCACTGAGGCTATTGCTATGCCTAATTTTTATCAGCCTATCTTATAGCCCCGGTTTTACTCAGGGGAATCACGCGGAGTACGATTCCGTAATCGAGCCCATATTTCCAAAGGATGGGCCTGGCGGAACAGTCCTGGTTGCGAAGGCTGGCCGAGTCATTTATCAAAGGGACTTTGGTTTCGCAAATTTGGAGCACCAGGTGCCGATGAGCCAGGATCACGTATTTAGACTGGGCTCGGTTACTAAGCAGTTTACTGCGGTTTGTATTCTTAAGCTTGCGGAAGAAGGTAAGCTTTCTCTGGAGGATGAATTGACCAAGTTTATCCCTGATTACCCGGCACAAGGAAAGAAGATCACAATTGCTAATTTGCTTTCCCACACTTCAGGCATTAAAAATTATACCGGGGTTCCGGCTTTTAGTGAAGCGCTAAAAAGAAAGGACCTGAGGCCAGAGGAAATTATAGCTTTATTTAAAGGGGAAGGTCTGGATTTTGATCCGGGCAGCGACCAGCGTTACAGCAATTCCAATTACATCCTGCTTGGTTATATCATTGAGAAACTGAGCGGGAAGTCGTACGGGGACTATGTTCAGGAGCATATTTTTAAGCCGCTGGATATGACGCATTCTTGCTATGATATGGGTACTGAGGTGATTACTGGCAGGGTTTCGGGTTATAGGAAAAGAGGTGATCGGTATGAAAATGCTGAGTTTTTGAGTATGACGCTGCCTTACGCGGCTGGGTCCCTGATGTCTACTACTGGGGATCTACTGAAATGGTATCAGTGGCTTAGTGCGGGAAAAATCATCAGTGCCGCCAGTCTGGAGAAAGCGTTTAGTTCCTGGATCTTGGCCAATGGGAAGGACTCGGGCTATGGCTTTGGCTGGTGGATCGGGAACATACAGGGAAACAGAGCAGTGATGCACAATGGGGTTATTAATGGATTTTTTACCGATGTGATTTACTTGCCAGCCCAGCAGATCTTGGTATGTGTGCTGTCCAATTATGAAAATGTTGGGGACCTGGATATTCCGGCTGCCAAGCTGGCGGCTATCGCCATAAATACCCCTTATCATTACGAGCCGGTTGCGCTAAAGTCAGCGGTCCTCCAGGAATACCATGGGGTATACCAGAATGCATTTGATGGAGAACGGTATATCAGCAACCAACGGGGCGTACTGATGTATTACTATCGGGGTGGTGGCAAGACCTGTTTGATCCCAACCGGAAAGGATGTTTTCGTGCTGGAGAATAGCCTGAACAAGCTTAGTTTCCAGAGAGATCAGGCAGGAAAAATAGCAGGTTACAAGCTAGAAGGTACCGGGGTGGCTTCCAATTGGCTGAGGTCGAGGGATAACGAGGTTTTGGAGAAGATCCAAGTTTCTGATCAGTTGATGCAGAGTTACGCCGGCAAGTATTTGTTCGAGCCTAACATGGTCTTTGAAGTCGTGATTGAAAATGGAAAGTTGTACGGCAGGGTAGGGAAGGATCAGAAGGAGCTGGTACCTTACGGAAAGCATCGATTCTATGCCTGGGATTTAGACGCAAGGTTAATTTTTCAGCTAGACCATACCGGGAAAGTAACTGGGGTGACTAAGATGGAGATTTCGGAGATAGTATCCACCTCTTTTCGGGCCAAAGTGTCCAGTCAATTTTCACCCAACGCTTTCTGGATCCCCTGGACCTGGCGCTAGGTATTTCTGCCTGATAAATGCGCTTAGATAAGCGTTAGTAGCCTCCCCAATTCAATTCTTTATAACTCTGTGTTTAGAATCCAGATTTTACCCTATTTTCAGTACGCTGAGCTTTCTGAAACTGCTCAGCAGACCAGGAATGCAGACCCCATATAAATGATGATTCAAAGCCTTTAAAATCAGTCAAGTGGATACTTTGGCTGAAATTAGTGGACATTTTGCAGCGAAATGGCTGGACAGCGGATTCCGAAATCAGGTGGACAGTATTGCCGAAACCTCCAGCCTGCCCCAGTTTGAATGGGTTTCGGAAATTTCCGCTAGATTACAAAACCTAAGGTTCAATAAGCACCAAGGTAAAATGCGGATTATTGATTTTGAGCAAAATCAATATTTAAAAGGACTTGAACATATCACAACTTTTTTCAATGCAATTCATAATCAGCGTGCGTTGATGATAAGGTATGCACCGTTTGGCGAAAAAGATGAGAGGCAACATACTTTTCATCCTTATTACCTGAAGCAATATAACTTAAGGTGGTTTGTTTTCGGAGTAATTGACTCTATGCAACAATTGACGAATTTGGCACTTGACCGGGTAATCAATGTCGAGGAGTCGCAGATTTCCTATGTTGCCAACCATAAGTTTGATTTTGACGAATATTTTGAGGATATCGTAGGTGTTACAGTTCCTGATAACGGAATAATTAATACGGTTATCATAGCTGTGAAGAAGGAATTTATGCCTTATATGCAAACGAAACCTTTACATGGATCTCAAACCAACCTTGAAACCACTGATAACGAAGGGATATTATCCTTCAAAGTGATCATTAATTACGAATTGATTTCAAAATTACTGTCTTTTGGCGACAACATCCGGGTGATTGAACCGCAACATCTGGCAGAGAGAATTCGGGACAAAATCAATTCGATGGCTGTGTATTACAATTCTCCATAACCCATTATTGCCTTGCATTTTAAATGCAGAGTTCTGCTACAGATTGTTTTCAAGGTTATATCAATTGTTTATAAGGGGATAAAATGTGTTTAACTGGGGCATGAATTGTTGATATTGAAACATCTTCAGCTAATCCCAATGGCCTTTCCTCCGCAGTATTTTCATAAAAGTCCCGCAGATTTGGCGACAAATATTTCAGCAATGATTCCGTATCTTGCTCATGAACGCTGGATTTGCTGAACTTGGTGAGGTCTGCGAGATCCAGGAGATCCTGACAGCCAGCGTTTGTAAAGAGCTCTTTGAGCCTGGGTTCATGGGCAATATTGTAACCAGCAAGGCCTAACAGGGTGTCGATCTTCAGGTATTTTTTATCCATAGGTTCCAGGCTGGTGAGTTCACTGAGTTTGTTTCCTTCTGGGGTTCCGGTGTTGGTGAGAAACAGGAAGCTTCGGATGATGATGACTCCTTCATCGAAGGAGCAGACGAGGTAACCTACTTTTTTATCTATGATTTTGTATTCGACGATTCGTTTGTCACTGCGTTTGTGCCAGGTTTTTTCTTTTTTTCTTAGGGTTTCGTAGACGGCTTCATGCATGAGTCCGGGTACGAGGCCAATGCGTTCCTGCAGTCGTAGCAGGGCATGTTTCTGGATGTAGACTTCGCAGTAGTCGTTGCTTTTTGGATCTTCCCTGAAGCCGATCCATTTGGGTTTGATGCGAAGCTGTGTTATTTTTCCTTCGAAGTTGGTCCAGCCGACTTGGACGAGCTCCCGTGGATGGGATTCGAGTTTGAGGGTCTTGGCTTTGGGTTTCTCGGCGCTGATGAGGATTTCGTTGTTGCCGTCAAGACCTCTCATGCCGCAAGTTTCATTGATGTTGTAGGTGAATAGTCGCTCATTCCAGTCAGTCATAATGATACTGAACTTCCACAGGATGTGGATGAGGTCCTGAATTGGTTTTAGGTAGTATTCGCTATGCTGATGGTAGTTTTGCTGTATTTCCCGGAGTGCGCTGCCTAGGGTTTGGTTTTCTCCTTCGACCAGTGTGAGGTAATGGATCAACATGAGACCTTCCCGGTGAAATGTACTCAAGCTCATGGTTTCTCCTCTTGGACTGGTACAGGTTTCGTTATTGAGCATGTTCTTGAATATTTCATTGAGGTGTTTGGTGCGAGCTGGGGGGATTTGGATTTGATCGGTTGCCCGCATCCGAAGGGCCGGGTATCTGTTGCTGATGATCCTGGATACGCTGATCGGGCTGAGTTGTTTGAAGGTTTCAGGTCCTGCAATTTTGTGGCAGACTTCTTTAAATGTTTTCAGGCTGTTGTTGAGGACTTGCTGCTCGGTGTATTGCCCTGCTGCTTTGCCTTTTTGTGTTTTGGCTTTTTGGCCCATTCCAGTTTTTATAATTAGTTGCTGACTAAATTATATAATACTGGATTGGCAGCTTTAATTCCTAAAGCTGTTTTTTTTTAAGGTTCTGTAAATGAGCGGGAAATTTTGGCTCAGTAGTGGGCGTTATCGAGCTCTTAATCTATTGGAACGACTTTCCACCTGTCTCCATTCTGCTATTTGCTT
Source organism: Pedobacter sp. GR22-6 (assembly GCF_037402555.1). Taxonomy (NCBI): domain Bacteria; kingdom Pseudomonadati; phylum Bacteroidota; class Sphingobacteriia; order Sphingobacteriales; family Sphingobacteriaceae; genus Pedobacter; species Pedobacter sp. GR22-6. The sequence goes on from NZ_JBBEUC010000001.1 coordinate 1,421,122, forward strand.
TACCATATTTCAGGCTTTCGAGCTCCTAATTCAATCTGCTTTTTTTAACTATGGTTTAAATTTATCCAGATAGAGATCGCATATTTTTTCAAAATGTGCGGTGGAATATTTGGATTCGTCATTTACCTCCTCACTGTGGATGACGGCGTTTACGAATTCCTCAACTTGCGATGGATGTATTCTTGATCCGTATTTCAGGAAATAACGTACGCTGAATTTTTTTCTATAGTTTTCTTTGAATTTTTTGGCCTTTTCGATATGGTAGCCATTGTGCATGGCGATCCTTTGATCGTTACTGAACAGTCTAACTTTAAACGCATCCTCGTTTTGATTGGTGTAGATCTTTAATGATGCCTCATTGTTCAAGCCATGGTAATCAAACATGTCAATTGGCGAATCATCTGAGGAAGTCTGTATGACGAAGTCGTTGAAAAAGACGCATCGGTTGTTGTTATTATTGCCAATACCTACAGAATTTGTGGTAAATTGATTTTCTCCTCCAAGTGTATTCAAATAAGTCACGTGCAAGGGTATGGATTTGACCTCATCGATATTGCCCTCAGCGTTGTCAAAATATTTGCGGAGCGTTTCAATTTTTTCCTTGGAAAGCTTATAAGAGCGGTCGCAGATTGCTGTTCTGTAGACCTGCAAAAGGAAGAATGGACGGACTGAGGGGTGATCGATAGCGATTTCTTGCTCTCCGCTGAAGTCTTTTCCCCTCAAAATGGGCAGGACCTCCCGAATAAAAGGGTTTTCTATGTCTGTAAATTTCTTCTCACATCCCGAGCAAAAGACATGGTCAACAGCGAACAGCGGTTTCTTTGCTGCCTCGATTTCCTCTTCAGAGGCTTCCCGTCCAAAGTTTCTCATGATACCTTCCCGGGAGGTACTTCTTTGAAATCTTGCTTCTATTGAAGTTTCTTCCAATGAGATGTTGAAAGCCATGCCTTTTTCCCTTTTGTTCGAGCCGTCTTCGTTCAGGCAGCTTCTGATTATCCCATCTGTAAGGTAGTGGGTATTGGTTTTGTCGGCGGCGTTTTTTTGGCAAAGTTTACAGGTCTGCATAGTTCTTTTGTTGCTTTTACTGGACCGGATTTACGGCTACCCGGTTTCAACAATTATAGCTGTTTGAGCTGACACTTCAAACTCTAACAGCCTCGATCTCATAGTAAGATGACAGGGTTTTATTAATCCTAACGTGTTTGTACCTTCATCTTTCCTATTATTTGTAAGTTTTTTTGTTCTTCGCTCTGTCTGCGGTTATATTCGTTTAATCTTTAACGCACTTACATGGCCAACCAAATTAAACTTGTTTCTATCAGCGAGCTGCTGGAAGAAAATTTTTACATTCCATCCTATCAGCGGGGTTATCGCTGGACGAGTCAGCAGGTTCTGGAGCTGCTGGAGGATGTGCATGCTTTTGCATTGAAGCCCAAGTCTAAGAAGGAATTCTATTGTCTGCAACCAGTGGTGGTTAAGGCATTCTGCTGGGAGCAGGATGGGGAATCCGTGGCGGGATGGGAGGTGGTAGATGGGCAGCAGCGACTGACCACGATCAGGATTTTGTTGAGCTATCTTGTCGATAAACATTTACGGGGTTCGTCTTTAAAGGAAGAATTCGGAAAGGATCTGTTTTCGATTGCATATGAGACACGGCCAGGTTCCAAGGCCTTTCTGGATGATATTGCGCTATCCGGGGAGTCCCTGAATATTGACTTCCATCACATTAGGAATGCATATCTGACCATAGATGATTGGTTCGGTAAACAACTGAAGAAAAATGATGTGCGCCAATCTATCCTAAGTACGCTGACACACAATCTTTCGGATCAGAAGAGTGAGGGGATTTTGCAGGTGATCTGGTATAAGATCGAAAACGAACAAAATCCGATCGATACCTTCATCAGAATCAATATGGGGAAAATCCCGTTGACGGATGCAGAACTGATCAAGGCACTTTTTCTTCAGGATCGTCTTTTTGGGGATGGACAGGAGATAGGTCATATCCGCCAGCTTGAGATTGCCAGGGACTGGGACCAGATAGAGAATGCTTTGCAGAACAATGAATTCTGGTGGTTTCTCAATAAAGCTGAAAATAAGGTTTCTTCCAGGATATCACTGATATTTGAGCTGATATTTGAAATGAGCACCGTAGAAGGTACTTCTCTTGTGCCGGAGGATGGTGCTGACCAACATAAGATTTTTAGGTTCTATAATGCTAAATTCGAGCAGATCAAGGGCTTTGCTGACCTTCAGGGTGAATGGCAACGGGTAAAGGAAATGTTCCAGTGTTTTGAGGAATGGTTTCAGCATCCGGTCTGGTTTCATTACATTGGATTTTTGATCTATTGTGGTGAATCTATTCGTTCGATTTACGAGCTGACCAGCAAGGAACCGCTCAAGGATAAGATCACTGGTTTCCTGGTTTCCAGAATTGCGGCCCAGCTTGCTGGGGTTAAATGGGCGGACAGCGGGACAGGTGCCTACCTTGATCTGACCTATCCCAAAAATGACGGTTTGATCAAGCGTGTACTGTTGTTATTTAACCTGGTTCCGATCATTCGGCAGAGCGAATCGGGCAAGTTGATCTACAAGTTTCCGTTTCAGGCCTTCAAACAGCAGCATTGGGATACCGAACATATTGATTCCTACAGAAGCCGGAATATGAACAGTCGTAAGGATCAGTTGGAATGGCTCGAGTTTGCTATGGATGACCTCAATGAAATCTTGGGGGACAAGCCATTGTTGGATGAGGTGGTAAATTTCATGATAGATCCCAATAGTCGCTACAGTTTCGAATATTTGGCCCGTAAGATATCCGAGGCTTCCGGAGAGGCTCCGGATGATTTGGCCGATGAGTCTATAAAAAACAATATCGGCAATCTTACCTTATTGAATTCCCATCTGAACAGATCATACGGGAATGCTTTGTTCCCGACAAAAAGACGTAAAATCATTGAGTTTGATGTTGTGGGGGACTTTATGCCGATGAATACGAAAAATGTCTTCTTGAAGTACTATGATCCCATGGGAAAATCAAGGACGCAATGGTCTCGGTCGGATATGGAGAAATACCGGTCCATGATCGCCGATTCTTTGATGGAGTTTTTACCTCCATGTAATTTTAAGCCGCATTCAGATGAACAGATATAATTTTCGGCAACTGCTCACCGAACGGTTGCAGATACGAACCAACAGTGAGGAATTTTTATTGAGTATTGATGGGATCCAAATTCCGATGATCCAGCGGGACTATGCCCAGGGAAGGGATGAGGAGGGGGAGATTCGTGACCGCTTTTTGGGATCGCTTTTTGGGGCGATGTGCGCCGGGAGAACTCTGGAGCTTGATTTCGTTTATGGCGCGATTAAATCGCGTGACGGTCAGCATTTTTTCATTCCACTGGATGGGCAGCAGCGGCTGACGACCTTGTTCCTGTTGCACTGGTATATCGGCCAACGGGAGCTGGGGGATGATGAGCTGATGGTGAGACAACAGGAGCTTTCCAGGTTCAGCTATGATACTAGGACAACTGCAAGAGATTTTTGCAGGGCTTTGTGCAAGATGAAACGTTTGGATTTTTCCGGAGGACCAGCTGCTTTTATAGGCAGACAAACGTGGTTCTTTTCGGTATATGAAAAGGATCCGACGGTCAAATCGATGCTGACCATGCTGGATGCCATCCATAATAATTATTGTAACGCATCCCTGCCTCTTTACGACCAATTGTCCAATCTATGTTTTTATATCCTTCCCCTGGACGGTTTTGGACTTACTGACGAATTGTACATCAAGATGAATGCCCGCGGGAAACCCTTGACCGATTTTGAGAATTTTAAGGCCGACCTGATTAATTGGATGAATGATAAGGACAACCCTGAGCGGGACCTGTTCCTTCAGCAGGTCTGCTATAATGGGCGAATGATGCCCTATGCGATGACGATCGGTTTGAAGCTGGACAATGAATGGACGAATTTTTTCTGGTCATATTCCAAGGATTCCCGGCGGAATGAAGATAAACTGGTTGACCACCTGTTCCTTCGTTTCTTTGACAGGTTGGCTTTAAACAATTTCATTCAGTCCGCGCCGCTCAGGCAGGAAGCTTTGGAACGAAGTGATCTGTTTGTCCATTTTTATGCTGCTGAGCAAAGGAGCAAGCATGGCAGGTATTCCAATTTTGGACACTACCGTTCGCTGATCGGCAGTTTTGATATCGTGCAGAAGATAGAGCGGATTTTGGACCGAATTGCAGTCTCTTATGATGTGATTTCCAAAGGCCTATCACCCGCTTGGGATCCTGATTTGGTCTGGCATTTTTTTGGCGAGGAGATCAGTCAAACCCAGCGCATTCTTTTCATGGGAATGTGTTCTTATCTGGAAAAGGACACTTTTGAGCTGAAGGGTTTCCAACAATGGATCAGGGTGGTATGGAACATCATCATCAATCCAGATATCAGAAGTATCCAGGCAATGATCTCGGCGATGAAACTGATTTCCGAAATGGGGGCATACGCTACTGAGATCTATGAATTCCTGGCTAGTGATAGATCCCTTGCGCTGGAAAAGCAACATAGGAATACCGAATTTATCGAGGAGCGTGAAAAGGCTGTGCTGATCCTGCAGAACCAACAATGGGAGGATGTCTTGATATCCGGTGAACGACATCCGCTGTTTCTAGGAAGTATAGGCTTTTTGCTGGACGGTGGTCCTTCAATGCATGAATTCCAGCGAAGACTTGCTCTAGCTACTGAATTATTTGATGCTGATGGTGCCCACGGCAGATTTGGGGTCAATTATTTGCTAATGCGTTCGCTGATAGCGAGTATTCACAATTTTCAGGAACTGCAGGCACTGAAAATGGAAGACAGCCAGTCTAACTGGTCGCTGCTGTTGAGGCGTAATGCTACCTGTAAAAGAATCATTGGCGGATTTTGTGATGCGCAGGACGTTAATGTGCTTATCTCGGATATCTCCTCCACTGTTTCCAGACCCTCTGCCATCGCCCGGGCTGAAGGGGATGCGGATTTGCAGGTTTTTCGTTTTACCCATGAGCAACTTTACCAGCAGATCGGACTCCATGCCTGGATGCAAAAGGCCAATGCAGTGGCGCTGGTCTGGAAGGATAACCACCTGTATGTTAAGAAATACCGCGCATGGTACGATATGGTGATGCTGGATACCTACCGTAATTTTCTGATTGATAGGTTGATCAGCGACTTTAACCTGGTGACCAAAAACCGCTGCGCAGAGACGAGCTATTTTTGGGGCGATGTTCTCGAACTGGAATTGAAAGTGGGGGAATTCGTCATTACTGTACATTTTGACCGGTATCAGACGCTCTTTGCAGGTTTGACCCAAAGCAAGAACCTTCAGATACCAGCGTCCCTGCAGTACATAAACGCGGCTGAATACTGGCATTGGGTACTAAGCTTCAATTATGCTGGTTTGCACAGCGAACTAGAAGCTGTTGAGCTGTGCGGGCGCATAGGGTTTGAGCTGTTCGATGCCGAAAATCCAAAGAGCCTATTGAGTATGTTGAATGTCCACCTGGCAGATCCGGTACCGTCATGAGCACAGCTGTAGAATTTAAAGAGCGGCATTTTGTTTATGAGACCCATCCTTATCCGGACCATATCAACAGCGATACCAAGGTGCTGGTCATCGGTACTTTTCCTTCGCATGTAAAAAATGCGGGATTCGCTTTCTATTATGCGGGCGAGGGCAACATGTTCTGGGAACTTTTGTCGGTAGTTTTCGGCTATCAGTTCCGTAAGCTGAAGGGAGAGGCGGCTGTGAAGGAACGAAAGGCGCTGTTGGACACATATCATATCGGTATAACCGATATGGTCTCTACTTGCTATCGCTACAAAGGTTTCTCTGGTGATGAATACATTTTTCCGGTAGCGATTAAGGATATCCTCGGCTTGTTAGATCAGTTCCCGTCCATCGAGAGGCTGGTTTTTACCAGCAGGACGTTTATAGTTGGCGCTTTGGGACGGTTTTCTAGCTACCTGATTGAGCGGGGGTTGGAAATGGAGGATATGGGATTCGATGGGGATAATTTGCTGAGAAGTGCCTTGTATTATGATTCGAGGAAAATCGACATTCTTGTTCCGATTTCGCCGTCTAAGCGGGTACAAAGGGACGAAAGGTTTGACTTTGATGAAATGGTTGAGATGTACAAGAAGTCCCTTCGATAGGATTGGGGGTGAGTGTCGGCTGGCTTTCACAATACTTGCCGGTAGCTCCATAAAATACGACCTTTACCAAAAGCATTTATCGGACCTGGCTTACAGGCTTGGTCCTACATTTATTCTAATAGTATGACGTATCTTATTTTTTTGGTTCCCGCTTGGGGACATATCGAAGGAGGGATCAATTCCTTTAACCACGATTTTGTGTCCGCACTTGGTGACTTTACGTTAACCACTGAATTCAAGGTCGTCTGTATCAGTTCTTTGGCAGTACCGGCAGAGGCCGTCCAGGAGGCAAAGGAGCTTAACGTTTTGTTGTATTCCCTAGGTGCTGAAGAAATAAAGTACGAGACCAGCCAATGGCTTGCGGTCAAGAAGATCATAGAGGGCCTGGAAGATATGGAACATTGCTATTCTATCGGCCATGATACCTTTACCGGACCCGATGCATTAGATTTTCACCGAATGATAGGTGTCGAGGGAAGGTCGATTTTCATTCACCACATGGATTATGAGTCATACGCCAATTTGAAGACCGATCCCGATCAGCAATCGAACTATTTGAAATTTGAAAAGCAGGAAAGCTGTATCAAAATTGCAGATATTGTTGTTGCCATCGGTCCCAAGCTGTATGCCTCAGCCCTGAGGAAAAGGGGTAATAATAACGGTCTCTTTGAACTTTTGCCGGGAATATCAGATGTGGATACTGCTGAATTACCGGGCAATTTCAGGGCTATGACTTTCGGCAGATTTGACGAACGTAACGATGCGCTGAAACAAATGCTGCTGGCGGCCAGGTCGTTTGTTGTACATAGTTTGGCTTCAAGTCCTGGCTATGACGATGCGACTTTCACTGTTGTTGGAACTTCGGAAAATGAATCAATTGAACAATTTAAGCAAAGCGCAATCGAGGGGACTGGAGCTACTAATAGTAATATAAACGGACGTCCCTATGAAACTGATCGTTCTAAGCTATTTTCACTATTGGCAAGTCAAAGTGTTTGTCTGATGCTGTCAGTTCATGAGGGCTTTGGTCTGGTCGGTTTCGAGGCTATTGCTGCCGGTGTTCCGTTGATCTTGTCAAAAAACACGGGATTGTATCTTTTTTTAGAAAACCTGTTGGGTAAGGTGCCCTCGCAAGAACATGGTATTTTCCCCGTTTCGATAGCTGGTGGTGGAGGCAGGCTCCTCAATCCCATAGATGTTTCAACGGTAAAGACTGCATATGATATTGTGAGAGAGGATATCGTCCAATACAAGGCCGGAGTATTGGAGCTGAGAAAGCTGCTTATGGAAACGCATAGCTGGCCGGATTGCGCGGCATCATTTATCGATGCTGTTCGTCGGGACCGCAGCGGCCTACCCGGATTTCGGGAGGTTGGTGGTAGGGAAAATCTCCGTTCGATCATACAAAATCTAAATAGACAGGGACGGATTCAACCGGTTTTGGATAGTGGAATCCGAATCGGTCCGGATCCTTTTGCATTCCGTAACCGTACTTGGCGGTTCTGTGGTAGGGTATCAGAGTTTGAACGGTTGCACGCCTTCGCTTACAGTGATAAGAACTTTGATTGGTGGTCGCTCTCAGGAGCGGGAGGATCGGGAAAGAGCAGGCTGGCGCTGGAGCTGATCATTGAGCTCATCGAAAAGGGTAATTGGAATGCGGGTTTCCTGGAATGCCCTACTACTTTTGACTGGTCAAGCTGGAATCCTACCCATGATAGTTTGATCTTGCTCGACGATGCAAACCTAAATTCCAAACTTATCTATCCGTTGCTTCGTCAATGCAGTACCAGAGCAGATTTTAATGGAAGGCGGGTCAGGGTACTATTGATAGAAAGGGAGCTGCATTCCTCCTGGTGTTTGACGGTGGAAAATGCGGTTTCTGCGGGGAAAATTATAACCCCATTTGAAGCTGCACCCTTGAATTTAGGTCCCATGTCCCAGCCATCTTTGATTGAACTGATCCGAAACTTCAAGCAAACTGGAGAGCTGCCCTCTGCAATGACCGTCGCAGATATTGAGACAAATCTTAAACAGATTGATCATCATTGCCTGCCATTATATGCCCTGATGGGGATGGTAAACTTATCCAGGGATGCAAATGCAGGTGGTACGGATGTTATTCAGACCAGTGTGAATCTGGACAAGGAGCGTATTTGGGCGAACATGGCTTCAACTCCCGGCGAGATGAAGGCGTTCAAGCGAATGGTTGCATTTACGAGTATGACCGGCCCAATAGCCGCGGAGGAGCTAATGGAACTGATCGAAAGATACCCTGATCTGTTTCCGGATCAACTTGATTCTAGCACTTTACAGCTACTCGGAATGTATGATCTGAGCAAGGTCTATCCGAGGCAACCAAAAGCGCTTGGTCTACATTTTATTCGTCAGGAGTTTGTCTCGCCTGGAAATCCCCTGGAAAGGGTACCCGGGCTCGATAAGATTTCGGCATTGGCCTGGAAAACTAATCCGGAACGAATGAAAGCCTTTGTCCTTGACTATTTACAGTCCTTTCCAAAGGAGGATCTAGGTCCATTCCTTTCTGGAACGGATAACGAGTCCGATTTGCAGATGACAGAATATGTATTTGATATACTCGAAGCTCGGACCCTGGCCTTGGTTGCCGATAAGGGACTGAATTGTCCGGATGTCAAAACCTGCTATGATCGCGCTAAAAGCATCGCGTTGTCTTTGCCGGCATATGATACCTTGAGGGCGCGTCAACTGATCAACATGCTGGAGACCGCTGCGAAGAACGATCATGATACCTTGGTAGCCACTTATTTGGATGAACTTTGCGAACTTTCAGCAGATCTACCTTTTGAAAGTAGAATTCCACTGGCTTGTTGCTATTGTTTGTTTAGGCTGGGCAAACATTATGCTCAAGCACATCATAAAGCCAGCTTCGAAAGATACAAGGCAGAACTCGAGGTGATGGACAATGTACACTGCAATGATGCAACATTTGAATTGCTTTGGAAACTTAATAGCAGTGGCAAAGTTCTGGAATATGGCATCGCCCAAATTGATCAGGCCAGATTGTTTGACGTTTCTAATCCACTAACCTCTCCGCAACAGCCGGGCATTCTTGCAGATGAGGCAGACATCCGTTTGATCTTGATTAAACTTGCTTTTCAAGAAAGTGACCTGCAAAAAGCGGAGTTCAATTGCGAACGGTTAAGATATATTTTTAGCCAGGATTCTTCTCCGGAAAACCGGCGCGCTTTATTCTCGGCAATGGAGGGTCTAATCGGCTATTCAGTGTTTCACGGTCATGCTTTTTCCGAATTGCTGGAAGAGTTTGGGCATTTTGCTATTGGTCAGGGTGCCGCAGATGCTGTAGAGGAATGGGTTAGGGGGTGTGAGCGTTTGATCAAATATGTCTTTCACAGAGATGATTTACTTGCTCAGAAGATGCTGGAAAGGATGTCGCTTGTTTTGACTGTACCTCACATTTCCGATCAGGTGTTAAATTTGTTCTGGATGAGCTATAAGAGAGGTATTGAATTCCATTTGGCAAACTGGGATCTTGATAAAGCCCATGCGCTGTATGAACAGATGCTGCGCTATGAACAAGCTAATGATAGAAAGGTAGATCCGGTTACCCAATGTTTAACCGCCCTTTGCTTCCGCAGCCATTATCTAAAACTAGGTGATCTCGAAAAGGCACAGGAATTTTACCTGGCCGCTAAGACTGTTAAAGGTATTTCTGATTGGAAGTTTAAAATGTTGAATACTATTGACGAGGTAGATAAGGATTAAATTTCTATTCCTATAAGCCTAAGATCCTCCCATAGCCTGGAGTTTCGTTGATAGATAATTGACAATAAATCGTTCCCAATTTCTAAAACTTGTGAAACGCTGTTTTTAATCATGTGCATTTTTGATCCTGTTAACTCAATGGATCTTTGACATGATTGAACGAGGCGTTTGCTGCTGAAAGGTGGTGAATTGTGTGCAGGGGCTTTGCCCTGATCCGCAGGCAGCCAGTTTTGGCGGGGAGGTAGATCCCCAGGCAGGTAGTTCCATAATTTATAAACTCCCGGGGGCTTTGCGTTTGCCTTCCGGGAGGTTCACGAAGGGGCGTTAAGCCCCTTTTGTGTTTTTTGGTTTTTTGCTTTGCGGCTTTTTGGTATTTAAAAAAGCTTGTTATGTCTGTTATCACTTTAGATTCTTTTATCCGACTGGGCGGTGATCCGGATGATCCTCTTGCGGTCCGCTGGCTGAGGCCGAGGCTGGACCCTGGTGTCCAGCCTTTTGTAATTGACCAGTTACTGCCCGTAGGCAGCACGTTTGGTTTGACGCGGTTTTTGAAACAGCGGAAGCTTTTGGGGGTGGCGAAGGGTAGGTTAACGGAAGTATATTACCATTTATCTGCTGATCCGGATGTCCGGTTTCATGCCCTGGGCTGGCAGAATGAGGCGGGTGGCTGGGTGTTGCAGAATCCGCGCTGGTATGGACTTCTGGGTGGAAAGGCGATTACGGTCATCCCGGGGGATCCGGTTCGGGTGGCGGTCTTTGAGCATTATCTGGATTATTTGAAATGGTTGATGCTGTTCCGTTCGCCGACGCATACGGTGATCGTGCTGAACTCGACGGATTTCCTGGATGCCGGGGTTTTTCTTTGCCGGTTCTTCCGCGAGGCGGAACTTTTTTACCATTCCGAGCGCCTGCTGAAACGGATCCATTCGCGTTACGGGCATTATACTGATTACTCGGTGGATAATGCCGTATTAAATGAGGGCTATGCGGATTACATCGCTGCATGGCGCTCTAGACCGAACTGCTAACCTTTAAACCTTATCCTATGAACAATTTTATTGATGCAAATGCCCTCAGGGCGGAAGTAGACCTGGTGGAGCTGCTGCGTAAGCTCGGCCACCAGCCGGTGGGTAAATCCAAAGGGCAATTGAAGTACCACAGCCCTGTTTGGACCGGTGACAGTACACCTTCTTTCCTGGTGAACCCTGAAACGGGGGAATGGTATGATTTCGGGCTGCCGGGCGGGGGTGACCTGCTGACTTTTGCGAAATCTTACTGGCCTTTACTGAGCTTTTACCAGCGCTTGCAGAAGATCCGGGAGGTATATGATTTGCCGATGCACAAGCTGAAGTATGCTGAACCACGTGAGCGGGAACCCAGGCCAAGAAAGGCGGAGCGGGTGCCGAGCTTTGAGCTGATTGCGGTGAAGGCTTTGGGCAACAATCCGATTTTAGAGGAGTACCTGAAGGAAAGATGCGTCTGGGAGGCTGCGCAGGGCCGGCTGTCGGAGGTGTATTACCGGATGAAGGCAGATGAGCAGCGGCCAGCGCGGAATTGTTTTGGAGTGGGCTGGCTGAATGAGTTTAGAGAATGGGAGGTGCGGACGGCGGCTGGCTGGAAGTCTTTTCTGGGTGCGAACAAGGGCTTGAGTGTTTTTCCTGGGAGTCCGGCGCATCTGGTGGTTTTTGAGGGGATCATGGATTATTTGAGCTGGTCTGCTTTACATCCTGACCAGCAGCCGACTGCGATGGTGCTGAACGGGGCGGGTTTGATAGAGCTGGCCATCAAAGCGGCAGCCGGTTTTGAGTTTAAGTCTTGTTTTTTCGATCATGATGATACAGGTCGTGAGATCACGGCTAGGTTTCTAAAGGTTTATCCTGAGGCTGTTGACGGGGCTGCTGCTTATCTGGGTTTCAATGATTTTAATGAGATGCACATGGCTCAGCCCAAACCCCAGCTGCCCTGGCAGTCCCCGGACATTTATCGGGATGCCACTGAGGGCTTTAAGCGTTAGGCGTTTTGGTTTTTTGGCTGTTTGCTTTGCCTCTTTCTCTTTTGAATTCTACTGTCGAATCATTTTTATAATCATTAATTTTATGGACAATCCTTTTCTCTTGCTTTTTGCGCTTTCTTTCTTTTGCCTGTTTTTGATGACTGTTTTGTCTGCCCTGATGTATGTTTCCCATTGTTCGGCTTTGCGTCGGATGTGGAAGGATGGCTATCTTTCGGGCAGGCTAGATCTGGCGGAACAAATGCTGAAAATCCTTCAGCAATCTAAACCAGATGCTGCTAATGAGCCTCCAGAATCTATTCAACCGAAATCTAAGTTTGAGCCGGTAAATGGTTGTTAGCAGCTTGGCTTGCCTTTTAGCCATTCTGGTTAGTATTTGGCGATTTGGCTGGCCAAATTGCCGGTTGGCTAATTGCTTGGCTGTGCGGCTGATTGGCTTGCTTATAGGTTATCTGGCTGATTTGCCTATCGGTTGGCAGATAGGCTGGCTAAGTGATGGGCGGTTGCACAGGTTTGCTGATTGGCATTCTTGGTGGGGTTTATTTGGCAGCTGGGCTTGCTAAGCAATTGGCTGGCTAAGCAGTTGGCCGGTTGGTTAATTGGCTGGCAAAGTGTTGCTTTACCCGATGCTGCGTTTTGTTTTCGGCAAGTTGTGTTTTCGGGTACCCGAAAACTCACTTGCCTTTACCCGCCTCCGCACCCTGATCGGGGGAGAGGCTTGGGCAAAGGGATGAAAACCCTGCGCAACTTGGGTTTTCTTTTGGGCGCCTAGCCCCTCAGATTGCTTATGGATAAGTGGAGGAAAAAAACGGGCAGGCCTTTGATGGAATCTGGGAAAAGGGAGTTTTTGCTCAAGGCTAAGCTGACTGCTGAGGAGCATAAACAGGTACTCGCTTTGGCCAGGCAGCTTGGGGTGTCGCGTTCGGATCTGGTGAAGTCCAGGCTGCTGGCTGAGCAGCGGCCGGTGCTGATCAACGGCGTCGAGCTGCTTTCGCTATTGGATGGCTTGGGTGCTGAGCTGGGCAGGAGCGGAAACAACATCAACCAGCTGGCCAGGCATGCAAACATTTTAAATAAGCGGGGCATGCTGGACGGGGAGGTGGTGCTGGAGTTTAACGATTTGTTTGCAGTCTACCTTCGCCATCACCTGGAGATTCAAAAGCTGATGCGCAGCCTGATCCGTTTGATGAAAGGCTGAGTTATGATTGTTAAGTTTTTGCGCAAGTCGGAAACCTTTAGCGGCCTGCGTTACAATTCCAATAAGTTCGAAAGTGATAAAGGTGAGCTGATGCTGGTTTCCGGTTTTGGTGCTTTGCAGGGACTGGATCACATGAAGCCTTCTGATTACATCAATTACCTGGAGGCGATGTCCTCCAGGAGCTCCCGGATCAAATTTCCGCAATTGCATGTAGTGATCTCTGCCAAGGGGCATTCGCATACCGGAAAAGAGCTGACAACGATTGCGGCGGATTGGATGGAAGGGATGGGCTACGGGGAGCAGCCTTATATTGTGGTTTACCACAAGGATACGGATAATGCGCATGTGCACATTGTGTCTACGCGTATAGACCGCTCGGGAAAGAAGATCAATGATTCGTTTGAGCATCGCCGGGCTTACCAGGTGCTGAACCGGATTATGGCTGTGGCTCCGGCCGCGAAATTTGAAAAGGATGTTGCTGAGACGCTGGCTTATCGTTTTTCTACCCGCCCGCAGTTTGAGATGGTTTTGGAGGCCAGGGGTTACCAGGTACGGCTGCAAGGCGAGGATTATTTGCTTTTTAAGTATGGCGAGCTGATGGGTAAAGTGCCTTTGGCTGCTGTGGAGCAGCGTATTGCGGCTTACCAGAAAGACTCTGGCCGGATCTCTCAGTTGCGTGCGATTGTCTTGCGGTACCAGTCTGCGCATTCAGGAGCAGTCTACCCGGTGTCCAGGCCTTTGCCGGGCGGTATTTCGGGTCCTGCTTATGGGTATGGTTCTGATCTGGCGGACCTGCTCAGGCAGAAACTGGGTTTGGAGGTGCTCTACCATGGCAGTCCGGGTAAAGCTCCGTACGGCTTTTCGGTTTTGGATCATGCAGAAAAACTGGTGCTGAAGGGGAAGGAGCTGATGGATTTGCAGGAGTTTTTAAGACCAGCTTATGGTGTGTATGATGGTTTGGTTGTTGCTGCTCCTGATCTGGATTTGTCTTCGGGGGTAGATTCAGCCGGTGCTGAAGTTAGGTTTGAGGGCGGGGCTGCTGTTCCCGGTGAGTTTTTAAGGTCAGGTTTGCTTACTGATTGTGATCCTGATGAGGAAAGGACGGGAAGGTATTTGCCTGGCTATTCTGAAAACCCTTTTGATGCCGGTACTGTGGCTTTTGAGCAGGACTACACCGCTGCTTCGGGGCTGGATGCTTTTCGCCTGGACATTTCAGACGATGTGGATGATGAGCAGGTCCTCGGGCCGACGCGCAGGCGGAAACGCAAGGCGAGGACCAATACGCGTTAACTATTTTTTCAATTTTATTTTTTGCTATGGTCATTCTGATTGGCAACCAAAAAGGGGGTGCCGGGAAAAGTACGCTGACTCTTCTGCTGGCGAATTACCTGAGCTTGGTGCGCAGGCGGAAACTCACCGTCCTGGACATGGACTACCAGCAGAGCATTGTCACCAAATACGAAAAGGCGAAGGTGCTGGAAAACCCGGAACCTTATGAGGTGATCCCTTGTGACCTGAAGCATTTTACGGTGCTGCTGGAGGCGATCCGCCGGAGAAAGGGCGAGCTGGTGCTGATCGATCTTCCGGGCAAGATGGATGATGACGGGCTGATCCCAGTCTTTCTCTCTGCTGATCTGATCCTGTGCCCTTTCAATTATGATGAGTTTTCAGTGGATTCGACTTTATTGTTTGCGATGGTCACCCAAAGAATCAATAACCGGGCGACACTGCTGTTTGTGCCCAACCGTATCAAAACAACGGTGCGTTATGAAACCAAGGAACAGGTGGATGCGGTACTGCTGCGCTTTGGGAAAGTTTGCCCTGCCATTGCCGACCGGGTGGATTTCCAGCGGCTGAGCACCAATGAAACGCCTGCAATTGTGCTTCCGGTGGTTTTGCCGCTTTTGGAGCATGTGTATGAAAAGTACATTTTGGGGGAGGTGCTGTCGTGAGCGAGCAGATTAAAAGCCTGGCGGATGAGATCCGCGAAAAGCTCCGGCATGAACAGGCTGTGAATTCTCCTCCGGAGGAGGTTGTGGCCGAGTCTGTTGGTATTGAGAATTCTTCATTGGCTGTGAAGCCAGCTGCTGTTCCTGCAGATGCCGTTTACACCGAGGCCCAGGTCAGTAAATTCTTTCAGCAGCTGGAAGCGTTTGATTATTCCGCCAGGCACAAAAGCATGATCCGGGTGGATGCCGGTACCATGAGGCTGCTCCGGCGTTTGAAACTGGTGCGGGGAGTGGACATGAACAAGTTCATTGTCTTTGCGCTGCACCAGCTTTTGGCCAGGCATCCCTGGCTGACGAGTTACATCCAAGATTCACTTAAAAATCCTGATTTATGACATGGACTTCTTTTGGCCTTTGGCTCTGCCTGGGTTACCTGGCTTATTATGGCCTGAACCTGGCTTTTGATTTACTGATCTCCAGGCAGGGCAGCGTTGAATCTGCGGCATCCGAAGAGCTGTTCTTTGAAGAGGCTTCTTCTCCTGAACTTGTGAGCTACCTGGAGGATGCCCCTGTAGCGGAGCTTCCTGCTTTGGGAGATCCTGCTGCTACGCCTGGTTCTGCGGTGCTGAGTTCCGGCCTGGTGTCTTCAACTGGTGGGATGAGTATCGCTGAACTGCTGATCCGCGCGAAGGATGAGCTCATCGAACATACCAGGGCAATTCCGTATTAGGTTGATGGGCGCTGGTTTTGTGAAGACGGCATTGGCTATCTTTTTTTATGCCCTGGTTTTTTTGTTTTTTCCCTTAACGCTCTCCGCCCAGCCGGGTATTGCGGAGTTCTACAATGCAGGTAATGAGGTTCAGCGCTGGTATTTCAGCTTTGCGGATCTGGTGCTGGTCTTGGCGGCCATTGCCGGGATGCTGGGCGGTCTGCGCGTTTATGCCAACTGGCAGAGCGGTTCCCGCCATATTGATGCCCAGGTGATGGGCTGGTTCTTTTCCTGCTTGTTCCTGCTGCTGGTTGGGACGTTTCTCAGTGCCCTGTTCGGGGTCCATTAAATTTTTTCACCATTTAATTTTTTTCTATGACAGTTAAGCGTAAAAGCCTGTTATCTGTTGCGGCCATGTCTGTGGCTGCTTTCAATTCTGCCAAAGCCCAGGGCGGCGGCGTAACCGGGATCAATGCGGCGACTTCGTCGCTCACTACCTATGTGGACCCGGTTTCCTACCTGATCCTGGCTATCGGGGCGGTGGTTGGGCTGATCGGGGGTGTGCGGGTGTACATCAAGTGGAACAACGGTGACCAGGATGTCAACAAGGACATCATGGGCTGGGGCGGTTCCTGTTTGTTCCTGGTGCTGGTTTCGGTGGTCATCAAAGCCTTCTTCGGGGTTTAATGGTCCGGTATCCGATTTATAAGGGGCTGCAAAAGCCCCTTTTTTACCGCGGTTTCCGCGGGAAGTTCATTGTCTGGGGCATTGGCTCGCTGGTCTTTGGCCTGGTCTCGGGCGGGCTGATCGGCTTTCTGAGCAGCATTTATCTGGGTGGCTTTTTCACGGTTGTAAATGCCTCGGCGGGCATGTTTTATACCTTTCATAAACAGAAGGGCGGTCTGTATTCCCGGACGCGGTTCCGCGGGATAATGATCCACCCGATTCCTTTTTCTAAGGCTTATGCAGGGCTTTCAGCAAACTAAGCGGGCTTTCAAACTGCCTTATGCGGGGATCGATGAGTTCCATGGGGTTTCGGTGCTGCTCGGGGAGGCCGGGGAGACTTCAGTGCTGATCCGGATGCAGAACCCGGTGATGCAGTATGGTGCGGATGCGCAGCCTTACCTTTCTTACCAGCAACTGCTGCTCAATGTGATCAAAATCTTAGGGGAGGGTTACCTGCTCCAGAAGCAGGATGTATTCTCCCGGCACCGCTTTGAGGCCAGGCCCGCCGGGACTTTCTTGCAGCAGAAGTACAATGAGCATTTTGCGGGCAGGGGTTTTAATAAGATCAGTACTTACCTGGTGATCACCCGTCAGGTGAAAAAGAACGCGTTCTATGTGTACAATGAGAAGGCTTTGCGGGAGCTATTGCAGCAGACCGATAAGTTGCTGGATCTGCTGACTGGAGCGGGCATGTTTCCCGAACTGCTGGGGGAAAAACAGATTCGTAATTATGTGACGCGGATCCTGTGTATGGATTTCAGCGCGGCACATCCGGTGATGGACAACCTCTCCTGCGGGGACCAGCAGCTGGGTTTGGGTGGACGTGCCCTGCGCAGCATTTCGCTGATCAATACCGATGTGATGGATCTGCCCGAGGAGATCGGGCCATACGCTGCCGGTCAGGATACGGCGGCTTTGAAAGGTTTTCCGCTGGACAATTTGTTTTTTTTGCACCAGGTGCCGGGCTTCCATACGATGGTTTATAACCAGGTCTTGGAAATCCCTGCGCAGCAGGCTTTGCTGACTAAACTCCAGCTGAAGCGCAAACGGCATAGCGGAGTGCCGGATCCGGCAAACCTGGTCTGCGTGCAGGACATTGACCGGCTGATGGAGGATGTGGCGCGGGAAAATCAGCTTTTGGTTCAGGCGCATTTCAACATCCTGGTCTGCGCGGAGCTGGACAAGATCGACAAGGCCTGTAATTTCCTTGAGTCTGCGTTGTTCCAGCAGGGGATTTTGCCGAGCAGGCAGAGTTACAACCAGCTGGAGCTCTTCCGGACGGCCTTGCCGGGAAACGGGCTGGAGCTGAAAGCCTATGACTGGTTCTTAACAACGGCGGATGCGGCGCTGTGTTTCTTTTTCAAGGAGCGTTTGCAGCAGGACGATCCTTCGGACTATTTGATCCGTTTTACTGGCCGGGACGGGATTCCAATTGGCATAGACCTGGGGGAGCTGATCATGCGCAACAACAGGGTCAATAACCGCAATAAGCTGATCTGCGGCCCTTCGGGATCCGGGAAATCGGTATGCGTCAACGCGATTGTCGAGCAGTACCTCTTGTACAATATGGATGTGGTGATCGTGGATGTCGGACATTCCTATTCGGGGCTGAACCGCTACCTGAATGCCAGGTACATCACCTATACCGAGGAAAAGCCGATCACCATGAACCCTTTCCTGATCAGCCAGGCGGAGTACAACATCGAAAAGAAGGATTTCCTGATTACTTTGGTTTCCTTGCTCTGGAAGGGAGCTGAAGGGGAAATCTCTTCGGTGGAGCGGGATGTGATCGCCAGCCTGATCTCGGGTTATTATGCGGCTTATTTTGCCGGAGGGGCAATCGCCCCGGATTCGTTGAAGATTTCTGGGCTGAGCTTCAACAGTTTTTACGAGTATGCGGTCTTTCGGATCCCGGAGATCATTGCCCAGGAACGCATCCATTTTGAGACGGACGAGTTTCGCTTTGTGCTGAAGAAGTTTTACAGGGGTGGGGAATACGAGAGCATCCTGAACGAAAGTACGGACGCTTCGCTCTTTGCTGAACCTTTTATCGTCTTTGAAATCGACTCAGTCCAAAATAACCGGATCCTGTTTCCGATCATCACCCTCACAATCATTGACCTCTTCATCCAAAAGATGCGCTTCCGTACGCACCAGCGTAAGGCGCTGATTTTGGAGGAGTGCTGGAAGGCGATCGGATCGCCCCTGATGGCCAATTTTTTATTGTACCTCAATAAGACCGTACGTAAGTTCTGGGGTGAGGTGGTGGAAGTGACCCAGTCGCTTTCGGATGTGCTGGGCAACCCGATTTTAAAGGAATGCATCATCTCTGAATCCGATACGGTGATCCTGTTGGACCAGAGTAAGTTTAAGGACAATTACCAGGAGATTGCCCGTCTGCTGTCACTAACCGAGGCGGAACAGCGGAAGATCTTTACGATCAATAAGCTGGACAACCAGGAAGGACGCGGCCGGTTTAAGGAGGTGTACATCAAACGGGGATCAGTCGGTGAAGTCTATGGGATCGAGCTGTCGATCTTTCAGTACCTGGTCTATACTACTGAAAAGCCGGAGAAAACCGCGGTGGAAACTTATGTCCGGCATTACGGGGATGACCAGGCTGCGCTTGAAGCTTTTGTTTCGGACATGAATGTTAGTGGGCTGTCTTTGAGTGCTTTTGTGACCGCTGTAAACCACTCCGGTATTTATCCATTTTCAGATTGAGTTTATGAAATATTTGTTTTTGATCTTTTGCGCCATGCTCTGGTATGGCGCTGGTTTTTCCCAGTCGATTTATGTCGATCCGACAACAGCGGCTGCGATGGCGGCGCACAGCAATGTAATCAATTCGCAGCTGAACCGCACCAACGACAACCTGACGCTGATCCAGCGGGGACAGCTGGCGGTGACGGGACAGCTGACGGTAGTCAATGATTTGCAAAGCCAGATTTACCGGGGATTAAGCGAGGTGTCTGCGGTAGTACGCAATTTACTGGCGGTAAAGGACATTGCGGAGATCAGCGTGGACATTGTGGAAGATGCCAATAAGGCTCTGCAGATTGCGGGTTCCAACCCGGTATTATTGCTTTTTGCGGAAGGCGCTGCCCGGGAGTTCAAGTCGCGTTCGGTGTCGCTGGCTTCTGAGGTAAGTTCTTTTGTGCTGGCCGGGGGATTAAACAACCTGATGGATTCGGGGGAAAGGGCGAGGCTGTTGGGACGGATTGTGACCGAGCTGAGCATTTTACGGGGCGTGGCTTACGGGATGCACCGCTCCATGTTCTGGGCAAAGCAGCGGGGGATATTGAATTCGCTGAATCCCTACACCGGTTTTATCAATATGGACAAGCGGATTGCCGATGACATCATCCGCACGGCTAAATACCTGAAGCCATGAGGTGGCTGTTGGTTTTCTTGGTAATTTTTGGGTTTTGTTCAGCTGGTTTTAGCCAGACGAATGTCCAGCTATTGCACCAGCTGGTGGATGAAAGCAAGTCGGAGCATTCCAGGCAGACTGAGGCGAGGAACAGGCAAACGGTGGCTTCGGCCAACGAGGAGGTCAATAAGGGGCAGATGGGCAGGCTAAAATCAAAATATCGGGAGCTGCAGTTCAGGTTCAGGGCTTTGGGGCTGGCAATAGATGCAGCGCAGATTGGTCTGCAGGCGGCGCCTATTGTTTCGGAAATTGTCAGTCAGCAGCGCCAGATCCTGGACCTGGCTGCTGATGATCCTTTATTGATCGCTTTGGCGTATGATGTGGAGGCGGATCTTGCTGGGCAGGCACATGGGCTGCTAAATTATTTGTATGGTTTGGCGATAAGTGTAGGGGACCTGAACCAGATGAAGGCTTCCGACCGAAAGATTTTGTTTGGGCATGTGCTGGTTGAACTGCGGCGCATCGCCGGAACTTCACGGGGACTGTCCGCTTCACTGCTTGGTGCAAGCCGCAAGAAGTCCCTGTCCGGCCTTAATCCCTTTGCCGGTTTTGTCCAGGAGGACAAACGGCTGGTAGAGGAGATCATGCGCAATTTTGATAGCTTAAAGCACTGATTTTATGAAGATTGCTTTGTATTTTGGGTATGTGCTGGTTTTGCTGTTGGTGTTTTCTGGTGCAGCTTTCGCGCAGCGTGTAGTGTTTGACCGCAGGCATTTCAATTCGGTGAACGAAAACGGGGCGATGCGGCTGAGCGCGGAGAACACGCATAACGCTTATCTATCGACCATCATGCAGCGTTTGGATGACATCAATCTGAATGTCTCTTCGGTGCTGCTGGTGCAGCAGATCATTCATGCCTCACTGAGCGAAGTGAACCAAGCCTTGAAGACGGGAATCATGGCCAGGCAGGTGGGCAGCCTGGTTGCAGAAATTGTCTCGGAAAGCAATGAACTTTTGGCCCTGGTGCGGGATGATCCGCATCTGTTGCTATTTGCCGAGGAAGTAGCCCGGCCGCTTAAAGGCCGGGGCGTCAATCTGGCGGCTGAAGTTTCTGGTTTTGTGCTCCGGGAAGGCAGCAATGTGCTGATGGATTTCGATAGGCGGGACTTACTGCTGAAGAAAGTGATTCTTGAGCTGCAGGTGATGAGGTCTTTGGTTTTCAGTATGTCCCGTTCGATGTACTGGGCGAAGCAGGCGGGGCTGTTGCGTTCGCTGAACCCTTACCAGAGTTTCCTGAACCAGGACAAACGCAAAGCAGATGAACTGCTTTTAAATTTAAAATTCTTAAAAAATTAATCATGAAACATCTGTATTTGGCTTTGCTCTTTTTGGGGCTGGCCCTGCCTTTGGCCTTTAGTCAGAAGGCGATCCGTGATGATGCGATCCGCTACCAGCAGGAGCGTATGGTGTTCAAGCAATGGGACAAAAATAAGTTTGAGCCGGAGCCTGGCTTTTTGTACCTGAATCCCCTGTACTGGCTCACCTGGGGTTTGCATCCGAATTATCCGAAGACGGATCTGCGGCCTCTAGGACCTTATGGTCCGCAGACCCAGCGTTTAGGCCTGGTGCTGGCCATGCATCAAAGCAGCAATGGCCTGAAGCTGCATGCGGATACGCTGCGCAGTACGGCTTTAAGTGAGAGCTACAATTACCTGGGCGCGGTATCAGGTTTGGATCCGCTTTGGATGCTGTATTATTCCAGGGAATTTGATCCTTTGCTGAACCAGGATGATGGGCGTTTGCTGGAGGGATTAGAGCCGCCTGTCCGGGATTACCTCAGCCGTACCGGGCTAACCAGCTGGTACCAGGAGGAAAGTGCGTCTATCCGGGAAAGGCTGGCGACATTGCGCAGCAGCAATGTCGATCGTGGTTCCAGGATCCTGGGCTATCACCGGATGCTGGGGGAGTACCGGATCCTGCGGGCGAATTTTGAGGCGAAAAAGCAGCGGGCGAAACTGTACCTGTCGATGGCGGAGACCGTGGAAAGGGTGAGGGTTCCTGAGGTGGGTTCGGCCCGGTCTGGTGCTGAAAGCGATAAGCAGATCGCCGACCGGATATTAAGCAGCTCAAAACTTTAGTTGGGATGGGTTTGAATTTTTTAGGCGCTGGCCTGCTGTTGCAGACCCCGCCGGTTGATCCGGAGGCATTTAAGAATACCTTTAACTTCTTGCAGGGGAATGGGGTGTATGAAGAGGGCATGATGCATTTCCTGAAAGCCATGCGCAATACGGTCTGGACGCATTATGATGCCTTCATCGCGGATGCCCAGGCATTGTGCGCGATTTTTATGCTGGTATTTTTTGCGGTAAAGAGTTATGAAATGATGGCGGGGGACAAGAAGCTGGAGGTGATACCGCTGCTCCGGCCTTTCGGCCTGGTGATGCTGATCCTCTGGTGGCCGGTCTTTACCCGGGTGCTGGCTTATCCGACAGATATTGTTGCCGCTAAGACTGAGGCGATGTTTGATGGCAGCCAGGTGCAGGTGAACAACCTGCGTTTGCAGCGCGCGCAGTTGATGCAGCAGGTAGCCAATGCGCTGATGACGGTGCAGGCGGAAACAGAAACGGCCAAGAAAGAAGCGGATACCTGGTATGAAAATGCCTGGGAGTCGGTGAAGTCTTCGGTGAAGGAGGGTTTTGCTGAGGTCTGGAACCCGATCGTGAAACTGCGGAACCGTTTGCAGGTCAGCTTGCAGTTACTGGCGACCTCGGTTTTGGAGACCCTGGCGCTCTGGATCCTGAGGCTCTGTGTATACATCATTTTTATGGTGCAGATTATTTTTTCTACGATCCTGATCATTCTGGGGCCTTTTTCTGTGGCGATCAGCATTTTGCCGGCCTTCCGGGATTCCTTTACGACCTGGGTGGCGCGTTTCATTTCAGTGAACCTGTATTCGGGGATCGCTTACCTGGTGCTGTATGTGGCTTCGCTGTTCCAGCAGTATGCCATGGAGGCGGAGATCAGCCGGTATCAGGAACTGGTTGGGGATGATGCAGGCCGATTGGAGCGGTTGTATGCTTTCGCAGGCAACGGTTTGCTTTCTTTTGGGATTGTGATCGTCACCTTTTTGATCGGTGGGCTGACCATGCTGACTGTGCCGAGCATCTCCACCTGGGTGGTTTCAACCTCGGGAGTGAGTTCTGCTGCTTCCAGCATGGGACGTGGAGCTTCGAGTTTATTTCGCATGATAACCAGGTAGGCTTATGATCATTAAAAATATTGAAAGCAAGGTGCGCCTGGCGACCTTTCTTTCAGCGGGGAGCCTACTCTGTTCGCTGTTGATTTGCGGCTGCGTCAGTTTTTTCGCTTACCAGCAGGTGCGTGATGCGCGTAAGAGCATTTACATCCTGGATCCGGGCGGAATCCCTGTCCTGGCTAGACAGACCGATGTGCAGATGAACAGGGCAGCGGAATACAGGGCGCACATCGCGCGTTTCCATAGCCTGTTCTTTTCGCTGACCCCAGATGACAAATACATCGAATATCAGATGAAGCAGGCCATGTACCTGGTGGATGAAAGTGGTGCAGCCCAGTACAACAACCTGAAAGAGCGGAATTTCTTCAATTCAATTCTTTCTTCTAGTGCAGTGCTGACGATCCGCACGGATTCGGTGTTTTTGGACGAGAAACGCAGGTATTTCCGCTATTATGGCACGCAGAAGATTGACCGGCGCAGTTCTACTATTACCCGTTCGCTGGTGACGGAAGGCTATCTGCGTGACCTGGAGATCCGCTCGGACAACAATCCCAATGCGGTGCTGATCACCTCATGGAAAACCCTTCAAAATAAAGACCTGGAAAATGTACAGAAAAACAATTTCTAAGCGCCTGCTTTTCTTTGGTATGGTGCTGCTGATGCTGCTTTCCGCTGCCCTTGCTTTTACTGTCTTGCGAAAACCCAGGCCAGCTGCCTTTCCTAAAATGTCAGGTCCTGGCCTGCCTGCAGTTTCGGGTTTGGGGAAAACGCTTTCGGTTTACCAGGACCTGGAGCAGCTGGAAGTGCTGGCACAGGAGGTCAGGCATATCCTTTCCAAGAAAAAGCTGCTGGAGGCAGATAGCGTATTGCTGAAGTGCAGATTGCATCAGATCGATTCGATTTACAAAAGGGCAACCGCCCGTTAATGTTTAACTTATGAAAGTAAATTTTAAACAGCCCAGGTATATCCTGCCGCTGATCCTGCTGCCTTTTTTGTTCATTTTCTTTTACATCTATAAGGGGATGGCCGATCCGCCGGAATCTGTGGATGCGGGAAAGGATTCTTTGCAAATGAATGTGGCGGGTGTGTCCGAGCAGGTCAAAAAGGCTGCGCTCAGCGGCAAGCTGGATGCGTACCGTGACCGCTTCAAACAGTCGGACGGTTATACGGCCATTGGGGCGATCCAGGAGGAGCAGGCCCTGAGCCTGGAAACAAGCTCGCTGTACAATGAGCAAGAAAAACGGATGCTGGATTCCATTGACCGGTCGATGAAAGCCAGGTATGGCGGGTTTGGGGCTTCGGCTGCTGCTGGTCGGGGTTCAAGTTATCCTTCTTCGTCCCGAACTGTCTCGCGTCCTGGTAGTTTTGAGCAGGACCGGGCTTTGGCGGAGGCACTGGCAAAAATGAGCAGGCCCGCGCCTATGGTTTCTTCTGGCGTTAAACCTGGTCCGGAGCCGGATGCCATGCAGCTGTTCAGGCAGCAAATGGCACTGGTCGACAGTATGGCCAAGGCGGCTGATCCGGAACTTAAAGCTGCTGAAGAGCTTAAGCGAAAGCGTGAAGTAGCTGTAGAAAAAGCATTGACTGATAAGAACCTACCGGTTTATAAATCAAGTGTTGGTTCAAGCGTTTTCAATACCATCACAGCTGCCTCGGAGGGCAGTTTCATTACTGCTATTGTCGATCAGAACGTTACAGGTTACTCGGGATCCAGGCTAAGGATCCGCTTGCTCGAAGACCTGATGGCGGGGAAGTTTCTGGTGAAAAAAGGGACTTATTTGTTTGCGCAGATCAGCGGCTTTAGCGGGCAGCGGGTGAACCTGAGCATTACTTCCATCATGCAGGATGGCCATATCCTGCCGGTACGGCTGGAGGTTTATGATAACGACGGTATGGCGGGGCTCTATGTTCCGGTTTCTGCCTTCCGGGAGTTTTCACGGGAGCTGGGGAACAATACGACCCAGGGCCTGAGCCTGCAGCAGCAGGCGGAAAACAACAATCAGCTGGTGATGGGGCTGCTTCAGAAAATGTTCCAGTCTACCACTACGGCAGTTGGAAAGCTGATCCGGCAGAACAAGGCCAAGTTGAAATACAATACCCTGGTCTATCTGATAGATCCGGAAGAACTCAGAAAAAATCAAAATCATTATTAATTCTATGAATCACCTTCGTTTTATTAAGCAGGCGCTATGCCTGCTGTTTCTATTTTTCATTTTTGCTGGCGTTGCCGCTGCGCAAAGTGCTGAGCGCAAACTGGGCGAACTGCCCCTGGTGGAGATTTCCTCAGGCGTTTCGCTGCACATCGTGTCTCCTGAACCGATCTCTAAAGTGGATGTTTCCAGTCCCGCAATTGCGGGGGACTTGCTGGAGAAAAATGTGCTGCGCTTAAAGTTAATACCGGATTCAGCTCACCTGCTCTTACGGCAGGCCAGCAGTACGGTGGTGCTGACCATTATTGGAGAAACTTTTATTGCGCAGTATCAGTTGTGTTTTGTACCGCCGGGATTGGAAGGTATTCCCGCACTGGTAAACATCCTGCCGGAGCATTGCCAGCCTCTAGAGGTTTCTGGTGTTGGTCTTTCTACTCCGATGATGAAATCCCATGCGATCCAGTTGCTGGCTAAGCGGCGATCTGTGCCGATCCGCAAGGCTGAAGCCTATGGTCTGGAGGCCAGGCTTAACCAGGTTTACACCGTCGGAGATTATATTTTCCTGGATATTTCCTTTGAGAACAGCACTGCATTGAAGTATAGCATTGATGAACTTCGGTTTAAGATCGAAGACCGGAAGATTGTTAAAGCTACCAATGCACAGTCCATTGAAATTGAACCGATTTGGCAACTCTATCAAAGCCATAACTTTAAGCGAAACTACCGGAATATCTTCGTGCTGAAGAAGCTGACCTTTCCGGAAAATAAGGTGCTGAATATCGAGTTGACCGAGAAGCAGGTGTCCGGAAGGACGGTGGTGTTAAAGGTTAGATACGGAGATTTGCTCAAGGCGGATACGTTCTGAGGTATAATTTTGAATTTCTGTTTTTGTTCATTATATTTGATTGTTCGTATTTAACGAACAATTGCTATGATTGAACAGAATTTATTATTTGATGCGCTGGAAAAGCTGAAGGGACTGACTGCGATTGACTACGCAGTCAAGCCAAATGTTTTTCATATGGGCGAGGGGCAGGTAGTAACATTAGTCGATGATAAAATTCACAGCAATTTTGCTGCAGAGGTTAAAAGCGTATTTCTTAAGGAACAACTCCCGGCGCTGGTAAAGCGCTTTGCTCACCCGACAGTAGCGCGTCATCTATTGGTCTCTAAATACATTCCTAAGCCTTTAAAACAAACCCTAAAAGAAAAGGAAATTTGCTACCTGGAGGCTTCTGGTAACTGCTTTATAAGAGCAAGGGGATTATATGTATACATCAACGATCAGCCTGTAACCGAAGTCAGGCAGACCGCAGAGGGGAAATTATGGAATGTAGCAGGATTGAAATTCTTATTCGGTGTCCTGCAGCAGCCTGAATTGCTGAATGCACCGTACCGGACCATTGCCAGGCAAACTAAGGTTGCACTAGGTACTGTTGGGCCCCTGATCGAGGAGCTGGAGGCTGAGGGTTTCATGAAGGTCAATAAGGGCTTGAAAAATAAAAAAGTCAAGTTTCTTGATCAGCGGGACCGCTTGCTGGAAAGGTGGGCAACCTTGTATTATGCGAACTTACGACCGAAGCTGATTAAAGGTGCTTTCAGGTTTATGAATCCTAAAGCCCGGCAGCACTGGAAAGACATCACAACTGAGGGATTTTTATGGGGAGGAGAAAATGCAGGTGCAGTCCTGACGAATTTCCTGGATCCCGAACTGTTCAGTATTTATACCAAAGAAAAACCCCTTGAGCTGATGAAAAAACTAAAGCTGGTTCCGGATCAAAAAGGAGAGCTTGTGATGGTTGAGCAGTTCTGGGATCAGCTGCCTCATCAAAGCGATGCCAATGGTGCTGTGCCACCACTTATTGCCTACGCTGAACTAATCAATAGTATGGACAGCCGCTGCCATGAGACCGCGGTAAGAATTAAAAAACGTTACCTCAATGGATAATCCGTTATTACAACAGCCCCTGTTAGGTCTGCTCAAAGATGTTGAAGCAGCGCTGAAAGCCTATGGCGTTGATTTCTATTTAATTGGTGCTATTGCACGGGACTATCACCTTTCCGCACATCCCGATTTGCAATCTTTCCGAAAGACAAGGGATGTGGATTTTGCGATCATGCTGAACGATGCAGGTCAGTTTAACGAAATCAAAGCCAGTTTGCTCGCTTCTGGTAATTTCGAAGCGGATCCGCAGGAGCCTGTCAAATTATTTTATAAGCATCAACTCGAGGTGGATCTGCTTCCTTTTGGGGAAATCGAAAACGATAAAGGCTATGTTTTCCTGCAGCCACCGAATTTGTTTACGGTAAATTTTCCGGGTTTTAAAGCGGTTTACCCATTTGTAGAAAATGTTCAGGTTGACGATGATTTCGTATTGAAAGTCTGTCCCTTGGAAGGAATCGTCATCCTCAAATTAATTGCCTATGACCAGGATCTTTCCAGGGCGAAGGACATTGAAGACATTTCCCATATGGTAGGGGTTTATTTTGAGTTGGCTGATGAACAGATTTATTTTGAGTATTCAGATGTTATGGATTTGTACGACACTGATCACCCCGAGTATCTGAACCTAATTGCTGCAAGGGTTATCGGCCGAAAGATGCAGGCTATCCTGGAGGGCGCTGAAGAATTGAGGCGTATGGTAATTGGTGTTCTGCAGCGAAGAGCTGAGAGCTGGGCTTCTGAGATCGTAAATGGATTAGAGGACCGGTCTCAGGCAATTGTTCAGCGATCTGGGCGCTAATTCTGATTTTTATTTTTGATTCGATATTACTAACCGCCTTCCAGGCGGTTTTTTTATGTATGCGATATGGAAGAATCCAAAGAACAGCAGCACCTGCACAGGTTGCTGCAATTTGGCATTTACCTCTCCGTCGCCTTTGATATCCTGGTCTTCGTTTACGCTGCTAAAATACTCGCTCATCCCTGGGCGGAGCATTACGGGCTGTACCGTTTCTTTAGGGGGCTGAGTAGGATGTTTATTTTCTATAGTCCGCTGTATTGTAAGGCTTTTACCTTCCTGATGATCTGTCTGACTTCAATTGGAACTTTAGCGCGCAAACAGAAAGACCTGGATCCGAAGAACAGCATTGTTTACCCGCTGGCCGGTGGTTTTCTGGTTCTTGGGATGGCTTTGTGGTGTTATGGGCGGGAGGGTGATGAGGTGCTGCTTTTGGCCAATTGGTTTGAGCTGGCTTATATGGGCTGTTCGTTTTTTGGCTGTTTGCTATTGCATGTGGCGATGGACAACATCTCCAAGATCATCAGTTCTAAACTGGGCAAGGACAAATGGAACGTAGAGGGGGAAAGTTTCATGCAGGCGACAAAGCCGGTTTTGAGTTCCCATGCGGTGAACATTCCGATGCTGTTTTACTACAAAGGAAAAGTCCGAAAGGGCTATATCGTTTTGCAGAACTTGTACCGCGGAATGATCCTGTTGGGGGTGCCGGGTTCAGGGAAGAGCTTTTCGGTGGTGATGCCGGTGATCCGGGGCATGATTGCCAATCGCGCCTGTCTGGTGGTGTACGACATCAAGTTCCCCGACCTGGGAAAGATCGCTTATTACCATTACCTGCTGGCCAAGCAGCAAGGGGATTACCGGGACTTCCGTTTCCATGTGATCAACCTGAATGAGCCGGAACGCAGCAGGCGAATCAATCCCTGGAAAGCCATCTATTTGCAGACGCTGGCGGATGCTTCGGAAACCGCGGAGGGTTTGGTTGAGGCCTTGAAGAAAGGGGACAAATCAGGCGGCTCTGACCAGTTCTTTACCCAGTCGGCGATCAACTTCCTGGCAGCCTGTGTGTATTTTTTCAGCAGGCATGAGGATGGCAGGTATTCCAGTTTGCCGCATGTGCTGGCTTTTTTGAACTGTTCCTACGAGGATATTTTCAGTACGCTGTTTTCCAATAAGGAGCTGGGTTCTTTGCTTTCTCCCTTTATGACAGCTTTCAAGGCCAGGGCTTTTGAGCAGCTGGAAGGCCAGGTGGGTACTTTAAAGATCTTCATCAGCCGTTTGGCGACCAAGGAAACTTTCTGGGTGTTTTCGGGGGATGATTTTGACCTGAAGATCAACAATCCGGCTGCTCCGGGTCTTTTGATCCTGGCCAATGATCCGCTGACCCAGAGCACCAATGCGGCCTGTTATTCGGTGATCCTGAATAGGATCACGAAACTGATCAATACCAAGGGGAATCTGCCGGTGGGCTTGATTCTGGACGAGGCCGCATCGCTGATGGTCAACCGGCTGGACTTGCTTTTGGCACAGGCGAGGTCGAATAGAGTGGCGACGTTGCTGGGTTTTCAGTCCATGCAGCAGATCCAGCAGCAGTACGGCAAAGAGACGGCTGCGACAATTACTTCTATTGTAGGTAATGTGTTATCGGGTTCGGTCCAGAATAAGGATACGCTGGACTGGCTCGAGCGCATTTTTGGTAAAGTGAAACAACTGAGCGAAAGCTTGTCGATTGACCGTGCGAAGGTATCGGTATCGCTGAGTGAAAAGCTGGAGCCGCTGATCCCCGCTGGGAAGATTGCTTCACTTCGGGCAGGGGAAATGGTCGGCTTGCTGGCGGCTGATGCTGTAGAGGAATATACCGGCAACTTTGAGCCTTCCGCCGTGCACTGCCGGGTGAACCTGGACCTGGATGCGATCAAAAAGGAGGAGGCGGCTTACCGTGAGCTGCCGCTGTTTTATGATTTCAAGGGTAAAAGGGAGGAGATCCTGCTGCAGAATTTCAACAGGATTACTGCCGAAGTCCAGGAGGTGATCAAGCAGTTTAAACCTGCGGCAAGACCCGTTCCTGTTCCGCCGCCCATGAAAGGCTCGATGCGGCCGGGCTTGTAGCAGTAATTTCTTTAACCTATTTAATTATGGATGAACTTTTAGGAGTACCGGTAATGGTGCATCCCCGGCTTACCCAGGATCCGTCTTTGATGAGGGGTGTGGTGGGTACGATTTCGGCTGCTGATCTGGCCGGTGATACCATCCTGGTGGCTTTTGGGGATAAAGCTGCAGGCAGGTACCAGAGTGATGCTTTGCTGGCTTTGAAATCCCGTGAGGAGCTCTACCACGATTTGCTGGACAATGTCCAACAGCTGGAAGTCGGGGATTTCAAAAATTTGCTCCGGCTGAGTATGTACCAGGACTCCGGCAGTCCGCGCTTGGTCCGGGAAGCATTCCAGGCACTCAGCTCAAGTGCTGCTGCGCTGGACTTTGCGACGCGACCGCTGTCGCAGGTGCTGGAGCTGAATTACGGCCAAGACTTACAGCAGGGCAAAAGTCTTGGAATGGGGAGGTGAAAATGTGCTTAATGTATTTGTGGTGCTTGCTGATGCTGTTTTTTACCGTGTGGATCCCAAATTTGGTCTCCGCTCAATACTGCCTGCCATTGCCTTCGCTCCGGCTGACTTCCAGCTACGGGGAACGGGTTCACCCGGTTACCGGTGGGACTGATTTTCACAGCGGCATCGATCTGGCCGCGCGCTTTGAACCGGTTTATGCGATTTGCGGGGCTGTGGTGTCGGATATCGGTTATCAGGCTTTCCTGGGGAATTATATCCGGATCAAAACGGATAGCCTTGAGATCACTTACGGGCACCTTGCTGCTTGTCTGGTGTCTGCCCATGAGCAGGTTTATCCCGGACAGTTGCTTGGGCTGAGCGGGGATTCGGGGCGGGTGACGGGTCCGCACTTGCATTTGTCTGTCAGCTACCGCGGGCGATACCTGCATCCGCTGCATTTCCTGAAGGGTTTGATGTCTGGGCCATAGCTGAATTTTAATTTTTTATGATGAACAATCCTTATGACGCTGGCGACTGGCAATATTACCGGTCTCTGGAGCGCAAAATGCAGCTGCTCGCTGAGGGAGAGGAGATGGAGCTCACTCCTGAAGAGGCTGCCACATATGGCGTGGATTACGCGGATGAATTTCCTGAGGAGGATTATTTTTTAGAGGAGGAGCAGGATGAGGACTAAGAAAGAAGCGCCCAAGGCGCTGCATGTCCAGGTTGCTGAGAAGCTAATTGATCAGCTCAAGGCGGGTACGGCGCCCTGGCAGAAACCCTGGACTGCTGCCGGGGCTCCGGCATTCCGCCTCCCTTACAATGTGATCTCCGGGAACAGGTATAAGGGGATCAATACCTTTTCGCTGCTGCTGGCAGGTTTTGATGATCCCCGCTGGATGACCTATAACCAGGCTGCTTCCAAAGACTGGCAGGTCAGAAAAGGCGAGCATGGGACGACCATCCAGTATGTTCGGTTTTACCAGGAGCGGGAAAAAAGAGATGAACAGGGTAAGCCTGTTCTGGACAGTGAGGGGAAGCCTAAAAAGGAACTGGTCAAACTGGAGAAACCGATCATCAACCATGCCAAGGTCTTTAATGCCCGGCAGATTGATGGTATCCCGGAACTCAAAGTAGTTGCCCCGGGCGAGCTGGGCTGGGATCCTTTGGAAAGGGCAGAGCAGCTGGTAAACAGTTCGGGGGCGGATGTCAGGCTCCAGGCGGGCGACCGGGCGTATTACAGTCTGTTGGCGGACCAGATCACCATGCCGATGAAGGCGCAGTTCAGCTCGCCGGATAAATATTACGCGACTTTATTGCATGAGCTGGGACATTGGAGCGGACATTCCTCGCGTCTGGACCGGAGCCTAATGAACCGGTTTGGTTCTGAAGGCTATGCCCGGGAGGAATTGCGGGCGGAAATCGCTTCGCTGTTGATCGGGCAGGAACTGCAGATCGGCCATGATCCGGGCCAGCACGCGGCTTACGTGAAGGAATGGGTAAAAATCCTGACGGATACGCCTTTTGAGATCCATGCTGCCGCGGCTGATGCGGAGAAGATCTTCAATTACCTGATGGATTTCGAGCGCAAGCTGGAACTGAAGGAGGATCGTACTGTGGATTTGGTGAAGGCTGATTTGGCGCCATCGAAAGGGCTTCAGGTGATGGATGAGATCAGTTATAAAGACACCGTGTTCAGGGTAGCTGCGCTGCTCAAACAGGGTCGTTTCCGCATGGAAGATTTGGGTACCGGGGTCCAGTTTACCCTTTCCAGGTCTGATGGCCTTTATGCCTCTCTGGTCCAGGCGAAAGCTGTTCAGTCTGAAAAACCGGTACTGAATGTACCGGAATCCCTTGCCAAACAATTTGACCAGGAGCCGGATCTGCCGGCTGCCTATGGTCTGAAACGTTAACCTTACTTACTAATTATGAAACCTTTATTTTTAGAATCGGAACTTCCGGTGGATGACCTGGTGCGGGTCGGCCTATGGAAAAATGGCAAACCCTCCCTGTCCCTGGAGAACCTCCAGGCATTGCTTTCCGGGAGAAGAACGGAACTGCTGACTTTGGAAAATGTCCAGGCGGACGGGTTCCTGATCAAGCGCCTGGATGTCAAATTATCGCTTCAGCGATCGGAAGCTGGCTGGGTCAGCCTGCAGGCGCATCCCATCCACCACCAGGTGCAGCGAGATACCCAGCTCGATGAAAACGAGATTGAGCAGCTAACGGGCGAACATGCAGCGATTGTGATCAAGTCCGTTAAGGGCGGCGATGGGAAATACAAAAAGCTGGTTTTTGAATATGATCCGCAGACCAGGGAGTTCATCTCTTATGATCCTTCGCAAATCCAGGTACCCGAACACGTAAATGGTGTGGCGCTCACCCCGGAACAGAAGAAAGCCTTTCGGAAAGGGCTTACCGTTGAACTTCCTGATGGCACGGTCTTTCAGCACCGGGCTTCTGAGCCCAGCGGTCTGCGATCTGACCGGAAAGCTTTGGTCTTATCGGTTTTACTCAACGGAGGGATTTCTTACCTGCTGGTCCGCGGGATCAGGAGTGTGATGGGCGAGGGGCATGAGCAAAAAGACGAATATACTGCCGGGTTCAAGATGGGGCTTGCAGCTATGGAACGCTGGCAACATAAGAAGGATGTGCCGCAGATCAACCTCCAGGATCTGGAACGCGAGGCGCGCCGTCCTTTGCGCTAAGCGTTTTGACGCATGATCCCTGATTATTTTAAAAAAAATCTGGAGCTGGATGTCCTGGTGTTTGACTGTCCGGTTAAGGTGAATTACCGTTTCTGGTGGCCAGAGCCGAAAGGAGACGGTAAAGACCCGATGTTTGGGCATATTGAATTCCGCGCGGAGCCCGGTCTGATCAGTTCCACCGGTTACCGCTCGCATTTTTTCCATACCGACTACCTGAAAGAAACGCCTTACCGGAGCATTGCTGAATTTGTAGTGGCCGTCGGGGAGCATTTCGCCAGAGAGATCGGCTAAGAGCCGCCAGCGCGGGACAGCCAGCTCCGGATGTTTTAAGTACTAATTTATGAATGAGAATAATTTTGAGTATCTCAAAAAGCTGCTGGACAACCTGGGTTTTGGCAAGCATTTGAACCTGGTGCTGCAGCAGGCGCTGGAAAAAGATTTCAATACCTTTTCACTGGGTATGAGCAGCGCCTACCTGTCAGACGAGGCGAAAATCCTGGGCAGCCAGAACAGGGATATTGTGAAGTACCAGCTCAACTTTAACAAAAGTAAGAGCTCAGATTCTGTGTTCCTGAACGATTACCGGGTGTCGCTGTACAAGCCGATGGAGGTGACGCCCCGTACCCATACTTTTGACCTGGAGCGTGACCACCGGATCACTGCCTGGCAGGCATACCGTTTGTTATCCGGCTTCGCGATTGAAAAGAATGTATTGCCCCAGCGCAAGGAGGGCGTTGAAGTTCCGCAGGAGGCCAGGAAGATCTGGATGAAACTTTCGCTGGATGTGCTGGATGCCTATGATCAGCATCCGATGCGCAGGTTTTACCCGGAATATGGCTATGACCTGGGTGCTGCATTGGACAAGTATCCTTTCACCAACCTGGCCTCTGACAGTATCCGGGAAATGGCGCTGCAGGATTTGAGTAAAGGCAAGCTCTTTAAAGCGGACATGCGCTTGTATGACCAGATCTTTCCGGTTTATATCGCTGCAAGGCCTGAGTCGCGTTCGCTGGATGTTTATGACAAAGGGCTGAATGCGATTCCAGACTGGCAGATTTTTCCGGACAAGGTTGAGCGCCAGAGTAAGCCGGCTTCGGGTCAGGTTGTGGAAAGGGATGAGGGAAATCTTTCAGCGCAGCAGGAGCAGCCCTGGGAGCAGGATCCTGCGGAGGAGGCAAAGCAAAAATTGGGACGTTAATAGATTTCGCATGCGAAAGTCCGGTTACCCCGATCAGTTATTACGGCGGCAAGCAGAATCTTGCCGCTGCAATTGTCTCACTGATTCCTAAACATACCGTCTATTGTGAGCCCTTTGTGGCCGTGTTTTTTGCGAAAAAGTCATCAGTGATTGAGGTGATCAACGATGTGAACAGGGAGCTGATCAATTTTTATAGGGTAGCCAAGGAAGATTTTGTGAGTTTGGAAAAGGACGTTCGCATCAGCCTGCACAGCCGGGATATGCACCGCAAAGCTAGGGTGATTTACCAGCACCCGAATATGTTTTCAGAACTCAAGCGTGCCTGGGCGGTCTGGGTGCTCAGTACCCAAAGCTCCAGTGCGATGCTGGACGGGACCTGGGGCTACGATAAGTCCGGCAATACCACTGCCCAGAAGATACAGCAACATAAGGAGGGATTCACCGAGCTGCTGGCAATCCGGTTGCAGAACTGCCAGATCGAATGTGCCGATGCTTTGATGAATGGCTAAGAGAAATGGTCTGGTCAGAATAGCATATGATTTATGGATTTAGAAATACCGGAGCTGCTCTACCACGGCTCCTATTATGATTTTTCGGAATTTGACGATAGGTTTAAGCGCAGCAGTACTGGTTGGGAGAATACCCTTCATGGTTTCTTTTTTGCGGACAAGCCGGAGAATGCACTGCTGTTCGGTCCTAAGGTGTATACCGCTGAAGTCTCGATTTCCAAGCCGCTGGATCTGAGAATCCATGGGATATTTTCTACGCTTGAACAGGCGCCTGTGTTGTGTGAGGTGATCTTTGAAAGGACGCTGAATCCGCGCGCAGCGCTTTC
The DNA here is from genome assembly GCF_037402555.1 of Pedobacter sp. GR22-6. Taxonomy (NCBI): domain Bacteria; kingdom Pseudomonadati; phylum Bacteroidota; class Sphingobacteriia; order Sphingobacteriales; family Sphingobacteriaceae; genus Pedobacter; species Pedobacter sp. GR22-6. Next base: position 1,456,477 of record NZ_JBBEUC010000001.1, read on the forward strand.
CCTTTTGAATCGGGAAATTGATCTGGGGGAGATTGCGGATATGTATGATGCATTGAATACCGAGGAAGCTAACCTTGCGTTCAGGAAAGCCGGTTATGATGGGATTGTTTCAGATCTGGGAGATTACCAGAATGAGTACATCGCTTTCAATACCAGTCAGATCCGGATACTGGATGTGCTGAATTTTGGGAAAGAAAGGCATCTCTCTGAGGTAGAGTCTAGACGGCGCTGATTAGTAAAATGTGGAGCGTCTGTTGCGCTGGTCAACAAAATACTGGTAAAACAGGCGCTCTCTTTGTTTTTGCCTGGCCTGACGCCTGAATTTCCCGCCGAGATATACCAGGAAAAGTGTGACTACTGTGAAGGAAACAGCCGTTCCTATGAACGCATTTTTCATGGTTAATGAAGCAAGCAACGCACCGGTGCTGATCACCGTGGTGATAAAAAAGAGCATAATGGTTTTCATGACAGTTTGGTTTTGTTTATCCCGTTGCAATTCATGTGCAAATTCTGTGCCTGAGCTGGCTAATTAGCTATTAGGTAAGCGGTTAATATTTTCGTTACGCAAGTGATAGCCGTGTAATACACGTTTATTTAATTCTATACTGTATTGGAAAAGCAAAAAAGATTGTCTGCCGCGGAGGCGGTGGAGATTTTAAAGGACAATGGTCTTGAGGTCAGCGAGGAACAGGCTGCCCTGATCCTGGATTTTTTATATGAAATGGCTGATATCGTGCTGATTCATTTGGCAAATGAGGCATAAATCTTGCAAATTAGCTGCTGATATTCAAAGTTCTCCATAAACGATTTACGCTTATGAAAATTGCAGATTTATACATCAGGGTGAGTACAGACGAACAGAAGAAGGGTTACTCGCCCCGTTACCAGGAAGAGGTGCTGCGCACCTATTGCCTGATCAATGGTTTGACCGTTGGCACAGTCATCAATGAAGATTATTCGGCCAAGACGTTTAACCGTCCGGCCTGGGGTGATTACCTCAAGAAATTGAAAGTTAAAAAGCAGCGGCCGGATTTTGTGCTTTTCACCAAGTGGGATCGGTTCAGCCGGAATGCGCCGGATGCTTATCAGATGATCGGTGTCCTACGAAAATTGCTGGTTGAGCCCCAGGCGATCGAACAACCGCTTGATCTGAGCATCCCTGAAAATAAGATGATGCTGGCCATCTACCTCACTTCGGGCGAGGTAGAAAATGACCGCCGTGCGTTGAACGTCACCGGCGGAATGCGCCGGGCGAAAAAGGAGGGACGATGGATGGGGACGGCGCCGCTGGGCTATGTGAATGTCACTTCAGAAACCGGCAAGAAATCAATTGTCCCGCATCCGAAGAAATCTATCGTGATGAAATGGGTGTTCAATTCGCTGGCGGAAGGTGTTTACAATACCGAACAAATATGGAAGCGTGCTTTGGAACAAGGCTTGAATTGTTCGAAGAACACTTTTTGGAATGCGATCAAACACCCGGTCTATTGTGGCAAAATTTGGGTTCCTGCCACCAAACAGGAAGCGGGCAGTTTTTACATGGGCCAACATCAGCCGTTAATTTCAGAGGCGCTTTTCTACAAAGCTCAGCATGTCCTGGAAAACCGGGGAAGGCCTACCTCTGAGTATGCAGCAAAAATGGTGGAGCCAGATAACTTTTTCTTACGGGGAAGCCTGACCTGCGTGAAATGCGGTAAGAAGCTTACCGGTAGTGCTTCTAAAGGCCGGTCGAAATATTATTACTATTACCATTGCTATGATGGATGCACGTTCCGCGCGAATTCAACCGCGATCAATGATGCTTTTACAGCGCTGCTGGACAGCTATAAAATTCCATCGGCCATCAGCGTATTATTTAAGGTAGTGGTAGCTGGTCTTTCAGGTGCCCAGGCTGCTGCTTTTCGTAATCATGATTCTGCAATCGATGCTGAAATTACAAGTCTGGAACAAAAAATAAAGCGTGGAAAGATGCTAATGGTGGAAGGACACATCGAACCGCAGGAATTCCAAAAAATTAAAGCGACAGCGGAGGGAAAAATGGACGAACTGATTGTCAAAAAAATGGCGGAAAATAAGTTATTTGAAGATCTGAGCGTGATTTTGGAGCGTGCGGCGGATTGTTTGAACCAAATTTCCAGGGTCTATTTGAGGGTCGCCTCGGAACTTAAGCTTCGCATTTTCAGGTTAATTTTCAAGGAAAATCTGGTCTACAGCGAAAATTTACTTCGAACCACTAAGTTGAGTGATGTTGTTGTGCTAATGGCGCAAATTAACCGTGATTTGGCCGATTTTGTCCAAAATAAAAATGGGACAAGTCAGGATTTATCTGTCTTGTCCCATCGCGTGATCCCGCTGGGATTCGAACCCAGGACCACTACATTAAAAGTGTAATGCTCTACCAGCTGAGCTACGGAATCGTCTTCGATTGAAGAAGCGCAAAGGTATTATTATTTTTATGTTTATCATATCATTTACGATAAATTGTTGCGAATATCTCATACGTCCTTTGATATCAGTATATTAAATTTTCAAAAGAGTGATTGGAACGTTATTATATTCATATTTTAAAAACTCATAGTTGTGAAATTGATTATTGTATAGGGCAATTTTTGTGATTACCTTAGCAATAAGCTGCTGTAAAATGGTACTTAATCAAGTAAATATCTTCCTATAACGAGCTTCTGTAATGGTAGAAGATGAGCTTATAAGTAGCAGGGATATAACAGGGGAATAACAGGGACTTAACAGGGGGATAACAGGGGCAAATACCTGTTAACTTCGAGTTGTCTCTCTGTTAAAAACCTGTCTAATTATAGTAGCATATAAATCGTTTATTAATTTATTAACTATTAGTAATAATGGCAATCATTAGAAATGGAATTTTAGGAGGTTTCAAAGGTAAAGTGGCTTCAGTGGTCGGTTATAATTTGAAAGGTCAAGACATCATGAGGGGGGTAGCGGATCCTAGGAGTGTGCCTAGCACAGAAAACGAATTGAAAAATCAGAATAAGTTTGCGGTTACGCAGCCTTGGCTACAAGCCTTGACGCCTTTTCTACGGGTCGGCTTTCAGGATTATGATCCAAAATTTGAAGGGTTTAATGCGGCAAAATCTTATAACAACAAGAATGCAGTCAAAGAAGGTGCGTCCGGTTTCTATGTGGATCCTGCTTTGGCACTCGTGAGTTATGGGGATATGGATCAGGCGCCTGAGGCTAGCGCCAGTTCAGAAAGTGCAAATACGGTGACTTTTAAATGGGAGGGAGGCAACTTTGCATATGACGACCGCGCAATGGTAGTGGTTTATGATATCGAAGGAGGTAAAGCCGAATACGATACCGCCGCCGCAAATGTACAGAAAAAGCAATTTGTGTTCCAGCTTAACCATGTGTTCTCTGGCAAACAGGTGCATGTGTATCTGGCCTTTGTGTCTGAGGATAGAAAGCGGCGCAGTAACAGTCAGTATCTTGGTATAGTGGAAGTACAATAATAGGTCTTGTGTTAGGTTTAACGAGGATTTTATACCAAATTAACAAGAGTCAGTTTGGGATTCGAGAAATAAATCCGCTAGGAATCAGCTTTATACGGCCCTAAACAACAAATAAGTTGCATCATGTCTATGCTAATGCTATCTTTGCACCACTTTAGACGGCAATGTTTAAAGTAATTGTTTTGAAAACAACAATGATTCCGTAGCTCAGCTGGTAGAGCATTACACTTTTAATGTAGTGGTCCTGGGTTCGAATCCCAGCGGGATCACACCAAAGACAATCAAAATGTATGAAACCCTGCAATCGCACGATTAGCAGGGTTTTTGCTTTTACGGGTTTTACCAAAATATGCATGAAATCGCGTATAAAATGTGCGTCGTTCTTTATGTTTAATGCAAATTCTTGAGCAAAGAAGAAAAAGCACACACTATACTAGAGGCCATTAAAACCCACAATGAAAAAATCAAAGCATTAGTGGAACTGCTGGAGAAACAGGAACGGCCAGCGCGGAAAAGGACACGAATTGGGTTCAAGCCCGACGAACTGTAGTTTTCTGTTACTGGCCTCTCCTTATATGCCAAAAGCGGGAACAGCGACGGCCAAGAGCGGAGGCTGTTCCGCAGGCCGTAAATGCGGGACGGCCAGCTTATCGGCATCTTAACTATTCCCTATATGACTTAAATGATCGGGAACCGGAATTTGCTGGCTTATTTCATCCGCTATTGGCTGTAGTCTTGAGGTTTGCAACGGAATAATACCCGACCATATCGGTAACAATTTATCTTTTGCATCATCATTAGGCATACCTTCCCTAATTTTCGCCGATGCCTCCGCCAGGTTAAATGCCAGAACCGCTGTTCGGCGTATCTCACTCTCCGTTATCGGACGAAGATAATTCCAGCTGCCTGGCACTACCTTATCAATAAGCCACTCAAAGGATTCAAGCTTTTCCTTTTCATTCTCTATCTTTTCCCCCGTAGCGAATATCACTACTGACCGATAATTTACAGAGTGGCTCAGTGCCGATTTGGCAACCACAAGGGCATCAGTTAACATAACAGTAATGCAAACTGGTATCCCCTTATCCAATTCCCGAATAAAATGGCTCCCTACGGAACCATGTATATAAATCTTATCTCCATAACGCACAAATGACGTTGGAATAGAATAGGGCTTATTGTTCATGGCGTAACTTATGGTACAGAACAGGGCTTCATCCAATATTGGATAGATATTTTCAGCATCAAAACTTGCCCGTTTTGCTACCCGGCTTGGGATGAGGTGATTGGTTGTTTTTTTCATTATATTTTCTTTTTAACAAAATTGTATTTTTATTGGAGGCCTATTATCATCCAATTTTTACAAAACAAGTAGTCCGGTTATGCACCCATTTTTCTCTACCCTTAATTTAAACAAAGGCACCAGTACAACGCTATATGTTCAATTATCCAAAAAATTAATCGACGCAATTATAGAAGGTATCCTTCAACCTGCAACGAAATTACCTGGCTCTCGACATTTGGCTCAATTACTTTCCGTTCATCGAAAAACCGTGATTAGAGCTTATGACGATCTAATTGTCCAAGGTTGGCTGGAAAGTAAAACAGGAAGCGGCACTTTTGTAGCAGGCCATTTACCCGTAATTAAGCCTGAGAAGTTTGGGAAAAAAATTCAAAACACCAGAGATTCTTTACTAACCGCGGGTTTTCATTTTGAACAAGCCGCTCATTTAGAACGCAAGTTTATTAAGGAACATACCAGCTACCATCTGGATGATGGCTTTCCTGATCCTCGCCTCGCACCATTGCATGACTTATCCAGAGCCTATCGTACACAGTTGATTATGGGTAACTCCTATAATCGTTTGGGATACGAAGACCCACAGGGCTCAGCCTGGTTAAGAGAACAATTGGCGATTTACTTTAGTGAAACCCGTGGAATGAAAGTGACTAAAGATAACATCTTGATTACACGTGGCACCGTAATGGGCTTATATTTGGCCAGTACAGCCTTAATAAGGCCAGGCGACAATATAGTAGTGGGTACACCAGGATGGACAAGCGCAAATAATATCTTTTTGCAGACTGGAGCTAATTTATTACAAATAGTGGTAGATGATTATGGAATCAATACAGACGATTTGGAACAAATATGTAAGATGAAGACTGTAAGGATGGTTTATGTTACCTCTCACCATCATTACCCCAGCAGTGTAAGCTTAAGGGCCGAAAGGCGGATAAAGCTCTTGCAATTATCCTCAAAATATGGCTTTATTATTTTTGAAGATGATTACGACTATGACTTTCATTACCTCAACAAACCATTATCACCTTTAGCCAGCGCAGACGAGGAAGGCATGGTTTTGTATTTTGGGTCGTTCACTAAGACAATATCACCAGCTTTTAGAGTAGGCTATTTGGTTGGGTCTGAAAATGTGATCGCCCAACTTGCTAAGCTAAGGCGGATTGTAGACCGACAGGGAGATACCATGTTAGACAATGCGATGGCCGAACTATTGCAAAATGGCATTATTCAGCGCCATTTGCGCAAGTCGCTCCGCCTTTATCGGCAAAGACGCGATACTTTATGTAATTTACTAAAAAACGAATTAAACAGCTACCTGAATTTTATCTTACCAGAAGGTGGTATGGCTGTGTGGACAACTTTCGATCCAGCTATTGATATGTATAAACTTACACAAGATGCTCGTAAAAAGGACCTTTCTTTTTCTGATGGCAGAATTCATCGTTCGCACTTTTATCAGGCAAATTCAACACGGCTTGGTTTTGCTTCGTCTAATTTTAATGAACTAGAACATTCTGTAGAAATCTTGAAACGGCTGCTTACAAGGTAGGCTATCCACTGGGAACCTTAAAGTCACTGTTCACAAAAGTTGATTTTAGTGAAAGATCAGTTGGGCTATTGTTATGCATTTTTTGGATATTAAAAATTCACGCATTGCATCAGGCATGCTAAATAGTAGGGAACAGCAGCAGCCAAGAGCGGAGGCCGCAAATGCGGTACGGCTAGTTTGCGGGCATTATTCAAGTAAATCCACGACGAGTCATCGTCTAAACTACTTTTACTTAATGTAGACCGTCTTGATGTTTACAAACTCCTGAATACCAAATGCGCTCAATTCCCTGCCATAACCTGATTGATTGATGCCGCCAAAAGGCAGTCTTGGATCCGACTTCACCAGGGAGTTCACAAAACAAGATCCCGCCTGCAGTTTTGTTCTGGCTATCTCTTCGCCATATTGCTTGTCGGAAGTGAATACCGCAGCACCTAGTCCAAATGAGGTATCATTCGCAATTTTTATCGCATGTTCGGTGTCGCGGGCACTGAGTAGGGTAGCGACGGGACCAAACATTTCTTCGCTATAGGCCGGCATTCCTTTTTTCATCCCACTTAATACGGTAGGCTGATAATAGGCGTGTTTTCCTTTGTGGTTTGGTATTTGGCCGCCTAGCAGACATTTAGCGCCCATGGTGATGTTTCGTTGTACTTGGGCATGCAATTCATCTCGAAGATCTGCTCTGGCCATGGGGCCCAGATCTGTGCAGGCTTCCAATGGGTCGCCCGTTTTACGGTCATTCATCTTTTCCAGAAACAGTTCTGTAAATTCTCGCTCTATTTTCTTAACCAGAATGAATCTTTTGGCTGCGATACAACTTTGTCCATTATTGATCAACCTGCTGCTGGCGCAGATTTCAGCCGCAGATTCCAGATCCGCATCTTCCAAAATGATATAGGGGTCGCTGCCTCCGAGTTCCAGTACGGTCTTTTTAAGGAGTCCGGCAGCTTGTCCGGCTACTTTTATTCCAGCCTCGGTGCTTCCTGTGAGGGTTACTGCCTTTACCGATGGGTGTGCAATTACCTTATTGACGGCGCTGCTGCCAATCATTAAGGTTTGAAACACATGATCAGGGAATCCGGCATCCTTAATCAGTTGCTCAATGGCCATTGCACATCCGGGCACATTTGAAGCATGCTTGAGCAATCCACAATTACCAGCCATTAGGGCAGGGGCAAGGAAGCGAAATACCTGCCAGAAGGGGAAGTTCCAGGGCATGATGGCCAATACTATACCTAAAGGCTGAAAACTGACATAGCTTTTTGTCGCCTCTGTTTCCACCTGCTGGTCTTTTAAAAAGGCGGCGGCATTGCTCGCATAATATTCGCAGACTCCCTGGCATTTGTTTATTTCGGCCAATCCGTCTTTTAAAGGTTTTCCCATCTCCAGGGCCATTAAATTGGCTAGACTGTCTCTTTGGTTGTGTAGTTGCGCTGCGAGACTGTTCATCAGGCGGGTTCTGTCCTCAAAGCTACTTTCCCGCCAGTTGATCCAGGCTTTATGTGTTTGTTCGATTTTTCGGCGTACCGTGTCTTCAGTTGCTTCTTTGTAAGATTTTATGATTTTGCCGTTTACGGGGTTGATTGCATTTATACTCATGTTTTATGGGCTTACTTCGACGTTTTGGTCAGCTATAATCGTACCACCTGATAAATATCAGGCTTAGAATCTGTACACTACAGAATTTGTAGGGTAATAATTTGCGTTGTTTAGGCTGTAGCGCTATATTTGTACAAATCAGACGGAAATGTTTGATAGTGTTCTGTAAAGAACTATGATTCCGTAGCTCAGCTGGTAGAGCATTACACTTTTAATGTAGTGGTCCTGGGTTCGAATCCCAGCGGGATCACAGAAATCCTCCAACGAAAGTCGGGGGATTTTTTTTTTAATCCCACTGGGGTTCGAACAGAAGCGTTGGCCCGGTTCGAACTTTATCTTGAGCGGGATGCACAAAGCCAGCGCGAGCAAAAAATCCCAGAGGGACCCAGCAAAGACTATCAAAATGTTTTTGCTTTTAGAGGTTTTCAAATTTCGCACGTTTTCACAAAACTTCTGTTAGCGATTGGGTGAGTAAGGCAAAGTGGTGTAAATTAAAAGGCTCTATTAAGTGGCTGTAAGGATTAGGCAACCATTGGCGTTGTGTGGCAGTGTTTGGTAATATTAAAATGCGATAAAAAGTTTAGATTTTATTTTTATCACTCCACTTCTTTGGTTTTAATCCAAAGTGTTTTTCAAATAATCTTCCGAAATAACTCAAATTGCTAAATCCTAATCGATAGCCGACTTCTGAAACTGAGAGAGCTTCTTGCTTTAATAGGCTTGCCGCTTTTTGCATACGCAGATGATTGTAATATTCGTGAATTCCCTTCCCAAAAACTTGTGTAAATATCCTTCTTAATTTTAGCTCATTTATACCACTAAGTTTTACCAGTTCATCTTTTGTGAGCGGTTTTTCCAGGTTTGATTCTATCGTATTTCGAACCAAATAAACTGTATCAATTTCAGCGTTACTAAGATGGTGGTGTTCTGTTTTTTCCCTTTTTAATAAATTGCTGAAAAGCCAATAAATAAGTTCAAGTGATTTTAACCTATAAAAGGCTTGCGATAAAATGTTTTCTGTTGGAAGATTGGCCAATTGAGCAACCAAATCAGACATTTCAGGTGACATAAATTCTTCTATCCAAAAGGTTTTTTCTACATCAAAAAGATAAAACAATCGATCTGCATCATTTCCGACAAAATGTTTCAGGTATTCCAGTTCGACTAAAATTGTGATTTGCTGGACGTGAACATCTCTGGGAAATACCACATCGCTTTCTACATGCAAAGGCATAATGCGAACATGTGGCTGATTGTTCAATGCTCTTGTACCAATTGCTTTACCTGTTCCTTCCGTAATAAAAATATTTTGAAACGAAATGAGCAATCCTTCCTCTATTACCCCAATTGGTTTTCTTTTGTAAGTAAAAGTCCGGCTGGCAATTAAGGAACGAACCATTAGTAACATCTCGGGCATCAAATCCACAATGTTCAATTGGTTGAAATGCAAAAGTTCTATTTCTTCTTCAATAGAAGCTAGGGAGAGGCCGAGTTTCTCAGCAAGTCGTCTCATTTTACCTTTTTCATCAAACATAATCTATTGGACTATTATTGGTTTAATTTGGACTATTTTATCTGTAAATGTAAAAATAGATTTGCAGTATAAATTAAAGTTTAGAAACAATGAAAAAAAATATTGTGATTTCAGGAGGAGGCATCGCCGGACTAACTGCTGCAAAACTATTGAGCAAACAGGGTCATAAAGTAACTGTTTTGGAAAGAGCTGCATCATTCAGTAAATCTGGTTTTCTTATTTCGCTCAAGAGTTTTGGGGTTCGTATTATGAATGAATTAGGATTAGCAGAACAATTGCAGAAAGCATCATCACCATCGGAATTTGTGAATTTCAGGGAATCAAACGATACAATTATAAAAGGCCTTAGCTATGAGAAAATGAACGAGAACATTGAGCGTTCGGTATTGATAACACGAGGCGAACTGCATCACGTTTTATACAATGACCTAAAGGATGAAGTGAATATTCTTTTTTCATCCTCTGTTGAAAAATTAACGTATCATGAAAACAAAATCAAAATCTTACTCAACAACCAAACCGAGTTGGAGGCTGACCTGCTTATTGTTTCAGAAGGGTTACGCTCTACAACAAGACAAAATTATTTTCCCGAAAGTACGCTGGAGGATTTTAACGTGCTTTATATGGGCGGACGATTGAAAGAACACCATTCTTACGAGGTCGGCAAATTCAATATTTATATCGATGTGAATAAGATGCTGTCTATTTATCCCATTGCTTCCGATGAAATAGCCATTCAGTGCTATATACATGATAAAGGAGATTTAGCATCCATGCAAAACAAAGCCAGTGAAATACTAAGAACATCTTTTACTGGATATAATGAAGAAGTACAACATTTGTTAGATGGTTTCGCGGATAATGGCCTTATGTTTATTGATAAAATGGGCATGATAAATTCACCCACTTTAGTAAACAGTAATGTGGTTTTATTGGGAGACGCGGGCTATTGCCCTACTGCACTATCGGGAATGGGGGCATCGTTATCCATTTACGGAGCAAAAGCCTTGGCTCATTTTATTGATGAAAATCCAAACGATCTAAAAACGGCTTGTTCCAACTATGATACCATCATGCAACCTATCATTCAGAAATTTCAGGGAAATGCAAAAAATAATTCGGCATCATTTATCCCTGATAGTGAAGAAAAATTAACCAAGTTTATCCATTCATTCAGAGCTGCGTCTGATGCCGAAGTGAAAAAAATAATGACCGATCCAATTGTATTAACAGAAGACCAATTGAATTTTAAACTCAATTAAATCATGAATTTTAGAAAGATACTTTCCGTGATAGTAGGATTCGGAACGATAGGGTTATTGAGTTCTCTCTTTGCAAAGATACAAGGCTGGTTGTTCGCGTCATCTTTGGAAATATTTACGAATCAGGAATTAGCCGCCACCAATATTTCTCAATTTGTCATCAAACTTATGTGCGTGTGGGTTAGCTGTTGTTCAGGTGGAATATTTACCACAAAGATTGGAGGAGAGGTAAGAGAAAATCTGTTAGTTGGTGGTTTAATAATGCTGGTTGTGGGTTGGCTATGGTTGTCGGCTGTGAACCCTATCTGGTTTTGGGTATTAATGATTTTAGGTATTTTACCCTGCGTATTTTTGGGATATAAATTAACTTCTGCCACGTTTAAAATACAAGCCAAGTTATATCTTAATCTCCAATTAAAGGAGATTAAGATATTTGTCACTTCATTCAAAAAGAGCGGCCAATGGTTGAAAATGATTTTTTATTAAACGCCAAGCCCGAGATTCACGATTGGCCTAGATCCCATAACGACTAAGAATCTTTACAATCACTGGCCGGATCTTGTGGAGCATCCTGTCGAATCCCAGGTCATTGGGATGTATGCCATCCGTAGTTCCTTCCTGGTCGTTACCCAACAGGCCATCCGCGTAAATGAGGTACAAGTTTTTGTCCTGCTTTTGCAGCTTCTTGATTTTTGTTTCGAAATATCTGTCCTTTAATAATACCCGATCAGCAACCTGAGTATTAAAATTTCCCATTTCCCTCGCGACGCTTTGTATAGCGATGATGGGTATTTTAGGATGCTTTTTGCGAATAGTGGTTACGAAATTGGCTGTTCGCGCTAAGACCTCCTCTGGCGATGGATTGGGCACACAATCGAGAATCAAAGCATCCATGGACAGATTTGAAATTAAATTCGCAACACTGGCTTCCATTTTGGCATTGCCACTGAAACCAAGATTAATGAAATTTAAACCTGTTTCCCTAGAAAGTCTTGCCGGGTAAGCTAAACCAGGTCTGCTTGCAGAGGCTCCCTGAACAATGCTGGAACCATAAATAATAATATTTTTTTTGAAAGGGTTACTGGCCGGCGCGATTGTGGCCGCGGAATCGATACCAATCTGAAGCGATATCGTCTCATCATAGGTGGGGAGAAAAAGTAAGCATGTTTTTTCTCCCGGAGCCATGTTAGCGACGATTTCGACCGTATTGCAATCGTGGGCCTTTGGGCGGGCAACACCGGCATATTGCCAGCGGTCATCTCGTTTGATATACAAATCCATGCCCTCAAAGGCAATAGCTGTCATATTATCTGTCGGACCTCCAGCTCCCGTACACCATTTTGCAGATATCTTAGAGCTGTTGGTCTGGAAGCTGATGGCCAGACCCGCAGATTTCGTAGCTAAAACTTGCACCGCTTTAGGAAGATCTTTAATTGCAGCCATATCCAAACGGTGGTAGGAGGAACCATTATGAGGTACTTTTCCTATCATAGTAAGCTGACGTGCATCTATAAAGACCTGCTTGGTTACCTCTTGTCCAAAGCCCTCAGATCTATAAATCAGTGATAAAGAACATAGTGCCAGAAAGGAGACATATTTGAGCATAGTATTTTTAGCGAACAAGATACCGATTTTTGTTTTTATGATGTGATAATTATTCCATTTTGAGCGCTTTAAAGTCCGTAATGGATTTTCCATCATAACGACATACGCCGTCCATCGATCCAAACCAGATGTTTCCCTGACGATCTTCTAGAATCCCAAAGATCATTCTTTTGCTTGCCACTTCGGTTGCCGCTGGATTCTTGTCTAACAAGGACTTTTCCTCATAACGTAAGAGTACCCAGTTTTTGTCCTTATCACTTTCTGAACTGGTCCATATGTTGCCTCTTTTATCTTCATAGATATAGCCAACAAAATTCTTGCTGAAATTGGTAAATGTATTACCGTCATAGCGCCAAAGACCATCGGCACCACCGAGCCAGATATTGCCTTTTTTATCCTTGATCATCGAACGCACATTTGTAAATGGGCGGCCATCTGTATTGGTAATGGTGCTGAACGTTTTCCCATCGTAAAGGCGGGCATGGCCCCTCGTAGCAAACCAAAGGTTTCCCGTTTTGTCTTCAATGATGGCATTCACATCATTGTGCGTCCAATGCAGTTCTGGAATCTGATTCTGATAGAATGATATATGGACAGAATCGGTCTCATTGTGGGGAGGGGCGTCGCTCATTTTTAAGTTTCGAAAGGATTTAGCGTTGTAACGACTCGCTCCGCTTTCAGTACCGAACCAAATGTGGCCTGATTTATCTTCATAAATATTGGTGACCCTGTCATTGGCGAGCCCATCTTTAGTTGTATAATTTCGAAAGGATTTCCCGTCGTAGTAATAAACCCCAGAACCGATAGAAGCGAACCAGAAATTCCCTTTTCTATCCTCCAAAACAGAGAAGAAGCGCGCGGAGCTTACTTTACTGGTGACATTGCTGAACAACTTGCCATCATACTTGAAAACACCCTCCCATGAAGTAATCCAGATATTGCCCTTTTTATCTTGCTTGATGCTGCGAACGATGCCCTTGGGTACTTGAGCAGATACAATGCGGGTTTCAAGGGAATCTTGAGTGCCGATTTTTTGTTGGGCCTGTAGGGGACAGTTGATTACTCCTGCCAGCACGATGGTCAGGCAGCAGAACACCTTTCTTTTATTTTTCATATCTTATCTAAATTGATTCAGCGAATCTACTTTGATGTTTTTCGCTGCGGGGAATTTGGATTGTAAATAAAAATGTAAACTTTGTAAATAAAAAATTGACACTATGCAACTTAGTCGAAACCTGGTCTTTGGAAAAGGTAAGTACCTGTTCGGACTGATAATCTTGTTAACTGCTGTAATTTGTGCGGCTTTTAGCATGGACCATGGGGACGACTTTGACTTCGCAAGAAGGGAAGTCTTGCTGCGCCGGATTGGACATGAACTGCTTTTGCAGTCTGGAGATAGTACCTCGAGAGTACTTCCGGTTGAGAAGATCGACGAAAATGAATACCAGATCAGGTTTGAGAATGAGCTTACTTTTCAACCGGAATTTCTGGTAAAAACTACGTCTGGTTTGCTGGGTAAGGATCCGCTTACCCGCGATTATGTGGTAAACGTGCTGAATTGCGGAAATTCTAGTGTAGCCTATGGATACGCCATATCGCAAAATAAGAAAGATGATATTGTAGCCTGCATGGGAAGAACGCAACCCAAAGCATGTTATATGATCAACATCAAATTTAAACCGCTGGGCCTAAATACAACAAAAAACGGATATCTTCTGGGCAGCTTGCCATTTTTAGCGCTTGTTGGTTTTATATTTTTAAGGTCTGTTAAGCCAGGAAAAGTCACACCCGAGCGTACTGACCATGATGGCGCCATTGCTTTGGGTTCGGTATTGTTTGATGTAGCGCACAGGAAACTAACCATCGGCGGACATTCAGTTGATCTGACGGCAACAGAAAGCCGGATACTACTCATTTTCGCGCGTGCTCCCAATGAAACTATAGAGAGAAGCCGGCTACAAAAAGAGATCTGGGAAGATGAAGGTGTTATTGTTGGGCGCAGTCTGGATATGTTTATATCAAAACTTAGAAAAAAACTGGAACTTGATCCGAACGTCAAAATCGTAGTGGTACGGGGCAAGGGGTATAAGCTTGAGGTCAGCGCTTAAGAAGAATTTTTTTCTCGCTGAATCCTTTTCCTGAATGCTATAAATTCTATGGCTGTGATGGACAGGTAGATTATTGAAAATATCCCTAGGGTCGTAAAAATGCTCTTATTGTAAGAGTAAATATCAATTGCTACATTGATGAGGATAAAAAGGGCCCACACTAGTGGAAGTCCACTGAATGACAAGAATGATAGCAGGTAGTTATTTCTAATAGTTGTCATTAGATTCAGGAAAAATGTCAGGGAGCAAATGACCATTCCAGCAAGGTATACGGCTGAAAAACTTAGATTTAAAAAGATATCTAAAATGTATAAAAAGCTTTCAAATACATTTCCCTCAGGTGATTTTGATTCCGCAATAACTACTCTGTAGATGATAAATAGTGCGATACTGAGCAGTAAATTGATTGTCCAAAATTTACGTATAATTTTTTTCATTTACTATTAATAGTGGTTCATTGAAGTAAATAGCCTATTGAGATTTGCATTGAAGATACTCGTAATTCTTTCAAAATTTGTGAACTCCGGTCAAAATAAAAATGTTTATATTGCTAACAGATAATACCAACTTAATATAAATGTAGCACTTAACCTGATTATTGAACATCGGTGCTAGAATGTCATCAATCTTATGAACGCAGTCTCAAAAGCCAAGTACCCGATGGTTTTCATTTGCACGGTCCTGATAATTTCATATTCAGCAAAGGCTCAACACAAAACAAGCATGTTTGATGTGAAATATAATCCTGGGAAACTAAAGGCGGATGTCGGCTTTGTTAAACGCCAGTTAGAAGATCATCATCCGGCTTTGTACTGGTATATCACCAAGAAAAGTTTAGATTACAAATTCGATAGTCTCTCAAAATCAATCAAAGAACCACTATCCTTTGCTCAGTTCAGGTACAAATTGGCCTGTGTTCTTGCTGACATAGGTGATGGCCACATGTCATTATTGTTTGATCAAAATAAGCTAAATGAAAATGATGTATCAAAATTCAACGGCACTAAAGTGCTACCGTTAAAGCAACTGGAATATGAGATCATAGGTAATAAACTTTTTATCGCTAGATCTCATGATCCACGGATTAAGCGGGGAATGGAAATCGTAGCCATTGACAAAAAACCTACACGTGATATACTTAAGGTATTGACAAGAGGGATGCCTGCTGATGGGTATAGTACTCACTTTAAATATTTCGTGCTAAAGAAGTCGATGTTTTCGGATATCTATTCCGCCTATTACGGATACCTGGATACAGTATCGCTGCAGCTCGATGAGGGCGGTACCAGCTCCACAGTTACCATTACAAGTTCTTGGGAGTCAGGGAAGTTTAATGATCCGGATCCTCGAGGAAGGTCGACGATTGAACATGCTATAGTAAAAAATCAGCAGGGCGCTCCTGCAATTTTAAGAGTCAAAGCTTTTGATAAAATAACCGATCATATTTTTAGTGATTTTTTCGCCCAATTGAAGCGTGACAGCATTAGGTCTTTGGAACTGGATCTTCGGGGTAATATAGGGGGTGATCATTCAAATATGATCAAACTATTTTCTTATTTAATTGATAAGCCAACTTATTTCGCGGAAATATTTAATCGCAACAAGGCTGGAAAAATGGAGGACGACCTTGACTATGGGGCAAAAACTCCCGTACAGCCGGCGGCCGATCATTTTGATGGGGTGCTTTACATTTATACTAATGAAGGTACGTTTTCCGCGGCCAGTCTGCTTGCCGGGAGTTTGCAGGCGATCAAAAGGGGCACTATCATTGGTCAGGAAACTGGCGGAGGAAGAAATGGCTGTATTGGAGGCCGATTTGTTCAGTTCTCCTTACCTAACACCAGCCTGCTTTTGAAATTCGGAGAGATGCAGATTAAAATTCCTATTCAAACTGATTTTTCCGGAAGAGGAGTGGTGCCCGACATAAAAACTGTTTATAGTTTTAAAGACTTCATTAAGAAAGAAGATCTCGAGCACAAATGGGTGATCGGTCAGATTTGGCCAGAAGCTTACAAGCGGTTATGGCCAGATGGGAAATAGCTGGATTATAATTCTTTACTTTGCTCATTAATATAGTTATGCCAGCTACGATTACACAACAGACTATTAAAACCGATGATTTAAAGGCAATTGATTGGCTTGATAATGATATTGTAGACTGGGTTTCTGGGGGGCAATTGTATCCCATGGACGGACAGCAGAGTCGAATAGCAAAATGGCATTATCCATTCAGTTTCGATGCGTCTATTACTTCTTTGGATGGTCAGTATGCTTTCATTTACAAACGACTCGGTACAAAGGGAATATTATTAAAAAATGGGGAGATGCTTCGCGAAATCAATCGCACGTACTACTGTGCAGAAGCTTATGAATTTCCAGCAGCGTTTCTGACATTTAACCAAAGAACATATTTGATCCATTGCCCAATTGACTACTGCCGACTTGATTTTGAGGATGTAGAAACGGGTGAAATCATTACCGACATACCTGGCAGGGACCCGTCTGATGTTTTTCACTCGAGACTGTCAATTAGCCCCGACAACAGATATTTGATGGTATGTGGTTGGGTTTGGCATCCGTTAAGTTGTGTCGAATTATTCAATATCTCGGAATGCTTTAGCAACCCCTTGTTATTAGACCAAAGCTCGATTTCTCCAAAATATGGAACAGAGATTAACTCAGCAACATTCATTGACAACGAGAGAATACTTATCGCAGCATCTGATGAAGAACCTTTTGATGATGAAAATGAGCCAATATTGCCGCAAAAGAATCTTGCGGTTTGGAGTTTTAAGACAAATGAGCTTACCGCACCTGTAAAAGTCAAGGGAGAATTTGGAAACCTGTTCGCTATTGACGAGAAGAGGGCCTGGGATACTTTTAAGTATCCAAAAATCATTAATATTCAAACTGGAGATATTGAATGTGAACTGGATCATATAAATTCCGGAGAGCAACTCTCGTCAATGTTCTATGGTAACATTGAGAAATACCCGCAAATATCTTTTAATAGAAAATCAGCAGCAATTGCAATCAAAATTAGCAGCACAGAGTTGAAAGTATTTACTTACAAATAGAGAATATATAGTAAATTCAATTAAGCATTAAAAAAAACATTTTTTAGATAAGAAAGGATGAAAGAATTGAATACTGCAAAATACTTTTTAGAATTATCAAGACATTACGAGGACTATTTTGGAATTGAAGGTAAATGCTTGAAACTAAACAAAGGGCCTATGGAGAAGTTGCATGCAGATTTTTTTGTTTTAGAATTTCCTCCCAATAAGAGGCATGGCATGTTTTGTTATTGCACCGTTGGCATGTCTGCTGATCGTTTAGACGAAAATCTGGTTGAGTTGTTCATTTATTCGCCAAAATCGGATGAATCGTTAATTGAACTTTTAACAGTCTGTGCATCTTATCATAGAAATGTGCTACCCCTGAATCTGCAGCACACTGTGAATATTGGTAGGCCTTGGCTTGGGGAATCTAAGTGTGATCACTGTTTTATTTCAAATGCGTATCTTGATGGGGACCAGCTGGAACTGTTTAATTACCTGGGACAAGAAATCTCTTGCTATTGGTTGATTCCTATTACAATGAATGAGCGAGATTTTAAAATTGATAATGGTTATGAGAAATTGGAACAACTCTTCGAGGATAAGCAAATAGATTATTTAAATCCAGATCGGGATTGCTTGGTCTATTGATTTTTAACCTACATGGTTTCTTCGGTGATGGTTACGTTTGCTAAATTTTGCCAGTTTTCTACGACTTGATTGTAGAATGGTTCATCACCTGAACCACCTTTGAAAATAGAATAAATTCTTTGTCCGTTCCTGAAGAAGCTCGGTGCAGTCTGCAATTGCTGACGGGAAATTCCTTTCAGTACTTTATTCAGATCAAAGTTAAAGGTCGCTACATAATTTCCCGAAGTGCCAATCACGATTTCAGGTACTGAAAGGCTGGCTTCAAATGGATAAGAGCTACCGACCAGTACGCTATCAATACCTCCAGCGGCATTCACAAAAGTACCTTTGAAATGAAAAGCGAAGTAATTTGTTGCTATCCCTGGGATAAGTGATTTTCTACAGAGCATTTTTACAGCGACGTCCTGGTAAGATCCAGAAGGAAGTGTAACAACGCCTGCTAGTGAATTGGCATTAAAAAGATCAAGATTCTTTTCTACGGTGATCGTAGTATCTAACAGGCTACTATTTATGCCTTTGAAACTGATTTTATCTACATATACTGTGGCAGAAGACCAAGTTACATCTACCTGCGTAAGCGTATCAATAGTACTCGAAACCTGAGTTCTATTACCTATACTGGAAAGGTTTTTTCGGCCGGAATTAGAGGCTTTTGCGACATAGGAAATTTTGCCAAATCCAGACTTTTCTTTTTCAGGATCATTAGATTTTTCACAAGATGATACTGTAGATGCAAGGATTAGAAGGCCTAGGAAAGCTGATGAGAGCGGAGAGAGAGATTTCATATTGTTGGAGGGTTAAATTTTCTGTTTTAAATATAGGAAGAATTTTCGTTTTCTTTGCGAATCAATTTCATCTTTATGGAAAATTTTCCAGTTATCAGTTCAATTCTTTCTGCCGATCACGTAGGCCTTATGCTATCAGAGAGATATGGCTTGTCTGATGGAGTTTCATGTACATTGTTAAAAGCAGGGATTAATCATAGTTATCTGGTTATCCATGCAGCTGACAAGTTCATTTTCAGGCTCTATAGCTTAAACTGGCGGAGCGATCTGGAGATAAATGAAGAACTTCGCTTACTTGGCGCTCTGAAAGAAAAAGGGAGTCCTGTTTCATTTCCCTTAAAGGACGTTAGTGATCAGTATATTCAATACTTGGATGCGCCTGAAGGAAGGCGACAAGGTGTTTTGTTCTCTTTTGCTGAAGGAGATAAGCAGCTTAATTTTTCTGCCGACTTACACCTTAAAGTGGGTAAGGAAATGGCGAAAATACACCAGACTACTTTAAACTTGAAATTGGAAAGAATTACTTATAGTCCGAAGGCCGTATTAGAAGATTCATTTTTAAACTTAGCCAGGTTTCTTCCCGCTGATTCGGAAGAAAGTGCCTGGATGATATATGCGAAACAGTATTTATCAGATGAAATGAATAAGGCAGATATCAGCCAACTTAGGTCTGGGGCTGTTCATTTGGATATTTGGTTTGACAATATGAACATCACTAAAGATGGAGAGGTAACGATTTTTGATTTTGACTTTTGTGGCAATGGTTGGCTTGCTTATGATATTGCGTATTATATTTTACAACTGCATAGTACCGAAAAAGATATTAGCCAGCGCGATTTGAAGATCGCATCTTTTTTGAAGGGCTATGAGTCCGTAACCAAAATTACCGATGAAGAAAAAAGGATGTTGCCGGTGCTTGGGGTAAGCCTTTATTTCTTTTATTTGGGTGTTCAATGTGAACGCTATGAGAATTGGTCGAACGTATTTTTGAATGAAACGTATTTGAAACGCTTCATTAATCTTTTGGTGAGGAAGTATTTCGAAGAAAATGTTTCTTCAGAGAGGTAGTGAATTGAGCGGTTCTGATATACAGAAAGGGCCCCAGATTTCTCTGAGGCCGTTTTTTGCTAAATTGTATATTTACTTTTAAGAATTTTGATTTCCTTGCTTCCGATACCCATTTCCTTTTCCATAAAAGATTCTACGCTTCCGTACTGTGCTTTGATCGTATCGAAGAAAATGTGCAGGAGTTCAGGACGTAAGTCCATTTTTGCCTTGATTTCTTCTGCCGTCATGCCAGTTGCCTGCGCCATTGGTCCGTAGTTTTTTCCCATCATTGGTTCCAGGTAAACGTTTGAAGCCGTAAAATCCTGTTCTATCTTTTTCTCTGGAACGCCCAAGATATATAAGAATAGTGCTGTGGCCATTCCGGTACGGTCTCTTCCTCCTGTGCAATGGTAAAGCATCGCTTTTTTGTCATCCAATGCCAATAGCTTTTGGAAAACAGGTTTGTAGCGCTCACCGAAGTATTTGATGCCGCTTTTCCCGTAAAAATCCTCGAGGAAGTTTCCGTTCTTTAGCAAGGCCATCATCTGCTGATTGTTTGGTAAAGCATCGCTACCGGCCGGACTCAAGGTGTAATCTGTTCCCTCCAATAAGCGGTCTGGAGCATCTGCAGCTTCCTTAGTCCCGCGTAAATCTACTACGGTATAGATTTGTTTTGCTCTGAGTGTATCCATATCGCCATCTGTTAATTTGTTGATGGAGGCACTTCTAAATACTTTGTTCCATTTTACAGATTTGCCATCTTTAGTCTGGTAGCCACCTATGTCACGGAAATTGAGTGCGCCTTTTAGATGTACCAGTCGTTTTGTGCTGTCTGTCAGTTGCGCGAAGGATAAGGCTGGAAGCATTAGTCCTGCAAAAATTAATGTCTTTTTCATATCTGTTGTTTTATCTTGATTTTTAGTGAATGATGTCCCATCTGATGCCAGCTTGTCCTCTGCTGTCATACCATTCGTTGGCAGTTAACCTTCTTTTATCGCCCATATAAGTTCTTACAGGCGCATTGCTGAGGTTGTTGAGCTCAACAAAAGCCTTTAAGCGTTTATTGATGGTGATGGTTGCTGAAGCGTCTATCGTAAAGTTAGCTGCCGTCCAGATGTAGAAATCGGGTCCCAGTTGCTGGTTGATGGTCTCTACCGAAGTACCACGATAATTACCGGCTAAGCGGAGCATCAGGTTGTTGTGTTCGTAAAATAGAATGGCATTGAACAAATGGTTACTTTGGTTAGGCAGACTGGTTTTGTCGAGTACAAGATTGCTTCCGGTACCTCTGGGTACTTTTACTTTACTTTCTATGTAGGTGTAGTTAAATTCTGTACCAAAGCCACTCCAGAAGCCATTCAGGAAGTCAAAACGCTTATTGATGCCGGCTTCAAAACCGAACAGTTTGGCATGGTTTAGGTTTTTAGCCTGCGTAACCATGAAATCGCTGCCATTGATGTTCTGCATACTGATATCTGTAAACACTACATCACTGATGTTTTTATAGAATAGTCCACCAGATACGATTCCGACATTGCTGAAATAATGTTCTCCCATCAAATCAAAATTTTCGGAGAAGGTTGGTTTCAGGTTGGGGTTACCCTGACTGATCGCCATGGGAGTTCGGGTATTGTCTATCGAGGTTCCGGGAGTCGTATCTCCAAATGCCGGCCTGATGAAGCTTCTGGTATAGGCTGCCCGGAGGTTGCTATTGTCATTTATTGCGTATTTTAGGTGAAGCATTGGCAAAAATGCATGATAATTGTTATTCACTGTAGATTCTGAGACTGTAGTAACCGCGGGGCTACCCGCGGTCACAACCCTCGAACCATCGAGTTGCATCCTGGTATATTCATGTCGCAGCCCGCCTACGATTTTTAGCTGTTCGGTGGCATCAATCTCTGTCATGAAGTAGCCAGACATTACCTGTTCTGTTCCAGTGTATAACGCAGTGGGATTGGTTTTTGGGGTAACATCCATAAAACCATTTTTGCTGCGTGTATCTTCAGTAAACAAATCAAACAGTTGATTCTTAGTGAGGGGATCTACGATGTATTGATCATGGCTACCATTCATCGCTCCGAAAAATTGAGAGCCAGAGGGGAATTTAGTGGTGTTGAGCTGCGAGAGGTTCAGCAATGCCGGCGAGTTCGGAATGCCAAGTGCTGCTCCAGGCATGAAAACGATACTGGATCCATAAGTACTTTCCCGGTATTTGTGTCTGTATTTACCACCAAACTTGAAATTGACCTTAGGACCTGCGTTTATTTTTGCGTTGATCTGTGCATTGCGATCGCGCTCATTGTTATCCAGCTGTGCGATGACCAATTGCTGCAACAGTAATTTTTCGGGGTTCATGGTTTCCGCGGGGTCTTTAATACCGGCATCAAATTCCAGGGGCATTCCGCCTATACCATTCGGTGAGTCAAATGCCCAATAGCGTTTTCCATCTGAAGACAGGTTATTAAAGCCACCATTGATCTTCTGACGGAACGTGGAGATGGGAAGGCCTTTGGTTCCGTAGGTAGGCGGAGTTTCCAGGAAGTATTTACTTTTATAATCACTGACAGCCCAGTCCAGTTTCAATTTTGTAGTCAGCTGGTGTTCTCCGCCAAATTCAGCGCCCTTTAGAGATGTCTGGTAATGCGAATAGCGGTAATTGTACTGGTAGCGGGTATTTGTGTAATCGATATAGGATTCATATACTGGCCTGATGTCATTGAATTTGTTGAGCATTCCTCTAAAGAAAACTTTATGAGCGGCGTCAAATTTGTATTCCATCCCGAGGTTGCCTCCCATGGTTTGTCGCGTGCCCATATAACGCTTAAACATGATCGAGTTGATGGATTTCTTTTGCTGAAGGTCGGCCAATCCGGTGTTGTAAGAAGCATCGAAAGAGTCGGCACCCCATTGCCTGTCCCAGATTGCACCGGATAGGATAACACCAAGTTTCTTTTTTAAGAAGCGGTCGCCATATACCAAAGAAGCATTGTAGGTTCCGTTTTGTGAAAAGGTATTGTATCCACCGGCTGCACTTGCATTGAATATTCTGCCGGAAGGAGCGGTGCGGGTGATGAAATTAATTGAACCTCCAATCGCGTCTCCTTCCATATCCGGAGTGATGGCTTTTGCCACCTGCACATATTGAATCATTTCAGAGGGAACTGCATCCAGAACCGAAGAGCGATTGCCAGTTACATTGGAACTTGGTAAACGACTGCCATTAAATAACGTAGATGTCCATGCGAAAGGCGTTCCCCGAACTGTGGCCTGATCGGCCTCACCATGATACCGAGCAACAGCCACACCCTGCATCCTTTGTACAGCCTCAGCAGCATTACGGTCAGGAAGTTTACCAATGGCATCGGAAGCCATTACATCCATTATGGCATTTGCATTTTTTTTGATGCTGTAGGCTTTACTTTGAGAGGGAGCCATACTCGCGGAAATGCTTACTTCCTTCAATGCATTTTTGCTTTCTGGCAGCAGTTCTATATTTCCAAGGTCATTGATGCCTTTTAATACTTCGAGTTCCAGTTCTTTAGTCGCATAGCCAATATAAGAAATAGAAATCTTGACTTTGCCCGGTTCAGGCGCATTTAAGGTAAAAGAACCATTGAGATCGGATGAAGCACCGTTTTTAAAACTAAGCCCTTTGATACTGGCGCCTGGTAGCATTCCATCTCTACTGGTTACGGTTCCCTTAATGGTCTGGGCAAGTAGGGCGCTGGAGGAGAGGATGACCAACACCGCTGTTGCAAAAAACTTTTTGGTAAAATTATAATTCATGTTTGTCTGATTATTTCTGCAAAAGTGTACGAAGGTCATCATGGTTGCGACTTCCTCCAACCGGAGAGACTACCGTGGCGTATCAGGCGTTGTTGGAGTACTATTTTGCATTGTATGTCAGCTACTTATGACGTGTTATCAAAGTGTTATCAAAATGTTTATTTATTGATTAGATAGGGAATGAGTATTGTATTAACATTAGCTTAATATGCAAGTACTACTTTTACCGGCATCAAGAGTAATATGCAGTACATCATAGCAATAGGAATTTTTCAGGCACTGATGGTAGGTGGTATATTATGGAAGAACAAGTTGCGAAGTGGAGCAGATTCACTGCTGATCTTACTTGTTGCTTGTATCGCTTCGCATCTGGCCATTAAGTTTGTGATTTATAACTTTGTTGAGGACCTGCATGTCAGGGAGCAGATGAATACCTTCATCGGTTATTGCTATGGTCCTTTGCTTTATCTGTTTTCACTGAAAGTCCGGGACGATCGTTTCATTCCTGCTTCGAAATGGTATGTCTTTTTGCCATTTGTACTGGGGGCAATTGCGTACTTCAGTATTGCCGGTGCATTATTCGCTTCCAACTTTAGCGACTACAGGCTTTTGAAGTGGTATAATGACCTGAGTACCGTTACGATGCTGGCATCTGAATTCTGTTTTATATTCTTTTCCCTGTCGCTCCTGAAAGACATTTCTGACGCGAAAAAGAGGGAAAAACGGATGGTCAAAAAGTTAGCTTACCTTTTCCTGAGCATTGCGTTGTGCTCTCTTTGTTTTTTTACCCTCGGGTATTTTTACGAAATCAGCAATATGCTGGCGATTAGGAGCCTTATCTATGCCATGCTTACGGCAATCTGCATTCAAATAGGATATTACAGTGTTTTTCAGGAGCAAACTGTCAGGTTTCCTGCGGTAGGTTTAGAAATGGCGGAAGAGAAGGCAATTAGTAAAAAGGCGCCTCTTTCTCCTGAGCGACAACAGGAAATCTGGAATAGTTTAGAGCATCATCTGCAGGAATACAAAACTTTTACGGATAGTGAGCTCAGCTTAGATAAGCTTGCATTGGCTACAGGTATCAATAAGTATCATATTTCTGAAACATTAAATAGCTTTGGTCAATGCTCATTTTACCAGTACATCAATGAGCACCGTATCCAGTATGCGATAAAAAGGATGCAGCGGCTGCATCAGGATGAAACGCCTGTAAATGTACTTTCGCTAGCCTATGACGCAGGGTTTAAGGCAAAATCTTCATTCAACAAATATTTCAAGGAGATTACCGGATTCACACCTACTGAACACCTCAGGTCGCTGAACTGAAGTTCAAAACCTTGCTTATTTATTTAGAATGCCTTTGTCGACACGCTCATCAATCAAATGCTCAGCGTAATCCCAAGTATTTAATATCAGCTATTTACCTGGATTGCTCAATGCCGCATAAGCCTCGTTGTCACTACCATTATAACTCTTTATTGAGCGCTTAAATGCTTTGATTGCTGCGTTCTTTTTGCCGGCAGCGATCAGGGCATTTCCGAGGATATTGTAATTGATGTAGTACTTTCCATTGATTTTAAGGTTGAAGTTAAGCAGGCTTACAGCATCTGAATGGCGCTTAAGCTGCAGTAATTTTTCACCACATTCCCTTAGGCCGTTGCGGTTGGAACTCCGAAGATTGTAGTGGTAGTAGGCTTGTGATTCAGTGCTCAACTGACGGAACTTCCTGATGGCCGCTTTTGCCCCATATTGAATCGCTTCATTATAAACCAGTCTGCCATAATCTTTTTTAGCTTCGTTGATTCCCGGCTTATTGTCCAAAACGGCTTTAAGGTATTCGGTAGATACGGCAACGGACATATCACCTTTCAGGGTTCCGGTACTGCTTGAAATGATGCCGATCAAATGGCCTGCAGCATCAATGACAGGAGAACCGCTACAGCCTCCTTTGTGGGTTTTCATGTCTCTACGGATCAGGATGTCCATTCCCAGCTTTTTATAGACTTTCCCTTCGTGGACTGTGCAGAGACTGTCCTCATAAGCGCAACTGAGGATGTAAACTTTTTCTCCGTGTTTTAGGCTTGTATACCTGGGTTTTAATGGGAAGAGCTTGCCAGTGACCTTTTGTACAGAAAAAATAAGCCAATCTCTTTCCAGTATACTGGAGTTTGGACCTTCCAGTATCTCCTCTGGGTCTTCATTGAGCAATTTCTCGATAACGACTGTGTCTCTGTCCGATCCTTTAGGTGTCATCGTCCAGCTGTTCAAATCGTCATTTATAGCTACGGCATTTGATTTTTTATTCCGTGCTATCCATAGCATGTGCTTCGCGGTTGCGGCAAGCGTGTCAGTTCCATTGTCTATGAGGAAGCCTGTTGCCGCGTATTTAAATGAAGGATCTATGTAGCGGTCGCCATTTTTAAAACTGACCTGATTGATCAGCGCGATTTTGGGCCATTGTGATTTGGGCTTGCTTATCCATTCTTCCGCCTGTTGCCCGAAGACCATTGCTGGGGCTATTGCGATCAAAATCAGGAGTAGGTTACGGGACATAGTTTTAAGTTATTGGTGACTGCAAACCTAACAGTGCTGAACCGGGGATGAATAATGATTATTGTAAAAAGAATTGTAAATTTTGTAAATTCTTATGGGTTGATGCCTTGATTTACCTACAAGATTCAGGGTTTTGCATACTTCATTTACGCTTGTCTTGCCGAATTTTGAGGTATTAAATCAACATTATGGAAATCAAGAAAATAGCATTAGGAAATCAGGGTTTGGTTCTTCCTGAAATTGGTCTGGGCTGTATGGGCATGACGGGCTTTGAAGATGGCAATATGTACGGTAAAGCCAACGAACAGGAAGCCATTGCAACGATCCATCGTTCATTGGAGTTGGGTGGTAATTTTTTGGACACTGCTGACCTGTACGGGCCTTTTAAAAATGAGCAGTTGATCGCCAAAGCCATTGAAGGCAAGCGGGATAAATACATCATCGCTACCAAATTTGGCTGGGAGATAGACGACAATGATAAAGTGACCTGGGCCATCAATGGAAAGAAAGAATACGTAAAAAAGGCAGTTGAGCGTTCACTGAAAAACCTCAATACAGATTATATTGATTTGTATTACATGCACCGCCTCGATAAGAATACACCGATTGAGGAGACCGTAGCGGCTATGGCTGATTTAGTGAAGGAAGGTAAAGTTGGCTATATTGGTCTGTCGGAGGTTTCCTCAGAAACAGTAAAACGAGCGCATGCGGTACATCCGATCACTGCGGTGCAGAGTGAATATTCTTTATTTGAACGTTCAGTGGAAGAGCGTGGTGTATTGCAGAGCTTGAATGAGCTTGGGATCGGCTTTGTGGCTTACTCGCCGCTAGGTCGTGGATTTTTGTCGGGAGAGATTCGCAGTATCGACGATTTGCCAGTTGATGATTTCCGCAGGGCAATCCCGCGTTTTCAGGAAGCCTACTTCTATAAGAACATTGAATTGGTAAAGGCAATTGAGTCCTTAGCCTCGGAAAAGGAGGTGACTTCCTCGCAATTGGCTTTAGCATGGATCATCAGCAAGGGCATATTACCGATTCCAGGAACAAAGCGTAGGAAATATCTGGAGCAAAATTTGGCAGCTTCGGAAATTCAGTTGAACAATGATGAACTGGCCAGACTGGAGCGTATTATTCCTTTAGGAACAGATACCGGTAACCCTTATGACGAGTTTAGTATGGGGCTTATCGATTAATTGCTTAAATTAGAATGATGAACGAAATCAGATCCATTTCAGAGTTTCATAGACTTTTATCTTTGCCTGAGCCACGGCACCCTCTGGTGAGTGTCATCAACCTGAAGGAAAGTATTTTCCTCGAAAGCGAGGTCTGGAAGGGTTTTGTCAATCGCTTTTACTGTGTAGCATTAAAAAGAGAAGCGAAAGGCAAGATTAAATACGGCCAGCAGCATTATGACTATGACAAAGGTGTTTTAAGCTTTACTGCACCTAATCAGGTGCAGTACCTAGATCTGCAGAATATGGAATGTGGATCGGGCTATTTACTCATCTTTCATCCCGATTTTCTTTTAAAACACCCCCTGGCCAGTAGCATCAATACTTATGGCTTTTTTTCTTATGCTGTGAACGAAGCATTGCATCTTTCGACTGAAGAGGAGGATGACCTCATTGCTATACTGCATAAGATTGACAAGGAATGCCTGCATATTGACAGGCATACTCAAGAGATCATTCTGACCCAGATTGAACTCCTCCTAAATTACTCAAATCGTTTTTATGAGAGGCAGTTCATCACACGAAAGAACAATAATCATCAATTGCTGGTGAGGTTTGAACGCTTTCTGAACGAGTATTTTGAGGAAGATCAATCGGCTAGCCATGGCTTGCTGACGGTACAATATATTGCGGAAAAGATGAGCTTGTCGCCCAATTACCTCAGTGATCTGCTGCGGGTACATACCGGGCAGAATACACAACAACACATTCACGAAAAGCTGATTGAAAAGGCTAAAGAGCAGCTGTCTACGACCAACCTCTCGGTTAGTGAGATCGCCTATGCATTGGGTTTCGAACATGCCCAGTCCTTCAGTACCCTTTTTAAAAAGAAAACTAAAATGTCACCATTAGCATTCCGTCAGGTATTCGATTCTTAATTTTTATGAACTTTTAGGGCAATTCGATCGTTATTACTACAGATCTGCCTATGAGTAACCCTTTCAAAAAAATAGCCGATACCTCGAAAGAGACTTCCAAAAAATGGGAGAATAGCAAGGAGGAACCTGTCTTGAATAGTCGTTCCTGCCCGAACTGTGGTGCTGCGAGGCCCGTAAATACCAATTTAGCCAATTGTGCCTACTGTGGCTTCAGGTATATGGGAGTCGACCGAATCATAAAGCCTAATTCTGAAGTATGACTGAGCGCGAACTGATTTCACGTTGGGATGGCTTTTTAGATAAGCTGGAGCTCCGCTTCGAAGAAGCATTACAACTTGGCGAGCAAGCTGTGCTAGAAAGTCTTGAGGATAATGACTACAATTATTATGCTTCAGCGAGAACTTTGCAGGCTATAAAAGCCCAGCTCTATGAGGATTTGGTGCAGAAGATTTCTACTACCTGGCAACGGCAAGTGGAACCCCTGATGCGTGCGCAAGGTCACTTCTGGGCGGAAGAATCTTACAAGGGGCACCGTCAGGCTGAATCTATGAATGAACGTATCGGTCTCTGGCAAATCGTTACAGAAGGGCGGCTTTCGCAGAAATACTATGACCACATCATTCCTATGATCAATCGTGATTTTTTCTGTACCCAGTGTAATGCACTGCTGAATGTAAAGAAGAATTTCTTTATGGCGCAGTATGTTAACTGCAGTTACTGCGGGGCCATCAATACTTTCGAACCGGAAAGTAAATATGTCGCCATTGGCTGGAATGTAGTGAATAATATTGCTGCCTTAAACGCGCTGGACGAATATACAATCATGCAGCGAACAGAAAGGGGGGCTGAATATAATGCCGCTGCCAGGAAATATTACGAGCGGTATTTTGATGAGCGCATCAAATTGCTGCCGCATACCGCGGCCACGCGTGATCAGGACATCGAACTGGAATTAAAAAAACAATCTCAATAATCAGATACCTATGGAAACAATTAACGGAGTAACTTTTGAAGAATATGCAGCAGCATGCGGCAACCTTGCGCAGGGTATGCCAGAAGAACAGATCATACAGATATTGGATATGGAAAAACCAATATGGGATGAAACGATAGACAAATGGAATAATCGTCTTGGGGAACTGATGACCGAAGACATGAGTTATGCAACCAAATACGGTGAGCTCTTTGCAAATCCGAAAGCAGGAAGGTTTGCAACTGCCGATAGTCCCGCAGCAGATACCGGGCAGCTGCTGGAGCTGGTGCCTGACTACGAAGCTTATCAGAAAATATTCTGGCATCAGTCTGTAGCCGCAAGCCATGGAGTAGATCCCGTTACGGTTCTGGAAGATTATGGCATAGATCTGGGCAAATGGGGTGCATTAAATATGCACTATATGAATTATCAAAACGATTTGCTGGACCATACAGCTCCTGATTATGCAGATAAATTCAGGTACTTCCAGCAATTGCAGGATAAATGGAGATTCCATTTTGAGAATTTATATAAAGATAACCGGTCAGACCTGGCCTCAGATATAGAATTTTAGTATGGGAATCATTAGTTCAACTAAGAATCAGTTCCGTACGATTATCCAATGGGATGATCCACAGGAATGGGAATTGTTCCGTAAATTTGATAAGCGGAATGATGAAATCAAGAATGCCTCTAAACTGATATTACAGCCCGGCCAGGGCTGTATCTTTACCTATGAAGGCAGCATTAAAGGCGTATTTGAGGAACCGGGTATTTACGAAATAGATACAGATAACAGACCCTTTCTCACTACGCTCAAGAAGTTTATGAACCTGTTTGAAAGCGATCATAAAACAGGCTTCTGGTTTTTTCGGACAGCAGACCTTGCCAATATACGGTGGGGTACACGTATGCCCATTACGTATAATGACCCTGTATACAGTTTTCCGGTGAACTTACGTTGCTATGGTAATTTCTCTATCAAGATCAGTAGGCCCGAAGAGTTCTTTACCAGGATCGTTGCCGGGGCATCAAATTACTATGCCTATGAACTGCAAGAATTATTATTGTCGAGGATCAGCCAACCGATAGGGAATTACCTGGCAAATGCGAAGTTCAGTTACGCCGATATAGATAGCAATTTAGTAAAAATAGCTGCGGAAACCGGTGTTCAGACTGAACCTGAGTTTCTGGAGTTTGGTTTTGATTTGTTGGATTTTAGAATAGAAGGCTCTTCCTTTGATCCTGAAACTGAGCAACGCATTGCAGGGATATCCAATGTACAGGCGGAAGCCAAAGCTGCGCAAATGGCCGGTGTGTCTTATGCGGAATTGCAAAAGATGATGGCTATGAGGGATGCGGCACGCAACGAAGGTGGAATGGGCGCTGGAGTGATTACAGCTTTTAACTTGCAGCCGGCTGCGGAGCTTGTGGCGCCGGCTGGATTTTCGATCAAAGAGAAATTGAAAGAATTAAAAGCTTTATTTGAGGAAGGGTTGCTGGATGAAGCTGAGTATAAAAGTAAAAAGGAAGAGTTATTGAAACAGTTTTAGGCGGTGATTCTTTTCTATTTAGCTAAGTGCTTTGCCTGCAATCTGTAAATGCTCCATTTTTTTGCCTGCAAAATTTTTATGTCCAACGACCTCAAAACCGGATTTTAAGTACAGGCGTTTGGCGTTTGGATTTTCTTTGTCGACCAATAAACCCAGCGTCTGCTTTTGTCTGACTACATATTCATCAATTAAGAACTGGAGCATTTTTGAGCCGATACCTTTACCCTGAAGCCTTGGGTCGACACCCAGACAGTCTAGGTAAAATTCACCTTTTTGTGTTTCTTCTTCAAGAACAGGTACATGGTGATAGGTGTTTTTCAGGTATTCAAGAACGGGAGTTCTGAGTTCAGTGATCCTCGCACCATCGTAAATACAAGCGGCGGCGATGATGTGACGATCTTCTTCAGCTACCCAGCAGTTTTCGTAAGCATACTGATTATTGCTGCCGCTTACCAGGTGAAACATGCATGCCCTTGCCTTGTCATCATTATTTTCACCGATAAACCGGTAGATGATATCGCCCATAGCCAATAGGATATAGGAGGTAATTGCCATTGCATCGGCTTCGCTTGCTTTTCTTATGATCATCTTTGATAGCTTATGTTGGCAAAGCTACAACAATAACATCTTAATTGCCATCCCTTGATTTGCAGTTCTTTAACATTTCTGTTGATTAAATAAATCAATAACGCGTAAAAAAGGCGCTTTTTTAGAAAACCATTTTGCCTTTTTTGGCGTAGTTATGTCTGAATCTAGAAATACATAAATTTTGAAAAGGGGATTAGGCCATTATCAGCGTAAATGCAGTACCGGAATCGGGCTGTTATTGATGCTTATGGTCATTTTTAAGATTTGCCTCCCATTAATGCCTTGTTCTGAGCAGAATAAACCTCAAGTTTCTATGGAGCAGGGCGAATCAGATGAAAAAAAAGCTGAATCTGAACCGGATAAGGATCAACTGAAGAGTTTTACTTCCAGTGTGCATTCTCATCTGCTCCATTTAAATGGAGACATAAAGCTAATGGGCTTCGCTGTTCACCGGATTCAATACCTGATGGTCTATTGTCTGGACGTGATCATCCCCCCTCCGGACATCTCCTTGAACATCGCTTAAAAACTGGCCCTCGGCCAAATCTATACTATCAATAAACACATCTTTTATGAAAACAATTACTCGTATGGGGCTGGTATGCGCCTTCCTAAGCATGCTTATTTTTACATCCTGCAGAAAAGACAGACCAGGACAGAATCCTAATGAAGAGACCATCACTGGTCCGGACCTGGCATTTTACGCTTTGACCAACAACAACGTTTTACTCAGCGTTAACGCGAAAGATGTTTCATCTGTGACCAAACAAACGACGGTTACTGGTTTACAAACAGGCGAATCTTTAGTAGGTATTGATTTTCGCCCGGCTACCGGGCAGTTGTATGGTGTCGGTAGTTTGAGCCACATTTATGTAATCAATCCGCAAACTGGTCTTGCAAGACTGCTCACGCTTCCATCATTCACTCCAGGTATTGTTGGTACAGCTGTAGGTTTTGATTTTAATCCTGCAGTTGACAGGATTCGTTTGATCACTTCATCAGGACAAAATCTTCGTTTACACCCTGAAACTGGAATGATGGTGATGGCAGATGGAGCTATCAATGGAGTTAGCGGCGCAGTGATTACTTCAGCTGGTTACACGCAGAATCGTGCAGGTACCACTAGCACGGTACTTTATGTAATCGATTCAACTACAGATAAATTGTACAAGCAAGATCCACCTAACAACGGCACTTTGGTAGAAGTAGGGAGCCTGGGTTTTGATGTAGAGCAGGCAGGTGATTTTGACATCAGTCCTGACGGCCGAGTGGCTATTGCTCCTTTGAAAGTTGCAGGCAAAACCAATTTGTACAGCATTGATATTGCTACCGGAAAGGCTACAAAAATCGCTAAAGAGTTTAGTGCTACAATTCTGGGACTGGCCATCCCAACTGAACCAGTGGCTTATGCCCTGAGTGCAACTAACGATTTGGTGATCTTCAATCCAATGAATCCAGCTCAGGTAAGTAAGCCAATTACCGGCTTAGCAACTGCAGAGACTTTACTTGGATTAGATTTCCGCCCGGTTAATGGTCAACTGTATGCTTTAGGTAGTTCAAGCAGGATTTATACCATCAATATCGGTACAGGCGCAGCAACAGCTGTATCTGCTACGCCTTTTGGCTTATTGGCAGGCACCGAATTCGGTTTCGATTTTAATCCTCAGGTAGACAGGATCAGGATCGTAAGCAATACGCGTCAGAATTTAAGGGTACATCCTGAGACAGGGGCGTTGGTCATGGCAGATGTTGCACTGACACTTCCCTCGGCTTCTGTGACCGCTGCAGCTTACACAAATAATTTTGCGGGAACAACTTCTACAGTGTTGTATGATATTGATACCCAAAATAATACACTGTATAAACAAGATCCACCTAACGATGGAGGTCTGGCGGCTATTGGGCCTCTAGGTGTAACAGCTACTGCATCAAATGGTTTCGATATCGGAAGTACAAGTGGCATTGCTTATGCTTTGTTGACGGTAGGAGGCGTGACGAAAGTTTATACCATCAACCTGAGTACAGGAGTTGCCACTGCTGGCGCTACCGTAACAGGTAATTTAAAAGCATTTACGGTGGGTCTGGGATTCTAAATTCAGTATTTAATCCGGGTACGTAATGATTTTGCAATAGGGCACCATTAATGGATGCCCTATTTTTTTATTTTGCCTGAGCTAATTTGGCATGAATGCCTTCGCGGATTGCATTGATGAGTGGTAGGTCCAGTTCACAATCGGAAGTGATACAGTGCTCATGATTTTCGTCATCCAGCTCGATGCTCCCGATCCTGTCGTCATCTGTATAAATGTCATACACCTGATTTCCCTGAGGTTTGATGTTGTAAAAATGGCTAAGGCCTTCTGCTGCTACTTCTATTCTGAATTGTTCCATAAATTCTTTTTATGGTTTTAACAAATATCAGCTCTTTTTGTTCAGCCAGGCTTGCGGTTGACCACTACTACAGCGCCAATAATGATCATCACGCCCAACCACTGCATGGCGCCGACCTGCTCGCCCAGTACCAGATGCGCCGATAGGATGGAAACCGGTATTTCTACTGCAGCGATGATGGACCCGTACCCAATACCGATCAGGGGAATACCCTTAGTGAATAGGAGCGGTGGCACAATGGTTCCGAATATAGCGAGAATTGTACCCCACCATAAGATATTTATACTGTTGAAATGTTGGATGATGTCAATGTTCCAGAATAAGATGATGGCGAGTAAGCCACCCATTACCAGGTATTTACTTCTGACGTAATTGGGTAGTTGGCTTTCAATATTACTGGAAGCATACATAGAAATGGTGTAAGACAAACCGGCGCCTAACCCGATCAATATGCCCAACCAGTTGATGGCGGTAGGTTCGAACAAAATATTGGTGGCCAAAAGTGTTCCGATGATGACTGTAAGGGTGGCAATCAGTTTGGTCGGAGTAATGCGTTGCCTGTTGACCAGCGCCTCCAGTATCATGCTCATCCAGATGGATTGCATCAGCAGGATAATACCAAGGGAAACCGGGATGAATTGGATCGACAGGTAATACAGAGAGCTGGTGAGCCCGAGTGAAGTTCCGAATGCCAATAGCTTAGCAATGGATTTTCCATTGCTCTTTGCAGGGGGGATATTCAGGCTTTTATTTTTGAATTGTGTAAATATAACCAGAAACATAACGCCAACGGAGAACTGCATAAATGTAAGTACACTGGTGTGGATGCCCAGGTGATTGGAGTATTTGACAATAGTGGCCAATATGCCATAGCTGATCGCTCCGCTGAGCACATAAAGTGAACCTTTAAGGTTGAGTTTCATGTGGCAAATGTACGGAGGATCAGCTGATGCTTTTTATTTACGGAGGAAATTGACCAATAGTTGATTTACTTCTGCTTTATTGGTGATGAATAGTCCATGAGGGGCATCTTCCAGAATATAGTATTCTGAATTGGGCAGGAGGGAAGCGGTGATTTCACTGGTTGCTTTTATGGGAACGGTTTTATCAGCGTCTCCATGAATGATCATCATAGGGACAGTAATGGTTGTAAGATCAGTCCTAAAATCTGTCTCTGAGAAGGACCGTACACAGGCCGCAGTTGCGCTTGGGCTGGCCAATACCGCCATGTGGTGCATCCAGGCCTGAATTTCTTTGCTCACCGGCTTATTGAGAATTCCTTCATTAAAAAATTGTTCTCCAAATTCTGTAAGGAACGCTGGACGGTCATCCTGTATTTTCGCGATCATCTCATTGAATACTTCTTCAGGTACACCTTCTTCATGATCTGGGGTTTTGACAAGTATGGGCACTACAGAGCTGATCAATACGGCCTTTGCAACTCTGGAAGAGCCATATTTACCGAGGTAACGAACCACTTCGCCACCACCCATCGAAAAGCCTACCAAGGTCACTTCCCAAAGGTCAAGAGCGGTCAGCACTTCATTCAGATCGGCAGCCAGGGTATCATAATCATAATCAGACCAGGGTTTATCTGACTGGCCAAAACCTCTTCTATCATAGGCGATACAGCGGTATCCGGCATTTACCAATGCATTGACCTGATATTCCCACATCTCGTGGGAAACCGGCCAGCCATGGATGAGTACAACAGGTTTTCCTTGTCCGAGGTCTTCAAAAAATAGGTTTACAGATTGGTTGTTGGCAGGGTTCTTTTTAATGTATGGCATCTTCTTAGTGGTACTTAGAGTTTAAAAATACTGTCTATTTGGTTAAATAACAGGGATAAAGTGGTTTTGTTTAGCTTAATATTCCCATATTTGGGGCAGTTAAGAATTGCCGCAATATATCAAACAAAGAAATGAATAAAGCTATTTTTCTGGATCGCGATGGAGTTTTAAACCATGAGATCTACGATTACATCACCAGGGTAGAAGATTTTGAAATCCTGAATTACCAGATTCAACCATTAAAGCGATTTTTCGATGAAGGTTACCTGCTGATCGTGATCACCAATCAGGGTGGGATTGCCCTGAAAAGATATACAGAACAGGAACTCGCGGTGATGCACCAGATGCTCCGGAACGCTTTTGTGGCTAAAGGAGCAGATATTGCAGGGTTTTATTATTGCCCGCACCATCCGACCGTAACCGGCGATTGTGAATGCAGAAAGCCGGGTTCTAAGATGCTGCTCGATGCGATTGACATGTACGAGATTGATCCGGCATTGTCGGTCATGATTGGCGACAAACCGCGTGATGTAGAGGCAGCCAACGGGGCTGGTGTGAAGGGGATAGAGATTGTTCCTGATGAACAGATCGATTACGACCTGGTGAAAGGCGTGTTGGCAGGCACAGAGATGAAGACCTACTCAGCAGGTATGAAGAAACTGACCGAAGAGAAGAAATAAAAAAAGCCTCGCTTGAATATTTCAGCGAGGCTTTTTTATGCGCTTTTAGGATTATAATCCAGCAGCTTTTTTATGATCAGCTAAGAAAGTAGCCAGACCACTGTCAGTTAATGGGTGTTTCAATAATGCAGTAATTGCAGCCAAAGGAGCGGTGATGACATCAGCACCTAATTTAGCGCAGGCTACGATGTGTAGTGGTCCGCGGATTGATGCAGCTAAGATCTGTGTAGGGTATCCATAATTGTCGAAGATCAAACGGATGTCTTCGATCAGTTGCAGACCATCTGTAGAGATGTCATCTAAGCGGCCCAGGAAAGGGGAAACGTAAGTAGCACCTGCTTTAGCAGCCAATAGCGCTTGTCCTGAAGAGAAGATCAGCGTACAGTTGGTTTTGATTCCTTTTGAAGTAAAATATTTGATGGCTTTTACACCGTCTTTAATCATTGGCACTTTCACAACGATCTTAGGATTCAGTGCAGCCAGGGCTTCACCTTCTTTGATGATCTCGTCATAAGTAGTTGCAATTACTTCAGCACTTACGTTATCATCTACGATATCGCAAATTGCTTTATAATGTGCTGTTACATTAGCATCACCGGTAATACCTTCTTTAGCCATTAGACTTGGATTGGTGGTCACTCCGTCTAAAACGCCCAGGTCCTGTGCTTCTTTTATCTGATCAAGATTTGCTGTGTCAATGAAAAATTTCATGTTATTTAATTATTAGCATTGGTTAATATGTTGTGTAAAATATTTTACGAGGCCTAAATTAGGGAATTTAGCTGTTAAAAATGTCCGCCTAAGGTTAAATTATTTTGAAGAATGGAAATGCTGATCTTATGGAGCTTGCCTTTTTTCTAAGAAAAAGAAAAAAGTGGGCAAGCACCTCTTATCGCATCGCTACAACCTTCTACCCTTGCTTCGTTCCCGCCCTGGGGGAGTTCAAAGGGAGCTGATCGTAAAAGACTTGCCCGCCACAAAAGTAGCAAAAGACATCAGTTTGCAAAAAGAAATGTTGTATTTATTTTTACTTTTTGGCCGTTTTTTACATAATCCATTGACATTAAATGTCTTGAACTTGATAAAAAATTTACATATCTTTAATATGCTGAGCCGGTAACCCTGATTTGAAGTGAAATTGTTCTAGAGCAAGCTAATGATGGGGGCCAGGAAACTCTAAAAATAGCTCAAAAAGCGAATTTTTTGTAAAAATAGAGGCTCTCCTGCTTATGCAAAATTATTCTAAATAGCGGTATTGTGATTATGGTAATTGGTAACGATGTAAATTATCAATATTGCAATTTTGGATGGTATTATTTTAAAACTACTGCATATCTCTTAAAAAATATATCAATATTATAATTCATTGAAATAATTTCTTATCTTAGTGTCTCAAATACACTATACCAAACTATATTTAAACGGACTTATGGAACAATCACAAGATAACCAGGGGTTATACGACCAGCGTTTTGAACACGATGCATGCGGGATCGGATTTGTCGCTCATATCAAGGGCAGAAAATCGCAGCAAATCATTTCAGACGCCATAACCATTCTTGAAAATCTTGATCACCGCGGGGCAGTAGGAGCCGAGATCAATACGGGAGACGGTGCCGGTATCATGATTCAGATACCACACGAGTTCCTGTACGATGAATGTCTTAAGATCGGGTTCAGTCTGAATGAATCTGGTGATTACGGCGTCGGGATGCTTTTCTTACCCAAAGATGTGAAAGCAAGAGAAGAATGCAGGGAAATCATTTATCGTGCTGCAGAAAAACTGAACCTGGAAGTATTGGGTTTCAGAAAGGTGCTGACCAACACCGAAGGCATTGGCGATATGGCGCTATCTGTAGAGCCGGAAATGGAGCAGTTGTTCATCGCACGTCCGTACGCCATTGCAGCAGGTGCTGATTTCGAACGTAAACTGTACGTATTCAAAAATTACCTATCCAAAACGATCAACAATACAGTGAAGGGTATTAATGGTGATTTTTACATTGCCTCCTTTTCTTCCAGGACAATTGTTTATAAAGGCCAGCTGACCTCATTGCAGGTGAGATCGTACTTCACCGAACTGGGTGACAAACGTGTTGTATCTGCATTTGGCTTGGTACACTCGCGTTTTGCAACCAATACTTTTCCTTCATGGAGACTGGCTCAGCCTTTCAGATATATTGCCCATAATGGTGAGATCAATACCTTGCAGGGCAACCTTAACTGGTTTAGAGCGAGTGTGAAGTCTTTTGCCTCCGCATATTTTACCCCTGAAGAACTGAATATATTATTGCCTGTCATCGATGAGACCAACTCCGATTCAGGTTGTTTGGATAATGTAGTAGAATTACTGATGCACTCCGGCCGCTCGCTGCCGCATGTACTCATGATGCTGATCCCGGAAGCCTGGGATGGTAATGATGATATGGATGAGCTGAAAAAAGCATTCTATAAATTCCATGCGACTTTAATGGAACCATGGGATGGACCGGCAGCGGTTTCATTTACTGATGGAAACCTGATCGGTACGACATTGGACCGAAACGGACTGCGTCCGCAGCGCTATGCAATTACGGAGGACGACCTGGTGATCATGGCTTCGGAAGCCGGTGCATTGGCCCTGGATCAAAGTAAGATCATAGAGAAAGGCAGGTTGACGCCAGGCAAAATGTTTGTAGTAGACATGGAGCAAGGCCGTATCATTTCAGATACCGAAATTAAACAACAGGTATGTGGCAACAGGCCATATGCCGATTGGATCAATAAATACCAGATCAGACTGGAAGAGCTTCCTGAACCAAGAGTGGTATTCAGTGGGCTTTCTGAAGAATCTATATTCCGTTACCAGCAGGTGTTTGGTTATACCAGAGAAGATATCGATCTGGTGCTAAAACCGATGGCAGTAGAGGGTAAAGAGGCAATCGGTTCTATGGGAACTGATATTCCTTTGGCTGTACTTTCCCAGAAACCACAGCACCTTTCCTCTTATTTCAAACAATTGTTTGCGCAGGTGACCAACCCGCCAATTGACCCGATCAGGGAAAAGGTGGTCATGAGTCTTGCGGGATTCATGGGAGCCAACGGTAACTTACTCGAAGAAACTGCCATGCAGTGTCACTGCGTGGGTATCAAACACCCGATATTGACCAATACAGAACTGGAGAAATTGAGAAGTATTGACACTGGTGTATTCCAGTCTAAAACTTTGCAGACCTATTTCAGGGCGGATGGAAAACCAGGATCGATGGCTAAAGGTATCGAACGTCTTTGCCGTTATGCTGTGGATGCTGTGGAAGACGGATTTCAGGTAATTATTTTGTCTGACAGGGCACTGGATTCTGAGCACGCTGCGATCCCGTCGCTACTGGCTGTTTCTGCGGTTCATCATCATTTAATCCGCAAAGGATACCGTGGCGCAGTTGGCATCGTGGTGGAAGCTGGAGATGTTTGGGAAGTACACCATTTTGCGACACTGATCGGCTTTGGTGCTACAGCAGTAAATCCTTATCTAGCTCTGGAGACCATCCGTGGTTTTGGCAGGGAAGCAGGCATGACGACTGAAAAGATGGTGAACAATTACATCTATTCTATCAATGGTGGTTTGCTGAAGATCTTCTCTAAAATGGGAATCTCTACTTTACAATCTTACCATGGTGCACAGATCTTTGAGATTTTAGGTATCAATAAAACAGTGGTAGATAAATATTTCACTGGTGCAGTATCAAGGATTGGTGGATTGGGATTGGATGAGATTGCTAGAGAAACCCTGATCAAGCACAACAGGATTTTCAAACTGGCTACACGTCCGGATGCGATCCTGCCTACAGGTGGTAACTACAAATGGAAACGCAAAGGAGAACAGCATTTATTTAATCCGCAAACGATCCACTTGTTGCAAAATGCAACCAGAAAAAATGATTACAATACCTATAAGCAATATGCGAAACTGGTGAATGAGCAAACTTTGCAAGCTTACACCATCCGTGGCTTATTTGAATTTAAATACAACCGTCCGGCCGTGCCGATCGAAGAGGTAGAACCAATTGAGAACATCCTGAAGCGTTTTGCAACAGGAGCGATGTCTTTCGGTTCAATCTCTCACGAAGCACACTCTACACTGGCGATTGCCATGAACCGCATTGGTGGCAGGAGCAATACAGGTGAGGGTGGGGAAGATGAACTGCGTTACGAGAAGCTTCCAAACGGTGACTCTATGCGCTCATCGATCAAACAGATTGCTTCTGCACGTTTCGGCGTAACGAGTTATTACCTGACTAATGCAGATGAGCTGCAGATTAAAATGGCCCAGGGTGCAAAACCAGGTGAGGGTGGACAACTACCGGGGCACAAAGTAGATGACTGGATCGCAAAAGTGCGTCACGCGACGCCGGGCGTGGGATTAATTTCTCCTCCTCCGCATCACGATATTTATTCGATTGAGGATTTGGCTCAACTGATCTACGATTTGAAAAATGCCAACCGTGAAGCCCGTATCAACGTAAAACTGGTTTCTAAAGCAGGTGTAGGTACGATTGCTGCCGGTGTGGCTAAAGCCCATGCAGATGTGATCCTGGTTTCGGGCTTTGATGGTGGTACAGGAGCTTCTCCGCTGACTTCCATTCAGCACGCAGGTTTGCCATGGGAGCTTGGACTGGCCGAAGCACACCAGACTTTGGTAAAAAACAGGTTGAGAAGTCGTGTGGTCCTTCAGACTGACGGTCAGCTGAAAACCGGTAAAGATATTGCTATAGCGACATTACTTGGAGCTGAAGAATGGGGTGTAGCTACCGCAGCCTTAGTGACAGCAGGTTGTATTATGATGCGTAAGTGTCATCTGAATACTTGTCCGGTAGGTGTGGCAACGCAAGATCCAAACTTGAGAAAACTGTTTACCGGTGAGCCGGATCACGTCGTGAATCTGTTTTACTTCCTTGCACAGGAATTAAGAGAAACCATGGCTGAGTTAGGTTTCAGAACGATCCAGGAAATGGTAGGACAAGCAGACGCACTTACAGTACGCAACATTGATGAATCTGACTGGAAATTGAAAGATTTGGATTTCTCTAAAATCTTGTTTAAAGCAGCAGATAACGGATTGAGTTTGTATAATACTGAAAGTCAGGATCATGGTTTGGAGAATGTATTGGATCACCAGTTGATTGCTGCTGCTCAGCCAGCATTGGCAACTAAAGAGCCGATCTATAAAGAATTCTCTGTGATCAACATCGACCGTTCGATCGGTACCATGTTGTCTAACGAAGTTTCCAAAGTATATAAGAGTCAGGGACTGCCTGCTGATACCATTAATTTTAAATTCAAGGGTTCAGCTGGACAA
This sequence comes from Pedobacter sp. GR22-6, assembly GCF_037402555.1. Classification (NCBI taxonomy): domain Bacteria; kingdom Pseudomonadati; phylum Bacteroidota; class Sphingobacteriia; order Sphingobacteriales; family Sphingobacteriaceae; genus Pedobacter; species Pedobacter sp. GR22-6. The sequence goes on from NZ_JBBEUC010000001.1 coordinate 1,498,235, forward strand.
AGTTTTGGTGCATTTGCGACAAAAGGAATTTCTTTGCACCTGGAAGGTGAAGCTAATGATTATGTTGGTAAAGGGCTTTCTGGTGCTAAACTAGCCATCTATCCATTCAGTGAAAATAAATATGTTCCGGAACAGAACATCATCATCGGTAACGTAGCCCTATATGGTGCAACTTCTGGTGAGCTGTTTGTCCGTGGGCAAGCTGGTGAGCGTTTCGCCGTGCGTAACTCTGGGGCCACGGCAGTAGTAGAAGGTTTGGGTGCCCACGGTTGTGAGTACATGACTGGAGGTGAGGTGCTGGTGATCGGTACTACCGGAACCAACTTTGCTGCTGGTATGAGCGGTGGAGTAGCCTGGATCTACGATGTGAACGGCGACTTTGCAAGTAAATGCAACAAGGAGATGGTAGACCTGGATCCTTTGGATGAACAAGACGAACTTAGGATTGCCTTCTTATTGAAAAAACACGCCCAACTGACCGAAAGTAGCGTAGCCAAGTTCCTGTTGTCTGATTGGGCAACACAATCAGCGCATTTCATCAAGGTATTCCCTAAAGAATACAAAGCTGTATTAATGAACAAAGCCAAAGCCACAGTTTAAGACCTTAACCAAATGACTAGTACTAATCAATTAAACAAAGCATAACCATGGGAAAAGTAACTGGATTTTTAGAATATGAAAGGACTGCTCCTGGTAAAGAAGATGCCAAATCTCGCTTAACGCACTACAATGAGTTTGTAGATGCGCTGGAAGAGCAGGAAGTAAATAAACAAGCTGCAAGATGCATGGATTGCGGTGTGCCATTTTGTCAGTCGGGTTGCCCGCTTGGTAATGTGATCCCGGAATTCAACGAGGCAGTATATAAAGGAGATTGGCATCTGGCCTCTACCATTTTGCTGAGTACCAATAATTTTCCTGAATTTACAGGAAGGATTTGTCCGGCACCTTGTGAGTCTGCCTGTGTATTGGGCATTAACAAATCGCCGATCTCTATCGAGGAAATCGAAAAACACATTATAGAAACTGCTTTCAAAAAAGGTTATATTAAAGCAGAACCACCTTTGATCCGTACCGGTAAGAAGGTCGCGGTGATCGGTTCAGGACCTGCAGGTCTGGCAGCTGCAGCACAGCTGAATAAAGCGGGACATGAGGTAGTAGTCTATGAACGTGATGATACGCCGGGAGGTTTGCTGAACTATGGTATCCCTGATTTCAAACTTCAAAAAGATGTGGTGACCAGGCGTATCGCCCTGATGGAGAAAGAAGGTATTGTATTTAAATGCAATTCAAACGTAGGTGTGAATGTAGAATTGAATACCCTGCTGAGAGACTATCAATCTATCGTATTGGCTGGTGGTTCTACCATTCCGCGTGACTTGCCAGCTACTGGCAGGGATGCCAAGGGAGTACATTTTGCGATGGACTTTCTGAAACAGCAAAACAAACGCGTGAAGAATTTTGAAGTTAAGGATGAAGCCATTCTGGCGACTGGAAAAGATGTGATCGTGATTGGTGGTGGTGATACAGGTTCAGACTGTATTGGTACCTCTAATCGTCAGGGTGCGAAATCCGTAACTCAGTTTGAGATCATGCCGATGCCTTCTACTGCAAGGACAAACAATATGCCCTGGCCAACTTACCCCATGTTACTGAAAGTGACTTCTTCACATGAAGAAGGCTGCGAAAGAGGTTGGGGAGTGAATACTAAGGAATTTATTAAAGATGAAAATGGTAACCTGAAAGCGGTGAAGGTGGTGGATGTAGAATGGGAAATTGATCCTTCTGGCCGTCCCCTTAACTTTAAGGAGAAACCAGGTACAGAACGCGACCTGCCTTGTCAGTTGGTGTTATTGGCAATGGGCTTCCTGCATCCGCAGAAAGAAGGCCTGATCGAGAAGTTGGGCGTGGAATTGGACAACAGGGGTAATGTGAAAGCGGAAGAGGGTAAGTACCAGACGAATATTGCCAAAATCTTTGCTGCCGGCGACATGCGTCGTGGACAATCTTTGGTAGTTTGGGCGATCTCTGAAGGTAGGGAAGCTGCCCGCAAGGTAGACCAGTATTTGATGGGACACAGCAGTTTGCCATCTAAGGATGGTATTCCCTTTGCTTAATTATTGAATCGTTTAAACTATTGGATATAACGAAAAAACACCGGCAGGATTGCCGGTGTTTTTTTATGCTTGATTCTCATTGATGTCTACTATTTCTCTGTAGGGTTTTTCTTGCCGGTCATCAGCATCTCTATAGTTTTCTGCAAGCGGTTGATGCGTGTGGCTTCCTGTTTCGCAGTCAGGATCCAGATTACATATTCTTTTTTGTGAGAATAAGCGAGGGATTCAAAATATTGACCCGCCTGAGGATGTTGCAGAAATAATCTGGCCAGTTCAGGTGGTGCTGTGACTGTTTTTTGGTCTACATTTATGAATTCCGAAAACTCATTGGTCTTGATCTGTTGATTGCCAATTCCCGATGATTTGACGCTTCCTACAGGTTTGATGCGCAAACCTGTCCAGGTTTCATCGATAGCTGCTGAGCCACATGGAGTTAACTGGTATGGTTCCAATTCTTGCCATTTTTCCATCTTCAGATCAGTGGCAATACCAGAGGTTTTCTTTGGGTAGGCAATCCATACCAGGGTTTTATCGGCGATCTTTGGTCCCCATATGCTCAACTGTTGACTAAGTTCTGTACTGTTTTTGACGAACAGCAGTAGTGCATCAAAAATCTTAGCTTCTTCAGAAACTATACTGATTTCTTGGATATTACCCAGAATAGCACCGGCATTTTCAGGGGCATTAGCCAGAATGAGTGTGAAGGCTGGCTTGAAAAACATTTTCTTGAGCAGTGCATTTTCCATATGGCGAATTTGTTTTTACAATCTCAATTTAGCAAAGAAATCCCAAAGTACAATTCCCGCTGAAATGGTGATGTTGAAGGAGTGTTTGGTTCCGAATTGAGGAATTTCAATACATTCATCTATGATTTTCATGACCGCTTCGTCTACACCATTGACCTCATTGCCAAATATCAACGCATATTTCTTATCAACTGAGGGTTTAAAGGTGTGTAACATGGTGCTGCCTGATGCTTGTTCAATGGCGATAATTTCATAACCATCGGCCCGAAGCGACGCTAAAGCCTCGGTTGTCTGTTCAAAATGTTGCCAGTTCAGTGACTGGGTAGCACCCAGAGCCGTTTTTTCAATCTCCCTGTGCGGAGGTTGGGCAGTGATGCCGCAAAGGTATACACCGGCAATGGAAAAGCCATCGCCGGTACGGAAGATAGAACCGATGTTGTGCATGCTACGTACATTGTCGAGCACCACAATGACCGGGAGTTTTTCCTGTTCTTTAAATTCTTCTACACTTACCCGGTTCAGTTCGTCTAATTTTAATTTTTGCATGCTGTGGGTGTCAGATTAGATGGCGCTGGCACCGTTGCCGATTTCACTGACATAGATTCCAGGAGCATAGCCAATGCGCTCTTCATAGTATTGGGTCAATTTTTTGGCAAAATCCTCTTCCTGTCCTTTCCTTAACAAAGCAATAGCGCAACCGCCAAATCCGGCACCGGTCATGCGGGCCCCGATCACTGGCTCATAGCCAGCGCAGAAATCAACTACAGTATCCAGTTCTACACCCGATACTTCATATAGTTCCCTTAAGGACTGGTGCGAAGCGTACATCAGGCGGCCGAATTCATTCAGTTCGCCTTCGCTCAATGCTTTCGCTGCCAGGTGTACACGGTCATTTTCTTTAATGACGTGTGTGGCACGTTTCAATACAGTCTCATCTGTGATCAGGTGACTATGCAATGCAAATTTTTCAGCAGTCAGTTCACATAAGGCATGTAGCTTAATTTCCTGGTTCAATTGTTCCAGGGCAGTCTGGCATTCTGCTACACGTTCGTTGTATTTGGATTCAGCCAGTTTACGGGGTTTGTTCGTATTGATAATCGCCAGGTTGTATTCGCCCAGGTTACAGTCAACTGCTTTATATTTCAATGTATCACAATCAAGAACCAACGCTTTATGGCTTTCGCCGAAGGCAACTGCAAATTGATCCATGATACCTGAATTCAATCCGATAAAATCATTTTCAACCCGTTTGGCCATTAGCACCAACTGCAATCTGTCGTAGCCCAGGTTGAAATAATCGTTTAATGCATAAGCCATGACCACCTCAATAGAGGCAGAAGAAGACAGACCGGATCCGATCGGGATATTGCCTGTAAAAAGCAAGTCCAGGCCGCCAGGGATCTTGTGGTCTTTCAGGATTTCATTAAAGATGCCCAGTGGATAGTTATACCATCCTTTCCCGTCTTTGACATAGCTGTCTTTCAGCTCAATGGTAGCTTCTTCTTCAAAGTTCAGACTTTTGAAACGGATTACATTTTCGTTGTTTGGTGCAAGCGCTAACCATGTGCCTAAGGTGACGGCGCAGGGCATGACCAAGCCACCGTTATAATCGATGTGTTCACCAATCAAGTTGACGCGTCCGGGAGTAAAATAGTATTGTGCAGGTTCGTGTTTGTAGTGCTCCAGGAATTCTTTGGTTAGTTCAGCTTTCATTGTAATATTTTAAATTATTGTTTTAGTTTTAATAAAGTATTTATAGTATTGCCTGTGATCTCATTTTCGGTTCTAAATATACGACTATGAACCGAATCCTATAAGTTCAAAGCCACAATAACATACATTTTAACTCATAAAACATAACATTTTAGCAGATACAGATGAACACTAAGCTAGTAAAGACGGGAAAAATCATAGATGGTCAGGAGGTCATTGGTATTGAGCTGACCAATACCAAAGGGACATATGTAAAAGTGTACAATTATGGCACGATCATCAGCAAATTTGTGGTGACCAATAAACAAGGGGAAAAGCAAGATATTGTTCTGGGATTTGATGATTTCGATCAATACCTGAGTGAAGGCTATCGCGAGAACTACCCATATCTCGGTGCAGTGATCGGAAGATACGCGAACCGCATTAAAGATGGACGTTTTAATTTGGAAGGTCTAGACTATCAGCTGGCTAAGAATACAGGTTATGACTGTTTACACGGTGGCAAAACTGGTTTCGACAGTAGGGTATGGGAAGTGTTGTCTACCATAGACCCAAGCGTGACCATGCGCTATGTGAGTCCGGCAGCTGAAGAAGGTTTTCCAGGCAATCTTGTTGTGGAACTCACCTTTAAGCTGACTGACGAGGATGAGCTGATATTGGACTATAAAGCCACTACAGACGCTGTTACTCCGATCAATCTGACGCATCACAGTTATTTTAACCTCAGTCCGGATGGAGGTCCGATCATCCATCATCACCATAGAATGCCTGCCAGTTATTATTTAGAGCAGGATGATACCTACTGCGTGACTGGAAAACTGATTCCTGTAGCCGGAACACATCATGATTTTCTTGCCGGAAAACCGATTGGTGAAAACTGGGATACGGAGCTGGGCTATGATCAGACTTATGTGCTCGACAAGGCGTATGGGGAACTGACATTGGCATCGGAAACTACTGAGGCTGCGAGTGGGCTAAAACTCACTGTATACACTACTGAACCAGTTGCCCATTTTTATACAGCAAAATACCTGGACGTAAAAAACGGAAAAGGCGGAGCTCATTATGAGCCCTTTGGTGCCTTTTGTGTAGAGACTCAGCATGCACCTAACAGTGTGAATGTACCATCGCTTCCGAGCACGATATTAAAACCAGGAGAGCGTTATCAACAGACTACAATTTATAAGATAGAACACCAATAGGTAATACTTGTAGTATTAGCGTCATATCAGCTGGTGCGAACGGGATTTTAGCGTTTCAGGCTTTAATTTTGTTCGCATCAATAAGCATATGAAAAGATCAATCACCAATATTCCCTATTCCGTTTTAGATTTAGCGACGGTAATAGAAGGCAAAACACCTGCTGACACGTTTAAAAAGAGTGCCGATCTTGCACGTCACGTAGAAGACCTTGGCTATACCCGTTATTGGTTGGCAGAGCATCATAACATGATCAGTGTAGCCAGTTCTGCTACCTCTGTAGTGATCGGGCATATTGCCGCAGCTACCAAAACTATACGTGTAGGTTCAGGAGGCATTATGTTGCCAAACCATTCGCCATTGGTGATTGCAGAACAATTTGGAACACTCGAATCACTGTTTCCGGGACGTATTGATTTGGGCTTGGGCAGGGCGCCTGGTACGGATCAGGTCACGGCTATGGCTATCCGTGGTGAGCAACGTTTCCAGGCTGCACAAACCTTTCCACAGGACGTATTGAAATTACAAGCCTATTTTTCATCGGAAAACAGCGGGAGCAGTGTGAGGGCCATTCCCGGCGAAGGATTGGATATCCCGATCTGGATACTAGGCTCTAGTACCGATAGTGCACATCTGGCAGCGGCATTGGGATTACCTTACGCTTTTGCAAGCCATTTTGCCCCGGCGCAGTTTATGACTGCCATTAACATTTATAGAGATAAATTTAAGCCTTCGGAGCATTTGCAACAGCCCTATGTGCTCGCCTGTGTGAATGTGGTTGCTGGCGAGACTGATGCGGAGGCGAATAAATTGGCAACTTCCCTGTACCAAATGTTCAGAGGTGTGATCACCGGCAAACGTCAATTACTTCCGCCGCCTGTAGACAGTATGGAAGGGATTTGGTCTGATTATGAAGAAGAACAGATCAGCCAGATGCTTGCCTGTACTTTTGTGGGAAGTAAAGAGACTATTAAAACTGATCTTCAGCAATTTATAGATCAGACTGGTGTCGATGAGGTAATGGCTTCAGCACATATTTTCGATCATTTTGCAAGACTCCGCTCTTATGAGATTTTGTCGGAGGTTTTTAGAGGGATATGATAAAAGGGCAGTCCATTTTTGGACTGCCCTTTTTGTTACTTTTTAGCTGCGTCGATTTTCTTCTGCAAGTCACGCCAGTCATAATATTGAAACACTTTTCCGTTGCTCATGGCTACAAATAGTCCATTTGGATATTTAGGGCCGAGGTTTACATTCGTTACATCTGAGCCGTCACTTTCAATTGTAGACACATCAATCTCTGTGATCAGTTGATGCTCATGAATATTTGCTTTGCTTCCTTCTCTTCGGTACACCATAAAACTGTTTTTTTGCTGGTTGGAGATCAGGATGTAGCCAGTTTTCGGACCAGTTTTGTAAATGGAAATGCCTTCATGATCGCTGGTAAAACCATCTTGTGCAAAGAACGCAAGCTCTTCATTTCCTTTGGTCGGATCTGCATAGTATTTGTGAACACCTACGGTTTCGTCGGAGTAATAGATAAATCCCGACTCATTATCAACTGCAATGGCCTCGATTTCTTTTTTTCCGCTGTATTTACCAAACTTGCGTACCACCTCAGCTTTAATTCCGCCCAGGCCATTATCTGTCAGTTTATATTGCCATAGGTATTGATCTGAAGGACCTGTTTTCCTGCCAACTATTGCGTAAATGTTGCTATCCGGGGCGGTATAAAGCGATACCCCCATCGGATCTCTCTGACTTTCCCCTTCAAACACAGGTATACCGCCTTTGTCAAGGGGTTTGAGGTCAGGGAGACTATAGATTCGGATCATGTTGGTTTCCCTTTCTGTGGCTACGGCAATGTCTACCAGTTTACCGTTGATGTTTAAGCCATAGGCAATGTCTACGTTATTAGGCCTTTTTAGTCCGGTTACCTTATTGACAATCCCTCCATCCAGATTGTAAGCATATAAGCCACCATCGGTATCTTTATCTGTGCCAATGATCAGGCTTTTTGAGGAGTCAGCAGGATGAATCCAGATTGCGGGATCATCGGTATCGTGTCCCACTGTGTCTGTAATGGCCGCAGGTTTTAGCGCATTCGGCGATATGGTACCCTGTTTTTCATTGTTACAGGCGGTAAGGCTGAGTATTAGGAGCGGTAGGAGTTGATATATTTTAATATTCATGAGGATTATTTATTGAGGTCAAACTTAAGACCAAGATTAAATTTACTGCGGTAATATTCCATTTGCATGGTTTGGGAGGAAATGCCCTGGTAATAACGCAGCGGCTGATTGGTCAGGTTGTTGGCCTCACCAAAGATGCGCCAGTGTTTAGCGACTACATAAGAAGCATTGGCATCCAGAAAAACTTGTTTGTCGTAGAAACGGTCTTCAAAATCGTTGCCCCCCAGTTCGTCGATGTAATCTGCAGCGTAGTTCATGGAGATACGTGCAGAGAATTTTTGGTTTTCCCATGAAAATGAGGCATTAAACATATGAGGGGTAGTACCCGGAAGCGGGATACCGGTACGCAGGTCACCATCTTCATTATAGATGCCTGAAGTTTTTGACTTGGTATATGTGTAGTTGGTGTATATACCAAAACCTTTTAAGAATTTGCCAGGGAGGAAATCAAGTTGACGTTGTAGGGCTACCTCAAAGCCGTATACCTTTACACTTTCTCCATTTCTCGCCTGTACCAATGTCCAGTTTTCGTTGACAGGAATCGGGTTACTCATGTAGGGGAACTGCGTAGCAAATTTGTCTGTGGTCATGTTTTCATCTCTGTAATTGTAGATAAAGTCGTTGATCTTTTTGTAAAATAAGCCACCGGAAAAGATACCCACAGATTTAAAGTAGTATTCACCCATTAAGTCGTAATTCCAGGAATAGGATGCTTTCAGGTCTGGGTTCCCTGCATCAATCTGAGCATCATCCATAATTGTGTTGACGAAGGGAGAAAGTACGTAATAATTTGGTCTTGCCAATGCTGTAGTCGCCGCAGCCCTGATGATCAGATTTTCTGCGGGGGTGTATTTGAATGTTAAACCTGGTAAGGCGTTAAGGTATTTGTTTTTAGTGATTTTTGTCCCTTCTAGATCCTCTTCATCCTGAATGAGATTTCCTGAGTAGCGGATCTGAGTGTTTTCCAGTCGGAGACCGGCGATCATTGAAAATTGCTCGCTAAAGTCCTGGTCCCATCTTAAATAGCCTGCGATGATGGTTTCCTTAGCTTTGTAATTTGCGGCCAGAAATTCCGTTGGATCAGCTTCTCCTTCAAATAATGAAGTATTGCTCAATTGTAGTCCGCCGAGAAATTCTCTGCTCGCGAAATTTCCAGGAACGTATTTAGTATCCGGTTGCCATTTGTCGCCGCCCCAATAACGAAGAGTGGTCTGCGACAGATTTTCGATTCCATCGACCGGTTCATATTCCATGAAAGTATTGTTTCTGTCTTTGTTTTTTAAACGGAGCCTTGCACCGAACCTCAAGCGACCTTTTTGTCCACTGACCAAAGAAAATGGTATCCTGAAGTCAAGTTTGGCACCCAATTCGTCTTCCTTGGTCTCATCTGTATTTTCGGTGATTTTATCCAGCTCATATTCGTCCAGTGAAGGCTGAGTTGACACATTTAGAAGGGGATACCGGCTTGGACCAAAGTCTTTGTTGAAATTCAAAGTACCCGTTTCGAACTCAATATAACGTTCATTTGGGCGGTATTCTCTTGCTGTAGAATAGCTGACCGCCCAGTGCATATCCAGTTTAGGTCCAAGGAGGTGATCTCCATTGATCGAGTAGTTTTGTACGCGCTGATCTTCGAGACGGGCATTGTCTACGCGGTTGTTTCCGATACCACCTTTGGTCTGTCGGTTGATAGCTCCTTCATAACCAATGATGTTGTCATTCGCATCGTAAAGTGGTTCTATGTCTTTCATTGTATAACGGTACCTATTTTCCAGGTCATCACGCCAGTTGTACATCGCATTAAGACTGATCTGATGCTTTTCATTAAACTTAAAATCCATGGCTGTAGCAAAGCTCCTGCGGATGCGTTTCACATCATATTTGCGGATATCTTGTTCTTCTACGTAGGTATTCCCAAAATCGTCTTTTTTCCAAACTGCTTCTACGTTATCTGAACCATAGTTGTTATGATTGTAAGAACCACTTATCACGATACCAAACTTATCTTCAAAGAAACGGTCGCCATAAACCAGGCTCGCATTGTACAATGGGTTTTCACGGATCGGAGCGTAACCTCCGGAGAAGGTCGCTGAGATCCTTTGCCCATTTGGTGTTGCACGGGTGATCAGGTTAACCGATCCACCGATTGCGTCGGCATCCATGTCCGGAGTAAGTGTCTTATTTACTTCTATGGTCTGGATCATGTCTGATGGAATCAGGTCCAACTGTACCCTGCGGTTGTCACCTTCTGCGGAAGGAATGCGGTCGCCATTCAGCGTAACCGAGTTCAATTCAGGTGCCAGGCCACGAATGATGATATTCCTCGCTTCACCCTGATCATTTTGCATGGTGATGCCTGGAATACGTTTTAAGGCATCACCGATATTGGCGTCAGGGAACCGTCCCACCTGATCGGCTGAGACAATATTGGAGATGTTCAGTTTGTTTTTCTGAACGTTTAAAGCCTTGGCCTGGCCACGGAGCCTATCTCCCATGATTACAACCTCCTGACCAATTACAGTAGATTCTTGCATCGTCACGTTTACCGGAATTACCTTGCCCTTGCTAATGCTTACTTTCTGGGTATAGGTGTTGTAGCCTATATAAGTTACCGTAAGTGTAAAGTCCCCCAACGGAACATTTAAGAACTGAAACTTTCCATAGGTATCTGAAACGGTGTGTAGGTTTCCGGGTTCCAGATGGAGCACAGCTCCCGGAAGTGAAAGCTTTTGCAGGTCTGTGACCTGGCCGGTGAGCAGTCCTTTCTGTGCGAAGGCCATCGCGGACCAGCATGTCATAATGATGGCGAAAAATAGAATTTTCTTCATGTAACAATTGTTGATTTGAGATTTTTTAATTACACCGGCAAGTTGTAATTGTGGCGATGGCTATGCAAATTTTGTCTGTTACATAAAGTATACAAGCTGAGATTTTGCGTATACAAAAAGTGAATTTTATTTTTTAAAGCGTTGTTTGTTAGTGTTTTGTATTGTTATTAACCTCCGTTATCTAATTGTTAAGCTAAAGTTTACCGGAGGTTATCATGTCTAAATTGATTGTAAAAATGCAATAAGGTTTTCGCCCTGCTCAAGATCTAATTTTTTGCGCAGGCGGTATCTGGCTATTCGGAGGCTGTCTTGTGAAATGGCAAGCATCGAAGCCATATCTGCAGAATCCATATTCATTTTGAGTAAGGAGATCAGTTTAAGGTCGGCAGAAGTGAGTCCTGGAAATCTCCTGTTCAGGTTGTCAAAAAAGGAATGGTGGATCTGTTCAAAAAGCTGTCGGAACTCCAGCCAGTAAGCATCATTGTTGAAATTGAGGTTAATTTGTTGGATGACTTGCCTCAGTTGTTTCTTCTGATCCCGTTTTTCATCTTTAGTGATTTCCTCCAGTTGGGTTTTCAAATTTTCGAGTAATTGGTTTTTCTGGATCACATGCAGGACCTGGGTGCTAAGTTCTTTGGATTTGATCCCGATATCCAATTTAAGTTGCGTTTCTTCCATTTTACGATTTTTGAGTTCCGCTTCCATCAGTTGTTTTTGTGCCTCAAGAACCTCAAGTTTAATGCGTTGGCGGCTGAGGATCAGAAATACCGAAAATATAAGGAGCAGGATGACCATCACAGTCGCTACGGTAATGATCAGGTTGATCTTCTTCTCATTTTGTAATTCCCTGATCTCATTGTTTTTCTTTTCTACATCATTGAGGGCTTGCAGGAATGCCATCTGCTTGCTGCCCTCGATGGAATAGATCTTAAGAAGACAGCTTCTGGATAGCTCTCCGTAAGTATATGCAGATTCGTTTTGGCCCATCAGGTGGTAGGTCTTCGCGATGTCCCGATAGGCGGAATTGATCTGGTACATTTCAAGGTGTGCCTGTGCAAGTTTCAATGCGGAAAAATATTGTTGGAGGGCTTTGTTGTAGTTGTTCGTTTTACGGTAAATGTCGCCGATATTATTAACGACTTCAATGGTTGATATTTCTTCTCCGACATCGGCATAATTGGTCAGTGCGGAATGAAAATAAGACATAGCCTCGTCGTAATTTCCAATATCTTCATAGATACTCCCAAGATTTTCAAATGTTTTTGCCATTCCAGTTCTATTGTTGATTGATGCATAAACTCTTAAAGCACGTTGCTGATAATCGAATGCCTGGCTATACTTTTGCTTTTTTTCCAACAAGTGCCCCATTTTCCCGAGCGCAGCCGCAATGCCAGGTGTGTCTTTTTGTTTTTCAAAAATGCGCATGGCTATGCTGTAACTCTTCCCAGATTGTGCGGTATCCCGGTTGTAATATTGTAAGGTGCCAAGTTGCAGGTAGTTTTCTGCCAGAAGTTTCTGTTTTCCCGCTTTTTCAAATAGCCTTCCAGCTTCCAGATGGTATTCCAGGGCACGTTGATAATGTCCGAGGTGAAAGCACAGCTCAGCCATTTTCCGAAGACTAAGCCCTTGTTCGACAGCATCACCCTTTGCATGTGCGATTGAACTTTGTTTTTTTAGCTCCAGAAAAAGGGAATCTGGCCGGTCCAGCTGTTGAAGCTGATATCTGCCGGTGACAAAATCGTCTTCGACATGCTGGGCTCGTAGCCCCGAACCCTGCTGTAGGACCATCCATAGCAACAAGAAAAGTGCTCTGAAAATAGACTTGAGGTATTTCATACACTTACAAAAGAATGATCTCAATGTTAATTCATCGTTAAGTTAAGTGGAGATTATGAACGGATTAACAGTATTTTAAGAAATAGTTGATCAGGAATGTGGCGAAAAGCTAACATCAAATCGACAAACCATACTATATTTGGCGCAGCAAAAATAAAAACAATGCAATTTAAAAAACTGGCATTTCCGGTTGTAATGTTGGGCAGTGTCATTACTGCTTACGGCCAACAGGGAAATCTACAAGATACGGTTAATAAACTCAACGAAGTAATTGTTAAAGAAAACAGGCTACAGTTGCCTTTTTCAAAACTCAATAGAAACATCTGGATCATAGACCATGAAAAGATCAAAACCTTACCAGCAAGATCCGTCAGTGAACTGCTAAGCTATGTCTCAGGTGTAGATGTTCGTCAGCGGGGTCCAGGCGGTCTGCAAGCTGACATCAGTATCGATGGAGGGACTTTCGACCAGTCGCTGGTGTTGATCAACGGGATTAAGGTTTCCGATCCACAGACAGGCCATAACATGATGAACCTCCCGATTGCAATTGATGATATAGATCACATTGAAGTGCTGAGAGGTTCAGCTTCAAGAATTTATGGTGTGAATGCTTTAACCGGGGCCATTAATATCGTGACGCGGACGCCTCAACAGACCAGTGCCACTGCGAACGTTTTTGCCGGGAGTAGCTTTAAGGATGATGTATCCGGCGATACGTATTATAATTATGGTGCGCGAGCTGCCGCTTCGGTAGTATTGAATGGTTCCAGTCATGTTTTGTCTGGTGGACAGGAAGCAGGAAATGGTTATCGGTATAACACGGCATTCAACAACCAAAAAGTGTTTTATCAGGGGAAATACGTGCTTAATAAAAGGGATGCGATAGATGTTCTTGCAGGTTATACTCATAACAATTTTGGAGCGAACGGATTTTACGCTTCGCCAGGCGACAAAGAATCAGAAGAGACCGTGAAAACCGCTCTCGCTTCCTTAACTTATCATACTAAGTTCAGTGAAAATTGGGTGTTCAGCCCAAGAGTCAGCTGGAGAAACAACGTGGATGACTACCTCTACATCAAACAGACACCTGACAAGTTTCATAATCATCATGTGGTGAATGTGTTTAATGCAGAACTGAACAATACAATTGAACTAGGTTTTGGTACACTTGGTATCGGATTGGAAGGTCGTACTGAAAAAATTAATAGTACGAATCTAGGTAAAAGGGAACGCAACAACGCGGGAATTTCAGGCGAATTTAAATTTGAGCCTGCGGAACGCTTATGGATCAATGCCGGAATGTATACCAATTACAATTCGGATTTTGGCTGGCAGGCATTTCCAGGCATGGATGTAGGTTATAATTTTTATGGCAACTGGCGCTTATTCGCGAATGTAGGTACAGGGCAGCGACTACCAACTTATACCGACCTCTACTATAAAGGACCAACAAATATTGGGAACGATCAGCTGAAGCCGGAAAAATCAAAGTACGCAGAAGGAGGCCTAAAGTTTAATAATGAGAAATTGTCGCTGAATGCAAGTTACTTTTTTCGCAGGATCGATCATTTTATAGACTGGATAAAAGAGGTACAAACAAACCCATGGCAACCCCAAAACTTTAGCCAGGTAGACACCAAAGGGCTCACTTTGAGCGCGGATTATTTATTAGGTAATATTCTGGAAAACGCAATAGGTAATGTCCGGATCGGCGCTTCATACACCAATCTGCAGCCCAGCTTCAAGAAGACACTGGTTACCGCAAATTTTTCGCGCTATGCACTGGAAAGTCTACGGAATCAACTGAGCACCACCTGGAGTGCTGACTTCTACAAGGTAATCTCCTTGAGTCTGACCAGCCGTTACAATGAACGTATCAATTATAAAAATTACATGACAATGGATGCCAGACTGGCTTATCGGCAAAAGAACTGGAGTATATATACCGATGCAGCCAATGTATTCGATGTGCAATATATTGAAGCTGGTGCGGTGCCAATGCCGGGGTCATGGTTTACTCTGGGTATAAAGGCCGCAATTATACGGTAGTTTGTTGGGTGCTAAGTGGCAGGTTCAGACTGATGATACATTTGTCATCTTCGCAATTTTCGAATTTGAACCTGACACTGGAACCATACAAATGTCTATAGTTATTGCCATACTCATTCAGGTCAGCAATCAGGATCTCATTTGCTCTTAAACCATAGTCCATCTCCAGATTGAGTTCTTTTTCATCGATGAGCAAGATCATACGGAGTATTACTGGTTGATTGGAATGCGCTTTGCAGAAAGGCTCCAGAATGTTAATTAAAGAAAGGGGCGCAATATTTTTGCCGGAAGAATTGCCCTGAACGTCTAAGTGTATTATCAGATTATTTTTATCATTATACAGGTCTATGAAATGTATAAGACTCTGTAGTGCATCTAGTTCTTCAGACAGTGTAGAAAGGTGTTTCTTTTTGCTGTACAAACGGTATCGTAATAGATCTGAAAATGCAAGAATTGCATCGGGCGTATTGCTGTATTGTTCCTGAGCTGAATGTTTCAATTGAGACAATGAGCGCATCAGAAAATCAGGACTAATATTGGTCTTTAGTAAATCCAGTTTCACCTGTTCAATTTCCTTCTTTTCTTTTTCCAGTTCCAATAGTGTGTGGTTTTCTTCGTTCTTTTCCATGAAAAAAAGCATCATAGAAAAGACCACAAAATTGAGCAGATAATTGCCCAGATTGACAAAATATCTTTGGAAAAAAGTTGAGCTGGCTTCAATATGAGGGTTTTGGTAACTTAGTTTTACAAAATATTGATTATAAGGTACATCAATGGCGGCGATGAGCAAATAGGAGAGGACAGTCAGTATCCAAAATAGAACGATTCGGTTTCTCTTGAAAAAATACGGGATTAAATAAAGACAATAAGTATAGTAAAATAGGGCAATCAATAGATTATCCAGTATGAAATGATTGAAGACGACACTGGCTGTAATTGGCACTTTCACGCTGAGCAAAGTACCTGCCACGAGTACCCAGGTCCAATAGATGACATGCGCAACCCAACGGTATTTAGAAAAATAGACCCAGCGGTTCTTTTTGTTGATCTCTATCTGTACAATGTTGCTCATCTGCTAAAAATTAATCAATAGGTCTATTTCAAAACGGTCTTTGAGGTTATTGATGCTTAAGCGGTGTTGGTTAGGATAAAGGATTTCTAATCGTCTTTTTACATTCTTGATACCAATTCCACCTTTATATTCAGTGATGGCCTGACCACTTGGACGGAAAGGTTTGCTATTTTGCAATTGAAAATGAACCGAATGTTCATTTACTTCAACTTTCATATTGATCCAGGATTTACCAAAACTAGATTTGGTGCCGTGTTTAAAAGCATTCTCAAGAAAGTTGATGAGCAGCAGGGGGGCAATGTTCTTATGCGCTGTGTCGCCACTGATTTCCACGGTCACTTTACATTCCTCTTCCTTATGCCTTAGTTTTTCCAGTGCAATATAGCTGTTGGTGAATTTAAATTCATTTTCCAGAGGAACAAGGTCAGATTTGCATTCGTAGAGCATATAGTGTAGCAAGGATTCCAACCTTTCAATAACTACCTCCGTTTGTGCAGACTTTTTAAGACTCAGGGCGTAAATGTTATTTAAGGTGTTGAAGAGAAAGTGTGGATTAACCTGTGACTTTAAAAAGCTACTTTCTAACGCTATTTTCTGAGTTTTAAAACTGGAAAGCTTGCGTATTTCTTTTTGCTGGTCATAGATATCTACAAAATAATAGAAGGATGTGAAGAAGAAAAAAACAAGCAGGAAGCGGGAAAGGCTATTGCCGATCAGCTTGAAAAAAGTAAGGTTATGATTTACATCGGAGGCAGGAAGACCAACGTAAATCATTTTAATGATCAATACCTGGAAGAGACATATGATCATTAACATTCCGATAAGGCCACACCAGAAAACATATTGTTTACGATAGCTATAAAGTGGCATGATTACAAACTGAAAGCTATAGCAAGCGATAAGTAGAGTAACAACTTTTATAATAAAGACTTGAAGTCCTACACTACCAAACGGTTCCGCAAAATGATTGAATTGTCCGGAATTATACATCTGGAGTAGGGAAACTCCAGAGATGGTTATCCAAAATAAGAGGTGCAGCAACCATCTGTAGTTGCTGAAATTCTTGTTGACTTGTTGTTTAAAAGAAAGATTTGCCATTAGCGTCAAAGGCAAATTTATTCTTTTTCTACAATAATTTAGTCACTGACATCCATATTATGCGAATACTGGAAATAATAACAATAACGGCGACCCCAATGAACATCTTTTTGATGGGGAGCTTTCCGACTAGCCTGGCGGCGATGGGTGCTGCAGCCACACCTCCCACGATGAGTCCTATAATCGACTGCCAATGACTGACGCCCAGGATGAAGAAAAATGTAATTGCACTTGCCATAGTGACAAAGAATTCCGTTAAACTCACTGAGCCGATTACGTATTTAGGTGTGCGGCCTTTAGAAATCAGTGTAGAGGTAACCAGCGGTCCCCATCCACCACCGCCAAATGAATCCAGAAATCCACCTGCACCAGCCAGCCAGCCAGCGTGCTTGACCTTCTGTGGTTTTTGTTTCTCTTTAAAAGCATTAGCCAGAATTCTTATACCGAGCAAAAGCGTGTAGATAGAAATTACCGGGCGAATATAGGTAGAGAATGCTTCGCCTGCATAACCCAATAAAATAGCTCCTGCTATGGCACCCAATACACCAGGGATGAGCAAAGTTTTAAATAATTTCTTGTTCACATTTCCAAATCGATAGTGGCTGAATCCAGAAGCGCCGCTAGAGAACATTTCTGCAGTATGGATACTGCCAGAAATGACCGCAGGGTTGAGTCCGCCAGATAGTAAAAGTGTAGTAGATACTACACCGTAACCCATTCCAAGAGCACCATCTACCAATTGTGCCAGGAATCCCACCAACAGCATCCATAGGAATTTTTCGTCAATTTGGTTATAGGTGTCCTTTGCGATACCAACCAGAGAATCATAGCCTATGTAGGAATAGATGGCATAGCCAACAAACAATACAGTCAGGATGATGAGGCATAAATAAGCAATTTTCTTCCATTTTCGTTCCTGGGACCGGTTGTTTATATTGACGCTGACTTGGTTTTCTGTTGTACTCATTAGATCTCTTGTATGCTTTAATAATGGCGGCTGGTATTCATTTAAAATCCGGCGAGCCCGATGGGCCGCCGGATGCTGGTTTAGGTTACTAGTTGGTTTTAATATTATTTTTAGGCAGGCAGCTTGTCTCGAGTCAATGCTTCATGCTTTATATAAGTTCTATGTGATTAGTCGACAATATTAAGGCAAGTTTTTGAATAAACAAAATTTTCAAGCAATAAATTCTATTGAATTACTAGATATTAGGGTGGCGCTGCTTTTTATTTAGCTGGCGAGCCTTTTTGTTCTGGTCTGAAAGCGGAGGAAAAGCAATAAAGATGCTGTTAAAAGGCCAAAAGTGAGTCCATACCAAATGCCATTAACCCCCAAGTGGAGGTTGATGCCCAAAAAATATCCCAACGGAATGCCGATGATCCAATAAGCAATAAAGGTGATCAGGGTAGGGATGTTGACATCACCAATCCCTCTCAGGACACCTAGACCTACGACCTGCGTGCCATCGAATAGCTGGAAAAATCCAGCAATAATGAGCAACTGAGCGGCGATATGTATTACAGCCGAATCTTCGGTATACAGATATGGTAATAAATTATTCGCAAAGATGAACAATAATGCCGTGATGCTCATAAAGGCAATGATGACGTGGTAACTCGCGATTGCGGAATGCCTCAGATCTTTAAAATTACTTTTGCCAAAGTTGTTCCCTGTTTTAATCGTTGCTGCTGAAGCAATTCCACTGGCCATCATATAGGTTACTGAAGCGAGGTTAATAGCGACCTGGTGGGCAGCCTGTTCGACAGCGCCTATAGTACCGATTAATATCGCTGCGCCACTGAAGGCGCTGATCTCAAAGGAATATTGTAAGGCAACAGGTGCACCTATTTTGATGATCTTAATGGAACGGACACGGTCGACGAAAGTAATTTTAAATTTTTCTATATATGCTTTAAAGTGTTTGGAACGTAAAACATAGAGGCACATGACTATAGCCATGATAGTACGGTCAATCAGCGTACTGAGACCTACGCCTTTTACACCCATAGGACTGATTCCAAACATGCCTTTTACGAAGATGACCCCCAATACAATATTGATGACATTCCCCCATATAGAAACAAACATCGCCTGTTTGGTAAAGCCCAGTCCTTCGGCAAATTGCTTAAACGTCTGGAAAATCATGAGTGGCACGATGGAAATACCCAAATAGCCCAAATAAGGCTTTGCATAAGCCACCACCTCGGGAGATTGGCCAATATGGTCGATGATCAGGAGTGTGCCCATATGAACAAAGCCATAAAGAAGTAATGACATGCAGAAATTGATGATCAGGCTATTTGAGAGTAATTTGCCACATTCTTCATAGTTCTTCCTTCCATTTTCTTGTGCGATTAGAGGGGTAAGCCCATAAGCTATCCCCATTCCCAGCACCAAGATGAGCATAAAGAGACTATTGACCAGTGATACGGCAGCGAGTTGGATCGTGCCTGCAAAATGACCGACTATAACACTGTCGGCAAGGTGAGCGAGTGTATGTCCCAGTTGAGAAACAACAATAGGTAGCGCAAGGCGCAGGTTATCCGTATAATAGGGTTTATACTTTTTGTAAAGGCTCGTCAACATGAGGCAAAAGTCGGCTTTTTCCAGCTGATTTTTGAGAGTTACAGATTTATATTACATTAAATTGTTGTGAAATACTCTTCCTTTTCATTGATGTGAGGACGAATAACGCCACTTATGATCAGGCTGACAAGGATTTTTTGCGCCTGTCTGTAGGAACTTCTAGTGAGTTTACTAAACTCTTTTAAGGTGATGCGACCTTGCTGTCCCAAGTACTCGAATAGTTTTTTTTCTTGTTCAGTGTAAGTGATGAGTTGTCCGGTTTCGCTATTTCCCTTCTTAATGACATCAACGAGGATCTTACTGGCAAGAATGCTCTTATCTTTTACTCTGTAGTAAACCCACCATTTCTTGTTTTCATCGAGTGCATAGTGAGGCTTCGTATCACTTGAAGCAATACTGACCACCAATACCAGTTTATCATCGACATATACTTCCTCAAAGTCAGGTTCTATCGCTGGCTTGCAAAACTGGTGCGCCGACTTCGTGATCATATAGCGTTCTTCATCTTCAGATTTGACCCCTTTAATGCTTCCATCATCGGCTACTCCAATCAGCAACTGGCCACCCTTATTGTTGGCAAAGGCGACCAGACTTCTGGCGATCTTTTCATTGCTGGTAATCGTTTTTTTAAAATCCAGTGTAGTTCCTTCGCCCTGTAATATTAATTTCCTGATGTTCATCTGAATGCGATTTAGCGTTAATTTCATTAATAAGCAATGCGTGGAGCTTCACCTTGATGAAGATTCCTGACATATACTTCATTCATTACGGTGGCACATACTTCTCCTGCTTTGTTTTTGATCTCCATCGGGTAAGCTTTCACAAATTTGCCACCGGTGTTTAACGCTTCAATAGCTTCATTTAGCATAACGTCTGTAATGACTACTGTGAAATAAAGTGCGGAACGTCCTGGTTTCAAGTACTGTATTGATGCACTTTTTAACCAGACCCTGACTTTAAAGCCCTGCCGTTGGAGGAGTTGGTCAAATAGTATTGCGTAGAAGGGGTCGGTGGCAGCGTAAATGGTTCCTCCGAAAATAGAGCCATTGTAATTTTTATTGAACAGGCTTTTGGCAATTTTTACATCGGCCCCTTTAAAGCCCGGATGGAATTTGCGCACCCATATGCGTTGAAATAAGAGTGGAGGATATAAGCACATTGCCCATTTGAGGGTTTTCTCTGATACAACCATGATGCTTAAATATCAGAAAGTTTATTGAACTATGAAATTTTATCGTCGAAATTGTGTCTGGCAATTAAGAGAGAGAATTTAAAGGCAACTCATTGAAGACTCTTAACATGTTGATTTTTAAAGTTTTTAAAAACTTTAGATCTGATTCGTTGTTCCTATGATTGAAAACAAAACATCAACCTATGAAAAAGTTAATTTTAAGTCTTGCTTTTGCAGGGTCTATAGCCATAGCCACAACAGCATGCAACTCCACGAAAAATGTATCGGGAACTTCTGATAGTACAACTGTAGATTCTACGATGATGCCAGTAGATACCGCAAGAACTGCAGACACAACGATGACAATGCCACCTGATACCACGGTGAAACCAATGTAATACGAGTAAAGGTTAAACAAACGTGCTCGGACTGGATTGTCCGATGCACGTTTTTTTTATCGAAAATTTTTCTCAGCATAAAATTGTTTGTACTTTCAACAACCAAACGAATTTAAACCATGAACGAAGCTGAGCAAAAAAGAAATGTATTCTTTTTGATTCTTGTAGCCGCACTAGGCTATTTTGTAGACATTTACGATCTGCTATTATTCCTGATTATTAAAAATAAAAGTCTTTCTGCGCTGGGTGTTCCAGCTGACGAGATTACGGAAACTGGTCTTAGACTAATGAACTGGCAAATGGCTGGACTGCTGATCGGTGGTATTTTCTGGGGTGTATTGGGAGACAAAAAAGGCCGCTTATCAGTACTTTTCGGATCGATTATTATGTATTCACTGGCCAACATTGCAAACGGATTCGTGACCAGTATACCAGTTTATGCGGCATTGAGGTTTATAGCAGGTATAGGATTGGCTGGCGAACTCGGCGCAGGAATTACTTTGGTGAGCGAAAGCATGAGCAAAGAAAAACGGGGGTACGGGACGATGCTGGTTGCCGGAATCGGATTAATGGGCGCAGTGGCGGCATATATTGTGGGCGATCTGTTTGAATGGCGGACTGCATTTTTCGTGGGTGGTGGGCTAGGAGTTGTTTTATTATTACTCAGATTCGGCGTATTCGAATCGGGAATGTTTGAAAAGATGTCCAAGAAAGACGTGATCAAGGGTAATTTTTTTATGCTGTTCTCCAGTAGGAAACGCTTTTTTAAATACTTAAATTGTATCCTCATTGCAGTTCCTTTATGGTTTGTAGTTGGAATTTTGGTGGGCATAGCCCCGGAATTTGGAAAAGCCCTAAAAGCAGTAGAGGTATTGGATAATGGGAAGGGAGTAATGTTTACTTACATAGGTATTTCGCTGGGAGACTTCCTGAGTGGTGCCTTAAGCCAGGTTTTTAAAACAAGGAAAAAAATTGTATTTGTTTTCGTAACGCTTACATTTTTAGCGATGCTGTACTACCTGTTAAATACCGGATGGACAGCAAACGGTTTTTACACTTTGTGTGTTTGCTTTGGATTATTTACAGGGTATTGGGTAGTTTTCGTAACTATATCAGCAGAGCAATTCGGCACGAATCTGCGGGCAACAGTGACAACTAGCGTACCGAATATGGTAAGGGGCTCACTCATATTGGTCACTCTTTTATTTCAATTTCTGCTCAGCAAAATGGGCATTGTAAACGCAGCACTCTGTTTGGCTGTGCTAACTATCGGACTCGCTTACATTGCCTTGTATAATCTGGAAGAGACCTATGGGCGAGACCTGAATTTCGTTGAAGAGTAGTATGTCAATTCAATGTACTATCTGCAAATTAAAGCTTTAAAGGCCTTTTTTAAAGGTTAACTTTGGCTATAGTTTTTATGAAAATGATGTTTAGAGATCAAGTAGTAGCGGCATATCAGCGAATTCAGGATGAGATTTGCAAGAGTTTAGAATTGGCAGATGGAAAAGCCGTATTTGAAGAGGAAATCTGGAATAGGGAAGGTGGAGGTGGCGGACGGACCAGGATCATGCAACTTGGAGACGTGATTGAAAAAGGAGGTGTAAATTTTTCAGCAGTGCATGGGAAGTTGCCGGAAGCTATAAAAAATGCTTTTAAAGTCGAAAGTGACGATTTCTTTGCTACAGGAGTGTCTATTGTAATGCATCCGAGTAATCCTTTCGTGCCTATTATCCATATGAACATCAGGTATTTTGAGATGGATGAACAAACCAAATGGTTCGGTGGAGGAATTGATCTTACGCCACACTACGTGATTGATACAGATGTCAGGTATTTTCATCATTTGCTGAAACAGACCTGTGATACATTTGATGCTTCTTTCTATGCTAAATTCAAGGCCCAGGCGGATGACTACTTCTTCATAAAACACCGTGATGAAACAAGAGGTGTAGGAGGAATCTTTTATGACAGGTTGAAGCCGGAAAATACAGGACTATCTTTTGACCAACTTCTGGATTTCTCTATCGCAGTTGGGAATACGTTCATTCCGGCTTATACAGAATTGATAGAGCGGAATAGAGATACAGCCTTCACTGAGCAGGAGCAAGAATGGCAATACCTGCGCCGGAGCCGGTATGCAGAGTTCAATTTAGTTTACGATGCGGGCACAAAATTTGGTCTTGAAACTAACGGAAGGATAGAATCAATCCTGATGAGTTTGCCGCCAATGGCGAAGTGGGTTTATAACCACCAACCATTGAAAGATAGTCAGGAAGCTACTACCCTGAGTAAGTTAAAAAAGGGCATAGAATGGGCTTAATCGCCTAAATCCGGGACTTTATTTATGGGTTAAAATTTTTCAACAATGCGCCTTTATGGCGCATTTTTTATTAGATTCGCAAGGTTATAAGAATACCACATTTAAATCGTTCTTAAGGAACATTAATATTTATGGCAGAAGATTTAGAAAATCAAGAAAACGACAAAATAATCAGGATCGATATTGACGAGCAAATGAGGTCAGCTTACATCGATTATTCGATGTCGGTAATCGTATCGAGGGCCTTGCCTGACGTGCGGGATGGCTTAAAGCCGGTACATCGCAGGGTGTTGTACGGTATGCTTGATCTGGGATTGACCAACAATAAACCATATAAAAAGTCTGCACGTATCGTTGGAGAGGTACTTGGAAAATATCACCCTCATGGTGATGCGTCTGTATATAATACGATGGTAAGGATGGCTCAGGAATGGAGTTTGCGTTACCTTATGGTAGAAGGACAAGGGAACTACGGTTCAATTGACGGAGATTTTCCTGCAGCAATGCGTTATACTGAAGCACGTTTCCAAAAAATAGCTGAAGAAATGCTGGCGGACATCAATAAAGATACGGTTGATTTTCAACTTAACTTTGATGATTCCCTTGAGGAACCTACAGTATTGCCTTCTAAGGTGCCAAACTTATTGATCAATGGTTCTTCTGGTATTGCTGTGGGGATGGCTACAAATATGCCTCCGCATAACCTTACCGAAACTATTAATGCCACAATTGCTTACATTGATGATAATGAAATCACCGTAGCTGATCTCATGAAGCACATCAAAGCACCTGATTTTCCAACGGGAGCGATTATTTATGGCTATTCTGGTGTTCAGGAAGCTTTTGAAACCGGTCGTGGCCGTATTGTCATGCGTGCTAAAGCTGAAATTCAGACCAACAAGGATCGCGAAACGATCATCGTAACAGAAATACCTTATCAGGTCAATAAAGCGATGATGATTGAGCGTACCGCAGAGTTGGTTGGCGAAAAGAAAATTGAAGGTATTTCGAACATCAAAGATGAATCGAATAAGGATGGTATTCGTATCGTTTATGAAATTAAGCGTGATGCGAACGCCTCGATTGTATTGAATAACCTTTTCAAACAAACTGCTCTGCAGACTTCATTTAGTGTGAATAATATTGCACTAGTAAATGGGCGTCCGCAGTTACTTAATCTTCGGGATCTGATCCGCTATTTTGTGGAGCACAGGCATGAAGTAGTTGTCCGCCGTACTAAATTTGAGTTGGCTGAAGCTAAGAAGCGTGCACACATCTTAGAGGGATTGCTGATTGCATTAGATCATTTGGATGAAGTAATCCAGCTGATCCGTAGTTCGGATACTCCTGAAGAAGCCAGAACTGGCTTGATGGAGAAATTTGGATTGTCTGACCTACAGGCCAGAGCCATTTTGGATATGACCCTTAGAAGGTTGACAGGTCTGGAACGTGATAAGATCAAGGAAGAGTACAACGAATTGATGAAGACTATCGAGTACTTACAATCTATTCTTGATGATGAAGGCAAACGTATGCAGATCATTAAGGATGAATTGACGGAGATGAGGGAAAAGTATGGTGATGAACGCCGTACGACGATCGTTCACGCTGCCGGAGACATGAGCATGGAAGACTTCATTGAAGATGAAGATGTGGTGATTACGATTTCTCATGAAGGTTATATCAAGCGTACACCAGCTACAGAATACCGTACTCAGGGAAGAGGAGGGAAAGGCTCTAAAGGTAGTGATTCTAGGAGTGAAGATTTCATCGAGCATTTGCTGGTAGCTTCGAATCACAATTACATGTTATTCTTTACTGAAGCTGGGCGCTGTTTCTGGCTTAGAGTATATGAAATTCCTGAAGGAAGCCGTCAGAGCAAGGGCAGGGCGATTCAGAATATCATTAACATTCCAAAGGAAGAAAAAATTAAAGCCTTTATAAAGGTGAAGAACCTGAAAGATCAGGAATATCTGGAGAACAATTACATCATCATGTGTACGAAAAAGGGAACGATTAAGAAAACTTCTTTAGAAGCCTATTCGAGACCTAGAGTAAATGGTATCAATGCCATCAACATCAATGAAGGTGATCAGCTAATTGAAGCCAGCTTGACTACAGGATCCAGCGAGATCGTAATGGCTTTACGTTCCGGAAGAGCTATTCGCTTTAACGAAGAAAAAGTAAGACCTATGGGCAGAACTGCTACGGGAGTGCGCGGCGTGACCCTTGCAAACGAGCAGGATGAAGTAGTTGGCATGATTGCTGTGGATGATCCTGGAGCTACTGTATTGGTGGTTTCAGAAAAAGGTTATGGAAAACGTACGGATATCGAGGATTATCGCGTTACCAATAGAGGCGGAAAAGGTGTAAAAACCATCAACATTACAGAAAAAACCGGAAATCTGGTGGCCATTAAAAATGTTACTGACGCTGATGATCTGATGATTATTAATAAATCGGGAATTGTTATCCGAATCGTGGTTAGTGAATTAAGGGTGATGGGACGAGCGACACAAGGGGTACGCTTGATCAACCTTAAAGGCAATGATGAGATCGCGTCCGTAGCAAAAATAGAACACGAAGAGGAGGAGATAGAAGATGCCGAGCTGATGGAAAGCCATATTGTTTTAGATGGTGAGGAACTGGAGGCCGATACTGCTGATGACGTTATTGAAGAGGATACCGAAGATGCAGAAGATGATGAGGATACAGAAGAAGAAAATTAATTGTTTAACCTATAATAAATAAAATGAAAAAGATACTTTTAAGTATATTATTTGTGGGTGTCGCCTCGCTTGCAAATGCTCAAAAGAGTGAAGTGAATGCGGCGAAGACCGCCTGGGGACTATTGGGCTTAAGCAAAGCCAAAACATTAGATGAAAATTTAAAGGAGTTAAATGCTGGTCTGGCGCACACAGACAAGGCAATCGCACATGAAAAATCAAAAGATTTACCTGATGCATGGTCTTATAGGGCATTATTTGCTTCCCGGATTTCATTAGTAGACTCTTTAGATGCTAAAAATTCTTTGGCAAATCAAAGAATAGCTGAAGAGGCCATTACAAAAGCAAAAGCTTTGGATGCTAAAGGCGCAGAAAAAGATAACATCAAAGATGCTGAGTTGAATCTGGATAATGCGTTGAGAAACAGAGGAATCTTTGCTTATCAAAAGAAAGATTTTGCAACTGCATTAGAAGCTTTTAATGAAGTAACTAAAAAGTATCCTACGGATACCGCAATGTATGTAAATGCTGGCGTAGTTGCTAAAGAAGCAAACAATTATCCTGAAGTTGTACGTAACTTCAAGAAGGCTATCGATTTGGGATATAAAGATGGAAGCGTTCTTTATTCTGAAATCATCAGTACTACATTTGATAAAATAAAGGATAGTGTTGCTGGAATTGCTTTGCTTCAGGAGGCTGGTGCGAAATTTCCAGAAAATCCTTATTTTATCGGTTTAGAAACAGATATTTATATCAAAAGAGGGGATATCGCTAAATCTCAGGAAATGCTGAATAAATTGATTGCTAAAGATCCAAAGAATCCTACCTATCAATATTTAATGGGTGACACTTACTACAAGCAAGCGCTGGCTATCCAAACACAGAGAAATGCTTTAGATGCTAAGAAGACTAAAGAGTTCAATGATTTAGGAACTAAAATGACAAAATTCATTGACCTGTCTATGCCTTATTATAAAACTGCACTGGAATTAGATCCTAAGAACTCAAACGCATTAGAGAATTTAAAAATTATCTATGCATTTAAAGGTGATACTGCGAATCATGATGCAATGAAGAAAAGATTAGATGAGTTGCAAAAATAAAGCGTCATTTCATTGATTATATAAAAGAGGGATATTTTATCCCTCTTTTTTTTTAAGTTTGTATTATGAGCAAGATATCGTTTTTCAATACTGCCCTTATTATTTTGGCAACTGGTAATATGGCTTTTTCTCAGAAAAGCCAGCTACAGATCGCACGCAATAGTGTAGGTAAACTACAATATGCCATAAACAATAAGCAGGATGCAAAAAAACAACTCGGTGTTATAGGAGAGGGGATCAAGGCAAGTGAAACTGCTCAAAATGATAAAAAAACTAAGAAATGGCCTGAGACTTGGGCTATAAAAGCTTATCTGAGTTCTTATGTAGCTATTTTGGATACAGATGAAGGAAATTCAAATAAATATTACGATTTGGCTGTCGCTGCTATAGATTCAGCAAGAAGACTGGATAAATTTCAGGCCAATACAAGGCTGATTATTGCAGCAGTTTACAACGTGAATATCAAGAAGCAAGATAAAGCAAACAGTGCATTTAAAAATAGTGATTTTGCGGCAGCTTATAGTTTGTTGAAAGATGTTAGTGACTTCTTTCCAAAAGATACTTCATTGGCAATCAATACTGCTTTAGCTGCGCAAAACGTTAGAAATTTCGATCAAGCCTTGGTTTATTTCAAAAGAGCGAAGGAGAACGGCATTAGAAATCCGACTGTTTTTCAAAATATGTCAAGCATTTATACCTCTAAATTTGAACATGAGCTTGCTATAAAAACTTTAGAAGATGGTCTCCGGATCAACGGAGAGGATGCTAACCTAACCAGCAGTTATATCAACTTATTATTGGATAATGAACGGTATAATGATGCTGTTAAAGTAATTGAGTCTACACTTAAAGTAGACAAGACAAATAAATTACTTTATTTTCTATACGGCTATTTACAGCAAAATAATGCGAATTATAGTACTGCTACTTTAGCGTACAACAAAGCATTGTCCATTGACGAGAACTATTTTGATGCTATTTATCAAATGGGTTTGGCTTATGTTGATTCCGCAAATGATGCATTGAAGTCTAACAAAGCAGAAGACCGCCAAAAATTTGCCTCTTATATCAATAGAGCTGAGGTTGCATTGCTGCAAGCACATGAGATCAACCAAAATGATAAGCCGACGGTTCAACTGCTCATTGATATCTATACCAGAAAAAATAAACTGGATAAGGTTCAGGAACTGAAATCAAAGCTGGAAGAGTTTTAGGATTCTGATTATTAAAAAAAAATTCCCGGACAAATAAAGTGTAGGTGATGGTGGAAAACATATTACTTAACATAATATTAATTATAGGACATGTCGATTAGGACACTGACTTGTTTTACAATTATACTAATATTTGTTGATTCAACTAAATTGTTTAGCTAATTTGTAAGAGAATCCAATTGCTAGATTAATTTTTGAAATTTATCTGATTCACGGTATTCTAACGTTAAATTTGCATAATGATTAACCGCCCTATAAGGAATATCCATGATTTTTTGCTCAGCACTTATTTTGCTGATGGCTTAAGAATTACCCTGGGTGTGCTTTGTCCCTCGTTGTTGCTTGCGCAATTTGGTATGTTACAATACGGGATGACATTGTCATTGGGCGCCTTGTGTGTTAGCGTAGTCGATTCGCCAGGTCCAATCGTGCACCGTAGAAATGCAATGCTGATTACAACAAGCCTGATTACATTGATTTCTATTGTCGTGGGACTTACTAATAACAATGTTTATTTTATAGGTACTTTATTAGTGCTCTTTAGTTTCATATTTTCCATGTTCTTCTTGTACGGCTTGCGGGCGGCTTCTATAGGAACTGCGGCATTGTTGATCATGGTATTGAGTATAGATGATGTCAGGCCTTGGAATGAGGTTCTTTTTTATGCTTTGCTAATCTTTGTAGGCAGCATCTGGTATACTTTATTGAGTTATTTCTTTTATAGGATTCGCCCCTATCGGTTGGTACAACAAACATTGAGTGATTCAATTCACGAAGTCAGTGATTTTTTGCGCGCTAAAGCTAAGTTTTATCACCATAAAACAAACTACGAAGAAAATTACGCAGAACTTTTACAGTTACAGGTTTTGGTACATGAGCAACAGGATGCTGTTAGAGAAGTTTTATTTAAGACGAGGGAAATTGTACGCGAATCTACACCAGAAGGCAGGTTTCTTCTGCTTGTATTCGTGGATATGGTGGATCTTTTCGAACAAGTCATGTCTACTTATTATAATTATAAGCAGCTTCATGAACAATTCGATCCATCGGGCATACTACTTCATTATGAATCTGTCATTGTTAAGATCGCTGACCAGTTGGATGAGATTGCATTTGCACTTAAAACTGGAGGTACCCCTAGCCTTCCAACCTCACTTATAGAAGACGTAGCCAAGCTCAAGCAAGAAATCACAGCGCTGGAAACGGCCAATACCGATGGAAAGTATAGTACCCTAGGAATCATAGCCTTAAAAAACATAGAAGTTAATATAGAGAATATCTTATCCAGGGTAAGAACCATTAACGGATATTTCAATAAGAATGAAAAGAAAAATTTAAAGCCGCGTAAGATTGATGTAGAAAAGTTTGTCACGCATCAAAGCATTGACTTGAAATTACTTTCCGAGAACCTCACATTCAGCTCGGCGACTTTCAGGCACTCATTGCGTGTAGCTATCGTAATGCTGATCGGTTTTGTGGTAGCTAAGTCTTTAAGTTTTTCTCATAGCTATTGGATTCTACTGACCATCCTGGTGATTTCCAAACCAGGATTCAGTCTAACGAAACAACGGAATTATCAACGCTTGATTGGTACTGTAATTGGCGCTTTTATAGGTATGGGGATTTTGATGTATGTTCAGGATAAAAATACTTTATTTGTGATCCTATTGATTTGTATGGTAGGTTGCTATAGCTTCCAAAGAAAGAATTACGTAGTGAGTGTACTTTTTATGACGCCATACATTCTTGTGCTTTTTGATTTTTTGGGAATGGGTGGACTTTCTATTGCAAGGGAAAGAATTTATGATACATTAATCGGTTCCGGAATTGCTTTGCTGGCCAGTTATTCTCTTTTCCCCAATTGGGAATATGAAAAATTAAAAGAAGGAATGCTGGATACATTAAAAGCTAACCTCAATTACTTTGAGCAGGTCACTTTTCTATACACTCAACCTGTTACGGATCTTACGAATTATAAGGTTGCGCGCAAAGAAGTATATGTCACGACCGCAAATTTAGCGTCACTCTTTCAACGTATGTTTTCAGAGCCGAAAAGTAAACAGATACTAATGACTGAACTCCATCAGTTTACTGCGCTAAATCATTTGTTGTCTTCTTACATTGCCACGCTTTCGTTATACCATAAAGAGCATGCTTTCGTATTCTCAAATTTTGAAGAATTGAAACCTCTGGTGCAGAATACCATTTATCTTTTGAACCTTTCCTCGGATACACTTAAAACCAATACAGGTATGGTAAGCAATGTTCCCCTCGTTCGGAGAGGTATGAAAGATGATACGCTTTATCCTCAGGAAGAGCTGGTCATTGCAGAGCAATTTGATTTGATTCAGAAAGTTGTCTATGACATTTATAAACTATCGGAGAAAATCAAAATCTAAAACTTTAGCGGGAAAATCTTGTTGTTATTCTATTGTAACAAGCATTAATTATGGAAAAATTGTATACGGCATCCGTTACTGCAAAAGGCGGTCGGGATGGTCATGTTAAATCGAGCGACGGAATTATAGATTTTAATTTAAGAAAGCCAAAAGAAATGGGTGGTCAAGGTGGGGCTAGTAATCCCGAGCAGCTTTTCGCTGCTGCCTGGGGAGCATGTTACCTCGGTGCTTTAGGGTCGGTGGCTCAGCATGAAGGCGTGGATGTTTCTGAAGCAACAGTGGAAGTTCATGTTTCTTTTAATAAAGACGGGAATTCCTTCCTTTTGTCTGCAGACCTTGATGTACATGTACCGGGCATTACTACCGAAGAGGCCCAACAACTGGCAGATAAGGCACATCGTGCATGTCCTTACTCCAAGGCCACAAAAGGTAATGTGGAAACCAGAATAACAGCGATTTAAGCATTGCACTAGTTGGAACAAAAAAGCTTCTGAAATATATTTCAGAAGCTTTTTTGTTTATATGTAGCACTAAATGGCTACCTCCGCAGTTGCGGTCTGTGTATTTGCAGGTCTTCCGTTTTTAAATGCATCACGGGTTTTTAGCCCCAACAATTCGAACATTGCCATGTCATCTACAAATGCCGGGTTTGGCGTGGTCAGGAGCTTATCACCAGCAAAAATTGAACTGGCACCTGCCATAAAGCAGAAAGCCTGTTCAAGCGTACTCATCTCGTTCCTGCCTGCAGATAGGCGCACTACTGAATTGGGCATTACGATACGCGCAGTTGCAATCATCCTCACCATATCCCAAATCGGGACACGTGGTTGATCTTCCAACGGTGTTCCTTTAACAGGCACCAAAGCATTAACAGGGACAGATTCCGGATGTACTTCCATATTGGCCAAAGTTTGCAGCATCGATACGCGGTCTTCTACGGTTTCTCCAAGGCCGATAATGCCGCCGCTGCAAACTGTCAATTTTGCTTTACGAACATTTTTAATAGTCTTTAGACGGTCATCGTAGGTACGAGTGGAAATGATCCTTTTATAATCGTCTTCAGAAGTGTCTATATTGTGGTTGTAGGCATATAAACCCGCGTCAGCGAGACGCTGAGCCTGGCTTTCCGTAAGCATGCCCAATGTACAGCAGACTTCCATATCCATGTCGTTCACCGCTTTTACCATGTCGATCACACGGTCGAAGTCGCGGTTATCACGTACTTCTCTCCAGGCAGCACCCATACAAAGCCGTGATGCCCCTCCCTCCTTGGCTTTTACCGCTGCGCTCACAACCTGACTGAGTTGCATCAGTGGCTGTACCTGTAGATCGGTATGGTATCTGGCTGCTTGCGGGCAGTAAGAACAATCTTCCGCACAGCCACCGGTTTTTATAGAAATCAGGGAGCTTACCTGCACTTCATTATAATCTTTATTTTCACGGTGGATGGTGGCTGCTTCATAAACGAGGTCTAAAAATGGTCTATGATAAATATCCGCAATTTCTGCTTTTGTCCAGTTGTGTTTAGTTGGTTGCATAGTTAATCAGTTATAGTAATAATTTGCTCGCTAAACCTAGCAGCAGCAAAAATCCGAAAACGTCTGTAAAAGTTGTAATAATTATTGAAGAAGCAATGGCTGGATCAATTCCAACCCTTTTTAAGATTAAAGGAATTCCTGCACCTGTGACACCAGCGATCAACAGGTTACCGGTCATGGCCAGAAAAATCACCACTCCAAGCAAAGGATTACTGTCAAAGAACAGCGCAAAAAGGAATACAATCAGTCCAGTGACTGCACCGTTGATCAATCCTACAGTAAACTCTTTCAAAACAGTACGGTATGCCTGATTGTCGGTTAGGTCATATAACGAGATCCTGCGGACGGTTACAGCCAGTGCCTGGGTAGCTGCATTCCCTCCCATTCCAGCAATGATGGTCATGTAAGCAGAAAGTACAGCAATTTTTTCAATGGTGGGTTCAAAATGCCTGACAACACCGGAGGCAAGAAAAGCCGTACCAAGATTGAGCACCAACCAGGGTAATCTGGACTTGACAGCTTCTACCCAGTTACCGCTCAGTTCTTCATCTTCAGATACCCCGGAAATCTTCAGGATATCTTCGGTATTTTCATCTTCCAATACGTCGATGACATCGTCGAATGTCACGCGGCCC
Organism: Pedobacter sp. GR22-6; assembly: GCF_037402555.1. NCBI lineage: Bacteria > Pseudomonadati > Bacteroidota > Sphingobacteriia > Sphingobacteriales > Sphingobacteriaceae > Pedobacter > Pedobacter sp. GR22-6. The sequence goes on from NZ_JBBEUC010000001.1 coordinate 1,531,177, forward strand.
AATAATTTCATTTCATTATCTAGTACCGGTATGCTGGTGATGTTGTATTGCGATATGAGTCTAGCCACCTCTTCCTGATCGGTATCTGGATGTACCCAGGCGACCTCGGCTTTCACGAGTTCAGTGATTTTTACATTTCCCTTCGATTTAATGATGTCCTTTAAGGAAACGATTCCCTGAAAGACATTTTCATCATTTACCACAAAGACAGTGTAAAATTCCTCAATTTCTTCGCTTTGGCGGATGATTTCATCGATGGCATCTTTTTTTGTCAGGTTGAGGTTGATGCGGATGAACTCTGTGTTCATCAAACCTCCGGCAGTTTCCTCGTGGTAACTTAAAAGGTTCCTAATGCTTGAAGCATCATCTTCACTCAGGTCTTCCAGAATTTCCTTTTGCTCGTGTTCTTCGAGTTGGGAGATGATGTCGGTTGCATCGTCGTAATCAAGTTCTTCTACGATCTCTGTCCGTTTATCAGGATGCATTTGAAGTAGGAGTTCTTCGGGATGCGATTCCTCATGCATTTCCGAAATGACCTCTGAAGCTGTCTCTACAGGCAGAAGGTTGATGATGCGCTGCCTGTCTTCCTTGTTCAGACTTTCAAACAGGATGGCAATTTCTGAGGCATGGTACTCCTCCAGAATAACCTGAAGTTGTTCATCATCACCCGTTAAGGCTAACTTGATTTTTGAAACATCTGTCTTGTCCAGTTCAAACGATTGCATGCTGGTCTAAAGGTAAGCATAATCAGCACTATTTAAACCATCCTTTGCGCCAGAAATATATGATTTGAGCCAATGCGATAAGAGCCATCACAATCATGGTATATAGGTAGCCATTTTCCTGATACAGCTCAGGCATGTTTCTTGGCAATACTTTTCCGGTTACAGGATCTTCTACGGCAAAGTTCATCCCATAAATACCCGCAATAAAGGTGAGCGGAATGAATATCGAAGAGATGATGGTCAGCACTTTCATGATCTCGTTCATCTTATTACTGATGAAAGACAAGTACATGTCAATATTGCTGACGGAAATCTCCTTTAGTGAATCGACAATGTCGATGATCTGTATGCAGTGGTCATAAGCATCTTTTACATACATTTTGGTCTGTTCAGTAATGAGTGGACTATCCGTGCGGAGGATGTCATTTAGTTTGTCCCTTTCAGGCCATACTACCCTCCTCATGCCAATCAAATGACGTTTGATGACCTGCGTATCGTACATGACGCTTTTATCAGGTTTGTCAAATAAGCGGTCTTCTATAGCGTCCAATTCTTCGCTCCAGACGCCAAGCGTTTGAAAATAAGTGTCTACAATGATGTCCATCAGGGCATACATCAGGTAACTGCTTCCCGCAGTACGGATATTACCTTTTCCCGCTTTGAGCCTGTTTCTTATAGGATCCAGGCAGTCAGCGTAAGTCTCCTGGAAAGTAAAGAGCGCATTGTCCAGCAGCAGGAAAGAAACCTGAATGTTCTCCAGTTCCTCGCGGTCTGCAAAATGCAACATCCGGCTGATCGCAAAAACATAACCATCATATTCCTCCAGTTTAGGCCGCTGGTAAGTGCGGGTAATGTCTTCAAGCGTGAGTTTGTTGATTCCAAATTCTGCGTTTAGGGTTTCAAACATCGGCATCGACCTGAAACCTTTGATTTCGATCCAAAAGCTAAAATCCTTGTCTGCGATCATGTCCTTCACCCGGCTGAGGTCTTTCGCATCTGCAACCTCATATGACTCAGCATTATACTTGTAAATCTTAATTACCGGATCGAGTGAATCCTTATCAATATACACCAGGCCGGGACTAGTTCCCGCATCGGGCAAATTATAATGTTTGTGTTTACGCTTGTACTTTTGCTGCTTTTTCATGAAGTCAGATGTAGGATCGGGATTGAGGTCCCTGGTTGAACAACAAATCGGCAATACTTAAGTTTGGCTTGAAACCATGCCGGTCGTCGAACACCTGGAAATAAGCCTTGGCATCCGTAACTGCCTGTTTCTTCTTGAAATGAAGTTTAGTCCTGAAATCCAGCTCATCTGGAATTTCTTTAACATATTCCGTGGTAAAGTTCAAAGACACATCCTTCTTCATCTGCTTAAGTAACCATTGTAACAGTTCCAGGTTATAGTCGAACAAAAACTCGAATTTTTGATGATAGAAACGGGCCAGTTCATCTTCGTAGTACTCAAAATATGCTGACTTTCGGTAACAACTTTCCAGGCTTTTCCAATGCAGGCGTTGCCAGTTAAAATCATTACTGATCCTCACATCTTTGATGCTGGTGTGTGCATTTGCTCCGCGAATCACCGGGATGATCAGGTCCAGGCTGCCATTTGGCGAGTAGATAGTTGCCCTGTTTCTATAGGTTTGTTTGGGGAAATGCTCCTCTTTTTCAATTAGGAAATTGCCCTCAAATTCCTTTAAACCAGAAAAATAGCTGATTGGTGGAAGATAAAAAAGGGGGAATATAGCTGAACTTTGCATCTGATAATTTATGTTTGCATTCTCAATTCGCCAAAATAATGATAAAAAAAAGCTTTTCTGATATAGGAATATTTTTTTTAAACTTTTTGTCTTTGCTCCCACTACCAGTGTTGTATTGCCTTGCGACTTTGAGCTATTATCCTGTTTATTATATTGCCCGGTACCGCAGAAAAATAGTCCGTGACAACCTGCTACAGTCCTTCCCTGAAAAAAAACTTAGAGAGATCATCAGGATTGAAAAAAAATTCTATAGATATTTTACCGATCTGAGTTTTGAGATGATCAAAATGCAATCGATCTCCAGAGCAGAGCTGGACAAGCGGGTGCGTTTCAGTAACCTGGAGAAAGTCGAGGCTTACTACCAGCGTGGGCAAAATGTACTCGCTTGCAGCAGCCATTATTGCAATTGGGAATGGGGAATGCTGGCGCTGAGCCAAAAATTGTCGGCCACGCCATACGTGATCTATAAGCCGTTGAACAATAAGGCATATGAAAGCTGGTTTAATCGAATGCGTACCAAATTCGGGAATGTCTTCATCCCGATGAAACAAACACTCCGTGCATTGGTAAGTACTAAAAATGAGGCCACCATGTTTTGTTTTGCAGGGGATCAGACCCCCGTGCGACACGAAGCTAAATATTGGATCAACTTTCTCCATCAGCCTACAGCAGTATTGCTGGGACTTGAAAAAATTGCCTTACAGACCGATCGCCCCGTGATCTATTTCAATATGAAATTCCTAAGGAGAGGCTATTATGAGATTGATTGTGACGTGATCTGTGAGAAACCCAGCGAAACTAAAGGGCATGAGATTGCGGACATGACCTTTGCATTTCTAGAAAATATCATCAAAGAAAACCCACCCTACTGGCTTTGGAGCCATAGGAGATGGAAATACCAACCGACAAAAGAAGAATGGAACCAAGCGTAGCAGTAGTAATTTTAAATTGGAACGGACAGGCCTTGCTTGAACAGTTTCTTCCAAGTGTCTTACAATCCATTTATGGCAATTTGCAGCTAATCGTTGGCGATAATAATTCTACCGATGGTTCCGTCGACTTCCTACAGACCAATTACCCCGACGTTCGTATCATCCGAAATGCGCAAAACTATGGTTTTGCTGAGGGCTACCGTAAGTTGCTGGATCAGGTTGAAGCCGATTACTACATCTTGCTCAATTCTGACGTAGAGGTGCCTGCGGACTGGATCCGGCCGGTAATTGCGCAAATGGAAGCCGATCCATTGATTGCGGCAGCGCAACCCAAAATCAAATGGCAAAAAGATAAGACACAATTTGAATATGCCGGCGCTGCAGGTGGTTTTCTTGATCTTCATGGTTACCCCTTTTGCCGTGGAAGGTTATTTGATACCATAGAAACTGATCAGGGCCAGTATGAGCAGACCACAGAAATTTTTTGGGCCAGCGGAGCTGCGCTTTTCATCAAAAGCAAAGCCTGGCATGAGGTAGGTGGACTGGATCCAGATTTCTTTGCACATATGGAAGAAATTGACCTGTGCTGGCGTCTTAAAAACCTGGGTTACAAAGTGATCTATTGTCCGCAGGCCGAAGTCTACCACGTCGGGGGCGGTACCCTAAACGCCAATAACCCCTATAAGACCTATCTGAATTTCCGCAATAACCTTATTATTCTTCAAAAGAACCTTCCACTTGGCGATGCCTATTTTAGGGTGTTTATACGGATGTGCATAGATTTCATTGCCTGGATCCATTTCCTGCTCAAAGGCGAAACCGACTTTGCATGGTCCGTCAATAAAGCGCATTATCATTTTGTGCTGGCCCTTTTCAAAAACGCAAGCAAACGTAATGACCGGCAAATTCCTTTTCAAAAACATGCCGGACAATACCCTTCGAGCATCGTCTGGGCTTATTTTATTCAGAAAATCAGGTATTTCAGTCAGCTGAAAGTTTAGATATGCAGCAGGCTCTCAATAGCCAGCCTGTAACCGTCCATGCCAAATCCAGTAAGCACACCTTTGCAGTTTTTACCTGTAAGGGATACGTGTCTATATTCTTCCCTGGCGTAAATATTGGAGATATGAACCTCTACTACCGGCGTTTTAATCGCCGCAATGGCATCAGCTATGGCTACTGAAGTATGCGTATAGCCCCCTGCATTGATCACGATGCCATCATAACTAAAGCCTACCTCATGCAATTTATTGATCAGTTCACCTTCCACATTACTTTGGAAATAATCAATCTCCAGGATGCTATATTTATCTCTTAACTCCTTGATATATTGATCGAACCCCTGATTTCCATAAATTCCTGGTTCACGTACTCCTAAAAGGTTTAAATTTGGCCCGTTAATAATTTGTATCTTCATCAATCAAACTTAAAGTTAAAAACTTACAGTATAAAATTTTTTGTGATTAATCCGGCCTACATCAGATCTTATAAAACCTACCTCAAACTGGAACGGGCGCTTTCTGCAAACTCCATCGAGGCTTATCTAAGCGACATTTCAAAACTCGTTCAGTACTATGAAAGCATCAACCGGAAGCCAACTATTAAGGAAGTTAGCTATCAGGACCTGAAGTTGTTCATTTCCTGGATCAACGAGCTGGGGATGTTGCCGAGTTCTCAGGCCAGGTTAATTTCCGGACTGAAATCTTTCTTTGGATTTTTACTGCTGGAAGAAGTGATTGACCTGGATCCTACCGCATTGTTGGAAGCACCTCGCCAGAATAAGAAATTGCCCGATACGCTGAATATACACGAGATCAATGCTATAATTGATGCCATTGACGCCTCCAGGCCCGATGGTATGCGCAGTAAAGCGATTATTGAAGTGTTATATGGATGTGGGCTAAGGGTATCAGAATTGGTAGGACTCCGGCTATCAAATGTATATCCGGACCAGGAATACCTCAGGGTGATCGGAAAAGGCAATAAGGAGCGAATTGTACCTATCGGTGGCTCGGCATTGAAGTTTCTCAATATTTACATTCAGGAAAGCCGTCTGCATATCGATGTGAAGAAAGGCCATGAAGACTATATATTTCTGAACCGTTCCGGAACAGCCCTTTCCCGGATTTCAGTATTTACGATGATTAAAGGATTAGCCGAAAAGGCGGGCATCCAAAAGACCATTAGTCCGCATACTTTTCGCCATTCCTTTGCTACCCATCTTGTGGAAGGTGGTGCCGACCTGCGCGCTGTACAGGAGATGTTGGGGCATTCCAGTATCACTACCACCGAAATTTATACGCACCTGGACCGCGACTACCTGCGGGGAGTCATTACCGATTTCCATCCGAGAACTTAGCCAAGACTGCAGCTGATCATCCTGTCCTTACCCTGCATGTCTTTCCTTAAGTTAATGTTTATAAACGATTTAAAGCTAAGCATCTCTATCATTTCTGCTCCTAAGTGCTCATTGATTTCGAAGAACAAATACCCGCCGGCTTTTAGCGAGTGTAACGCAAAATCTGCAATGGCTTCGTAAAAGACCAATGGAGACTCATTGGGAACAAATAATGCGAGATGCGGTTCATGACTGAGCACATGCTCATGCATTTCGGCTTTTTCGTGAAGCGTGATGTATGGCGGATTGCTCACGATAATGTCAAACTTCCCCGGATTATCGTAGGTTCGGATGTCAGACTCAATGAAAGTCAACGCTGCTTCGTTGAGTACAGCATTTTCCCTGGCCACTTCCAAAGCAGCAGAAGATACATCCAGAGCAGACACCCTGACCTGTGGTAAATTTTTTGCGAGTGAAATGGCAATGCAGCCACTACCTGTGCCAATGTCGATCACTTCTGGCCCTTCTAAAGTCCTGCAGCTTTCCAGCACCCAGTCGACAAGTTCCTCTGTCTCCGGTCTGGGGATGAGTACCGAAGGATTTACGATAAAATCCAGGCCAAAAAATGGTGCTTTTCCAAGCACATATTGAACTGGCTGGCCATCTGACAGTGACTGCAAAACCTGCAGGTAGGCCACAAGCTCTGCATCAGGAATCTCCTCTTCCTTCTTCCAGACTTGCTGGGACCTGCTCCAGCCGGACAGTTCTTCTACCACAATGCTGAAGATGGAACTGATTTCCTGCTCCTCATAGCGGTTCTTCAATTGTACACTAAAATGTTGCGCCAGCGCCTTTAAATTCATGAGGCACAAAAGTAACTAAATCGAACAATATACCTTACTTTTGCAGCAATGAGCGATGAATTATATATGCAGCGCTGTCTGGAGCTGGCGGAAATGGGAATTGGCAGTGTAAGCCCCAATCCTATGGTTGGCTGCGTTATCGTCAGCAATGGACTGATCATCGGCGAAGGTTATCATGAGCAATTTGGAAAAGCGCATGCAGAAGTAAATGCGATCAATGATGTGCTGAGCCGTTTTGGAGATCAGGCACCAGCACTTTTGAGGGAGGCTACTGCCTACGTTAGTCTGGAACCCTGTGCACATTTTGGTAAGACCCCACCCTGCGCTGACCTGTTGATCAGGCATGGACTAAAAAGCGTAGTGATTGGTAATCGTGACCCCTTTCCAGATGTCGACGGTAAGGGCATTCAGAAACTGGAAGCCGCAGGCATCCAGGTAAAAGCTGGTATACTCGATGCACAATGCAGGGAGCTAAACCGGCGTTTCTTCACACGCATCAGTCAGCAACGACCATATATCCTACTCAAATGGGCAACCACTGCCAATGGTTATTTTGCCCCTAAAAATACAGTACAACAATGGATTAGTGGCCCCTTGGCTAAATTACTGGTACATAAGTGGCGTACAGAAGAAGACGCCATTCTGATCGGGCGGCAAACGGCAATGTCCGACAACCCGCAGTTGAGCTCCAGGGAATGGCCCGGTAAAAATCCGGTAAGGATCCTCATCGACCGCCAGCTTTCCGTACCCCACAACAATCATATCTATAATGATCATGCGAAAACAGTAGTTTTTAATGAAATAAAAACCGAGGTAGAGGGCAATATCCATTACATTCAAATGGAAGACATGCAATTTTACCTGCCTCAGAAGATCGCTTTTCAATTGTATCTAATGGACATTCAATCCGTGATCATTGAGGGTGGCGCAAATATCCTTAACCAGTTCATCATAGGTAATTTATGGGATGAAGCCCGTGTTTTTACTTCAGGTACTTCCTGGCTGGAAGGACTGTCGGCTCCACACATTAATGGCTACATTAGTGAGCAATATCAGGTCGGTCAGGACCGCCTTACCATTTACCAAAACAAACATCAACTATGATTTACCTTCTCATCAGTATCTGCTGTAGCGTCACCGTAGCTGTATTGCTTAAGTTAGCCAAAAGATATCAGATCAGCATACCACAGGCAGTCACCTGGAACTACCTTTTTGCCATTGCACTCGCCACAGTATTCTTTCAGCCAGATTTTACACAGCTTTCCTCAGCCCCCATAAACGGCATATATATAGCGTTGGGCATTTTATTGCCCCTTGTTTTTTGGTTCCTGGCCGCCTCGGTAAGAAATATCGGAATTGCGAAAACAGACATCGCACAACGCCTTTCCCTATTTATTCCTATACTGGCCGCTTTTTTCCTGTTCAATGAATCTTTTCGCAGCATCAAATTGCTTGGGCTTGCAGTCGGCTTCCTGGCCATTTTCTTTACCCTCCACAAAAAGACGGACCAGCAATCGAAAGGATCCAGCTGGATCTATCCTCTGGTCGTTTTCGTAGGCTTTGGTATCATAGACATCCTGTTCAAAAAAGTTGCTCAGATCAAGAGTCTTCCTTATACCAGTTCTCTGATCCTTATTTTTGCATTGGCATTCCTGATATCTATACTGACCATCATTTATTTAGCTATTGTAAAGAAAGAAAAACTTCAACTGATCAACTTCCTGTGCGGATGCATCCTCGGGTTTTTTAACTTTTTCAATATCCTGTTCTATCTCAAGGCACACCGTGCAATGGCCGACGATCCTTCTACTGTCTTTGCGGCCATGAATATGGGCGTGATTACCCTGGGAAGTATCGTAGGTATCGTTATTTTCAAGGAAAAACTCAATCAGCTCAACTATGCCGGACTGGCACTGGCCCTTATCGCCATCATTCTGATCACTATATCCCAGGTCTATGCTGTTTGATGATACCTATAGAACGATAGCTGAGCCCTCAGAAGGTATTTTCCGCGACAGGGGCAGTAAGTTCATTGGTTATGCCTTCCCGTTAAGTACCGACGAGGAAGCTAAGCTCATCCTCCAAAGAATCCGCACAGAACATCCAAAGGCCAGGCATTTCTGCTGGGCCTTGCGCCTGAGTCCCGACCGTAGTGTTTTCCGTATCCAGGACGATGGAGAGCCATCTGGCACTGCCGGCAGGCCTATTCTGAATGCCATGCTTTCTGCAGATCTCAGCAATGTGCTCATTGTAGTAGTCCGGTATTTCGGTGGCACATTATTAGGTGTACCTGGCTTAATCAATGCTTATAAAACTGCTGCTGCAGAAGCGATTAAGGAATCATCCATAGTTGAGAAAACAGTCAATGACATCTATGAGGCCAAGTTTGAATACCTGGCGATGAATGAGGTCATGAGGCTCATCAAAGAAGAGCAGCTGGCTGTTCTTGATCAGCAATTCGACAACCACTGCAGCATTCGTTTCGAGGTGAGAAAAGCCAATCTGAATGCAGTGATCGCTAAGATGGAAAAAATCGAAGGCCTGCGTTTGAAATACCTGACTACAGTTTAGCGGCTTTCGGTACTTATTTGCTAAATTGAGGTATGGAACATCAGATCTCAGCCGCAGACCTCATCATCAATCCGGATGGTAGCATTTATCACCTCAACATCAGACCAGAGGACCTGGCACCCCTCGTTATTACCGTGGGCGATCCCGACCGGGTCTCCGTGATTTCTAAGCACTTCGACCGGATTGAACTGAAAAAAGGAAAACGGGAATTCCTCACACATACCGGCTATGTGGGCAAACAACGCATCAGCTGTATTTCAACAGGCATTGGTACCGATAATATCGATATCGTGTTTAATGAGTTGGATGCGCTTGTCAATGTTGATTTCAATTCACGGCAGGTGAAAAAGGAATTGACGTCATTGGAACTGATCAGAATCGGTACTTCCGGTGCCATCCAGCCCGATCTGCCAATGGGTACCATTCTGGCTTCCACTGTAGGTATAGGTATGGATGCACTGATGCTCTATTACGAGCAGAAGGCCTCAGACGAAGAAGGGAATATGCTGGAGCACTTCAGAGTTCACTGCGGACAGCTCAAAGGCGTCAGTCCTTATCTTACTTCGGCAGATCCAGGCTTGCTGGACCGATTTGCGAAGGGAATGGAAAAAGGTATCACGTTGACAGCCCCCGGATTCTACGCCCCACAAGGGCGACAGGTCCGTGCAAAGAATACCGTTCCTGATTTCATTTACTTACTCAATAGCTTCCGTTATCGGGATCAGCGGATCACCAACCTGGAGATGGAAACAGCCGGCATCTATGCGCTTGCCAGGGCATTGGGACATAAGGCTTTATCTATCAATGCTATTCTCGCGAGCCGCGTTGGTTTCCAGTTTAGTCCGGAACCGGAAAAAGTCGTAAATCAGGCCATCAGGCAGGTTTTTGAGCAATTGTGAAAACAAAAACTTGCTTTGTCCTGTTCAATAATTAGAATTTTAAACGAAGCGACTATGTTTACAAAGATAAAAGACAAAGCGACTATAGGCATTGCCAGCTCATTGCTGAGCGGGTATAAAGCGGAGGATTTAAGCGCCGGAAAAAGGATCATCTCTATCATAGCTGGAGCATACATCTTACAAAAAGGGCTGAGAATTCTAAAAAAGAGACCACTCATTGCCTTTGAAGAGATCGCTTTAGGAAGTATTCTCCTCTATAACGCAGCCAGCGGACTCAATAAAAAGATCATCAGAACCCCGGTAGAACCTTCAGATATGCGCAAAAATCAAATTCAGGGAAATGATCCCCGTTCAGATGTGCCTGCTTTCGTTTAGCCGGTTCCTATAGAATTGGGGCATTAAAATAAAAAAGTCAGGTAAGTGAACCTTACCTGACTTTTTTTATACCTTATTTTTAAGGTCTATTTTTTGGCTTTGGCCGACATGTAGAAGCTCAGTTTACCACCATTGGTGATGTCTGAATGTTTGATCTTCCAGTCTGTCAATGGTTTGCCATTCAACAAGACTTTAGTGACGTACACATTTTTGTCACTCTGGTTCAGCGCTTCTACGGTAAAGGTTTTGCCATTTTCCAATGCAAGTACGGCATTCTTTACCGCAGGACTACCCAGTGAATATTCGTCTGAACCAGGTGCTACCGGATAAAAACCAAGTGAGGAGAACATGTACCAGGCGCTCATCTGTCCGCAGTCATCATTGCCGCCCAATCCATCCGGTGTCGATTTGTATTGCATTTTCAGGATCATACGGATCTTTTCCTGCGTTTTCCAGGGCTGACCGACCCAGTTGTACAAATAGGCCACATGGTGTGCAGGCTCATTTCCGTGCACATACCCACCGATGATCCCCTCACGGGTGATGTCTTCTGTTTCGGCAAAGAATTCATCAGGCAGGTGCATAGAGAACAGGGAATCCAACCTCGAAGTAACTTTTTTAGCGCCGCCCATGGCTGCGATCATGGCCTTAGGATCCTGCGGAACGAAGAAACTGTAGTTCCAGGTATTTCCTTCAATAAAGCCTTGCCCATGTGTGCTCAATGCATCAAATTCCTTCTTGAAAGAACCGTCAGCCATTTTGGGTCTCATGAAGCCGATTGAAGGATCAAAGACATTTTTCCAGCTGGCCGCGCGTTTCATGAAAGTATCGTATACATCATTACGACCTAGTTTTTTGGCCATTTGTGAGATACACCAGTCGTCATATGCATATTCCAGTGTATTGGATACGGAGGTTCCGCTACGTTCAGCAGGGATATAACCCATATCAATATAATCGCCAATGCCTTCATAATTTCTGTGATTGGCCGTCACGATACAGGCGTCCAGAGCTTTTTGGGCATCGCCGTCATATACTCCTTTGATGATTGCATCCGCTAAAACAGAAACACTGTGGTAGCCGCTCATGCACCAGTTTTCATTGGCATAGTGCGACCAGATCGGCAGCATTTTCAAACTATTCTGTTCGTAATGTGCCATCATCGATTTTACAATATCATTGTTGCGCTTCGGTTGGATGATGTTGAAGAAAGGGTGTAATGCCCTGTAGGTATCCCATAAAGAGAAAGTGGTGTAATTGGTAAAGCCATCTGCTTTATGGATGCCCTGATCCAATCCTTTATATTCGCCATTCACATCGCTATAATTGGTCGGATTGATGAATGAATGATACAAAGCGGTGTAAAAATTGATTTTATCATCTTCCGAAGCTTCCACTTTAATCTTGTTCAGCTCCTTGTTCCAGTCGGCTTGTGCCTGACTCTTAAATTTATTGAAATCCCAGCCCTGTGCTTCTGCACGCATATTTTCAAGGGCATTGTCCTGGCTCACCGGAGAAATGGCAAACTTCACCTGGATTTTTTCCTGCGCTTCTGTAGCGAAGTCGAAATACATCCTGATGCGCTTGCCGGCAATTTCAGGGTGATTCTTCGTTTGGTCAAATTTTCTCCAGAAACCGCGGTACACCTGTGTTTTCTCAAAGTTCTTTTGTCCGTACTCGCGGAAAGGTTTAGAGAACGACATGGCGAAATACACCGTACGGGTACGCGCCCAGCCATTCGTCTGTCTGTAACCGGTAATGAGGGTATCATTCACCACCCTTACATAGGTCCACACAGTCTTGTCATCGTAATTGTAGATGCCCGACATCAGGTCCAGGATGATGTGCGACTGATCAGATTTAGGGAAGGTGTATTGGTGGATCCCTACCCTGTTGGTGGCGGTCATTTCAGCGGTGATGTTGTCATCATCCAGTTTTACCTTGTAATAACCGGCCTCTGAAACTTCATTGGCATGGGAGAATGCAGAACGGAAACCTGATTTCGGATCGCTGGCTGTACCTGGGTTCAATTGCAGTTTTCCCTGTGTTGGCATAATCAGGAAATCGCCCAGGTCAGAGTGGCCTGTGCCGCTGAAATGCGTATGACTGAAACCTACGATGGTCTTATCCTCGTATTTGTAGCCTGCGCAATACTTATAGATATCGCCATTGTACTTTCCGTTGAGCTCGTAGGATAAGGTATCAGTATCCGGACTGAGTTGTACAGCCCCAAAAGGTACCGTTGCCCCGGGATAAGTATGTCCCATTTTTTGTGTGCCGATGATCGGCCTCACATACTTCACCAGATTTTGCTGTGCCGATGCCATGGCCGGCGACAACAGTAAACAGTACAATAATGCTTTCTTCATGTTTAGTTTAATGATATTTTTTACGCTTTGCTAATCTATCGACTAATGTATTAAAAAAATAATAAAAAACACTGTTTTTAGCTTTGCTAATACGTTTGACTTCATCAGTGCAAATCCATGCGCCGTCGAATTTATTACCCGTCCCTGACTCCGGGTTTCAGATAAACCCAAAAAATCCCGTACTTTTGCAGCTTATATCTTAATCACCGGGCCTTGAACCCGTGGCAGTATTAAAAAAATGAGTAAAAAAGGAAGAATATTGGTCGCCATGAGTGGCGGCGTCGACAGTTCAGTTGCAGCGGTCATGCTCCACGAACAAGGTTATGAAGTCATTGGCCTCACCATGAAAACATGGGATTATGCCACCTCCGGCAGCAGCAGTAAAGAAACCGGTTGCTGCAGCCTCGACAGCATCAATGATGCGCGTACACTGGCAGTAAATTATGGATTTCCACATTATATCCTCGATATCAGGGATGAATTTGGCGATTTTGTCATCGATAACTTCGTAGATGAATACCTCGCAGGGCGTACACCAAATCCTTGTGTGCTTTGTAATACGCACATCAAATGGGAAGCCTTATTGAAACGGGCAAACAAACTGGACTGCGAGTTCATCGCTACAGGTCACTATGCCAATATCCGCCAGCAGGACAGCGGCCGCTACGTGATCTCTAAAGGTAAAGACGAAAATAAAGACCAATCTTATGTGCTTTGGGGCGTATCACAGGAAAACCTTTCCCGTACGCAATTTCCTTTGGGCTCTTTTGCCAAATCGGAGATCCGTCAAATGGCATTGGACATGGGACAGGAAGAACTGGCAAAGAAAAGCGAAAGCTATGAGATCTGCTTTGTGCCTGATAATGATTACCGGTCATTTCTGAGACATAAAGTAGAGGATCTGGAAGAGCGTGTCGCGGGCGGCAATTTTATATTGAGCAATGGCATGGTGGTGGGTCAGCATAAGGGCTATCCTTTCTATACCATCGGTCAGCGTAAGGGACTGGGTATCGCTTTTGGTGAACCGATGTTCGTGATCCAGATCCTGCCGGAGAGCAATACAGTAGTATTGGGACGTGCAGATGAACTGGAACGTAAAGAAGCTATGGTGAGGAATGTGAATATGGTGAAGTATGAGAACATCCTGGAACCTATGGATAATGTCATTACCAAAATCCGTTACAAGGATGCTGGTATGCTGAGCACTATTGTACAGGAGAAAGACCGGATGCGTGTGGTATTCGATCATAACGTATCGGCCATAGCACCTGGACAGTCTGCCGTGTTCTATGAAGGAAACGACTTGCTGGGCGGTGGTTTCCTGTGCTAAAAAATCAATGAAGCTTTAAAGCTATCCCAATTCGTTAGTGATCACATAAGGCAGGCCTGTTTTTACACGTCTGCCTTTATATTTTTCAAAGTAGTAGTCTACCCTGCCCAGGTTGATACCGGCAAAACCTACCTGATTGATGGTTGTGATTCCCCCGCTTAAATTCTGTACATCCTCCGGTTGGTCCATAAAGGTATGTGTATGTCCACCGATGATCAGATCGATGTTACTTGTGTTTTTCGCCAAAATCTGATCACAAACCTTATCGTTCTCATATTTATAACCCAGGTGGGAAAGGCAGATCACCAGGTCGCAATTCAATTCATTCTTCAGCAGTGCCGCCGTCTCATTTGCTTTTTTCACTGGATCCAAATAGCGGGTGTCTCCGTAATTCGCATCAGCAACAAGGCCTTTAAGCTCCAGCCCGATTCCAAATACGCCTATTTTCAGTCCTGCTTTCTTAAAAATTTGGTAGGCTTTCGTCGCACCCTTCATCAGGGTATTCGAAAAGTCATAGTTGGCGCAAAGGATGGGAAATTTAGCATGAGGCAGTTGCTTATGAAAGCCCTCCAGGCCATTGTCAAAATCATGATTGCCCATGGTAGCCGCATCGTAGCCCATCATGCTCATCAGCTTAATTTCGAGTTCACCGCCAAACTTATTAAAGTAAGGTGTACCCTGAAAAATATCTCCCGTATCCAGGAGTAATACATTTTGTTCCTCAGACCTGATCTTAGCTAATAAGGCGGCTCTTCTGGCAGTTCCGCCCAGTCCGGCATATTTAGATCCGTCCAAGGGAAAAGGTTCTATCCTGCTGTGCACATCGTTGGTATGCAATATGGTCAGCTTCACCAGGTCCCCTCCTGCTATCGCGGCGCTGGCATCAAAACCCAAACCACCGGAAACACTAAAGCCCAATGCTGCTGCTGCACTGTTCCGGATGAAGTTTCTGCGGTTGATCAATTCTTTCATTACTTTATAATTTGATGATTCTGTTGTCCAACACCGGGTTCAGCAATTCTCCGGCAGCTTCTTTTTCTTTGACCTCTTTCATTAGGGCATCACGGACCTTAAGACCTATGGCTTTTCTGCTTGTTATGTCCTTAAACACAGGTACTTTGTCACCTCCCCCGCCAATGTAATCAGAAGTCATGATCCTGTAAGTCTTGTTGTCTTCAAAAGGCTTTCCCTTGTAAGTTGCACTGAGCAGTTTTTTGTCTTTGATCTGCATTTGAAAACCACTGATGGGCTGACCATTAGTAGAGGCAATAAAGTCGAGGAGTTGCTTCAGCTGAATTCCTGTGACATCATAGACCACTACTTCATTTTCAAATGGCATCAGTTCAAAAATATTGGAAACCGTAATGTTGCCTTTGGGAAGGTCTACCCTAAGTCCACCCTTTGTAGAAGGAATCGCAAAATCTATATTTGGATCTAATTTTAATGCCTGGTGCATCACCGCATCAGCAAAGAAATTGCTGAGTAGGCTTTCCGGAAGCGTATCGCTGCTTTTCTTAGACATCAACACAGCAGAGTGCGCAATTACCTGCCTCATCTCTGCTTCCATCTGCGCTTTATAAGGCAGGTAGGTCTTTATAATGACACTGTCGGCCGCCAGTTGACTATCTATTGGATAGTCGGCACGATTGCTCCTGCTAAGCCGGTATCCTGTACTGCAGGAAAACAGTAATGCTGCAAACAGCAGCGGCAGACAGTGTCTGAGTATTGTTTTTTTGGTCATTAAAGATTTTTAACGATGCTCTCGTCTGTTGGTTTTATTTTAGAACGGAAACGGTGTACCAACTCACCTTTTTCATTGATCAGGAATTTTTCGAAATTCCAGTTGATGTCACCTTTGAAATCAGGGTTCTCTGCGGCAGTCAGGTATTTGAACAAGGGATTGATGTCTGCACCCTTCACGCTTACTTTCTCGCTCAGCAGGAAAGTCACGCCGAAGTTCTTTTTGCAGAAATCCTGGATCTCAGAATTGGTAGCCAATTCCTGTCCGCCAAAATTTCCTGCGGGAAAACCGATCAGGACTAATTTTTTGCCATATTGCTTATGCAGTTTTTCCAGATCCTCATATTGGGGTGTGAAACCACATTTGGAAGCCGTATTTACAATCATGATCTTCTTTCCTTTGAATTTAGAAAGCTTGACTTCTTTTCCATCAATTGTTTTGAAGGAGAAATCGTATACGTTTTTCACAGGAGGTGTAAAAAATAAAGCGAGGAAAATTAATAATGTGTTCATAGTTATATGCTTTGATATATGCGAAGTTAAATATATCACATTAGCTATTTATAATCATTCCGTAAAATCTAATCAAATCGCTAATATAATTTCCAACAATGAGTGGTGGCTGTGTCCGTCTACGTTCCAGCACCGCTCCGTGTTTTCTCCGACTTTTTGATCAAAAAGCCGGAGAAAACACGCTTACAAAGGGCCGGTTAGAAATACTGGACCATCGCACAGAGTTGGCAATTGGACATTCTTATAGTAAATTTGTATAGGCTGCAATGGTGCAGCTTATTAAATCATATTATATTATGGCACGTTTAAAGAACGGAATTTCGGGCCCGATAGTGGGCAAATTGGGCAATCATGTTGGCTACATTCGCTTAGGGCAGCCATTGATCAGGATGAAGTCTATCCCCACCAAAAAGAAAAGAAGCTCTGCTCAAAAAGCTTCCACTAATGCCTTTAGCATCGTATCCAAGTTTGTGAGCCCCATCAGAGCGTTCACTGATGTAAGCTTCAAACCCTACGTAGCAGGCACTACGCAGATTCCAAGAAATGCAGGAATGTCCCTAAACCTACCTGCCGTATACGGCGAATATCCTGATCAGCATTTTGACTTTTCAAAAGCGATAGTAGCGGCGGGAGTGCTGCCGGCAGCACTGAATCCAGTCGCGGAGTTGTCTGTGTACGATCAGCAAAACAGAACAGTCAAACTCAAGTTCAGCTGGGAGTCAGATCCAAATTGCTATGGAGAGCGGCAGCGTGATCAGGTGATGATGCTGGCTTTCTTTCCGGAGACCGGAAAAAGCAGCTATTGCACAAGCGGCGCACGCCGGGTCGATCGATCAGATGTGTTAGGACTTGATGTCCACCTGAAGAATGATGGTACAGGCTTCGATGAAAGTTATGTGGAAACTTACATCGCTTTTGTTTCCGATGACAGAATGGAGGTTTCCAATAGCACCTACTGTGGCAGGATTAATTTAACCGCTTAATAATTATAGGGTTTCTTAGTCGGGCAGCTGGTCTCCAGGCTAAGAAACCCTTAACTATTGGAGAATAAAATTGATTAATTCGGAATATTTTTATGACAAATTTTAGTTCTGATTTTGATATTAGCCGTATTTATAGCTTTATTTGCAGAAAAACCTCCTGAATGGCTAAGAATTTATTAATAGTTGAGTCACCTGCAAAAGCTAAAACCATAGAAGGGTATTTAGGTAAAGATTTCCTCGTTAAATCAAGCTACGGGCATATCCGTGATCTGGTTAAGGGGGATATGGGCATTGACATCGACAACAATTTTGCTCAAACCTACGAAGTACCCGCTGATAAGAAACAAGTCGTTGCAGAACTTAAAAAATTAGCCAAGGATGCCGAAATGGTCTGGCTCGCATCCGATGAGGACCGCGAGGGAGAAGCCATTTCCTGGCACTTATACGAGACTTTGGGGCTTAAAGAAGCCAAAACCAAGAGGATCGTTTTTCATGAGATCACTAAACCTGCGATTTTAAAAGCAATAGAAACACCAAGGACAATCGATTACAACCTTGTGCATGCACAACAGGCACGCCGGGTGCTGGACCGTCTGGTAGGTTTCGAATTGTCGCCAGTGCTGTGGAAAAAGATCAAACCTTCGTTGTCCGCAGGTCGTGTACAGTCTGTGGCGGTACGCCTGATCGTAGACCGTGAGCGCGAAGTAAATAAATTCAATGCCGCTGCGGCATACAAGATCACTGCACAGTTCCTCACTGGAAATGCACGTGAAATTGTGAAAGCAGAACTGCCACAACGTTTTGAAAAAGAAGCGGATGCGGAAGCTTTCCTCAATGATTGCATTAATGCAGGATTTGCAGTTGACAGTTTGGAGACCAAACCCGCTAAACGTAATCCGGCAGCACCCTTTACTACTTCTACCCTGCAGCAGGAGGCATCCCGTAAATTGGGTTACTCTGTATCCAGGACCATGCAGATTGCACAACGCCTGTATGAAAGCGGACGCATTACTTACATGAGGACCGATTCTGTGAATTTGTCTGAGACTGCCCTGCAAGCTGCTGCCGCAGAGATCAAGTCGGCATACGGGGATAAATACCATCACCTGAGGGTTTATAAAACCAAATCAGCTGGTGCGCAGGAAGCTCACGAGGCCATCCGTCCTACTTATTTCAACCAGCACACTGTGCCAGGTGATAGTTCTGAGCAGCGTCTGTATGAGCTGATCTGGAAACGTGCAATCGCCTCGCAGATGAGCGAAGCCTTATTTGAGAAAACTACTGCTCAGATTGGCATCAGCACGCGCAAAGAAATCCTGATTGCTGAAGGTGAAGTATTGAAATTCGATGGCTTCCTGAAAGTTTACCTGGAATCTTCAGATGAAGATGAGCAGGATGATTCGGAAAACTCGAGTTTACTGCCTCCCTTGACACGCGGGCAGGAATTGACTTTAAAAGAAATGAACGCAACGGAGCGTTTCTCAAGACCTCCGGCGAGATATACAGAGGCCGCTCTGGTGAAGAAACTGGAAGAGCTGGGCATAGGGCGACCATCCACGTATGCACCTACCATTTCCACGATCCAAAATCGTGGTTATGTGGTGAAAGAAGACCGTGACGGCCGTCAGCGTGCTTTTGGTTCTATTGTGCTGAGCGCTGGCAAAGTGGTCAAACAACAAAAAACTGAAATTACCGGTGCTGAAAAAGGAAAACTGTTCCCCACAGACATTGGTGAAGTCGTAAATGACTTTCTGGTAGAGCATTTTAAAGGTATTGTTGATTTTAACTTTACGGCAAATGTTGAGAAGGAATTTGATGAGATCGCACAGGGCTTACAGGAATGGACAAAAATGCTCCACTCCTTTTATACGCCTTTCCATGTTGAGGTAGAAACTACGCTGGAGAATGCCGACCGTGCTAATGGCGAGCGTCTGTTGGGTATAGATCCTGTATCCGGAAAGAATGTATATACTAAGGTTGGCAGATTTGGACCCCTGGTTCAGATCGGTGAACTGAGCGATGATGAAGGTGCTGAAAAGCCACGTTATGCAAGCCTGGCGAAAAGCCAGTCGGTTGCCACCATCACATTGGAACAGGCTTTGGAACAATTTAAATTGCCTTTTTCATTGGAAGACTATGAAGGTAAAGAAGTCTCTGTAGGTGTAGGCCGTTTTGGGCCTTACGTAAAATGGGGAGATGCGTACATTTCAGTTCCAAAGAACGAAGATCCGCTTTCGATTGATCAGGCCCGTGCGGTTGAGATCATCGGAGAGAAAATTACCGCAGATGCACCGGTGGCGCATTACCAGTCGCTGCCAGTGACTAAAGGCACCGGGCGTTTTGGGCCTTTCATCAAATGGAATGACCTGTTTATCAACGTACCTAAGGCCTATAATTTCGACAGGCTCTCCCAGACAGATATTGAGGAACTGATCGCTAAAAAGATAGAAAAAGAAGCCAACCGATTCATCCAGCAATGGGATGCCGATAAAATAGCTATTGAAAACGGCAGATGGGGACCTTTCATCCGTTTTGGTAAAGAAATGCTGAAACTTCGGAAAAACCCGGCCACCAACGATAAATATACACCAGAAGAACTGGCGGTGATTTCTTTGGACGAAGTGAAGAAGCTAATCGTAGAGCAAGTTCCGAATGCATTTGAGCCGAAGAAAAAAGCGGCAGCAAAGAAAACCGGTACTGCAGCAAGGAAGACGACCACTGTAAAGAAAGCACCAGCGAAAAAGACAGCGGCTAAGAAGTAGCAATTTTTTTTAGCCGTTAAGATGTAGCACACTGCCGTTATTGCGAGGTACGATTAACCTTGGTTCATGATGAAGTTGCTTCCGGACTCGCAATGGCCATAAAAAATATGATAGTATTATGAAAAAAGACCTTCCAGAAAATATAGTTGAAGATGTGGCGATGGCAGTCGTATTGATCGGAGAGACGCCGGAAGTAAAAAACTGGACGGTCTACTTAGTCAATTTAAAAGATCGTGCGCTTTCTAACGTGCTGATCAGTTCTAAAGGTTACGGTGAAAAAGATGGGAAGATGGTGAAAACCTCTGTGCTGAGGCATTTTTTAGGGGACCTGGATGCCCGGTCTTTCAAGGGTGTAGAGGCCATTGATACTGAGGTTTTCGGTCTCACTAACGAGTATTGGCTGAGCTATTATATCGATGGGGTTATTTTCGATAAGAAGTTTATTTTTCTTCCGGAAAGTATCGTGGACGAGAACCTCATCCACATTCCTCTGGTAGATAAACCCGGTGTAATGATCAGATAATCATTTTACGCACTGATATACAGTTATTCATACAGCGGATAATTAATTTGCTTTTATTAACCGTCAATTTTTATTACTTTTCCTACGCACCTATAATATGAAAAACGTTAGCGTATGGAATCCCCAACATCTCCCTCTCCGACCGGGTCTTTTTTCTCCCGGAATCGAAAAGCCCTGTCTATTGCTGCCATTGTTGTACTGCTGTTTGGCATTGCAGCCTGGTTCTTTTTAAAGAAGAAAAGGCCTGCAGACTACAACCAAAAGTATGCGCAATACATTGAGGCCTATACCTCAGGAACGATCTCCAAGAAAAGTTTTATCCGCTTGCACCTGGCCAGTGAAGTGAAGACCATGAACGATGTCGGCGTAGCCGACTCCCGTGATCTGTTCAGCTTCTCTCCTTCCGTAAAGGGCAAGACCTATTGGATTGATGCCCAAACTGTAGAGTTTAGGCCGGATGAACCACTGGAACCCGGTGAAGACTATGAGGCTACCTTCGAACTTGGTAAGTTAACCGAAGTGGAGCAAGGTCTGGAAGATTTTGAATTTGATTTCCGGGTCATCAAACCTGGAATGAGCCTGAGCCATCAGGGGCTGGTTTCCCAGAACAATACGGCCATGGAATACATGAAGTTGAAGGGTGAGGTCAATACTTCAGATGAGGAAGATCCTAAAGCCATAGAAAAAGCATTGGAACTTGATTTTAAACAGCCATTGAAGATCAAATGGCAGCATCAACCCGAAAAAAACACCTATACATTTACCATCGACAGCATCAAAAAGTCGGCGGGCGAGCAAGTGCTCAAATTGAACTGGTCTGGAGATGCTATAGATGCGGATGGAAAGGGGACGGTTGAGCTTGCTGTTCCTGCATCAGGTGTCTTTAAGGTGTTGGATATGAGGGCTATTCAGGAACAGGAAGATTATGCCCTGGTTCAATTTTCGGAACCTGTGGGGGTAGCGCAGGACCTTTCCGGCCTGATTTCAATGGCCGGACAGTCGGATCTCAGGTTTACCATAGATGGCAGTCAGGTTAAGGTTTACACCACCTTGGCTTTGGAAGGAAATTATACCTTAAGTGTCAATGAAGGCATAGAAAACACAGCTGGCAAGCGATTGAGTGCAGGAAAATCGGCCAACATCGTATTCGAAAATAAGCTGCCTTCGGCAGTAATCGCGGGAACCGGTACAATTTTACCAAATTCAGGCAGATTGGTATTGCCTTTTGAGGCGGTGAACCTAAAGGCTGTGGATGTGACCATTATCAAAATCTATGAAAACAACATTCCCCAGTTTTTCCAGACCAATGGTTATCGTGATGGTGGCGAGTTGAGGCGTGTCGGGAAACCTGTGGTGCAGAAAGTGATCCGACTGGATGAAGACAAAGCCCTGGACCTGCACAAGAAAAACCGTTTCACACTGGACCTGGACAAGCTGATCAAAACAGAACCTGGAGCAATGTACCGCATCACTATAGGATTCAGAAGAGAATATAATGTATTCAAATGTGCAGACAATCCTGTAGAGACGGAAAGTGCTCAGGGTGATGATGAAGAATACTATGGTTACGGAGAGAAAATAGACGAAGATGATGATTTCTGGGAACGCTACAACAGTTATTATCCAAGGAATTACCGTTGGGAAGACCGTGATAATCCATGTACGCCTTCCTATTATACGAATGATAAATGGGCAAGCAGGAACGTAATGGCCTCTAATATCGGGCTGATTGCCAAGCGGGGCAATGACAACAGCATGTTGATCATTGCAACGGATCTACTGACTGCCAAACCGATGAGTGGCGTAGAACTGGAATTGCTGGATTACCAGAGGCAATTGATCCATAAAGTAAAAACCGATGGTGATGGTATGGCGAGTTTCGATCTGAAGCGTAAGCCGTTTTTGCTTGTGGCCAAAAATGGAACGGAGCGCGGTTACCTGAAAATGGATGACGGCAGTTCCCTCCCACTCAGCCGTTTTGACGTGGGTGGTGATGTAGTCCAAAATGGCTTGAAAGGCTTCATCTACGGAGAGCGCGGCGTATGGCGTCCGGGTGATTCCGTATATGTTTCTTTTATCCTGGAAGATAAATTGAAAAAACTGCCTGGCGGTTACCCGGTAACTTTTGAACTCTACAATCCACAGGGTCAATTGTACAAACGCATCATCAACGGAAAACCCCTGAATGGTTTTTACGCCTTTAAAACGGCGACTGAAAGCACCTCACCTACCGGCAACTGGATGGCTAAGGTAAAAGCGGGTGGGGCAAGCTTCACGAAGACCATCAAAATAGAAACGGTAATGCCCAACCGCTTGAAAATCAACTTTGATATCGGCAATGCGGGATATCTGGGCAGCGGTGGCGCATCTTATGCAACCTTATCGGCCAACTGGCTCTTCGGTGCCGTAGGAAAACACCTAAAGGCAAAAGTGGATGTGAACCTAAATACGATGAAGACCAGTTTCAAAGGTTTTGATTCGTATACTTTTGACAATCCAACAGTAAATTTCCAGTCGCAGGTAAAAACTGTCTTCGAGGGTACGCTGGATGAGAATGGTTCGGCGCGTGTAAATACCAGCCTGGCAGAGAACAACACTGCTCCCGGTATGTTGAAGGCCAATTTTACAACAAAGGTGTTTGAAGCCGGTGGTAATTTCAGCATCGACAATTTCAGCATCCCTTACCATGTGTACAACAATTATTACGGAATCAAAACACCTGAGGGCGACAAAATGAGTGGCATGCTGGTGACGGGCAGGGATCATAAAATTGAGATTGTGAATGTAAACCGCAATGGTAAACTTGTTGGCGGTGGAAAGACCGTTGACGTGGAACTCTACAAGGTGCAGTGGCGTTGGTGGTGGGAACAGGATGACCAGAATTCCTTTGCCAATTTCACCCAGAACTCTTACAATAAACTCGTTAAGAAAGAAAATATTACCCTGCTGGACGGTAAAGGAAGCTGGAATTTAAGGATCGACGAACCCGAATGGGGACGTTACCTCATCCTGGTCCGTGATCTGAATGGCGGTCATGTTACCGGAAAATCAGTGTACATTGACTGGCCTGGATGGGCACAGCGTGAGCAAAGTGCGAATCCGACAGAAGCGGCTATGCTGTCCTTTACAGCCAATAAAACGAAATTCATTGTCGGTGAAGAAGTGGTGCTGACCATTCCTTCCGGCGAAGGCGGCAGGGCTTTTATCTCTATTGAGAACGGCAGTAAGGTCTTGAAGACCTTCTGGACGGATACCAAGGCCGGGCAGACACAGTTTAAGTTCAAAGCTGAGCAGAACATGGCCCCCAATGTTTTTGCCAATGTGACCTTATTACAGCCGCATGCACAAACGGTCAATGACCTTCCGATCAGGATGTATGGAGCCATTCCCTTGCTGATCGAAGATCCACAGACGATTTTGAAACCGGTAATCCGGATGGCCGACAAACTGAAACCGGAGACGGAAAGCAGCATTACGGTTTCGGAAGCCAATGGAAAGGCCATGACCTATACCATAGCCATTGTAGATGAAGGCCTGCTGGACCTCACCAGGTTCAAAACCCCTAATCCGCATGCGGTATTTTACGCCAGAGAGGGATTGGGTGTGAAAACCTGGGACTTGTTTGACTATGTACTGGGTGCGTGGGGCGGAAATCTGGAGCGAATCCTGAGCATTGGTGGCGACGGATCGCTGAACCGCAACCTGAACCCGGCCAAAGCGAACCGCTTTGTGCCTGTAGTTAAATACCTGGGACCTTTCGCATTGAGTAAAGGTGGCTCAGCTACGCATAAATTTAAATTGCCACAGTACATTGGCGCGGTGAGGGCAATGGTGGTTGCCGGTCAGGATGGAGCTTATGGCTTTGCGGAGAAATCTGTGCAGGTCAAAAAACCGCTCATGCTGCTCGCTACATTGCCGAGGGTCATTGGACCGGGTGAAAGTTTTACCCTGCCGGCTACGGTATTTGCAACGGAGGCTAACCTTAAAAATGTAAGCCTCAGTCTGCAGGCCCAAAATCTGCAGGTCAGCGGGCCGAAAACGGTTCAGTTGAAGTTTGCAAAACCTGGCGAACAATTGGCCTATTTTGAAATCAAGGCGCCGGAACTCACCGGTATTGCGAAAGTAAAACTGATTGCCCAGAGTGGATCGGAAAAAACCGAGTATGACGTGGAGATGGACATCAGAAATCCGAATCCTTACGTAACAAACGTAGTTTCTGCGGTAATCCAGCCTGGCAGCAATTGGTCCCTCAATTATGCGCCTGTAGGTATGGCAGGAACCAATTCCGGAACGGTAGAGCTATCTACGATCCCGCCGATCAATCTGAAAAAACGACTGAGTTACCTGATGCAATATCCGCATGGTTGCGTGGAACAAACCACCTCAGGCGTATTCCCGCAGTTGTTCCTGGGACAACTCAGTGCATTGAATGATCAGCAAAAAGCGAATACAGAAAAGAATATTAAAGCTGGAATTACACGTTTACGTGGTTTCCAAACTCCGGACGGAGGTCTGAGTTATTGGCCTGGGGAAGGCTCATCGGATGAATGGGGCAGTAATTATGCCGGCCATTTCCTGATAGAAGCGCAGAATCTCGGCTATACCCTACCCGTTGGCATGATGGATGAACTGAGCCGCTATTTGAAAAGCAAAGCCAGCAGTTGGTCGCCCAATAGCAATAACTTCTATGGAGGGGATTTGCTGCAGTCTTACCGTTTATATGTACTGGCACTGGCCAAGCGTCCGGATATTGCCGCGATGAACCGTTTGCGGGGCTTCGAATACTTGTCGGTAACGGCAAAATGGAGATTGGCTGCCGCTTACAAATTGGCCGGACAGGCTGATGCCGCCAGCAACCTCATCAAGGGCTTAGCCAAGGAAGTGAAGCCTTACAGCCAGTTAGGCGGAACTTATGGTTCTGATGTACGTGATGAAGCCATGATCCTGGAAACTTTGAACCTGCTTGGCCGGAAATCTGAGGCTGCTGCGTTGCTGCAACCTCTGGCCGCAAAACTGGGTCAGGATAACTGGTATAGTACACAAACTACGGCCTATAGTTTATTGGCCATTGCCAAATTCTGTGGTCAGAACAGCGCGGCGAACAAAATCCGGTACAACTATACGATAGATGGGAAAAAAGGAAATGTAAATACCAGTCAATACCTCGTTAGCACACCATTGAGCTTCAAAGGCGGGGTTTCCGTTAGCAATAGCGGTGACCGGGTCTTATTTGCAAGGCTGATCGTACAAGGCCAGCCCGCCGCTGGTCAGAACAACTTCCTGCCAACCGACCCTGCGGCAATGGAAATGAACGTAAGTTACAAATTGCTGAACGGGAAGTCTATTGATCCTGGTCTGCTGAAACAAGGTACAGATTTCTATGCTGAAGTGACGGTGAAGAACCCGGGCCGCATGGGCTATTACGAACAAATGGCGCTGACACAGATTTTCCCGTCTGGATGGGAAATCATCAATACACGGGTAAATGACAATGAAAGTATCATTGCATCTTCACCGTATACTTACAGAGACATTCGTGACGACCGGGTATTTACCTATTTCAACCTCAGGGAAAATGAAACGGTTGTGTATAAAGTGTTGCTGAACGCCTCGTATATCGGCAGGTATTACCTGTCGGCAGTGCAGTGTGAGGCCATGTATAACAATACGATCAGTGCCACTGAGAATGGAAAATGGGTCCAGGTGATTAAATAGTTATAGTCGGGGCCATACATTGATCAGTAAAAAGCGAATAAAGCCTGCAGCTAATTTTAAGAATGTAAAAATTTTTTCCATGACAATTGATTTATTACAGATCAGTTGTTATGGGAAAATGTTACCTGTGTCGCTCAATTTAAAGCCATGTTAAAGGAAGAGAAAATCGTTCTTTTTGCAGATGTGTTCTGCCTTTTGCTGCTACTGGTATTTCTATTGTCGCTGCCTTCGAGGCTATTTAAAAGTCCCACGTCTTTTGTCATAGCTGCTGCCGATGGGCAATTGCTGAGTGCGTCCATCGCAAATGATGGCCAATGGCGATTTCCGGAAGCAGATAGTATACCAGATAAATTTGCCAAATGCATCATAGCATTCGAGGATAAGCGTTTTTACCAACATCCCGGAGTAGATGTGATGGCAATGGGCAGGGCGGTGCAATTGAACCTAAAAGCGGGTGGCGTAGTGAGTGGCGGTAGTACGCTGACCATGCAGGTGATCCGTTTGTCGAGGCGGGAAAGCAGGACCATCTGGCAGAAACTGATAGAAGTGCTGCTGGCTTTCAGGCTGGAAGCCTTTAGCTCAAAAGCGGAAATACTGAAACTTTACGCAGCTAATGCGCCCTTCGGCAGTAATGTTGTGGGGCTGGATGCGGCAGCATGGCGTTACTTTGGGCGGGCTCCAGGAAGTCTTTCCTGGGGAGAAATGGCCACGTTGGCAGTCTTGCCAAATAGCCCCTCACTGGTGCATCCGGGAAAGAACTCTCCCAGGCTGATTAAAAAACGCAATGACCTGCTGGATAAAATGGCGAGGCTTGGCGTTTTAGATCAGCAGACAGCAAATCTTTCCAAACTGGAGCCCATTCCAGGGAAGCCTTTGGATTTGCCCCAACATGCCCCTCACCTGCTTAACCGATTTAAAAATGATTACCGCAGAGGTGTTTTGCGAAATTCAGGATCCGGGCTTTCGGGTACCCAGATCACTTCAACACTAAATTATGACCTGCAATTGAGGGTCAATGCATTGCTCAGGCGTTACCATAATCGTTATCAGGCGAACGACATTAATAACATTGCTGCACTCGTGCTGGATGTTCGTAAAGGAACAGTGTTGAGTTATGTAGGGAATAACTACCAACCTGAATTCAAAGAACTGGAAAGCCATGTGGACATGATCCCCGCTGCGCGCAGTCCCGGCAGTACCCTGAAACCCCTGTTGTATGCCAGTATGATGAATGACGGATTTATCTTGCCCAAAACGCTCATACCAGATGTTCCTACACAGATTGGTGGTTATGCTCCGCAAAACTATGACCTGGGTTATGACGGGGCGATTCCTGCGGATCAGGCCCTAAGTCGTTCACTGAACATTCCTGCGGTTAAGATGTTGCAACAGTACAAATATCAGCGCTTTTACGATAAATTGAAGCAGATGGGATTGAGTACACTCAATAAGCCAGCGGACCATTATGGGCTTTCGCTGATTCTTGGAGGTAGCGAAGTTACGTTGTGGGATCTTGCGAAAACTTATATGGGAATGGCCAGAACACTTAATCACTTCAATGAATACAAAGGAAGGTACAATCCGCATGACTATGATGCAGCTGTTTACACGTCCGGAGGACGCGATACCCGCTTTGATGATCTGGAGACAGAGCTCAGTTCTGTACTGGATTTTGGGTCCATATGGAATACTTTTAATGCAATGGAGGAGGTCATGCGACCGGGTGAAGAGGGCTTATGGGAACAATTTTCGTCTTCACAGCGCCTTGCCTGGAAGACCGGTACCAGTTTTGGCTTCCGGGATGCCTGGGCTGTGGGTGTAAATCCGGACTATGTGGTCTGTGTATGGGTAGGAAATGCGGATGGCGAAGGACGGCCAGGCCTGACCGGTATTGATGCTGCCGCGCCGGTATTGTTTGATATTTTCAAACTGTTGCCTGCCGGAAAATGGTTCCGCAGACCCGATCATCAATTGAAAAAAATGGCTGTATGCCGGCAGAGTGGTTACAAAGCAGGAAACTATTGCCCGGATCAGGTACTAGCAGAAGTTTCTCCGTCAGGAGAAAAAACCGGACTTTGTCCTTACCATAAACTGATACACCTGGACAGAACCGCTACCTACAGGGTTACAGACGCATGTGAATCCCCAGGGATGATGCAGCATAAAACCTGGTTCATATTGCCTCCGGCAATGGAATACTATTATAAGATCAAAAACAGCAGCTATAAAGAACTCCCGCCCTTTAAGCCAGGCTGCGAGGATGCGGGGAATGCTTACGTTATGGATATGATCTATCCAAAACAAAATGCGAGTATCTATATTCCTGTTGAGCTTGACGGAACACGTGGTAAAGTGGTTTTCAACGCGACTCACCGAAATGCAGCTGCAAAGATCTACTGGCATATTGACAATGCCTATGTTGCAACCACTAAAGATTACCATCAGTTGGCGCTGAGCCCCCTTCCTGGAAAACATACACTAACGCTGGTTGATGAGAACGGTGAGCGGTTGGTGCAGGTTTTTACCGTACTTAATAAAGAGAAGGATTAATCTTTTCGGAGCAGCTGGCGTTCTATGCCTCCTATGGTGATCAGGTATTGGGCAGCCATGAAAGTAGCTGTGCTCAGTAAAAGGGTCTGACTTGAACTGCCTAAAAAAACATACGCTGTGGCCAGTACATCGGACAATAGAAATAGTACAGCACCCATCAGAATAAGTTTAAAGCTTGGCCCATTGACCCTGAAGTGCCTGAAGGCGGCCATCATCATCATGAAACTGATCGTGATGGCATAAGCCAGGAAAGGTACCCTGGCGGCTCCAATATGGGGTCTGAAGTAAAAATAAAAACCTACACAAAAGAGAAAAACGATTCCTATGGCCATTCGGGCGCCCTTTTTGTCGAGTTCTGGTGCCGAACGGAAATCCAGATAAAAGGCACTGGTGTAGCAAATGTGACACAGTAGTAGCACTACAAAGCTGCTGAGTTGCTGATTGCTATCTAAACCAACATGGAGCAGGAAATAGTTTCCTACAATTGAAAAAAGAATCCCTGCGAAGAGTCGCTTATGGAATCTTCCCTTGAGTTTGGTACTATGGATGAAGGTAGCGGCCAGTGTAATACCGAATAATCCAAGGGCGATTAACTGCAAGTAACTCGACTGCTGATAAATGGAGAACAGTTGAAAGAAAAATAAGATAAACAAAAGGCTGAGTTTCGCGTATTTCATCGGTGCAATTTATAAAAAAAAAGCAGCAGTATTGGCATAGGCCTACACTGCTGCTCTAATATATTTAAAATATAGAATCAGTTAAACTGAAAGAGAAAAAAGCTATTAGTAGCTTTTTTCTGTGCGGTTGTTGCGCTTGAAGCCACCGCCACCGTTTCCACCGGTATTTGGTTTTTCCTGAGCTTCTGCAACCTTGATGCGGTTACCATTGTAATCGCCACCGTTCATGCGTTTGATTGCTTCTTTTGCCTCTTCTTCTACCGGCATTTCCACGAAACCAAAACCACGACTCTGACCAGTCTCGCGATCCTTGATAATCCTAAGTGATTTTACTTGACCGAAATCACCAAATACGGCTGTTAATTCATCTTCCCCTACTTCTAAAGGAAGGCCTGTAATAAATATCTTCATTAATGTCTAAAAATTTGTACAAAAGTAAGCATTTTTTGCTTAAATTCCAATGTTAGTGTCAGTTATAAGTATAATTGTTTAATGAGTTATTTAACATAAAAAAGTAAATATTGTTTTCCGGCTGGCAGTAAATCTGAGCAATTTATGTCTAATACGACTATTACATGTCTGTAGGCCATGTTTGGTGCATGCGTATTTACTTGTTATATCAGAGCTAAGCTAGTTCTCAGATTCTATCGCTACCTTTATAAAAATCGTATTAGCGGACAAGTAGTTGAAGCATTGTCATAATATTGTCTTTATTTTTCCACTTGCAAACATTAGCACAGTGTTTGTAGTTGTCTGGATAGTTTGTTTGGTTTAGGTTAGTCTGTGGTGGACTAACCATCATTATAGCAGGGATACACCTTAGAGGTCTGTCCCTGTTTCTTTTTAAAATATTTTAAGTTTTTTAAAAACCGTTTGATACTGCATTTCGTTAGTATAGTTGAGAGCGTTAATTTAGCGGGGGTAGATCGTAAGGTCTATCTCCGTTTTTTTTTGACCTCAACCTGTTGTTTTGTTGAATTATTTTTATGACTTTTATACCTGATAAGTCAGGGTTACTAAGACCGGCGAACCAAACAAACCAAAGAAGACGAAGATTTCAGGAGAAAATTATAAGTAGATTGTAATTTTTGTTTTAAAAATTAATATATTGAATCTTGGTTGGTCCTAAGTTTTGTTTTCTGTGTTTATGATCTTAGCTTTGGGGAAGTTTTAATATTGACAAAAATGTTGAATTTCACAATCAACCCCGTCATCTAAACAAATAGTATTAGCTAGCATGCGCAAAAAATTACAAGATAGGATAGCGGCTTTTAAAGACGCAACAGCAATTAAGGAAAGAGGATTATATCCTTATTTCCGTGCAATCGAGTCAGGACAGGATACAGAAGTAATTATAGACGGGAAGAAAGTACTGATGTTCGGTTCCAACTCCTATCTGGGATTAACCAACCACCCAAAAATTAAAGAAGCTGCTAAAGCTGCAGTGGACAAATACGGAACAGGTTGTGCCGGTTCACGATTTCTGAACGGTACATTAGATATACATATTGAATTGGAGCGTAGACTGGCTGCTTATGTAGGCAAAGAGGCTGCAGTACTTTTCAGTACTGGTTTCCAGGTGAATCTGGGAGTAATCTCTTGTCTGCTGGACAGAAATGATTACTTGATCCTTGATGAATACGACCACGCTTCCATTATAGATGGCAGCAGGTTATCTTTTTCACGTTCGATCAAATATGCGCACAACGATATGGACGATCTGCGTAAGAAGTTGAGCAGATTGCCTGAAGATGCAGCAAAACTGATCGTTGCAGATGGTATTTTCAGTATGGAAGGTGATTTGGTAAACCTTCCTGAGATCGTTAAAATTGCTGACGAATTCGGGGCAAACATCATGATGGACGATGCACACAGTTTAGGTGTAATAGGTTTGAACGGTGCAGGTACCGCCTCACATTTCGGACTTACAGACAAAGTAGACTTGATCATGGGTACCTTCAGTAAATCGCTTGCTTCATTGGGCGGTTTTATTGCCGGTGACGAAGAAACTATTGAGTTTGTAAAACACAGGGCACGTTCATTGATGTTCAGTGCAAGTATGCCTCCTTCAGCAGTAGCGAGTGTAATCGCTGCGCTTGACATCATAGAATCAGAACCTGAACGTATTGATCAGCTTTGGGCCAATACCAACCACGCTAAAAAATTGTTACTTGATGCTGGTTTTGATATTGGGCATACCGACAGTCCGATTATTCCGGTTTATATCAGGGATAATGACAAGACTTTCATGATTACCAATATCCTGAGTAAGAATGGTATTTTTGTGAACCCGGTAGTCTCCCCTGCTGTTCCTTCTGACGCTTCGCTGATCCGTTTTTCTTTGATGGCTACGCATACTTTCGCGCAGATCGAAGAAGCTGTAGAGAAGATTGCAGCAGCAGCTAAAGAGATTGAAGTAAAATTATCTCCGGTAACGATATGAACAGCATCGTTGCAGTAAACAGCAAAAAAGATCTCGCTACGTTTATCGATTTTCCTCATGAACTCTATCAGGGAGATCCTAATTACGTGCCCGAATTGTTCATCGCTCAAAAGGATTTGTTGACCACACATCCCTTTCATAAACACTCCGCTCTTCAATGCTTTCTTCTGTATAAAGGTGATCAGGTGGTGGGCAGAATTGCAGCCATACTGAATAATAGCCATAACAGGATGAACAATGCCAACGACGGTTTTTTTGGTTTTTTCGATTGCATCAACGACCAGCAATCGGCTAACCAATTGCTGGATACTGCGTCCTCATGGTTGAAAGAGAAAGGTGTTCAAGGTAAAATCATGGGGCCCGTTAATTTCTCTACCAACGAATCCTGTGGTTTACTGATTGAAGGATTTGACAGTCCGCCTGTGGTGATGATGCCGTACAATGCCAACTATTATCCTGGATTATTGGAAGGATGGGGCTTAACGAAGCAGGTTGACCTGCTCGCCTGGAGATTTACCGGTGACAATTACGATGACCGGTCGGTTAAACTGATGGATCGACTTCAGGATCGTCTGAAACGGAGTGACATTACCATTCGTAAG
Source organism: Pedobacter sp. GR22-6 (assembly GCF_037402555.1). NCBI lineage: Bacteria > Pseudomonadati > Bacteroidota > Sphingobacteriia > Sphingobacteriales > Sphingobacteriaceae > Pedobacter > Pedobacter sp. GR22-6. Next base: position 1,563,850 of record NZ_JBBEUC010000001.1, read on the forward strand.
ATCAACATGAAGAATTTTAAACAGGAGGCCGCGAGTCTTCGTGAAGTTTACAATAAGGCATGGGATAAGAATACGGGGTTTGTTCCATTGAATGATGAAGAATTTGATTATCAAGCCAAAGACCTTAAATTGGTACTGGATCCGGATTTTTGTTTGGTAGCAGAACACGAAGGCAAACTTGTTGGCTTCGGTGCAGCCATCCCGGATATGAACCAGATACAGATCAAGATCAAAAAAGGCAGGCTATTGCCTACTGGCATCTTCAAACTGTTGTTTGGTAAGAAGAAGGTAACCGGCATCCGTATTTTGCTTCTGGGCGTAGTCGATGGCTACCGTAAACTGGGAATTGAAGCCTGTATTTATGGAAATATCATCAAAGCCTACCGTGCGAAAGGGTTGAAATACGCAGAAGCCAGCTGGACCCTGGAGCATAATGATCTGGTGAATAATGCGATCAAAGCCATCAAAGGTGACCCTTATAAAAAATACCGAATTTACGAAAAGCAGATATGAGTAAACGGGTATTGATCACTGGTGCGACAGGTTTTGTCGGTTATCATCTGATCGAAAAAGCCCTGCAAGCAGGTTTGCAAGTATATGCGGCAGTCCGCAAAAGCAGTGACCGAGTTCATTTGAGTGCTTTTGATATTCAATATGTTGATTTGAATTATAATTCTGTAGAAGAATTAAAAATCCAGCTGGAAGAAATGCAATATGCATACGTTATCCATGCAGCTGGGATCACGAAAGCAAAAACTGCTGCGGAATACAATCTGGTGAATGCTGATTATACACGAAACCTTGCATTGGCTGCGGTTTCTGCGGATATTCCTTTGGAAAAATTTGTTTTTGTAAGCAGCCTCGCTGCTTTGGGACCACTTACTGAACTTAGTGAAAGGATCGAAGACGATAGCCCTGGACATCCGGTAACCAGTTATGGCGCAAGTAAATTGCTTGCAGAGTCCTTTTTAAAAGAGGTGTCCGGATTGCCTTTATTGGTCATTCGGCCTACCGCAGTATATGGTCCGCGTGAAAAAGACATTTTTATTTTATTCAAAAGCATCAACCAGGGACTGGAACCTTATATCGGTAACTTTAGACAACAACTAAGCTTTGTATATGTCGAAGATTTAGCTAAGGTGATTATCAGCGCGTTGTTTGTGAAGCAAGTTAATAAAAGTTATAATATTGCAGACGGTCGGGTCTATGACAGATATGCGCTGGGTCAATTGACTAAAAAATTGCTGAATAAGCGGGTTTTGAAATTTCACCTCCCTGTTTTTGTTGTGGCTGCGATGGCTGCACTGATGGATTTACTGTATAAAAACAGTAAGGTTACACCTGCCTTGAACAAAGAAAAAATGGCTGAGCTAACCGCTGTCAATTGGGCATGTAACATCGAAAATGCCAGGAAAGATTTGGCATATCAACCTGATTTTGATCTTGAAAAGGGCCTTTCGAAGACTTTGGAATGGTATCAGACTAATAAATGGCTATAGCTATTGTGGATTTTCCATTTGTTTAATAACCTTATTGACCTCTGTTTCTGTCGCCCTCAGTTTTTGCTGACAAAATTCGATCAGTTCAGAGGCCCGCTTTACTTTCTCGGCCAGCACATCTACAGATACCGATTCTGTTTCGATTTCATGTGCAATTTCAGTTAGTTCTCTGTAGGCAGTTTCATAGGTTAAATTCTGATCCATTGTGTTTGGTTTTATCATTTACGGTGGTATTAATTTGGGTATCGGCAAATTGAACTGTCAGTTCAGTTCCTTTTTCAATGCCGTCAGCGTTGCTGACAATTTTGTTGTTTACTTTGATAATGGCAAAGCCTTTATTGAGGATGTTTTGCGGACTCATCAACTTCATTATGGAGATGAAATGACCCAGGTAAGCCTCTTTGTTGACAAAATACATTTTGCTGTAAGATTGTAGATTGCTGGATAGGTTGCTGAGGTCCTTTTTTCGGTTGGATATAATGATTTTTGGATTGGTAAGGATTGTTGCTGACAGGTTCATTAGTCCATGCTGGTTTCGATGAATTGAATTCCTACTGGTATGAATGATATTGTTGTTGAGTTGTACGAGTCTGTCTTTTTGAAGGTTGATCAGCTGATAGGTTTTGATCAACATCATTTTCTGAAGATTGAGTATTGATTCTTCAAAGTTTCGGTTGTGGGCAATGATGAACTCCGCCACTTTAGTAGGTGTTTTTGTTGCAGTATGCGCCATGAGGTCGGCAATCGTTTCATTTTTTTGATGACCTATCCCGGTGATCACGGGGATGGGAAATCTGGCGATGGCCCGGCTCAGGTCATAATTGTCAAAGATCAGGAAATCCATTTGCGCTCCCCCGCCCCTGATGATTACCAATACATCATAAGGTTTTCCTGACTGAAATACTTCGATTAGTTTGGTCAGGACTTGCCTGGCATTCACCTCTCCCTGCACCAGTGTAAAATAATTGTCGATTTCAAACCTATAGTTAAAGGCATTGTGGTCCAGGGTGTGTTTAAAATCCAGGTAACCAGCGGATGTCTCCGAAGAAAGCACTGCGATTCGCTGTATGACGTTGTTTAGCTTAAGCGAACCATTTCTGGTGAGGTACTCCTCCCCCTGCTTCTGAATGAAATCAGGGTTCTCTCTCACTAATCTTTCCAGGGTAGCTTTACGCTGTTGTTCAAATTGCCCTAGAGTAAAGTTGGTATCTATGTCAATCAGGTTGAGCTGCAGTCCGAATGAAGGATTATACTGTACGCTGACTTGAATGAGTACATTGATGTCGTTTCTGAACTTCTGTCCGGTAGCCTTTTCAAAATTAGAGATATTTATAGATGCATTTCCCCATGCCCTCCCAGCAATCTTCGCGAGGATCTTGGAGGAAGATTTATCTTTTTCGACCAATTCGAAATAATGGTAATTGCTTTGTGGTTTGTAGGTGTAGTTGGTTACATCAGCAATTATCCAGAAACTTTGCTGACCGAATACGCCTTCAATCGTCTGCTGGAGCCAACGAGTGAGTTCTGAAAGGCGAATGGGAGCCGGATTAGATGGAGGTAAGTGTGCTGCCATTTTGATCTACATTAAGAATATGTGCTGCGCCGCATTTGAGTGCGAAATTATTGACCTGATGGCCTACAGGAAAGTCAAAACAAACCGGATAATTGTAACTTTTAATCTTCTCCATAACAATTTCCTGAAGATCCTTACCAAATTCATCACCCGGAGCTTCCGGTTTCAATCTGAAGCCGCCGATAATCAATCCCTTTAACTTTTCCAGCTTTCCGCTGCGCTTGAGGTTCCAAAGCATTCTGTCAAGGCTGTAAAGCGGTTCATTGGTGTCTTCTAGGAATAAGATCCTACCTGCTGTTTTTAAATCGGAAGGACTGCCTGCGGCAGTTTCAATCATGCTGAGGTTACCTCCGACAAGGATACCTTCGGTCCTTCCCTGCCTGTTGCTGCTGTGGTATGGCGCTGTATAACGTACAGCCTGACCTGTAAGCACCTGGCGAATAGATAATATGGTTTCTGTCTGTATAGGGGATGCCTCTTCCCATATACTTGGAAAGCTATTACACATTTTGGAATGGATGGAGGCTATTCCAAAATTGCTATTGATATGCGTATGAAGTAAGGTGATGTCGCTGAAACCGATCAGCCATTTGGGATGCTTCTTAAATTGTCTGAAATTGAGTTGGTCGATCAACCTGACCACACCATAACCGCCCCTGGCACATAGAATGGCTTTTACTGCTGTATCGTCCAACATTTCCTGGAAATCTGAAGTCCTTTCCAGGTCAGTTCCGCCCAGGTTAAAATCCCTGTTGCCAATGGTTTTTCCAATTTTGGTACGGAAGCCCCAGCTTTCCAGCAGGGCAACTGCAGGTTGAATTTCTGCACGGGTAATAAAGCTGGCCGGGCTGGTAATGCCGATGGTATCACCTGTTTTGAGGTAAGGTGGAATGCGGTTTCTGAACTCCCTGTTATCTTTTATGGAGGCTGCCCGGCCCTTTTCGCCGAAGCTCAGCGCACCAGCTGTAATCACGAAAGATAAAAAGTGCTTACGGTTCATTTAGACTGCGTTTTTCTACCTTACAAGTATAAGGCTAATTCCCCATTTCTCCCGAAAAATAGCGCAATCGTTTTCGTAATTTTTCAATACGAATAGCCATTTTTCTGAATGAATTACTTTTAAGAAAGTTATATTTAACCTGACTTTTGATCTGACAATAGACCATTGCCTTCAACCAAATATGAAAAATAAAATTTTGCTCAGCGCCTGTTGCCTTTTTAGCTTGCACCTCAATGCCCAAACCGAGAAAGTCTCCTTTTTGAGACATGATGACAAGAAGAGTGTAGAGGTTAATATTGGCGGAAAACACTTCACCACATTTATATATCCGGACAATCTGGAGAAGCCTGTACTCTACCCTATTCTAGCTGCAAATGGGCAGTTGTTAACGCGTGGATTTCCTTTAAATACAAGGGAAGGTGAACGTGTAGACCATCCACACCATGTTGGGCTGTGGCTGAATTATGAAAGTGTAAATGGATTGGATTTCTGGAACAACTCTTACAACATTCCTGCCGATAAAAAATCGAAATATGGCTGGATCAGAAATGTTAAAGTTGAAGCGGTAAAAGAAAGTAAAAATCAGGGAACTTTAAGCTATTCAGCCAACTGGGAGAACCAGGCAGCGAAAGTATTATTGAAGGAAAAGACGACGTTTTTATTTTCTGGTACAACCAGTTCAAGGAATATAGACAGGATTACTACACTAACAGCGATGCAGGATACGGTGAGATTTAAGGATGTAAAGGACGGGATGCTGGGATTGCGGCTTACTAAAGAACTCGAGTTTGCTACAGATAAGATAGAGGAATTTACAGATAGTCAGGGAAATGTGACCAAAGTTTCAGCCTCCGGCAATGGTGCCAACGGTAATTATTTAACGAGCACGGGTACAAAAGGTGCCGGGGTCTGGGGAACCAGGGCTGTATGGTGTCTGCTTTATGCCAATAAAGAAGGTCAGCCGATCTCGGTAGCGATGATAGACCATCCAAAAAATCCGGGTTATCCTACTTACTGGCATGCCCGTGATTATGGTTTGTTTGCGGCAAATCCGCTTGGACAGGAAGTATTCAGCAACGGTAAAGAAAAATTGAACCTGGTTTTAAAGCCCGGCCAGTCTATAACTTTTAAATATAGGGTTATTGTCAATTCCGGAGAAACCCCAAATGCCGCGGTTTTGGATGAGCAAGCAAAAGACTTCAGTAAAAAATAGCATACACTAAACACAATTAATATACAAATGAAAAAAACAGGACTAGTAGTTTTGGCAGCGTTGATGCTGGGAACCGCCCCGGTAGCATCATATGCCCAAACTGGGAAGTGGCAGCAGCTTTTTAACGGAAAAGATCTGCAGGGATGGAAACAATTGAACGGACAGGCAAAGTATGAAGTGGTAAATGGTGAGATCGTAGGAACTACGGTTTCCAATACACCCAATTCATTTTTAGCCACCGAGAAGAATTATGGGGATTTTATTCTTGAACTGGAACTATTGGTAGACAATTCGATGAATTCGGGTGTACAGATCAGAAGTCTGAGCAGTGCCGATTATCAGAACGGTCGCGTTCACGGTTACCAGGTAGAAATAGATCCTTCTGACCGGAAATGGAGCGGCGGTTTATATGACGAGGCACGCAGAGGTTGGTTATATCCCCTTGATATCAATCCTAAGGGACAAGAAGCATTTAAAAAAGGAGTTTGGAACAAATACCGTGTAGAATGTATTGGAAGTTCTATTCGCACCTGGGTGAATGGTGTGCCAACTGCAAATGTGGTAGATAACCTGACCCTTTCTGGATTCATCGCTCTGCAGGTACATTCGATCGATAAAAATGATCAGCCAGGAAAACAAATCAAATGGAGAAACATCCGTATTCAGACGGAAAACCTGAAGCCTAGCAAAATGGACAATATTTTTGTAGTTAATATGATACCAAACGATCTATCCAAACAGGAAAAATCAGAAGGTTATTCGTTGCTTTGGGATGGAAAAACTACTAAAGGTTGGGTTGGCGCACGTAAGGGTGTATTTCCGGAAAAAGGATGGTTAATCAAGGATGGTGAGCTAAGCGTAGAAAAATCTAACGGTGCAGAGTCTACTAATGGTGGCGACATCGTAACCGAGAAACAATATAGCGCTTTTGAGCTCAAATTTGATTTTAAATTGACTGAAGGTGCAAACAGTGGTGTTAAATACTTTGTAACCCTTTCAGAGCAAACAAAAGGTTCTGCAATCGGACTTGAATACCAGATTTTGGATGATGTAAGACATCCTGATGCTAAACTTGGTAAAAATGGGAACCGTACACTGGGCTCATTATATGACCTGATCACCAGTAAGAAAATCCCGAATGCGCAACGTAAGATCGGAGAATGGAACAGAGGGTTGATCAGGGTATTTCCAAACAATAAAGTTGAATATTGGTTGAACGGATTTAAGATTACAGAATATACCAGGGGCTCAGCAGAATTTAAGGAACTGGTGGCAGGAAGTAAATATAAGGATTGGAAAAATTTCGGTATGGCTCCTAAAGGTCATATCCTGCTACAGGATCATGGTGATCAGGTATTTTTCAGAAGCATAAAAATTAAGACACTATAAATCAAATATAGACCATGTTAGAGTCAAGAAGAAAATTTATAAAACAGGCAGGTATTGCTGCTGCAGGTACCTATCTGGGTACGATGGGTATGAGTGCTAAGAGTTACGGAAATATCATTGGCGCGAATGACCGTGTGAGAGTTGGTGTGGTAGGCTTTTCTGACAGATTTAAGGATTCCTTGCTTCCAAGTTTCTTGAATCATCATAAAGAACTGAATTTTGATATCGTTGCAGTTTCCGATCTATGGAATTACCGCAGAGGCTTAGGTGTAGATCATTTAAAGAATAAATTCGGACACGACATCACTGCTTGCCGCAACAACGATGAGCTTTATGGGTTGAAGGATATTGACGCTGTAATCATTAGTACACCAGATTTTCAACATGCGACTCATGCCATCGAAGCTGTGAACAATAAGTGTGACGTATATTGTGAGAAGCCTTTCGCAGAGACGATGTCTGATGCACGTGCAGCATTGAAAGCTGTAAAAGGATCTAAACAGATCCTGCAGATCGGTTCTCAAAGAAGAAGTGGAACGAACTATCACGCTGCTTCAAAATTTATTAAAGATGGCAAGTTTGGTGACATCACAATGGTAGAACTGAGTTGGAATGTTAACCAGCCAGGCAGATGGCGCCGGCCAGACCTGGTAGCCAGATTAAAACAGGAGGATACTGACTGGAAGCGCTTTTTGATCAATCGTCCATTCGAAGAATGGGATCCGCGTAAATATTTGGAATACCGCCTGTTCTGGCCCTATTCATCAGGAATGCCAGGTCAGTGGATGTCACACCAAATTGATACTGTCCATTGGTTTACCGGACTGAAACATCCTAGAAGTGTGGTAGCAAATGGCGGTATCTATCAATGGAAAGATGGTCGTAGGAATTGGGATACCACTACTGCTGTATTTGACTATGGAAAAGAAAATGATCCAACTAATGGCTTCCAGGTGGTGTTTACATCAAGAATGCACAATGGTGATGAAAATCCTGCGGAGATTTATTACTCTAATGGTGGGGAGCTTAATTTGATCACAAATACAGTATCTCCGAAAGGAGGCTTAGGTAAAAATGCTGCAGCTGCAATGAAAATGCAGCCAAATCTATTGCCTGAACTGAAGTTGACGGATATGGTAGAGAAGGTAGCAGCATCAGCAAATACAGGAGGTGATAAGCTGACCTCTGCGCACATGCGCAATTGGATGGAATGCATCAGGAGCAGGAAAGAGACAAATGCACCTGTAGAAGCAGGGTATTACCATTCTATAGCAAATATCATGACCAATGCTGCAGCGAGAACAGGCCAGAAAGCAACATTTGATGAGAAAACACAGGAAGTGATGGTAGGTGGTAAAGTGTTTAAATACTAGCTACACTCCATTTTTACCTTATAAAAAAGGCGTTCTGAAGTGATTCAGAACGCCTTTTCTTTTATCAATTATATCTGGCTACCAGAATGCAGAGTAAAGTGCTACAAGCATAGCGAAAATGATCAGTGAACCGATTGCAAAAGAGGTCGATACCTTGAACATACTTGCATCCACTTCCAGACCATTGGTCTGAACACCTTTCTTGGTTTCATAGATACTGATGAAATACATTCCGATGATACAGAAAGCAAATACGATCACCATTCTGTCCATAAAAGGAATTTCAAATATGCCATCGGCATTGGCTACTGCCCATCCGATTTCATTTAGGAAAGAAAGATCCGTCCATCCTGGTAAGAACTTCAGGATTACTGAAACGACAAACCCACCTACGGTTGCAAATAAAGCCGCATTAGATGTTGTTTTTTTCCAGAAGAAGCCCAGGATAAACATGGCAAAGATACCGGGAGAAACAAAGCCTGTATACTCCTGTATGTATTGGAAGCCTTGCTTACCCTCACCCATCAGTGCATCACCCACAATTAGTGAAAGCACTACAGCAAGCAACATAGAAACTACCACGGTAAGTTTACCCACATTCACCAACTTTGTTTCACCTGCATTGGAATTGAATGCCTTTTTATAAATGTCCAGTGTAAAGATCGTCGCGATACTGTTGGCCTTACCAGCCAGGGAAGCTACGATAGCAGCAGTAAGCGCTGCGAATGAAAGTCCTTTAAGTCCGATCGGCAACAAACCTAGTAATGCAGGATATGCTTTATTAGGATCGGTAACGCCGGAAGCAGTCAGTAAACTCTCTGAGGTAATGGATCCAGGGATTTTTTCTTTGATGATATAATATACTGCAATACCTGGAATTACAACGATCACAGGCATTAGCATTTTTAAGAATGCAGCGAATAACAGACCTGACCTTGCAACTGGAAGGGATGCGCCAAGCGCTCTTTGAGTAATGTATTGATTACAGCCCCAGTAGCTTAAGTTTGCAATCCACATACCACCGATCAATACACTCAGGCCTGGCAAATCCATATAATTTGGATTATCCTTTTTGAAAATGAGATGGAAATGTTCTGAAGCACCTTCTGTTAGTATGGTAAAGCCTTTGGTAATACCCTGTTGACCGGAGATCATATTTAAAGCAATGTAACTTGCTACTAAACCTCCCAATACCAGGAAAAATACCTGTATAACATCTGTGTAACCAATAACCTTCATACCACCCAAGGTGATGATGATGGCGAATACGGCCAGACCAAGGATACAGAAAGTAATCGGTAGATCCGAGATTCCGCTGATTGCTAAAGCACCCAGATAAAGAATAGACATCAGGTTAACCACGATGTACAACATCAACCAGAACACAGCCATAATCATAGCTACCTTTTCATTGTAGCGCTGACTCAGGAACTGAGGCATGGTGAAGATCTTATTCTTCAGATACACCGGCATGAAGAATATGGCTACGATGATCAAAGTCGCTGAAGCCATCCATTCATAGGCAGAAATCGCGAGACCAAGCTTGAAGCCTGAACCACTCATTCCAATCATTTGTTCCGCAGATATGTTTGAAGCGATCAGTGATGCGCCGATAGCCCACCAGGTTAATGAACCCTCTGCCAGAAAATAATCTTTAGAATCGCTTGTGGCGGATTTCTTCTTGTAATAGATGTAAAATCCGTAAGATGACACGATTATAAAGTAAACAAAAAATACAATGTAATCGTAGTAGTGAAGTGTACTCATGAGTTTATAATGGTTTTTATTGAGTGACTAAATTATCTAAAAAAAACGGCATAACCTTCAAGAAATGAAGTATTATGCCGTTTTTTTTAATATTGTATAAAAAACACTAAGTCACTACTTGTTCAGAGAGTTGATCCATGCTGCAATTTTAAGTCCGTCTGCCTTTGTTACCTGTGGCATAGGCGGCATTTCGGTCGCATAACCTGGCCAGTTTTCCGGCTGAGGGTTGTGGATCAGTGAAACAATTTTCTCATTTGAGTACTTACGTTTTGCTACATCAATAAATGCAGGTCCGATCTGTTTTTTGGTAGGATTGTGACAAGCTACGCAAGTGTAAGAAGTCAACAGACCTTTTACCTGAGCATAAGTAGGTGCAGCAGCAGGTACCGCTACGGTTTTACCGGTAGCAGCAGCTTTCTCTTTTGCAACTCCAGACTTCACTGCGGCGTCTGCTTTTTTCACCTGTCCTTTTTTAACAGCGGCTGTGGCAGCAACTACTTTTTCAGTAGCAGAGTTTTTAGTGCTGACTTCGCTCATTGACAGCTTCTCTCCTGTTGGAATACTATTTAATGTGTAATAAGCAATTGGGTGTAATAATGCACCAGAATTCTCACTAGCTTTTACACCTTCCAACATAATGGTGTGGATGTAATACTGACGCAGGTTATCTACAATGATCCGGGCTTTCAAACCATCAGCGGAAACTTTAACACCTTTAACTTTTAAGGTTTCTTTGTTTACTGGAGGTGAACCATAGACCGGATGGTATTTGTACAAGTAGCTCTCTACACTATAAGAAGCAAGATCCTGTGCAGACTTTACATCAACTGGTTTGGTGAATTCGATTTCGAAGCCATCAGACATCGCGCGCACAGCTTTCATCTCGAAAGGTGTTTTGTCTTTGTTATAAACCAAGCGCTCAAGTCCTTCGTTGGCGTCACCTGCAGAACCCCAACCACGGTTGGTTTCTCCTACGAATAATGAACCATCAGTACCCCAGGCTAATCTCAATACTCCTGAGCGGAATCCGCTTCTGAACATGAATGAGGCTCCTTGTTCTACACCATTGACAGTTTCCATGAAGACCCTTGAGATGATACTCATTCCCTGATCTCCTACTAATAACTGACCTTCGAAAGGACCAAAATTGCCAGCAGGGATTTTAACAGGCTCTGAAGTAGAGATACCTAAAATACCATATGGTAACCATACAGATGGCAACCTCAGCTCAGGGAAGTCCTTTTTCATTTCAAATAGCATTTTGAATTTCTCGTCTACCCTGTTCTCAGGTTTGATTGCTCTTCCCTGCGCGTTTACCTCTCTTCTCTCATCGATTTTAGAACGGAATTGCTCTTCAGTCAATTTAACCGGAGAGTCGGATCTTCCAGTCCATCTCAAACCAGCTGGGTGTCCCAAGAAATCGCCTTTGTTAACTTTCCAGATTGCACCGGAACCAAACCAGTCACCCTGGTTATCTGTATAATACAATTGACCGTCGATCACGTTCAAACCAGCAGGAGAACGCATACCGGTAGCAAATGGCTTCATCACACCGTCTTCGGTGATGTTCATTGTCCATCCACGCATTGGCACACGGCTTTCACCACGATACCACATTTCGTCACCGAAAGCTACGTTACCTGTTACGAAAAAGGAACCATCAGGAGCGATCTTCGGACCGAAGCTATATTCATGATAGTGACCACTCAACGGCCATGCATATACAGTTTCGTAAACATCAGCTTTACCATCCATATCAGTATCAACCAATTTGGTCAGTTCACCCCTCTGTGCGCAATATAGCGCGCCATTTTTATAGGCTAAGCCGAGTATTTCATGTAAACCATAAGCGAACCTACGGAAATAAGGTCTGGTACTGGTTGGGTTTTCTACAATGTAAACTTCACCTCTTCTTGTAGAGATGGCAAGGTCGCCATTAGGCATAGTCACCAATCCGCCCACTTCCAGGATAGGTCCTTCTGGCATTCTTACCTTATTGACGCGGTAAAAATCCTCTTCTTTTGGTGCATCCTGGGCAAACACCGTTGTACTAAAGCTTAAAGCCAGCATTGCCAGCATTTTAAAAGTATGTTTCATCTTTATCTCCTAATCCCGATTAAAATAAAATTGAATAATTTAATTGACCGCGAAGTAGCACCACTAATTCTTTCTTTCCATTAGCCTCCCTGATTACAGGTTTGGTTTTGGGATCTTCAAATTTCAAATACGACTGACCGTTGATCAGGTATAAGCCTTTGCCTAAGTCTTCGATATTTGAACCTTCAGCAAGTAATGCATAAAGATTGTCAACTGGTTTATCAGTACTGATTGATCTGATCAGACCTTCGCCACTTTCGGTTACACGGATCTGATCTGTTACTTTAGCACCAAATACATTATACTGGAAAGTTGGGCGATCCTGTGTATCTACGGTATACCCTTTAGTTCTGAAGCTTGTGCCAGTAGTATCAACTGGCCATACTGCATTTGCATCGGCCAATTTTGCTAATGTAGGCGCCGGCTTTTTAAAGAATGTTGTAACGGTACCTCTTGGTCTTGATGAACCATTACCCCTACCGTCCCACATTGGAGTGGCATCAACGAAATCGCCTCTCCATGCGTGGAAAAGCAAACCGTTATCCAGGTCATAAGCATAGTGAACTTTCTGAGGACTACCGATAGAAATAGCGTGTACAACACGTGGTCCACCTGAGATGTCCACGAAACTGCGGATCATGGTATTTACTGGAGCTTCTATAAGGATTGGATCTGCATCACTGCCTCCTCTTCTGCTGTTCAACTGTTCATTGTTCAGCTTCGAAATTTTAATGTTCTTGAATGCAACTGCACCGTGATCTCCTTGCAGGCGCAAAGGTCCTGATGCACTTTCTTTAGCTCCTCCCCTTGTTGAGCCAAATAATTGCACGTTGTCGTGAATTTGTACACCGTTAAGTTCTACCGTCACAAATTTTGCGTTAGCTGTTTTATTTCCTGCTGCATCAAAGCGAGGTGCCAGGAATACCACTTTTAGGTGTTGCCATACTCCAGGTGCCTTTGAGACGTTCTGACGTGGTGCATAACCTTCAAAGCCTTTTTGCCCTTCCGGCTTTGAATCATCCCAACGCTCATAAATACCACCATTGGTAGAAGATAAAGGCGTTGTTTTGGTCCAGGAATCTTCTAATTGTAATTCATAGGCACCTTGAAAATAGATACCTGAATTGGCGCCCTTCGCCAAGAGATAGTCCAGTTCAAGTACCAGATCTCCGTGAGTACCAACGGTGAATAAATCAGAACCGTTGTTCTTTTTTGTTGGCAGATTAACCAGTACCCCTGTACCCTTGGTAAAAGTCAATGCATTCTGTTCGTTCAGATTAGCAACGACCCCACCAGCAAGCGTCCAGGTTTGCCCCGGCGTTTTAAACGATGCAAGATCGTTCAGGTTAATTTCCGGTTGATCGGCCAGTTGCTGACCGGATACAATCGCGGTTCCTAACAACCAGACAAAAGCCGTTGTTCCTAACCTTAAGTAATTAAGCTTCATATTGTGTGATTTGGTTTAAAAAGATTTAAAAGTAATAATTTCATATTTGATTAAAGGGGCTGCAAAATAAGAATTTTGTTACAAAAAACAACTATACCTATTAATCAATAAATAAGGCTTATTTTGATTGCTAAAACTATTTTCCAACCTCAAATTTAAATTGGATTGTCTCTTATAGCGAGGATACAGGCCAGAGGCCAACTGATGAGTGTAAAAAAAACACTTTCCTCCTCCTTTTTATCTGATTGAAGCGCAAAAAAAAAATTAAAAAAAAGCAGAGGTTGATTAACTAACCTCTGCTTTTATAGATCTGTAAAAATGCCTCCTTAGTGACCCACTTCGTTTTTTCGGAATACAGTAGTGATGGCTCCTAACTCCTTTTCAGTCAATTTAGATGATTTTTTCAAGGTGCTTACAAAATAGGCTACTTCTTCTTTTTTCGCAGGACAGCCTACATTTTCCCCTTTAGCAGTTTGTGCAACACCTTCCGGCCTCATTTGGGAATCTGCGATCAGGCTTCCTTTTGCATCAAATACCAGCCATGTAGGCAAGCCCTGGTCTGCATTGTTGTATTTTTTCAACAAGTCTGCCGCACCGGGGTTTTCCAGATTTTCTTTGCCTTTAGATTCATAAACTACAATGTCTGCAATGATATAGTTCTTGTCGAAATACGGCTTCACAGCCGGATCGTTAAGGCTTGCGTCCATTTTTCGGCACCATCCACACCATGAGGCATGAAATACGAGCAATACACTTTTCTTTTCTGCTTTAGCCTTTTTTAGTGCATTATTTAATACCTCATTTGCAGGTAATGGACTGGTTTGGCCAAAGGCCGTGTTGATGATCAATAAAAGAGCAGCCAGCGATAGCAAGGTTTTCAGTTTCATAGCAATAAAAATTAGTTAGTAAATATAATTTTTTCAACTTAATTATTTAAGCTCTATATTTATAATCGAAACCAACACACAATATAAGCTTAATGAAGACACCTTTTGCCTTATTGCTATCTGGCATTGCCATGGCAGCAATATTTCCATTTGCACGAAATACAGATGCAAGATCCACAAAAACAAAAATTGATACGCCAGACCAAGACCGATTTGTAAAAGTAAGCCTGGTGCAGGGACAGTTTACTGAACCCACAGAAATTGCAGTTTTACCTAATCTGGACGTACTGATTGCACAACGCCGTGGAGAAGTGATGCTTTATAAGAACAAGACAAAGAAACTCACAGAGGCGGGTAAACTTGAGGTTTATTCAAAAACAAATACACCTGATGTAAATGCAGAAGAAGGTTTGTTGGGAATGGCTGTAGACCCTAATTTCACGACTAATCAGTTTGTATACCTTTTCTACAGTCCTTTGAAGACTTCTGTAAACAGATTGTCAAGGTTTAAACTCGTTAACGATAAGATTAGCCTTAGTTCTGAGAAAGTAGTACTCGAATTTTATTCGCAAAGAGAAATTTGCTGTCATACAGGCGGTTCTATTGCTTTTGGGCCAGAGGGATATTTATACGTTTCTACCGGAGACAATTCTACACCTTTTGATGTGCCTAAACAGCAATATGTGAACAAAGGTTATGCTCCTTTGGACAACAGGCCGGGTCTTCATCAATATGATGCCAGGAGATCTGCAGGTAATACCAATGACCTCAGGGGTAAGATTTTGAGAATCAAATTAAATACAGATGGGACTTACAGCATTCCAGATGGTAATTTATTCCCTAAAAATGATACTAAAGCCAAGCCCGAGATTTATGTGATGGGAAATAGAAACCCCTACCGTATTTCGGTAGATCAAAAAACTGGTTTTTTGTATTGGGGTGAAGTGGGGCCGGATGCGAACAATGACGATGAATCGAGGGGGCCGCGTGGCTATGATGAGATCAACCAGGCCCGTAAAGCTGGTAACTTTGGATGGCCTTTATTTATTGGGAATAATTATCCCTACAAAGCTTATGATTTTACAAATGGAACCTCTGGTGCTGCTTTTGATCCAGCTTTAGCACTCAATAATTCACCAAATAATACAGGTCATACTCAATTACCACCAGCACAGCCGGCTTACATATGGTATCCTTATGCACAATCTAAAGAGTTTCCGCAAGTAGGCGGCGGAGGCCGCACAGCAATGGCTGGGCCGGTATATTGGCCAAAAGCAGGTGTACCTGCTTATCCGGCCTATTATAACGGAAAACTGCTCATATACGAATGGGTGCGTGGCTGGATAAAAGCAGTGACCATGTCTCCAACAGGAGATTATCAAAGCATGGAGCCTTTTCTGAATAACATGTCTTTTGCGGCACCTATAGATATGGAACTCGGACCGGATAACAAATTGTATATTTTGGAATATGGGAAAGGGTGGTTTGCTAAAAATCCTGATGCGGGTTTGGTAAGAATAGATTATTTGGACGGTAACCGCCCCCCTTCTGTTAAGAACCTTCGGATAGAAAAAACCAGCGGTTTATTACCTTATCAGTTGATTGCGAAAGTAGATGCAACAGATCCTGACGATGGCGATGTGCTTACTTATATTTGGAATTTGGGTAAAGGATTAAAGAAAACTACAAATAAGCCCGAATTGCAACATACTTTTACAAAAGCAGGTGAATATCCAACCAGTGTAGAAGTGATTGACAATAATAAAGCCTCTTCAAAAAGTGCAAGCATTTCGGTGTTTGCCGGAAATGAGCATCCCAAAGTAGATATTATTCTCTCAGGCAATAAAAGCTTTTATTTTCCAGGGAAGCCTGTAGGTTATCAGGTTGTTGTAAGTGATAAGGGCGCTGTAGTCAATAAAAGCAGAATTTATGTTTCTAATACTTACACTGAAGGATTGGATATGGCAGGGGCACAATTGGGACACCAGCAAGCTGCACAAAGCCTGGTCGGGAAATCCCTGATGATGAAATCAGATTGCGCAGCCTGTCATAAGGTATCTACTAAATCTATAGGTCCGGCATTTACGCTGGTCTCAACCAAGTATCAAAAGAACAGCAAAGCCATTAGCTACATTAGTAACAAGATACTGAAAGGCGGAGGCGGCGTATGGGGAGAAGTACCAATGCCTGCCCACCCGACCATGAAAGAGACCGAAGCGAAGCAAATTGCGGAGTGGATCATGAGTTTAAGTGCCACGGCTACAAGTAAACCTTCCCTGCCTGCGGTCGGTAAAATTATACCTCCTGCAACAGTAAATAAAAACAAACCGGTAATGGCAATTAAAGCAACATATTCCGACATGGGAATGGCTGCACTAGGCTTGAAATCTTTAAGCGCTACAAATGTTGTGAACCTTAATAGTAATATCCTGGAGGCTGATGACATCAAGGATGCTCCGGATTTTGGGCGCAGGGACTACAATAATGAAAAGGCGCTCATATTCCCTCAAAAAGATGGAAGAATCATTTTAAGACAAATTGACCTGACTGGTGTTACTGGTTTCAAACTTGCAATAGTAAATATGGCTGGAGATGTCAATTACTCCATAGAAGTCAGACTTGACGATGCAAATGGAAAATTGCTGGCAGGATCTACATCCAGAACTCCGGTTATCCCAATTGAAGCAGTTACAGATGGCAAGATGCATAATGTATACTTCATCATTAAAAATGAAAGTGATAAAGTAAAGGACAGACCTTTGTTGTCCAACATTACGGTTTATTAGAATCCGCATAAAAAGAGAGGTTGCTTTTAAAGTAACCTCTCTTTTTATGCCAATTATCCATACGAAATTATCTTTTCTTCCCTCCTACATTGATTACCGCGCCAATAGTAAATAAGGAATTGTTTGCATTCATGAACTCACGACTATTTAATCCGAATGTCCCGCTGGTGGTATATTGTAATTGCACAGTTTCACTTACTTTCATCCGCGTAAAAAAAATTGGTTCCAGAAAAACATTTCCCTCACGCATCTGTCCCACCCCATTGCGCATAAAGGTTTTCATTTCTGCGGATGTAATTCTAAGTGCAGTACCTGCATTGATTGGGAAATCAGTACCAAATAGACGTAGGTTACTCGCTTTTTTGGAGCTATAGTTGACCTGCAGAAAGGTTTTGTTGTATGTAGCTTCTTCAAAATCCGTACCGGTCAGCACGTCATTTTCATCATAATTTCTAAATACACGATTTGTCTTTGCATTACCATACCCTGCATAAATTTCAATGATGCGGTTATCATCAGGTCCGAAAGTATTGAAATAGCCTCCGCCCACTTCAAACAATTTATGCTTATAGTCCTTTTTTGTTCTTTTGGAATTCATATATGAAGTACTTCCAATCACGCCAAAATGTTCAGATATTGCGTAAGCTCCATTTAGACTGAAGTTGCCTTTCAATGAACCATGCAGGCCTCCACTAAATTCGCCTTGCTGGCTAAGCATCGGTGTATTTGGTACGTTAGGCATGTAAATAGAGGAGCAGGAGCTGAACAATAGAGCAGTAATAAAAATAGATAAATGGTGGTTTTTAATCATATGATGAGGTCTTTACTTTGGATGAAGCTGTTTGACTAAGCAAATTTAACGCCAATGTACGAAGCTGAATTATAAACGCAAATGGCTTTTCTTATCTTATTCATTCTGTTTGCATTAGAGGACGTTCCTTAGCGAATTCAAACAAAATGGCTTAAAATCGGTTGTTTTAGTAGCGTATGATAACTAATCAAAAAACGATCATTATATCGAACCGCCTTCCAGTTAAGATTACAGAACAGAACGGCGAGTACATTTTAAGACCCAGTGAAGGAGGTTTAGCCACTGGTTTAGGCTCGGTTTATAAAAATGGCAGCAATGTATGGATCGGCTGGCCAGGTATCGAAATACCAAAAGAACGACAAGATGAAGTTCGCCTGAAACTGGCGGCGCTTAATCTGATTCCAGTCTTCCTGACAGCAGAAGAAATCAACCTTTACTACGAAGGATTTTCAAACGAGGTGCTATGGCCTATCTTTCATTATTTAGCTACTTACGCCAACTTTGAACAGAGCTATTGGGATTTCTATAAGCAGGTAAATTATAAATTTAGGTCAGTAGCACTGCAGCATCTGGAAGAGGGTGATACCATATGGATACATGACTACCAATTGCTGCTCCTGCCTTGTCTCATTCGTACAGAGATGCCTATGGTCACCATTGGCTTCTTTCAGCACATTCCTTTTCCTTCTTTCGAGATTTTCAGGCTGATCCCCTGGAGGGATGAGATCATTAAAGGTATGTTAGGTGCAGATTTACTTGGATTCCACACATTCGATGATGTAAGACATTTCCTGAGTGCCTCTTCGAGGCTGTCGTCGAGTAAGCTTTCAGATAATGTTATCCTGCATAAGAACAGGCAGGTTGTCGTGGAAGCATTCCCAATGGGAATAGACAGCGATAAGTTTGAAAATCTTACAAGACATGCAAAAGTAGCCAGGCATTCTGCTGTTTTCAAAGAGAGTCAGCAGGCATTAAAGATCATTCTAACTATAGATAGGCTCGACTACAGTAAAGGGATATTGCAGCGTTTACAGGCATTGGAACTTTTGCTCCAAAACCATCCGGAATTTATAGAGAAGGTCGCTTTATATATGATTGTGGTGCCATCAAGGGATACTGTTCCGCAATACAAAGAGTTACGTGACAATATTGATAAATTGGTGGGCAACATCAATTCGAGGTATCGTACGCTTACCTGGGTGCCGATTCATTATTTCTATCGGTCTTTTTCAGTTGAGTTTCTCTCTGCACTATATAGTACTGCAGATATCTGCCTGGTCACCCCAATGCGAGATGGAATGAATCTGGTCAGTAAGGAATATGTAGCATCAAGGACTAAGAATGATGGCGTATTGATACTAAGTGAGATGGCAGGTGCATCGAAAGAATTAAATGATGCACTGATCGTAAATCCCAATAATTTAGGAGACATGATGAGGGCCATTGTACAGGCCATTAACATGCCATTGGAAGAACAACAAACCCGTATGGAAAATATGCGGCATATCGTTAAAAAATTTAATATACACCTGTGGGTGAAAAACTTTATGGATAAGTTATTAGAAGTAAAAGAATTACAACAATCGCTCCTCACCAAATACGCAGTTCAGCGTATCAAAGACCAGATCGTACTGGACTATAGAAATTCCTCGGACCGCTATATCTTTTTGGACTACGACGGTACTCTTGTAGGTTTCCAGGGGGATATAGATAAAGCTTCTCCAGATCAGGAATTATATGATATACTTGCTAAACTTACTGAAGATCCTAAAAACAGGGTTATTATCATCAGCGGACGGCGTTATCAAACCCTTGAGCAGTGGTTTGGCCACCTTAAGCTTGATATGATTGCCGAGCATGGTGCCTGGCAGAAACAATTAAATGAAGAGTGGAAGCCCCTGCCCTTACTCACAGATAAATGGAAACAGGAAGTAAAAACCGTATTGGATACCTACACCGACAGGACACCGGGATCATTTGTAGAAGAGAAAAGTTATTCTCTGGTCTGGCATTACCGTAAAGTAGAAAAGGGCTTGGGTGAGCTGAGGGCAAATGAGATCATCAATCACCTCAAAATCTTTATTGCGGACAAAGGCTTACAGATGATGGATGGCAATAAAGTGATAGAATTTAAGAACATAGAGGTCAATAAAGGAAAGGCTGCACAAAATTGGCTATATAGTAATAATCCGGATTTCATCATTGCATTAGGAGATGATCATACGGATGAAGACATTTTTAAAGCCCTTCCAGCAGAAGCTTACACGATAAAAGTGGGCAGCAATATTTCAGCTGCCCGATATTATCTAAAAGATTTTAAGCAAGTAAGGGCGTTGCTTAAAGACCTAAGTTAAAGAAATATAGGTCTGTCCAGTTTAATTGCGATGCGATGTGCGGCATTCATCAGTCCGACATGGCTATATGCCTGGGGGAAGTTGCCCCACTGACTGCCATCTTTTTCATCTACATCTTCACTGAATAGATTAAGGTGGTTTGCATATTGAATGAGGGATTCAAATTCCCGCACAGCATCATCCAGTCTGCCAACGCAGGCAAGTGCTTCGACGTACCAGAATGCGCAGATCAGGAAAGTTGTTTTGGGTTTGCCGAAATCATCCTTATGCAGGTATCGGTAAAATAAGCCATTTTCAGCTTTTAGTTCATTTTCTAATGCAATCAGGTGATCTTTGGCACGTTGTGATTCTGGGTCCAGATAGTTCATTAAAATCAACTGTAAAGTACTTGCATCCAGATGATCACTTCCTACTGCGTGATTATATACTTTACGTACCGGATCGTAACAATCCTCTATATGTTTCGTTGCTTTTGCGATCAAAATGTTAGCACGCTCCTCATATACTTCGTTGCCAATTGTCTTCGCCATTTTTAGAGCCGCATTAGCACCAGCCCACTGGAACAAATTGGTATAACAATGCGTGTTGGCGATGTTTCGGAATTCCCAGATTCCTGCATCTTTCTCATCAATAGTTTTTTCAATCTTCGCTAATAAATAATCGAGCCATTGTGCGGAGTCTTGCCGTTCGCGAAAAATAAAGCGGTGATCTGTGTAGAGTGGTAGCATGGAAACTAAGACTTGCCCGTAGATATCATTCTGGATGTGCTCATACGCCTGATTACCGACTCTTACAGGTTGATTGCCCATATAGCCTTCGATATCAGTAAGGATTCGCTCAGTAAGTACTCTCTCTCCGGCAATACCGAATAAAGGTTGGTAACGCTCATCATCCCTGAAAGAAATATCGGTGACATAACCGAAGTACTTTTCCATTTCTTCAAAATGACCAATGTGATTGAGTGCTGTGATGACATAATAGGTATCTCTCATCCAACAATAACGATAGTCCCAATTTCGGGTACTACCCGGAGATTCAGGTAAACTTGTTGTACTAGCTGCAATAATAGCACCGGTATCTTCATATTGGTGTATTTTCAAAATCAAGGCAGAACGGATAACAATATGTTGGTAAAAACCTGCAATGTTAGAATGCTTGATCCATCGGCGCCAGTAGTTGACCGTTTCCGTAAGAAAACGTTCTGATGTACTCGCAATTGGCGCTTCCAGTTCCTGGCCATAAGTAAGGATCAGGTATTTGGTCTCGTTTAACGCAAAATAATGCTCATCTTCTACATAACTTAGCGATATATTTGTTGTTAGCCTAACACTTTCATCACATCCTTCGAATTCAATGTGGTTACTGCCTCTGCGTCCTTTCAATTTTGTACTCCCGTAATCGCATACCGGCTTGCAGGTTACCTTCACACGTGGATTTCCTTCCAAGGGTTCTATCTTGCGTATCAGCATCAAGGGTTTATAATAGCGTTCATGCTGATAAAACCTGGGTGCAAAATCAGTTATCCTATATTTACCTTCAGGATTGCTGATCTCGGTGCATAGCACATTCGTGTTTTCGAGATAGAATTGCCTGGAAATGAACTCCCCGGCAGGCTTTATAGAAAATTCTCCTCCTTTTTTTTCGTCGAGTATGCCACCGAAAATAAAAGTACTGTCAAATCTTGGCCAGCAAAGCCAATCTATATTTGTGTTTTTATTGATGTGTGCCAGATATGCACAGTTGCCAATGATACCCGTTTGGTAGGTATGTCTCTCCGTCATATATAATTTCAATTGATACTAAAATACAACAGGATAATTGGCTTTTTGTTGGATTTTATTTCAAGTCCAGGTATTTGCTGGGGCTGTCGATGTAATTGGCTGATCTATCATAACCATTTTTAAATAAGGTCAGCATGCTATCTGGCAGCTCAGAAAAAACAGTATCCAGATAAGATTGCTTGTTGAACTGCTGACGTTCATATTGTAAATCTTGTGCTCCGGGTTCATAGGCATGCAATTTTTTCTTAAAGATCACTTTTTCAAAATCTTTACCTCTGAGCCATAACACTATGTTTCCGTTGTTCGCAATCCCTACCACGAAATTCAATCCAAACTTATCCCCTTGTGAACTGTACATTTCAATGGTTTGCTCCTCTTTTACCGCTTTCTTAAACGCAGCCAATAACACCTGCTGTGGCAGATCAATTGTGTCTTTGTAAAACGTCCGGGAACGATAGTCGCAGTAATCCAGGGATAATTTTAGCGGTAGCCTTAGCGGCTCGTGGACTTCTGGAAAATAATATTCTTTGCCCCATTTTGTCATAAACACATTTACCTCCTCTAGTTCAGACTTATAGAAACCCAGAGCGAGTTCATTATCTGGCAGGATCAAATCAATACGGTTTATATGGATCGGAAAACTGACAGGAGCAGAGACACTTGAATAATAGTAAAAACGCTCTGAAGACTTATATGCCCAGACTTTATGGATGATTAATACCGCTAATAGTATGGTGATTCCTAAATAAACTTTATTGATAAAATTCAAATTCATGTCATCTAGTGTTGAAATGCCTTGCCTAAACCTGTGACATAAACTGCCATTGCCACCATTAGTAAGGTAATGACGAGCATGAGCCCAAAAATCCATTTGGCAATGTTGTAGCCCTTTCCATGGTAACTAAATGCAAAACCGCCTATGAGGACTAGTAATCCGAGTACGAAAAGCAAGATATTTAGGTATTTTTCATCTTCGGTTAGGTAACCGTAGTTCAGATAAATCAATAGTAATGCGCTGTTGATCAAAATCATCCATACTGAAATCTGACTGTTTTTCAATTTGAGCGCTTCTTCTTTAGACTGGTCGTTCATACTTGATAGTAACGTTTTGAGCCGACAATTGTTTGTGGTGTAGGCAAAGCGCAGTTTGTAGTCAGATCGCTCAACGAATGTACATTATTGTATGGCTTAACGTCAACTGTAATCATCAGGTGGTCTAAAAAAGCAAAAGGGACTTGGTTATTACCTTGTCCCTAATGCCAATCATCCCTATTGTTGGAACGAATATATTTAAATTTGGCCGAAGTGGCCAAATTTTTAGTTTTTTATTTGAAAAAAATGGAAAGATTATCTTCGCGAATTATTTTAAATTCCAGATCCTTTAGTTATTGCAACGTGTCGGATATAAATTTATAAACCACGTTGCTTGGTATCGTCAATGTACTAGTCCTACTGAATCTCGCAATGTTAATTCCATAAAATTTACCTTCTGCATCAAAAACAGGTCCGCCGCATTCATCAGCTTTAATCGCTGCATCATGCGCAAATACTTTTTTGAAATCATCCAGTCTAATACTCTTACCTCCTTCCAGGCGATCTGCAGGATGATTACCTCTCACAGGCATTCTTTTGAGCGCTACCGATATATTAAAATCAGTTCCATTTCGGACGCCTTGTATTGTGATCGTATCACCGGGTGCATATTTCATGATTTCGCCTCCATATTGAGGGGGTTGACTGATTGGTATGCCGTTTATCCCGGTGACCTGATCTTTAAGTTCAAGTTTAGCCTCTGAGGCCGGGCTACCCGGTGTAATGCTGGTCAGGATAATTTGTTGATTGATAAAATTTGCGTTGGCTCCAAAATAAGGCGCGCTGAATCTCCTCGGTAGGTCCATATTCTTACTGCTCAAAATGCTGATCTTACTGACCTTATCAGGTAATGCAGATAGTAAAAATTTGCCTATTTCTTCAAATTTGATATCTGAAGTATCTTTTAACGAATGATAAACAATTCCTGACTTTAACGGACTTTCTAATTGCATCAATACAAGGTCGTTCGCTTTATCTCTGCCAATAATTGTCAATTTTTTGGCGGAAATTTTTTCTGAATCTATATTTGGCTCTGTACCTACCAATGTACTTTTGGCTATAAGGTAACTCCCATTTGGATTTCTGCCTTTTATTGTCGCATTGTTCAAGATGAATAATGTACCTACCGCCTGCTGTTCAATTCCATTTAGCCTACTTTTAATCATCAAACTGGTGCCTTTGATTTTTGGCTCTATTTTTTCAAACTGCTTGTCGATTTGAGCGAGGGCTGGAATACTGATTAATTTTTCTGCTAAGGGATCTTTACTAAAGGCATCTTGCTGCTCGGGTAAGGCAGCGTAATCTTCTACTTTATTTAAAGCTGTCCAGTATTTTCTATAAAGGTCTACCGGTACCTCAAGATTCACTTCTTCTGAAAGATCTATACGGCTGTGTAAAGCAACTACACGGCCTAAATAATCAAAAAGAGGACCTCCTGAGTCACCAGGCTCCATTTTGCAACTGGATTGAACAAAGCCCCATTGATTTAAAGGAACTACAATACGGCCAAATCTTACAGTAGGTTGTTTTTGATCCAGCGTTTCGGGATAGGATATACTTAGGCAAGGTTCATTTGTTTTAAGACTTCCTGACCAACCAAGTTCTGCGAACGGCCAGGTTCCTTTTCCAACAATCTTCATCATTGCTACATCTGGTAAATTGTTTTTGTCTTTAAAACCAATGCGCCCTAATGCTACCGCTATCCGTTCCTGCCCATCAGGGAAAAAGACTTTGTAGGTATTGCCAGGGATCGTGGCATGAGCGGCAGTTAAGATATGCCCTTCTGCACTGACAACTACTCCGCTAAATTGGGAACTGTTTCGTTGTTGCTTTAGCGTGTCAAATCCCCACATACGTACACTAGTTTTTAACGCTTTTTCTATCGCTTTAGTATTGATTTTCTCGATGGTCTTGCGATTGAAAGACTGGCTATAGCTCCTTGGAGCGAAAAATATAAATAAGATAGATGCCAGTAAGAAGGAATACCTTTTCATTATTGGTAATTTAAATAATAGTGATAATAAAATAGCCACAAGCCTTCAGTAAATTTAACTGAACGAACTGTGACAGTTTTTGTAAATCTGTTAATAAAGTTATTGGTAATTATAAAACGTAGGCGTCCGTTTTATACTTGCAAACTTAATAGGAAATATCGAAAAGCACACATTTATGCTTTATATTTTATATAAAATTTTATACCTTCATCGAAAATTTTACAATATGGAACATCAGCAGTCAGCACACGGATTAACAATCACTATTGTCCTTTTATCTTTAGTGGTTATTGTAATTGCTACGGCATTTTATCTTTCTTTCATAAGAAAAAACAAAACTCCACATTCAGGACATCATTAAGATCCTGAATGTGAAGTTTATCTTCATTAGTCAAACGCTTTAGCCCAGGCAAGTCGTTCTTCCATCTAAGCGCCTAAACAAAAAAATCTTTTAATACAACCTTATACAATTAGAATTGGATTGTGATTATGCTAATATAATTAGTTTTTTCGTATATTGCATTCCGTAATTTTACTGTGTTTGTTTATGTTGTATACTTAGTTGTCGGCTTTATTTCTGATAACTGGTATTAACGGTGGTTTAGAGATGATTAGATTTCAGTACTTCTATTTGTTTTCCAATTTCATCGATCAACTCCTGATCGATAGGATCTTTGCTTTTCCATTGAATGGTCGTGTTACCAATAATCGGATAAATGTGACCGACTCGGTCTCCGTTGATATAGACAATGTAATCGCCCGCTTTTGGAACCTCAACGCGAATGGCTTGTGGCTCCCCGTTGATATCTATCGTGAATTCGTAAGGATTCAGATCTTTCTCTTGCATAGTGTCCATATTCTGATATTTAAGTTATACAGAAAACAGCATCAGCCGTCTATTGTTTTCTCTCTTGAGTTTTTGCTTATTTTTAAAAGGAAATGCGAAAGATAATCCACATAGATATGGATGCATTTTATGCATCGGTGGAACAACGTGACTTTCCGGAATTGAGGGGGAAGGCAATCGCCGTTGGAGGCTCTCCAAATGGACGTGGAGTTGTTGCAACTGCTAGTTATGAGGCACGTAAGTTTGGGGTAAAGTCAGCTATGCCCTCTCGTCAGGCACTTAATCTTTGCGCTGAGCTTATTTTTGTGAGACCCAGGTTTGAAATATATAAATCCGTTTCTGCGGCAATTAGGGCCATTTTTATGCGTTATACGGACTTGATAGAACCATTGTCTTTGGACGAAGCATACCTGGACGTTACAGAAGACAAATTAGGAATCGGTTCTGCACTGGATATCGCTATGCAAATTAAGAACGCTATTAAGGAAGAGTTGAACTTAACTGCTTCTGCTGGAGTTTCTTCTAATAAATTTGTAGCAAAGATTGCTTCTGACATGAATAAGCCGGACGGACTAACGTTTATAGGACCTTCTAAGATCGCGAGTTTTATGGAGTCATTACCTGTTGAGCGTTTTTTTGGCGTAGGAAAAGTAACTGCGAAGCGCATGAAAAGTATGCATTTGCACAATGGTGCAGACTTGAAACGGTTAACTGAACAAGACTTGGTACGTTATTTTGGTAAAAGTGGAAAGTTTTATTATCGGATTGTCAGAGGTATAGATGAGCGTGAAGTTCGCACAGAGCGCGTAGCTAAGTCGCTTGCTGCGGAGGATACATTTGAACATGACCTGATCACCATTGATGAAATGCATACAGAATTAGGTAAACTCGCAGATAAGGTTTCTGAAAGGTTGTATCGACACAACTTAAGAGGTCGTACTATTACGTTGAAGCTTAAATATAGCGATTTCCGTCAAATTACCCGAAATCAATCTTTACCACATCCGGTAGGAGATTATCAGGTAATATTGGATACGGTAAAGCAACTGCTTGAACATGTGGATTTAATTGATAAAAAGGTAAGACTATTGGGGATATCCCTGTCAAATTTTTCGGAACAACCTGTTATTGGGAATAAAAACAGAAATTCTTATCAATTGGAACTTTTTCAGTAAGACCTCTTTTAAGAATGTGATTACTTTCTGTGCATTTTGTAGAATATCTCCACAGTAATTTACTGTTGTTGATTTATCTAATTCTTTGATTTATAGTTGTTTGATGTTTATTTGGGTGCCTGGCATGGTTATTTGATTAATTGAGTGAAGCAAGTCGATTTATAGTATCCTTCGCAAAACATTAATCATCCCTATTATTAACAGCCAATGAAGGCCGGATTCCTCCGGCCTTTTTGGTATAAGGATACTGTGTATTTTCACAGTTGACCACTTTCATGGCAATCACTAGCTTTGAATCAGGGATTAATGAATGGTATTATATGATCATGCACTATAAAAAGAATAGACGGTCTGCATTGATAAAGATATCGATGATTTTGCTAAAGGCTTTGGCTTTTACATTATTTGTATTTTGCTTTTATCAGGCCTGCAAGATAACGACGATATAAATATGCAACTGTGTTTTTACGCAGTTGATAAATAAGATTTAGCATGCTATGTTTGCAATAGAATTACGTCAGAAGGATGTGATTAAGCAAATCCGAACTCTTTAGTACTTTGTATACGGAATGTAAATTGCAGAATTAGAAAGATATTAATCACGCTCTCCTATAAATCAATCCCCCTATGAAAACATTCAAAAGTCAGGCACATCACCTGACTTTTGTTTTTTATCTCAATTTATAAAACAGGCTGCCATACTGTTGTCAGTCTTTGCGTATTATTTTGAATTAAAATAATTCACTATGACTACTGACCATATCCATCCCCAAAAAGCAGCAACCAGTACGGTTTACATCATAAAAAATTTGGCCGACTATAATCTCTGGGCGAATGCGATACTTATCAATTATCTGAGAGAAAAGCCTTTTGAGGTTTTACAAAAGGCAGTTCCTTCCAGTTTTCCTTCAATTAAAGCGACCATTGTAAACATTTGGCAAACTCAGGTTTATTGGTTGTCTGTGATTAGAAAATTCCCAGTAAATACTCATGAAGAATTTACCGGCAGTCTGGAAGAAGCATTTGATTTACTCATTGAGCAGTCTGAAGAAATGGCCGACTATATCGCTGTATTGAATCCGGAAGTAATGGAAGACACGACATTAGTGGTAAATCCTCGCTTTCAATCTAATTTCCAGAATTTTGAATATATAGTGCAGGCAATAAATCATAGCACTTTTAAACGCGGGCAGATTGTTGCAATTGGCCAGATGTTTGGTTTTACAGATACACCTACAACTGATTATAATTATTATAATATTATGGGAAAATAAAAACAGGGATGCTCAGTTCCAAGCCCAGCATCTCCTTTGGTTTGTATCGAGATGTCACCTTTCGGTAGATGGAAGTCTGCCAGACCGGGCTGCAATGTTACGGAACTGTTTTTAGCTGGTTTCTGTATGTACCGAATCACATCGGGTTTCCCGTTGATCGGTAACTTTATAACGGTTGCGGTTTCATCCGATGGTTTTGGTAGAACACTGATGATGAGGTTCTGATCATCTTGCAATACGTTATTTAATATTTTGTTATTTATTCAGCGTTTTTTGGCATCAAAGAAAGTTTTCTATTGCTAAATTAGCATTTTAACCTTTTTATAGTTATGAATACCGATTATACGAATAAAGCGACCAATGAAGAGATCGAGCAACGCTTTGATCAGGATGTAGAACGATTTTCTAACTTGGATACGGGGCAACTGACTACCTTGGATGCTCCCCTGACCATGGAACTTTGTACGGATGCTGCAAAATACATTGTACCGGATGCAAAGGAGCTGCTGGATATCGGTTGCGGTGCGGGTAATTATACGCTTAAAATGCTAAGCAAAATTCCTAATCTAAACTGCACACTGAATGACCTCAGTTTGCCGATGCTGGAACGTGCGAAAGAAAGGATTTCGCTTGCGACCACTGGCACTGTAACTACAATCCAGCTGGATATGCGGAAACTGAATCTCGTGGATGGGCACTATGATATCGTTCTGGCTGCCGCGACTTTGCACCATTTGCGTAATGATGAAGATTGGGAGTATGTATTTACTAAAATTTATAAAGCCTTAAAACCCGGAGGCTGTTTCTGGATCTCTGATTTGGTTACACATGATGCAGAGCCGCTCAACCATTTGTTCCAACAACATTATGGTGATTATCTGGATGCCTTGGGAGGGCCTGAATATCGCCAAAAGGTATTTGACTATATTGAATACGAAGACACACCACGCTCGGTCAATTATCAATTGGATTTGATGAAACGTGTGGGCTTTAAGGATGTGGAAGTGCTACATAAAAACCTATGCTTTGCAGCATTTGGAGGGGTTAAATAACCCCTCTTTTATTCACAGGAAATCTTCACGGTGAGGCGTGAAAGCATCTATTAAAATACCAGGTTCCAGGCACAAGCAACCATGTATCACATGAGGCGGAACATAGTAGCCATCTCCTTTTTTGATAATTCGCTTTTCCTCGCCAATTGTCATCTCAAAGGCACCACTGTCTACATAAGTGACTTGGGTATGGTGGTGTTCATGAAGCTCGCCTACTGCTCCCTTTTCAAATTTGGCCTTGACAAGCATCACCCTGTCATCATAGCCAAAAACCTGACGCTGGATTCCGTTTCCCAGATCCTCCCACTGGATTTCGCACTCCATTTGAAATATGTCACTTTGTACATTCATGCTGATTGTGTTTAGTTAGCAAAGATAAAAAGAAAGGCCGGTACTCAGGGAGTGCCGGCCTATTCTTTAACAAGTAAAGGGTATTACTTAGTTTTATTTTTGAAGGCATCTAAGCCACTTTGGAGATATGCTGCATACTCTTTGGCATCAAAAATAGCACCTTGAGTAGGAACCAGTGGATTCAGATCATCCGCAGTTGTAAGTACGTACAATGGTTGCGCATTTGATCCGTATTGCGTAGCTTGGAAATCTAAATTCCAATACCCCAAATCATCGGTTTTCCTTTTCAAGATTTTCGATTCGTGCACCTTTTCAGCTGGCATTGGAACGTTTCTTTCGTCAACATACAACTGAATTAGAACGTATTCTTCCTTAATCAGGCGTCCTACTTCTTCATCGATCCAGATTTTATCTTCCATTTTTCTGCAATTTACGCAGGCATGACCTGTAAAATCAATCATCACGGGTTTGCCTACTTGTTTTGCGTAAGCAAGACCTTCTTCTAAATCGAAAAATGGATGAAATCCTACTGGAGCATGCAGAAATTCGCTATGCTTAACTTTAGCAGGGAATGTGGTAGAAGATGTAGGAGCCGCGCTTCCAGTGCCAGAATTCAATAAGAAATCCTGGGTGTACATCGGTGGTGCTAAACCACTCAGCACGTTCACAGGAGCACCCCAAAGACCAGGAACCATATACACTGCAAATGAGAATGATAGTATAGATAAGAACAAACGAGGAACCGATACATATGGTAAATCGCTATCATGAGAAAATTTGATCTTACCTAAAAGATATAATCCCATCATCACAAAAATAACGATCCACAGTACAAGAAACACCTCTCTGTCAAACCATTCCCAACGCCATGCCAAGTCAGCTGCAGACAGGAATTTCAATGCTAATGCCAATTCCAGGAATCCTAAGCATACTTTAACACTGTTCAACCATCCACCTGATTTTGGCATACTGCTCAAGAATCCAGGGAATACTGCCGATAATGTGAAAGGTAAAGCCAATGCAAGGGCAAAACCAAACATTCCTATAGCTGGGCCCAATAATTCTCCCTTAGAGCTCGCTTGCACCAATAAGGTTCCAATAATGGGACCAGTACATGAAAATGAGACCAGGGCCAATGAAGCCGCCATGAAGAATATTCCACCAAGACCTTTACTGCTATCTGCTTTGTTGTCTATTTTATTGACAAATGAACTTGGCAATGTGATTTCAAATGCACCAAAGAACGATATCGCAAAAACAACTAATAATATAAAGAAGAAGAAATTAAACAATCCGCTACTACTGAACGCATTTAATCCTGCAGAACCGAAGATTAAAGTGATCAATAATCCGAATACTACATAAATAACAATAATTGAAAGCCCGTAGATGAGCGCCTGACCAATTCCCTTCTCTTTGCTACCAGCTCTTTTTGTAAAGTAACTGATGGTCAAAGGAACCATTGGAAAAATACAAGGCATAAAAAATGCCAAAAATCCGCCAACTAAACCTGCAATGAAGGTTTCCCAAAGTGTCTTTTCTTTTTCTGCCTTAACAGGAGCTGCAGCAGCCGTAGTTGCTGTGGAGTCTTTCTTGATTGAATCTGTACCGACACTTGCAACTGCAGCTACAGATGCGGTATCAGTAGTTGCTGTGGTATCGTCAGTGATTTCAGTGAACTCCATGTCGGAAAACGTAGTATCTGCTTCCTGAGCAGATACTAACGTTGACGCACCTAAGAAAAATATGATCCCTAAAACAAGCACCTTAATGCTTGCTTTTAAATTTCTTAATATCATTTATGTATTTATTATTTTACAGCAATGGAGAAATCAACTGTTTCCGGTGGAAGGCATTGTGAATCATCACAAACCATATATTCTACGGTACCTTTTACAACAGGATTAGCCGCACCAGTCAATTTAATTTTCTGAGTAAAAGTAACGGTCTTCTCGAAGTAACTTACGTTCATATCAAAGGTTTTCTCAAATTTAGTTACCGGTTTTGGCTCAGTTGTTTTACCATTCAGTGAATAGGTTTTTGCAGGTGCGAAAGTAAATGAGGTTTTGATAGGTCCGCCATCCGCCATATACTGAGAATACAAGTGCCATCCCTCATCGATTGTTGCTCTCATTGCCACAATAGCTTCGGTTTTGGAAATTTTCTTTGCTGAATAAGCCCATTTTACTGGCTTCAGGATCTGGCTGCTTGCTGAGAGACTGAAAAACAGTCCTACAGCTAAAAATAATAGATTTTTCATGTTTATTGTTTTTTTATGTGTTGACAAACTTATAAAATTTGGTTCTAATTTGACTATTTTAAACGACAAATAGGTTTGTAGCCTGTAAATTTAGTGTCAGTAGAAATAAAGGATTCCTTTATTGACTCTTCTTTGACTAAATCAGTACTGAGATACTTTTTATTACTGTCGCATAGTAAAGTAACCACTACAGCTTCGACTCCCATTTTCTCTTTTAGTTTAATCGCACCGATCACATTTGCACCAGATGAAATTCCCACCGCTAATCCCAGTTCTTTGGCCAGTTTCTGCGCCATAATGATCGCATCACCGTCATTGGCCTGAATGATTTCATCAAGCTGATCCAGTTTAACTATCTCAGGTATAAATTCATCTGAAATTCCCTGGATTCGGTGACTCCCAACTTTATACCCGGTTGTCAAAGTAGGGCTTTCTGCTGGTTCCAACGGATGTATGCTGATCGAAGGATTGCGTGCTTTTAACGCTTTACCTACACCCATTACCGTTCCGCCTGTACCTACACCTGCAACAAATGCATCAGGTGTCAGTCCATTCAATTTAAGTTGTTCCCAGATTTCCATGCCAGTTGTCTTCTCATGGGCCTCTTCGTTGTAACGGTTTTCAAATTGTCTAGGAAGAAATACTCCTCCTTTTGCAGACAGTTCCTCACACATCTTGATGCTGCCCAAAAATCCGCCCTCTTCCTTAGTCACCAATACTACCTCTGCTCCCATGCTTCTGATGATGTCTATGCGTTCCTTACTCAACCAGTTTGGCATTATGATTTTTACATTGTGTCCCAACGCTTTGCCAATTGCGGCAAAAGCAATTCCGGTATTTCCGCTAGTGGCTTCTACAATAGTGTCACCCGGTTTGATCGCACATGAATTATATGCTTCGTACATAATGTTTAAAGCCATTCTATCCTTAATGCTTCCGGTGAGGTTATAATGTTCACATTTCACATAAATCTTACCTGGTTTACCTTTATATTCGTAATGCAGTTCCAGCATCGGAGTGTTGCCGACAAGATGCCATAAGTGTTCAAACTTACTGGCTAGATCGTTAGATAAACATGCAATTTCTGCGGTATTAGCTGACATATTTTGATTTAATTAATATTAACAAAACTCCATACAATAGCCTTTAAAAACAATGCTTCTGCCACATATCCATAAATTATTCAGATATTTGGGTTAAAATTGTGTTTTTTTTCAGTTTTGGTATTTTAATAATGCCCTTAGCTGATTTTTTTTCATTTCATCTTCAATTAATAATAGGGTTATAATAAATGATATGCAAACAGACCTAGATCCAATCGATACAGAAATCTTGAAATTGTTGCAGATAGATGCGACTCTGAACCATAAGGAGATAGCTTTTAAACTAAACAAATCTATAGCTACTATACATGAGCGGATTCGTCGTTTGAAAAAGCAGGGTTATATCAAGCGAATCGTGGCCATTCTGGACAGGAAAAAGATCAATCGAAGCCTGATCGCCTTCTCACATGTATTTTTAAAAGCGCATACTGCGGAAACTTTGGTTGAATTTGAAACCGAAGTAGCAAAGTTCAGCGAGGTGATGGAATGTTTTCAGATGACCGGAGCTTATGATTTTATTTTACGCATCGCTACAAGCGACATGGATGCTTACCATTTGTTTCTTCGCAATAAATTGGCGACGCTGCCGAACGTGAGCACCGTCCAAAGCTTTTTCGTGCTATCAGAGACTAAAAGTGATACTGCATACCCTCTTTAATAAAAAAAAGGCCGATGAACTTTCATCGGCCTTTTTTAAAATTTAGTCATCTTATATTCCGCCGCCCAATGAGCGATACAATTCGATGGAGGCGTTTAACCTGGCGGTCTTAATAGCTGCCAGTTCCAGTTCACTTTGTAGCGAATTACTCTGTGCAGTAATGACTTCGAGATAGGTCGCCATTCCATTTCTAAACAGTAGATTTGCGTTTTTTACTGCTTTTTGCAGTGTATTTACCCTTTGTTGCGAAATATCATATTGAGTCTTTAGTTTCTCAAGTTTTACGAGTTCATCGGATACCTCTCCAACAGCAGTTAATACGGATTGCCTAAATTGGATCACAACTTTCTCCCGCTCTATTTGAGCCAGTTCAAATTGAGTTTTTAACTGTTTCCTCTGAAAAACAGGTTGTGTGATGCCCCCCGCTACTACTCCAAATAGCGATGCAGGGACATTGAACCAGTTGCTCGCCTTGAAAGAATTTAATCCACCGCTGGCAGTGATACTCAATGATGGGTACATACTTGCTTTTGCTACCCCCACTCTGGCATTGGCCACGTCAAGCGATAATTCTGCTGCCCTTACATCTGGCCTTCTGCTCACCATTGCGGAGGGTAAACCAGCCGACAGATATTCGGGTACCTTCGTTTGATCCAAACTTGAACTACGCTCCACAGGGCCAGGTATCGCGCCAGTAAGAATCTTCAAAGCATTTTCCTGAATGCTGATGTTCTGCTCCAGTTGTGGGATCAGTTGTGCTGCAACCAGTTGCTGTGCCTCTGCTTGCTGGATGGCTAATGAAGTAATCTGACCCGCATCAAATTGCATATGAATGATACGCAAGGTGCTGTCGTTTAGAGCCAGGTTCTTTTTCGCAATGGCCATTTGGGCATCCATCATCAGCAATTGATAATAACCCTGTGCTACATTGGCGATCAGTCGGGTTTGTACCGCTTTCCTCACTTCTGCGGTTTGCAGGTAACTGGCCAACGCAGCTTGTTTCTGACTTTTGATCTTACCCCAAATATCTGCTTCCCAGCTCAGGCCGACATTTGCGTTGTAATCTTCGATGTGTTTAGTGCCGAGAAACTGACTTGACGTCAATCCGTTCAAACTATTGTCAGAAGGTCTGTTTGAATTGGCCGTGACCTGCAAATTTAGCGTAGGCAGGTTTCCCAGTTTAGATTGCCTGAACAGCAGTTCTGATGCCTCTATGTTTTTTACCGCGAGCTGAAGATCGTAGTTTTTGGCAATTGCCGTATCGATCAACTTTTGGACATCAGGTGCTGATATAAAGTCCTTTACCGGTATAGAAGCGATGCTGCTTGTGTCAGAAACAATGGATCCCCTGTAGGCTGCTGGCGTAGCATCTGCGGGTTTCAGGACGTCTTTCGATACCTTACATCCGGCTACAAATAAAGCCAGTAAAAGAAATATATTTAAATGGTTATGCGATTTCATTGACTAATTCTTTAACGTGATTTTTATGATTGACAATGGGTGCTGTCGGATTGCGTTTGATCTTTTCCTGTAAGAACTGGAATACAACGAACAATACTGGAATAATAAACAGACCCAGTACTACTCCAGACAGCATCCCTCCTGCTGCTCCTATACTGATGGAATGGTTACCCTGAGCTGAAGGCCCGGTAGCGACGCTCATTGGTAAAATACCAACGATGAAAGCCAACGAGGTCATGATGATTGGCCGAAGCCGAAGTTTGGCAGCTTCGAGTGCTGCAGCGACCAAAGGCTGTCCAGCCCTTCTGCGCTGCGAAGCGAACTCCACGATCAGGATGGCATTCTTCGCAAGCAAACCGATGAGCATGATCAGTGCAACCTGAACATAGATGTTGTTTTCTATTCCTGCGAAGCCAATAGCAATAAATACACCGAGAACACCCGTAGGGATCGATAAAATCACAGCTAGTGGCAGAATGTAACTTTCATATTGAGCCGCCAACAGGAAGTAAATAAATACCAGACACAACATGAAAATGATCGTAGATTGTCCACCTGAAGAAATCTCTTCTCTGGTTTGACCGGAAAACTCATAAGCATAGCCTGATGGCAATTGCTCCGTAGCTACTTCTTGTATGGCCTTAATGGCGTCGCCGGAACTAAATCCTGGCTTCGGTATCGCATTAACCTGGATCGAGTTGAAGAGGTTGTAACGCGAAGCGGTCTCTGAGCCATATATGCGGTGGAGTTTTACAAGCGTGTTTATTGGAACCATTTCTCCAGAGTTGTTTTTTACGAATACCCTGTCTATAGATGTAGGGTCGGCCCTGTCTGCAACATCAGCCTGGACGATCACTCTATAATATTTACCAAAACGATTGAAGTCTGAAGCTTGTGCGCTACCAAAATAAGTCTGCATGGTTTGCAGTATATCTTTCACACTTACTCCAAGTTGGTCTGCTTTCTCGTTGTTGATCTCCAACTGCAATTGAGGATAATCGGCTTTAAATGAAGTAAAGGCCACTGCGATCTCTGGACGTTTCATCAGCTCACCGATAAAACCATTAGCTATTCCACTGAATTTATCTAGTTTGCCGCCGGTTTTGTCCTGTAATACTAAATCCAGTGCTTCCACATTACTGAAACCGGGAACTGTAGGGAAACTAAATACGAAGAAACTACCTCCTGTAATACCGCCAAGTTTGGCGCGTACCAGATCCATGATGGCATTGATGTCTTTAACTTTACCACGTTCTTCCGTGGGTTTCAACAGTACAAAGCAAACTGCAGAAGATGGACTTGTAGAGTTGGTTAGCAAGTTGAATCCAGAGATCGCGGTTACAAACCTCGAGGCATCCAGCTCATTCAAAGCATTTTCTGCCTGCGTCATCACTTTAGAAGTTCCATCAAGTGAAGTTCCGGAAGGGGTATTTACCGCTATGGCGATGAATCCCTGATCTTCAGTTGGGATAAATCCGGAGGGTGTAGTTTTGACCATCCATACTGTAGCTAGCGTTACGACTGCCAATCCACCCAGACTTACCCATTTATTACGGATAAGAAACTTTAGGCCACCCACATACCTATTTGTCATGGCGTTAAAGCTACTGTTGAAGCCCGCAAAGAATTTCTGACTAAAACCTTTCTTTTCCGGTGTTGCGGCATCATGATCCGAGTGTTGGTCTTTCAGAAATAATGCAGCCAGGGCCGGACTAAGTGTTAAGGCGTTAACAGCCGATATTACGATAGCGATGGCCATTGTAAATGCAAATTGTCTGTAGAACACGCCTGTAGATCCTTCCATAAAACCTACAGGAAGGAATACCGCAGCCATTACCAGTGTAATGGAAATGATCGCCCCAGTGATTTCATGCATGGCTTCTGTTGTCGCTATCTTAGGAGATAGCTTTTTATGTTCCATCTTGGCATGTACGGCCTCAACGACCACAATCGCATCATCGACTACGATACCAATAGCTAAAACCAACGCAAACAGGGTTAGTAGGTTAATGGAGAAGCCGAACAGTTGCATGAAGAAGAAGGTACCTAAGATGGCAACCGGAACCGCGATCGCTGGGATTAATGTGGAACGGAAATCCTGAAGAAAAATAAATACTACAATAAATACGAGTATGAAAGCTTCGATCAGGGTATGTTTAACCTGATCAATAGACTGATCCAGAGCAATTTTTGTACTGTAGAAGATGTTATGTTTAATTCCATTAGGAAAATCTTTTGCAGATTTCTCCATGAGTTTATTGATCGCAATCTGGATTTCATTAGAGTTTGAACCAGCAAGTTGAATTACACCTATTACAATACCTTTTTTACCGTTGAGGCGTGTTAAACTCGAATAAGAATAGGCACCGAACTCTATTCTTGCTACATCTTTTAGCCGGAGTATTGTTCCGTCGGCGTTGGCTCTGATAGCAATATTTTCGTACTCTTCTGGTTTGTTGAGTTTTCCTTTGTACTTGATGACATATTCGAAGACTTCTTTGCTTTTCTCTCCGAATCTGCCCGGAGCAGCTTCAAGACTCTTATCCTGTATGGCTCGTGTAACTTCATTTGGTGTCACTTTATAAGTAGCCATCTGGGTCGGGTTCAGCCATACCCTCATTGAATAGTCCTTTACACCACCAAAAATACTGGCGGCACCCACACCGGGGATACGCTTGATCTCAGGAATGATATTGATCTGCGCATAGTTCGCTACGAACGTCTGGTCATATTTGCTCTCGTCCTCGGTAAACATGCCGATTGCCATAATGAAACTATTTTGCTGTTTTGCAGTGATGATCCCTTGCTGCACTACTTCGGCCGGTAGCTGACTGGTTGCCTGGGCCACCCTGTTCTGGACGTTGACAGCTGCCTGATCCGGATCTGTACCCAATTTGAAATATACGGTGATGGCCAATGAACCATCATTGCTGGCTGTAGAGCTCATGTAGCTCATGTTCTCCACTCCGTTGATGGATTCTTCTATGGATGGAGCAACTGAACGCAGTACCGTCTCGGCATTTGCGCCCGGATATACCGCAGTTACCAGTACCGAGGGTGGTGCAATATCAGGGAATTGTTGCAGCGGCAATTTCGTAAGACCTAAAACCCCCAGGATCACCAGTAGAATGGAGATCACTGTCGCCAGCACAGGTCGTTGTATGAATATTTTAAACATTGTTGTGATTTTTAAAGATTAATTTAATAATGCGACCTTTTGCGCTGCTTTTTCTGGTTTAATCACCTGACCTTCTTGTAGCCGATCGATACCGCTCAGCACAATTTGATCGCCAGTTTTAAGCCCATCCTTGATCAGGTAATTGGTGCCGCTTTTACCCAAGATGGTAATTGGCAGCTTTTTAACTTTGTTACTGTCGGCCAGGGCAAAAACAAATATTTTATCCTGCATTTCTATTGTCGCAGATTGAGGAACAACCAGGGCATCTGTATGCGAAACCCCGATCCTGATTTTTCCTGTGTTTCCTGATCTCAGCACTCCTTGACCATTTGGAAAAGTAGCCCTTAAAGAAATAGAACCTGTTTGTTTGTCGAACTGTCCGTCTACCATGTCGATTTTACCTTGTTGTGCATATAAAGTCTGATCTGCCAGTACTAAGGCTACACCTGGAATTTTGCTGGCTTTCTCTGTAAGGCTCTTCCCTGGATATTTCGCATTGAAACCGATAAAATCATCTTCACCAAGTGAGAAGTATACATGTACTTCATGTGCATCAGACAATAAGGTTAAGGGTGCGGGATCAGTTGGGGATACCAGACTTCCCTGTTTTTTAGGCAAGCGACCTACATAGCCGTTTACAGGCGCCTTTATTAGGGTATAGCCAAGATTAATATTCGCTGTCCCTACTCCGGCCTTTGCTTGCTCAACGTTGGCCAATGCTGCTTCGTAGCTTGCTTTCGCACTCTTCAACTGGAACTCTGAAACGACTTTATTGGCCACAAGTGGCGTCAATTTTTCCACTTCAAGCTGTGCATTTAATGAAGCTGCTTTTGCTGAGAGTAATGCTGCTTTGGCATTGTTAAGCGCCTCCCTATAAGGCAATTCATTGATTTTAAATAAGGCCTGTCCTTTTTCTACAAGGGCGCCTTCATTTACAAAAATCTTGTCCAGAGCGCCTGAAACCTGAGGTCGGATCTCCAAATCTACCGCGCCTTCAATGGAGGCTGGGTATTCGGTATAGGTGGTTTCTGAAGTTTTTTCTACCGAAGCGACAGGCAGTGCCTGTATTGGCGCCGGAGGTGGAGTTTCAGTCTTGCCTGAACATCCATAAAGAAATATAGCTAAAACGAGTATTGATGTTTTCATAACGTGATTAGATGGTTTAACAGTGTTAAGTAATTGGGTGTAGTTTGGCGGATTTTTCATATGTATATTGATTTAATGGGTACTTGGGTTGAAAATTTGGCAATACTGACCTGCAAATGCCTCTTAAGTCATTTAACAGTGTTAAGTAAATGTTATTAAAAAAAGGTATTTATACCTTTTATCTTGATTTAATCATTAATATATTTAATAATACCTTTTATCGCATCTTTTAAAATGCGTTGGTTCATTTCTTCATCGCGACCTTTATTCACCAGATTAATGGATATCAATCCGTGTATAATAGACCAGAATGTATAGAACTTTCTGCATACCAGATCTTCAGCTGGTTTTTCATCTTTCATGATCTTTTCTATCACATCATAAATCATGTCATCTGCAAGTTCGGCTTCTGGCATCGATTTCTTAAGTTCGCAGCAATTGGTGTCGACCCCATACATCAAACGATACAGTTCTTTATATTTGAAGGCAAAATTCCAGTATGCAATCCACATCGCTTCCAACTGTTCGGCCAAATCCGTATGTTGCTGCATGGCTGTTCTCACCTCTCCCGCCAGGATAATATAACCGCGCCTCGTCAGTTCCAGCAAAATCCCCTCTTTATTGGCGAAATACTCGTAGATGATTGGTGCTGTATATTCAATCTTGTCAGCAATTTTACGCATACTCAGCGACTGCCATCCTTCATCCTTCACAATATCCAAGGCTGCATCCAGTATATTGAGCCTGGTTTCGTCTTTGAGCCTTGCTATTCTTTCTTTGCTTCCCATAATTCAATTGTGACGGGGTGTAAATAATCTAACACCGTTAAGCAAATGTAAAAACACTTTTCGGATTACATATCATTTATTTGTCAAATCTAATCAAATGGCCTAATCTAGTCTGCGATCCGGGAATAGGAAGAAAGGAAATGCAACAGTATTAGCAATAAAAAGAATCGGTAGTTATAGAGCATTGGCATTCTTGTGTTTTTTTAAAGTAAGATGCTCAAATATATCATTAACTTTACTTTATTCGTTTATAAATCGCAAATTCGCTTTTACACACAATAAGGAACCGTATGAACAACAGCGTTACTCTGAAAGATATTGCCAAAGCGCTAAATTTATCCATTTCTACCATTTCTAAATCGCTGAACGATAGTCACGAAATCAGTGCCGAAACCAAACAGTTGGTTTTGGATTATGCCCAGGAGCACCACTATTCCCCAAACAGATTAGCGAAGGGATTGAAAGAAGGCAAAAGCAGGTCGATCGGTGTGGTGGTCTGCTCACTGGAAAATAATTTTGCAGCACAGATGTTGGATGGCATAGACAGCGCAAGTACAGGTAAGTCTTACCAGATCATCATTATGCAGAGTAAGGAATCGCAACAGCAGGAAAGGGCTTGTATCGAATTGTTATATGCTGGCGGTGTAGATGGTATTTTGATTTCTCCAGCTTGTGATACTGTTGATTTCAGCTATCTGAAGTCATTGCAGGAGTCTGGGTTTCCTGTTGTATTATTTGACCGGTTGAGCGATCAGATCAATACACATAAAGTAGGTGCAAATAACTTTAAAGGTGCATACGATGCGACAGTACATCTAATCAAAAATGGTTACAAATGCATTGCACATTTAAATACCAACACGATTTTGAGCATAGCTACTGAGCGACTGAATGGTTATAAACAAGCATTAAAAGATTACAGTATTCCATACAGACCAGATCTGCTTCGTTCCTGCGATTATTCCGATCCTAAAAGGCTAATCTCTGATTTGGAAGCCTCAATTCAATATTATATGGCCTTAAAGGAGCGTCCTGATGCCATATTGACCAGTACGGACCAAATCACAACACGTTGTTTGGCTTTATTGAACAAACTAGGGTATCAGATTCCGCAGGATATTGCCTTGATTGGTTTTACAAATACAGATCTGGCAGATGCTTTTCACCCGGCTCTGAGTACGGTTCATCAACCCGCCTTCGAGATCGGACAATTGGCAGCTTCCAAATTGATCTCCCTGATAGAAAAGAAATATCAGGAACCTGAATACGAAACAATTTTATTGGAAACGAGCATTCAAGTACGTGCTTCTACAAAATCTAAAACATAGAAAGCCGAAAACGATTGCGTTTATATAAATGGTCTGGCTGATGGATTTAAAAAGTTAAACCTGTATAATTGCATATTGATAATTTATAAATATGCAGCAACGAGAGAACATTCTGGTCTTTGGAGAACTTTTGCTTAGGTTTAGCGCTACGGAAGAACAGTTCATTTCTAAAAAACATACCGTATCCTTATTTCCCGGAGGTTCTGAAGCCAACGTCGCGGCCTCACTGGCACAATGGGCTGTGCCTTGCTCCTATCTTACTGCAGCACCGCAAAATGCATTGGCGGGAAATGCGCTGCAAACGTTATCAGACCTGGGTGCCGATACTTCAAAAGTACTGTCACAGGGCAGTAGACTTGGCCTGTATTTTTTACTCTCTGCTAACGGCCTTACAAATGGTGAAGTTGTATACGACAGGAAATTCTCCTCGTTTAGTTCACTTATACCTCACAGCATTGATTGGGATTCGATAATGAACGGCCACACCTGGTTTCATTTTACAGCACTCACTCCTGCCCTTAATGAAAATACAGCGCTTGTATGTAAAGAAGCGTTAGAGGCTGCTAAGAGGAAAGGTTTGAAGATATCCATAGATCTGAATTATAGAAGCCGCTTGTGGGATTATGGTAAGCAACCAATAGAGGTGATGCCGGAACTGGTACAGCATTGCGATGTCATCATGGGGAATATCTGGGCGGCCAATAAAATGCTTGGAACTGCTGTAGAAAGTTCCCTGGACAGGCAGACCAGTACTGAAGCCTATTTCGAACACGCAAAGAAATCAGCAAATGAGATCTTTGAAAAATTTCCGCAATGCAGTCATGTAGCTAATACCTTCCGGTTCATGGACCATGCCCAACACAATTTATTCTATGGTACTTACCACACAAGGGATGCCCATTTTATTTCTGAAGTACGGGAAACAAATGGAGTGATAGATAGGATTGGCAGTGGAGACGCATTTATGGCGGGACTAATCTATGCGTTGATCGATACTACGGATGGTCAGGAAATCATTGATAAAGCAACGAATGCCGGATACCAAAAACTATTTGTAAAAGGTGATTTTGGGAACGGGGCTATTTACAAATAACAAATAAATCCTCCAGACTTAAATCAATAGATATTAAAATAATGAAGACAAACACATTAACGCACATACAGCAATATCCGGTTATCCCGGTATATTATCACGAAGATGCGGAAGAATGCAAGGCTATTGTAAAAGCCTGTTATGAGGGTGGTATACGGGTATTTGAATTTACCAACAGGGGATCCAATGCCGCAGTAAATTTTAAAATCCTGTTGCAATATCGGGATGAAAATTTTCCTGATCTGCAACTGGGAATCGGGACAATCAAAAATGTAATACAAGCAGAGCAGTACCTGGATCTTGGTGCAGATTTTTTAGTAAGTCCTATTGTTAAAGAGGATATTTCGAAGCTGGCTTTGGCGA
This sequence comes from Pedobacter sp. GR22-6, assembly GCF_037402555.1. Taxonomy (NCBI): domain Bacteria; kingdom Pseudomonadati; phylum Bacteroidota; class Sphingobacteriia; order Sphingobacteriales; family Sphingobacteriaceae; genus Pedobacter; species Pedobacter sp. GR22-6. The sequence continues at coordinate 1,606,990 of NZ_JBBEUC010000001.1, forward strand.
AAGGTACATTGTGGATACCTGGGTGTATGACTCCTACAGAAATCAACCTGGCTGAAGAATTGGGTGCACCTCTGGTTAAACTTTTTCCTGGAGATACTTTAGGCCCTGGTTTTCTCAAAGCAATTAAGCCGCTCTTTCCCGGCCTTAAGTTTATGCCTACAGGTGGCGTGGATGTAACTAAAGAGAATATAGATAATTGGCTGAATGCTGGGGTCAGCGCTCTGGGATTTGGTTCTAAACTGTTTTTAAAACCTGCAGGTGCTTCTGGTTACGACTGGCTTACTGAAAGTTGCCATTTACTGGTTAATATGGTAAACAGGAAGTAGGGTTACTTCCTGTTTAAGCTTATTTTTTATTCCTTTGATCTTCCTTGTCGTAAAGATCGATTAACTTGCTTTGTAAGCGAATAACGGTGTTTTCCAGTTCGCTTACCTTGTTTTTTAACTCGTCAATTAATTGTGTGTGCTCATTACCCCCCTCTTCACCTACATCAAGCAGTTCTCTCAATGTCAAATTATGAACCTCCGCAATTTGATTGATCCTGCTGAAATTGGGATCTGTAATGCTGGTCTCGAGTTTTGAATACGCTGGAATGGAAATCTCCAGCAAATCAGCCATTGCTTTTTGATTGACCCCCTTTTTCTGACGTAAAATTCTAAATTTCTCCCCTAATGTTTTCATAATCAATAATCTTTAAAACTCCCCCTATTTTGGTTGAAATAAATTTAAGAATTATTAAATACAATATTACCCAATCCATAGGTTTTTTTTAAACTATTTGGGCGCGCGATTTCTTTAGCTGTTAAATTTTATTTAGTAGCCGGCTTTTATTTTCGTAACTGCAATTAAAAAAAAGGCCTGTTTAAAGTAATAACTACACTTTTTGTCTATTTTCTATTTTGCCTGAAAATAAATGCAGCTAGACCCATAGCGACGGCCAAACCCGAATATCCCGGAAATAATACAAATAAATAAATAAGACCAGCTACAGAAGAAATCAGTAGGATGAACAACAACGATTGCGTAAGGCTGTCCATTTTAAAGGTTGCAAAGAGCGCGAAAAAAGAAAATGTAAGTGCTAATACTGGTAAAAACATATGCAAAGATGCATTCTTAATGTTAAGTTAATGTTAAGAAATCAGAATTTAAAAATGGTGTAAATAAGAAGCCCCGCATTGCCATTTGCGAGGCCTGAATTAAAAATCAATCCGTCTAATAATCGTCATTAAAGGCAAACACTGGTTTTCTGTTCATCCATTTTCCACTGGTAAAATCGGGAAAATCTATGGTTTCATTTCCCATTTCAATAGACTGTTCGCTCAGCGGTGTAATTGCACTCCAGGCGGCGGCATCGTAGACGTCCATGGGTGTTGGCAAATTACGCTTTACTGATTCTATAAAAGCATGGATAACGAAAAAGTCCATGCCGCCATGCCCTGCACCTTGTGCGTCGTTACCATATTTTTTCCATAAGGGATGGTCGTATTTGTCCAACCATTCCTTCGCAGACTCCCACTGATGAGGCTTGCTCACGCCTTCTACATAAATGCTTTTATTGACATCCATCCAAAGTCCCTTAGTCCCCTGTACTCTAAAGCCCAATGAATAAGGTCTTGGTAGATTGGTATCATGCTGAAGAATGATGGTTTCGCCATTTGCACAGTCTATTGTAGTAGTTACAATGTCTCCCAGACGGAAGTTTACTTTCGCATTGGGATGTCCTGCTCCACCTTTTTCTACAATGTAATTGTGCAATCCCCTCGCCTTGGTGGCGAAGGAATTTAATTTCAGAAAACGATTGCCCCTATTGATGTCAATGTAGTTTGCTATCGGGCCTATTCCATGAGTGGGATACAAATCGCCATTACGGTATACGGAGTGATTAGTTCTCCATTTGGCTTCTGAGAATCCCTTTTCATTAAATTCAACTCCACCACCATAGGGCTGTTTACCATCATTAAATTTTACTTCCCTGAGGTCATGCTGATATCCGCCTTGAAGGTGCATAATCTCTCCAAATATGCCTTGTCTTACCATATTTAACGCTGCGAGTACATCTCTTCTGTAGCATACATTCTCCAACATCATTACATGTGCATTGTGTTTTTCTGCTGCCTGCACCACGTCCCAGTGGTCTTGGAGGGTGATTCCAAGCATCACTTCCGTCGCTATATATTTGATACCGGCTTCAATGCTGTTAATGATCATCTCCTTATGCCATTCCCAGGGAGTGGCAATCAACACAGATTGAAGACCTTTTGTTTCGAGCATCTTTTTCCAGGCATTGTTGTCACCGGTAAAGATTTTAGGCATCGGCTTTCCACTTTTTCCAATCATTGATTTTGCAGTTTCCAGCATTCTTGGTTCTATGTCACAGATCGCTACTAAATCGACATCGTTTCTTTTTAGGAGCAAGTCCAGGTGGTTCTGGCCGCGCAGCCCGACCCCAATCATTGCAATCTTTACTTTATCTGCTGCTGAACTGGCAAACAAGGGGTTTTCCGGAAGTATGGTTACTGCTGCCGCGGTTAAACCCGAGTTTCTAACAAATTCTCTTCTGTTCATAGTTATTCTGGTACGCTTTATATGTTTTGGTTTATTTGTTTATGTTTCATCGGCCTGATGAAGCTCAAACCGTACTAATTGCAATACAAGGTATGTACTATCGGCACAATCGAGCAGCCGAGCAGGTGCAAAAAAACACGCAAACGTTTGATATTTTAACTTTCAGTGTTGCCCAACAGAAAAATAAATACATTTCGCTTTTTAACTTCCTGATTTTTTAATCATATTATGTTAATTATTGAAATGCCGTAAAAATCGCTTGGATATGTTCATCAATTGTCACTCCGGAATGGTATTTTGACAATCAAACGCCTGCTATGTGATTGTGATAAGCGCAAATTCATAAACAAACGTTTGCGTGGAAATTCAAGTAATTTGTCGTCTTTAAAATTTAAATATAGAATTTTACTAAAATTGCATTAGGTATCCAAACTTTATACTAATATTTGATCGATATGTCTGATAAACCCACTACAATAAAGGAAATTGCCAAAATACTTAAGATTTCAGTATCTACGGTATCCCGGGCACTGAATGATCATTCTAGTATTGGACTGACTACGAAAATGAGGGTGAAAAAGCTCGCTTCTGAATTGAATTATGAGCCTAATCAAAAAGCCATCCAGTTTTTGCATGGCAAATCCCTGGTTATAGGGGTGATTCTTCCAGAGTTATCAGAGTCTTTTTTCTCCACAGCAATCAGTGGAATTGAAGACGTTGCCTATAAACGAAATTATACCGTATTGCTGGCTCAATCTCATGATGATGCCGACAGAGAAAAGCTCCTGGTCGAAAAAATGAAGGCGCAGCGCGTAGACGGTCTTTTGGTATCTGTCGCGAAAACAACCAGTACTTATGACCATTTTGAGATCTTTAAAAAGCTAAATATTCCGGTAGTTTTTTTTGATCGCATCCCTCCTATTAAAGACATTCACTATGTAGCCTCAAATTTAGAAACCGGTACGTATGAAGCAGTAAATTTTTTGCTTAAGAAAGGGCACCGTACTATCGGAATGATCAATGGGCCTACCACACTTGTCGCCAGTCACGAACGCAAAGAAGGTTATATCAAAGCCATGATGTCCAACCGTCTAAAATTCGATCCTTCACTCATTGTCAATTGCGATCTTTCTGAGCCTGGCACAATTGAAGTGATGAATGCCATGCTCAATCACAAGAGAAAGCCTACGGCAATAGTGACCTTCAATGATTATGTGGCTTTATTTGCCATAAGGTATACACGTTCACTTGATTTGAAAGGGATAGATTTTGTAAGCTATGCTAATCTTCCCATCATTAATTATATGGATTATACCCCTATTGCCTCTGTCGAACAATTTCCATACAAGCAGGGAAAGAAGGCAGCAGATATCCTGATAGACCTCATCAACAGGCCAAAAAATGATACCGGAAAAGAACAGGCATATTTTAACGTTGTAGTTGAATCAGAACTCATTATCAGTAATTCTAAGTAGTTTTTTTGCGCAAACGTTTGCACAATGGTTTAGAACAGGAATTGGTTACGTTTGAGTTTAGATACACAAAACTCTATTAAACGCATGTTCGAAAATATTTTACCATTGTATGGTTTAAATTCAGATAAAACCACCGTTAAGCTGTTTGGTGACGGTTTAATTAACCATACCTGGAAAGTAAGTACTGATGATCAAAATTTTATCCTTCAGAAAGTCAATAACGACGTATTCAAGAGTCCTGGATATATAGATGAAAACATTTCGCTGATTAAGCAATATCTGGATATTAAGTACCCAAATTACCTGTTTGTCTCACCTGTAAATGCATTAAATGGGGAATCCCTTCTGGATACTGATTTTGGTTATTACCGATTGTTTCCTTTTGTGGAAGGTTCTACTTCTCATAACTCACTGACGAATAAACAAGAGGCTTATGAAGCAGCGAGACAGTTTGGGAAATTTTCCAGGATCCTTGCAGGATTTGATGCGGCCTTACTAAACATCACGATCCCGGATTTCCATAACCTGAAGCTTCGGTATCAACAGTTTCTGGAAGCCTGTAACACAGCGGATCCATCGAGGCTTCAAGCCTCGGCAAATGAAATTAATTTCATCAACGCTAATAAAAATATAGTAGATACCTACTGCAAGATCGTAGACAGTAAGGAAATTCCGCTCCGTGTCGTCCATCATGATACCAAGATCAATAATGTACTTTTTGATCTGGGCAATAACGGCTTGTGCATCATTGATCTGGATACTGTAATGCCGGGTCATTTTATCAGCGATGTGGGCGACATGATGCGCACCTATCTCGCCGAAGCGAGTGAAGAGGAAACAGATTTGTCCAAAATCGTGATCAGAAAAGACTTCTATGATGCAATCTATAGCGGTTATATGGATGAAATGAAAGATGTGCTGACGTTAAAGGAAAAAGAATATTTCAACTATGCCGGAAAGTTCATCATCTACATGCAGGCAATCCGATTTCTGACTGATTTTCTACAAGATGATATTTATTACGGTTCAAGGTATGAAGGACATAATTTCAACCGTGCAAAAAATCAGATCGCATTACTAAAAGAATATCAAAAAATGAAAGGATCGTTATAGCGATCCTTTCTTCATTTCATTAAAGGCATAATCCACTGCCCGAGCAGTAAAAGCCATATAGGTCAGCGACGGGTTTTGAGTAGAGGTCGATGTCATACAGGCCCCGTCCGTGACGAAGACATTTTTACAGGCATGTAGCTGATGCCATTTGTTCAGCATAGAAGTTTTTGGATCGTTTCCCATTCTTACACCACCCATTTCATGGATGTCAAGCCCTGGTGCCTGCGGGCTGTCATCGACCTGGATATTCTTAAATCCTGCCTCCGTAAACATTTCCGACAACTGCTCAACATAATCCTTTTTCATCTTTGCGTCGTTATCATCGTAATCTACGGAAATCTTCAACTGCGGAATGCCCCATGCGTCCTTTTTATGTTCATCAAGTTTTACATAGTTGCTCACCTTTGGTATGGTTTCACCCATCATGTGAGAACCAACTTTCCAGGGACCCAGACGCTTTGTGAGGAGCTGGGATTTAAGTGCTGTACCGATACCTGAAGTATCTGAATCTGCATTCCTGTAAGCCCCGAAACCGGCGGCGTACCCCCTTTTAAAATCAGTTTCCTGCTTGAGCAGGTTTCTAAACCTTGGAATGTAGCCTCCACCAGCCGGATTTCTTCCATCTGTGGTAAATTGTTTCAAGCCGTCATATTCTGCGTTGATCCTTGCGCTATAGTTGTGGAAGGCAACGTATTTACCGAGCACACCACTGTCGTTTCCCAAGCCCTCCGGAAACCTGGAGGATTTGGAATTCAATAGAATAAGGTTGGTGTTGATTGCCGCTGCATTCACGAAAATCACTTTTGCATAGAACTCTATAACTTCCTTTGTATTGGCATCTACAACGCGTACTCCTGTGGCCTTGTTCAATCGATCATCGTAAATGACCGACTCTACAACGGAAAATGGCCTCAGCGTAAGGTTTCCGGTTTTTTTTGCCCAGGGTAATGTCGATGAATTACTGCTGAAATAACCCCCGAAAGGGCAACCCCGCTGGCATAGGTTTCTATTTTGGCATTTCACTCTCCCCTGGTCAAAATGGATTTGTTTTGGTTGAGAAAGGTGCGCGCAGCGTGCGCTGATGACATGGCGGTTGCCGTATTTATTGTTCATCGCAAGCTTGAAATGATCTTCTACTGCATTTAATGGGAATCCGGGTAAGAAATCTCCATCTGGCAGTTCTGCCAGTCCATCTTTGTTGCCGGAAATCCCGGCAAACCGTTCTACGTAACTGTACCAGGCTGCAATGTCTTTATAACGTATGGGCCAATCGACTGCAAAATTATCTCTCAATGGTCCTTCAAAATCAAGATCACTCCACCTCTGAGTTTGTCTGGCCCAAAGTAAAGATTTCCCACCTACCTGATAACCCCTGATCCAGTCAAAGGGTTTTTCCTGTACATAGGGATGTGCTTTGTCCTTTACGAAAAAATGCATAGCATCTTCCCGGAAGGCATAACATTTGCTAACTACAGGGTTTTCCTGCTTTATGGCAAAAGTGAGTTCTCCACGATGGTCAAATTCATAAGGGTATTTGTTTGTGGTTGGGTAATCGGTAATGTGGTTGACATCCCTGCCTCTTTCCAATACCAGCGTTTTCAGTCCCTTTTCTGTAAATTCTTTTGCAGCCCAACCTCCGCTGATTCCTGAACCGATCACAATGGCGTCAAATGTACGCTGCTTTACACTGTCTATGTTTAGATTAGCCATGATTTCAAATGCTTGCTTTAACAGGGAAATAACCATTATATCTACCCGGGACCAGTTCCCAGATCACCAGTTTACTCATCACATATTTTGAATTTAAGAAACCGCCTATAGTTCGCTCCTTTAGCATTTGAAAGAAATTGTAACCATCTTCATGCAGATTTGGTTTCTTTACATTGGCATCAAAGATGAATTGCTGACGCGCTGGCGGGTCGAGCTTAGATACATAATCCAATCCTTGCATAAAGACCTGCTGATCTTTTGGACCGTAACAGTCATCCAGCATTTTTAGTACAAACAGGTGTAACTTTAGATCCTTCGCTCCTGGTGTATCTGTTTTTGGAATGATCATTTCCGACAGATCAGCAAGTACTTCCTCCTGGTTCAGACTGACATCCAGGTTTTTTAATTTTACCGAAGCTTTCCCTTCCTGTCTCAAACAGGAAGGGAGCAGAATGATTCCACCTGCTAAAAACAGCACTTGCTTGATCGCTAACCGTCTTTCCATGATTCTACTTTGTGAGACAAAACATCGATTCTATCTCTTATTGTTATTTTTTACCAAAGGTAATTCCTTTCCAATTGTCTGTGCGGAAAGGAGAAGCGGGTAAACCGGTACTATTGCTGAGGTTGCACTCCGGATTATCAGCCCAGGCATACCTAACTGCTGCAGGATCGCTTACCTCAGTTGAATTCACCACGATCTGATTACCTTTAATCACTGCATTTGCGATCCTAAATTTCTGGTCTTTACCGGCAATGCTGAAGCCTTTCAGTTCAGTGCCGTCTTTTATCTTTAATCCATCTGCCACCTGGTCAAAATTCAGGATTATATCTTTCCCCGACTTTACATGACTTTTGTATATCGGGCCGGAATAAGGAATTGGTTGCGCATAAGTCTTAGCCAAGGCGGACAGTGCCAGTCGTTTTCCCACATCGATTTTGTTTTTAGGATGGATGTCTCCAGCTTCGCCCAGATCAATGGCTACAGCCATTCCTGTATTTGGTACTTTTAAGGTCTGCAGTTGGGCGTCTCTCAATTCTGCCCACTCAGAATCGCCTGGTTCAGTTTTTCGTTGCATAAAATTGGCTAGCTGAACATAATAAAAATAGAGTTCCGGATTGGCAAATTGGGTGCGCCAGTCTTTAATCAACGCCGGGAAAATCGTCCTGTACTGATCAGCTCTGCTGGCATTACTCTCACCCTGATACCAGATTGCTCCTTTCAATTTGACCTTGATGAGGGGGTTGATCATAGCATTGTACAATACAGACGGCCGGTTCGGTCCGTTTTGCAATTGCGGACTGGGTAGTTCTGCAAAGTTTACCGCTGTTCTATATTTCCAGGCACCGCCAAGTGAAATGCTATTTCCTGCTGCATTACTCAAGTTTAAGTTCTTTGCTTCACCATGTACACCGCCATTACCACCCGTATCAAATGCACGTATCGTGATCACATTTTCACCAGCTTTGACCAGGCCAGCTGGTACTTTATACTTGCGGTTGACGTTCCAGCCTTCAGTTCTACCGATTTCCGTGCCATTAATCCAAACAATGTCATTGTCATCGATCTGCTCCAGACTTAGTGTCAATTCGCTACCGGCAAGATCCGCTGGCACATTGATCTTTTTACGCATCCAGACCACACCGTCAAAATTAGGGAGTACAGAAAGCTCCCAGAAACCCGGTAATTGGATTTCTTTCCAATTGGCATCGTTGTAATCTCTTCCGGCCCATACCGCTTTATTGTCGTAAAAGCCCGCGTCTGTACTTTGAACTTTGGTAAACCAATCGGTCTGGGATTGTTTATAATCTTGCAATACTTGCTCTGGACTACGTTTATCACCTTGCATCTGTTTCACAGCCTGTTGAAATTCGGGGAATTTCTTTAGTGTATTTCCGCTCGTCCAGGCTTCCGAAATGGTGCCACCCCAATTGCTTTCAATTAATCCGATCGGGATATTCAATTTCTGGTTCAGTTCGCGACCAAAGAAATAAGCTACAGCTGAAAAGTCACGCACACTTTGCGAATCGCAAACGGCCCAACCGCCACCATCAAGTTTTGCCTCATCCATCGGGACATTACTGGTTGTCATGCTCAGCCTGACCAGCCTGATGTTCGGGAATTTTGCTGATCCGATCTCTGCATCGGCATTAGTTCCAAGTTCCCGCATGGCAAATTGCATGTTGGATTGTCCGGAGCAGATCCATACCTCTCCAATTAAAATGTTTTTAAGGGTAGTGAGTTCTCCATCATCAAAACTAATGGTATAAGGGCCGCCATAGGATGGTGTATTTACACTGCCTTCAAATCGTCCATCCTCAGCAGCGCTAAAAGTATATTTTTGTTGGTCCCAGGAAGTAGTTATGGTTACTTTGGCATTAGGATTGGATTTTCCCCAAAGCGTAACCTTTTCTTTTTGCTGGAGGACCATGTTGTCGGTAAGGATGTTGGGAAGCGTGACTTTTGCACTGGCAGTGATTCCAAGGGCAAGCATGGCCAAGGAACATACATATTTCTTCATGTGTTATCGAAGTTTTATTTTTATAATTTTTGCATCAGCAGCAGCCAGATTAACCGCTACTTCTTTCTCTAGTTTAATTTCCTTATTTTCAAATAGCGCTGTCGCTATGTAAGCAGCTTTTTTCAATCCCAGTCTCTCCAAAGGAATATGATAGCTCTTAGCAGCAGAACTATAGTTCAATACTGCAAGATATAAATAATCATCTATCTTTCTTACAAACAGTTCATTCGAATGATCTCCAGTATTACCATCTACTGGCATAAAGGCGAGGCCCGATTTTGCGATGTTCAATATATCCTTGTTTTGAAGCAGTTTTTCTGCGCGCTCCATCCAAACACCTGAACTTGAAAAATCATCTCCGGTGATCAATGTACCCGTTATTACTGAAGAAGTTAACCTGGCCCGGTTTACCCCTTCCGATTCATTGGAAAATACCACATGGTCTGCATCGATGTAATTGTAGACGTATTTCTGCCACCAGCCATAGTTTACGCTATTCAGTGTGTATTCAGTATCCTTAATCGTTTTCCAGGCATCACAGGCAATCCGTCTTACGTGTGCATATCTTCCTGTCGCAAGATTGGGCGAAATTGCAGCATAAACCAGCATTTGTCCATCCAGCTGATCCGTGAGGTACTCCATGCCGGAGCGGTATGCCTGCATTCCTGTGCTGACCGAAGGATCGTAAAATGCATCCGCCTCTACTGTAGCATGTCCCAAAAAATCTATTTTAATCATTTTAAAACCGCAGGATTTGAGTTTACCGATGATGTAATCAATACGCTTTCTCGTGCCTGGATGCGTAGGGTCCAATGCCCGGGCACCATCGAAATCATGGTAGCCACCATTCACTTTCGTCCACATGTCCTTAAATTTGTATTTGCTGCCCTCAGCTTCACCATTTCCACCACCCTGATATCCCCAGTCGGTAAAGGGTGCCCAATATGCCCCGGGCTCCAGTCCCTTACTTTTGCAATAGTCAGCAAAAGCTTTAAGTTTGGTATAATCGCCGCGCATTCCGCCTGTAAAATTATCCCAAAACGAATCCAGGTCTATGTAAGCAGTATTTCCATTTCTGAATGCAGGTAATCGATCGGCAAAGAAATCAACGACCTTCAGGGCCTTTTCATAATTGATCTTTTCCTGGATCACACCCCAACTGTTCCAACCAAAAGGAACAGGCTTACTCCAGTTGAATACATAGGGCTTTTCAATCATCCTGTTTGCTTTTCCATACGCCTCCAAACCTGATCTCCAATCTGCAAAATAACCAATAAATATCAACGGTGATTTGATCAGGTTCCCTGTTACAGAGCCATGAACTCGCTTATCTCGGGTCACTTGTTCATCGGTGTAACCTCCCCAGGCAGTTAGCTGTGACAATTGGTCGGCTCTTCCCTTCATTCTGATGCCTGTCTTCCATACCATGTGTTCCAGGGAAGCAACGATCAATCCTTTCCTGGAGGTATTGTCGTAGAGCGCGCCGACCTCTGAACTGGTATTGTCTAGCACTTCATTTGCAGTAGATTTGGCATTGTATCTGATAAAAGTATCATTGTCAAAAGGAACAAACAGATTTCTGACGTCTCCGCCCGAGTAGATGCTAGCCTGATCAGCCACCAGAGGGGCCATATAGTTACTGCTCAGTTTAGTGCCGTTCAGCTGCACGGCCGTAAAGAAATAATCGTGTCCAGGGTAAACGTAAAAAATTTGTTCCATCTGCGGCAGGCCTGCCGCGCTGAGGGTAATGGTATATTTCTTTCCGGAACCTTGTTGATCTTTCCATTTTAGTTCCTGATGCTTTACTGATGTGTAGGCCGTACTGGAAAGCATTTGCGCTCCGTTTTTGGCCCTGCTGTATGCAGCGGTCACGAATACCCGGCTTCCTGTCTGAAGATCATAGGTACCTTTGCTCAAATGATAGATGATTCTGGAATCAGATCCGTAAGGGATCACAAGTTCATCAGATTTGGGTTTAGACGCCAGTGAATGCGTCAGGGGAAACAGCATTTTAAATGCCATTAACAAAAACAGTTGCTTTTTCATTGTGTGTGTGTTTGGTTGATGAACAATTCCTAACTAATGTTCATGGTAGGTTAAAACTACGAATCTGCCACAGATTATTACTTGTTCAGCAGAAAATTTACAATACGACAGGCATGCCCTTTACTTTCAGACTTATTTTCATCAGCAATACTTAATGTAAGTGTATGCTGATCTTTCTTCAATCCGGCAGCAAACAATACGTACCATGGCAGATGCAGGGAGTTGCTCCAGCTCGTAAACAAATCAATTTGTTTTTCCGGACCGTTATCTATCCTATACTTCACCATTCCGGCATCTCCTCCCGAAACTACTGCCATTCCAATCGCTGTACCTTTAAAATCCAGTGTCAGGGTCGCTCCGGGACTGCTGCTTTCCAGTAAGGGGATATTCACGAATTTATTTCTCGTTCCCAATTGATCCGTTGGTTTCCAACTTTGGATGAGTTTCCAGTCTCCATCCAGATTGGCCTTATTTATACTATAGTAACTGCCCCTACTGAAATTGCTTTGATCGAGGGGTACTGGCAAATTATGGCTATTTTTTTTCCTGCTCTTCTTCAGATTTATTTTATGGCTTTCTGTCAGCAAGGTTTTAATAGCCTCGAAATAGAGTTTTTGGCCAAATGGCGAAGGATGCAGGTCCACAAAGTCTCGGTTCCAGTCGAACTCTTTGTTCTGAAGTTTGTCCCTTACCGCCTTAGCCAAATTAATGGATGGTAGTCCATAGTAAGCCGCAATCTTTTCATGATTGGCTACAGAAAGTGGCGTCCGGCCCTGATTGTATTGATTTGTTTTGTCTGGATCAGCAAAGGACATCATAATAATGTCCACCTTCGGATTATTGGCTTTTGCATGGCGGATAATTCCTTCCAGTGCACGTACTTGCGTAATACTATCTGTTCCGTTTACCTGATCATTCACCGCTGCTTCCAAAAACAACAGGTCTACCTTTCCGGAGTCCAACACATCCTGCTGAAACCTGAAAGCATGGGGCAAACTCCCCAACGAAGGAATACCGGCAGCAATGAATTGAAATCTGGCATCAGGATATTGTTTACGCAGGTAATCACAAACCATATTTCGCCAGCCTTCGTTAAAAGTGATCGAACCACCTAAAAAGGCAACAGTCGCTTTCTTGTTGTACTCAATCTGCCGATAGGCATGATTTAGTCCGTTCCGGACCTGCAGGTAATCACTAAAAGGCAAAACTTTCAGTTGTGCCGTACAACTGAAAGCAATACTGAAAATCAATAACTGAAATATAAATAATTTCCTCATGGTTGGATTTTCAAAGTCCAGGCAAAGCTCCCTGGGAGTTCTGCCGGCAGTTTTACCACTGTAGTTCCATCTTTTATGGACCAGGCCAGGGGTTTGTCCCACCCCAATAAATATACCTTTGAACCAGCCTTCGGTGTCAACAGGCTGAATTTAATTTCATTGCCCGCCACTTTGTTAAAAATTACGTAGGCGGATTTACCATTGTTGCTGCTGGTAAACCTGATATGTTCACCTTCCTTATAATTGTTCAGTCCTTTGGTATTATAAATGGCCTCACTATTGATCTTCATCCATTGCCCCATCTCCGCAAGGCGTACAACACCAGGTTCAGGAATCAGTCCTTCTGCGGAAGGCCCAATATTCAAAAGATAATTTCCACCTTTGGCGGTGATGTCGACGAGATTATCGACCAGAGTTTGAGTAGATTTCCAATTGTTATCGTTCTTAACAAAACCCCAATTGTTATTTAAAGTCATACAGCTTTCCCAATAATCCTGTGAAGCATTTTTTAGGATTTCCTGCTCCGGTGTACCGAAATCACCTGCTGCATTTTCATATTTGTTCATCCCTTGCATACCGCTCCGGCCTTTACCGACCCTGTTGTTTATGATTAGAGATGGCTTCAGCCTGCGCAGGTAGTTATATAAGTCCTTCCCCTGTTCTTCTGTCCATTCAGGAATCCATTCTCCATCAAACCAGAGAATACTTGGGTTATATTTTTTGATCAATTCTGCAAGTTGGGGCTTCAGGTATTCGTCCCTGTACTTTGCAAAATCAGGGTTTTCTGTGCTTTGATGTGGATAGTCCTTCGATTTCGCATCTGGCTGATGCCAATCCATAATGGAATGGTACAGACCAAACTGGATGCCGGCCGCTTTACAGGCCTCGGATAGTTCCTTAAGAATGTCGCGTTTGAAGGGAGAAGCATCCATAATGTCGTAATTGGTGATTTTACTGTCCCATATACTAAATCCATCATGGTGTTTGGAAGTAATGACGATGTATTTTGCGCCGGCATCCTTTGCTACCCGCACCCACTCTTTTGCGTTAAACTGCTGTGGATTAAATTGCCCGGCAAATTTCTCATAGGCAGATACAGGAATCTTATGTGTTTCCATAATCCACTCGGCACCACCGCCTTTTCCATTATATTCGCCCGCAGGCACAGCATAAAGCCCCCAGTGAATGAACATGCCGAAAGTAGCATCGTCCCACCACTGCATGCGTTTGGCCTTCTCTGCCTTAGATTCCTGCAAATAATTCTTTTGAGCAAATGCATGACTGACGAGCAGCGTCATGACTATTGCCAGTAGATTGATCTTTTTCATACTTAATGATTTCATTTTTGGTTACAACAAAGAAAAGAATAATGGTCATTCCTTTTTCTGTGCTACTGTCTTTTCATTAAGCGTTTTTAGCATTGGGTAGCGTCCGACAAAATGAAAAGGCCTTATCATAGTTGATAAAGCCTTTTCTCACCTACCTATGAGTGATAGTTATAACCCAGTGATCGGTTTATACTTAGGCACCAATGATTTCATCACTGACCAGCCAATCAAATAACAGACCGAGCAAATCGAAAATATAATAAAATACCCGGCTTCTTCACCTTTGAAACCCATGAAAGTCATTTGTGTTCTTCCAGCGTAATCAAATAATACGCCTGAACTTTTATTGATGATAAAAGAACTGATTCCTCCGGCCATTCCGCCTATACCAGTCACGGTTGCAATGGCTTTTTTAGGAAACATATCACCGACAGTCGTAAATATATTTGCAGACCAGGCCTGGTGTGCTGCACCTGCGATGCCGATAACGAGTACGGGAATCCAGTAGGTAATATAGCCAAGCGGCTGTGCTATTAGTGTCAGCAAGGGGAAAAAAGCAAATATAAGCATGGCTTTCATCCTTCCTTCATAGGGATTCATACCTTTTTTTTCTACGAAATATGTCGGCAACCAACCACCAATGATCGATAATAATGTGATCATGTAAAGTACAAATAAAGGAAATGCGCTTTGTGTTGAGTCCATCCCATATACAGAACTCAAATATGCTGGTGTCCAGAACAGGAAAAACCACCAGACACCATCGGTCATAAATTTGCCAAAGGCAAATGCCCAGGTCTGTTTAAATTTGAGACAATCAACAAATGAGGCTTTTGTAGTGGTTTCTTCTACATAATCAACCAATTTCCTGTCTGAAATTAGATCCTGCTGTATGTATTCCAGCTCTGCCGCATTTACCCTAGGGTGCAATTCTGGCTTACGGTAAACAAAGATCCAAAAACCCATCCATACGAAGCCAAGTGCCCCAATGATGATAAATGCCATCTCCCAGCCCCACTTTGCTGCGATAAAAGGTACCGTTATCGGTGCCGCCAAAGCACCCACGGTGGCTCCCGCATTGAAAATACTGGTAGAAAAGGCCCTGTCTTTTTTAGGGAAATATTCCGCTGTTGCTTTTATTGCAGCTGGAAAATTACCAGCCTCTCCTACTGCAAGCACAAAGCGGGCAAAAATAAAGAGGGTCACACTTACTGTAATGATTGTACCTGTATCTTTCACCAATAATAGTGACTCTTTCGCACCTTCAAATCCCACCAGCCAGTTTCCCGTCAGTACGCCTGCTGTGGCTATTCCACAAAAGGCATGTAAGCAGGCTCCGAAAGACCAGACTCCAATGGCCCATAGAAAGCCTTTTTTTGTGTCCAGCCAGTCTACGAACCGTCCTGCAAACAACATGGAGACGGCATAGAAAATGGAAAAGAGTGAAGTAATATTTCCATAATCGCTATTCGTCCAATGGAATTCGGGAACTATAAAATCTTTCCAGGTCAGAGAGAGTACTTGCCTGTCCAGATAGTTGATCGTGGTAGCAAAAAACAACATGGCACAGATCGTCCACCTGTAATTGGTTACTTTTTTTTCGTTCATTATATTTGGTTTTTGTGTGTTTTGTTGGTTTAAATGCTGATTAAAGCTTTTTTGATGTCATGGGTTAAAATGTATTGATAATGTTGGTCTACAGCTTCTACAAATCCTTTGAGCTGGGAAAGGTCTGCTCCCCATAGGCTTTCTTCTGAAAGTACAATGCGGACATAATCTGCGTCTTCTACTTTGGTTTTGTCACTGAAATAAGCGGCCTGATCATCATTGATCGGATAGGTATTACCCCTGTAATTGCCAAAATATTGATTGCCCGAAGCTTCTGCAGTACGCATGAACAGCAGGAAAGCAGCAAAACCGAACGCAATGTCTGCAGGTACTTTGTTGTTGATTTTGTAATACTGGAACAAAACAGGTAAGATCCTGATCTTCATCTTCATCGTGTACTGGAATGTGATGTTGATCCAGAGATGCTCGATATATGGATTGGCAAAGCGATCAAGCACAGCATCAGCAAAATCCATGGCTTCAGTTCCCGGAACTTCATAGGGAATCGCAGGGATGATCTCATTTTTCATCACATTGCTGATGTAAGTTCTGATCGCATCATCGGCCATACCATTGGCTACGGTATCTATGCACGACAATTGTGCAATTCCACAGGATAATGTATGTGTGCCATTCAATAGTCTCACTTTCAACTCGCGGTAAATCTCTATATCTGGTTTTACGATCACTCCTGCATCTGAAGATTCCAGATCAAGGAGCTCCGACACGCGCTGGTCTCCTTCAATAGCCCATAAACGGTAAGGCTCAGCAACCAGCAAAAGCTGGTCATCATAACCCAGTTCATCTTCAATTTTAGCTAGAGTAGAACCTTCAGGTCTT
Source organism: Pedobacter sp. GR22-6 (assembly GCF_037402555.1). Lineage (NCBI taxonomy): Bacteria > Pseudomonadati > Bacteroidota > Sphingobacteriia > Sphingobacteriales > Sphingobacteriaceae > Pedobacter > Pedobacter sp. GR22-6. Next base: position 1,623,474 of record NZ_JBBEUC010000001.1, read on the forward strand.
CCTGGTACGATTCTGTCGACCAATGAATTGCAGAAAAACACATGGGCCTTCAACCAGGAAAGGAAACTTGGTTCCAGTTCATTGTAGTTTGCAAGTTCATGCACAATGCTTTCTAGTTTTTTTCCATTGTCAGGAATAAGCTCAGTGGCTATGACTACGATATCGGCATTCGTCCTGTCGCCCAGTGCCTGGTAGCGATGGTAAAGTACCGCCAATAATTTTGCAGGAAAAGAAGAGGGTGTACCAGCATTGATTTGCTCCTGTACCAGTTGGATGCCAACTTCTGTAGTATTGCTTACTATTACTTTTACCTCTGCATTTGCTCCTGCTTTTAAGACATCTTCCCATTGGGTGTCAGCCGTAAGTACACGGCTAATGGCGGATGAAACGATGTTTTCTTCTACGTTTTGTCCATTTTGGATTCCACGGACGCAAATGGTATACAAGCTGTCCTGCTGATCAAATTCAGCAGTTCCACCTTTACTGGTCGACTTCACGACCACGATACGGCCGTTAAATGTGCCATTCCGGTTGGCCTTGTCTACGAAGTAATCAGTAAGGCCCCTTAACAGTACGCCTGTGCCAAATTGCAATACTTTCTCCGGCAAATTGAAAAGTGACTGTGCCGGAATGATAACGTTTTCATTCTTTATATTCTTTAAAAATACTTTAGATATGCTCATACAAAATTTATGGTGTCTAAAACAATTCTACATAATTATTGTAATTAATAATTATTTCCGGCAGAAATTATTTACGCAATCGTTATCGTTGTAAAAGCTAAATTTAAAGCTTTAAAGTTAAAAAACAATTATCCGAACAAATCGCTGCTCAGATATCTGTCACCACGGTCGCATGCTATAAATACGATGAGGCCGGATTCCAGCTCTTCGGCAAGTCGCAATGCACAGGCCATTGCTCCCCCGCTGCTCATCCCTGCAAATATTCCCTCTGTTTTCGCCATTTTGCGTGCCATTTCGGTAGCTTCCTGCTGTGAAACATCCATCACACGGTCTACCCTGCTGGCATCAAATATTTTTGGCAGGTAAGCTTCCGGCCACCTCCTGATTCCGGGAATAGAAGATTCTTCTGTCGGTTGGCATCCTACAATCTGTACATTCGGGTTTTGTTCTTTCAGGTACATGGAATTTCCCATAATACTTCCGGTAGTTCCCATAGAGCTGACGAAATGAGTAATCTGCCCTTCGGTATCCTTCCAGATCTCCGGTCCTGTAGTTTTGTAATGCGCCAGGTAGTTGTCGGGATTGGCAAATTGGTTCAACAGGAAATACCCCGGCTGAGTACCCTTTTCTTCCGCATAATCCCTGCAGGTTTCTATAGAATCCAGTAAAGTCACCTTGGCACCAAAAGCTTCCATAGTCAATGTACGTTCACGTGTAGAATTTGAAGGCATCACGAGCTCAATTTCCAAATCATAGATGCTGGCGATCATCGCTAGTGCAATTCCGGTATTTCCGCTCGTGGCTTCAATGAGGCGCGTCCCTTTTTGGATTTCCCCTCGCTCCATGGCACTGCGGATCATATTTAGCGCCGCCCTGTCTTTTACACTGCCGCCAGGATTATTGCCTTCAAGCTTGGCAAATATCTTCACCCCCGCCTTCTTATTAAGCTTTTGTATTTCTACCAAAGGGGTATTTCCTACGCATTCAATGATATTTCCCATGCTAATCTGGTTGTTTAGTTTCAATAACTTTAATGGTCGATTGGTGATAAACTGTGCAGTTCGCCGGTACACTTTTGGTGATCCAGACGTTTCCGCCGACAGTGCTATTTGCACCAATTAACGTATCTCCTCCCAGGATTGTAGCTCCTGAATAGATGATGACGTGGTCTTCTATCGTAGGGTGCCTTTTTGTGTTTGCCATGTATTTCTCTACACTAAGTGCTCCTAAAGTGACGCCCTGGTACAATTTTACATGATCTCCAATGACGGTCGTCTCACCAATCACAATACCGGTGCCATGGTCAATAAAAAGGTATTCTCCAATGCGGGCGGCCGGGTGGATATCTATGCCGGTGATGGAATGTGCATACTCCGTCAATATCCTGGGTATGATCGGTATATTGGCATTAAGCAGGACATGTGCAATCCGGTAAAGTGCAATAGCCAGAAAACCAGGATAACTCCTGATGATCTCAAATTCGCTTTTTGCTGCCGGATCTCCAGCCAGGATAGCACTGATATCAGTGTTCATCTTACGGTACAGCTCGGGTAAGCCTTCGAAGAATGAAGCCGCTATCGCTTCATTATCGTAATGCTCGCATACCTTGGTTGAGTTCAACAACATGACCAATGCTTTTTGTTGCCGGTCCAGTATCCTTTTGATCTCGTTGAGGGAATAGTCTGGTGTAGTCAACCGCTCAGGATACAACACGTTCATCAGGCTCATGGCCCAATCTGCAATTTCCTGATTGGAGGGGACGGCCTCTATTTGGTGCTGTTTATGATAAATATGAAGATAAAACTCCTCGTTCATTGCTCTTGGTTTTGTTTAAACCATAAAGGAATGAAATTATGGCAATAAAACCAATTCCTGATACAATCTATTCAGCGTATGACCTGCATCCTTACTGAAGCCAGGATGCACCTTTGAAGTCTGAACCACAGTGCTCCTTGTTGCCGTTAGCCAGCGGAAGCGCGATGGCATATCCAGCTGACCAATAGGGCCACTACCGCCTTCACCGTTACTGATTCTTTGGAAGGAATGCAGGTTAGCTTCAATCTCCTCCAGGTCTATCTTCGCACAAATTGCTTTCAAGCGTTGGGCGTCGACATGGTATAAAGTCTTTAGAAAGCGCTGTTTGGCGCAGTATAATATGACACCAACATTAATAAATTCTTCACGCTCCACGTGGGGTACTACACGCAGAACAGCGTACTCAAATAAGTGTTGTTCTTGCATGTTGTGCTTCTTTTACAAAAATGTCTGAATTGGCTAATCTGGTTTTCAAAAATTGTGCGTAAATCTCACGACGCGCTTCACCTCCCTCATCATCGGAAGTTTCCTCTAACCATTCCGCGGGAATAATTTGTACGATCGCGTCAATGAGCTCGTCTGTTAGGATGGCTTTAAAGGCTAAATCCACTGCTTCCAGTTCTGCAGCCTGGGGCAACAGGACGTGGTCTTTGATCAATGCAAACGGTCTTTTAGCCTGCTCTTCCCAGTTGTGCATCGAATGGTGGAAATAGAGGGATGCCCCATGGTCGATCAGCCAGAGTTCCTTATGCCAGAGCAGCATATTGGTGTTTTTTGGCGTGCGGTCCATATTCGTCAGTAAGGCGTCCATCCAGACAATTTCCGAAGCCAGTCTCGGATCTATAGTCGTTACTGCAGGATCATAGGTGATGGAACCGGACAGGTAATGCAGTGCAAGGTTCAGGCCCACACTCGCTTTCAGTAAATCCTGAATCTCTTCATCAGGCTCTGTGCGCCCAAAGGCTTCGTCTAAATTGGCGAATACCAACTCCGGTATTTTAAAACCTAATGCCCTGGCAATCTCACCGCCAATGATCTCTGCAATCAGTGCTTTCAGACCCTGCCCCGCACCGCGAAACTTCAACACATAAAGGAAATCATCATCTGCCTCGGCGATTGCCGGCATCGAACCGCCTTCGCGTAATGGTGTCACATAGCGCGTCACGTTAACCGTTCTGAATTGTGGTGGACTATAATTCATGCGTCAAAGCTACAATTTCCCGCTCAGTTTATCTGCTCGCCTAATGAGGTGTTTATAAATGAGCAGGTTCAATAAGATGAGTGCCATCCCGTAAAAGACATCTTCTACCGGGATCGTAAGTAGCCTCAGGCCAAAGATCTGGGACTCATTATACCAGACCACCGGATTTTCAAGTGCCGTACCCGTCAACAAGCCGTTCACAATGGTAAAAGGGAAAAGCAGTACAGCATAGATCACATAAAATTTATCCAGCCAGCCGACCTTCAAGACATACTTAGCAAGAAACAAGAGCACCGAAAGACCCAAAAAAGTAACACAGGTGTAGATCTGCGAAGTTGACAATAGCCCGGTAATGGCAAATGCAACGATAAAAGCCGGAGTAAGCATCCGCTCTAACGATGCGCTCATCGCTTTTTTAATAAAAAGATCCAGGCAATGGTAGGTAAATACGCAGGCATAAGGGATACATAAAAAAAATAAGACTTCCTCGACAGGTAAATTACCGATTCTGCTGCCAATCAGGTATTGTTTATTAAAACCCCATACACCTATGGAAGTGAAGTAAATGTCCCAAAGGACGAAAACCAGACCAGTGATCAGCACCGCAGGAAAAAAAGCTTTCCAGGTCTTGTAAAAGTTGAGTTTCGGGTGAAAAGAAAAAATAAAAGGAACGATGATCGTGAAAAAATCAATCAGCAAATAGGTAAACTTCATACTTTACCCTTCTTTCTCGTTTCCAAAAAATACTTCAGTGGTACCCAAAGCATACCAAAACATTCTCCGTCTTCTTTGCCGGTATGTTTATGGTGCATTTTATGCCCCCTCCGTATGGCCTTGAAATACCAATGGTCGGCATTTCTGAATATTTTAAACCGCTGATGAATGAAAATGTCATGCACAAGGAAGTATGCCAGACCATAGACGATAATGCCTACCCCCACCCATAGCAGGTGCTCATAACCGTAAAAAGATCCCAGTGCAAGGCTTAGGATTCCAGGGATGGCAAAGATGATAAAGAAGAAGTCATTATGCTCCAGAAAACCATCTCCCTCTTTTTTATGGTGATCTTTGTGAAGACTCCATAATAAGCCGTGCATGATGTATTTATGCGCCAGCCAGGCCACTCCTTCCATCGCGATGAAAGTGGCAAACACGATCAAAAAATTGATTATCCAATGGTTCATCTTTCTAAAATAATTGGGGGTATTTATCCATTACCCTGTTGAAACAAATTTTTAACCAGGCAGTGTAGTCATCAGGACAGTTCTCTATATCATTTGATAAGGCGCTCATGTCTAAGTACTTATAGTCGGCTACCTCTTCCGGGTTCATCACCGGGGCATCATCGCTGATCCCAAAATACACATGATCAAATTCGTTCTCCGTCAGTCCGTCCAGCAAATCTGCCTGGTAAGTAAAACTAAAGGCATGTGAAAGCTCCGCATTCATGCCCATTTCCTCCCGCAGTCTGCGATTGGCGGCCGTCAAAGTATCCTCACCAGGTCTTGGGTGGCTGCAACAGGTATTGGTCCATTTACCACCCGAGTGGTATTTATCCAATGCGCGCTGTTGAAGCAGTAGTTCGCCCTGACTGTTGAAGATAAATATAGAAAATGCACGGTGAAGCAAGCCTTCAAGGTGTGCCTCCAGTTTGGGCATGGTACCTATTTCCTTGTCCTGGGTATCTACGAGTATTACATTTTCTGTCATTTCGCTATATTTTTCTTTTCCTCTTCACTGCAATATTTAGATGAGGAAAGGTATTGTATTACCTTATTTTTCAAATCTTTATCTTCTATGTTTGGGAGCTGCTTCAGCAATGCCTGTTTGTCCTCCTGTATATGCTCATCATAACCCAGAAAGCCAGGAAGATTGGTTTGCACCGAAAACCTCAGAAAACGAATTTCCGGGTGCTCGGGATCCTGCTTCACAGCTTTTTCGAGCAGTGACTTCCCCTTTCTAAAACTACTCATCTTGCTGAAGGGGTTTAGGGTATACTTTGCTGCCATCATTTCTGTCACTCCTTTATAACAAACTAATATGGGTGCCGATTTAGTATCAATGCCGGCTACAGATGCGGCCAGCTTCTGATAGGCTGTTCTGCTGTTTTCGGCAGCATAAAAGAGCTTCCTTAAATCCTGTACTTTAGCTTCATCTGAATATACATACAGGTTTATAAAGCAAATCAATAAGGAAAGCAAAACCTTCATATTGCATTCATTTTGTACCGAATCATCGAATCGAACATCAGGCTAAATTTTTGGCCGTTGGAGATCCTGATCCGCTTGGACATTACTTTTTCCGCACTGGCATTTTTGATCTTGTTGAACAGTTCCTTGTAGTAAATATAGGCAAGATACACACCACTGCGGGCAGCGGGTGGCAATTGCCTAATGCCCGCTAGTGCCGCTTTAAATTCCTCCTCTATTTCCTGTTCAATCAACTGTTTCTCCAGATTGGAAAATGAGGTCAGGTCTACATTCGGGAAATACGTCCGGCTCAGGTGATTGAAATCAGCATTCACATCACGCAGAAAATTGACCTTCTGAAAGGCAGATCCCAATTTCATTGCAGAATCTTTGAGTTCTGCATATCTCCGCTCATCGCCTTCTGTAAATACCCTCAGGCACATCAGTCCTACCACCTGGGCAGAACCCAAAATGTACTGCTCATATTTTTCAGGGGTATATTCGTGTTGTTTAAGGTCCATTTCCATGCTTTGCAGAAACAAATCTATCAATTCTCTTTCGATCTGGTAAGCATTTACCACCTTTTGGAAAGAATTCAGTACAGGATTCAGGCTGATTCGCTGCTCAATAGCCTCAAAACAATCTTTTTTAAACTTATCCAATAAATAACTCTTGTCGAAATCATGAAAACTATCTACAATCTCATCAGCCAGCCTCACAAAGCCATAAATTGCATAAATTGGTTCGCGCATTTTTTTGTGCAGAAAGTAGATGCCTAAGGAAAAACTGGTGCTGTAGCGCTGGGTCGTGATCTTGCTGCATTCGGCAGATAACTGGTCAAATAGCTCTTTCATATCAGGTAGTGGTTAGGTGTTTGATCAATTGGTTTGCGGCTACGTTGCCGGATATAATGGAGGGCGGCACGCCCGGACCAGGAACGGTAAGCTGACCTGCATAACACAAGTTAGCGATTTTTTTGTTTTTTAAGGAAGGTTTCAGGTTAGCAGTTTGCATCAGGGTATTGGCCAGCCCATAGGCATTCCCTTTGTAGGAATTGTAATCCGAAACGAAATCGCTTAGGCAATAGCTTTTCTTGTACTTGATGAATTGCCGGATCGCTGTGCCGCAGTAGTCTTCTAGTCGCTGCATAATTACTTCGAAATACTGTTCCCGCAATGCCTCATTGTCCTCTACATTCACAGCTAGCGGCATCAGTACAAATAGATTTTCACATCCTTCTGGCGCTACGCTGTCATCTGTTTTCGAAGGGCAGCAAACATAAAACAAAGGTTTTGACGGCCATTGTGGCTCTTTATAGATCTCCTTCGCATGCTGCTTGAGGTCTTCATCAAAGAAAAGAGTGTGGTGATTGAGCCGTGGTACCCTTTTGCTGATACCCAAATAAAATATCAGACAGGTAGGCGCCAGCACACGTTTGTCCCAATACTCCTCGGAATAATTCCTATAGTCCTGGCCGAGTAATTTATCTTCCACGTGGTGATAATCTGCCGCTGCAATCAGCCCTGCGTAGCTTTTGGTTTTTTTACTGGAAATGAGTTCAGTGATATTCTGGTTATGAACCACAAATTGCACTACAGGCTCGTCGAAATGGAACTTTGCACCCTGTGCCTCTGCTACTTTCTTCATTCCTTCGATTACCTTTCCAAATCCCCCTTTTGGGTACCAGGTTCCCAGTTTTAGTCCGGCATAGTTCATCAAACTATATAAGGCCGGAGTGTCTTCTGGAGTTGCACCCAAAAACAACACAGGAAATTCCATAAGTGCAATGAGCTTGGGATGTTTGAAATATTGCTTTACGTGTTTGCTGAATGATGTAAAGACTTGGAGCTTAAACATACCCCTGATCAAATCCATGTCCGCAAATTCGAGTACAGAAAGTCCGGGTTTGTAAACCAGTTTTTCTACACCGACCTTGTATTTAAATTCGGCACCGGCCAAAAACTGTCTGAGTTTAGCTGAGCTACCTGCTTCTATCGTTTCAAATAGATTGCAAAGGCTTTCAAAGTCGGCGGGAATGTCCATCACTTCCTGTTCTGGGAAAACGACGGTAAATCCAGGATCCAATAGCTCCAGCTCATAAAAGTCACTGGCCTTATATCCAAAGTCATTGAAGAATTTTTCAAAGACATCTGGCATCCAGTACCAGCTCGGGCCCATGTCAAAGGTATAGCCCTGATCCGTACTCAACTGCCTAGCTCTCCCCCCTGCACTTGAATTTTTCTCATAGACATCTACGTTATAGCCAGCTTTGGCCAGATAAGCCGCAGCGCTGATGCCCGCAAAACCTGCGCCTATAACTGCCAGGTCTTGTTGTTTTTTATTTGCATTAATTGGCATTGATCAAGGTGCTGATGATGTGTTCAAATTCTTCGATGGATTGAAACCAACTGACATTAGCCGGAAGTTTCAGGTCCTTAATTAATTTTCCATTGCCCGCAAGTCGGATCTTGGCATGACTAAACTTGTTGCCAAGTTCAGTAAGATAGGAATTGGCTTCGGAAACTGGCCTGGGACGTATCATAAATAGCAAGAGTTGTGTAACACTTTCATTCTTCATGGCATCTTCAAGCGAGGTTAGAGGTACTCTGCTCCCGAGGAAAATTACTTTTTGTCCAGCTGCTTTCAGTACATAATGCGCAAAAAGTAAACCGATGTCGTGACCTTCATCTTCCGGAAGAAACAACAGCCAAGTATTCGCGGAGGATGATCTGATGGGGAGTTCGTCTATTGCCTTGTAGAGTTTTTGCCTTAAAATGTTGGACATAAAATGTTCCTGGGCCGGACAAATATGATCTTGCCGCCACATGAGACCAAGTCTGACCAATAACGGATAGATCACCCATTTATAAGATTTGGCCAGTCCATACTCAGCTATACATTCTGTGATCAAGGCGTCAAAGTGATGTTCATCATAGGCCATGCCATGGCGCAGCATTTGAGAGATGTAATACTCAAAATGAGTATCGAGAGATATCGCCTGGCTAAGCTGTTCTTCCAATAGCCTGGTCATTTCCTGATCGGATAAGGCACAGACCTGGGAAATTTTCATACCACGCTCGTTCAGTCCCACGATGTTTAGCAAGCGTTTAAGTTGCTGGTCATCATAAAAGCGTGTATTTCCTGCCGAACGTAATGGTTCCAAAGCATGATACCTTCGCTCCCAGATCCTGATGGTATGCGTTTGCACACCCGACAGCTGTTCAAGATCTGATATCGAATACTTCATTTTGTCTAGATTTATTTTTTTAAATCTAGACAAAAATAAGGCCATAACCTAGTTCCTTCAGAAATTTGTTACACATGAGTTTCGCTCTTTTCCAGCTCCGCTCCGTCTCTTCTCCGTCTACTGTACGACTTTCGAGCGGCAAAAGGCGTACGCAATACGCTAAAGAGGCAATTCAGGAAGATGTAAGATTTTGACGCTACTGTATGGGAAGCCAAAAAAATAGGTTGTTCAGGCGGGTCAAGAGACTCACCTAAACAACCCATCAACCATTTGTACTATAAACTTAACATTCTGAGAGCACTTACCTGGCTGCCTTTTTCAGAAAATACAAACCACAGGTTTCGCTTGCCTTTTGTGGCTTGCAGATTGGCAATTGCGGAAGTGCCTTCAGTCTTTCCGATAATAGGGCCTGTTGGCGAGTCCAGGTGGATTTCGATGCTTCCTTTGGGCTCTCCGTTTATAGCAAACTCTATACCTTTGAGCTCTGTAAGGTCTACTTCCTTCATATGTAGGAAAGCGCCTGCGGATTTGGATACAGCCAGGGTTCTGTCTTTATTGAAATCCATCTCTCTGGAGCCATCGGTATTGTTCACCGGAATGTTTGGATGGCGCAGTGCCACAATGTTTTCTCCGGATTGCGCAGGGGCAAATTTGCTCCCGCGGTCTTTATAGGCGGCACGGAATATAAATGTGCCTTTATTGGTTTGGTCTGGCTTTACATTCGTTGTGTAGCTTCCTACTACAGGCAGGTTTTTGCTGGCCGGGGCTTTTTGGCTCAGGCTTAGGATGTATTTTACAATAGAGCTGACTTCACTTACTGGCATTGAGGAATGCGCAGGCATCATCGCATCGCCCCAGACGCCGGAACCGCCATTGATCACCTTCTTAGTAAGTGCTGATTCTGCAGTTTTACTGCCTTTGTATTTTAGGGCAACTGCTTTAAAGGATGGCCCCAGAGACTTGGCATCTAAAGCATGACAG